>NZ_AYVL01000004.1:27500-553788 GCF_000502835.1 Mesorhizobium sp. LSJC280B00
AGCTTTACATTGGCATTCGTAGTGGCATGTGTAGGATAGGTGGTAGGCTTTGAAACCTGGGCGCCAGCTCAGGTGGAGCCACCCTTGAAATACCACCCTTATCACTATGGATGTCTAACCGCGGCCCGTTATCCGGGTCCGGGACAATGTATGGTGGGTAGTTTGACTGGGGCGGTCGCCTCCTAAAGAGTAACGGAGGCGCGCGATGGTGGGCTCAGAACGGTCGGAAATCGTTCGCTGAGTGCAATGGCATAAGCCTGCCTGACTGCGAGACTGACAAGTCGAGCAGAGACGAAAGTCGGTCATAGTGATCCGGTGGTCCCGCGTGGAAGGGCCATCGCTCAACGGATAAAAGGTACGCCGGGGATAACAGGCTGATGACCCCCAAGAGTCCATATCGACGGGGTTGTTTGGCACCTCGATGTCGACTCATCGCATCCTGGGGCTGGAGCAGGTCCCAAGGGTATGGCTGTTCGCCATTTAAAGCGGTACGTGAGTTGGGTTCAGAACGTCGTGAGACAGTTCGGTCCCTATCTGCCGTGGGTGTAGGAATATTGAAAGGATCTGTCCCTAGTACGAGAGGACCGGGATGGACGGATCTCTGGTGGACCTGTTGTGGCGCCAGCCGCATAGCAGGGTAGCTATATCCGGACGGGATAACCGCTGAAGGCATCTAAGCGGGAAACCCACCTTAAAACGAGTATTCCCTGAGAACCGTGGAAGACGACCACGTTGATAGGCCGGGTGTGGAAGAGCGGCAACGCTTGAAGCTTACCGGTACTAATAGTTCGATCGGCTTGATCGTTCTCATTCCTAATGCCCATTTCTGGTGACAATCCTTGGATTGCGCCGAGATGGATGGCACAGAAAACAGCTTCTCGAGCAACGTGCGTTTTGCCGACCTGGTGGTTATGGCGGAGCGGCTGCACCCGATCCCATTCCGAACTCGGCCGTGAAACGCTCCAGCGCTGATGGTACTTCGTCTCAAGACGCGGGAGAGTAGGTCGCTGCCAGGTCTGCCAAGCGCACGTTGTTTAATCTTCTCCTTACGAACAGGCCCGCCAACGGGATATCGGGCCGCGCAAGCGGCCCTTTCATTTGGCGGAAGCTTGAATCCGGTGAGCCAAGGCTTACCTTTAGGGTTGACGCGGGGTGGAGCAGCCCGGTAGCTCGTCAGGCTCATAACCTGAAGGTCACAGGTTCAAATCCTGTCCCCGCAACCAAAATACGAAAACGGCCCGCCTTGTGCGGGCCGTTTTCGTTTTGCTGGCCGATTGGTTCGATCCCCGTCAGGCCTCGCACGAAGCAGGCACAGCGAGACACCAAGGAAGGTCCAGCCCCCGCAACCAAATTCCTTGCATGCGAGCATCAAAAACCCCGGTAGCCTGTAAGCGGGCAGCTGAGGCCGTTCAGCGCTGGTAATTCCATGGCATGAGGGCGTCGATATCGCTGTTTCGCCAGCCATTGGCAATGCGCTCGAGGGTCAGGGTGAGCCAGGCGTGTGGATCGACCTGATTCATCTTGGCGGTGGTCAGCAGGGTTGCGATGGTGGCCCATGTCCGTCCGCCGCCGTCGCTGCCCGCGAAGAGGCTGTTCTTTCGGGTAATTGTCTGCGGCCGGATGGCGCGCTCGACGGTGTTGGAGTCGATTTCGATGCGGCCGTCGGTGAGGAAGCGCTCGAGCGCGCCACGCCGGCCGAGCGCATAGCGGATCGCCTCGGCGGGCTTCGATTTTCCCGACAGCTTGGGCAGCTCCTTTTCCCACAGCGCAAAGAGAGCGGCAACGATGGCGGCGGATTTCTCCTGACGCGCAGTAATCCGTACTGCCGGGTCCTGGCCGCGTACGGCCTCCTCGGCGGCCCACAGTGGGGCCATCTGCGCCACCGTCTGCGAGGCGATAACGGAGGAGCCTGCGGCATGCAGTTCGTAGAACTTGCGCCGCACGTGCGACCAGCACGCCGCCAGCATCACGCCGTCATTGCCCCGATCGGATCGGGCCAGCCGGTTATAGGCGGCGTATCCGTCGACTTGCAGGATGCCGCGATAGCCGTCCAGATGACGGGCGACACATTCGCCGGCGCGGCTGTCCTCGAAGCGGTAGGCGACGATGGGCGGTCCACTGCCGCCAAAGGGCCGATCATCGCGGACATAGGTCCAGAGGTAGGCCGTCTTGGCCTTGCCAGATCCCGGCGCCAGCGTTGGCAGCGTGGTCTCATCGGCGAAGACCCGCTCCCCCTGCTTGATGCGAGCCAGTGCGTAATCGGCGAGCGGCTCGAGCTCGAAGCCGAGCTTGCCCATCCACTGCGCCATCTGTGACCGGTCGATCTCGACCTGATCGCGGGCATAGATCGCTTCTTGGCGGTAGAGCGGCAGGCCATCGGCGTATTTCGACACTGCGATCTGCGCCAGCAGCGCTTCGGTCGGAATGCCGCTTTCGATGATGCGGGCGGGCGCGGCTGCCTGGATGACGCCGTCCCAACCCTTGTAGGCATATTTGGGGCGACGCGTGACGATCACCCGGAACTTCGCCGGGGTGACATCGAGCCGTTCGGAGACGTCCTCGCCGATCAGGATCTTTTCCAGCGCTTCGCAGCCAGCAGGCGTTTCGGGCTCGATAACCACCTCGACCCGTTCGAGATGGGCCGCAAAGCCTTTGCGAGGGCGCGGGGCGCGCTTCGCTTTCGAGCCGCCCGCAGACTTCTCCATCTGCGCTTGGATGGCCGCCACGCCGGTTTCGATCTCGTCGAAGACCAGAGCGTACTGCTCCTCGCTCAGCGCACCGGCCCGCAACCTTTCGGAGCGGCTGCCGAAGCGCGACCGCTCCAGCATCTTCACCACCGCCGTCAGTCGTGCGATCCGCTCCTCGGCGCTCTTGTTGACCAACTCGAGATGCGTATTGTGGGCTTCGAGATCGGCATTACGCTCTTCCAGACCGGCGGCTTTTTCGGCCATGGCAACAACCATCGCCTTGAGCGCGTCAACGTCGTCCGGGAGCGCGAGATCGGGTGCCGACATGGCCAAAATCAGAGCATATTCGCGGGCAATTTTCCCGCGTTTTCAGGCCCCTGATTCATCATGCCGCAGGGTTTTACCCAACCGATTGCGGCCGCCTGACGGTCTCCGTTCGAACCCGTTTCCAGTCCATTCCGTCAACCAGAGCCATGAGCTGAGCATGATTGAGCTGGACCCGGTGGTGGCCGATCCGCGGCCAGCAGAACTTCGCCTCATCCAGCCGCTTGGCATAAAGACACACGCCGCTGCCGTCCCACCAGACGATCTTGATCCTGTCCGCTCTTTTCGCGCGAAAGACATAAAGCGCGCCGTTGAACGGATCCGAACCGGCATCGCGCACCAGTGCCAGAAGGCCGTCGGGACCTTTTCTAAAATCGACGGGATGACTGGCGACCAACACCTTCACGCCGGCCGGGATCATGCCTGGCGAACCGCCCGGATAATCCGCACCAGCTGCTCCTCATTGATATCGGCACCGGCGCGAATGACCACGCCACCCAGCTCGATCTCCACCGACGCAGACGCTGTCGGCGTGACCTCGACAAAGCCGAGCCGCTCCGCATCCCTGTGTGGCGTGACCGCACCGCTCTTGATCGCCTTGCTCCGCCAGCCGAACAGCTGGGCCGGCGCCATCCCCGCTTGTCTGGCAATGGCCGATACATTCGCGCCCGGCTTCAGTGTCGCCTCGATCAGCCGCGACTTCGCTTCCGCCGACCAGCGCCGGCGCGGACGCTGCGGGCTTGCCTCCAGTCGGTTGGCAACCGCTTCAAGAACATGGAAACTTCTATCATCAGGCATAGGCGCAGACATAGAAATTGACACTGCAAGCTCCTCGGCTCCTTGCTTCAGTGTCAGTATGTCTCGCTCATCACCTCAAGCCGCGCCAGATGGGGTCAGCTTGGCGCTTACGNGCTCCTTGCTTCAGTGTCAGTATGTCTCGCTCATCACCTCAAGCCGCGCCAGATGGGGTCAGCTTGGCGCTTACGGTAGCCTTACGGGGCCGGGTTTTTTTCCGTCCCGGCGCGCGAGCTTCGGTGTTTGGCAGCACGCCCCAAAACAGAGTTCCACGTCCTGCCGGCACCTAAATGTGCTGCATGGATGCAGCTTTAGCCGGCATCCCGGTTGGTCAAACCGATGTGGCAGCAGCCGGAACCGTGGCCCGGCGTCCAGGTGACGTTGTCGAAGCGCACTCCGGTGGCCTCGAACAGTCCGCGGTCGAAGGCGCCGGCGATGCGGCAGAGCGTGGCGAGCTTCTCGTCGCCGACGCCGGTCTCGACCCAGGCGTCCTTCAGCGGACAGCGCCTGACCTTGAAGGCGATGCGGTCCGGACCGCGTTCGACGTCGGTCGGATACATGCGACCGCCATCCGGGCTGACGGCGAGGAACGCCTCGCCGATCGCCGGTGCGTCGTTTGGGCCGAAATCGGCAAAGGCCGCCGCCGCAACCTCCTTGCCGCGTTGTTCGATTATACGGATCATGATCGCCTCGGCTTTTTCCGCGCCCAACTCCGCGGTTAGCTCGTCGAGGAATAGACGATAGAGATCGGCGCGGTTGCGGAAGGCGGAATCGAGTTCGCGCGACAGTTTTTCGGCTCGGGCTTCGGCGTCGGTCATGATACGTCCCGTTCGATCCTTGACAGTCTTGGCGCTGCCGCCACCAGCGCCTTGCCGATCACGGATTGCGGCGCGTCGATTACGCTGCGCGCATCGCCGCTCTCGGCAATCCGCCCGGCTTCCAGAATAGTGACCCGGTGGGCGATGGCACGGACGACACCGAGATCGTGCGAAATGAAGAGATAGGCGATGCGTTCCTCGCGTTGAAGGTCAAGCAGCAGCTGCAGGATCTGCGCGCGAACGGAAACGTCGAGCGCCGACACGGCCTCGTCGAGCACGACCAGCGACGGTTTCGTGGCGATGGCGCGGGCGATTGCAACGCGCTGGCGCTGACCGCCGGAGATTTCGTGAATGGCGCGGCCGGCAAGACCGGAGCTGAGGCCGACGCGTTCCAGCAGAGCGGCAATACGGCGCGGGCGTTCGGGGCCGGAGGCAATGTGATGAATGCGCAAGGGGTCGTCGAGCACCCGCGCCACCGTGGCGCGCGGGTTCAAGGCGGCGAGCGGATCCTGAAACACCATCTGAAGACGGGCGCGCCGGCCGCGCAAGGCAGCGCCGTTCAGCGACAGGAAATCGCTGCCTTCAAATTCGATACGGCCGGTATCGGCTTCGATGAGCCGGAGCACTAGACGAGCTATCGTCGACTTGCCGCTGCCGGAAGGTCCGGCCAGCGCCAGCGTCTCGCCGGGTTCGATGTGGAAGGAAACGTCGTCGACCGCGGCGATGATCTTGCCGCTGCGACTGTATCGTTTGGTCAGGCCGGAAACGGCGAGCAGCGGGTCGGTCATGTTCGCAACAGCGGCTCGGCGTCGAGGCCGAGATGAGCGTCAAGCAGCACACGAGTGTATGCGTGACGCGGCGCATTGACGATTTGGGCTGTCGAACCGAGCTCGAGCAGCTCGCCATGCCGGAACACCGCGATGCGCTCTGCAAGCTCAGCGGCCAGCGCGATGTCGTGGCTGATGAACAGCAGCGTCATACCGTCCTCGGCCACCAGTCGCCGGATCAGCCCGACGATCTCGGCCTGCACGATCGTATCCAGCGCGCTGGTCGCCTCGTCGGCGATCAGCAGTTTCGGCCCGGCCGCAATCGCTGCGGCGATCGCCACACGCTGCTTCTGGCCGCCGGAGAGCTGGTGCGGGAAGGCGCAGAGGGCAGCGTCCGGATCGGGCAGGCGGACGCGCTCGAGCAGGGTTTTTGCCTTGGCATAGGCGTCTCGCCAACTGAGGCCGAGATGGGTGTAGGCGACTTCCGCGATCTGCTTGCCTATTGGCATCACCGGATCGAGACTTGCGGATGGGTCCTGGAAAATGAAGCCGATGTCACGGCCACCGATTGGAGCATGGTCGCGAAGGCTTGCAGGTTGGCGTCCCGTCGCGCCCCCCTCTGTCCTGCCGGACATCTCCCCCTCAAGGGGGGAGATTGCACTTTCATCTCTGCCTTCGCCAATCACCGAAGCTGGCGGAAAGGAACCGGCTGCGGAACTGCCGATCTCCCCCTCAGAGGGGGAGATGTCCGGCAGGACAGAGGGGGGTGCCTTGGCATCAAACATTGGTGGCGGGCGCAAGAGCCAATCGATGCGGCCTTCGATCCTGGCGGTGGCCGGTAGCAGGCCGGCAATGGCCAGCGCCAGCGTGCTCTTGCCCGAACCGCTTTCACCGATGATGGCAAAGCGCTCGCCGGCGGTGATGTCGAAGCCGACATTCTTCAGCGCCGCTACCTCGGCGCCGTCGCGGCGATAGGTCACCGTCAGATTGCGGATCGAAGCAAGCGCCGTCACGACAGGCTCCTCCTCATCGCCGTGGTCTCGACGACGCCTTCGCCGGCGAGATAGACGCCGAGCACGGTGAGCACGAGCGCTACGCCCGGAATGATCGACAGGAAGGGCGCGGTGCGCAGCACGGCGCGGCCTTCGGCGATCATGCCGCCCCAGGTAACCCGGTTGGGATCGCCGAGGCCGAGAAAGGACAATGCCGCTTCGGTGAGAATCGCCGCGGCGACGATCACCGACGACAAAGCCATTACCGGCGGCAGCGCATTGGGGAGCACCTCGCGAAAGGCGATCTCCAGCGGATGCATGCCGATGACGCGGGCGCCGGCAACAAAATCGCGCTCGCGGATCGACAGCACTTCGGCCCGCGCCACGCGTGCCGGTCCTGTCCAGGCGCCAAGCGCTATCGCCACGACGACGACGCCGAGCGATGGCCCGACGATGCTGACGAAAGCCAAAGCTAGCAGGAAGGCCGGCACGGTCTGGAAAGCGTCGGTGATGCGCATCAGCACTTCGTCGACGAGGCCGCCGGCAAAGCCGGCCAACGTGCCGATCACGGCGCCGACGGCAAGGGCGGCGGCTGCTGCTGCCAGCCCGACCGCCAGGGAGGTACGGGCGCCATGGAAAAGCTCGGCAAGCACGTCGCGGCCTAGGCGGTCGGTGCCCAGTGGCAGCGACCAGTCCTGGAATGGCGGCAGCAATGCCGGCCCGGCAATCGCCTGCGGATCGCCGGGAAAGAACAAAGGTGCGGCAAGCGCCACGGCAAACAGTGCCGCCAGGAAGACCGCGCCGGCGATCGCTTCCGGCGTGCGAAGAAAGCGGCGAAGCGGGCTCACGCACCGGCCTCACTGGCGCCGACGCGCGGATCGAGGAAGGCGTAAGCGATGTCGACGAGAAGGTTGACGATGACGACCAGAACGGCGCTGACGAGAATGATGCCGAGCAGCAACGGCGTGTCGCGCGCGGCCACCGCTTCCTGCGCCAGCCGGCCAAGGCCGGGCACGGAAAAGACGCTTTCGATGACGACGCTGCCGCCCAGCATTTGCGCGGACTGCAGGCCAAGCATGGTGACCAGCGGCAACAATGCGTTGCGGGCGACGTGGGCGAGCACGATGCGCTGGCGGGAAAGTCCCCTGGCGCGGGCGGCGAGGACAAAATCCTGTCGCCAGACTTCGGCCATGCCGGCGCGCATCATGCGCAGGTAAAGCGCGAGATAGATGAAGCCGAGCGCGGACACCGGCAGGACGAGATGGCGGGCGATGTCGGCGGCGCGATCGAGGCCGGTCTTGCCCGAGGCGATGCTCTCGATGCCGCCGATCGGAAACCAGCGCAGGTCGACGGCGAAGACGATGATCAGCACCAGCCCGAGCCAGAATCCCGGTACGGCATAGAGCGCCAGCGAGCCGATGGACAGGAAGCGATCACGGAAGCTGCCGGGTCTGGCGCCGGCATAGATGCCGAGCGCCGAGCCGAGGCCGAAGGAGAGCGCGGTGGCGCTGCCCATCAACAGCAGCGTGGTAGGCAGGCGCTCGAGGATGACGTCGCGGATCGGCCGCGAGAAGGTGACCGACTGGCCAAGGTCGAGATGCAGCAGCGCCCAGAGATAGTTGGCCAGCCGCGTCAGCTCCGATTGGTCGAGACCCCAGCGGTGACGCAACAGCTCGATCATGCCGGCGTCGCCGCCGGTCGAGACGATATAGGCATCGACCGCGTCGCCGGGCGCTGCTTCGAGCAAAAGGAAGGTGCCGACGACGACGATCAGCAGCACGAAGATGCTGCCAACGAGACGGCGGCGAAGAAGGATGAGGGCGCGGGTCATGGCGCAGCACTGACAGGAGAGCCAAGTCTTCGGCGCTGCGTTCGGCACCCCCCTCGTGGGGGAGATGTCCGGCAGGACAGAGGGGGGCGCGAAGGAACTCTCATAGCCGAAGCTGAGCACCCACATAGGCGATGTGCAAGCCTTGAGCCGACCTGCCTAAGCCTCCAGCCAAGTGTCCGCCCAGTTCGATACCGCCCAGCGCGGGTTGTTGGCGATGTTCTTGACCGTGTCGCGGGCGACGCTGATGAAACTCCATTCGGCGACGTTGATGAGCGGCAGGTCGGCGGCAACTTTTCTCTGGAACTCCTTGTAGAGTTCGGTGCGGGCGGCGGTGTCGAGCGTCTCCGATGCCTTGGCGATCAGGGCATCGAGTTCAGCGTTCTTGTAGCCGCCCTGGTTGGAGAAGGGCACGCCGTCGGGAATGCCGCTCTGCACCAGGATGGTGGTCGAGATCGCCGGATCGCCGCGAAACACCGGCGGCCCGACCGCAAGGTCGAAGGCGTGGTCGGTGTAGACCGCCTTGATGTGCGCGGCCGAGTCGTTGTTGACCAGCTGGGCGTCGATGCCGATGGCGGCGAGCGCCTGGCGCAGATAGTCGCCGAACTGCTTGGTCTCGTTGAAGTAGGGCGCCGGCAGCAGTTTCAGCGAAAAGCGCTTGCCGTCATCGCCTCGGCTGTAGCCGGCCTCGTCAAGCAAGGCATTGGCCTTGGCAACGTCGAAGTCATAGGTCGGCACGTCGGCGGTGTAGAATTGCGGATCGTTTTTCGGCACCGGGCCGGTGGCGGTCGCGGCATAGCCGAGAAATACCGTCTTGACGACGAAATCCTTGTCGATGGCGTGAGCGATCGCCTGGCGCACTTTCAGGTCGGCCAGCTCCTTGCGGCGATGGTTGATCTCGACGATCAGTTGGTAGGTCAGCGCTTCGTAGCCTTTGGTGATAACCTTGAGGCCAGGCACCTTGGAGATGCGGTCGAGATCGGCCAACGGCACGGCGGAAAAGGCGGCGAGCTGGATTTCCTCCGCTTCGAGCGCGCTTGCGGCGGAGGTGCGGTCGGGCAGCACCTGATAGATGATCTCGTCGAGATAGGGCTGGTCCTTGCCCCAATAATCGGTGTTCTTCTCCAGCCGGTAATATTCGCCGGGCTTGTATTCGGCGAATTTGAATGGGCCGGTGCCGACCGGTGCGTTGTTGGCCGGGTTGTCCTCAATCTTTCCGGTCTCATAGATGTGCTTCGGCACCACGCTGGTGAGAGCCGGCAAGGCATTGCGGATCAGCTGGAACGGTGTCGGCTTGGCGAATTTGAACACGGCGGTGGCCTCGTCCGGCGTGTCGACGGCCTCAAGATCCTTGAACACGGTGCGGCCGAGATTCTGCAGCGGTTTCCAGACCTGCAGCGCCGAGAAGGCGACGTCGGCGGAGGTAAAGGGCTTGCCGTCATGCCATTTGACGCCCTCGCGTAGCTTAAATGTCACCGACAGGCCGTCGGCGTCGCCTTCCCAGCTCAGCGCCAGGCGTGGATCGAGCCCGTCCTTGCCGTCAAAGGATGCCTCGGCCAAGGTTTCCACGATCTTGCTAGAAATGAAGAAGACACCGTTCGAGGCGACGATCGCCGGATTGAGATTGCGCGGCTCGGAATCGGCGGCAACGACCAGTCGTCCGCCCTTTTTCGGCGTTTGCGCCCAGCCGATCGTCGGCATGGCCGTGGAAGCCAGCAGCAATGCCGAACCGGCCAGCATCGTGCGTCTGGAAATGGTGAACTCTGACATGATCGAACTCCGTCCTCTCCGCGACCCGGCCGGGTCCGCCGTACCCCTCGGACGCTCATAAGCGTTCCACAACGTGATTATGAGCCTTGTCGGGGGTTTCGCCAGAGACGGAATTGGCGCATCCTCGCGTGGCTTTGAAATTTCCGTCCGCTGGACCAGTTGTACAGAAACGGTTCGATGCGCGGATTCTGGCAGGACCAGACTGGAGGGAGTGCAGCAGGTGAAGGAGCTTTTGGGGCTCGTTCGCCATTCTGGCTGGACCAGATCGGGCAAAATGATGCAGTTTTAAGCATAGCCGAGGATCAGAGCCAGAAAAGCCGGCACCGCCGAGCGGCTGGCTAAGGGATTTCAGGGAGAGAGACATGAACATTGCCCCGGGCAAGAATGCCGTCGGCAGCGTGCCGTTCGACCAGGCCAGGGTGGACGGGCTGATGGAGGAGGACGGCATCGACGTGCTGCTCGCCACATCCAAGCACAACACGCAATATCTGCTTGGCGGCTACAAGTTCATCTTCTTCGCCGCCATGGATGCGATCGGCCACAGCCGCTATTTGCCTGTTGTCGTCTATGAGAAAGGCGGCCCGGAGCATGCCGCCTATATCGGCAACCGCATGGAGGGCGGCGAGCACCAGAACCACCCGTTCTGGACGCCGACACTGCATGCCGCCTGCTGGGGCACGCTCGATGCTGCCAATCTCGCGGTCGAGCATTTGCAGAAGATCGGCAAGGGCAATGCCCGCATCGGCATCGAACCGGGCTTTTTGCCGTCCGACGCTTATATGCTGATCCGCAACGCACTGCCGGACGCCAAGCTGATCGACGCGACGCATATGCTTGAGCGCATGCGGGCGATCAAAACCGAGGCGGAGCTGGAGAAGCTGCGCATCGCCTCGGAACTGATCACCGATTCCATGCTGGCGACCATTGGCTGGGCGCGCGAAGGCACGAGCAAGAGCGAGATCATCGAGCAGCTCAGGCGCGAGGAGACCAATCGCGGCGCGCATTTCGAATATTGCCTGTTGACGCTAGGCTCCAGCCACAACCGCGCCGCGTCGCCGCAGGCGTGGAAGAAGGGCGAGGTGATGTCGATCGATTCCGGCGGCAACTACCACGGCTATATCGGCGACCTCTGCCGCATGGGCATTCTGGGCGAGCCGGACGCTGAACTCGAGGATCTGCTGGCCGAGGTCGAGGCGGTGCAGCAGGCGGCCTTCTCCAAAGTCGAGGCGGGCACGCTGGGCGGTGACATGATTTCTCATGCCGAAGGCGTGCTGAAGAAATCCAAGGTTGCGCCCTATACCGATTTCTTCGCGCACGGCATGGGGCTGATCACGCATGAAGCGCCGTTCCTGATGACCAACCATCCGGTAACGTATGAAGGCACCTTTGCCGAAAAGCCGCTGGAGAAGAACATGGTGCTCTCGGTCGAGACGACCATGCTCCACCCGACACGCGGCTTCATCAAGCTCGAGGATACGGTGGCGGTCACCGATGCCGGCTATGTCATGTTCGGCGACCGGGGCAGGGGCTGGAACAGGGGCGGGGCTTAGGCGCCTTCTATCTCACTTCCCGCCTGGCGGCAGCAGCGTGAAATCCGGCAAATCCCGCAGTGCCAGTTCCGGCCCGGCCGGCGAATAGACGACGAAGAGCTGCATCGGCCCGTCGCCGGTGTTGAGCGTCGAGTGGAAGCGGCTTTCCGGCACATAGATGGTGCAGCCGGGGCCGACCTTCTCGACGACCGGGTTGCCCTTCTCGTCCTCGACCATCTGCTCGCCATTGCCTGAGATGACGAAGATGATCTCCTCGGCACCCGGATGGTTATGACGCGTATGGCCCTTGCCCGACGGCAGGTCGACGACACCACCGGAAAAGCGCGTCGCGCCGTTCACTTCGGGAGCGATCGTCAGCGACAGCTTGCCCCAGTCGAAGCCGAAGGCGCTGACGTCCTTCGGGTATACGAACACCTTGCTGTTGTCCGTCATCGTCTCATCCCTTGTTTTTCTTGCTGTTTTTGTGCCGCGCCGAACGTGACGGCCTTGAAATCCGCCGTTTGTCTCGCGATCGAGGCTTCCGCCGGCAGCCGTTCCATCGAACTGGCGCCGTAGAAACCATGCAGGCTCTTGCAACGCTCAAGAATATATTTGGCGTCGTCCGGCATCGAGATCGGTCCGCCGTGGCAAAGCAGGATGATATCCTCGCGCACTGAGCGTGCCGCTTCGGCGATGGCGTCGATTTCCCTCACACAGTCGTCCAGCGATTTGGCCGAGGTTGCCCCGATCGAGCCGCCGGTGGTCACCCCCATATGGGCGACAACGATGTCGGCGCCGGCTTTTGTCATGGCGCGCGCCTCGTCTGGATTGAAGACATAAGGCGTGGTCAACAGGTCAAGCTTGTGTGCCTCGGCGATCATGTCGACCTCGAGCCCGAACCCCATGCCGGTTTCCTCAAAACTCTGCCGCATCTGGCCGTCGAACAAGCCGATTGTCGGAAAGTTCTGCACACCGGAAAAGCCCATCGTCTTCAGTTCGGCCAGCAGCAGCGGCATGATGACGAAGGGATCGGTGCCGTTGACGCCGGCCAGCACCGGCGTCTTCTTCACCACCGGCAGCACTTCGTAGGCCATTTCCTTGACGATCTCGTTGGCATTGCCATAAGCGAGCAGGCCGGCGGCCGAGCCGCGCCCGGCCATGCGGTAGCGGCCGGAATTGTAGATGATGATCAGGTCGATGCCGCCGGCTTCTTCGGCCTTGGCCGAGAGGCCGGTGCCGGCGCCGCCGCCGACGATTGGCACGCCGTCGCCGATCATCTTGCGGAATTTTTCCAGGATTTTCTTGCGCGGTATGGCGGGCATGTCTTGGTGTCTCACTGTCTGGCGATGTCGAGGAAGGCCGTTGTCGCAGCCCAGGCGAATTCCGGGTCGTTGATGTGCAGCGGCAGGCGCAGCACGCGGCGCTTCTTGTCGGGTTTGATCGTGCGCTCGATCGCCTCGAACAGCACCGCATCGGCTTCAGGATCGAAGAAGGCGCCGCCTTCGATGTCGAGCGCCGACACGCCTTTCTCCGGAATGAGGAAACGAACCGGACCCTCGCAGAGGCTCAGCCTTGTGCCGATCCATTCGCCGATCGTGCGGCTTTCGTCGGCGGTGGTGCGCATCAGCGTGACGTTTGGATTGTGCTCGTAGAACAGCCGCCTGCGATAGCGTTCCGGAATTGTCGGCGGCGCCCAGAAATTGACCATGTCGAGCGCGCCGACCGAGCCGACATAGGGCAGCCTGGTGCGGGCGATGGCGCCAAAGCGATCGTCGGTCGCCGGCAGCACGCCGCCCAACAGAAAGTCGCAGACTTCCGTCGTGGTGATGTCGATGACGCCGGACAACAGGCCGCTATCGGCAAGCTTCTCCATGGCGCGGCCGCCGGTGCCGGTGGCGTGAAAGACCATGCAGTCATAGGTCGAACGAAGCTCATCGGCGATCGCCGTCACGCATGGCGTGGTGACGCCGAACATGGTGAGGCCGAGCGAAGGTCTGCCGTCAGGCGGCGGGGCCGGCTTCGCCGCCATGCCTGATATCGCCTGGGCGGCATTGTGCAGCACGACACGGGAAAGCCGGTTGAGGCCGGCCATGTCGGTCACCGACGGCATCATGACGATGTCGGAGACGTCGACATAGGGCGCGGTGTCGCCGGAAGCCAAAGTCGAAACCATGATCTTGGGCAGGCCGAGCGGCAGCGTTCGCATGCCTGCGGTGATGATCGAGGTGCCGCCACCGCCGCCAATGCCGATAATCGCGGCAATATCGCTGCGCGACTGGACAAACCGCGCGAAGGCGGTGGCCATTGCCGCCACCGATGTGCCGCGGTCGTCGATGCCGAGCACGGCATTGCGGCCACCGGGATGATGGCTGGCGACCTCGTCTGCCGAAACATCGACCGGCACGGTCGCCTCGCGTGTTCCGATGTCGACACGGGCAATCGATGCGCCGGTTGCGGCGACCGCATCGGCCAGAAAAGCGAGCTCCTCGCCCTTGGTGTCGGCGGTGCCCACCACATAGATGCGCTTCATCGCGTTTCCCCGGTCTTGGGCGTGCTCGGCGCTGCCGCCCCGTTGCCCGGCCGTTCGACGGCGCGAAGGGCCATTGCAATTTTTTGAGACGCGCGTATCGTATTGACATGGATGTCTCACGTCAACAAGCGACGGTGAACGACGATGCCGGCCAAGGGGCGAACCCGCGGGCCGAGCGCGGGCCCCGCGCCCGCACCAGGCGGCTGATGCTGGAGACGGCGACAAGGTTGATGCAGGCGGGCGCCACGCCGTCGGTCAGCGAGGTCGCGGAAGCAGCGGAAGTCTCCCGCGCCACCGCTTATCGGTATTTTCCGAGCCAGGCGGCGCTGGTGCAGGCGGTCGTCGATGAAGGGCTTGGGCCGATCCTCACCTGGCGATCGAACTCTACCGATCCCGAGTGCCGGATAGCCGAGCTGTTCGAAACCGCCATGCCGCGCATCGAGGCCTTCGAGGCGACGTTCAAGGCGGCGCTGAAACTGTCGCTCGACCAGTGGGCGCAGCGACAGGCAGGCACGCTGGGCGGTGAGCCGACCTTCACGCGCGGCCATCGCGTCGAGCTTTTGAAGGATGCGATCGCGCCGCTCAAGGGCCGGTTGCCGCCGCGCGAATTCAAGCGGCTCGCGCAAGCGCTGTCGCTGATCTTCGGCGTTGAGATGCTGATCGTATTGAAGGATATATGGGGATTGGATAGCCGCAGGATGATGTCGGTCGCGCAATGGGCAGCCAGCGCGCTGGTACGCGCGGCGGTGACGGAATCGATGATTGAAGGAGATGGGATCGCACCGGCGACGGCCGCTAGATGACGCCAATCTGGTTCGACCAGATTTGCACCCTGCATACCCATACTATTGGCGATGCAGCGGTCCAGGCAAGGCCCTTGTATATCAAATAGTAGGAAAATTCAGGGAAAACAGGGAGATACTGCGGAAACCGACTTGCCAGCCTGCCCGCCATCGGCCAAGAAAGGGCTTGACGTGCCTCTGAAATTGGTAATACCAGATTAGAATAAATAAAGCGGATAAAGGTGAAGGCTGAGATCCGTTTCGGTCGAGCGAGGAGGCTCACAAACCGGAACGGTGCCGTCACGGGAGGACTACCAGGGCCGGCCTCGCTGCCGGTTCTCATGAACGGTAGAATGCGCACAAGGGAGGAAATCATTATGCGCAAGACAATGACCAGCGTGCTTGCTGGTATCGGCTTAGTGCTCGCCTGCGGAACGTCCGTCTACGCGCAGGAAAAGGAACTCACCATATTCTGGGCGGAATGGGATCCGGCCAATTACTTGCAGGAACTCGGCAACGAGTACGAGAAGGAAACCGGCGTCAAGATCACGGTGGAAACCACACCGTGGCCCGACTTCCAGACCAAGGCCTTCACCGAGTTCAACGCCCATGGCGACGCCTATGATATGGTCGTCGGCGACTCGCAATGGCTCGGCGCCGGCTCGACCGGTGGCCACTATGTCGACCTGACCGACTTCTTCAACAAGCACAAGGTCGGCGAAGTGATGGCACCGGCGACGGTGAAATACTATGCCGAATATCCGGGCGGCAGCAGCAAGTACTGGGCCATTCCGCTCGAAGGCGACGCCGTCGGCTGGTCCTACCGCAAGGACTGGTTCGAAGACCCCAAGGAAAAGGAAGCCTTCAAGGCCAAGTATGGCTACGATCTCGACGTGCCGAAGGATTTCAAGGCGCTACGCGACATCGCCGAATTCTTCTACAGGCCGGATCAGAAGCGATACGGCATCGCCATCTACACCGACAATTCCTATGACGCGATGGCGATGGGCTTCGAAAACGCGCTGTTCTCCTTTGGCGGCGAGCTGGGTGATTATAAGACCTACAAGGTCGACGGCTTCATCAACTCCGACAAGGCGATCGCGGCGCTCGACGCCTACAAGGAACTCTACAAGTTCACGCCTCCGGGCTGGGCCAAGTCGTTCTTCGTCGAGGACAACCAGGCGATCACTGAAAACCTGGCCGCGATGAGCATGAACTACTTCGCGTTCTTCCCCTCGCTGATCAACGAGGCGTCGAACCCGAACGCCAAGAACACCGGCTTCTTCGCCAATCCTGCCGGACCTGGCGGCGACCAGTTCGCCGCACTCGGCGGTCAGGGCATCTCCATCGTTTCCTACTCGCAGAAGCAGGAAGAGGCGACGAAGTTCCTTGAATGGTTCATCAAGGACGAGACCCAGAAGAAATGGGCAGCGCTCGGCGGCTACACCTGCAGTGCCGCCGTGCTCAAGTCGCCCGAATTCCAGAACGCCACGCCGTACAACAAGGCGTTCTACGAGACCATGTTCAAGGTCAAGGACTTCTGGGCGGTTCCGGAATATGCCGAACTGCTGCAGCAGCTCAACCAGCGCGTTTACCCCTACATGATCGGCGGCGAAGGCACCGCCAAGGAGACGCTGGACGCACTGGCAGCCGACTGGAACGCGACCTTCAAGAAATACGGCCGCGGCCAATAAGTATGAAGTTTCACGGAGGGGGCGTTCGTGCCTCCTCCGTTTCTTTTCTGATTTTTGAACCGGGAGCAGGGTCTTGGCGACCACGATGATCACCACGCTGGACAGGTCCTCGCGGGCCGCCGCTCGCGGTCTCAGCGACATTTCGATCCGCAATCTCTTCATCATCCCGACGATCCTGTTTCTGATCGTCTTCAACATCTTCCCGCTGATCTATTCGCTGGGCTATTCGTTCACCGATTTCCGCGCCTCGACCAGCGCGGCGGCGAATTTCGTCGGGCTGCAAAACTATCGCGACCTGCTCGGCGATCCCTATGTCTGGTCCAACTTCGCCATCACCGCGAAATACGTCATCATCTCGGTCGCCGGCCAGCTGCTCGTCGGCTTCGGCGTCGCCATGCTGCTCAACCGCGACATTCCGCTCAAGGGCCTGCTGACGACGCTCCTGTTATTGCCGATGATGCTGTCGATGGCCGTCGTCGGCCTGTTCTGGAAGCTGCTCTACGATCCGTCCTTCGGCATCATCAATTATGCGCTCGGCCTCGGCACCTTCGAATGGCTGTCGGATCCGAAAATGGCGCTCTATGCGGTCGCGCTGACCGACATCTGGATGTGGTCGCCCTTCGTCATGCTGTTGTCGCTGGCCGGCCTGTCGGCCGTGCCCAAGCATCTCTACGAGGCAGCCGCGATCGACAGGGCCGGGCCGTTCTACACCTTCTTCCGCATCACGCTGCCGCTGGTGGCGCCGATCCTGATGATCGCGGTCATCTTCCGCACCATGGAGGCATTCAAGACCTTCGATCTCGCCTACATCCTGACCAGCCAGCCGACGGCCGAACTGATCTCGATCCGGCTCTATAAGATGGCATTCCAAGAATGGCAGACCGGGCGCTCCTGCGCACTCGCCTACATCGTGCTGATCATGGTGCTGGCTATCACCAATATCTATGTCAAATACCTCAACAAGGTGAAGGAGCGCTGAGATGGCTGCCGTGCGCACCTCCTCCGAAATCGGCTTCAATCGCGTTGCAATCGTCGCCGTCCTGTTGGTGACGATCATCTTCCTGGCGCCGATCTACTGGATTGCCTCGACGGCGTTCAAGCCGCGCAATCTCGCCACTACCATCCCGCCGACGGTCGTCTTCCAGCCGGAAATATCGCCTTTCGTCAAGCTGTTCACCAAGCGCTCGCAGCTACGCAACCCAGCGTCGCCGGAGGAGTATGCAGCCGCTCCCTGGTGGGAGCGCGTCGTCTTCGACGGCGGCGAAAAGATCGTGCGTGACGGCAAGGGCCAGGTGCAGTGGTCCGGCTATCCGAGCCGCTTCATGAACTCGTTGATCGTGGCCATAACCTCGACGGTACTGGCGGTCGGCATGGGCACCTTCACCGCCTACGGCTTCTCGCGCTTTAGGGTGAAGGGAGAGGCGGACCTGCTCTTCTTCATCCTGTCGACGCGCATGCTGCCGCCGGTGGTCGTCGCCATCCCCATGTTCCTGATGTACCGGGCGGTCGGCCTCAACGATTCCCACCTCGGCCTGATCATCCTCTACACCGCTTTCAACCTGTCCTTCTCGGTCTGGCTGATGAAAGGCTTCATGGACGAGATCCCGAAGGAGTATGAGGAGGCGGCCCTGGTCGACGGCTACACGCGCATGGAAGCCTTCTTCAAGATCGTGCTGCCGGAAGCCGCCACCGGCATCGCCGCCACCGCCGTCTTCTGCTTTATCACGGCGTGGAACGAATATGCCTTCGCACTGATCATGACCAGCCGCCGTGCCCAGACAGCACCGCCCTTCATCCCCAGCCAGATCGGCTCCGGCCTGCCGGACTGGACGGTGATCGCTGCTGGAACCTTCCTGTTCCTGCTGCCGGTCGCGATCTTCACCTTCCTGCTCCGCAACCACCTGTTGCGCGGCATGTCGTTTGGAGCGATCCGCAAATGAGCTTTCGCGACATCAACCAGAAATATCTCGAACCGGGCAGCCAGGTGCTGATGGTGCTCGGTATCATCGCGCTCTGCCAGCCGTGGAACATGCTGCTGCACAGCTATGGCGTGACCATCATCCTGATCGGCCTGATCGGCTTCAACATCACCTCCAAGATCGCGCCGGAGGAGAAGGCCGGCACCGGGCAAGGGGCAAATCCGGGGGCACAGCATTGACCCAGATCGAGCTTCGAGGCGTCCAGAAATATTTCGGCGCCGTCCAGGTCATCAAGGACCTCAACCTGAAGATCAACGACAACGAGTTCATCGTGCTGCTCGGCCAGTCGGGCTGCGGGAAGACGACGACGCTCAGGGCGATTGCCGGGCTGGAGACGATCGACGGCGGCGACATCCTCATCGACGGCAAGCCGGTCCAGCACCTCAAGGCCGCCGATCGCGATATCGCCATGGTCTTCCAGTCGTTCTCGCTCTATCCGCATATGAGCGTCTATGAGAACATCGCCTTTCCGCTCAGGGCGACGCGCAAGAGCAAGGCCGAGATCGACAGCGAGGTGCGCTCGGTCGCCAAGACGCTGCAGATCAGCGATCTCCTCGCCAAGAAACCGTCGGCGCTGTCGGGCGGCGACATGCAGCGCGTGGCGATCGGCCGAGCCTTGGTGCGGCGGCCGAAGGCGATGCTGATGGACGAGCCGATCGGGGCGCTCGATGCCAAGCTGCGCGAGGAGATGCGGGCCGAGATCAAGCGGCTGCACATCAAGCAGGGCTCGACCAGCATCTACGTCACCCACGACCAGATCGAGGCGATGAGCCTCGCCGACCGCATCGTCATCATGCATGAAGGTGTGCTGCAGCAGGTCGGCTCGCCGGACGAGGTCTATTCGCACCCGGCGAATCTTTTCGTCGCGCAATTTGTAGGCAGCCCGGTGATGAACGTCGCCGACACTTCGGTGACCGAGAAAGCCTCATCGGCCTCGGTCACGGTCGGCGATGCGGCCGCCGGTTTCGAATTCCCGCGCGCCTTGCTGTCGAAGCTCAACGGCCATGCCGGCAGCCAACTCGCGCTCGGCATCCGGCCGGAAGGCGTCCTCGTCCGCCGCGAAGCCGCCGAGGGGTTCCTGCCGGTGGAGACGCAGATCGTCGAGCCGCTCGGGTCCTTCGACATCGTCGACCTCAAGGTCGGCTCCAAGATGCTGCGTGCGCGCACCAAGAGCGGCTTCATCGGCGGCCCCGGCGAAAGAGTCTTCGTCAGAATCGATCCCAGCCAGGCGCATTTCTTCGACACGGCGAGCGGCAAATCGCTGGGAGTGAGACTCTGATGGCCCACATCCAGCTCAAGAACATCTCGAAGAAGTTCGGCAACCATACTGCTTTGACCGGGCTCGATCTCGACATCGCCGATGGCGAGTTCTTCGTTCTGCTTGGCGAGACCGGCGCCGGCAAGACGACGACGCTGCGCATGATTGCCGGCCTGGAAAAACCGAGCGAAGGCCAGGTCTTCATCGACGGCGTCGATGTCGCCGACTGGGGCGCGGCCGAGCGTGACGTGGCGCTGGTGCTGCAGCAATATTCGCTGTACCCGCGCTATACGGTGCGCCAGAACCTCGAATTTCCGCTGAAGCCGAAGATCCGCCGGCTGCCCGATGCCGAGATCAAGGATCGTGTCGACCGCGCGGCCAGGACGCTGAGGATCGAGCATCTGCTCGACCGCAAGACCGACAGGCTTTCAGGCGGCGAGATGCAGCGCGTCTCGATCGGTCGCGCCATCGTGCGCAAGCCGCGGGTATTCCTGATGGACGAGCCGTTGTCGGCGCTCGACGCCAAATTGCGCGAGGCGCTGCGCACCGAATTGAAGAACCTGCAGATGCAGCTTGGCGCCACCTTCCTGTTCGTGACGCATGATCAGATCGAGGCGATGTCGATGGGTGACAAGGTCGGCGTGCTCAACCATGGCCGCATCGTCCAGACCGGCACGCCGTACGAGATCTATAACAATCCGCGCGACACCTACGTGGCAAGCTTCGTCGGCTCGCCGCCGATGAATCTCATCGACGGCAAGCTCGTCAACGGACGTGCGGTGATGGCGCCGCTCAATTTCGAATTGCCGTTTGCAGGGGGTGCCAAGACTTCGGGGGGTGCCAAGACGGGCGCGGCGACCGACGGTCGCCCGCTCGTCTTCGGTATTCGTCCCGAGGACGTCTATCTCGAGACCGGCGCGCCGGTCGAGGCGCGGGTCCATGACGTCGAGAACCATGGCGTCGAGAAGATCCTGACGCTGCGGGTCGGCGACGCCATGCTGCGCGCCACCGTGCCGGCCAGGACCGACGTCCAGATAGAGCAGCCGGTACGCTTTGCCTGGAACCCGGACAAGGTGGTGCTGTTCGACAAGGGCAGCGGAATAAGCCTGCGTCACGCCGGCTAAGTACAAGCGTCTTTACTGCGCTAGAGCGGGATGCGTTCAAAGTGAACCGTGCATCCCGCTCTATCCATGTGTTTTAGCCGCATTTGTGCGACGCCAAGTGATTCCGCTTGGCTGCGAAATGCTCGAGTCTTCCCGTCATCCCCCGTACGGGGGATGCGGATGCTCCGATTTGTCGAATAGGCTGATCCTTTGGTCCCAAACGGGCTTTGCAAGCCCAATTTGGAGGCCCAAAACGGAGGGTTGGCTATGGGAAATCTGTTCCGCAGTTTTGCGATGATCCTGCTCGTCGCCGGTATGGGATTGTCGGCGGCGCATCTGGGCGAGGCGCAGGCGGCCAAGAAAGTTGTCGCCGGCGCGAAGGTCGACGCCAAGAAGATCAAGGACCTCAACGGCACGGTCAATCTGTCCACCAGCGACTGCAAGCTGTTGTTGAGCGGCACCGTCGTGGAAGTCTCGGATGGCAGGTGCGGGGCCTCCGGCAAATATTGCAAGAGCAGCGCCGGCTCGGCCTGCATCACCGAGCAATAAGCCGGCCAACGTTTAGCCGGCCTGGCGGATCTCCGCCTGTTCCTCGGCCCGGAAATGGCTGGGCGGCGATCCGATGACCCGTTTGAAGGCGCGGCTGAAGGAGGCGTCGGATTCGTAGCCGAGGCGCGCCGCGACGACGGAAATCTTGAGCCGGTCGCGGACCAGCCATTGCCTCGCCTGGTGCATCCGCACCTGCGTGACGTACTTTGCCGGTGTTTCGCCGACAATGGTTGCGAAGCGCTCGGCGAAACCTGATCGCGAGGCACCCATCATCTTCGCCAGAGCCTCCACCGTCCAGTCGCGGTTCGGTTCCAGATGGATCGCGGCCAGCACCCGGCCGATCTCGCGGTCCCTGACCGCCGCAATCCAACCGGAAGAGTCGCCGCAGCCGCGCTCGACCCATGAGCGGATGACGGTCGCGGCGAGCACATCGGCCAGCCGCGCCAGGATGCCGCCAGAGCCGACGCGCTCCATCGTCACCTCGCGGGCCATCGCTTCCAGCAAATGCGGGATACCTGGCTCATAGGCCTCCAACTCATGTGCGCGCATCACGTCCGGCATCATGCCGAGCAAGGGGTGCAAGCCATCGAGATTGAAATACATGCTGCCGAAAAACAGCAAGGTCCCCGGACGGCAGCCGGGCATGCCGTCATTCGACATGCAATAGACACCCTTGCAGATTTCCTCGACCTCATAGCCGTGGATCGGCGCCGCCTCGATACCCGGCTCGCTCGCCAGCGTGTGGGCTGAGCCGCGCGGCAACAATACCGCGTCGCCCGCCTTGAGCTCGACCCATTCACCGGACGGCTGCAGCAACCAGCAGCCTTTGCGGCCGATGAAATGAAACCGTGCCGCCGCCTGAGCCGGAAAATGGATGCCCCAGGGTTCCTTCATCTCGCAACGGCCGTAATCGACGCCTTCGAGACGCAATCCCCGCAATATGTCTGTCAGCGGATCGCCGGTGATTGGAATTTTGGACGAACGGTCAAACATAATGGTGTTTCTAGCATGGAAACTCCAGCTAGTCACTCCCTATGTTGCTTGCATTGCAGCCAAATGCTGCGCTGCAACAGACCGGAGATCCCTCATGACCGAACCCGCGACAGGCGTCATGGACGCCGTTCTCGACCCATCGGAAACCGGCGAACGATCCGAGCCCGCATGGGGGGCGGTGGTCTCCCTGGCGCTCGGAGTCTTTGGCCTGGTGACCGCGGAATTTCTGCCTGCCAGCCTGCTGACGCCGCTTGCGCAGGATCTCGGCATCACCGAAGGCGCCGCCGGGCAGGCGGTAACGGCCACCGCCNCCTGCTGACGCCGCTTGCGCAGGATCTCGGCATCACCGAAGGCGCCGCCGGGCAGGCGGTAACGGCCACCGCCGTCATTGGCGCGATTGCGGCGCCGACCATGGCTATTGTCACCAAGCGGCTGGACCGCAGGCTGGTCATGTGGGCACTGACGGTGCTGCTTGTGCTGTCAAATCTGGTGGCCGCGTTTGCGTCCTCGCTTCCCGTTCTTCTGATTGCCCGCATCATGCTCGGGATCAGTCTTGGCGGCTTCTGGTCGATGTCGGCAGCCATGGCGATGCGGCTCGTTCCGATGCGGCTGATGCCGCGCGCCATGTCGATCATTCTCACCGGCGTTTCGGTGGCGACGGTCTGCGCGGCTCCGGTCGGCGCCTATGTCGGCGACATCTGGGGCTGGCGGACGGCGTTCATGATCGCCGCCGTGGTCGGTGCGCTGGCGCTGCTGGTGCAGGTGGCTACCATTCCGAAGCTGCCGCCTGCAGGTACGGCAGGTTTTCGCACGCTGCTGGAGGTGATGAAGCGGCCGATGATCAGGGTGGCACTGCTGGTGGTGCTGCTGGTCGCCTCGGGACATTTTGCCGGCTTCACCTATGTCCGCCCGTTTCTCGAGAAGGTCCCCGCGCTGGACATCGAGACGATCTCGCTTGTGCTGCTCGCCTACGGCATTGGTGGCTTCTTCGGCAATTTTGCCGGCGGCTTCATTGCCGAACGCAGCCTCAAGGCAGCCGTCAGCCTGGCGCCCCTGCTGATCGCGTTTTCGGCGCTCCTGCTGCTGGTGGTCGGAGGTTCACCCGTCGTGGCTGCAATAGCAGTGGCCAGCTGGGGCTTTGCCTTCGGCGCCGTCCCAGTCGGGCTGCAGACCTGGCTGGTGCGGGCCGCCCCCGATCAGGCGGAAAGCGCCGGTGGGCTCATGGTTATGACGTTCCAGGTCGCCATCGCGTTGGGCGCCGTCTTCGGCGGCCTGCTGGTCGACAATACCGGCGTTGCCACCGCCTTCGCCTATTGCGCGGCGGCGACGTTGCTTGCGGCACTGGCGGCGTTCTTCCTTGGCCCCAAGCCGATCGACGACCCCAAGGCCTAAACGGAACGGCCGTCGAAGTCGAAGACCGGCACGGCGGCGACGTCCAACGCCTCGATGCAATTAATATTGATATAGGCACTTCGCCCGCTCCCTTCGCCGACATCCTCGGCGAAGGGGTGAATGCCGCAGCTGCGGCAGAAGCGGTGGGCGATGACATGGTTGCCGAAGCTGTAGCGGCCGAGATCATCGCCCCAGGCAAGCACCCGCATGCTCTCATGCGGAACTGCCCATAGCAGTGCACCCTTGCGCGAGCAGATCGAGCAATTGCACCGAACGGCTCCGGTCAGCTCGCCTTCGACCTCGAACGCGACCTTGCCGCAGTGGCAGCTGCCTTGGTAGAGCATCGGGCCTTCCTCCTTCGGTTCGACAGGTGCAAATCCGACCGTGCCGGGCTATGTCTCCTGCGGCCAGTTTCTGGCTACTACCTTAAGACGTTGCAAGCGCGCGGAGTCCGACACCGAAAAATGCAATCAGCCCGCGATCACCTCGAAGCAATTCTTTCGCCTCTTGCCGCTCGCGTCGACGATGAGAGGGTTTTCGTAAAGCTCTACCCGGAAGCCGCACGGGCGGCGGCGGACGCCACCGATGCGCGGCGAAAAGCCGGCGTCACGCTCGGGCCGCTCGATGGGGCGATCGTCTCGATCAAGGATCTTTTCGATGTCGCCGGCGAGCCGACCACGGCGGGCTCTCTGCTGCTCGCCAACGCAGCGCCGGCGCTGCGGGATGCCATTGTCGTGCAACAGTTGCGCCAGGCCGGTGCAATCATCCTCGGCAAGACCAACATGACCGAGTTCGCCTTTACTGCGATCGGCGTCAATCCACATTATGGCACGCCCGGCAATGCTAGCGATGCCAGCCGTATTCCGGGCGGCTCCTCCTCAGGCGCCGGCGTTTCGGTGGGCGAAGGCACCAGCGAAATCTCCATCGGTTCCGATACCGGTGGTTCGGTGCGCATTCCGGCATCGCTGAATGGCGTCGTCGGTTTCAAGCCGACTGCGCGGCGCGTGCCGCTTGCGGGTGCGTTTCCGCTGTCAGCCACGCTGGACTCGATCGGTCCGCTGGCCCGCACCGTCGCCGAATGTGCGGCGGCCGATGCAGTGATGTCGGGCGAAAACCTGGCGGCACTGTTGCCGCTGCCGCTGGACGGCCTGCGCATCGGTATTGCGCGCGGCGTGCTGTTCGATGATACGCAGGAAGAGGTCGCGACGACGTTCGACCGGTGTCTGCGCAAGATAGAGCTTAGCGGCGCACGGCTTGTGGAGCTGTCGATCGACGACCTGCTTGCCGATCTGCGCGTGGCAACCCAACGCGCGTCGATCGCGGCGATGGAAGGGGCGGAGATCCATGCCGACTGGCTGGCGACGGGAGCGACGCGGCCGGTCGACCCGCGGGTAAGCGGGCCATTGTCGCGCGCCGCCGCCATTCCGGCCACGGTCTATATCAGGGCAATGCGCCGCCGCACGGCGCTGGCCGCCGCGATGGATGACCGGCTGGCGTCGGTCGACGTGCTGGCCCTGCCGACCACACCGGTGACGGCGCCGACGATCGTGTCGATGACCAGCGACGAGGCTCTGTGCAACAGGACGGAAGGCCTTCTGCTGCGCAACACGCAGGTCGCCAACCAGTTCGATCTATCAGCCATCTCGCTGCCGATGCCGGCAATGACGCGTCCGGCCGGGCTGATGCTGGTGGCGCGCAATGGCCATGACCACCACCTGCTGCGCATCGCAACTGGCGTGGAGGGGCTGCTTGCAAATTGATCGGATAGCGCGTGTCAGCGCGACGAGCAGTGGCCGCGTTCGCTGTCCTTGGCGGCGCGTTCGATGCTGGTGGCGACCAGCCAAGGCAGGGTGTACCGCTTGCCGTTGAAGGTCCGGGTGCGGTTCTCGATCGAGCCGACAACAACGACCTTGCCGGCATAGAGCTTGTCTGAAAGATCGAGCGCCTTGTCTTGCTGCGGCAGGCGATCGATGTCGATTGAAACGCCTTTGATGAGCTTCCCAGCAGCGAGGTCGAGTGCGCTGTTCGATGGACAGGGTGCCGCCACGCAGCGTATGCCGTTGTCGCAGAACACGTAGCTACCCTGTCCGTTGGCGAAGGCTTGCGCCGTCGCCACGCAGAAGCCGGCGGTCAGTAGGAACTTTGTGACGCTTGCCATGCCGGCACCATCGCCGGCGAATTCGGGAAAATTGGGGCGCTTTCAGAAATCGGCAAGGAACCGCCGCCGGTAGTGCTCGACCACTTCGGGGTTGCGCAGATTGACCGGCAATCTGTTGGCCAGCACCAGCAAGGCTTCGCCAGCCGCGCCGACGCCCATGCGCATCATCGACTGCTCGGTAATCCCAGCCATGTGCGGGGTGACGATGACGTTGTCGAAGCCGAAATAAGGATGGTTGGGCGGTAGCGGTTGTGTAGCAAAAACATCGAGCGCAGCGCCGCCGATGCGGCCCTTCTGCAAGGCCTCGATCAGCGCGTTGTCATCGATCACCGGCCCGCGCGAAACATTGATCAGCAGCGCATCCGGCTTCATCCGCTCAATGCGCTCGCGGCTGATCAGCCCCCGTGTTTCGGGCGTCAGCGGGCAGCACAGAACGATGATGTCGCTCTGCTCGATGAGTGCATCGATCGACAGGAAGCCGACCCTGTCCGGCGCCGGCCGCATGCTGCGCGTCGTCGCCACCACATTCAGATCGAACCCATGGGCGGCGATGTGGCCAACCGCCTGACCGATCGCGCCGAGGCCGACAATGCCGATCGTCTTGCCCGCTAGCTCGCTGGCCACCACCGTGTGTTCGCGGCCCGCCAGCCAGCCCTTCGCACGC
This sequence comes from Mesorhizobium sp. LSJC280B00, assembly GCF_000502835.1. GTDB lineage: Bacteria > Pseudomonadota > Alphaproteobacteria > Rhizobiales > Rhizobiaceae > Mesorhizobium. The sequence continues at coordinate 54,113 of NZ_AYVL01000004.1, forward strand.
AAGTCGCGGTCCAACACACGGAAGCGCCTAAGCAGCGCCAGCGCCGCGAACATCACATATTCGGCGACAGATCGCGCGTTCACCCCCGGCACGTTCGCCACCAGCACGCCGGCCGCATTGGCCGCTTCCATCGGTACCATGTCCAGCCCGGCGCCGTGGCGGATCGCGGCCCTGAGCTTCTTCGCGCCTTCGAAAAGCGCCGCAGGCAAGGGAGCGCGAACGATGATGACATCGGCGTTCCTCGCCTCGGCGGCCAGCGTGGCCGCATCGAGGGCGGAAGCAACGACGAGTTCGCCGGCCCCGGTCAGCATGGAAGCGGCACGAGGGTGCAGTCTGTGTGTTGACAGGATCTTGGGCATTTCAGGCCTTTTCGAGCGCAGGGCTTTCCGGTTCCGTCCCACGCCCCTCGATCAGCCCCTTCCAGTAGCTTTCCGCGCCTTGCAGGTGGGCGCTCATCAGCGCCTGGGCGAGATTGCCATCGCGGCGCAGCAGCGCCTCGTAGATCTGGATATGCTCGGCATGGGAGCGCACGCTGCGTTCGGGATCGTTGAAATAGATCGGCAGGCGCAGTTCACCCATCATGTAGTAGACGCTGCAGATATTGTGGAAGACGCTGTTCTTGGTCGCCCGCACGATCTCGAGGTGGAACTCGCGGTCTTCCCGGGCAAGCCCTTCACCGGCGGCGATGCGATCCTCGGAGGCCTTCAGGATCTCGCGCAGCCGCTCGAAATTCTCCTCGGTGGCGCGTGAACAGGCAAGTTCGGCGGCCTTGATCTCGTGGATCTTGCGCAACTCGACCGTCTCGTAGATCTGGACGGGATCGAGCGGCAGGCCGGCGCGGGCGAACAGCGCCATCGCCTCGACGCTCGCCTGCTTCGTATCGATGTAGATGCCGGATTTCGCCCGTCGCTCGACGATGCGCATGGCCTCGAGAATGGCCAGCGCCTCGCGGATCTGGCCGCGGCTGACGCTGAAATGCTCTGCCAGTTCGCGCTCCGACGGCGTGCGGCCCGTCTCCTTGTCCGAATGGGAGAACAGATAGGCGGCGAGTTCCGCGAGAAGGTTCTTTTCTTTCATGTCAGCCGTGTTGCGCGTGCGCCTCCAGGAACCGCTCCGAAATGGTGAATCCCAGCCCGGGTCTATCAGGGATCGCTACCATACCGTCCTTTGCTTCGACAGTCTCTTCGATCAGATCGTGGATCATCGGGTTGGCGCCGAGCGAATATTCGACGGTGAAGCTCGCCGGCGACGCAGCGCAGACATGCAGCCCGGCAAAGAAGCAGGGCGCGCCGGCCCAAAGATGCGGCGCAAAGCGCAGATTGAAGGCGCTGGCGATGGTGCCGATCTTCATCGCCTCGCTGATGCCACCGCAAAAGGCCGGATCCGGCTGGAATATATCGGCGGATTTGAGCACGGCGAGGTCGCGGAAGGCATAGCGCGTCGCCTCGCTTTCGCCGGTGGCGATCGGGATCGAACCGCAGGCGCGCACCTCGGCCATGCCGGGCTTGTCGTCGGCGATCACCGGCTCCTCGAACCAGGCGAGATCGAGGTCGCCGGCGAGATGGATAAAGCGCTTGGCTTCGGCCACCGTGTAGGTGCCGTGCGCGTCGACCATCAGGTCGATATCGGGACCGAGCGCCTGTCTGGCGGCACGGACGCGAGCGGCCGAGATATGTGGGGCGCCGTCCATGGCGCCGACGCGCATCTTCAGCGCCTTGAAACCGCCCTTGGTGATGTAGGACTGCAGCTGGTCGCCGATGGCTTCCGCAGTGGCCCAGCCGCCGGAAGCATAGGCCGGCATGCGGTCCAGCTTGCGGCCGCCGAGCAGCCGCCAGACCGGAACGCCGAGCGATTTGCCAAGAATGTCCCACAATGCGATGTCGACGGCGCTGATAGCGGCGATGCTCATGCCGCGTCGCGCCAATTGCGGCATGGCGTGGCCGGCGCGAGCGGCGCTGTCGTGGCGCGTGCCATTATAGAGCATCTCCCAGATGACGCCGATGTCAGCCGGGTCGCGGCCGACCAGCTGCGGGCCGACCTCGTAGTTCAGCAAATGGACAAGGGCGCCGTAGCTGCCGGCGCTGCCGGCGGCATTCTTGCCTTCGCCCCAGCCGACCAGCCCGTCGTCCGTCTCGATGCGCAGGATGGCGGCGTCGAACGTCGCCACCTGACCGAAGTCGCTGCGGTGCTGCTTCGCGGCTTCGATTGGTATGCGGACCCACCAGGCTTGGACCGTCTTGATGCGCATGTTAATCCTCGGCCCGGCCGCGGTGAGGCGGAAGGGCTTTTCCAAACGGCTCGGCTACTTGATCAGCGGCAGCAGCGTTTCCGCGTTGATGCGCATCTGGTCGGTGTAGAATTTCTCCGTGAGCACGCTGGAGCCGTGGTCCTGAATGAATTTCAGCTGCTCCGGCGAGATGTCGACGGGGTTGCGTTCGACCATGTCGGGATAGGGGGCAGCCGGCGTGCGGTCGACGGGGGCGACGAATTCATTGGTCAGCGCGCCGTCATAGCCGATCTCCTTCAGCGTGCCGACGATCTTCGGCCAGTCGATCTGCCCGAGGCCGGCGGCGAAGCGGTTGTTGTCGGCGACATGGAAGTCGTACAGGCGCTTGCCGACCTGCCGGATGGCGTCGTAGACGTTAAATTCTTCCATGTGGATGTGGTAGGCGTCGAGGCAGACGCCGCATTCGGGACTGACCGCATCGGCCAGCGCCAGTGCCTGGGCGCCGCGGTTGAACAGATAGGTCTCGAAGCGGTTGAGCGGCTCGACCGCGATCTTGACGCCGACCTTCTTGGCGTGGGTGAAGCATTCCCGGGTGGCGTCGACCACCCATTTCCACTCCTCTTCCTCGGTGCCGTCCGGCACCACCTTGCCGACGGTGGCCGGAACCAGCGTGATGATCTCGCCATCAAGTTCGCTGACCATGGTCAGCACGTCCTTGACATACTGCACCGAGCGCTCGCGCTGGCCCTGGTCCTTGGCGGCGAGATTGCGCTCGCCCAGCATCAGCGTCACCGCTCCCCAGCAGCGAATGCCGTACTCGTTCAACAGTGCGCGCGTCTCCTTGGGCTTGTACTGTTCGGGTTCGCCGGAGATCTCGATCGACTCGTAGCCGAATTTCTTGATGCGCTTGAGCGTCGTTTCCAGCGGCTCCGCCCGCATCCAATTGTGCGTCGAAAGATGCATGGTCTATCCTTCCCAGAATCGCCTGTACCAGTTCGCCTGCGGCGCACTCTGCCGAAGCGTGCCGCATGATTCCTCCCCAAGGCGTCCCAGCATTTTTTGCAAACTGGTTCGACCAATTGGGCTTGAAGGGAGGTCTACAGTAATTTCATCTGGACGGCAAGAACTGCTGCCATCAAGCGTTGGCTCCTGTCTATGCTATTGATTATTCTTAAACATGTGGCTTAACTCGGCATGGTTGCAGGACCGTCGCAGCGCGTCAAATGGCTTGACCAGATTTCGGCATTTGGTAATACCAGAATAGCAGCGCTGAGTGCGCTGTGCAAAGAGACCAAAGACGCTGGCCCTGTTTTCAATCGGCGCTATGCTTGGTCGTGAAACATAGGGAGATGCCGATGCCGACGACGATGAAGGGGCCTGGTCTGTTCTTGGCGCAGTTTGCGGGCGACGCCGCGCCGTTCAATTCGCTGGCCTCGATCACCAAATGGGCGGCTGGTCTGGGCTACAAGGGCGTGCAGATCCCGACATGGGACGCTCGACTGTTCGATCTCGAGAAGGCAGCCTCCTCCAAGGCCTATTGCGACGAGGTGAAGGGCATCTGCGCCGATGCCGGCGTCGAAATCACCGAACTGTCGACGCATCTGCAGGGGCAACTGGTGGCGGTGCATCCCGCCTATGACGCGCAGTTCGACGGCTTTGCGCCGGCTGCGGTGCACAACAATCCAAAAGCCAGGCAGCAATGGGCGGTCGAACAGATGAAGTTCGCCGCCAAGGCGTCGAAGAATCTCGGGCTCAAGGCGTCGGTGTCGTTTTGCGGCGCGTTGGCCTTCCCATACCTCTACCCATGGCCGCAGCGGCCGGCGGGACTGATCGAGGAAGCATTTGCCGAGCTGGGCAAGCGCTGGAAGCCGATCCTCGACGTCTATGACGAGAACGGCGTCGATATCGGCTACGAAATCCATCCGGGCGAGGACGTGTTCGACGGCGCGACATTCGAGATGTTCCTCGATGCGGTCGGCGGCCACAAGCGCTGCAACATCAACTACGACCCGTCGCACTTCCTGCTGCAGCAGCTCGATTATCTCGAATTCATCGACATCTACCACGAGCGGATCAAGGCGTTCCACGTCAAGGACGCCGAGTTCAATCCGACCGGGCGGCAAGGCGTCTATTCCGGCTACCAGAGCTGGACCAACCGCGCCGGGCGTTTCCGCTCGCTCGGCGACGGGCAGGTGGATTTCGGCGGCATCTTCTCCAAGCTCACCCAATACAATTACGATTCATGGGCGGTGCTGGAATGGGAATGCTGCCTCAAGCACCCGGAGGATGGTGCTGCCGAAGGCGCCCCCTTCATCCAGCACCACATCATCAGGGTGACGGAAAAAGCATTCGACGATTTCGCCGGCGGCACGACCGATAAAAAGGTGCTGCGCGGCATGATGGGGATCTAGCACAGATATCCCTCCCGAGGGGAGGGTGGCCCGGAGGGCCGGGTGGGGTCGGTCCATGCCGAGCTTCATGCCCGGCGACCCCACCCGCGCTACGCGTCGACCCTCCCCCTCAAGGGGGGAGGGGTATCTCAGATAACGAGGGAGAAAATCGTGGTTGGCGCATCGAAGACGGAAACGGGAGGCGGTCCGATCCGCTACGGCATGGTTGGCGGCGGACAAGGCGCCTTTATCGGCGCGGTGCACCGCATCGCGGCGCGCATTGATAACGAGTTCGTGCTGGTTGCCGGCGCCTTGTCGTCGAATCCGGAGCGCGCCAAGGCCTCGGCGGCCGAGCTTGGGCTCGATCCGGCACGCAGCTACGGCTCCTATGCCGAGATGGCCCAGGCCGAGGCCAAGCGGCCGGACGGCATCGAGGTGGTGGCCATCGTCACGCCGAACAATGTGCACGTGCCGGCCGCCAAGGCTTTTCTCGAGGCCGGCATCCACGTCATCTGCGACAAGCCGCTGGCGACGACGCTGGCCGAGGCAAAGAAGCTGGCCGCGCTGGTCGAAAAGACCGGCAAGGTGTTTGTGCTGACGCATAACTACACCGCCTATCCGATGGTGCGGCAGGCACGCGAGATGGTGGCCAAAGGACAGCTCGGCGATATCCGCATCGTGCAGTCGGAATATCCGCAGGACTGGCTGACCGAAGATCTGGCCGCCACCGGCCAGAAGCAGGCTGCGTGGCGCTCAGACCCCAAGCAGGCCGGTGCCGGCGGTGCGCTGGGCGATATCGGCACGCACGCCTACAACCTCGCCCGTTTCGTCTCCGGGCTGGAGCTCGATTCGTTGTCGGCCGATCTCGATGCCTTCGTACCGGGGCGGCTGCTCGACGACAACATCAATGTGCTGCTGCGCTTCAAGCCGGTCGGCGGGTCGCACTCCGCCAAGGGCATGATCTGGGCAAGCCAGGTGGCGCCCGGCCACGAGAACGGCCTGAAATTGCGCATCTACGGCTCGAAGGGCGGGCTCGAATGGGTGCAGGCCGATCCGAACTATCTCTGGTACACGCCGTTCGGCCAGCCGAAGCAGTTGATCACCCGAAACGGCGCGGGAGCGTTGCCCGTCGCCGGGCGCGTCAGCCGCGTTCCGCCAGGCCATCCGGAAGGCTATCTCGAAGGTTTCGCCAACATCTACCAGGAAGCCGCGCGGGCCATTCGTGCGGCGCGCCGGAAGGGCGGCAAGCCGGCTAAGGATGTCGTTTTCCCGACTGTGCAAGACGGCGTCGAAGGCATGGCCTTCATCGAGGCCTGCGTGAAATCGGCGAAGAAGAATGGAGCGTGGACGAAGCTCTGAAGGGGTGGTGATATTCAGGTGAGACCGGCCTGCAAATGGCAGTTTCCTGCGCTTCCGGTGCTCATGTACCAAAAGTACGCTCCGCTCCGGTTCTCGGAACCCACCATTTTCGGCTCGGCCTGACCTGAATCTCACCACCCCTCCGGCGATCGAGCGAATGAAGGGGAGGGGCGTCGATGAAAATCGGCATGTGCATGTTGTTGTGGACGACCAGTGTCACGAAAAAACACGAGCCGTTGTTGAGGGATATCAAGGCGACCGGCTTCGACGGCGTCGAGATACCGATCTTCTCCGGCACGCCGGACGACTACAAGAAGCTCGGCGAGCTGCTCGATCGTATCGGGCTGCAACGCACCGCCGTCTCGGCGATGGGCGATCCGGCGATGAACCTGATCTCGGCCGACGCCTCGACGCGCAAGGCCGGTATCGACTACATGAAATCGGCGATCGACTGCGCTCAGGCGCTTGGCGCGAACACTTTGAGCGGTCCGCTGCATTCGACGCTTGGCGCCTTTTCCGGCAGCGGGCCGACGGCGGCCGAGAAAAAGCGCTCGGTCGCTTCGCAACGCGCCATCGGCGATCATGCCGGCAACAGAAACGTCACTATCGGGCTGGAGGCGCTCAATCGCTTCGAATGTTATCTGCTCAACACGATGGACGATTTGTCGGAGCATATCGACGCGATCGACCGGCCGCACGTCAAGGCGATGTACGATACCTTCCATGCCAATATCGAAGAAGCTGACCCGATCGGGGCCTATACGCGCAACCGCAAGAACATCGTCCATATCCATATTTCGGAGAACGATCGCGGCGTGCCGGGCCGCGGCCACGTCCCCTGGAAGGAGACTTTCTCCGCCATTCGCAAGAGCGGCTACGACGATTGGCTGACGATCGAGGCGTTCGGGCGTTCGCTGAAGGATTTGGCCGCGGCCACCAAGGTGTGGCGCGACTTTTCCGAAGGCCCGGAAGCTGTTTACCGCGACGGCTACAGGCATATCAGGAATGGATGGAGGAAGGCGCCCTAACCGCACGTCTGCGTAACGCCCCCGTCAGCCCTGGCCGGCCTGGATCCGGTTGTAGTCGTGGATCGTCCTGCTCAAGCGGCGGCGCAGGAAATTGGAAATGCTGTCGAAGATGAAAACGACGAGCAGGACCAAGAGCACCATGTAGAAGACATTGGCCCAGTTGGAATTGGTGCGCATCGCCTCCCAGAGCTTCAGGCCGATGCCACCGGCACCGACGGCGCCGATGATCGTCGCGCCCCTGGTGTTGGATTCCCACTGATAGAGTGTCTGGCTGATGAAGACCGGGATCACTTCCGGCAGCACGCCATAGCGCTGCACCAGCAAGCCGTTGGCGCCGGTCGACTGGATGCCCTCGCGTGGCTTGTCGTCGATGTTCTCGAGGCCTTCCGAATAGACTTTGCCGAGCGTGCCGATCTCGGTGAAGAAAATCGCGGCGCTGCCGGCAAGCGGGCCCGGGCCGAAGGCGCGGGTGAAGAACAGCGCCCAGATCAGCATGTCGACCGAACGCATGAAATCGAAGAACCGCTTTAGCACCTGGCTAAGCAGGCCGCTCGGGGTGATGTTGCGGGCGGCGAAGAAGGCGAGCGGGAAGGCAACGATGCCGCCGAGCAAGGTGCCGAGAAACGCCATGACGATGGTCTGGAACAGCTTCGTCCAGACGTCGCCATGCTGCCATTGGGCGTTGTTCCAGATATTGTCGGCGGCCAGCGCAATGTTTGATGTGCCCGGCTTGAGCTGGGGTCCGGACATCAGCAACGAGACCACCTCGCCGGGCGACTTGCCGAAGAAGGGCGAGCGTGTGTCGAAGACGAAATTCGCCCAGCCGAGGAAGCGTTTGCGGACCTTGACGCGATCGACGGTTATACGGACCTCGCCGGCAAAGCCCATCCTGGCGACGATCTCATCGTCATGCGCGGTGATCCACTCCGGCACCGGGCCGGATATTACCGGTTTGCCGCTGGCCAAGGACACCGGCACCGTCTGGCCATTGGCGACAAGCGTCGCCTCGGTCTTGTCGAAGGTGACCGATTTGGCCCGGCCGTCGATCAGGATGGTGTAGGAGCCGTTGGCGTTGGTGATGACCCAATCGGGATGCGGGTCTTCGCCGAGCGCCGAAAAACGCGGATATCTGGGTGTGATCTGAGGCTGGTCGAGACGGAATTCCGGCTGCAGATCGTAGCTGATCCATTGCGTCAGGAAGAGCGGCAGGCGCTCCCAGTGCGATTCCCTCAGCACTTGCGGCAGGCTGAAGAACCACAAGGCATAGACGAGGTAGAGCAGGATGCCGGTGAACAGGACCAGCGGGCCGAAGCGTTTGTACAAGGGCCGCCGGAACACTTGGGGAAAGCGCTCCTCGATCGACCGCATCTGATCGGCGGTCATTGCGGCCATGGGCAGTCTTCTTGTTGATTTGCCATGATCTTTTCCAAAAACCGGAATCCACTTTTTGGGATCATGGTCAGGCACCCATCATGAATGCCTGCTCGCCGACGAGCTTGCGGCGTAGCCAGGCGGAAAACTGGTCGACGAGGAAGATCGTCGTGAACAGCAGCAGCACCAATGCCAGCGTCTTGGCGCCGAAGCCGCGCGAGATGGAGAGCTTCAGTTCCTCGCCGATGCCGCCACCGCCGACCGCACCGATAATGGTCGAGATACGCACATTGATCTCGATCCTGAGCAGCGTGTAGGACATGAAATTGGGCAGCACTTGCGGCAGGCCGGCAAAGCGCACGCGCTCGAACCAGTTGGCGCCGACCGCGCGCAGGCCTTCTTCGGCGCGCATGTCGATGTTTTCGTTGATCTCGTAGAAGAGCTTGCCGAGAGCGCCGATGGAATGCAGGCCGATGGCGATGATGGCTGCGACCGGGCCGGTCGAGAGGATGGCTGCGAACAGGCCGGCAATGACGATCTCGGGGAAGGCGCGAAGCAGTTCCATGAAGCGCTTGACGACGAGCCTGAGCACCGGACTGGGCGTCAAGTTGCGCGCGGCGATGAAGGAAAAGGGCACCGCAAAGACAAAGCCGATGAAAGTGGAAACCAGCGCCACGTTAAGCGTGGTGAGCATCAGCTCGAAATATTCGGGTAGATAAAAGCCGCCCCAGAGATAGACGCGGCCAAGCGGGAAGTTGAACTCTTGGCTGCCCTTGTCGTGCGGCGATGCGATGTCGAACAGCGCCCGCCAGACGTCGTTCCAGTCCTTGGGAACAAGCCAACTAAGGAAATCCAGTATGTGCGGCAGCCGATCGAAGAAATGTCCGGCATTGGCCTCGTCGGCGAACCACATGGCTGTGCACATGGCGACAAGCAGTGAGCCGATGCCGAGCGCCGTGTAGAACCGGCGCAAGGACGTCTGGCGTCGCCAGGCGTCTGCTGCCTGCCGGACCGCGTCTGAACGAATTGTAGCGGCGAAGGTCATACGGGGTCACGAGCGGACACGCAAAAAGGGCGGCGACCGCATCGGCCCGAAAGTTGACTTTCGGAAAGCACGATGCGGCATCTAAGTGTTAGAGCGTACTTTGTGCGTCCAAGTGGACGCACGTCGCTCTAATGGACGCCGCCCTTTCCGCAATTGTCGTCAGCCGCCGATCGCGGCTTTGCGGGCTTCGACGATGACGCTGTAGAAGTCCGGCTTCACCGGAACGTAGCCGGTGAAATCGCCGCCTTCGATGGCCTCGAAGCAAGGCTTGTCCTTGGCCGGCAGGCTGGTGAAGAAGTTGGCGAGCTTGGCGCTCATATCGCCGCCGAGTGCGGTGCGCACGACCAGCGGGCCGTTCGGGATCGAGCCGGAGCGCCAGACTTCGACGAAATCGTTGGGGTCCACGGCGCCCTTGGCGACTTCCTTGTGGAAGGTGCCGGAGGTGTAGCCGTTCTTGAAGTCGCCGATGCCCGAGGAATCGTCAACCGCAACATCGACCTTGCCGTCGCGAACCGCGAGAAGGTTGTTCTCGTGGCCGCCATTGAACTGGGTCGAGGCGAAGAAGGTTTCGTTCGAAGCGCCGGTGTCCTTCGGGATCTGGGTCAGCGGGATCAGGTAGCCGGAGGTCGAATCCGGGTCGGCATAGCCGAGTTTCTTGCCCTTGGCCGACTTGATGTCGGTGATGCCGGACGACTTCAGCGCAAGGCCGATCGAATAATAGCCGGTCGCGCCGTCGGTCTGCTGGGTGGTGAGGATCGGGGTCACGGCGTTCGGATCCTTGAGGTAGACGCTGGCATAGCCCGACGCGCCAAGCTCTGCGAAATCGAGCGTGCCGCCGAGCAGGCCCTGGATAACGCCGTCATAGTCGGCGGCCGGGAACAGCGAGACCTTCTCGAAGCCGAATTCGGACTTCATGTGATCGGCGAGGCACTGAAAGTTGCGCAGCCGGTCCGCTTCGTTTTCACCGCCAAGGATGCCGATGCGGAATTCCTTGATATCCTGGGCGTGAGCGGCGCTTGCCGCGATAGCGAGCAATGAAACGGCGCCAAAAACCATCTTCCTGAACATTATCTCTCTCCTGTTGGTCCCGGCCTCGCGCCGGTAGCGTACGAATTTTTTGACAGGTGCCTTTGACGCGGGCGGGCGATCAGGCCGTTCTCAATATCCCGGGAATGCGGGCTCGAGCGGTCCGGCGGATGCAGCGATTTTCTGTTTGATGGCGACACTGGTGGAGGTGATGGCCTCGGAGATTTCGCCGCCATTGCTGTCGGCGCCGTAGACCATGCGCACGGCCTCGCGGTTGAGGGCTTCGGGCGGGCCGTCGAAGACGACCTTGCCGGCGGCCATGCCGATGATGCGGTTGCAGTAGGTGCGGGCCGTATCCAGCGTATGCAGATTTGTGATGACGGTGATGCCCTCGCGCAAATTGATGTCCTGCAGCGAATCCATCACCACCTTGGCGTTGAGCGGATCGAGCGAGGCAATCGGCTCATCCGCCAGCAACACCTTCGGCTGCTGCATCATGGCGCGCGCAATCGCAACGCGCTGCTGCTGGCCGCCGGAAAGCGTGCCGGCCGGCTGCAGGGCGGTGCGGGCGATGTCGAGGCGCTCGAGGGCTGCAACCGCCTCGGCGCATTCGCCGCGGGAGAACATGCCGAACAGGTTGGACAGGGTCGAGCGGTGGTTGAGCCGGCCGAGCAGCACATTGGTCAGCACGTCGAGGCGCGGCACGAGATTGAACTGCTGGAAGATCATGGCGCAGTCGCGCTGCCATCGCCGGAGCGGCGAGCCGCGCAACCCGGAGACCTCGACGCCGTTGAACAGGATGGATCCCTGGCTGGGATCGATGAGGCGGTTAATCATGCGCAGCAGCGTCGATTTGCCGGCGCCGGAGCGGCCAATGATGCCGACCATCTGGCCTTGCGGAATCGCGATGTGAACATTGCTGACGGCGGTGTTCTTGCCGAACCGGCGGGTGACGCCGCGGATTTCGAGCGTAGCTGACATGGTGCAGGCTCCAGTCCAATCGCAATTGAAGGTCTGTTTACCCTGGCTAGCGCAGCCGCATGAACCTGCGGTGTCGGAACGATGTCAGTTTTGTTACTGCCCACAGCCTGGAGCGGGGCGGGATCAACTCGGCGCGAGAAGCTCGAATGGTGAATGGTGATAAGAACGGCTTCCCTGAGCCTCGAAACCTGTCCGCTGCCCCCATTCACTATTCACCATTCACCATTCACGATCCCTTAGCCGCCATATTTCTCCAGAAACGTCTCCGCCGACAATTCCCGAAAATCGTCGAGCGCGGCGCGCAGCCTTGCATGGTCCCAGTCCCACCAGGCGAGCGCCTGGTAGCGCTCCGCGGTGCGGCGGTCGAAGCGTTCGCGGATCGGCTTGGCCGGTACGCCGGCGACGATGGTGTAGGGCGCGACGTCCTTCGACACCACCGCACCGGCACCGACCGCCGCGCCATCGCCGACGGTGACGCCCGGCAGGATGGTCGAGCCGTGGCCGAGCCAGGTGTCGTGGCCGATGGTGACGCGTTTGGCGCGGCGCTTGGCGAAGAATTCGCTCTCGTGCTCGGCGTCGTCCCAATAATCCGAGGCGCGATAGGTGAAATGGTGCAGCGTCGGCCGCCAGGTCGGATGGTTGGTAGCGTTGATGCGCACGCTTGCGGCGATGTTGGCGAATTTGCCGATCGTTGCGCACCAGACGCCGCAGTCCTGCATCATGTAGGAATAGTCGCCGAGCGTGCTTTCGGAAACCCGGCAGCGCTCGGCGATCTCGGTCCAGCGGCCGAGCGTCGAGTTCTCGACTTCCGCCGTCTCGTGGATCAGCGGCGCCTCCGACAGTTTCCTGGTCATGCGGCGATTTTCCCGGCGGCAAAAGCGGTCACGTCGATGACGCGGTCGGCGACCGCCTCACGCACGTCGTGATCGTGGAAGATGCCGAGCAAAGCGACGCCCGCTGCCTTCTTGGCGACGATCAGGGAAATCACCACATCGCGGTTCCTGGCATCGAGCGAAGCGGTCGGCTCGTCGAGCAGCAGGATCGGGTGCTCGGTGATGAAGCCGCGCGCGATGTTGACGCGCTGCTGTTCACCGCCGGAGAACGTCGCCGGCGGCAGCGCCCAGAGCTTCTCCGGCAGGTTGAGCTGCGCCAGCAAGGCGCGTGCCTTGCCGTGCGCGACCTCGCGCTCCTCGCCGCGCTCGACCAGCGGTTCGGCCACGACGTCGAGCGCAGAGACACGCGGCACGGTGCGCAGGAACTGGCTGACATAGCCGATGGTAAGCCGGCGCACGGCAAGCACGGTGCGCGGGCTGGCCGAGGCGAGATCGATGAGCCCGCCCTCGTGCTGGACGATGATCTGGCCTTCATCGGTGGCATAATTTCCGTAGAGCATTTTCAGGATCGAGCTCTTGCCGGCGCCGGACGGGCCGCCGAGCACGGCGCATTCGCCGGCCCTGATCGCGAACGAGACACCGGCGACCACCGGCAGTTTGATGCCGTCGCGCAGATGCATGGTGAAGCTCTTCGCGACATCGGAGACAACGAGCGGGGTTGCCATCAGAGGGTTCTCCAATCGTCATTCGTCTGCGGGCCAACACCCCCCTCTGGCCTGCCGGCCATCTCCCCCTCAGGGGGGGAGATTGGCTGTCGCATTCGGTTTCGCCATTCTCCTGTGTCGCAGAACGGGCGGGACATAAAAGCTGCTGATCTCCCCCCTTGAGGGGGAGATGGCCGGAAGGCCAGAGGGGGGTACGCCGGAGCAATCATCGTCACACCTGCAGAATCGAGGAGACAAGCAACTGGGTATAAGGCGCGCGCGGATCGTCGAGGACGCGGTCGGTGAGGCCGCTTTCGACGACGCGGCCGTCCTTCATCACCATCATGCGCTGCGACAACAGCCGCGCCACGGCGAGATCGTGGGTGACGACGATGGCGGCCAGGCCGAGATCGGTGACCAGGCCGCGCAACAGATCGAGCAGGCGCGCCTGCACCGAGACGTCGAGGCCGCCGGTTGGCTCGTCCATGAACACCAGCCTCGGCCCGGTGACGAGGTTGCGGGCGATCTGCAGGCGCTGGCGCATGCCTCCGGAAAAGGCGCGCGGCTCGTCGTCGATGCGGTCTTCGTCGATCTCGACACGAGACAACCAGTCGACCGCCGTTGCGCGGATCCTGCCATAGTGACGGTCGCCGACCGCCATCAGCCGCTCGCCGACATTGGCGCCGGCCGACACCGTCATGCGCAGCCCGTCGGCCGGGTTCTGATGGACAAAACCCCAATCGGTGCGCATCAGGAAGCGGCGCTCGGCCTCGCTCATGCGGTAGAGTTCGCGAAACTGGCCGTCGCGCATCCGGTAGCTGGCGGTGCCGGAGCTGGGCAGCAGTCGAGTTGACAGGCAGTTGAGCAAAGTCGTCTTGCCGGAACCGGATTCGCCGACCACCGCCAGCACTTCGCCCGGCCAGAGGTCAAAAGTGACGTTCTCGCAACCGACGCGCGAGCCGTAGGATTTGGACAGCGCCGAAACGCGCAGCAAAGGTTCGTCGGTCATTGCTTCTCCTTACCCTCCCCCTCGTGGGGAGGGTCGGCGCGTAGCGCCGGGGTGGGGGGTGAGGCGGTGGCAGTACCCCCCCCCCCCCCCNGGGTGAGGCGGTGGCAGTACCCCCACCCGCGCCTTCGGCGCGACCTCCCCACAAGGGGGAGGTAGGGGCGTTGCGCCGCTTCTCGCAATGATCGGTATCGGAGCAGACGAACATGTGGCCGCCATGATCGTCGAGGATGACCTCGTCGAGATAGACGTTCTCGGCCGCGCACAGAGCGCAGGGCTGGTCGAAGGTCTGCACCTCGAACGGATGGTCCTCGAAATCGAGGCTGACCACATCGGTGAAGGGCGGCAGCGCGTAGATGCGCTTTTCGCGGCCGGCGCCGAACAATTGCAAAGCCGGCGAACGGTGCATCTTCGGATTGTCGAATTTCGGCGTCGGCGAGGGATCCATCACATAGCGGCCCTCAACCTTGACCGGGTAGGCGTAGGTGGTGGCGATGCGGCCGTGCCTGGCGATGTCCTCGTAGAGCTTCACATGCATAAGGCCGTATTCCTCCAGCGCATGCATTTTGCGCGTCTCCGTTTCCCGCGGCTCGAGGAAGCGCAGCGGCTCGGGGATCGGCACCTGGTAGACCAGCACCTGACCGGCACTCAGCGGATATTCAGGGATGCGGTGGCGGGTCTGGATGATGGTCGCCTTGGCCGTCTCGGTGGTGACCGCGACATTGGCGACCTTCTTGAAGAAGGCGCGGATCGAGACGGCATTGGTGGTGTCGTCGGCGCCCTGGTCAATGACCTTGAGCACATCGTCCGGGCCAATGATCGAAGCGGTGACCTGGACGCCGCCGGTGCCCCAACCATAGGGCATCGGCATTTCGCGCGAGGCGAACGGCACCTGATAGCCAGGAATGGCGATGCCCTTGAGGATCGCCCGACGGATCATCCGCTTGGTCTGTTCGTCAAGATAGGCGAAGTTGTAGGTGGCGATGTCGGTCATGGCGATCGCTTCCGCTCTGTGCTACCGAATTGAGTTCCAAGACACGGAAAAGGGGCTGGGCTCCGATGACCCCGACCGGATGGATGCGCCTCGGGATCCTGTTGCTGGTGTTCGTCGGGGTGGTTGCCTTTGTGCTTCGAAGAATAGTTCTTCCTGAGCCGAGGGAAGGCGCGCAAGGCGAGACCATTGGCGGCAGTAGCGGTTACGGCGGATCCGGAGGCCATTCCCCAGACGGGGGAGGTCACGGTGGTGGAGCTAACTGAAGTCATTCCGCTGCCTGCCTCTTCTCTTCGTCCTTGCCGGCATTTTCGCGGGCGTCGTGCTCGGTGCGTATGCGGCGCACGAGGTCGAGCTCGGCCTGGAAGTCGACATAATGCGGCAGCTTCAGATGCTCGACGAAGCCGGTCGCCTGGACATTGTCGGAATGCGAGATGACGAACTCCTCGTCCTGCGCGGCGGCGATGACATCCTCACCCAACTCCGAGGCGCGCAGCGCGCGGTCGCATAGTGCCATGGCCATCGCCTTGCGCTCGCTCTGGCCGAAGACGAGGCCGTAGCCGCGGGTGAATTGCGGCGGCGCCTTGGCCGAGCCCTTGAACTGGTTGACCATCTGGCATTCGGTGACGCGGATGCTGCCGAGCGGCACGGCAAAGGGCAGTTCCGGCACGTCCAGTTCCAGTTCGACCTCGCCGATGCGAACCTCGCCGACGAAGGGATGGTTGCGCGCGTAGCCGCGCTGGGTGGAATAGCCGAGCGCCAGCAGAAACCCCTCGTCGCCGCGCGACAGCGCCTGCAGGCGGATGTCACGCGCCATCGGGAATTCGAGCGGCTCACGGGTGATGTCGCCGGGGACATGATCGCCGGGCATGTCGCCGTCGGGCTCGATCAGGCCTTCGCGGGCGAGGATGGCCGAGACGCGCGGCATCGCCTCCGCCTCGCCTGCACGCTGTTCCGGCTCGGCGACATCGCCGCCGGCAGCAAGTTCGGGATCGAGCAGCCGGTGGGTGTAGTCGAAAGTCGGGCCGAGCAACTGGCCGCCGGGCAGATCCTTGTAGGTCGCCGACACCCGCCGCTCGACCAGCATCGTGCCGGTGTCGATCGCCCTGGTGTAGCCGAAACGCGGCAGCGTGGTGCGATAGGCGCGAACCAGGAAGATCGCCTCGATCATGTCGCCGCGCGCCTGGACGATCGCCAATGCCGCCAGTTCCCTGTCGTAGAGCGAACCTTCGCTCATCACCCGGTCGACGCCGAGCGCCAGCTGCTCGACGATCTGGTCTAGACGAAGTGCGGGCACCGAACGGTCGCCGCGCCGGCGGTCGGCGAGCAGTTTGTGAGCATTGCGAATGGCCGTCTCGCCACCCTTTACCGCAACATACATGCTACGCCTCCATCATCTTGATGCGCGTCGTGCGCGGCAGGCAGGCAATTGCGTCGAACGTGGCGAGGATGATATCGACGCCACGCGGAAAACGCTGGTTGTTCTGCTTCCATTGCTCGACGAAATGGCGCGGCATTTGCGCCGGCGCGATCGTCGCCGTCTTCTCGATGCCCGGGCCTTCGAGCAGCAGCGCAGCGCCGGAGATGAGATCGCCGACCTCGAGGATCAGCGTCGTGGAGCGATCGGGATAATCCTGGGTGCCTTGCGAAAACCCGTCGAGCGCCATCATCTCGGCCGGCGTGGCGATCAGCGCGAAATGCGCGTCGGCCGGGGTGTTGGCCAGCGGCGCGCCGGTATGGAAGCCAAGCCAGGATTTCACCGCCGACACCTGCAAAGCCGGGTCGAGCCAGAGCGGCGTGTCGTTGTCGCACAGCGCCAGCGCAACGGCGCCGGCGGTGGCCGACAGCGGCGCCGGTGGGTGGGCAAGGGCCGGCAAGGGCTGGACGCTGCCCGGCCGCGCCATCGCGTCCATCACGGCACGGAATACGGTCTGGGCATTGAATACCGGATCGGCGAAGCCGCCTTCAATGGATTGAGCGGCGATATCCATCAGTCTTCTCCGCGCACCATGGTGAAGAAATCGACCTTGGTCGCCGCCGTCTCGGCGCGGCGCTGTTCACGCGCCTTGGCCAGTGCCGCCTGCAATGGCGCAACGATCCTGATCTCGACCTCATTGCGGTGGGCCGGGTCCTGCCACAGCGCATCGGCGATTGCCGCCAGCCTTGCCTTCTGCTTGTCGCGGCCGAGCGCGTAGCAGTGGCCGACATGGCCGGACGCAAGCCGCACCGTGGCACGGGTGACCGTCGCCTCGCCGACATTGAAAGGGGCACCACCGCCGCCGATGCGGCCGCGTACCGTAACCAGGCCGGTTTCGGGGCCACGCAGAAGTTCCGCTTCGCAAGGCAGGCCGGCTTCGTCCCAGAGGCGGACGATGTCGTCGCCGGCCGATTGCGCCAGCGTCGCCATCACGGCCTTGCGCTCGGCCTGCTCTCGCGCTTCCCGTCCTCGCATGGCGGTGCTCCTCGTCTGCGTTCATTTTGTCTATTGATATAGACAACTATACAAATTATATCCATTATCTAGCGCGTGTCCATGACGGGCACGTGACACGGGCCAAAAGATCGGCGCGAGGAATTGGGGCGGGAGATGATCGGACAAGCCAACAGCATCGAGCGGCGCAGCGGTGTCGCGCTGTGGCGGCAGATCGCCGATCAGATCCTGCATTCGATTGCCGTCGGCGATTTTCCCGAAAATGCGGCGCTGCCGCCGGAGATCGCGTTGGCCGGACGCTATGGCGTCAACCGCCACACGGTGCGCAGCGCTATCGCAGCGCTGGTGCAGGAGGGCGTGCTCAGGGCGGAGCAAGGGCGCGGCACCTTCGTGCTGTCGCGCAAGCGGCTGTCTTATCCGATCGGCGCCCGCACCCGCTTTTCCGAGGGATTGCAAGGACAGGCGTCCGAGCGGCATATCACCTTGCTCGCGTCATCGATCGAGCCGGCCAACCGTCGTGTCGCAGAGGGCTTAGGCCTTGCGACGGGGGCCGATGTGATACGCCTGGAAACGCGCGGCGAAGCCGATGGAATGCCGGTGTCTCGTGCGGCCGGCTGGTTCGATGCCAGGCGCTTTGCCGGCATCGATGCCGCCATGGCGGAAACCGGTTCGATCACCGCATCGCTGGCACGTTTCGGCATCGACGACTATCTCAGGCAATCGACTGTGCTGTCGGCGCGCCATGCCGATGCCGCCGACCTTGCGGACCTCGAGCTGCAGCCCGGCGCCATCGTGCTGGTGACGGTCGCCGTCAACGTCACGCCCGACGGTCAGCCGATACAGTTTTCGGAGTCGCGCTTCCCGGCCGAGCGGATCGAGCTCAAATTGTCGGCGCTCTGAGATGCGGCAGCCCTGGCATCATCCGACTTGAATGACGGCCTTGATCAGGCCGGACTTCTCATGCGCCCAGCGGGCGAGGTCGTGCGGCGTCTCGCCAAGCGTGGTGCGGTGGGTGACCAGCTTTGTCAGCGGCAGCGCGCCGTTGCGGATCGAGGCGGCGACATGGTCGAAATCGGCACGCAGGGCGTTGCGGCTGCCGATCAGCATCATCTCGCGCTTGTGGAATTCGGGATCGGAAAAGGCGATGTCGTCCTTGACGACGCTAACCAGGACCAGCGCCCCGCCGTGCGCGACATGGGCGAAGGCCGACTGCACCGACCGGGTGTTGCCGGTGGCATCGAAAACCACGTCGAAGCCGTCGCCGCCGGTTGCTTCCCGCACCAGGTCGGCAGCAGCGCCCCGCGAGCCGTCGAGGGTCGCGAAGCCGAGTTCGCTTTCGGCGAAACCCAACCTCTCCGCACTCATGTCGAGCAGCGTCACGTCGAGCCCGGCGATGCGGGCGAACAGCGCCGTGCCGAGCCCGATCGGGCCGGCACCAATGACCAGTGTGCGCGCACCTGGATCAGCGAGCGAGCGCCGCACGGCATGGGCGCCGATCGCCAGGAATTCGACGGCGGCGGCATCGGCCAGCGACAGGCCGTTTGCCGGATAAAGATTTTGCGCCGGCACCAGGATCTGCTCGCACATGGCGCCGTCGCGGTGGACGCCGAGCACCTCGATCCTGACGCAGCAATTCGGCTTGCCTTGCCGGCAGGCGATGCATTTGCCGCAGGCGAGATAGGGATTGACGATCACCGCTTCGCCGACGGCGAGATCGACGTCCTCACTAACCTCGATCACGGTGCCGGAAACCTCGTGGCCCATGATGCGGGGATAGGCGAGGAACGGGTGCTTGCCTTCGAAGATGTGATAGTCGGTGCCGCAGATGCCGACATGGCTGACGGCGACCAGCGCCCAGCCGGCGGGGGGCGCGCCAGGCGCCGGACGGTCTTCGAGGACAAGTTCGCCGGGCGAGCGGCAGACGACGGCTTTCATGCTTCAATCCAGTCGGTTCATGGCACCGCCGGCCCTGCTGTCGCGAGGCCGGCGGTTATTGGGAGGCAGTCTATTTGCCGCGGCGGCGCAGCCCGTCGAAATAGACGATGACGATGATCAGCACGCCGGTGATGATGCGCTGCCAGAAGGCGTTGACGTTGAGCAGATTGGCGCCGTTGTTGATGGTGGCAAGGATGAAGGCGCCGAGCAGCGGTCCGTGCACGGAGCCGACAGCGCCGAACAGCGAGGTGCCGCCGATCACCGAGGAGGCGATCGCCTGCAATTCCCAGCCCTCGGCCTGTGTCGGATTGCCGATGCCGATGNGATGCCGATGCGCGAGGCAAGCAGCACGCCGACGAAGGCCGCACACAGGCCCGACAGCGTGTAGGCCATGTAGATGGTGCGCTGGACGTTGACGCCTGACAGGCGCGACGCCTCGGCGTTGGAGCCGACCGAGAACAGATAGCGGCCCCAGCGGCTGTGGTGCAGGAAGATGTAGGCTGGGATGCCGACCAGGATCACCATCCAGAACAGATTGGGGACGCCGGCGAAGGAACTGCGCGAGAACGTCTGGAAGGCGTCGTTGTTGATCGAGATCGAGTTGCCATTGGTCATCAACAGACCGATGCCGCGCAGCGAGGTCAGCGTTGCCAGGGTGATGATGAAGGGCGGCAGGCCCATCTTGACGATGCCGAACCCATGGAACATGCCGATGGCGACGCCGACCAGCAAGGTGATCAGGATGGCGAGGAAAACCGGTGTGCCGGCGTTGATCAGCATCGCGACGATGACGGTGGCGAAGCCGACCACGGCGCCGACGGAAAGGTCGATGCCGCCGGTGATGATGACGAAGGTCTGGCCGACCGCCAGGATGGCGATCATCGACCCTTGCCGTAACAGGTTGGAGATGTTGTTGGCGGAGGCGAAGCTCGGCGTCGCCACCGACAGGATGATCCATAAAAGAACCAGCAGCGCCAGCAGTGTCAGCCCGAACAGGGCGTTGTAGTTGCGTTTCGGCCTTTCGGCAGCGATCGCCTCGGTGCTCATATCTTCCCTCCCGGTCTTTCTTGTTTCTCGGCCAGCGCCTGGGTGAGGATCTCCTCGTGATCAGCGGTACGAAACCCATGCGTGGCCACCAGCTTGCCGCGCCGGAACACGTGCAGCGTGTCGGCGAGCTCATAGACCTCGGGCAGGTAGGACGAGATCAGGATGATGCCGGCTCCCTTGGACAACAGCGCGCCGAACAGGCGGTAGATCTCGGCCTTGGTGCCGACATCGACGCCGACAGTCGGCTCATCGAAGATGAATAGCTTGGCGCCGTGGGCGAGCCATTTGCCGATGACGATCTTCTGCTGGTTGCCGCCGGACAGGCTGGAGGCCAGCGCGCCGCGCGTCGGCGTCTTGATGCGCAGGTCGGCGATCTGGCGATCGGCTTGCGCCTTTTCCTGCGCGCGGGAGATCAGCAGATTGCTCGAGATGCGCTTGTAGATCGGCAGATTGAGGTTGAGTCCGACCGGCAGGTTGAGGCAGAGGCCCTGGTCGCGGCGGCTTTCCGGGGCCAGCGCCATGCCGAGCCTGATCGCGTCATGTTCGGAATTGACCTTGACCTCCTTGCCCTCCCACAGGATCTGGCCGGCCGATTTGCGGTGCCGGCCATAGAGCGTGGTGACGAACTCGCTGCGCCCGGCGCCGATCAGGCCATAGAGGCCGACGATCTCGCCGGCACGGACGGACATCGAGACATTTTCGAAACCCTTGCCGGACAGGTTCCTGGTTTCGACGATGGTCGCGCCGGGGGTGAAATGCTCCTTGTGGTAGACCTGCTCGATCGAGCGGTTGATCATCATCTTGACCAGCTCGGCGTCATTGGTCTCGGCAATGTTCCTGGTGCCGACCAGCGTGCCGTCGCGCAGCACCGAGACGCGGTCGGCGAGCTCGAACACTTCTTCCATGCGATGGCTGATGTAGATGATGGTGACGCCTTCGCCCTTCAGCCGGCGGATCAGCGTGAACAGCTGGTCGGCCTCCTTGCGGGTAAGATAGGCGGTCGGCTCGTCGAAGATCAGGAATTTGGTGCCGCGCACGGTGGCGCGGGCGGCGGCGATCAACTGCTGCTGGCCGATGGTCAGGTCACCCAGCATGACATGCGCCGGCAGGTCGAAGCCGAGATCGTCGATGATCTTCTGCGCCTGCCTGATCATCGCCCGCTGCTGCAGGATGCCGAAGCGGGAATCCTCTTCGCCGAGGAACATGTTGGCGGCGACGGTGAGATGGCGGCACAGGACGACTTCCTGATGCACGGCATTGATGCCGAGCGCCATCGCCTCATGCGGCGTTGCCAATGCGGCAGGCTTGCCCTCCCAGATGACGTCGCCGGAGGTGCGCGGCATGACGCCGGTAAGAAGCTTGATCAGGGTGGATTTGCCGGCGCCGTTCTCGCCAACGATGGCGTGGATCTCGCCGGCCTTGAAGGCGAGATCGACCGGCTTCAGCGCATGGGTGCCGGGATAGCGCTTTTCCAGCCCGCGGAGTTCGAGGATGGTCCTGCCCGGTTCCAGCGTTGGGGCCGGATGGAGTTCCTGCGCCGTCGACATCATGACAATCCTCCCAGATTGGCCCCCAAAGATTGGCCTCGCGATTGGCACGAGTGGGATGTTTCCGGGGCGAAAGGCCCCGGAAACAGTTCACTTGCGGCTATGCTCAGTCGAGCTTCGGGTTGAGCAGCGCGTCGATCTTCGGATCCTTCATGTTGGCCTTGGTAACCAAATTGGCGCCGGTATCGACATTGGCCTCGACCTTCTCGCCCTTCGAGGCGGCGAGCGCCGTCTTGATGCCGTCATAGCCCATCCGGTACGGATCCTGAACGACGAGAGCCGAAATGACGCCGTCATTGAGGAACTTGATCAGCTTCTCGTCGCTGTCGAAACCGACCAGCCCGACCTTGCCGGCAAGACTGTTCTCGGCGATCGCCTGACCGACGCCCTGCGCCATGATCAGGTTGGAGGCGAAGATGCCCTTGAGGTTGGGGTTGGCGGTGATCAGGTCGGTGGCGATGTTGAGGCCGGTGGTGGCCTGGCCGTCGGCGTATTTGTCGGCGACCAGCTTGAGGCCGGGATATTTGGCGGCGAGCTGTTCCTTGAAACCCTGGGCGCGCTGTTCGAGCGAGCCGGCACCCGGAAGCGCGGTGATCAGGGCGACGTCGCCCTCGACCTTGCCGCCATTGGCTTCGCCGATGGCTGCGGCAAGGCCGTCAGCGGCGACGCGGCCGCCCTGGATGTTGTCGGTGGTCAGGAACGAGGTGAAGGCCTTGGAGTCGGCGCCGGAGTCGATGCCGATGATCTTGACCTTGGTGGCGGCCTCGTCGATCGGCTTGCCGAGCGCCTTGGCTTCGGTCGGCGCAATGACGACGGCCGCCGGGTTGCCGGCGACGGCATTTTCGAGGATCGAGATCTGGCCGTTGACGTCGGTCTCGGCCTGGGCGCCGAGCTCCGGCACGTTGACGCCGAGATCCTTGCCGGCCTTGCGGGCGCCGGCCAGAACGATCTGCCAGTAGAAGGACGTGGTGTCCTTGACGATGATCGGAATGGTCGCGTCGGCCGCGGATGCCGGCGCCGAATGCATCACGCCGGCAAGCATCGAGGCGGCTGCGAGTGCCACGAAGGCGCGGCGATTGAGAATGCTGGTCACGAATTTCATTAGGAGTCCTCCCTAAGTCGCCCGGTGAATGTTACGGAAGCTCCATTCGGATGGCGCGGCCCAAACGGAACTTTATCAATAAAAAACATTTACCGCATTTTGATAGTGCATCACCTCGGTCGGCGCAAGCGATGTTTGATGGCCGCTCGAATGGCTGGGCGGGAAAGCTTGCTCCCTCGGAACTCCGCTGCCAATCTCCTCCAATACGTCGCATGGAATATTAATTCCATCATCCAGTCAATATGGAATGTTCATTCTTTTTCGGGAGCGTTGGAACTGTGACGCCTGGCGATCACGTCCGGTGTTCGCGACTATTGCGCATGTCCGGCTTAGAGCGTCGCTCC
Organism: Mesorhizobium sp. LSJC280B00; assembly: GCF_000502835.1. Lineage (GTDB taxonomy): Bacteria > Pseudomonadota > Alphaproteobacteria > Rhizobiales > Rhizobiaceae > Mesorhizobium. The sequence goes on from NZ_AYVL01000004.1 coordinate 77,480, forward strand.
GAGATGCCAAGGCACGAACTCGTTGTCGCCGTAGCCGAACTCTTCGCTCTTGGTCTTGCGGCCCGAAGCCGTCTCGACGATCAGTTCGAAGATCTCGCGGCCCATGCCGGCGATGGTCTTTTCGCCCGAGGCGATGACGCCGCAATTCACGTCCATGTCCTCTTCCATCGTGTGATACATGGTCGAGTTGCTGGCGACCTTAATCGACGGCGTCGGCCGGCAGCCGAAGCAGGAGCCGCGGCCTGTGGTGAAGACGATGACGTTGGCGCCGCCCGCCACCTGGCCGGTGGCCGAGACCGGGTCGTAGCCGGGCGTGTCCATGAACACCAGCCCGTGCCCGATGACCTTTTCGGCATAGCCGAAGACGCCGTTGAGCGGCGTCTGGCCGCCCTTGGCGACCGCGCCGAGCGACTTTTCCAGGATGGTGGTCAGGCCGCCGCGCTTGTTGCCCGGCGAGGGGTTGTTGTCGATGGAAGCGCCATGTTTGGCGACATGGTCTTCCCACCATTTCACGTAACCGTCGAGCTTGGCGGCGATCTCGGGGGTGGCGGCGCGATAGGCGAGCAGGTGCTCGGCGCCGTAGATCTCCGTCGTCTCGGAGAGGATGCCGACACCGCCGACGCCGGCCAAAATGTCGACCGCGGCACCCAGCGCCGGATTGGCGGTAATGCCGGACATACCGTCGGAGCCGCCGCATTGCAGGCCGACGACGATCTCGCTGACCGGGATCGGCTCACGCTGAAGCTTGCCGACCTCCTCGGCGATCTCGGCCAGCACGACCAACGCCTTCTCGACCGATTTGCGCGAGCCGCCGGCTTCCTGGATGTTGAAATGACGTTTTCCCGCGGCAACGCCCTTCTGGCCGTAGAGGGTGAGCTGGTTGACCTCGCAGCCGAGCCCGACCATCAGCACACCACCAAAATTCGGATGACGGGCGTAGCCGGCCAGCGTGCGATGCAGCACCATCATGCCGTCGCCGGTGGCGCTCATGCCGCAGCCCTGGCCGTGGACGATCGGGACGAAGCCGTCGATGCCGGGATATTGCGGCAGAAGCGTGCGGTTCGCCGCGTCAGCGATGGCGTGGCAGACGGTGGCCGAGCAATTGACGCTGGCGAGAATGCCGATGAAGTTGCGCGTGCCGGCGCGGCCGTCGGCGCGGCGGTAGCCCATGAAGGTGCGGGCGCGGTCGGCCTCAGTCGCATGCACTGCCTCGCTCGGCGGCACCACCGGCAAACGCCCGCTTTCGAAGACCAGATTGTGCGAATGGACATGCTCGCCGGGCGCGATGTCTTGCGTGGCGCGGCCGATCGCCTGGGCGTATTTGACCACGGCCTCGCCGGCCGCAATCGGCTTGATCGCCACTTTGTGGCCCGGCTCGATCACTGCGGCGGCGACGGCGCCGCCCGGCAGCACGGTGCCGATCTCGATGCGGCCATTGGCGACCGCGACATTGTCGGCGGGAGACAGAAGAATGCTGTTTGCGGCGTTCACGGGAGCTTCCTGGGTGTGTTCCTGGGTGCGCGAGCGGATTGACACGCGGCTCTTAACATATAATGTCTTTTATCGTGAAAAAACATTTTTGCGTCAATTGTTTTTTCGCCAGAGCGCGACGCGTCTTTTGGATGCGAGAAGTAGGCTCTACAACCAAAACTAGCGTTGCGCATGATGTTTTCCGAAAAGGTACCGGTTTCATGCGCGAGAAACGCTTCACACTGGCCGCAAACGCAGATGCGCCACGGGGCAGGGGATGTCGAAGAGCAACAACGTTTACAAGGACGCCTATAATCGCGGTCTGAGGCTGCTCGACGAAACCAGGAGCCTGCCTTCGGAGCCGGAGCTGGGTACGCTGCTCGGCGTCAGCCGCACGACGGTCCGCACTATCCTTGCGCGCATGGAAGAAACCGGGCTGATCGACTGGAACAAGCGCAGCAAGACGGTCCTGCGCGAACCGCGACCGGACGATTTCTTCCCCGAGGAAGAAACCGACACGCTGGCCGAGATCATCGAGCGCTCCTTCATGCGGCGGCTGCTTGCCAGCGGTGCCGAAGCCGGCATGCAGATCAACGAGCTCGAACTGGCGCGTGAGATCGGCGTCGGCACCACCAGCGTGCGCGAATTCCTGATCCGCTTCTCGCGCTTCGGGCTGATCGAGAAGCGCCGCAACAGCCACTGGGTGCTGAAAGGCTTTACCCGCGCCTTCGCGCTGGAGTTGACCGAAATCCGCGAGATGTTCGAACTGCGCTCGGCCGCAGCCTTTGCCGCTCTGCCCGAGGACAGCCCGGTGTGGACCGACCTCGACCGCCTGGAAGACGAGCATCACCGGCTGGAGCGCGAGATCGCCGTGCGCTTCAACGAATTCTCCGAGCTTGACGAGCGCTTTCACCGGCTGATCCATCGGGCGTCGCACAACCGCTTCATCGTCGATTTCTACGACGTCATCGCCATGATCTTCCACTACCACTACCAGTGGAACAAGGCGCAGGAGCGCGAGCGCAACGAAGTCGCGGTCCAGGAGCATCTCGCCTATATCGCCGCGCTCAAATCGCGCGATCTCGCCAAGGTCGACGCCGCCTGCCGCAAGCACCTGAAATCGGCCCGCCACACGCTGCTGACGTCCATTCCCGAGGGCAGGCAGCCGCAACGCGCGTGATTGTGTTGCGTTGCCGCAGCAACGTTTTGGCGATTTTCCGGCCGCCGGCTCCGTGCTAGAGAGCTGACGTTGCTGCGTGAAGAGGCTGGTTCTTGACCATACGCCGGAGACGATGGAGCATGCCGGTCGCGTTCGCCGCGGCGTGGCTTTTCATGCTCCAGTCGATATTCGGCGCGTTTGCTTCCGGCGTCGCGCCGAACGCCTCGCAATTCGATGCTTTCGGCAACACGATCTGCACCCATGACGGTGCGGCGCAACTCCCCGCCGGCGATCCGCATCAGCAGCACATGCCGGCTTGCTGCATGCTTGGCTGCAATCTCGTTTCGGCGGTCTACGCGCCGCTGGATGCAGCCGGGAGCCTGGCTCGCAGCCTTTCCATCGAAACCATCGCCTTTTTCCTGCCGGCCTTCCGGCATCGCGATTTCGCCCGCGCCCGCACTCCGTCCAATCCGCGTGCACCACCGGCGACGGCCTGATCCGTTCTGGTTCGCGCCGCGCAGCGCTTTGCCGGCGCGTTTATCGACATCGTTCGCGACCGGCAATCGGCGCGATCCCCCTTAAAGTCCACGGAGCAATCATGTCTCACTCTTTTCGCGCTGCCGCATCCAGCCGCAGGCGCTTCGCACTGGGTAGTTTCGAGCAGCGTCTCGGCATCGCCCTTTGCGTTCTTGCCCTCCTGTTCGCCAGCGCCCAGACGGTGTTGGCACACGAGTTCAAGCTTGGCGATCTCGAGATCGGGCACCCCTGGTCGCGCGCCACGCCAGCCGGCGCCAAGGTGGCCGGCGGCTACTTCACCATCACCAACACCGGCAGTGCGCCGGATCGCCTGCTGTCGATCACCTCCGACATTTCGGCCAAGGCCGAACTGCACGAGATGGGCGTCAGCAATGGCGTCATGACCATGCGGCCGGTCACCGGCGGCCTCGAAATCCCGGCTGGCGGCAAGGTCGCGCTGGCGCCTAACGGCTATCATTTGATGTTCATGGATTTGAAGCGGCAGCCCAAGGAGGGCGAAACGTTCTCCGCCACGCTGACCTTCGAGAAAGCCGGGCCCGTGCAGATTGAATTCGCCGTGCAAGGCATCGGCAGCGCGGCGCCCCAGGACGACGACTGACTTGGCCGCTTCGAGAGGTAGCATCATGAAGAAATCTCTTTTGCCCGGCTGCGTGCTTCTTGCCCTCGGGACCAGCGCGGCCTTTGCCCACATCACGCTCGAAACGCCGGAGGCGGCGGTGGGCTCGACCTACAAGGCGGTTCTTCGGGTGCCGCATGGCTGCGAGGGCAAGGCGACGACCGCGCTGCGCGTGCAGATCCCGGAAGGGGTGCTCTCGGTCAAACCGATGCCGAAGCCGGGTTGGACACTGCAGGTCAAGAACGGCAAATACGAAAAGTCCTACCAGCTCTACGGCCAGGCAGTGACCAGCGGCGTCAAGGAGATCGACTGGAGCGCCGGCAGCCTGCCGGACGAGTTCTACGACGAATTCGTCTTTCGCGCGACGCTGGCGTCCGACCTGCCGGCAGGCCAGACGCTGCATTTCCCGGTGGTGCAGGAATGTGACGGGGTTGCCGATCGCTGGATCGAGATTCCGGCGGCCGGGCAGGCTGAGGACGCGCTGGAATTTCCGGCGCCCGGCCTCAAGCTGCTGCCGAAGAAGTGATCCTTACGCGGCGCGCTCTATCCGAAAGAGCGCGCCGCTGTCTTTGTGGCGGTGACATGAGCGCGGCATCGATCCTGCGAACGGCCTGCACAACCGGCCGGCTTGCCATAGGCCTGCTGGCTGCGATTGTGCTGCTTGCCACCATTGCCGCGCCAAACGCAGCCTTCGCCCATGCGGCGCTGATCAAGGCCGAGCCGGCTGACGGTGCGGTGCTGGCGCAGAGCCCGTCGCAGATGTCGCTGACCTTCAGCGAGCCGGTTTCGCCGCTGGTGCTGACGCTGGTGCGGCCCGACGGGACGTCGATCCCGCTGAGCTCTTTCCGGCTCAGCGGCCAGACCGTCGAGATTGACAATCCGCAGGCGCTGACGTCGGGCACGCATGTGCTGAGCTGGCGGGTAATCTCCGCCGACGGGCATCCGGTCGGCGGCTCGGTGCTGTTCTCGGTCGGTGCGCCGAGTGCTGCGCCGGCCGCCTCCGAAGCTGTCGACCGGGCGCTTCGAACGGCGATCTGGATCGGCAAGGTTTTTCTATACATCGGCCTGTTTTTCGGCGTCGGCGGTGCCTTTGCGCAGGCCTGGCTGGCGCAAGGCGGCCGATCCGGCCAGAACATGATCGTCGCCGCGATCCTGTGCGGGCTGGCCGCCGCACTCTTGTCGCTCGGTTTCCAGGGGCTGGATGCACTCGGCGCGCCGCTTGCCCGGCTGGCGCAGCCGGTCATCTGGCAGACCGGGCTTGGCACCAGCTTCGGCTGGACGGTGCTGATCGCGCTGATGGCGCTCGGCCTTGGCCTGCTATCGCTGGTCGTGCCGCCCGCCGACGCAAAGCCGCTGGCCTTGGCCGGACTGGTTGGCGTTGGCGCAGCACTTGCCGCCAGCGGGCATGCCAGTGCCGCCGAGCCGCAATGGCTGACCCGGCCGATGGTGTTTCTGCACGCCACTGGTATCGCCGTCTGGGCCGGGGCGCTGGCGCCGCTCGGTCTTGCCTTGAAACGGCAGCCGGACAAAGCCGGGCCGTTGCTGCGCCGGTTTTCACGAGCGATCCTGTTCGTCGTGGCGGTGCTTGCGGCAGCCGGCATCGTGCTCACCGTCATCCAGGTGCAAACGACGTCGGTGCTGGTCCATACCGCTTACGGCCGGCTGCTGCTGCTCAAGCTGGTGCTGCTCGTCTTTCTGTTCACACTCGCCGCCGTCAATCGCTTCAAGCTTACGGCCCCGGCTGAGGCGGGCGAAACAGAAGTCCAGCGGCGGCTGGCCCGCTCGATCGCCATCGAGCTGCTGATCGTGCTGGCGATCTTCGGCGTTGCCGCCGGCTGGCGCTTCACGCCGCCGCCGCGCGCGCTGGCGATCGCCGCGGCACAGCCGGCGTCGGTGCATATCCACACGCTGCAAGCGATGGCCGACCTCAGCATTGCGCCCGGCCATGCCGGAGCTGTTGCCGCTTCGATCTTCATCATGACCGGCGATTTCGGCCCGCTCGACGCCAAGCAGGTAACGCTGGTGCTGTCAAAGCCCGATTCCGGCATCGAACCCATCAAGCGCCCGGCGACGAAGCCCGGCGACGGTACCTGGCGCGTCGACGATCTCGTCATCCCGGTCGCCGGCCGGTGGACGGCGCGGCTCGACATCCTGGTCTCGGATTTCGAGATGGTGAAGATAGAGGCGCCGATCGACATCAGGCCGTGAAGACGGCGCTGGTCCGCGCAACACAATTCGGCGAGGCGGTTGACGCGGCCGCGAACCCCCGTCAATCATCGCCATCAAGAACGGGCGTCCAACCCAATCGCGGGCTCAAACCAACAAGATCCGAAAGCAGGGAAGAAACGATGGAAAAAGCCGAAATAGGCCTGATCGGCCTTGGCACGATGGGCTCCAACCTGGCGCTCAATATCGCCGAGAAGGGGCACCGCATCGCCGTCTTCAATCGCACCGCGGCGCGCACCGATGCCTTTGTCGAAAATGCCGGCGCGCTTCGGGATAGGGTGGTGCCCTGCTACAGCCTCGAAGAACTGGCCGCCGCGATCCGGCCGCCGCGGCCGATCATCATCATGGTGCTGGCCGGCAAGCCGGTCGACGAGCAGATCGCGGCATTGCGCGGCGTGCTGTCGGCCAACGACATCGTCATCGACGCCGGCAATGCCAATTTCCGCGATACGATGCGGCGCTTCTCCGAGCTTACCGATTCGGGCCTGACCTTCATCGGCATGGGCGTGTCCGGCGGCGAGGAGGGCGCACGCCACGGTCCCTCTATCATGGTCGGCGGCACCGAAGAGTCCTGGAAGCGCGTCGAAAAGGTGCTGACCGCGATCTCGGCCAAGTTCAAGGGCGAGCCTTGCGCGGCGTGGCTTGGCACCGACGGCGCCGGCCATTTCGTCAAGACCATCCACAACGGCATCGAATATGCCGACATGCAGATGATCGCCGAGATCTACGGCATATTGCGCGACGGGCTCGGCATGGGGCCGAAAGAGATCGCTGAGGTGTTTTCGCAGTGGAACACGGGCCGGCTCAACTCGTACCTGATCGAGATCACCGCCAAGGTGCTGGCCGCCGACGATCCCAAGACCGGCAAACCGGTGGTCGACATCATCCTCGACCGCGCCGGCCAGAAAGGCACCGGCAAATGGTCGGTGATCGAGGCGCAGCAGCTCGGCATTCCGGCCACCGCGATCGAGGCGGCTGTGGCGGCACGCGTACTGTCGTCGATCAAGGACGAGCGGCTTGCCGCCGAAAAGGTCTATGGCGGCGGCGTGAGCAAGATTTCCGGAGACAGGGACGCCCTGCTCGCCGATCTCGAGCTGGCTCTGTTTGCCGGCAAGATCGCCGCCTACGCGCAAGGCTTCGCGGTGATGAGCGGCGCGTCGAAGGAATTCAACTGGAACCTGCCGATGCCGGTCATCGCCAAGATCTGGCGGGCCGGCTGCATCATCCGCTCGCAATTGCTGGATACGATGGCGGAGGCCTTCGGCGGCGGCGGCGCGGCCACCAACCTGTTGATGGCGCCGGCTTTCGTTTCATTGATGCAGGAGGCACATCCGTCGCTTCGCCGTGTCGTCGCAAGGGCGGCCGAAGCCGGCTCGCCGGTGCCGGCCCTGTCATCTGCACTTGCCTATTTCGACAGTTACCGGCAGGGCCGCGGCACTTCGAACCTGATCCAGGCGCAGCGCGATTTCTTCGGCGCGCACGGCTTCGAGCGCATCGATGGGCAGGGTGCTTTCCATGGCCCGTGGGGGAGTGGGGCGGCGGGTTAGCGCCGCGACTTGGACCTAGAGCCCAATTTTGTGGTTGTCAGAAGGCAGATATCTCCAGCCACCAACTGGGTGTCGGTTCGCGCCAGGAACCTGCTATGCCGGTAGAGACGATTGACGGTCTCATCGGTATCGGCGGAGCCGCGAATCTGTGGTAAGGCGCCGCTCAACCAACCAAAGGACGACACCTGTGAGCGAACCGACCGTGGCCCAGGCGACCGAAAGTATCTATGCCTCGCTGCGGGCGGACAATGCCGACATCGACGCACATATCGCGACGCTTAAAGCGGCACTGACACGAGAAGGGATAAAACAGGCGGTGTTCGATCCGATCAAGTTGGCGCAGAACAACCGCTCGGGGCGCAAGTTGATGCAGGCCTATTTTCGGCAGCGCGGCGTGAGCGTGAGGTTTTCGGACTAGTAGAGCCGCGCTCGGGTGATCTCAAGCGCGCCGTTGGGAGTTCTCGGGCCGGTCCGGCGGTTCGCCATCTGGACGTCGGGACTGCGCCGCATGTCGGCCGTTGAACTCAGCTGTCCCACCCTGTGAAAGCGGACATTGCCAACTACCGCGCTGGAGCTCGCGATCGTGCCTCATGACGGATACTGGGATCAGCTTGACCATTGCGTGGAAGCCTAGCTCGTCAGCCACGCCGCTGGAGGGCGCGACGCGTCGAGAGCGCAGACGATCCGGGCCTCAAAGATTGTTGCGACGTCCGATAGCGGTATTATTAGTGGAGAAATCAATCTTCGGATCGCGAAGAAAGTTTTTAAGGCTTTGCTATCAGGCCTGTGTTCCGCTCAGCCACATGCCGGTGGATTCAATGTGGTCTCCTAGCGGCCGGCGATTCTGAGATTTGCTTAGAATAAAGCGCCCGGCCTCTCTCGATCTCGCCGAGCCTTGACTGCTCGCCTATCCTCAAATGCTGGGAATGCGCTATGGATGTCGTCATGAGACAGTCGCCTGGCAATCTGAGTACCGAAGCGCGCATCTACGCGAAAAATCTCGCTTACGAGATTGCTCGACGAGAGAGGATAGGCGCGCCTATGCTCGATCCCGGCGGCAAGGCGACGACGTGGCGCGATGCGCAAGTAGCGCTGCGTCACGCGTTCATGGATGAAGGATCGCCGCCGCGACGGGTAAAGCTTCTTGATGCCGCCGCTGCTCGTATGGAGCGCCTCTCTCCCTCTGATCGTGGTTTTCGCATAGCGCTATTTTCGGAAGGCAGCCGGCAGGCATCGATATTCGATCTGCGCATGCTGGTGCATGGCAGCCATCCGCTTGAAGGGCTGGAGCACGAAAGAGGAGTAACTGCGCTATGCGCCACCTTCACAACGAAGCGCAGCAAGCGCGACGCTTTTAATGTCGTCCCATCTGTTTACCTTTCCGATCACACCATCGGGCGCCTACGCGAGCGTTCTGAGCAATGGAGTACCCCCGAGGCTGGGTTAGCTGCTCTGCATATCGCGACCGTTGCTGCCGATCTTGCGCGTCCTGACCATCGGTTGAGTTTCTTGAAGATGTCTTCGCTGTCCTGCGCTATCGATGGAGGTATCCTTACGGGAGCGATGCGACGCAGCCCCGTCGACCATGGGACCATTCCCCTATGGGACGTGCGCACGCTGCTCGATGACGATTTCAAACTCAATCCGGCGACTGTTCAGCAGGCCAGTCAGGTCGCCGAGCTTGTCACTCGCGTCCTAGTAGGTGGCGAGAACTGGATGACGATCAGCCTTCAATCGAGGAACAGTGACGCGATCGATTTCGTTGAGCCGCACGAGGATCACGTCACAGCGACGCTGCGCGCTCGAATGGGAGCCAAGCACTGACGCGCGGTGGGCGGCGAATGAAAGACCATCCTCGGTTCTCCGGATGACAATGCTAGCCGCGCCGGCAGCGCAGAGGGCATGGGTGGCCTGTCGACAGCTGACCTCCACGTACCGCTGCCAACCGAACTTGACTTGAAGAGGGTGGCGGTCATGCTCGTCGTGCCGAACGGGGGGATTCCTGTGCAGCTACCGAGATAGGGTCGGGATCTGAATGTCAGCTTCTCACTCTAATAGATGCCGTAGACGCGGCCGGAAGCGGGCGTTCTAAGTGCCCGTGACGAATGGCAGCTATCCCACCGTCGGTGCCTGAAAGCGGACAGTCTGGAATCGGCCCTATATCCGCGACGGGAAATCATTTCCCACGTGGAAGCATCCTGGACGACGTCTACGGCACCTATTGGGTGGGAAACAGACGGGCAGCTTTTGGATAAGATCACCGAAGCAGACAGCTACCAACTATCTCGTTGGTGGCCGGAACAACCCGGCAGCTTTTAGTGCGGCAGGCGGCAATAGCTGGCGTCCGGGACCTTTCCCGCTTGTCACCGCGGTCGAGCTGCGGGTCGATGCTCCTGCGGGTGAGCAGGCATGAGCTTCGACCTCTACGCTGTGGTGAAATTCTTTGGATCTGTGGGGAAGTCGGACTGCCGGATGATGACGTAGGAAGTTGCTTGCTATACTACCAGTGCGATCTATTGGTCTTGTTGGAGTTAAAATGACCGTTTCGCCTCAAGGGATGAGCATTCAAGCCTTGTATCGGCTCTATCGGGACCAGAGTCTGCTGGTGAACCGTCAGTATCAGCGCAAGCTGGTCTGGACCGTCTCTGAGAAGCAACGGCTAATCGACAGTCTTCTCAAAGATTATCCATTGCCGCTGTTCTTGCTCGCCGAAATCACCAGCGCAGACGGGCAAACCGTGATGGAAATCATCGACGGTATGCAGCGGTTGAACGCCATTTTTAGCTACATCGAGCATGGGTTCACTTGGGAAGATAAAGCGTTCGATATTGAGGAATTTGCTCGGGCCCGGCAGGCGGCAGAAGCAGGGCTTTTTGTGTCCTTTGGCGGCGACGTGAAGCGATTAGATGCCAAGTCCTGTGCCAATTTGCTGGACTATCAGCTGGCCGTAACAGTGTTTCCTGGTGAACAGCCGGAGCGCATCACCCAAGTTTTCGGCCGAATCAATTCCGGGGGCAAGCAGCTCAGCGACCAGGAACGGCGCCAGGCCGGCGTTCTCACCCCATTTGCCGAGACCATCAGGACCTTGGCAGCAGAAATTCGTGGTGACGTATCTCGGGAGACCCTTCTCCTCAGCCAGATGCCTGAGATCAGCATTGAGACCAGCCGTAACCCCCACGGATACAAGCTGAAAGCTGAGGACATTTTCTGGTGCTACCAAGGCATCCTTCGCACAGGTGACCTGCGTGATAGCGATGATGAGCAGGTTTTAGCTGACATCTGTGCGTCCATTTTGTTCGAAGAGCCGGTTGAGGCCTCAGGAGATTTCCTGGACAAGCTTTATACCCCGGGGACCACGCAGCACACGGACGTCAACACTCGTTTGAACGCTCATGGTCGAGAGACATTAATCCTTCAGGTGAAGACGGTCTTTTCGATAATCCGAAAGACGCTGGAAGACTCGTCCGTGGAGCGCTTTTTCTTTCGCTCGACGGTATATCCAAAGCCGACTTCGAATGCACAGAAGTCCCCGTTTTTCGCTGTGTTCATGGCATTTTACGAGCTTATCTTCAGAGAGGGTATGACCCCATCGAACGGGGATGCGATCGTGAAGTCTTTGAATAATCTCACTGATCGAATTAAAGTCGGGCAGAAGCACATCAAGTCGGAAGACCGCAAAGAAAACGTCGCTGTCGTCAATGGCCTCATCCGTGGCTCCTTCGTGAAGGCAGACGTGGCGGCCCTAACGCACGGCCCGGGGATGCTTTTCGATTTTGAGAATTCCATTCGCAGGTCGAAGACCGAGACACCCCGTTATGAATTCAAACAGGGGATTCTGCGACTCGACAACACCCGTGACATCGACGAGGCCTTGCTTGGATCACTGGTAGAAACCATGTGTGCGATAGCCAATATCGGGCCCGGCGCCGATGGCTATCTCTTCCTCGGCATTGCCGACAAACCGAAAGATGCCGAGCGGGTCAAAGAGCTCGATCATATCGAGCCCGTTAATTTTGAGCATGTTCAAATCGTCGGTATCGACCGTGAGGCAAAAGTATTGGGCCTTCAGCTCGATCGGTATATTCGAAAAGTGGAGGACGCCATTTCCAATTCAGGTATGGTCGATCCGCTCAAAACCCAAATCCTGAGTTCAATGGATGTCGTGACATTTAAGGGGCACTCCGTTCTTCGAGTGCGCATACCGAAACAAACGACGGTGTCATTTGTAAAGGACGCATGCTTCGTTCGAAATGGCACAGGGACTCACGCGGCAACGGGGCCGCAGATCGCTGCAGTTGCCAAGCTTTTCATGTAGGCAGGGTTGTTTGAGGCTATGGACGGCAGCTGCGCAACGCTTCCTTAGAAAGCGCTGAGACGTCTCAACCAGCGATGTCAGATGGAAAACTGCTAATGCGCAGCCTGTGTCAATTTTGAACGGCGGCTTTCAGGTCAGGTATCGCGCATCGCGTGCGTCCCAAAATGAGGTCGGTGGCCGAACGGCGGCTTATCACCGAAATCTTCTAAAACCGGACGGTCCGGAATCGGCCCCAAGGTGCCAGTCAGGAGCGCGCATTTTGCAGCCAAGTGGAGTCATTTGGCGTCGCAGAAATGCGGTTAAGACAAATAGATGGAGCGGGATGCCCAGTTCAATTTGAACGTATCCCGCTCACGCCGGGCGGCGATAGGCCTGCACTTCGCCCGGCTCGCTCAGGCTTTGCAGGGTGCCGGGTGCGGCGCCGCCGATCCAGCCCAGCACCGAGCGGGCGAGTTCGGCGCCGGCCAGTCGGAAGTTCTCGTTGACGACCAGCAATTCGCTGCGAAACAGGTGCAGAAGCTCCGACGATTGTTTGGACACCACATCGACATCGCGGCCAAGCTTGAGGCCGGCGTCTTCGATGCCGGCGACGATGGCGAGCGTCGCGGCGGCGGCGCTGCTGATGAAACCGTCGGGGCGGCTTTCGCGGCGCATCAGCTGTGCGGTCCGCATTCTGATCTGCTCGATCGAATGATCGATCGAAACGGTGTTGAACGGAATCTCGCTGGCGCCGACCTCGCTCAGCGCATCGGCAAAGCCTGCGAGCGTGTGGCCGTGATAGGTCAGCTCGACCGGCGGCGCCAACAGAGCCAGGCGGCGGCGGCCGAGGCCGGCCAGATGGCGCACTGCCTCGGCTGCGAAAGCGTAATTGTCGAAATCATGGTAGGGATGGATCAGCCCCATATCGGTGCGGCCATGCGTGGCAAAGGGGATGCCGCGCTCCAGCATATAACGGGCCCTCGGATCGTTCGGCTGCGTGCGCGAAATGATGACGCCGTCGGCTGAACCGGTTTCCACGAGGTAGCGGATCGGGTCGAGCGGATCCTGCGAGCGCGAGTAGGGTGTCACGATCAAATGGTAGGGCGTGTCGGCAATGACTTCGGAAACGCCGTAGATGATATCCGAGACAAAGCTCATGATCTCGTGCTCGGTGTTGAGCACAAGGCTGATGACATTGGTCTTGCCGGTGCGCAGGCGGACGCCGGCACGGTTGGGCCGATAACCGATCTGCTTGGCGACAAGCTGGACGCGCCGCCTGGTCTCGGCGCCGATCTCGGGCGCATCCTTCAGCGCGCGCGACACGGTGGTGACGCCCAGCCCGGTCATGAAGGCGAGCGTCTTCAGTGTCGGCCGGCCCGGGCCCGACGCTTCGTCGGCCTTCTCTTTTTGATGCCTGTTCATTCGTCCCGCCCCGTCAGGCGCATAGCAGTTGCCGGGCAGGCCGGCAATCGGCGGGCCGCGGGTACGCCGCGGGCCTTCACCGAATGAGACCGCTATATACTGAAACGTTACAGATTGTCACTGCCGTGGCGATATCACTGGTGACAGGCGCAAAACGAGCGGCACTCCGGTCGGCGCAAAAAACAGCGACAGAAGGGGCTTTTCCGGTTTTCTGGCGTCGCAGCATCAACTTTTTGCAGTGCAACCTCTCCAGTTGCGGTGCGGTAGGTCGGCGAGCCGCGCGATTTTATTCGCGCTTCGAAAAAATTTGATGCCGGATTTGCCTGAGGGGTTGCGCGTCCGAAGCAATTGCCGTATCGAAAATCTGTAACGTTTCAGATTCTGGGAGGAACGAAATGCGATACCAACTCATGACTGCTGCGCTGGCAGTGACGACCGCGCTGCAATTTGCCGGCCCGGCGGCCGCGACGGATCTGGAAGTCACCCATTGGTGGACCTCCGGCGGCGAGGCGGCAGCGGTCGCCGAACTCGCCAAGGCTTTCGACGCAACCGGCAATCACTGGGTTGACGGCGCCATCGCCGGCTCCGGCGGCACGGCGCGGCCGATCATGATCAGCCGCATCACCGGCGGCGACCCGATGGGCGCGACCCAGTTCAATCACGGCCGGCAGGCGGAAGAATTGGTGCAGGCCGGGCTGATGCGCGACCTCACCGATCTCGCCACCAAGGAAAAGTGGACGGAAATCGTGCAGCCGAAGAGCCTGCTCGACGGCTGTACCCTCGACGGCAAGATCTATTGCGTGCCGGTCAATATCCACTCCTGGCAGTGGCTGTGGCTGTCGAACGCGGCCTTCGAAAAAGCCGGCGTGCCGGTGCCGAAGAACTGGAATGAATATGTCGCTGCGGCGCCCGCGCTTGAAAAAGCAGGCATCCAGCCGCTAGCGGTCGGCGGCCAGCCCTGGCAGGCCTCCGGCGCTTTCGACGTGCTGCTTGCGGCGGTCGGCGGCACCGACGCCTTCCTCAAGGTCTACAAGGACAAGGACGCGGAATTCGCCGCCGGGCCCGAGGTCGCCAAGGTCTTCAAGGCCGCGGACGATGCCCGCAAGATGGCCAAGAACACCAATGTGCAGGACTGGAACCAGGCCACCAATCTGGTCATCACCGGCAAGGCGGGCGGCCAGATCATGGGTGACTGGGCGCAGGGCGAGTTCCAGGTTGCCGGCCAGACCGCCGGCAAGGACTATACTTGCCTTCCGGGCCTCGGTCTCAACGAGGTCATCGCCACCGGCGGCGACGCTTTCTACTTCCCGCTGCTGAAGGATCCCGAAAAATCGAAGGCACAGGAAGTGCTGGCCCACACGCTGCTCGATCCCAAGACACAGGTCGCCTTCAATCTCAAGAAAGGCTCGCTGCCGGTGCGCGGCGACGTCGACCTCAAGGCGGCGAACGACTGCATGAAGAAGGGGCTCGAAATTCTCGCCAAGGGCAATGTCATGCCGTGGACCGACCAGCTGCTTTCGCAGGATACGCAGAAGCAGAAGGAGGATCTGTTCTCCGAGTTCTTCGCCAAGCAGGACATGACCGTGGAAGATGCGCAGAAGCGCTTCGCCGCCATTGTCGGTTCGGCCGATTGAGCGATCGACCGACCGCCTCACTCCCGCCCCTGCAAACGCAGGGTCGGGAGCTCGGGTCAAGGCCCCTTGACCCTCCGGCCCTTACCCGATCCAGCGCGGCTGTGCAGATGAGCAAGAGCGAACGCCCTAGCCAACTCTTTCGCAACCTCAATGCGAAGATCGCCTCGATCCCAATGATCCTCACCGCGCTGGTGATCTTTGTCGGCGGCAGCGCGTGGACGGTGCTTTATTCCTTCACCAGTTCGAAGCTCCTGCCACGGCTGAATTTCGTCGGGCTCGACCAGTACTACCGGCTGTGGTCGGTGCCGCGCTGGCTGGTCTCGATCGAGAACCTGCTGATCTACGGCGTGCTGTCGCTGCTGTTCTCGCTGGTGATCGGCTTCCTGCTTGCCGCCCTGCTCGACCAGAAGATCCGGTTCGAGGACACGTTCCGGACCATCTTCCTCTATCCCTTCGCCCTGTCCTTCATCGTCACCGGCCTCGTCTGGCAGTGGCTGCTCAACCCCGAGTTCGGTGTCCAGGCAGTGGTGCGCAGCCTCGGCTGGGAGAGCTTCAGCTTCAATCCGCTCTATGATTCCAGCATCGTCATCTACGGCATATTGATCGCCGCTCTCTGGCAGGGCACCGGGCTCATCATGTGCCTGATGCTGGCCGGCCTGCGCGGCATCGACGAGGATATCTGGAAGGCAGCGCGGGTCGACGGGATACCGACCTGGAAGACCTATCTGTTCATCATCATACCGATGATGCGGCCGGTCTTCATCACCACGCTCGTCATCATCGCTGCCGGTATCGTCAAGATCTATGACCTGGTTGTCGCCCAGACCAGCGGCGGGCCCGGCATCGCCTCCGAAGTCCCGGCCAAATATGTCTATGACTACATGTTCTTCGCCCAGAACCTCGGTCAGGGGTTCGCCGCCTCGACGATGATGCTGCTGTCGGTGATCATTGTCATCGTGCCGTGGGCCTATCTCGAGTTTGGAGGCAAGAAGCGTGTCTGACCATACCGTTTCCTTGCCGGCCGGCCCCGGCACGCTCGAAGCCTACGGGCCGAGCGGGCCGAAGCCGCGGCATATGTTCTCGCGCCGCAACATCTTCCTCTACGGCACGCTGATCGTGGTGGCGCTCTACTATCTTTTGCCGCTCTACGTGATGGTGGTGACGTCGCTCAAAGGCATGCCCGAGATACGCCTCGGCAACATCTTCTCGCCGCCGATGGAGATCACCTTCGAGCCGTGGGTCAAGGCCTGGTCGAGCGCCTGCACCGGGCTCAACTGCGACGGGCTGTCGCGCGGCTTCTGGAATTCGGTGCGCATCACGATCCCGTCGGTGATCCTGTCGATCGCGCTCGCCTCGGTGAACGGCTATGCGCTTGCCAACTGGCGCTTCAAAGGTGCCGACACCTTCTTCATCATCCTGATCGTCGGCGCCTTCATCCCCTATCAGGTGATGATCTATCCGATCGTCATCATCCTGCGCGAGGTCGGCCTTTACGGCAGCCTCAGCGGCCTGGTGATCGTCCATTCCATCTTCGGCATGCCGATCCTCACACTGTTGTTCCGCAACTACTTTACCTCCATGCCGGAGGAGCTGTTCCGGGCAGCGCGTGTCGACGGCGCCGGCTTCTGGGGCATTTATTTCCGCATCATGCTGCCGATGTCGCTGCCGATCTTCGTCGTCGCCATCATCCTGCAGGTGACCGGCATCTGGAACGACTTCCTGTTCGGCGTCGTCTACACCCGCCCCGACACCTATCCGATGACGGTGCAGCTCAACAACATCGTCAACTCGGTGCAAGGCGTGAAGGAATACAACGTCAACATGGCAGCCACCATCCTGACCGGCCTGGTGCCGCTGATCGTCTATTTCCTGTCCGGAAAATTGTTTGTGCGCGGCATCGCCGCCGGCGCGGTGAAAGGATGATGGCGATGAACGCAAACGGCAGCATTGCGGCAAACGGCACCAGCGTCTCGATCCAGAACCTGTCGCTGAATTTCGGTGCGATATCGGTGCTGCAGACGCTCAACCTCGATGTTGCCGAAGGCGAATTCATCGTGCTGCTCGGCCCGTCCGGCTGCGGCAAGTCGACCTTGCTCAACTGCATTGCCGGGCTGCTCGACGTTTCCGAAGGCCGCATCTTCATCAAGGGCAAGAACGTCACCTGGGAAGAGCCCAAGGATCGCGGCATCGGCATGGTGTTCCAGTCCTACGCGCTCTATCCGCAGATGACGGTGGAGAAGAACCTGTCGTTCGGGCTGCGCGTTGCCGGCCTCGCCAAGGACGAGATCGCCAAGCGCATCGTCCGGGCCGCCGAGATCCTGCAGATCGAACCGCTTTTGCATCGCAAGCCGGCGGCGCTGTCCGGCGGCCAGCGCCAGCGCGTGGCGATCGGGCGCGCACTTGTGCGTGACGTCGATGTCTTTCTGTTCGACGAACCGCTCTCCAACCTCGACGCCAAGCTGCGCGCGGAGTTGCGCGTCGAAATCAAGCTGCTGCATCGCAAGCTCGAGAACACCATGATCTACGTCACCCACGACCAGATCGAGGCGATGACGCTGGCCGACCGTATCGCGGTGATGAAGGGCGGCGTCATCCAGCAGCTCGATGCGCCGCAGACCATCTATAACCGGCCGGTCAACCGGTTTGTCGCCGGCTTCCTCGGCTCGCCGGCAATGAACTTCCTCGACGGCAGACTGGAGCAAGCGGCAGGCGACTGGCACTTCGTCGCCGAGGATGTGCGGATACCGCTTGCCACCTATGCTTTCGAGAAGGACCCGGTGCCAGGGCCGGCCGTGTTCGGCATCCGCCCCGAGCACGTGGCGTTCAACAGCGGCACGGGATGGCCGTTCGCAGCCACGGCAAATGTCGAGGTCGTCGAGCCCATGGGTTCCGACACGCTGGTCTGGCTGAAGCTCGCCGGCCAGAATTTCACGGTGCGGGTGACAGCCGAGCGCACGCCAAACAACGCCGAGGCGGTCGGCATCGGTTTTGACCCGATGCGTGCCTCGCTTTTCGACGCCGCCACAGGTAACCGCCTCTAGAGCATGATTTAGCCTCCCAAGACTCTCCCACTCCCCAAGACTCTTCCACTCCCGCAAGACTCATCCCCCCAAAACTAACCATCCACAAGAAAACGGACAGAGACGATGAACTGGTCATTCCAACTTTACAGCGCCCGCAATTTCCAGCCCTGGGAGGGCGTGCTCAAGATGCTGGGGGAGCTTGGTTACAGCCAAGTCGAAGGGTTCGGCGGCGTCTATGACGATCCCAAGGCGTTCCGGGCCGAACTCGACAAGAACGGCCTTGCCATGCCGACCGGGCATTTCTCGATCGACGCGCTCGAGAAGGATTTCGACGGCGTGCGCAGGACGGCCGACGCGCTCGGCATCACGCTGCTCATCTGCCCGTTCCTGAACGCCGAGTTCAGACCGGCCGACACAGCCGGCTGGCGCGGCTTCGGCGAACGCCTAGCCAAGGTCGGCGAGACGGCCAGGAAAGCCGGCTATGGCTTTGCCTGGCACAACCATGATTTCGAGTTCAAGGCGCTTGCCGACGGCTCGGTGCCGCAGGACCATATCCTGTCCTCGGCGCCCGACATCGGCTGGGAGATGGACGTCGCCTGGGTGGTGCGCGGCGGCGTCGATCCGCTGCCCTGGATCGAGAAGCACGGCAAGCGCATCGTCGCCGTCCATGTCAAGGACTTGGCCAAGCCGGGCGAGGGCCTCGACGAGGACGGCTGGTCGGATGTCGGCCACGGCACCATCGACTGGCCCGGCCTGATCAAGGCGCTGCGCGCCAAAAGCGCCGCAAAATACTACGTCATGGAACAGGACAATCCCAACGATATCGAGCGCTTCGCCCGCCGCTCGATCGCAGCCGCCAAGACCTATTAGGAGCACACCAGCATGGCAACAAAACTTGGCATTGGCGTTATCGGCTGCGGCAACATCTCGAAGGCGTATTTCTCGCTGGCGCCGCTGTTTCGCGGCATCGAGATGCGCGCCTGCGCCGACATCAACATGGAAGCGGCGAAAGCGCGGGCAAAAGAGTTCAAACTGCGCGCCGAGACCGTCGAGGGGCTGCTCAAGGCCGACGATATCGACATCATCGTCAACCTGACCATTCCGGCGGTGCATTACGAGGTGTCGAAGCAGATCCTCGACGCCGGCAAGCACGTCTATTCGGAGAAGCCCTTCGTGCTGTCGGTCAAGGAAGGGCTCGACCTGAAAAAACGGGCGGAAAGCAAGGGGCTGCGCATCGGTTCGGCGCCCGACACCTTCCTCGGCGGCGCGCACCAGCTTGTCCGCGACCTGATCGACACCGGCAGGCTCGGCAGAATCACCAGCGGCACCTGTCATGTGATGAGCCATGGCATGGAGCACTGGCATCCCAATCCGGACTTCTTCTTCCAGCCGGGCGCCGGGCCGGTGCTCGACATCGGACCCTATTACATCACCAACCTGATCCAGCTGATCGGGGCGGTGAAGCGGGTCGCCGCCTTCGCTTCGATCCCGATGACGGAACGCATCATCAGCTCGAAGCCGCGCGCCGGTGAAAAGATCCCGGTCTCCACGCCGACGACGATCCACGGCGTGCTGGAATTCGAGAACGGCGCCATGGTGACGCTCAACACCAGCTGGGATGTCTGGAGCCATGGCCACGCGCCGATGGAACTCTATGGCGAGGCGGGCACGGTGTTCGTGCCGGATCCGAACTTCTTCGGCGGCGAAGTGCGCTACACCGAAGCCGCCAAACCGGTGAAGAAGCTGCGGAAATGGCCGCATCCGTTCGGCGTGCCCAACGAGATGCATTCGCAAGGCATGATGGCCAACTACCGCACCGCCGGTTTGGCCGACATGGCGATCGCGATCAGGGAAGGCCGGCCGCACCGCTGCTCGATGGAACTGGCGCTGCATGCCGTCGACGTCATGACCGGCCTGTTGCGTTCGGGCGAAACGGGAAAGTTCGTCGCCATGCAGACCAGCTGCGAGCGGCCCGCGGCACTCGGCGTCAAGGCGGCGAAGGAGCTGCTGGCGAAGAAGAAAACCAAGTAGGCGGCGCACCTCCCAAGCACCGCAAAAAGCCTCTCCCCGTTTGCGCGGGGAGAGGCTAAGGGAGGCAAGCTCGACTGCCCCACTGTCGCGGCGGCAGCCGTCGGGCGCGTTTCGATTTGAGGATTTCCCATGCCCTATGTTCCCGCCGAAAACCGCTACGAAAAGATGGTCTACAATCGCTGCGGGCGGTCCGGCCTGAAGCTGCCGGCGATCTCGCTTGGGCTGTGGCACAATTTCGGCGACGACACGCCGCATAGAACCAAGCAGGCGATCGCGCGCAAGGCGTTCGATCTCGGCATCACGCATTTCGACCTCGCCAACAATTACGGCCCGCCGCCCGGCTCGGCGGAGCAGGCGTTCGGCGAGATCCTGCGGACGGACTTTACCGGTTATCGCGACGAGCTGATCATCTCGACCAAGGCCGGCTACGAAATGTGGGCAGGACCTTATGGCGAATGGGGCGGCCGCAAATATGTCCTGGCCAGCCTCGACCAGAGCCTGAAGCGGATGAGGCTCGACTATGTCGACATCTTCTATTCGCACCGCTTCGACCCCGACACCCCGCTGGAGGAAACGATGGGCGCGCTCGATCACGCGGTGCGCTCGGGCAAGGCGCTCTATGCCGGCATTTCCTCCTATAATTCGCAGCGCACCCGCGAGGCCGCCGACATATTGAAGCAGCTCGGCACGCCTTGCGTGATCCATCAGCCGAGCTATTCGATGCTCAACCGCTGGGTCGAGGATGACGGCCTGCTCGATACGCTTGAGGGGCTTGGCGTCGGCTCCATCGTGTTCTCGCCGCTGGCGCAAGGCATGCTGACCGACAAATATTTCGGCGGCATCCCCGATGGCAGCCGCGCCAGCCAGGGCAAGTCGCTGCGCCCGGCATTCATCAACGACAAGTCCGTCGCCAATATCGAGGCGCTGAACGTCATCGCCCGTCGCCGCGGCCAGACGCTGGCGCAGATGGCGCTGGCCTGGGTGCTGCGCCGGGGCAGGGTGACGTCGGCGCTGATCGGCGCCAGCCGGCCGGAACAGGTCGAGGATTGCGTCGGCGCGCTGAAGGCGCTCGACTTCAGCGATGCCGAGCTCGCCGAGATCGACACCTTTGCCCGCGAGTCGGACATCAACCTCTGGGCGGCATCGGCCGAGCGCAAGGGGCCGCCGAGGAAGTAGGCGACGACGGTCTGCGGTCCGGTTTCATCGAAAAGACGCGGCAGCGCGAACTGGTAGCTGTCTTCGACACGGTGGCCAGCGGCTAACTTTCGGCTGCCTTGAGGTTCCGCGCGGCTTCCTCGAGCGTCGCTCTGTCGTTGCCAAGCCTGTCGATCAGCTCTTGCGCCTGATCACCGGTTATCCCGGTGCGCATCGCCAGTGCCTCGACCGTCAGAACGTCGGAACTGGCGATCGTTCCAGCCGGACCGCGATCGGTCGCGCCATCATCTGCCGGCACCGTTGTCGCGTCGTCGAGGTCAAGCTCATGTTTCGCCTGCTGCCAATGACGCTCATGTTCGCCGTGCGGACGCCCCTCGCGCACCCAGATTTCATAGGCTCGCTGCCGAATTTTTTCATGCCGATCGTTGTCCATGGCGGTTCCTCCCTTGTGGCGTTTTCACCGACGCGGGGAGCGCCGGAACGATCCGATGTTGATGCCGAATTCGCAGACATGCCGGACAAAAGCCGGTTTCTCACCGAACAAACACCGGACATACGCGTTTTGCGGAGGAACCTGCACAGTGGGCCGGCCGTTGAGCCGAGCCTGAGCAAAGGAGATTACCATGGCCGACGAACCGAACGAATCCGCAGCACCGAAGATGACTCAACGTGAAGCTCAGGAAGCCCTGGAGAAGCAGGTCGCGCAGCTGAGGCGCGAGATCAACAAGATCAACCGAACCTTGGCGGAACGCGCGGAAGAGGCGATCGAGGACGCCGGCGATTGGTATGGCAACGCTGCTGAGCGCGCCTCGCGGACGGCACAAGCCCTGCGCAACAGGGCGCAGACAGTGTCCGGGGTTGTCCAGGAGAATCCCGGCACAATATCGTCCGCCTTCATACTCGGAGCGGCCGTAGGGGCGCTACTCGGCCTCGCCTTGGCCGCCACAGACCAGCGCCGCGATCGCTGGTTCTAGTCCCAACCTAAGGTTCCGGGCAGAAACGGCGGGATTGCTCCCGCCGTCATTCGGCAGATGACACCGGTCAGGGCGTGGCGGGCTTCTGCGCCGTGCCGAGGGATTTGGGCGCTGCGGGCGCCGCCGTCTTCACCTTCTCCTCGATCCAGCCGGTGTAATTGGCCAGCCGCGTGTAGATGCCGTAGGCGTTCTTGTGGCCGCAGGCGGTGCCGCCGTCGGCCGGACCTTCGCCCCAGCTGACGACGCCGACCTGCACCGGACCATCGGCGCCGGTCATGAACAGCGGCCCGCCGCTGTCGCCATTGCAGGCGTCGCGCTCGCCGCTGGCGGTGCCGGCGCAGATCATGTTGCCGGTAAGCGGATCGGCCATATCGGCTGCAATCGCGTTGGCGGCCGCCTCGATGCCCCTTTCCGAATAACGCATGCGGCGGGCGAGCTCGCCGAGCGCTGCCTTCAAATCATGCGCATAAATCGCCTTGATGCCGCTGTTGCAGGTTGCGTTCGGCTGGAGGTTCAGGTCGGCGACCATCAGCGCGGTGGGAAACGTTCCGTCCTGCATCTTGCCCCAACCGGTGACCGTCGTCTTGCCGGCGTCCGGTGTCGGCTCACGGGCAATTTTGATGGTCGGGGCATCGGCCGGCGCGGCCAGCCGGATCAAGCCGAGATCGTTGTCCAGCGTCTGCTCGCTATAGCCCTCGTTGACGATGATCTCCACCGCCTTGTAGCGCTTGCCCTCGCTCAGATCGGTGGCGCCGGTGAGCACGGTGACCACATCAGGCGAAATCGGCCCGCCGTCGTCATTGAGGCAGTGCGCCGCCGTCAGCACCCATTGCGGCGCGATCAGGCTGCCGCCGCAGAACTGCGCATTCGCCTGCGAGGCCGGGCTTTTGTCCAGTCTGTTGGTGGTCAGCAATGCCACCTGGAACGGGTAAGCGCCCTTCTCGGCCTCTTTGCCGCCGTAGACGCGATCGGCGCCGTCGGGATTCTCCACCCTGGCCTTTGCCCTGGCCTCGGCCACGCGTTTCATCGGCGAGATCGCCGCCTCCGGCCGGGCGGCGGCGTCCGTGGCATGAACGGAATTGACGGCCGGCACGGCCGCCGCGATGCCGAGCAGCGCGGCGGGGGCAATCGGTCTGAACCTATGGATGATCTTCACCTCGAACCCCCTGAGACGATGTTCCCGACAGGTCAGTCGCCGACGCATGATCCATTGAAATGGAACCGGCCGGTGAGATCATGCTCCACGGCGAAGCACGATCCGTCACAAAGCCGAGCACCATTTCTGCTAGTCGTGCTGTCGAGCCAAACCCGCCCAAAATCCTATAGCCCTCCACGGGCTATGTGGAAGCAATTTGTCGTTGCCAATGTTGGATTATTTTAGGCAGTATACCGTTGCAGGCTTTTTTGGCGGGGACCTAAACTGGCTGCACTGAATAATGGCCCGGTAAAGACACCGGTAACTAATTTCATTTTTCTGCGCCACCACGATCTCGACAATATTTCTGTATCTTGATCCAGTCCTTGCTGACTTTTGGGAGAGTCTCACCATGACAAAACTGACACAGTGCATTATTGCGTCCGCGTTGCTTTCCACCGCAATGTGGGCGGTTCCTGCCTTGGCTGCCGAGCCAGGTTCCGCCAATGCCGGCAACGGCGAAAGCATGCGGGATGTGACATCGGGCGATTACAAGCCTGGCCGGGCGAAACCGATCGCCCCGCCGAAACTGACCGAGGACGAGGCCAACCGCGCCGCGCCGCTCACCGACGAAGCAACGGCCGTCAAATCCTATGGCATCGTCGGCCGCTCCGCCGATGGCAAGGACATCAAGATCGATCCGAACGAGACGCTGAAGGACCTTGTCATCAAGGAAATGAACGCGCCCGCCGAGGGACAGAAGTCCGAGAATTCCGGGCTGAGCGGAGGCGAAGAGGCCGGCCGCCAGGTGTTCGGGACGGACGACCGCGAGCAGATCAAGAATACCAAAACCTACCCGTTCACGGCGATCGGCTATCTCGAAGGCAAATCGAAGAGCGGCAGCTATGGCAGCTGCTCGGCGACGCTGATCGGCCCGCGCACGGTGCTCACCGCGGCGCACTGCCTCTACAGCCACGAAGACAAGGCCTGGCTGGACGATATCCTGTTCGTCCCGGCTCTCAATGGCAAGACCGCCGACGACGCACCGTTCGGCGCCTTCACCTATGAAAGCGCCTATATCGTCCAGGGCTTCATCGACAATTACCAGGGCTTTTACGGCTCGGTCGTGCCGTGGGATCTCGGCATCGTCACCCTGAAACAGGATGTCGGCACCAATCTCGGCTGGCTGGGCTATGCCAATTATGTGGATCTCGGCGACTTCACCGCCAACATCGTCGGCTATCCCGGCGACAAGCCGATGGGCACGATGTGGAAGGCGACCTGCGAAGTGCTCGCCGAACACATCGCCACGGAGTATTTCCAGTACGACTGCGACACGTATCCAGGATCGAGCGGCAGCTCGGTCTATGCCTATGACAATGGCTCCAAGCAGCGCGTCATCACCGGCGTGAACGTGGCCGAGAGCCCGGATGCCAATACCGCCGTGCGCCTGAACGCCATCAACGTCCAGTGGATCAACAGCCTGTACAAATAGGCTTGCAGAATTTCGGCCGCGATCGTCGCGGAAAACCTGCCGGCGGCGGAGCATTTCCGTCGCCGGCTTCGCATTTTTCGGGGATTATCTGGACTGGGCCGAGGGTGGCGCCTGGCGGACATAGTTCTCGATCGGCTGGGCGAAAGTCGGTGAACCGGCCTTGCGCTCCTTGTCGATATAGCCGGCAAAATAGCTCCAGAACGAAGCGGCATAGTCGCGGAAATAGGAGTCGGCGACCTCACGCGAGCACAGCCTGCCTTCGACGCAGAAGGAAAGGCGGTTGAGGAAATAGACGATGCGGTCGAAATTGTCGCTGAACTCGGCAAGCGGCATGTCGCCGCCGGTTGCGCTCATCGCTTCGATGCCGATGCGCTGTCTGAACACCTGTTCCTCGGTCGGCGTCGGATTGGCACTGAGCAGATTGCTGTATTTGGCGTTGAGCGCCGCCAGGCGTTGCTTGAGGGCCCGTTGCGCCTGCTGGTAATCCTTGCTTTCCCAGAGCTCGACCAGCGACATCGTTTGCTCGACGCGCTTCTGCTCCTGGTTCGCCAGGAACTGGTAGACCGAAAAGATCAAGGTGAAGATGATCGCCAGGCGCACCAGCAATCCGGACCAGGCATAGACGAGCATGCGCCAGTCGCGATCGGTGAATGGGTTCGCCTCCTTCTTGACCTCGTGATTGCTCACCCACGGCAGGCCTTCGACGGTTTCCGGCAGCGACACCGGCTTCTTTTGCGGTACCGGCGCCGTCACTGCCTGCTGCGTTGCGTTGCCCCCCGCTTTCGTCATCCGCAGCTGTCCAGTTCTATGGTGGCGGACGGGTCGAGCACGATGCCCGGCGCCTCCAGCTTCTTCTTCAGGCAATCCAGCTGCGCCCGCGAAACGATGAACTGCACGTCAGGCGCCACCTGCGCCTTGCCCGGCGACGGCAACGGCTCGACCACGCCGCGTGAGGTGCAACTGCTGAGATCGACGACGACGGCGGCGTTGCCGGTTTTGGCGATCTGGTCGTACTGGTCGAGAAAGCAACTCGCCAGTTCGGAATTGATGACGACCTCCTTGGCGCAGAGGCCGCAAGCCTCGTCCGCCGAAGCATTCGCGGCCAGCAACAGCCCGGCGACAAGGCCGGCGGTTGTTGCGCGCCACGAAAATACGATTCTGTTCACGAACGCCCTCATCCGTTCCGTTCGGCCGCCGACAGCGGCGGTCGAAGAATGTTCATTATCAGCCGATTAGGCAAGAGGCCCGGCCGGGCACCTGACCCCGCCTCAGGCGCGCGGCACCGTCTCCATCGGGAAGATCATCACAGCGCCCTTCGATCCCTTGTCGTCGGTGAGCCGCATGGCCGAACGCGTCGCCGGCGCCATGCCGATATCGGCCAGCATATCGGAGAAGCTTGGCTGTCCAAGTCCGCGCGTTACAGAGATAACCCCCTCTTGCGCCAGGAAACTCAGATCCTGCTTCTCGCTCTGCGGCGGCGCCTCGGTCAGGACGGCGATCATCCGCTCCATGCCGAAGCTGGTGTCGGTGAATTTGAACAGGCCTTCCTCGAGCACGGCGCCTTCGGTCAGGCGCTCGGCAAGAAAATGCTGGATGGAATAGTCGGAGCCGACATAGAGCACGTTGATGTCGACCAGGTTGGTCGAACCATTCCTGGCCAGCACGTGGACCTGATCGTCGGGCGAAACACGCGGCACCGTCGACGGTTCGATCGGCTGCAGCGTGTCGCTGTCAAAACGCTTGATCCCGAACTCGACGCTGACCTCTTCCGGCCGATAATCGGAAGCGGCGGCCAGCCTCGACAGTCCGATGGCGCGGAAGATTTTCGTCAGATTCCCTGCGGCGGCCTCGATCAACTTTTCGCGGCCGTCCGGATGAATGACGATCAACGGCGGCTTGCTGCCGCCCTTGAGCGTCATGTCGCCCGAAGCCGGCAGGAACCACAGCGCCGGCGCGTCGGTGGCATCTTCTGCGGCGCCGGCAATGGCGTTCTCGCGCAGCACTGCGAGACGCAGATCTGCGCTCTTGCCCGGCTCGACCAGCGCGATGTGGAATCCTGAGCTCTCCCTGGCCGCCAGTTCGTCGAGAACCGAGTTCGCCAGCGCGGCCTCTTTCTCGAGGCCTTTGGCCGCTGCCGGCCGCGCGACCACGAGCTTGTAGTCGACGGCGAGCTCGGCCAGCCGCGCATAGGCATTGGCGGGGATGTCGGCCAGCTTGAGCGCCGGCTTGCCGCCGAACTCGACCGGCTTGACCCGGCTTTCCAGGTTTTTCGCCGACTGAACCTGGAGATAGCCAAGCGCCTCGGACAGCGGCGACAGCGCCGACGGCAATATTGCGAGCCTGCTGCCGGGGGTGAGGCGATGCAGCAACCCGGCGCCGATCGTGGCTTTGTCGTTCTCGATGACGATCGGCCATTGCATGACCGCCTCGGTCTTGTCGGTGCCGAAGACGCGTGCGTCGAGTTCCCCTTCGAACAGCGGCGTCGGCCGGGTGCGGCCGTCCGCCGAATATTGCTGCAGCACGGCCTGGCCGAGCTGGCGGTAGGTGATGTTGGGATTCTCGGCCAGTTTCGACAGGATGGTGAAGGTGAACAGCCCGAAACGCGGCGCATCGGCCGTGCCCTTGGGCAGGGGCATCTCGGGCGTCGTCTCCACCGTCTGCGCCGCGTAGAAGGCGACCAATTTGCCCTTGGTGGTCGGCTCGGCGCCGGTCGGCGTCAGCTTGAAGGCCGGCTTGCGCTGCCCGTCCTCGTCAACGCCGCGCGGCGCGGCCGACGCAATCTCGTCATAGGCTCTCACCGCAGCCGCCCTGGCAGCGTCGTCGCCGCCAACCAGATCGGCGAACTCGACCTTGCGTTCCAACTCGTCGTCGACCTCGGCGGCGCGCGTCGCCGTGCCGGAATGGCAGCAGTCGAACACGGCCCAGATAAAGGCGCCCTTGTCGCGAATAGCGTCGAGCGCGGTGCCGATCTCGTTGTCGACCAGCGCATTGGGCACGCCCTTTTCGCGGTTCACCCATTTGTCGATGTCGGACGGCAAGAAAATCTCGTCGAGGCCGTCCGTCTCGTCGCCCTTGTTCGCTGCCGGCTGCTGCGCGCCGTGACCGGACAAATGCAGGTAGACGAAATCGTCGCGCTGGACCTTGGCGGCAAGATCGGCCAACGCCGCCTTGATCGCCGCATGTGTCGGCGGTCCGTTGGCGCCTTCGACATCCTTGGCGAGCAGCGTGACGTTCTCGGCTGAAAACTTCACCGGCGCGGGCGTGTACTTCAGCAGGTAATCGCGCACCAGGCCGGCATCGTTTTTCGGTCCGATCAGCCAGTTTTTCTTCGGCAGGTTCGGGTAATCGGTGCAGGCAACAAGCAGCGCATGGTAGGTGCGCGCCGCTGCGAATGCCCGAAACGGCACCAGGCCGGCAGCGGCCAGCGCGGACGTGCCGGCAAGCAGCGTCCGCCGCGTCACTTTGATCATGATTGCTTCCCCAAGCCCGATCGAATTTCCAAGCACGGCCAGCCTGGCCGAGGATTTTGTCAGTATTTTGAATATGGCGCCGCCGGCCAGCCGACCACCGGCTGCGAATAGAAACAGTAGCAAAAATGGCAGTTCGTCGCTATCTCAGTGGAAGAGGTCCGACTGCTTGCGAAATGGCAGCGATAGGCACGGAGCGGCTTGGAACAGGATCATGGCGGCAAGGGATGTACTGACGAAGAACCAGCTTTGCGTTCTCGAGAAGCTCGAGGCCGCCAGCGGCCCGCTCAGCGCCTATACGTTGCTCGACCAACTGCGCGAGCGCGGTTTTCGCGCGCCGCTGCAGGTCTACCGGGCGCTCGACACGCTGGTGAAATCCGGCTTCGTGCACAGGCTCGAAAGCCTCAATTCCTTCGTCGCCTGTGCCGAGCCGCACGACCATAGCCATTCGATGACGGCGTTTGCCATCTGTGACACCTGCGGCCAGGTGACCGAGTTCTCCGACCACGATGTCGGACACCGGCTCGACGAATGGGTACGCTCGACCGGCTTCGCCGCCAAGAAGGCGGTGATCGAATTCCGCGGGACTTGTGCGAAGTGTTTGGCCGAGGCGGCTTGAAGGCCTGTTAGGCCGCGACATAGCGGTGGCGACCCTTTTGATGTCGGCGGGACAGCGCCCCCCTCTGTCCTGCCGGACATCTCCCCCACACGGGGGGAGATCGGCCATTATCCCGGTTTTCGCCGATCTCCAACGGTGCAAGATGGTATGCAGCGCCGAAGCTGCCAATCTCCCCCCTCGTGGGGGAGATGTCCGGCAGGACAGAGGGGGGCGCGAAAGATCGCTACAGATCGCAATTGGTCGGCCGCGGACGTCCGCACGCTAATGCGCCTCTTCCCAGTTGTTGGCGGCGCGGGCGTCGACGTGCAGCGGCACCGACATCGACACCGCCGGCATGGCGGCGTTCTCCATGACGTGGCACACGACCGGGATCGTCGCCTCGACCTCGGCTTCGACGGTCTCGAAAACCAGCTCGTCATGCACCTGCAGCAGCATGCGGGCAGAAAGCCTGGCTTTTTCCAGCGCCTCGTCCATACGGATCATGGCGCGGCGGATGATGTCGGCGGCGGTGCCCTGCAGGCGTGCGTTGATCGAGGCGCGCTCGTTGAACGCCCGGACCGAAGGATTTGACGATCTGATTTCCGGATAGTGGATGCGGCGGCCGAAAATGGTCTCGACGAAGCCGTGCTCGCGGGCATAGGCCTTGGTCGCATCGATATAGTCGCGGATGCCGGGGAAGCGCTCGAAATATTTCTTGATGTAGTCGCCGGCTTCCTCGCGCGCGATCGACAGCTGGTTGGCGAGGCCAAAGGCCGAAATGCCGTAGATGATGCCGAAATTGATCGCCTTGGCACGGCGGCGCACTTCCGAAGGCATGCCCTCGACCGGCACGTTGAACATTTCAGACGCGGTGATGGCGTGGATGTCGGCGCCATCGGCGAAGGCCTGCTTGAGCTGCGGGATTTCGGCGACGTGGGCCAGCACGCGCAATTCGATCTGGCTGTAGTCGGCGGAAACCAGCTTGTTGCCCTTGTCCGCGATGAAGGCCGTCCTGATCTTTCGACCCTCGACGGTGCGCACCGGAATGTTCTGCAGATTGGGATCCGAGGACGACAGCCGCCCGGTCGTCGTCGCGGCAAGCGCGTAGGAGGTGTGGACGCGCTTGGTGTCGGGATGGATGAAGCCGGGCAGCGCATCGGTATAGGTCGATTTCAGCTTGGTCAGCTGGCGCCAGTCGACGATCTTACGCGGCAATTCGTGGCCTTCGGCGGCGAGGTCTTCGAGAAGCTGCGCCGAGGTCGACCACTGGCCGGTCTTGGTTTTTGAACCGCCGGGCAGACCCATCCTGCCGAACAGGATGTCGCCGAGCTGTTTTGGCGAGCCGATGTTGATGCGTTCGCCGACCAACTGGTAGATCTCGTCCTCGAGCCGTGCGGCACCCTGTGCCAGTTCTCCGGAGAGCCGCGACAGGATCTGCCGGTCGACGGAGATGCCGCGCTGCTCCATCCGTGCCAGGACCGGCACCAACGGCCGTTCCAGCCGTTCATAGACCGAGACCAGGCCCTTGGCGGCAAGCCGTGGCTTCAGCACCTGCCAGAGCCTGAGCGCGACGTCGGCGTGCTCGGCCCCGTAAGCCGTCGCCTTGCCGAGGTCGGCCTGATCGAGGCCGACGAAGCTTCTTCCCGAACCGGCCAGTTCCTTCAGCGGAATGGTCGCGTGGCCGAGCCATTTATCCGCCAGCGCCTCCAGGCCATGGCCACCATGAGTGCCGGCCTCAAGCACGTAGGAGATCAGCATGGTGTCGTCATAGGGGCCGATCTCGATGTCGTGACGGCTCATGACGACAAGGCGGTATTTCATGTCGTGCACGATCTTGAGGACGGATTTGTCCTCGAGCAGCGGCTTGAGCAACGCCAGCGCGTCGCGGACCGGGATCTGGTTTTCGACCGCGCCGCCGCCGAGCAGGTCGCCATTGCCGTTTTTATGGGCGAGCGGCACATAGGCGGCATGGCCGGGCGCGACGGCCATGGCAAGGCCGATCAGTTCGGCCCGCATCGGATCGGGCGAGGAGGCTTTAACGTCGAAGGCGACGATGCCTCTCTCCATCGCCTCGGCGATCCAGACCTTCAGCGTCGCGGCGTCGCGGATGCAGGCGTAGGCGCTGGTGTCGATCTTGCGGGCGGTGGCAGCCTCCAGGCGAAGCGCCGAAAGCAGGGATGGGGTGTCGCCTTGCTTGGCTGCGGCCGGGGCTTCGAGTGCCGCTTCGTCCGACGGCGGTGCGCTCTCGGCGGCCGCGGGCAGGCCAAAACCCATATCCGGGCCATGCGCGGTATCGGCACGCTCTATGGTGACGGGGGTGGCTGGAACGTCGCCCGCGTCGGTTCCCGTCGCTTCGGCCACGCGGCGGGTCAGCGTCGAGAATTCCATGGTCTTGAGAAAGCCGATCAGCCTTGGGCCGTCCGGCGCGTGCAACACGAACTCGTCGAGCCCCCCGGTCAGCGGCACGTCGTTCTTCAGCGTCACCAGGTCACGCGAGATGCGCGCCTTGTCGGCATTGGCGATGATCGATTCGCGCCGCTTGTCCTGCTTGATCTCGCCGGCGCGGGCGAGCAGCGTGTCGAGGTCGCCGAACTGTTCGAGCAATTGCGCTGCCGTCTTCGGCCCGATGCCGGGCACGCCCGGCACATTGTCGACCGAATCGCCGGTCAGCGCCTGCAGGTCGATCATTTTCTGTGGCGGCACGCCCCATTTCTCGATCACCTCGGGAATGCCGATCTGGCGGTCCTTCATCGGGTCGTACATGGCAACCGTTGGGCCGACCAGTTGCATCAGATCCTTGTCGGAAGAGATGATGGTGGTGTCGGCGCCGGCTTCGCAGGCAAGCCGGCAATAGGTGGCGATCAAATCGTCGGCCTCGTAGCCTTCCGTCTCAAGGCATGGCAGGTTGAAGGCCCTGGTCGCCTGGCGGATCAGGCCGAATTGCGGGATCAAATCTTCCGGCGGCGCCGAGCGGTTGGCCTTGTATTCGGGGTAGAGGTCGTTGCGGAAGGTCTTCGACGAATAATCGAAAATCACGGCGAAATGCGTCGGCACGATGCCGACATCGGTGTTGCGGGCGTCCTGCGTCAGCTTCCAGACCATGTTGCAGAAGCCGAGCACGGCACTGGTCGGCAGCCCGTCGGACTTGCGGGACAGCGGCGGAAGCGCGTGATAGGCACGGAAGATGTAACCGGAGCCGTCGACAAGGAAGAGATGATCGCCTTTTTTCATGGCACGAGGGATAGCGCGGCGCAGCGCCGCGGTCCATGCCAAAGGCGGCTTCCGCCAAGGGTTCCGGCAACACCCTGACAAATGGCGTGCGAGCTTGGCCGGCCCTGCCGGCCTGGCCGGAGCTTTGTTCGCTCACGCCTATGTTACAAAAGTGTAATTTTTGTGCCCTTGAATCGCCACGTTCGCAGACACAGATAAACGCCATCGGCAGTTTTCGCCGAAGTCCGGAGCAAGGCCCGTCCCCCGCCTATCCCGGACACTTGCGGCAGCCTATCCCCCCCTCTCCGGGCTGCCGCATCGTTTCGAGTAAGGCCGCCGTGGTTCCCCCTCCACCACGGCGGCATTTTTTTGCCTTTCGACAAGGTCCTGCCTTGTGGCCTAACGGTCGCGGGCTTTCCGTTTCGCCGTATGGGCTCTAGATTCGCCGCCAGAATCGAAAGGCCCCGCCAGATGTCCGCAGTTTCCCCTGTTCTCGACCGCCTCGACAAGAACTTCGACCAGAGCCTGGAACGCCTGTTCGGCCTGCTCGGCATCAAGTCGATCTCCACCGATCCGGACTACGCCGCCGACTGCCGCAAGGCCGCCGAATGGCTGGTCGCCGAGCTCAAGCTGATCGGCTTCGACGCCAGCGTGCGCGACACGCCGGGGCATCCGATGGTGGTCGCGCATCACGACGGGCCGGCGGGCGCGCCGCATCTGCTGTTTTACGGCCATTACGACGTCCAGCCGGTCGATCCGATCGAGCTGTGGGAAAGCGACCCGTTCGCGCCGGCGGTCAAGGAGATCGAGCCCGGCCACAAGGTGATCACCGGCCGCGGAGCGGCCGACGACAAGGGCCAGCTGATGACCTTCGTCGAGGCCTGCCGCGCGTGGAAGCAGGTGCATGGCGGATTGCCGTGCCGAATCACAATCCTGTTCGAGGGCGAGGAGGAGTCCGGATCGCCGTCGCTGAAACCGTTTCTCGAGGCGAACGCGGATGAGCTCAAGGCCGATTTCGCGCTGGTCTGCGACACCGGCATGTGGGACCGCGATACGCCGTCGATCTGCGTCTCGCTGCGCGGGCTGGTCGGCGAGGAGATCACGGTGACTGCCGCCGACCGCGACCTGCATTCCGGGCTCTATGGCGGTGCGGCCGCCAATCCGATCCGCATCCTGGCAAAGATCCTGGCCGACATCCACGATGCGGATGGTCACGTCACCATTCCAGGTTTTTATGACGGCGTCGAGGAAACGCCGTCGCAGATATTGCAGTCGTGGCTGTCGCTCGGCGAGACGGCCGATACCTTCCTCGGCCCGATTGGCCTGTCGATTCCGTCCGGCGAAAAGGGCCGCTCGGTGCTCGAGCTGACCTGGGCGCGACCGACGGCCGAGTTCAACGGCATTATCGGCGGCTATACCGGCAAGGGCTTCAAGACGGTGATCGCCGCGCAAGCCTCGGCAAAAGTCTCCTTCCGCTTGGTCCACAAACAGGATCCGGCAAAAATCCGCGCCGCCTTCCAGGCATTCGCCAGGGAGCGCGTTCCGGCCGACTGCTCGGTCGAATTTCATCCGCATGGCGGCTCGCCGGCGATCCAGCTTTCCTACGACTCGCCCTTCCTCGCCAAGGCCAAGCAGGCGCTGTCCGACGAATGGCCGAAGCCGGCGGTGGTGACCGGCAGCGGCGGCTCGATCCCGGTGGTCGGCGATTTCCAGACCTATCTCGGCATGGAATCGCTGCTGGTCGGTTTCGGTCTCGACGACGACCGCATCCACTCGCCGAACGAGAAGTACGAGATGAGTTCCTTCCACAAGGGCCAGCGCTCCTGGGCGCGCATTCTAGAGGCGCTGACACGCTGAAATTGCGCCAGACTCAAGTTTTTGTTGATTTTTCGCCGGATCGCGGCAAGGACGGGCACGGTCCGTCGCGCATCGCTGCACGGGGCCGCGACCGGAGAAGACGATGAGC
Organism: Mesorhizobium sp. LSJC280B00; assembly: GCF_000502835.1. Lineage (GTDB taxonomy): Bacteria > Pseudomonadota > Alphaproteobacteria > Rhizobiales > Rhizobiaceae > Mesorhizobium. The sequence goes on from NZ_AYVL01000004.1 coordinate 111,439, forward strand.
GACATACGTTTCCACAAAAACGATCTGCCCGGCCTGCTGCATTACGATGTCGGGGCGGTCGCCATCGACACCGAGACGCTGGGGCTGAACCCGCATCGCGACCGGCTCTGCGTCGTGCAGATCTCGCCGGGCGATGGCTCGGCCGACGTCATCCAGATCGCGCCCGGCCAGAAGAAGGCGCCGAACCTCGTCAGCCTGCTGAAGAACCGCAGCATCACCAAGCTGTTCCATTACGGCCGCTTCGATCTCGCCGTGCTCTACAACGCTTTCGGCGTCATGCCGGAGCCGGTGTTCTGCACCAAGATCGCGTCGCGGCTGACGCGCACCTACACCGACCGGCACGGGCTGAAGGACATCTGCTTCGAGCTCCTCGGCGTCGGCCTGTCGAAGGCGCAGCAATCATCGGACTGGGCCGCCGAGACGCTGTCGCCCGAGCAACTCGAATATGCCGCCTCCGACGTGCTCTATTTGCACCGGCTGCGCGACGTACTGAGCGCGCGTCTGGCGCGCGACAACCGGACCAGGGAGGCCGATGCCTGCTTCCGCTTCCTGCCGACGCGTGCGAAACTCGACCTGATGGGCTGGGATGAGGAGGATATCTTCGCCCACAGCTAATGGCCTTCATGATAATTCTACTCCGGCGGCCATCTGGCGCAGTTTTCTCCGCTTCCGGTGCTCACGGACCCAAATGTCCGCTGCGCTCCGGTTCTCGAAAACCACGCCATATGTCTCGCCGGAGCGAATTCTCCTAAAGGCCATCGGCCAGGAACCGGACGCTTGTCCCTGCGTTCCGTTCGCTTCACCGGGAGAAATGAAAATGGCTGCCCGAAAATCAATCGAAACGGCACCGAGGGACGGCTCCAAGGTCACCGTCTACTGGCAGGACAGCGACGGCGTGATGAACGAGAGCATCGCGCAATACCGTTCGCTCGACCGGCTGAAGGCGGCCGGCGGCGACTGGGACGAAAGCGACGCCGGCTGGTGGGCCTATACCGACGGCCATACGCAAAGGAAGATCGAGCCGATCAGCTGGCGCCCGGCCTCCGACGATGCGGATGCCGACGACTGAGGGTTGTCGCAACCGCCGAACTGAAGTGATTATTCTGAGGCAAAGCATATTTTGTTCTTGCTTTGTGCCGGCAGCTATGCTACTAATTTCGCTATGGTGCTCATTGGCTCCAACGACCCGCCCGCCGAGGCGGGTTTTTCATTTCCGGCTTTGGCGCTGTCGCGGGCCGCAGCCATTCGGCAAGCGACTGCATACAGTTTGCTTCGATTTTTCCCGACTTAACCCGCCTTTAAACCGCCGCATCTAGTCTTCAACCCCAACGCCATAGGCATGGGGAAGACAGCACAGCGCATGGCGAACCGGAAAGACAGCCGCATCGAGCCCAGCTTCGAGGCATCGCCGGGGGCGAGATCCTCGGCCGGTTTTTCGGTAAGCGAGGAGGACCGCGTCGTGCCGAGCAACCGAAAAGCCGCTGCAAAGCGCAAATCTTCCAAGGCCAAGCCGCCGCGCGGCGGGCGCGGCAAAAGCCGGCGCGGCGTGTTCGGCGTGCTTGCCCGGCTGTTCTACTGGTGCTTCGTGCTGGCCATCTGGGGCGGCATCGCCACTGCCGGCATCGTCGTCTATTACGGCGCGAAAATGCCGGCGGCCACCACCTGGGCCATTCCCGACCGCGCCCCCAACATCAAGATCGTCTCGGTCGACGGCCAGCTGCTTGGCAATCGCGGCATGAGCGGCGGCGAGGCCGTCGGCCTGCACGAAATGTCGCCCTATATTCCCGAGGCCGTCATCGCCATCGAAGACCGCCGTTTCTATTCGCATTTCGGCATCGATCCGATCGGCCTTTCCCGGGCCATGGTGACTAATGTGCTCGGCGGGCATTTTTCGCAGGGCGGCTCGACGCTGACCCAGCAGCTGGCCAAGAACCTGTTCCTGACGCCGGACCGCACGCTGGAACGCAAGGTGCAGGAAGTGCTGCTGGCGCTGTGGCTGGAGCACAAGCATACGAAGGACCAGATCCTCGAAATGTACCTCAACCGGGTTTATTTCGGCTCTGGCGCCTATGGTGTCGAAGCGGCCTCGCGCCGCTATTTCGGCAAGAGCGCGCGCGACGTCACGCTGTCGGAGGCCGCACTCCTCGCCGGCCTGCTCAAGGCGCCGTCGCGGCTGTCGCCGGCGCGCGACCCGAAGGCGGCCGAGCAGCGCTCGCAGCTGGTGCTCGCCGCGATGCGCGACGAGGGCAAGATCAGCGCCAAGGAGCAGACAACGGCGATGAGCGCGCCGGCGACACGCGCGCCGTCCTACTGGACCGGCTCGGAAAACTACGTCGCCGATACGATCATGGAAGAACTGCCCGACCTGATCGGCGACGTGCGCCGCGATATCGTCGTCGACACGACCGTCGATCTGACGCTGCAGAAGCTCGCCGAGCAATCGATCCGCCGGCTGATCGACCAGAGCGGCAAAAAACTCAATGTCAGTCAGGGCGCGCTGGTGTCGATCGACAATTCCGGCGCGGTGCGCGCGATGGTCGGCGGTTACGACTATTCGACCAGCCAGTTCGACCGCGCCTCGGAAGCGCGCCGGCAGCCGGGCTCGGCGTTCAAGCCGTTCGTCTATATGGCGGCGCTGGAATCCGGCCGCACGCCCGACAGCGTGCGCAACGACGCGCCAATCAAGATCGGCAACTGGACGCCCGACAATTACGGCGGCAAATATTTCGGCAAGGTGACGCTGGCGACGGCGCTGGCAAAATCGCTGAACTCGGTTGCCGCGCAGCTGACCATGGAAGTCGGGCCGAACGCGGTGGTCGAGGCGGCGCACCGCATGGGCATTCAGTCCGAGCTGACGGCCAACACCTCGATCGCGCTGGGCACCTCGGAAGTGACGCCGCTGGAACTGACCTCGGCCTATGTTCCCTTCGCCAATGGCGGTTATAAGCCCGACATTCATTTCATCCGCCGGGTCACGACGAGCGACGGCAAGGTGCTCTACGAAAACAATGGCGGCGGTGCGCCGCGCGTCGTCAAGCCCGATGTCGTCGGTATGATGAACTCGATGATGACCGGCACGGTCGAGATCGGCACGGCCAGGAAGGCGGCGTTCGCCTGGCCGGCGGCCGGCAAGACCGGCACCAGCCAGAACTCGCGCGACGCCTGGTTCATCGGCTATACCGCCAATCTGACCACCGGCGTCTGGTTCGGCAACGATGACGGCAGCGCGATGAAGAAGGTCACCGGCGGCGCACTGCCGGCGCAGGCCTGGCACGAGTTCATGGTCGCCGCGCATGAGGGCGTGCCGGTGCGGCCGCTGCCCGGAACCTGGAAGTCGACGCCGCCCGACACCATCGTCCCGGACGACATACCGTCCGACACGGCGCCGCCGGCGCCGGTCGCTTCCGTTGGCCAATCGGCGCCGCCTGCGGCAGCTACCCAGTCGGCTTCGCGTCCCGTGCGTCCTGCCGAGACGGTCGATGCCGGCGGCCTGGCCATGCCGGGCGTCGACGGCACCACCGGATCGATCAAGCACCCGGTGCCGCCCGGCAATGTCGGCGGCCCGGTCAAGAAGCGGCAGACGTCGATCCTGGACATCCTGACAGGCGGCTGAACAACAGGCCCCCTCGCCACCGCTGCCGCGTTCCGCTACATCTCCCGTTTGGAGACCGCGAATGGCAGAGACCGACACCAGAAAGACCATTGTGCTGACCGGCGCCAGCCGTGGCATCGGCCACGCTACGGTCAAGCGCTTTTCACGCGAAGGCTGGCGCGTCATCACTTGCTCGCGCCAGGCCTTTGCCGAGGACTGCCCGTGGCCGGCCGGACCGGAAGACCACATCAAGGTCGATCTCGCCGACCAGGAGGATGTCGGCATCGCCATCTCGGAAATCCGCCACCGGCTCGAGGCGCATGGCGGCCAGCTGCATGCGCTGGTCAACAATGCCGGCATCTCGCCCAAGCTCAAGGACGGCAACAGCCGCATGAACTCGATCGACACGCCGATGCATGTCTGGCGCGACGTCTTCCAGGTCAATTTCTTCGCCCCGATCATGCTGGCGCGGGGCCTGTTCAAGGAGCTGGCGTCGGCCAAGGGCTCGATCGTCAACGTCACCTCGATCGCCGGCACCCGCGTGCATCCTTTCGCCGGTACCGCCTATGCGACGTCGAAGGCGGCACTCGGCTCGCTGACCCGCGAGATGGCGCATGATTTCGGCCCCCACGGCATTCGCGTCAATGCGATTGCGCCGGGCGAGATCGACACCGCGATCCTGTCGCCGGGCACCGAAAAAATCGTCGAGACCATTCCGCTGAGAAGGCTGGGCACCACGGCGGAAGTCGCCGACATCATCTTCTTCCTGTGCTCGCAGCAGGCGTCCTACGTGACCGGCTCGGAAATACACATCAATGGTGGCCAGCACGTGTAGAAGGCTTTCCAGGCGAGCGAGCCGGCAGGATTTGTCAGCATCGCGGGCGGCGTGTTCAAGTCTGGCGGCGGTTGACGCCGCCGATGCCCGATCAGGTCGCCTGCAGCAGGTTCTCGATATCGGGTATGCTGTGGTTGGTCAGCGTCTTTGGAATTTCGGCCGTTATCTTGTCGGTGACCTCCTTGTGCAGTTTCCTGCGCATGTCGCCCAGCACCGGCGGCGGCGCGATCAGCACGATCTCCTTGAAGCTGCCGCGATGCGCGAGCTTGTAGAGCCTGTCGGCAATCTCTTCGGCAAAACGCTCCTTGCCGAGACGGTGCCAGTCGGTGTCCTCGACCGCACTGCGGTGGACGGAAGGGCCGTCGCTGTAGCGGCCGGGGCGGTCGGTGCCCTGTTCTCGGGTTGCCGGATTTTCCTGCTCCATCTCGTGCACGACCTGAAGGTCGGGATATTGGACGTCTCCACGGTTCTCGAGAAACAGCGCCTTTTCGCCATCTGCCACCACGATCCACAGTCCGCGTTTCAGTCTGACGTTGCTCATGGGGCGCTCCTTTTTTGATTTTTCGAGCCCATCGCCGGGCCTTTGCCGCAGGGGTGTGACCGGGCCTGGGTCCATAGAGCAAACGCGTGCCGAGGCGGGAATGTTCCGGCACTCGGACCCGGTATTCCGACAAGGGCCGGCGAGAGCGCCGGGCTGCCTTTGATGGCTCGGTCGGCATCCGGCGGCTTAATCTACTAAATTGATAGAATTTAGAAAAATCTGTTTTGTGGTTAGCTCCTCCGGCCGCTAGAAAGGCAGCGGATCAAGGGCTGCAACAGCAGCTTCAATCTGCTCCGCATTTGAATGTGGAATATTTTTCTCTTGGCCTTCATGCTTGCAGAAAAGAGATTGCCTGCTACGAAGCGATGCGCGAGTGGGTGCCTTCTGGTTTTTCGCGCCCCCGCGTAGAACTGACAAACGGTTCCAGGATTCCGCTCGTCATGCCGCAAGCCACGCCCAAGCTCAATGCCTTTCCCGTCTTCATGCGGGTCGAGGGCGAAGCCATAGCCATCGTCGGCGGCGCAGAGGAAGCGCTGGCCAAGGCGCGGCTGCTCGCGCAGTCGAGCGCTGCGCTGCGCATCGTCAGCGATGAAACAAGCCCGGAGCTGCTGGCCTTTATCGCCGAGACGGGGGCCGCCCACATCGCCGAGGCCTATGATGCAGCACATCTCAATGGTGCGGTGATGGTGTTTGCCGCCAGCGGCGACGAGGCGCTCGATCGCCGCGTTGCCGGGGATGCGCGCCGGCTGGGCATTCCGGTCAATGCCGTCGACCGGCCGGAGCTATGCGATTTCTTCACGCCGGCACTGGTCAACCGCGCGCCGGTCGCCATTGCCATCGGCACGGAAGGTGCCGGCCCGGTGCTGGCGCAGATGCTGCGCAGCCGCATCGACCGCATGCTGGCGCCCTCGCTCGGTCCGCTCGCAGCCCTTGCCGCGTCGTTTCGCGACGCCGCCGAAAAACTGTTGCCGAAAGGCAATGCCCGCCGCCGCTTCTGGAGCGATTTCTTTGGCGGCGCGCCGGCCCGCGCTGTCGAGGCCGGCGAGCTTTCGCAGGCGCATGATGCGGCCGTCGGCCTGCTGCTTTCGAAAGAGCCGGCATCGGGCCATATCGCGCTTGTAGGCGCCGGTCCAGGCGCCGAGGACCTTTTGACGCTGCGCGCCCATCGCCTGCTGATGGAAGCCGACGTGATCGTCCATGACGCGCTGGTGCCGGAGGCGATCGTCGCCATGGGCCGCCGCGATGCCGAGCGCCTGCCGGTCGGCAAGCGCAAGGGCTGCCATTCCAAGAGCCAGGCCGAGATCAATGCGCTGCTGGTCGAGCTTGGCCACGCCGGCAAGCGTGTCGTGCGGCTGAAGTCCGGCGACCCGCTGGTGTTCGGCCGGGCCGGCGAGGAGATGGCGGCACTTCGCGATGCCGGCGTCGCCTACGAAGTGGTTCCGGGCGTCACCGCGGCCTTCGCCGCCGCCGCCGATTTCGAACTGCCGCTGACGCTGCGCGGCGTGTCGTCGTCGATGGTGTTCACCACCGGCCACGACCTCAAGGGAAATTCGCTGCCAGACTGGGCAAAGCTCGCCATTTCCGGCGCGACGGTCGCCGTCTATATGGGGCGCTCGGTCGCCGCCGAGGTCGCCGGCCGGCTGATCGAAGCCGGCCTGTCGCCGGATACGGCCGTCGCCGTGGTCGAGAATGCCAGCCTTGCCAACCGCCGCCGTTTCCACGGCACGCTCGCCGACCTGCCATCGCTGGAGGCGCGTGCCGACCTCAGCGGCCCGGTGATGACCATCATCGGCGACGCGGTCGCCGGCGCCAATTTCGAACGGTCCGAGCCACTGGCGGCACACAGGCAGGAAAGCGTGGCCCGTGCTGCCGCGCAAGGAGTGAACCAATGAAAGTCCTGACCGCGAACCGCCTCGCCGACGGCATAGCCGTCTGGTACGCCAATGGCGGCTGGGCCGAGACCATCGACCATGCCGACATCGCCCATGACAAGGCGGCCGAGGACCGGCTGGAGGCGATCGGCGCCAAGGCCTCCGCCGCCAACGAAGTGGTCGACGTCAACCTGATAGACGTGACCGTGGCCAACGGCACGGTCGAAGCGGTCCGGCTGCGTGAAAAGATCCGTGCCGCCGGCCCGACCACCCGCAACGACCTGGGCAAGCAGGCCCGTCCGCAAGCCGCACGCGCGGCATAGATGACCCAAGCATGATCCCGATCATGCTCGAACGAAGAAAATAACGGGCGGACGCGCCCGGAAAGACCTGAATATGTACCGTTACGATGAGTTCGACCACGATTTCGTCAAGGCCCGCGTCGCCGAGTTCAGCGACCAGGTCGCGCGGCGCCTTGCCGGCGAGATCACCGAGGACCAGTTCCGGCCGCTGCGGCTGATGAACGGCGTCTATCTGCAGCTGCATGCCTATATGCTGCGCATCGCGGTGCCGTACGGCACGCTGAACAGCAAGCAGCTGCGCATGCTCGGCCACATCGCCCGCAAATACGACAAAGGTTACGGCCATTTCACGACGCGCCAGAACATCCAGTTCAACTGGCCGGCGCTGTCGGACATCCCGGCGATCCTGGCCGATCTGGCAAGCGTCGAGATGCACGCCATCCAGACCAGCGGCAATTGCATCCGCAACGTCACCGCCGACCACTTCGCCGGCGCCGCCGCTGACGAGGTTGCCGATCCGCGCCCCTATGCCGAAATCCTGCGGCAATGGTCCTCGGTGCATCCGGAGTTCTCGTTCCTGCCGCGAAAATTCAAGATCGCGGTGACCGGCGCCGAGCGCGACCGCGCCGCCATCCAGACGCACGACATCGGCCTGCATCTGAAGAAGAACGCCGCCGGCGAGCTCGGTTTCGCCGTCTATGTCGGCGGCGGCCAGGGCCGCACGCCGATGGTGGCCAAGAAGATCCGCGATTTCCTGCCCGAAGCGGATCTGTTGTCCTACTGCACGGCGATCCTGCGCGTTTACAACCTCTACGGCCGTCGCGACAACAAGTTCAAGGCGCGCATCAAGATCCTGGTCCATGAGACCGGCGTCGAGGAGATCACCCGCCAGGTCGAGGCCGAATGGCAGGAGTTGAAGGACGCCGAGCTGAGGCTGCCGGAAGAAGACATCCGCGCCATCGACGCCTATTTCGCGCCGCCGGCGCTTGTCGACCGGCCGGAAGGCGATGAGGCGGTCAAGCTTGCCCGCCTCGACTCGAAGAGCTTTTCCGAATGGCTGGACCAGAATGTGGTCACCCATCGCCATCCCGACTACGCGGCGGTGACCATCTCGCTCAAGGGCATCGGCGAGACGCCGGGCGATGCCTCCGACAGCCAGATGGAAGCGGTCGCCGACATTGCCGAAAAATATTCCTTCGACGAGCTGCGCGTCAGCCACGAGCAGAACCTGATCCTGCCGCATGTCGCGCGGGCCGACCTCAAGGCGGTCTATGACGCGCTTGTCGATATCGGGCTGGCGACGGCCAATTCCAACCTGATCAGCGACATCATCTCCTGCCCCGGCCTCGATTATTGCGCGCTGGCAACGGCGCGCTCGATTCCCGTGGCGCAGGAAATCTCGCGGCGCTTCGCCTCACTGGAGCGCCAGCGCGAGATCGGCGAATTGAAGCTGAAGATTTCCGGCTGCATCAATGCCTGCGGCCATCACCATGTCGGCCATATCGGCATCCTCGGGGTCGAGAAGAAAGGCGCCGAGCTCTACCAGGTGACGCTCGGCGGCTCGGCCGACGAGAACACCTCGGTCGGCGAGATCATCGGCCGCGGCTTCAGTTCGGAAGAGATCACCGATGCCATCGAGCAGATCGTCGAGACCTATCTCGGGCTTCGGCTGGACAGAAACGAAAGATTCATCGACGCCTACCGCCGAGTCGGTCCCGCGCCGTTCAAGGAGGCGCTCTATGCTGGCGAAGCCAAGGCCGCTTGACCGGATCGTCGACGTCGAGGCCGGCATCGCCGCCCAAGCGGCGGGTCTCGACGCGCTCTACGGCCATCTAAAGCCGCTGGAGATCATCGAGCGGTCGGCCCGGGAGTTCTTTCACGGCGAAATCGCCGCCGTCTCGTCCTTCGGCGCGGATTCGGCGGTGCTGCTGCACATGATCGCCGAGATCGACCGCACGCTGCCGGTGATCTTTCTCGACACCGGCAAGCATTTCGAGGAAACGCTCGGCTATCGTGACGCGCTGGCCGCCGATTTCGGGCTGAGCGATATCCGGGTGATCAGGCCCGACGATGCGGCGCTGGCAAGGATCGACCCGACCGGCAATCTGAACGAGACCGACACCGACGCCTGCTGCGACGTCCGCAAGGTCGAGCCGCTGGCGCGCGGCGTCGAGCCGTTCCGCGCCTGGTTCACCGGCCGCAAGCGCTTCCAGGCGGCGACCCGGGCAGCGCTCCCGGTGTTCGAGGCTGTCGGCTCGCGCATCCGCATCAATCCGCTGGCGAACTGGACGACATCGGACCAGGCCGGCTACATGCGCGCGCATGCGCTGCGTGAAAACCCGCTGGTCGCCTATGGTTATCTGTCGATCGGCTGCTTCCCATGCACGCAGCCGGTGCAGCCGGGCGACGACGCGCGCAGCGGCCGCTGGGCCGGGCACGCCAAGACCGAATGCGGCATCCATTTGTCGGGGCTGGAAAGGTCGCTGACCGACGCCTCGCTTTAGGATATGTTGATATTCCGGTGATGCCGGCCTGACCTGAATCTCAACACACCCTGAGGTGTTTTGCACTTTAGAACCTTGTGGACTTGGGAATTTTCTTGATGAGCGACTTGATAGCCGAAAACGCCACGCGGCTGTGGACACCGGATGGGTTCCGCGAGGACGAGTGGGTTCATGCCGAAAGCGCCGAAGCGCTGGTCGGCAATGGCCGTTTCATCCTGCCGTTGCAGGCGTTTCTCGGCCTCGATCCGGAGGTGCGGCGGTCGGCGAAGGAGCGCATCGGTGTGCTGCTGCAGCCCGGCGATCAGCTCGAAAAGATCGCAGGCCTGCTCGATCAGCTGTCGCTGGTGGCGCTGGCGTTTCCGGCGTTCAATGACGGCCGCTCGTTCTCCAAGGGCGAATTGCTGCGCAGCCGTTATCATTTTGCAGGCGCCATGCGCGCCACCGGGCAGGTGCTGATCGATCAGCTGCCGCATATGCTGCGCGTCGGCTTCGATGAATTCGAGGTATCGCACCCGGTGCTGCTGAAGCGGCTCGAGCAAGGCCGCACAGGCGGACTGCCGCTGTTCTATCAGCCGGCGGTGAAGCCGGAGGCCAAAGGCCCGAAATATTCCTGGCGGCGGGTGCGCGCCGGCTGATCCGCTCCAGAGGGCCAGAAGCCTTCTGGTCGGACCACATTCCCGATTCAGCCTTTTATTTTGCGCCTCTCCGCCTTAGGATAGGCCCATTATTTCGCGATCCGAATAAATGTGGCCACAAGGGAGGAACCGGGTATGGCTGGCAAGAAGATATTGATGCTCGTTGGCGAGTTCAGCGAGGAATACGAGATTTTCGTCTTTGAGCAGGCCATGCATGCGGTGGGCCACACCGTCCATGTCGTTTGCCCCGACAAGAAGGCCGGCGATATCCTGAAGACCTCGCTGCACGACTTCGAGGGCCACCAGACCTATACGGAAAAGCTCGGCCACGACTACATCCTCAACAAGACGTTTTCCGAGGTGAATCCGGCCGACTACGACGCCGTCTACGCGGCGGGCGGGCGCGGGCCGGAATATATCCGCATCGACAAGCGCGTGCAGGCGCTGGTGCGGCATTTCCATGAGACGGGAAAACCGATCTTCACCATCTGCCACGGCGTGCAGATCCTGATCGCGGTCGACGGCGTGGTGCGCGGCCGCGAAGTCGCGGCGCTGCAATATTGCGAGCCGGAAGTCACGCTGGCCGGCGGCATCTATATCGATGTTGCGCCGACCGGCGCCCATGTCGACGGCAATCTGGTGTCGGCCAAGGGCTGGCCGGGCCTTGCCGCGTTCATGCGCGAATGCCTGAAAGTGCTGGGCACCGAGATCCGCCAGGGCGAGATCCTGATGCGCGACCAGCGCCAGGCGGCTTAAGCTCGGAATGTGGAGCCCGCCGCACCCCTAACGCATGTCGCGCAAAAGTGTTCAGCGGTTTTGCGATAACGGCATGCATAAACAAGAACCTAAAGCGCGTCGCTTGAGGCCGGTCGAGCGCGACGCGTTTAGGTGCGGCGGTGCGTCTACACGGCCATCCGCGCTTCGCGGAACGATACCAGCTTGCTGCGGCTCTCGTCCCACAGCGCCAGCTTGACGCAGCGCAGGCTGTCGAGGAGTGTGACGCGGCCGATCTCACGCAGCTCCGGATAGTCCCTCAGCACTTCCGGAAGCCGGTAGCATGGCACCTTGGCCGAGAGGTGGTGCACGTGGTGGACGCCGATATTGCCGGTGATCCAGTTCAGCACCGGCGGCAGGTCGTAATAGGACGAACCGTGCAGGGCAGCGTGCTGGAATTCCCACTCGGAGTCCTTTGTCCACTCCGTCTCTTCGAACTGATGCTGGACATAGAACAGCCAGATGCCGGCCGATCCGGCGAGGATGACGATCGGCAAATGCACGACCAGAAACGCGCCGGGGCCAACGAACCAGATGAGCAGAGCGGCGATGACCGCGATGGCGAGGTTGGTGGACATCGACGACACCCAGGGGGTGAGGCCGCCCCGCATCATGCCCAAGGGCAGTCTCTGCTCGAAAATGAAAATCCAGATCGGGCCAAGGCCGAACATCACCAGCGGATGGCGATAGAGGCGATAGGCGAGCCGGCCCCGCCATGACAGTTGCCGGTATTCGGCGACGGTCAGTGTCTTGATGTCGCCGGTGCCGCGCTCGTCGAGATTGCCGGCGCTGGCGTGATGGGTTGCGTGGGCGCGGCGCCAGCAATCGTAGGGCGTCAGCGTCAGCACGCCAAGGACGCGGCCGATCCAGTCGTCGGCATAGCGATTGGCAAAAAACGAGCCGTGGCCGCAATCGTGCTGGATCATGAAGATCCGCACCAGAAAGCCGGCGGCCGGAAGGATGAGGACCAGACCCCACCAATGGCCATAGGCATAAGCGGCCGAGGACAATGCCCACAGCGTGGCGAAAGGAATGAGGGTGATGGCGAGTTCGACGGCGCTGCGACGCCTGTCGGGCTTTTTATAGCGCGACAGGATTTTCAACCAGGCGCGCTTGCTGTTTGCCACAGCTTCGGGGGAAATCATGTTCATCATGAAACATAGGCGGAGCAGGGCGCTGCCGCAAGGCGGCGATCACGCAAAGTTACTGCGGGTAAATGTCGCGCGATGGCGAGGAATTGGTGGCCGCAGTCGCCGGGCGCACGGCCTGCAATGGTGTCTACCGACGGCGCCCGCCTGCGACCACCTTGGCTTCCACGCCGTCCAGGCGGTCGAGCAATTCCTTCAGACGGTCGGGAATATCGGACTCCGTGCGGAAGGCCGGCAAGGTGCGCAGAAAGCGCTTGGTCGCCTCGGTGCCGAGCTGGCGCCGGATATCGGCGGCGAGCCCGTCGCGTTTTTCGCCATTCCTGCGGGGCATCATCCAAAATCCTGTGTCGGCTTCGAAACTCTTCCAGGGGAGGAATGGTTCCCGCATTGTAGTGTCCCGGCAAGCAAAGCCGTCGGGTACGGTAAAGTTTGAATTAAAATCGAGAGGTCTGCGCCGTCCGCCATTAAGCAGCGACAGCGGCTGCAGTATCGCTTGCCTCTTGATTTTTGGCCGCTAAACCTCGATATCGGGCGCAAATCCACACCATTCGAAAATGACGGGAAACGGCGATGAGCGACCAGGCAAAAGACGAACGCGCGCCCGATGAAGCCGAGAAGACCGAGGCTGCCGCGGAGCCAAGGGAAGGTGGCGTCGACGGCGACTATGAAGCGCTTGTGCGGCTTCTGAAGGAAAACGAAGAGCTGAAGGATCGCGCGCTGCGCGTCGCGGCCGACATGGAGAACTTGCGTCGCCGCACCGCCCGCGACGTCCACGATGCGCGCGCCTATGCGGTTGCCAATTTTGCCCGCGACATGCTTTCGGTGTCAGACAATCTGCGCCGTGCGCTGGATGCCATCCCGGAGGAGGCCAAGGCTTCGGGCGATGCCGGCTTCAAGGCGCTGATCGACGGCGTCGAGATCACCGAGCGCGCCATGCTGTCGGCGCTGGAACGCCACGGCGTGAAGAAGCTCGAGCCCGAGGGCGAGAAATTCGATCCGAATTTCCACCAGGCGATGTTCGAGGTGCCCAATCCCGACGTACCGGCCAACACGGTCGTGCAGGTCGTGCAGCCCGGCTATTCGATCGGCGAGCGTGTTCTGCGGCCGGCCATGGTCGGCGTCGCCAAGGGCGGCCCCAAGCATGTGGCGAGCGAAGCGCCGGTCGAGCCGGGGCCGGTCAACGAGCAGGCTGAGAAAGATGCGTGAATGGTGAATGGTCAATAGTGAATGGTTAGTAGTGAGTAGCCAATTGCTGCTCCAGCAGTCAGTGCTATGTTCTATTCACTATTCACTATTCACTATTCACTATTCACGCCGCAAACCGCTGCGCTTCTCCGCCATAATAATTGACGTAGCGGGCGCCGATCTCCTTGACCGGCATCACCACGAACACGTCGACCGTCGAGAATTCACGGTCGATGACGCAGCCGTCGCCGATACGCGCGCCGACGCGCAGATAGCCCTTGACCAGCGGCGGCATCGCGGCGATCGCCGCCTTGGTATTGACCGCCTCGATCGGCATCAGATCCATCGAACAATAGCGCCCGGCGACGGCGCGCACGTCCCAGGATGAATTCGTCCGGCAGTGGTGGGCAAGATAGGTCAGCGCCTCGGCATGTGCCGCAGGCACGGTGCCGTGGAACGACGCGCAGCCGGTCATCACGCCGATGCCGTAATGGTTGATGTAGGCCCAGATGCCTTGCCACAGCGCCTCGATGGTGCGCTTCGAGCGGTATTCCGGCAGAACGCAGGAGCGGCCGAGCTCGAGGAAGCGCTGGCCGGGATGCCGCGCGATCAGCTTGGTCAGCTCGAATTCACCTTCGGAATAGAAGCCGCCGGCGGCCGCGGCAATCTCCTGCCGCAGCAGGCGGTAGGTGCCGACGATGCGGCGATGCTCGGGGCCGGAAAGCGAAGTATCGAAGACCAGCAGATGATCGCAGAGGGGATCGAAGCGATCGGCATCGCGGCGGTCCTGCATCTGGAACAGGTCCTTCCTGGCACCAAGCTCGTCGTAGAATACCCGGTAGCGCACCTCCTGCGCGGCAGCGATCTCGGCCTCGTTGCGGGCGAGCCGCACTTCGAGATTGCCGATGCGGCCGAGCGATGCGCCTTTTATGACGGCATCGGCGTTCCGGCCGACGAGCAAAGGCCCGCTGGCGTTCGGCCGAGCATCACATTCCGGCATGACTGTATGCACGAGTGATTCTCCTTCGAGCCATCCCTCTTGGCACGGGGATACGGTGTAGGTGCAACAGGATTGTGACAGTACCGTGATACGCCTCTGCGGGCAATACTTCGTCGGCTGGGTAATCTATCAACCGTCTATGTTGTGCCTCAGGCGGCCGCTTGCCCTTCGACCGCATGAACCAGGGCATCGGGGTCGAGCGGCTTGGTGACGAAGCCGCTGGCACCGTGAGCGAGCACGGCGTGGCGGGTCTTTTCCTGGCTGTCGGCCGACAGCACCATGATCGGCACCGGCGGCACCGCGGTCTCCTCCTCATGGCGGCGGATGGCGGCGATGGCGTCCAGGCCGTCCATGACAGGCATATGCAAGTCCATCAGCACCACGTCGTAACGGTGCTTGTGGCCGGTGCTGATGACCGCCTCGACGGCGGCCTTGCCGTTGCCGACCACTTTCACGCGATGCCCGGCCTTCAGCAGCGTGGCGCGGGCCAGCATGGCGTTGATGTCGTTGTCCTCGGCGATCAGCACCGACAGGCCCTGCTGGCGGGCGCCAATGGCGTGCCCCGCCTGCGCGCCGCGCTTTTGCAGTTGCGGCTCGGCGATGACCGGCGCGTGGCTGGTCAAAAGCACGCGCAGCAATGTCTCGCCGCGCACCGGCCTCGCAAGGAAGGTGGCGTAACCATTGGCACGGAACTCGCCAAGCATGCCACGGTCGGTCGGTGCGATCAGCGTCACTGCCTCGCAATCGGCAAATCCGCTCTGGCGCAGGCGCCTGAGCAGCCTGCCGTCGCTTTGCTCCATGGCAGCATCAATCAGAAGCACGTCACAGCCCTCGGCGAAAGCGGTGGCCTGGGCGGCGGCGGTGGCCAGATCGACCGTGCCGCCATTGGCGCGAATGGTGCGGGCGAGGGCTTCGGCCTCGACCAGGTTCTTCGACACGATCACCGCATGCCGGCCCGACAGCGCGTCCTGGCGGATCTGCGGCGCCTCGACGGCGGAAATAGCGGGAATATCGAAGACGAATTCGGACCCCTGGCCAAGCCGGCTCGACACAGAGATAGTGCCGCCCATGGCGGTCACCAGGCGCTTGGAAATGGCGAGACCGAGGCCGGCACCGCCATGCGCACGGGTCGAGGTGCCGTCAGCCTGTTCGAAGTCCTCGAAGATGCGCTCCATGTCCTCCTCGCGCAGACCGGGGCCGGTATCAGCGATGGTGAAGCGGATGCGGTCGGTGGTTTCGGTGCGGACGCGGGCGATGCTTGCCAGGACGCCGCCGCTGTCGGTGAACTTGACGGCGTTGCCGATGAGATTGAGCAGCACCTGCCTGACCCTGCCGGGGTCGGCGGTGATCAGCTGCGGCACGTCGGGTTCGACATGACAGCCGAGGCCGATATCCTTCGCAAAAGCACGCGCCGCCAAAAGTTCGATGACATTGTCGGCGATCTCGCGCACCGACATCGGCTGCGGTTCGGGATCGAAGCGGCCGGCCTCGATCTTGGAGTAGTCGAGCAGGTCCTCGATCAGCGCCAGCAGCGCGCTGGCCGAGGTCGAGATGGCGCCGACATAGGTCCGCTGCTCGGGCGAAAGGCTGGTGTCGGCGAGAAGCCGGGCCATGCCCATGATGCCGTTCATCGGCGTGCGGATCTCGTGGCTGACGGTGGCGAGGAAGCGCGATTTGGCCTGGCTCGCATATTCGGCCCGCTCGCGGGCGGTGATCAGCGAGGATTCGGCGCGCTTGCGAGCGGTGATGTCGCGGGCGATGGCGCGATGCGAAACGGCGCCGCTGTCCTTGTCGCGCACCGACAGCTCGATCCAAGAGAACCAGCGTGGGCCGTCCGGCGTGCGAATGGCGACGTCGGTGGAACTCAGGCATTCATGGTCGGAAAACGCGGCGTCGGGGACGATGCCGACATCGATGCCTAGTTCGGCCAGGGTCTTGCCGGCAAGGTCGCGCTGGTCGGTTTCGACAAGGTCGGCGAAAACCTTGTTGGCGTAGACAATGTGGCCGTCGCGGTCACGATGGACGACGAGATCGCCGAGTGCATCGATCAGCCCGCGAAAGCGCTCCTCGCTCTCCTGCATCTCCCACATGCGGTCGGCCAGCGTCTCGATTTCGGCGCGGCTGCGGGCGGTCGTGGCATCGAGCAGGGCCACCGCGCGGCGCTCGGTGCGCCTGTTGCGCAGATGCATGGCGAGCCCGGCGATGGCTGTCGCCAAAAGGCCGATGGTGATGAAGATCGGCGCCCCGGTCAGATGCGAAAAGCCTGCCAGCACGACGATGGCGACGAGCGTCAGGAAGGGCAGGCCTTCGCGGTTGGAGGCCGGCAGTTCCGGCGCCAGCGGTGGCGCGGCGACAAGCTGCCGTCCTGGCGCCGCGGGGGCCGTCCCGTCGGCCCGTTCGGCTGGTTCCGCCTCTCTGATGCCGGGCTCCGCAATCATACGGAAATCCTGCCAGACAGAGCTTATCGAAGGTTGTGGTTGATCGCTCGAATTTTAGCGGTCGCGCTCTTTTTTATCCCTTGGGGGCTCACATATCCACCACCACGCGGCCGCGGATCTTACCCTCGACGATGTCATGCGCGGCGCCGATGATGCCGTCGAAGCCGATGCTCGTCGACAGGCTGGCAAGCTTTGCGTGGTCAAGATCGGCGCCGATGCGGCGCCAGGCCTCGAGGCGGACCGCCTTCGGCGCCATCACCGAATCGATGCCGAGCAGCGAGACGCCGCGCAGGATGAAGGGGGCGACGCTTGCCGGCAGGTCCATGCCGCCGGCGAGGCCGCAAGCGGCGACGGCGCCGCCATAGGAGGTCATCGACAGAACGTTGGCTAGCGTGTGACTGCCGACCGCATCGACGCCGCCGGCCCAGCGTTCCTTGGCGAGCGGTTTTGCCGGCTGGGTGAGCTCGTCGCGTGAAATCACTTCCGCGGCGCCGAGGTCGATCAGATAGGGGCTTTCGGCAGCGCGGCCGGTCGAGGCGATGACGTGATAGCCGAGGCTGGACAGGATCGAGACCGCGACCGAGCCGACGCCACCGGCAGCGCCGGTCACCACCACCGGGCCGCGATCGGGCACGATGCCGTGGCGCTCCAGCGCGATGACGCAAAGCATGGCGGTGTAGCCGGCGGTGCCGACCGCCATCGCATCATGCGGGCTCATGCCGTCCGGCAGCGGCACCAGCCAGTCGCCCTTGACGCGGGCGCGTCCGGCATAGGCGCCGAAATGCGTCTCGCCGACGCCCCAGCCGTTCAATATGACCTTGTCTGCCTTGCGCCAGCCAGGATTGGAAGACGAGATGACGGTGCCGGCGAAATCGATGCCCGGCACCAGCGGCCAGCGGCGGATCACCGGCGCCTTGCCGGTAATTGCAAGACCGTCCTTGTAGTTCACCGTCGTCGCCTCGACCGCGACAGTGACGTCGCCCTCCATCAGGTCTGCCTCGGTAAGCTCGGTCACCGCGACTGACTGGTTTTTCTCGGCGTCACGCGAAACGAGGATGGCTTTGAAGGTTTCGGGCATTTTTTCTCCTCGGGCTTGCAGATCAGAATGTGCGGCGCCAGGCGAGTGAGGTCAATCGCTCGACGCTCCGCGCCGCCAGCCAATGAGTTCGTCGAAGACGACCAGCACGGCACCGACCGAAATGAAGGCATCGGCGAGGTTGAAGATCGCGAAGGACCAGACCGGCGTGTGAAACAGAATATAGTCGATGACATGACCGTAGATAGCGCGGTCGATCAGATTGCCGAGCGCGCCGCCGACGATCAGCGCGAAGCCGATGCGGGCAAGCAGGTGGCCCGGCGGCGTGCGGGCCGCAAGGTAGAGCACGAAAGCGACCACCACAACCGCGACGACCACCAGGCCGGTGTCGCCTAAGGACGAAAACAGCGAAAACGCGATGCCGGTGTTGTAGGTGCGGTACAGCGCCAGGAAAGGCAGGAGATCGAGCTTTTCCTGAAAGGCAAGGCCGGTCTCGACCAGATATTTCAGCCACTGGTCGAGCGCTATCGCGGCGACAACCAGAAAAGCGTAGGGGCTCCAGGACTTCATAGTTTGCAGTTTCACGGTTTGGGACGTCACGATCGGGCATCCTCCGGGCCGAGCTTCAGCGCGCCGCGCCGGATCTCGAACAGCATGACGCCGGTGGCCACCGCAAGGTTGAGCGAATCGGCGCGGCCGGCCTGCGGTATCCGCAGCAGTTTGTCGCAGCTTGCGGCAAGCTCGTCAGGCAGGCCTTGCTGCTCGTTACCCATCATCAAAAGCACCGGGCCTTTTGAAAAATCGACCGAGCGGTAGTCGACCGCACCCTTCAGATGGGTGCCGGCGACGAGGCCGGGAAAGCTCGTTCGCCAGGCGAGAAAAGCTTCGGGCGACGCCTTGGCGACCGGCACGGCGAAAATCGAGCCCATGGTGGCGCGCACCGTTTCGACCGAAAAGGGATCGGTGGTCTCGCCGACCAAGATGACGCCCCTGGCCCCGACAGCGTCGACCGTGCGGATGACGGTGCCGAGATTGCCGGGGTCGCGGACGCGGTCGAGCGCCACCCAGACGTCGCCGTCACGGGCGCGGATGTCCTTCAACGGCAGGAATTTCTGCGAGAACACGCCGACGACCATTTGCGGATTGTCGCGGCGGGTGATGGCGACCAGCACTTTTTCCGAAACTTCAAGGACGGTGCCGCCGGCGGCGACCGTGCGCGCCGCGATCTTTTCAACCGCCGTATTGCCACGTCCGGCCTTGGCGAAGACCAATGTCCTGATCGACCAGCCGAGATCGAGCGCGTCGATGACCAGCTTCAGGCCTTCGGCCATGAAGGCATTCTGCTGGTCACGGAATTTCTTCAGCGCGAGCGCCTTGATGTCCTTGACCAGCGGGTTGGCGAGGCTGGTGACTTCCTTCACCTGCCCTGGCGCGCCCGCGTGCCGTTCGTACGCACTCATTCAGGCCACCCAGCGTGAGAACAGCGAGGTCGACAGCGCCCGACCGGCAGATTTCTCGCGGATGATCAATTCACCCGACTCGACCGTGCCGCCCATGCCGGCGAAGGTGTCGCGCATCACGGCATGGATGGCGAAAAAAGAGGCGCGGATCGAATAGGCGGTCAGCACAACAGCGAGCGGCTTCGGCGTCAGGATCGCGCGGCAGATATCGGTCAGCGCCGGCAAATCCTCGAACAGCTGCCAGACCTCGCCCTTCGGTCCGCGGCCATAGGCGGGCGGGTCGAACAGGATGATGTCGTAGCGGCTGCCGCGGCGCTCCTCGCGTTCGGCGAATTTCACGGCATCATCGACGATCCAGCGGATCGGCTTTTGCGACAAGCCCGCCATTTCTTGGTTTTCGCGCGCCCAGCCGATCGCCTTCTTGGAAGCATCGACGTGGGTGACCTCGGCGCCGGCACGCGCCGCCACCAAGGAGGCAAGGCCGGTGTAACCGAACAGGTTCAACACCTTCACCGGCCGTTTTGCCGCCGCGATCAGTCCGGCCATGTGGTCCCAGTGCGAGGCCTGCTCGGGAAAGACGCCGACATGGCGAAACGAGGTGAAGCGGCCGAGATAATCGATGCCGTCATGCTTCATCGGCCAGGTCTCGCCGAGCGGCGTCTTGGGGAAACGCCAGCGGCCGATGCCTTCCTCGTCGGTATCGCCGGTGAAAATGGCGTCGGCGCGCTCCCAGTCCCTGGCCGGCAAAGCCTTTTGCCAGATCGCCTGGCCCTCCGGCCGAACGATGCGGTAGGGGCCGTATTGCTCGAGTTTTTCTCCGGCGCCGCTGTCGAGCAGCGCGTAGTCCTGATTGGGGCCGACCTCGAGGATCAGCGGCAGATGTTCGGCAGGCAGCGCGCCATCGCGGCGGGATAGAGGGCGCGGCGTGGCTTTCGGCTCGGACCGGTCCTGCAGTTTAGGCTCCGAACCGGCGGTCAGGCCGGCGTCGCGCCGCCGCGGCTGCTCCGCCCCGCCCTTCGCGGGCGGGCGGCTGTCGCGGCGTTTGTCGCGAAAAGGTTTCAAGAAGGCGCATCTCCGGAAGGCGGCTCGCCGCTTCTGCCACAGCACATTGACCGGCGCAACAAAAGGGCTGCCGACGTGTGCAACCGGATCAGCCGCGCCTGATCGAAAGCAGGCCGACTGCGAGCGCTATGAAACCAACGGCCTTGAAGCCGGTGACGACCATATGGCCGGTTTCCCAGCTGCTCCGGACACTTTCGAAATTGTCCGGGATCGGTCCAGGCACCCAGGTGGCCAGGACATCGTTTGCCGGTTTGACCAGGGTAAACCACGCCACGAGGGCCATCAGATAAAGCACGGTGGCGGCCAAAATCCACCAGAATGCCGGGCGGTCGCTGCGCAGCATCCAGGCGAGAAGCCCCGGACAGGCGATCGCGGCCACGTCCAGCGGTGCGCCGACAATCGCGAAGAATTGGAACTGAGCGTTGAAGACAGTGGTTTCACGCCAGAGCGAAGGCGGCCATCTGGTCAGCCGCGGCACCGATTCCAGCACATGGGCGAAGGATGGTCCGAGGCTGAGCGCAGCGACGATGGCGGTCAAAACCGACCAGAACAACAGGAACCCGCGTATATCCATAATGGCCGGACAACGGCGTCAGGGCGCAGACGTTCCCGTCCGCCACCATGTCGCTTGCCGCCGAAAGTGCTGGGGCTCTATCGTGATTGAAACCAGGTCATGATTCATGTCCCGTGCTGAACGCCTGCTCGACCTGATCCAGATCCTGCGCCGGCATCGCCGGCCGGTCAGCGGCCGCAGCCTTGCGGGCGAAATGGGTGTGTCGATCCGCACGCTCTATCGCGATATCGCCACGCTGCAGGGGCAGGGCGCGCCGATCGAGGGCGAGGCGGGGTTGGGTTACGTGCTCAGGCCCGGTTTCATGCTGCCGCCCTTGATGTTCACCGATGAGGAGATCGAGGCGATCGTGCTCGGTTCGCGCTGGGTGGCCAAGCAGCCGGACTGGCGGCTTGCGAACGCCGCCACCGACGCGCTGGCCAAGATCGCCGCGGTGCTGCCGGACGATTTGCGCGAAGAGCTCGACGCCTCGACGCTGCTGGTCGGGTCGCGCACCGAGGTCACCGAAGGCATCGATCTCGGCCTGGTGCGGCAGGCCATCCGCGAGGAGCGCAAGCTGAGCTTTGTCTATCGCGACGCCGGCGGCGCTGCCTCCGAGCGCACCGTCTGGCCGTTCGCACTCGGCTTCTTCGACAAGGTGCGCGTCGTCGCGGCCTGGTGCGAGATGCGCCAGGATTTCAGGCACTTTCGCGCCGACCGGATATCCGGCCTCAATGCCACCGAGATGCGCTATCCGCGCCGCCGTCAGGTGCTGCTCAAAGAATGGCGGGCGACGCTCGACACGCCAAGCTAAGGCTGCTGCTCAGTTGAGACTGCTGCCAGAATCTGGCAGTGGCGTACGGTATGCTCCTCCAGTCGAAACCATCTGGAGAGCAATTCATGACACCGCCCAATTTCGTCATCCTCTATGTCGACAAGCCTGAGCAAAGCGGCGCCTTCTATAGCGCGCTGCTTGGGCGGCAGCCGGTCGAGACCTCGCCGACCTTCGTGCTGTTCGTGCTCGACAACGGCTTCAAGCTCGGCCTCTGGTCGCGTAACACCGTGGAACCGGCCGCCGCGGCAGCAGGCGGTGGCGCCGAGATCGTCTTTGCGCTGGACACGCCGGGTGCCGTCGACGCCACCCATGCCGAGTGGGCCGGGCGCGGGCTGAAAATTCTGCAGACGCCGACCGACATGGATTTCGGCCGCACCTTCGTCGCGCTTGATCCCGACAGCCACCGGCTGCGGGTTTATTGGCAAAGGGAGTAGGGCAGTAGGGGAGTATGTGACAGGAAATATAGCTGGCGCGGCGCCGCACGATCAGTACAGTTTCCTACTGCCCTACTGCCCTACTGCCCTACTGCCCTACTGCCCTACTGCCCTACTGCCCTACTGCCCTACTGCCCTACTGCCCTACTGCCCTACGCTTGCGCGATACACGGCAATGCCAGCGGCGAGGTCCTCGAGGGCTGCGCCGACCGACTTGAACAGCGTGATCTCGTCGTCGTTCTGCCGGCCTTTTTTCTGGCCGCGCGTGAGTTCATAAAGGTCGGCGACGATGGCTTCCGGCTTCAACACGCCGGAGGCCAGCGGCTGGACGATGTCACCGGCTTCCTTGGTGGCGCCGGCGCGGGTATCGACATAGACGCGGGCGCGTGCAATCGCGTCGTCGTCGCTTTCGCGCATCGCCGGCGTGAAGCCGCCGACCAGATCGACATGGGTTCCGGGCTTCAAGAGGGCGCCCCTGATCAGTGGCGTGGTGGTGATGGTCGCCGATGACACAATATCGGCCTGGCCGAGTTCGGCGTCGAGATCGCCTGCGGCTTCGGCCGCAAAACCCTCGGCACGCAATTTTGCCACGACCTTTTCGGCATTCGCCGGCGTACGGTTCCAGATGCGGATGTTCTTGATCGGACGCACCGCCGAATGCGCCTTTGCAAGGAATGGCGACAGCGCACCGGCACCGACCACCAGCAGCCGCGAGGCGTCCTTGCGGGCCAGATAGGAGGCGGCCAGCGCCGAGGCACAGGCGGTACGCCACTGCGTCAGCCGCTGGCCGTCGATCAAGGCCTGCGGCTCGCCGGTGGCGCCGTCGAGCAACAGGTAGAGACCCATCACCGCAGGCTTGCCGACAGCATTGTTGTCGGGCGACACGGTGACGATCTTGACGCCGATATGGCCATCGGCCGAGGTGCCAGTGGCGTTGAAGTCGGTCCACGCCGGCATCAAAAGCAGGGTCGAGGCGGCGCCATCGGGCCGCTCGACCGTGTGATGGTGCCTGACCGGCTGCACGGCGCCATCGCGAAAAGCGGCGCGCAACGTCTCGACCAGCCCGGAAAAGGTCAGCGCGCGGTCGACCTCGGCGGCGGAAATGGTCAGCATGAAAGGCTCCGTGGAGAACTAGGCCGGTTGTGCTTCAGGCCCGAGCCGCGGCTCAGTTCGTCGGCTTCGGCAAGGCTGGGCCCTGCGACGCGGTGGGCGCGCGGCTGACCGCCTGGCGCAGGTTCTCTGCCTCGGCGCCGCGCTGGCGCGCCAGCTTGCGGTAGCGGCCCTGCTTGGTCCAGGTCGCCAGGCTGCCGACGATCATGCCGATGGCCAGCGCCAGGAATAGGAAAATGAAGAGCGGCATGGTCAGCGTCAGCGCCGGATTGCCGGGGTTGAACGGATCGAGCGTGAAGGCGACCGGTTCGCGGTTGGCGACGGCCAACGCAATCAGGATGACGGCCAGCGGCACGAAAACCACGATGAGGAGAAAGCGATTGAACATGTTTTTCCGTTCGGAAGAAAAGGCGGGAGCGGTGGCGGGCGCCGCGCCTATTTGCCTCCGTTCAGCCTTTCACGCAATTCCTTGCCGGTCTTGAAGAACGGTACCCATTTCTCCTCGACCTCTACGGATTCGCCGGTGCGCGGGTTGCGGCCGGTACGGGCAGGGCGGTTTTTCACCGAAAACGCGCCGAAGCCGCGCAACTCGACCCGGTTGCCCTCGGCAAGCGCGTCGGTGATTTCATCGAAGATGGCGCTGACAATGTTTTCGACGTCGCGCAGGAAAAGATGCGGATTACGCGTGGCGATGATCTGCACAAGTTCGGATTTGATCATGAAAAGGCTCCCCGTAAAAGCAGTGCCGCCGAAATTATCAGAATGATTTTATTTGGTTTTTCACTCGTCCCAAGCGGTTCCTCAAGGGTGCCAGACGGAAACGAGACCGTCAAGAAACAAGCGGTCCGCTCCAATTTCGTGAAGGACGTCGCCGCCATGGCCGGGCAGGCCAAGCGCAGCACCGACGGTCTGCGCCATCGCCTTGGAGAACAGGAAACCACCACGTTTTTCCGTGTCCTTCCATTCCACCACCTTGAGCTTGGCATCGACACCCTTGCCTGCAAGCCAGTCGATTGCTTCGGCCTCGCCGCCGACCGCGTCGATCAATCTGTTGGTGACCGCCTGCCGGCCGGTGAAGATCGACCCGTCTGCGAGCGCCAGCGCCTCCGGCTTGGTCATGTTGCGGCGCTCGGCGACGATGCCGACGAACCAGTCGTAGCTGTCGAGGATGAGCTTGCGGACCATGGCGCGCTCATCCTCATTGGTCGGCTTGAAGGGAGAAGGCGAGGCCTTCAAGGGCGAGGATTTCACCTCCTCCAGCTTGACGCCGAGCTTGTCCATGAGGCCGCTGACGTCCGGGTACTGGATCAGCACGCCGATCGAGCCGACGATCGAGGATTTGCGTGCGACAATATGGTCGGCCGCGGTGGCGATCATATAGCCCGCCGAAGCCGCGAGCGTGCCGACCTCGGCCACCACCGGCTTGTCGGCGGCGAGCTTGCGCACTGCCTCATAGATCGATTCGCCACCGACGGTGGTGCCGCCGGGTGAATCGATCGACAGGATCACAGCCTTGACGCGCGGCGACTGACGGATTGCCTCCAGCCGCTTGATCAGTTCTTCGTCTTCGGTGATGGTACCTTCGATCTTGACCTTGGCGATGTGGTCGACAGCCGCGCCGGTGAAGTCGTCACCATAGATCCACGCCGAAAAGGCGATCAGCCCGGCTGCGGCGACGATAATCGCCGCGACACGCCAGAATGTCAGCTTGCGGCGCAAGCGGCGGCGGTCGATCAGGTCGTCGGCTCTCAATGCCATGGTCAGCCTCGTAGTCGGTGGGAGCAGATGCTTTTAAAGCAACCATTCGCGCCCGGCTACCGTTTCCTGACGGCCTTGCGCCAAAGGCCGTCTTAGGCATTCGCGGCAAGCCTCAACCTGTCACGTTCTACAGGCTCTAACACTGTGCGCCCATATCTGGTATGAGGTACAGGCTGCGCTGGGGCCATTTTCATTGTACAGGGGCGGCTGTCACATTTTTGCGGTTTTCCTCGGCTTGTGCTTGCTTGAGGGCGCCGGCACCCCACCTATAGGGCGGCCTGGCGGGCAGGGGTTTAGAAGAAGCAGTCATGTTAGCGGGACCAATCGAACCGACCAACACCGAGACGGAGTTGGCTCCCAAGGCCGCAGGCCGGGCGCGGGTCGACGCATTTGACGTTGCGCAGCGTCATTCGCGCCGGGTCCGTATCCTCAAACTGGCCGTGCCGCTGGTCGCTGCCGTGATTGCGGTCGCGTTTCCCGTCTATTCCTATCTCATGGCTCCCGCTGCAATCGAGGTGCAGGCCGACGGCGGCGCCTTTGCCGATGGCAAGCTGGTGATGGCCAACCCCAAGCTCAACGGCTTCACCAAACAGAACCTGCCCTATTCGATGACAGCCCTGCGCGCCATACAGGATGTCAGCAAACAAGGCATCATCGATCTGGAAGGCATCAAGGCCAAGCTGCCGATTGCGGCCGACAACACGGCCGCCATCGATGCCACGCACGGCACCTATGATCGCGACGGCAACACGCTCAGCCTGACCAGCGATGTGACCGTGTCGACCACGGATGGTGTGGTGGCAAAATTCAAATCAGTCTATCTCGACATGGGCGAAGGCACTATGAAGACAAGCGAGCCCGTCGATGTCAGCCGCGGCGGGTCGCGGATCAGGGCGGATTCGATGTCGGTCCAGGACAATGGCAAGGTCCTGGTTTTCGAGAACAAGGTGCGCGTCGACATCGATCCCGCCAGTTTGAAGGCGGCAGAGGCAAAGAGCGGAGAGACCAATGCGGTTCAGTAGTTCGGCACGGCGCCTCGCCGCGATTTCGGCGTTGCTAACCTTGGGGCTGACCTTGGGGACGGCGCCGTCGCTGGCGCAGTCCAAGGCCACCAGCCAAATGTCCGGCCTCAGGCTGTCGGGCGACAAGCCGATCCAGATCGAAAGCGACAAGCTCGAGGTGCGCCAAGCGGAAAGCGTTGCCGTCTTCACCGGCAACGTCAACGTCGTCCAGGGTCCAACTGTGCTCAAGGCCGGCAAAATGACGGTCTATTACGTCAGGGATGCAGGCGCCGCCAAAAGCGCCCAGCCGGCGGGTGCCGCGGCAATGACCGGATCCGCCAACATCGACCATCTCGAGGTCGACGATAAGGTCTACATCAAATCGGACAATCAGGTTGCCACCGGCGACCGCGGCACTTTCGACATGAAGACCGAAGTGCTGGTGCTTTCGGGCAGCAAGGTCGTGCTCTCGCAAGGCGACAACGTGCTTGTCGGCTGCAAGCTCACTGTGCAGATGAAGAGCGGCCTTGCCCAGGTCGACGCCTGCGGCGGCCGCGTCATGATGTCGATCACGCCGCCGGCGAAGTCTGGAGCAGCGAAACCCTGATGACCGGCATATCGTCGCTGCTGGCGCGTCTTCCAGGGCGCGCCGCCAGCCAACTTGCGGCACCGGCCAGGGTCACCGTCGAAGCGGCAAAGTTCAAGGGAACCTTGATCGCCAAGGGGCTGACCAAAAGCTACAAGGGCCGCAAAGTCGTCAGCGGCGTGACGCTAGGCGTGCGCGCCGGCGAGGCGGTTGGGCTGCTCGGCCCCAACGGCGCCGGCAAGACGACCTGTTTCTACATGGTGACCGGCCTGGTTCCGGTCGACGAAGGCACCATCGAAATCGACGGTTTCGACGTCACGTCGATGCCGATGTATCGCCGCGCCCGTCTCGGCATCGGCTATCTGCCGCAGGAAGCCTCGATTTTTCGCGGCCTGAATGTCGAGCAAAACATCCGGGCCGTGCTCGAAGTGGTAGAAAAGAGCCGCAAGGAGCGTGAGCGCCTGCTCGACGAATTGCTCGAGGAATTCCACATCAGCCATCTGCGCAAGGCTCCGTCGCTGTCGCTCTCCGGCGGTGAGCGGCGTCGTCTCGAAATTGCCCGCGCCTTGGCAACCCGCCCCGCCTACATGTTGCTCGACGAACCTTTCGCCGGCATCGATCCGATCGCCGTCGCCGACATCCAGCAGCTGGTGCGCCACTTGACGGCACGTGGCATCGGCGTTCTGATCACCGACCACAATGTCCGCGAGACACTTGGCCTGATCGACCGCGCCTACATCATCCATGCCGGCCAGGTGCTGACCCATGGTCGAGCCGACGAAGTGGTCGCAAATGCCGATGTGCGGCGGCTTTATCTCGGCGAGGGATTTACGCTCTAAGTGCGAAATTCCGGCTCGAGCGGGATTTCCGGCGTAGTCCAGCAGCTTTTTCTTCAATTTTCTGCCTGAAAACGCGCCGGCAGGCGAGTTTTACCGCTCCTCGCCTTGACAAGCAAAAGCCGGGCCAGTTTCTATGCTGGCCTGGAAAATTCCTTCCAGCAGTGCGGGTGCGTAGACGGAGCGTTTGAAACCGAACCATGGCGTTGGCGGCAAAACTACAGCTACGACAGTCGCAGTCGCTGGTGATGACGCCGCAGCTGATGCAGTCGATCCGCCTGCTGCAGTTCACCCATCTCGAGCTGGAACGCTTCATCGACGACGAGATCGAACGCAATCCCCTGTTGGAACGCGCCGAACCGCAGGAGGACGCCGCCAGCGATCAGGCGCAGAAGGGCGACGCCGCATCGGAACCGGCTGCCGACGGCGACTGGTTCGAGGCGGAAACGGCGTGGAGCGCCGAGGCGATCTCGGAAAAGCTCGATACGTCGCTGGAAAACCTGTTTCCTGACGATCCTGGTACGAGCGAGCGGCTCGGGCCCGACCTGACGGCACAATGGAAATCGGCGTCCGGCAACGGTTCCACCTCTTCCTCCGACGGCTTCGACGTCGCGGATATGGCGGCGGCGGCCATCACGCTGCGCGACCATGTCGGCGAGCAGGTGGCGCTCGCCTTTGCCGATCCGGCGGCGCGCCTGATCGCCGGCGAGCTTGCCGACGGCCTCGACGAGGCCGGCTACATGCGTGCCGACATGGCCGAGATCGCCGCCCGCCTCGGCACGGACGCCACGGCGGTGGCAACGGTCCTGGCGGTCTGCCAGACATTTGAGCCCGCCGGCATATTCGCCCGCGACCTCGCCGAATGCCTGTTGCTGCAGCTGGCCGTGCGCGACCGGCTCGATCCGGCGATGAAGGCGCTGATCGCCAATCTCGAACTCCTGGCACGGCGCGATTTCCAGACGCTGAAGCGGATTTGCGGCGTCGACGAGGAGGATCTGCTCGACATGCTGGCCGAGATCCGGGCGCTCGACCCGCGGCCGGGAATGGCGTTTTCGCGCGGTGCCAGCGATGCGATCGTGGCCGACGTCGAGGTGCGTGCAGCCAATGACGGCAGCTGGACGGTCGAGCTCAATGCCGAGACGCTGCCGCGCGTGCTGGTCGATCACATCTATTTCGCCCAGGTCACGCCACATGCGAAAAACCAGGCGGAAAAGGATTTCCTTGCCGAATGCCTGCAGAACGCCAACTGGCTCACGCGCAGCCTCGACCAGCGGGCGAAGACCATTCTCAAGGTGGCCTCTGAGATCGTGCGCCAGCAGGACGCTTTTCTCGTCCACGGCGTGCGGCACCTGAAGCCGCTCAACCTGCGCACGGTGGCGGACGCCATCGGCATGCACGAATCAACGGTCAGCCGGGTCACGGCAAACAAATACATGCTGACGCCGCGCGGTGTGTTCGAGCTGCGCTATTTCTTCACCGCCTCGATCGCTTCGTCAGGTGGCGGCGATGCGCATTCGTCGGAAGCGGTGCGCGACCGCATAAAGCAGCTGATCGACGAGGAGAAAGCCATCGATGTGCTTTCCGACGATGCCATCGTGGACATGCTGCGGGAAAGCGGCGTCGACATCGCCAGGCGCACGGTGGCCAAATACCGGGAAGGCATGAACATACCCTCTTCGGTGCAGCGGCGGCGCGAAAAACGCGCTTTGGCCAGCGCCGGCCGTTGATCTCCGGCGGAATTTCCACAGCTTTCGCCCTTCATTGACAAGCGGCGACGAAGTGGCTAGAAGCCCGCCCGCATGAGACGGGCTGGCGAGTGGATTTGAGTTCGCCGATGCCCGCACGAGAGATGGTCCGTCACGACGTAGGCCACGGGACGGCCAAGAAGGCGGCTTGTGATCAACCGGAAAGTTCGGATCTAAAATCGGCGCAAGTGACGCCGCAAAAGCTTGTGCGCGCGGACCACGAGTATAAACTCGGGACAGTTTGAAGCCTGAGCAAGGAAGGTCAGTTTTCAGATGACACTGCGCATATCGGGAAAACACATGGATATCGGCGATGCGTTCCGTACGCGCATCAACGACCGTGTCGGGGAAGTGATCGGGAAATATTTCGATCGGGGCTTTTCAGGGCAAATCGTAGTCGTCAAATCGGGGTCGCGCTACACGGCCGATTGCATGATCCGGCTGGACTCCGGTGCTTCGCTGCAGGCGACCGGCGATGCCCAGGATCCAACGCTTGCCTTCGATACTGCGGCAGACCGTCTGGAAACGCGCCTCAGGCGCTACAAGCGCCGGCTGAAGTCGCACAATTCAGGCAATAGCAACGGCGAGCTCACCGACGTCGCCTATACGGTGATGGCGCCGCTTGCCGACGACGAGGAGGACATACCGGAGAATTTCGCGCCGGCCATCGTCGCCGAATCGACTATGACGCTGCGGACCATGTCGGTGGCGTCAGCGGTGATCGAACTCGACACCAAGGACAGCCCGGTCCTGGTCTTCCGCAATGCCGGAAATGACCATCTCAACATCGTCTATCGCCGGCCGGACGGGAATATCGGCTGGATCGACCCGTCCACGGCCAAGGTCGCGCAGGGGTAAAGACCAGCCGCACGCGAGCGTGGGGACTGGCGACGGCAGGCGAACAAGGGATTTCAAGCATGGATCTGAGCGATCTCGTCAGCGTTCCGGCAATCATGCCGGCGTTGAAGGCGAACTCCAAAAAGCAGCTGCTGCAATTGCTGTCCGAAAGGGCGGCGGCAATTTCCGGCATTCCGGAGCGAGAGGTGTTCGACACCATCCTGCAACGCGAGCGGCTCGGCTCCACCGGCGTCGGCAACGGCATCGCCATTCCGCACGGCAAGCTGGCTGGGGTGAAGCGGATCGCCGGCGTTTTTGCCCGGCTGGAGACACCGGTGGACTTCGAGGCCCTCGATGATCAGCCGGTCGACCTGGTGTTTCTGCTTTTGGCTCCCGAAGGTGCCGGCGCCGACCACCTCAAGGCGCTGTCGCGCATCGCGCGGGTGCTGCGCGACGCCGACACGGTTGCCAAGATCAGGGGCACGCGCGACGCCGTGGCCATCCATGCGCTGCTGTCGGACACGCAGGCCTCGCACGCCGCTTGAGGTTTTGATTAAATCCTTTGAAGGGCCGCCGTGAGCGGCCCTGTCCGTTTCCAGCCAGATCGCTGCGCCATATTTGTCAGTTGATGGCGCCAATGTTGGTGGATAGCGACGTTAGTGGATAGCGACCGGGGTCAGATCGTTTTCCAGCGCGCCAGCCAGTGCCCGGTCGCGAGCGTCCGAAAGCAGGATCGGCTGGCCATTAGCGGCAAACAGGGCCCACAGTTCCAGACCCGGCGCGATTTCGCCGAGGCCCGGGAAACGGCCGCGCAGATCGTCGCTCGACACTTTCCTGAGATAGGCGACCGAACCTTCGCCGAGATGGGCGAATTCGCCGCTGGTCATGATGATATTCTCGTTAGTTCTGGTCATTTCAAGCCTCCTTGCCGCGAGACGCCGCTCAAGGCCATCCCGCATGAGAGCTATCGGCAAAAATCAGTCTTTCACCGATATGTTTATTTTTCGTACCAGCCGTTCGGATTCCGGCCGATCGAGATCGATCGACAGAAGGCCGTTCTTCAATTCCGCCGCAATCACCCGCATGCCGTCGGCCAGCACGAAACAGCGCTGGAACTGGCGCGCGGCGATGCCGCGGTGGAGAAATTCGCGCTCGGTGTCGTCGTTCTGACGGCCGCGCACGACCAACTGGTTCTCCTCCGTTGTGACATCGAGATCGCTTTCCGCGAAACCGGCGACGGCGAGCGTGATACGCAGCCTTTCGGTTTTGCCGTCGGCACCGCTGAGGCGCTCGATGTTGTAGGGAGGATAGCTGTCACCGGACTTTGCCAAGCGCTCCAGCGTCTTTTCCATGGAATCGAAACCGAGGAGAAGCGGGCTGGAAAAAGGCGTCATTCGGCTCATGTTACAGTGTCCTCTCAAGAGCGACATAAAGTGGAAAAACCCGGATGGCATTTTTCCCGATGGTCTTGATATGGTCCGCCGCCCGGCAGACTTCAAGCCGTCACACGTCCCGCCCAAAAAGACTTGCCAAAACAAGGAATTGAAATGCCCCAATCCCGCAGGATCATCATCGACACTGACCCCGGCCAGGACGATGCCGTCGCCATATTGCTGGCGCTCGGCAGCGCCGAGCTGGAGATCGTCGGCATCACCGCGGTGGCCGGCAACGTGCCGTTGAAACTTACCGAAAAAAACGCCCGCAAGATCTGCGAGCTGGCCGGCCGGCCGGACGTCAAGGTCTATGCAGGCGCCATCCGGCCGCTGGCGCGCGAACTGGTCACCGCCGAGGAAGTGCATGGCAAGACCGGCCTCAACGGGCCGCAACTGCCCGAACCAAAGATGAAACTGCAGGAAGAGTATGCGGTCGATTTCATAGTCGAGACGCTGATGAGGGAGGAGAGCGGCACGATCACGCTTTGCGCGCTCGGGCCGCTCACCAACATTGCGTTGGCGCTGATCCGCGAGCCGAAAATCGCGCCGCGCATCAAGGAAATCGTGCTGATGGGCGGCGGCTTCTTCGAGGGCGGCAACGTCACGCCGACCGCCGAGTTCAACATCTATGTCGATCCGCATGCCGCCGATGTCGTGTTCAAATCCGGCATTCCGATCGTGATGATGCCGCTGGACGTCACCCACAAGGCGCTGACCACCGCCAAGCGCACGAGGGCCTTCCGCAAGCTCGGCACCAGGGTCGGCACGGCCACCGCGGACATGCTGGAATTCTTCGAACGTTTCGACGAGGAGAAATACGGTACCGACGGCGGCCCGCTGCACGATCCTTGCGTGATCGCGTATCTGCTGAAGCCGAAGCTGTTCAAGGGTCGCAATTGCAATGTCAGCGTGGAAACCGCCTCGGAGCTCACCATGGGCATGACGGTGATCGACTGGTGGGGGGTGACCAAGCGGCCGAAGAACGCCATGGTGATGCGCGACATCGACCATGATGCGTTTTTCGCGCTGTTGCTGGAAAGGCTGGGGCGGCTTTAGGGCTGCTCAGTAGTTGAGCAGGCGGTAGGTGGTGGTACCGTCCTGGCGTTGCTGTTCTTCGATCGATACTTCCGATCCGATCATGTGGGGTGTTTCCACCTCACCATCGACAAATATCCGAGCGTTGCCGTCATGGAGGCGGACTTCATATCTATAATAAAGTCCATGTCCGACGGAACCTTTCGGATTTAGAGGCATCGTCGCAACATCTTCGACGGTGCCTCCTACGAGTTGTGTGCCAGTGATCGGACTGTTCTGCCTAGTTACAATCGGCACAGCGATCGCGAGAGCGAGCGCGCACAAGATTGTGATGCCAACAACTCTGTCGCGAAACTCTTCCCGAAGCAAAAGAATGCGGGTTCTAAGAGAAATATTTGTCGGCCCCATACCTTAGAGTTGAGTAGCATAGGGGCTTTGTTCAAGAGCGATTCCCCGAAAAAGCCATGTCACTCGCTTCACCTTTGAAAACAGCCTATCGATCGATCGTCGTTCAATTTGCAAACCGGTAAAAGACGAAGCCATTGTCGCGCGTGACGCGCTCGATGCCGACGCGCGAGCCGATCAGATGCGGGAGGTCGTCGTAAACGAGGACCGTCGAACCGTTCTCAAGGACCAGCAGATATTGGATATTGCGCCCTTTACCCTGTCCACTTTTGATCGTTGCATCGACCGGGTCGACCGACCGGATCGGACTTGCGTCATTCGCCCATTTGTTCAGAGCCGACGGAACCATCGCCGCGAACAAAGCGATGGACAGGATCACGCCAAACGCGTTCCTTTTCAAATCCGCGTAAGTCCACGGCATAGACATGAATCCCCAACTGTTGATCCATGTGGTGGCCTGAAGGCCGACTTTCAATCGGCCTTCCTATTCCAGGATGTTGCTGTTGGCGTCGCCGGGCTCGCGGCCGTTACTTCGCCTTGGAAAACGCCAGCCACAGGCCGCCGCCGACCAGGAAGCTGCCGCTGATCCTCGACAAGAGCTTGACGCGGCCGGCCGACAGCAGACGCCCTGCGCGGCCGGCGGCCAGCGCGTAGGTCGAATCCGAGACTGCGGCGAAGATCATCGCGGTGAGACCCATGACGCCGATCTGTAGTGCGTAATTGCCTTCAGGCGCGATGAACTGGGGAAAGAAGGCGCCGAAGAACACCAGCGTCTTTGGATTGCTGATCGCCACCAGCAGCCCCTGCAAAAAGAAGCCGCCACGCGGCTTTTTTGCCGATCCGTCGGCGTTAAGCTTGCCTTTCGAGCGGAACATCTGCACGCCCATCCAGATCAGGTAAGCGGCGCCGATCAGCCGGACCCATTCGAACCAGTGGCCCATGCCGGCGATCAGCGAGGTCAGCCCGATGCCGACAATGGCGATCATGATGGCCAGCCCGGCCTGGGTGCCGGCGACATTGGCGAGCCCGGCGCGCGAGCCGTGGCGGATGCTGTTGGCAATGATCAGCGTCACCGTCGGCCCCGGCACCAGGATGATGACGATGCAGGCGACGACATAGGTGGCGTAGAGTTCCAGCGACATTTTTTCCCTCCACAGATGCCGCTCGTGCGGCGCGCTGTCGCGATCAATGCATGGCGATGAGTTGCGTGCAAGTCGGCGAGGCGCCGACAATACGGAGCTGATTTCAGCAGGCGCCGGCCTGCCATGGCAGCGTTGCCTCATAGGCGGCAGCCGCCCTCAGCACGGAGAGGTCACCGCGCGGCCGCCCGATCAATTGCATGCCCATTGGCCGGCCCCTGGCGTCGAAGCCCGCCGGTAGGTTGACCGCCGGGCAGCCGCCCAGCGTGGCGAGCGCTGAGACCTGCATCCAGCGGTGATAGCTGTCCATGGCACGCCCGGCCACTTCCCTTGGCCAGTGGGTGACGACATCGAAGGGAAAGACCTGTGCGGCTGGCAGCGCAATCAGGTCGAAACGCTCGAAGAGCGACAGCAGCATTCGATGCCAGGACGAGCGCCTCACCGTGGCGGCGTGGATCTGCGGCGCGGTGAGGCGCAGTGCATGTTCCACCTCCCAAACGGCCTCCGGCTTCAGCAGACTTCGTTTCAGGAGATCGTCGTAATGCGCCTTGAGTGCACAACCGCTGCTCGCCTGGCGAAGCGTTACAAAGGCTTGCCACAGCGCTTCGAAGTCGAATTCCGGCATCAGCGGCTCGGCCTCGAAGGATACATCCGCGAACCGGCCGAGTGCTGCCTCGCAAAGCTGTAGAATGCCTGCTTCAACCGGCAGATGGCCGTTAAGATCGCCGAGCCAGGCGATGCGCCCGCCGG
This sequence comes from Mesorhizobium sp. LSJC280B00, assembly GCF_000502835.1. Classification (GTDB taxonomy): domain Bacteria; phylum Pseudomonadota; class Alphaproteobacteria; order Rhizobiales; family Rhizobiaceae; genus Mesorhizobium. The sequence goes on from NZ_AYVL01000004.1 coordinate 146,276, forward strand.
CCGCCGGTGCTTCCAGCCCTTCGAGGAACGAGCCTGGCTTATCATGCGACAGCGGCGCGCGAGGATGATAGCCGGCCTGAACGTCGAGCAGCAACGCCATGTCACGCACGTTACGCCCCATCGGCCCTTCGACGCCCATTTGCGCAAGAAACACATCAAGGTCAGGGCCGGCCGGCACCAATCCCTGCGATGGACGGAAGCCATAGACATTGTTGTAGGCAGCGGGATTGCGCAGGGAACCGCCAAAATCGCTGCCATCGGCAACGGGAACCATGTCGAGCGCCAGCGCGACCGCCGCACCGCCGCTCGAGCCGCCGGCGGTCAGCGCCGGGTCAAATGCGTTGAGCGTCTGTCCGAACACGGTGTTGTAGGTGTTGGAGCCGAGCCCGAATTCGGGAACGTTGGTCTTGCCGATGATGATCGCGCCGGCCTTGCGGACGCGCTCGACGAAGAAGTCGTCTTCCTCAGGCACAAAATCGGCGAAGATCGGCGAGCCGAAGGCGGTTCTCAGGCCTTTTGTCAGCGCAAGATCCTTGATCGCGATCGGCAGGCCGAACAGCGATCCGGTATCTCCTCCTCGCGCCAGATGAGCGTCAGCGCTGTCGGCCTCGCGCAGGATGTCGGCACGCTCACGCAGTGAAACGATAGCGTTGACCAGCGGGTTCACCGCCTCGATCCTGTCGAGGCATGCCGCGACCACTTCGCGCACCGAAAGCTGCCGGCGCCTGATCTTCCCGGCAAGCTCCACGGCAGACAGGCGGCAGATGTCGCCGGCGGGCGGCACCGCGTGCTTCGTCGTCGGGCGCATGGCTGTCATCCCGCTTTAGCCTGCAGATTTCTGCAGGGCGGCATCGACGTCCCTGGCCAGCGGGATGGCCGGCTGTGCACCGGCCTTCAGGCAGGCCAGCGAACCGGCTGCGGCAGCGCGGGCAAGCGCCTGGTCGAGCGGCAGGCCGGCTGCCAGCCCGGCTGCAAAATAGCCGCAGAACGTGTCGCCGGCGCCGACCGTATCGAGCGGACTGATCTTCAGCGCCGGAACCATCAGGAGATCGTCCGGCGTTGCCGCCAGAACGCCGTCCGAGCCAAGCGTGACGACGATGGTGCGGCCGGTTCTCGCGGCATAGTCGCGCATCCGTGCCGGGCGGTCGCGGCCATTCAACGACAGCGCCTCGCCATAGAGGTCGAACTCGGTTTCGTTGGCGACGAGATAGTCGGCCTTGCCGAGGAAGCCGGCCGCGTCGCCATGGAAAGGTGCGGTGTTGAGCACTGTGATCGCGCCGGCTGTCCTTGCCGCGTCGAGTGCTGCCTCGACGGTCTGCAGCGGGATCTCCAGTTGCAGCAGCACGACGTCGCCGTTTTTCAGGAAGGCCTTGGAAAGGTCACCCGGCACGACCGAATCATTGGCGCCCGGCACAACGGCGATCACGTTCTCGCCGTCGGCGCCGACCATGATCAACGCGGTACCGGTCGAGGCAAAGGTCTCGCCGACGCCGGACAGGTCGATCTTGCCGTCGCGCAGCAGCGCCAGAGCGTCGCTGGCGAAGCTGTCCTTGCCGACCGCGCCGACCATGCGCACCTTGGCGCCGGCGCGGGCGGCGGCCAGCGCCTGGTTGGCGCCCTTGCCGCCGGGGGCAGTAGCGAAACCGGAGCCGCGCACGGTCTCGCCGGGACCGGGCAAGCGGTCGACACTTGCGATGAGATCGAGATTGATGGAGCCGATGACGACGATCAAGAAATGCCTCCCGCTAGCGCATACCACTCTAATTGCGCGGGAAGCTACTCCGTAAGATCGCTGCTTGTCACCCTAGCGGTCCTTGCATCGCTCGTGTCGTTTCCATTCGTTGGCTATTCAAGAGACCTGTCCCGCCTCCCAGCCGAGGATGGCGCGTTTTCGGGTCAGGCCCCAATGGTAGCCGGTGAGTGCGCCGGACTTGCCGAGAGCCCGGTGGCACGGCACGACGAAGGACATCGGATTGGCACCGACCGCGGCACCGACAGCCCGGCTGGCGCTCGGTGCGCCGATGCGCGCGGCGATCGAGGAATAGGTGCAGGCCTGGCCCATCGGAATACGCAGCAAGGCCTCCCAGACACGGACCTGGAAGTCTGTGCCGATCATGACGACGCGCAGCGGCTGGTCGGCGCGCCACAGCGACGGATCGAAGATGCGCGCGGCATAGGGCGCCGTCGCCGCCATGTCCTCGACATAGGTCGCATTCGGCCAGCGGCTGGACATGTCGGCAAAGGCCGCACGCTCGCCGCCGGGGTCGTTGAAGGCGAGGCCGGCAAGGCCGCGGTCCGTCACCATGATCAGCGCGATGCCGAAAGGCGAGATATGATAGCCGTAGCGGATGGTGAGCCCTGCGCCGCGGGTCTTGTAATCGCCCGGCGACATCGCTTCGTGGGTGACGAACAGATCGTGCAGCCGGCCTGGGCCGGACATGCCGAGTTCGAACGAGGTTTCAAGCAGCGGCATGCCGGCATCGAGCAGCTTGCGCGCATGATCGAGGGTGACGGCCTGCAGAAAAGCCTTGGGCGACAGGCCGGCCCAGCGGGTGAACAGCTTCTGCAGCCCGGTCGGTGTCTCGCCGACCTCCTCGGCCAGCACTTCCAACGAAGGCTGGTCGCGATAGTCGAGGCTGATCTTTTCGATGGCACGACGGACGATTTCGTAGTCTCCACCTTCAGGCGTGATGTCTTTCTGAAGGATTGCTGTCGTTTTGAGAGGCATTTGGGCGTTCATGGCAGTATCTCCTTGAGTGCGAATATCGTCCTTCGCGGCGCCGATCACCACCCGAAACTTGCTTTCCCGCGGCATGTACCCAGATAGAGCTGGGCTTTGAATGGGGAGGACGGTCGTGGCTGGTGAAAAAGTAAACCTGACCGGGGCAAAGGAGACTTTGCTTTTAACACTTTACGGCAAGGCGCTGGAGAGCCGGCTGCCCAATTCGCTGCTCAGGGACTACTTTGCCGACGAGGCGGTGCGCAACATCGACTATGATTTCTCACGGCTCAAGGTCGACAACAATCTCGGCGTCGGTCTAGCAATCAGGGCAAAGACGCTGGACGTCTGCGTTCAGGACTTTCTCGCCCGAAATCCTGACGCCATCGTACTGCATCTCGGGTGTGGGCTCGATACGCGCATATTCCGTATCGACCCGCCAGCCGGCGTGGACTGGTTCGACGTCGACTATCCCGAAGTCATCGATCTCAGGCGCAAGCTCTATCCAGTGCGGGATCACTACCATCTGATCGCTTCGTCGGTCACCGAACCTGGATGGCTGAACAAAGTACCTCGGGATCGCCCGGCCATAGTCGTGGCGGAAGGCCTGACTCCCTACCTGGGTGCCGAGGAGGGGCAGCAACTGTTTTCTCGTTTGGTGGGACATCTTTCGAGCGGCGAACTGGTTTTCGATGCCTATAGTCGCCTGGGACTGAAGATCATTCGCCTCAATTCCTCCTTCCGCGCCACCGGCGCCGAGGTCCACTGGAGCATCGAGAACCCGCATGAATTGGAGCGAGCCGTTCCGAAGCTGCGGTTCGTCGAGGACATCCCTGCCTATAAGCCGGAACATGCCGCTCGCATGCGCTGGTTCGCGAAACTGTTCGTTCGCCTTTGGAAATACATTCCAGCATTGCGCAAGATCGGCAGGCTGTTGCGCTATCGGTTCTGAAACGCTGGCTCAGCGCGCCTTGGCGGCTGCCAGAGCGCGCGAAAATGCGGTGGCAAAACTTTCGCGGTCGGCAGGGTTGAGGAAGCCGCCGATCGAGACGGTTTTTCCTTGCGCCTCGACCGCCATTCTGGTGATGCCGATCTCGGCGTGGCGGGCGATCGAAAAGCGCGCCCAGAACGGATTGAAGCGGTGTGCTTCCGATTTGCCTGACGGGGCAGTCTTGCGGATGTCGAGGCTGGTGCGCGACACCGATACCTCCTCGCGAGCCCGGGCGGCACGATAATTGGCGCGGAAGGCGATGTAGACGGCGATCACGTCGAGGCCGAAGAAGCCGAACACCGGCCAGGCGCCGCGCGACAGAAAAAAAGCTCCGGTCACCAGCCAGCCGAACAGCAGGGCGCCCATCAGGATGGCAAAGCCGGTCTTGCCCAGCGACCGGTGCGGTGTCAGCAGCGCCTGGAAAAATGGCTCGTCGGCCTGAAATGAGGCGTTTGTGTCGCTCATTGGGGAATATTATAGGAAGGCAATGACAAGCCCCAAGCCCAAAAACTCTTCTGCGCTAAAAAAAGACCTGTTGCCCGGCCGCCGCGACGGCTCGAACGTCAAGCCGCGTCCGCGGCCGGCGAGATCGCGGGCGCTTTACAGCGCGGCCGAGGTGCATGAGATTTTCCGGCGCTTTTCCGTTCAGCGGCCGGAACCGAGGGGCGAGCTCGAACATATCAACGCCTTCACGCTGTTGGTGGCGGTGGTGCTTTCGGCTCAGGCGACGGACGCCGGCGTCAACAAGGCGACGCGGGCGCTGTTCAAAATCGCCGACACGCCGCAAAAGATGCTGGCGCTAGGCGAGGCCAAGCTCGGCGACCATATCCGCACCATCGGGCTATGGCGCAACAAGGCCAAGAACGTCATCGCGCTGTCGGAGGCGCTGATCCGCGACCATGGCGGCGAGGTGCCTGAGGATCGCGATCAACTGGTCGAGCTGCCGGGTGTCGGCCGCAAGACCGCCAACGTCGTGCTCAACGTGGCATTCGGCCAGCATACGATGGCGGTCGACACGCACATCTTCCGCATCGGTAACAGGCTCGGCCTGGCGCCGGGCAAGACGCCGGAACAGGTCGAGCAAGGTTTCCTGAAGATCATTCCGGATGAATATATGCGGCACGCGCATCATTGGCTGATCCTGCACGGCCGCTATGTCTGCAAGGCGCGCAAGCCGGATTGCCCGGCCTGCGTCATCGCCGATATCTGCAAGGCCAAGGAAAAGACGACCAGCGTGCCTGCACCGCTGGTCGAGATCGCGCCGCTCGGGCCAGTAGAAGCGGCTACTGAGTCAGTGCCCGGCAAGTGACTCTGAAGTTCCTCGTATGTGGCGCCGTCCACATTCAGGAACTCTCCTCGACGAACACCTCCTCGCGCTTCTTCCTGACCGCGGGGAGAAACACGATGACGAGCACGGCAAGCGCGATGAGGAGCAGGCTGGCGCTGATCGGCCGCGTCACAAAGGTGCTCGGATCGCCGCGCGAGAGGATCATGGCGCGGCGTAGGTTTTCCTCGAGCAGCGGGCCGAGCACGAAGCCGAGCAGCAGCGGCGCAGGTTCGCAGCGCAGCTTGGTCAGGAGGTAGCCAAGCAAGCCGAAGAAGGCGACGGCATAGAGGTCGTAGACGTTGGTGTTGACGCTGTAAACGCCGATCGAGCAGAACGCCATGATGATCGGGAAGAGCACATAGTAGGGGATGGTAAGAAGTTTCACCCAAAGCCCGATCAGCGGCAGGTTCAAGATGATCAGCATCAGATTGCCGATCCACATCGAGGTGATGATACCCCAAAACAGTGCAGGCTGTTCGATGGCGACATTGGGGCCGGGCACGATGCCCTGGATGATCATCGCGCCGATCATCAGCGCCATTACCGGGTTGGCCGGAATGCCGAGCGTCAGCATCGGGATGAAGGAGGTTTGGGCGCCGGCATTGTTGGCCGATTCCGGTCCGGCGACGCCTTCGATGGCGCCCTTGCCGAATTCCCCGGGATTTTTCGAGACACGTTTTTCGACGGTGTAGGAGGCAAAGGCGGCAAGGATCGCGCCGCCTCCCGGCAGGATGCCGAGCGCCGAACCGATGATTGTCCCGCGCACGATGGGAGCCGCCATGCGCCGAAAATCTTCGCGGGTCGGCATAAGGCCGGAGATCTTTCGGATCAGCACGGAACGCTCATGCTCGTTTTCGAGGTTGCGCAGTATCTCGGCGACGCCGAAGACGCCGACCGCCACTGCGACGAAATTCAGCCCGTCGGCATATTCGCGGATGCCGAGCGTGAATCGGGGTGTGCCGGTGTAGATATCGGTGCCGACAAGGCCGAGCAGCAGGCCGAGCACGACCATGGCCAGTGCCTTGACGATCGAGCCGTGGGCGAGCGCGACGGACGAGACCAGGCCGACGATCATCAGCGAAAAATACTCGGGCGCGCCGAATCTCAGCGCTATCGCCGTCAGCGGTGGGGCGAAGATGGCGACGAGGAAGGTCGACACCGTGCCGGCAAAGAACGAGCCTATCGCCGCGGTCGCCAGGGCTGCTCCGGCGCGGCCGTTCCTGGCCATCTGATAGCCATCGATTGCGGTGACGGCCGACGAGGATTCGCCGGGCATGTTGATGAGAATGGCGGTGGTCGAGCCGCCATACTGCGCGCCGTAATAGATACCGGCGAGCATGATGAGAGAGGAAACCGGGTCGCCGATCTGGAAGGTGATCGGCAACAGCATGGCGATGGTTGCGGTGGCACCGATGCCGGGCAGGACGCCAATCAGCGTGCCGAGAAGGACGCCGATCAGGCAGAAACCGAGGTTTGCCAAAGATGTGGCTGTCGAAAAGCCGAGTGCGAGGTTGTTGAGGAGTTCCATTTCATCTCCTCACAACGACGTTGGCAACCACGGGCCGAAACGCCGAAACGGCAGGCCGAGTGCGTAGCTGAAGACGACGAATGCGAACAGCGTCAGGCCGGCTGACAGCACGAGTGCAGTCAGCGGCTTCATACGGCCGCTACCGAAAGATGCGATCAGCGCCGTCAGGAAGATCGACGGGATGAAGCCGAGGCCGCGCACCGTCAGGCCGAAGAAGATCGGAGCAGGCAGGATGAACAGCATGCCGCGCCACGCAATGTAACCGATCGGCTCGCTCTCGAAGCGCACTGCCTCGACTAGGATGACGGCGCCGAGCAGAATGAGCACAATTGCCAGCACCAGCGGGAAATAGCCCGGCCCCATGCGAAAGGCGGTGCCGATTTCGAGGCCCAGCGACTGCAGCGCGAAAAAGGCGCCAATAAAGATCAACAGCGCGGCGCATATGCCGTTGGTTCTGTCGATTGCGAAAGGTTTCATGGCGTCCTCCCGGCCCGCCTCACGGGCGTGCCGATGCCGGTGTAAAAACGGGGCGCTGGCGGCGCCCCGTTAAAAACCTTTAGTCGGCGTACTGGCCGGCCGCTTCGATGATCGGCTTCCAGCGCGCAATCTCACTTTCCAGCTTGGCCTTGAGCGCGGCCCGCGTGGCATCGGCCTCGGGCGACGGCTTGGTGCCGAGTTCGGCAAATCGGGCGACGACGTTCTGGTCCTTCAGCGCCACCTGCAGAGATTTCGACAGGCGTTCGGTGATCTCGGCCGGCGTGCCCTTGGGTGCATAGATGCCGTGCCAGATGCCGACCTGCACCTGGGGAAGACCGGCCTCTATCGTCGTCGGCACGTCCGGCAGCACGTCTAGCCGTTGCGGCGAGGTTACGGCATAAGCCTTGATCGTGCCGCCCTGGATCTGCTTGGTGGTATTGGTCGTCTGGTCGCACATGATGTCGACCTGGCCGCCGAGAAGATCGGTCATGGCCGGGCCGGTGCCCTTGTAGGGTACGGTGACCAGCGGCGTGCCGATGGCGCTCATAAACAGCATGCCGCACAGATGCGAGGCGGCACCGATCCCGGCATTGGCAACGGTGATGCTGTCCTTGTTGGCCTTGGCGTAGTCGACCAGCCCCTTCAGATCGGTCGGCTCGAGGTCCTTGCGGCCGACGATGGTCATCGGCACCTCGGTGACGAGGCCGACATATTCGAATGCGTTCAGCGTGTCGTAGGCGAGCTTTCTGTAGAGCGTAGCACTTGTCGCCATGCCGATGTGATGGAGGAGCAGCGTGTAGCCGTCAGGCTCGGCATTTGCGACGCGGCCGGCGCCCAGTGTGCCGCCGGCGCCGCCGACATTCTCGACGATGACCTGCTGGCCGAGGTCCTTCGACATGGCTTCCGCGACAAGACGCGTGACGGTGTCAGTAGGGCCGCCGGCCGAAAACGGCACGACAATGGTGATGGTGCGTTCGGGGTAGGTCTGCGCGCCAGCGGCCGGTGGGTAAAGCATGGCGGCCGCAGCGACAGCCAGCGCGGCGATGAATTTTCGCATCGTGTTTCCTCCCAGGATATGATTGCCAACCGCTGCGCGGATTCCTCTAAAACCGACTGTAGATGGAGCAATAACTAGCGCAACCCGACAAATGACAATCGGGCTCAAACGGCAAACTGCACGTCTATCCGCGCAAATGAGTGGGAAGGATGGGCCGTGCGATGCCCTTCCTCCAACCTATGCTAGTAGCCATAGCCGCGCGCCATCGCCGCCGCGAACACCGGGATCAATAGGAAGATCGATGCCTCGGTGCGGACATAGGTGCGAACGGACGCTAGCTCCGCCGCAGGCACCTGGAAGCCGGGACTGGCGCTCGCCTGCCTGTTCCAGGACAGGAATCGGACGGTCGGGATAATCGACAACAGGCCGACAATTGCGAAAGCGGCCATCTTTGCCCAGAACATCCAGTTGTAGACGTAGAATTCCCAGCCCTTGAGACCATAGATGACGCGGCCGATGCCGGCGACGATGATCAGCATGGCGATGATGCCGTAGTGGCGATCGATGCCGACAAGCCGCTTCAGCGTCGCGGCGGACAAGTCGCTGCGGATCAGGACGAACTCGGCGCCGATGATGCCTGCCAGCGAAAACACCAGCAGATGATGGAAAATGGCAAGCACAAGGTCGGTGGTGTCCATGCTGTTCCCCTCTGTCGGACGGCAGCGCCGAAACCCAACGCGCCTGAACCAGTACTGGAGAAAAACTAACACCGCCTGGCAGGATTCACATCAGCCTGGAAGATGATCTACACAGCCTTGGCTCTTGTTTTTCGCAACGGATTTGGATTTCCCGTCTCGAGCGTGTCGCTGTCCCCACTTTTGGAAGACCTGCATTAGGCACCGGCAACACAAGCGAGACATGACCATGGCCAGTCCGCATTCAATTGTCGCCCCAGTGATTGAGACCTCGCGCACGGTCCTGCGGCCGCACCGGCTTGACGATTTCGACGCCTACGTCGCGATGTGGGCCGATCCCGTCGTCACCCGCTTTATCGGCGGCAAGCCGCGCACGCGGGAGGAAAGCTGGATGCGCTTCCTACGCCACGCCGGCCTGTGGTCGCTTCTGGGCTACGGCTTCTGGGCGATCGAGGAAAAGGCCACCGGCCGCTTCATCGGCGAGGCCGGCTTTCACGATCTGAAACGCGACATGACGCCCTCGATCGAGGGCATTCCGGAGACCGGCTGGGCTCTGGTTGCGGGCGCGCATGGCCACGGGTTGGCCAGCGAAGTCGTCGCACGGGTGCTTGCCTGGGGCGATGAGGCATTTGCAGCCGCGAAGACCGTCTGCATCATCGATCCGGAAAACACCGGCTCGCTGAACGTCGCGGCAAAATGCGGTTATGGCGAAGTGCTGCGAACCGTCTACCAAGGCAAGCCGACCATCCTGCTGGAGCGGCAGCCCTGACGGACGCTGTCTGGCCTCTGCACGTCGTCCGGCGTCGAGTTCGCCTGCCTGAAGATCGCACAGGCCGATTGTGCCGCATGCGGCGTGTTCTGTCTTTGACAGGAAGACGCAAACTCTGCATGAATTTTATCGAGCGGGTCTGAAGTCAGGCCACGTTTCTGGCAGGCACCGGAGGAGGTGTCGCGATTTGGAGGAATCCCATGCTGAACAGACGCCGATTCTTGATGAGCACCGCTGCAGCAGGTGCTGCCGGACTGGCGGCATCGCATTTTATCCCCGCCTTCGCGCAGGACGCACCGCAGCTGCAGATTTTCGTGCCGGCGGCGCCGGGCGGCGGCTGGGACCAGACGGCGCGCGCCATGGACCAGGTGCTGCGCGGCGAAAAACTGATCTCCGGCTCGCAGATCACCAATGTCGGCGGCGCCGGCGGTACTGTCGGCCTGCCGCAATTCGTCAACCAGTGGAAGGGCAAGGGCAATGCGCTGATGTTGGCTGGCATGGTCATGGTCGGCGCGATCATCGCCAACAAGGCGGCTAACAACCTTACCGAGGTCACGCCAATCGCCCGCCTCACCGGCGAGTTCGAGGCGCTTGTGGTGCCGGCCGCCTCGCCATTCAAGACTGCGGCCGACTTTGTTGCCGCCCTCAAAGCCGACCCGACGCAGGTTCCGGTCGCCGGCGGTTCGGCTGGCGGCTCGGACCACATCTTGTTCGGCCTCATCGCCAAGACCGTCGGTGTTCCGGCCACCAATCTCTCCTATGTGCCGTTTGCCGGCGGCGGCGAGGCGCTCTCGGCGCTGCTCGGCAACCAGGTCGCGGCCGGCATCTCCGGCTATGGCGAGTTCGCCGAACAGGTCAAGGCGGGTGCGCTGCGGCTGCTGGCCATCTCCGCGGATAAACGCCAGGAGGGAATCGATGCGCCGACGATGAAGGAAGCCGGCATCGATGTCGAGCTGTTCAACTGGCGCGGCGTCTTCGCACCGCCCGGCGTCTCGGACGCCGACAAGGCAGCAATGATCAAGCTGATCGAGACCATGGCCAAGAGCGACGCCTGGGCCACCGAATGCAAGAACCGCAACTGGACGCAGATCCTGCTCACCGGTGACGATTATGCGAAATTCGTCGCAGAAGACACGGCCCGCATCGGGACGATCCTCAAGGACCTCGGCCTAGCGTGATGCTCTCGGCAAGGGGCGGCAGCCTGCGCCAACCCTTGCCGACTTTCGCCAGCCGCATGGACATACGCGGCGCCGGAGGTGAAACTACTCCGGGATCGGCCGAGTGAGACCGGTCCAAGGAGAACCGGCCCCAAGGGACCGACATTGGGAGGACGATGATGAGCACCAGCGACCAGCCGGCGCCGCCGCGCCTTGCAGTACCCGAACTGCTGATCGGCGTCGGGCTCCTCGCCTGTGCCGGTGCGGTTGCCTGGCAGACGCTGGCAATCCCGGTGTCGCCGCTCTATTCCAAGGTCGGTCCGACCGTCTTTCCCTACATCACCATGACCGGGATGGTGATCCTGTCGCTGCTGCTCATCATTGCCGCCTTGCGGGGCGGCTGGCAGCCGGAGGACGAAAAGGAGACGCCGACCGACTGGAAGGCGATGGGCATCGCCGCCCTCGGACTGATCGCCAACCTGGTGCTGATCCAGCCGCTCGGCTTTACCGCGGCATCTGTCATCATGTTCGTTCTCATCTGCCATGGTTTCGGCAGCCGGCGTCCGCTGCGTGACGTGCTGCTCGGGCTGATCCTGGCGCTGGCCGCCTATTTCGGCTTTGCCAGGGCGCTTGGCGTCAATATCGGCGCCGGCTTCATCGAAAACCAGCTGAACGCGATCGTCGATTCGGTCGTTGCCATGCTGAGGGGCTGACGCCATGGAAACGCTCGGCCATCTCGCGCACGGATTTTCGGTCGCCTTCTCGCCGATCAATCTCATATGGTGCCTGGTCGGCACCACGCTGGGGACTGCGATCGGCGTGCTGCCCGGCCTCGGGCCGGCACTGACCATCGCGCTGCTGTTGCCGATCACCTATCAGGTGGCGCCGGAGGCATCCTTCATCCTGTTTGCCGGCATCTACTACGGCGCCATGTATGGCGGCTCGACGACATCGATCCTGCTCAACACGCCTGGCGAAAGCGCCACCATCGTCACCGCGCTGGAAGGCAACCGGATGGCCCGCTCCGGCCGTGGCGGTGCGGCCCTGGCGACCTCGGCGATCGGCTCCTTCGTCGCCGGCACGCTGGGCACGATCGGCGTTGCCTTCCTGGCGCCGATCGTCGTCAAATTCGCGCTGGCCTTCGGCCCGGCCGAATATTTCTCGCTGATGGTGCTGGCCTTCATCACGGTTTCGGCGGTGCTCGGCTCGTCGTCGGTGCGCGGCCTGACCAGCCTGTTCGTCGGCTTCGTCGTCGGCATGATTGGCGTCGACCTGCAGACGGGGCAGCCGCGCTTCACCTTCGGCATGAGCGAATTGCTCGACGGCGTCGACGTCATCGTCGTCGCCGTTGGCCTGTTCGCCGTTGGCGAGACGCTTTACATGGCCTCGCGCCGCTATGCCGGCAAGGACGACATCGTGCCGTTGAAAGGGTCGCTCTACATGACCGCGGCCGAATGGTCGCGCTCGTGGAGGCCATGGCTGCGCGGCGCCCTGATCGGCTTCCCGATCGGCGCCATGCCGGCCGGCGGCGCCGAAATCCCGACCTTCCTCTCCTATGCGATCGAGAAGAAACTCTCCAGACACAAGGAGGAGTTCGGCACGGTCGGCGCCATCGAGGGCGTTGCCGGGCCGGAAGCGGCCAACAATGCATCCGCGGCCGGCGTGCTGGTGCCGATGCTGACGCTCGGCCTGCCGACCTCGGCGACGGCCGCGATCATGCTGTCGGCGTTCCAGAGCTACGGCATCAATCCGGGGCCGCTGCTGCTGACGACGCAGGCCGACCTGGTGTGGGGGCTGATCGCCAGCCTGTTCATCGCCAATGTCATCCTCGTCGTCCTCAACCTGCCGCTGATCGGGCTCTGGGTGCGATTGCTGAAGATCCCGGCGCCGCAGCTCTATGCCGGCATCCTGGTGTTCGCCACGGTCGGCACCTACGGCATCTCGCAATCGCCGATCGACCTCGTCATCCTCTATCTGCTCGGTGCCGCCGGTTTCCTGATGCGGCGTTTCGATTTCCCGACCGCGCCCGTCATCATCGGCATGATTCTCGGGCCGCTTGCCGAAACGCAGTTCCGCCGCGCGATGACCATCTCGAATGGCGATTGGACGGTGTTCTACAAGCATCCGCTGTCGCTGACGCTGCTGACGCTGGCCTTCATCGGGCTGGTTGGACCGCATATCTGGGCCTACATCGAGCACAGACGCATGCGTGGACCGGAGCACGTGCCGGGCGATGCCTGAGCTGTTCGTGACGTCATGACAGACCTGCTTTCCGGCATCCGCATCCTTGACCTGACCAATGTGCTGGCCGGCCCCTATTGCGCCTACCAGCTGGCGTTGCTCGGGGCCGACGTCATCAAGGTCGAGACGCCGCAAGGCGGTGATCTGGCGCGCCAGCTCGGCGCCTCGCCGGAGCTCAACCGGGCGGGCATGGGCGCTTCGTTCCTGGCGCAGAATGCCGGCAAACGCTCGGTGGCGCTCGATCTCAAGCAGGAGGCCGACCGCGAACGCTTCCTCGATCTGGTCGCTTCGGCCGACGCGCTGGTCGAGAATTTCCGCCCCGGCGTAATGGACCGGCTGGGGCTTGGCCATGCCAGGCTGAAGGAGGTCCGGCCAAGCCTTGTCTATTGTGCGATATCGGGCTTCGGCCAGACCGGGCCGATGCGCGACAATCCAGCCTACGACCAGATCATCCAGGGTCTTTCCGGCATCATGAGCATCACCGGTACACCGGAAACGGCGCCGCTGCGTGTCGGCTATCCGGTTGCCGATACGCTTGGCGGGCTGGTCGGAGCGTTCGCCATTACCGCCGCATTGGTCAAGCAGAAGACGACAGGCGAGGGCGCGTTCCTGGACGTGTCGATGCTCGAATGCACGCTTTCTGCGCTCGGCTGGCCGGTGTCGAACTATCTGACGGCGGACGTCGAGCCGCAGCCGATGGGCAATGAAAACATGACGGCCGCACCGTCTGGCGCGTTTCGCACCGGCGACGGCTTGCTCAACATCGCCGCCAACAAGCAAGAGCAGTTCGTCACACTGTGCCGGTTGATCGGCCGGCCGGAGTTGGCGGCGGATGTCCGCTTTGCCGAGCGCGAAACGCGCAAGCAGAACCGCATCGCATTGAAGGCGTTGATCGAGGACGCCCTGGCGAGCGGCTCGGCCGCCGCCTGGGAGGAGAGGTTCAATCGCGCCGGCGTGCCGGCCGGCCGGGTGCTGACGATCCCGCAGGTTCTGCAGGAGCAACAGGTGATCGAGCGCGGCATGACGGCGCGCTTCCAGGCTGTGTCCGGAATGGACAAGCCGCTGACCGTGGTGCGCGGCGGCTTCATGGTCGATGGCAAGGCACCTTTGCCGAGCAGGCCGCCGCCGGGGCTGGGCGAGCATATGGACGAGGTTTTTGCCGACCTGCCGCCACGCGCCAAGAAAAGAGCGAAGGCATGAGCGGAACGCAAAACAAGACTGGTCGCGCGCGCGGCGAGGAATGGTGGCAGACCGGCATCATCGAGATGCGCCCCGGCGTCATCCGGCTGCGCGGCTATGAAATCCAGGATCTGATCGGTCGCGTCAGCTTTCCGGCAATGATCTGGCTCATGCTGCGCGGCGAAACGCCAAGCGAGGAGCAGGCGGCGCTGCTTGGCATCGCGCTGGGTGCTGCCGTCGACCATGGGCCGCAGGCGCCGTCGATCGCCATCGCCCGTATGGCGATCACCTGCGGCGTCGGCATCAACAGCGCCATGGCATCAGCCGTCAACGTGCTTGGCGATGTGCATGGCGGCGCCGGCGAACAGGCGCTTTCCTTCTACGGAGACATCGCTGCCGAACTGGACGCCGGCATGCCGCTTGCGGACGCCGTGTCGGCGCGGCTCGATCGTTTCCTTGCCGGGGAAAACGGTTATGTGCCCGGGCTCGGCCATCGTTTCCATCCGGTCGACCCGCGGGCGCCCCGCCTCATCGAGCTAACCCGCGACTTTACCGCGCGCGGCATCGTCAGCGGGCGCTTCGCCGATATCGCCGAGGCGATCGAGGCCGAGGTGGCGCGGCGCAAGGGCAAAAAAATCCCGCTCAATATCGACGGCGCCACGGCCGTCATCTACGGCGAGCTCGGCTTTCCGCCGCCGCTGACGCGCGGCCTTTTCGTGCTGTCGCGCTCGGTCGGCATCCTCGCACATGCGTGGGAACAGTCGCAGGAAAGCGACCGCAACAAGGGGCCGCTGCCGCGCGAATGGCTGTGGGCCTATACCGGCACGCCGGCGCGGCCTCTGCCCGAGGAAGACGATGGCAGTCAGTGAGGCATCGGTTCAAGAGACGGCGGCGGCGGGCGCTGGAACCAATTCCATCCCGACACAGTCGGGGCAGGCCTCCATCTTCTATTGAGCGGGATCTTTTCCGAACGCCGGACCCTGCTTTTTGGGATTATGCTCCAGCTCGGCAATCCTGATGTTCCTCACCAGCGTCGAAAGATCCGGCTCGTCGATGAGCAACGCCGCGTCGGCTGGTGCCAGCCACGCACGCTGACGCCTCTTGGATTCCTGCCAGTCGGCAAGTTCCTCGGTTACCTCCAGCAAATAGACGACGACGTCGACACGGACGAAGCGGTTCGCCAGCCGCTTCCAGTAGCAATAGGTGCCGGCCGGCTGTTTCAGTGTCTTGCCGAGAACGCCGGCTTCTTCCTGTGCTTCGATGGTGGCCGCCTTGCGGCCGCTCTTGCCCTGCATCGGCCAGCCCTTCGGCACAATAAAGCGCCTTGTCGTTCGCGATGTGACCAGCATCACCTCGACTTCGCCATGCTCGTTCAGCCGAAACGGAATCGCCGCGACCTGGCGAATCCGGTCGCCCTCCCTTGCCTTGCGTACGACCTTCTTCTTGCTGGCTGCCATTCGATAATCCAGTCGAGGCGGTGCCCAAACGGCAAGGGCAGCGTTGCAAAGTCGGCCGCTTTCAATGGGGCGCAAGCGGAGCGGTTTCCACAATATATAAGTCGGCTAAATAAATGGAAAGGGCCGGTCGTCAGCGGCAGGTGCTGACAAAGCCGCTCCCCGACGGCAGCAACTGGCAAGTTGGCCTCATCTGCGGCACCTCCTGCCGTTGCGGTGTTGGGATTTGGCGATCCTGGGCACGGTACTGCTGTTGCTGCTGCTGGTATTGCTGCCGCCGCAGCCTGTTCTCCAACATCTGCAACTGGTCTTGCTGGATCAACACGTTGCGGTCGGCGGGACTGACGACCTGTGCCGATGCAGCAGGATTTACGCCCGACAGCATCGCCGCGGTCAGCATTGCCGACCCTAAAAACGTCAATAGACGAAGCCGTGACATCCATTCATTCCCGCACAAAACCGATCTTTCCTTAATATAGGGCTTTTGTCCGACGACACCATGGCCGCCGCTGATTTGAAGCGGATTGGAAGAGGCATTTCGGCTTCGGATGCTCCTCGCGTCAATCGACTTCGCGCAGCCGGTATCCGACGCCGGTCTCGGTCGTGATATAGCGGGGCTGGTCGGGCGTCTTCTCAATCTTTAGCCTGAGTTGCCGGACATAGACTCTGAGATATTGAACGTCGGTGGAATCGCCCCAGACCTGCTTCAGCAGGAACTGGTGGGTGAGAACCTTGCCGGCGTGCTGCACCAAGGTGCGAAGAATGTCGTATTCCTTCGGCGAGAGCTTTATCTCCTTGTCCTCGACCTTGACGACGCGCTTCACCAGATCGACGGAGAGGTCGCCGGTTTGGAACACCGGTCTCTCACCCTGCTGCTGAAACTTGTGGCGAAGCGCTACGCGGATGCGTGCGACAAGCTCGTTCATACCGAACGGCTTGGTGACATAGTCGTCGGCGCCGAGTTCGAGGGCGGACACGATGCCGGCCTCATCAGTGCGGCTGGAAAGAATAACCACGGGAATGTCCAGGCCATCATCCCGCCATTTGCGCAGCAAATCATGGCCGCTCATGCCGGGGAGGCCGAGATCGAGCAGGACAAGGTCCGGCTTTTCCGTCTCGATGAGTTCAATCGCCGCCCTGGCGTTCGGCGCCTCGCTGATCGCATAGCCTTGGCTGCCAAGCCCGACGCGAAGCAGTTTCCGGATCGGCGGTTCATCGTCGACCACCAATATCCTGACGTCCAGGCTCGTCATGCCAGATCGTCCATATTTTGATGGCCCGCATCGGGTTCGCCGAGGTTGGGCAGTTCCGCCGGCACCAGTTGCATCCTGATGGTGAAAACCGCCCCCGAGCGGTCGGACCTGTTTGCCGCCGAGAGCGTCCCGCCCATCGCTTCGATGAAGCCGCGGCAAATCGACAGGCCGAGCCCCGTGCCGGCACGCACCTGGTCACCCTTGCGCACACGGTAGAAAGTGTCGAAAACGCGCTCTAGATCCGCTGGCGGAATGCCTGGTCCCTCATCCATGATCTGCAGGATGACGAAGCCGTTGTCGGCCCAGGCTTGCAGGCGGATCGTCGAACCTGGCGGCGCGTATTTTGCAGCATTGTCGAGGAGGTTGAACAGCACCTGTTCGAACAGAACGGGGTCGACCCGCAACATCGGCAGATCCGATGGAATGTCGATCTCGGTCTTATGCTCGCCGACGATTTTGCGGGCCCGATACAGAGCTGAACCGACAATGTCGCCGAGATAGTGAAACGCATAGTTCGGCTCCATCGTGCCGGATTCGATCTTGGTCATATCGAGCAGATTGGCAATGAAGCGGTTAAGCCTCTCCGCTTCATCGAGCACGGTCGACAGCAGTTCCGTCCGGTCCTGCTCGGGAAGTGCGGCCTCGAAGTCCCTGAGTGTTCCGGCCGCGCCCATGATGGCGGCAAGTGGCGTCTTCAAATCGTGGGAAATGGAGGTGAGCAAGGCCGAGCGCAGACNGCGCCCATGATGGCGGCAAGTGGCGTCTTCAAATCGTGGGAAATGGAGGTGAGCAAGGCCGAGCGCAGACGGTCTGCCTCGGCCGCGAGCTTGGCCCGGTCAACATCGGCGACGAGCTGGATGCGCTCGATGGCGACCGCCGCCTGGTCGGCGAGCGCATCGAGCAGACGCTGCTGCTCGGGTGTCAGCAGCGGACCTTGCTTGTCGTTGTCGAGGCCGACAACGCCCACCGCCGTGCGTCCGGTCCGCAAGGGCAGATAGAGGCGCTTTGCTCCGGGCAGCGTGTCGGCGCCGCGCCCGGCGGCGCGGTTATGCTCCCAGGCCCAGCGGGCTGCTGCGATGTCGGCCTCGGCCAGCGTGTCGTCGGGTGGGTAGCCGGCTTTGACCGCAATTGTGCCGTTCTCCGGCAGAAGCAGCACCACGCGCAGCTTCAGCATCGAGGCGATCTGGAAGGCAGTCGCCCAGAGAACGTCATCAAGCGTCCCAGCGCCGGCGAGCTTCTTTGAGAAGAGATAAATATCTTCTGTGGCGCGTGCCCGCGAGCGCGCAGCGACCGCCTGACGCTGCACGCGCGCTGTTAGATTGCTGGCAATGACCGCAACAACCAGGAAGACAGCCAGCGCAACGATGCTCTCCGGATCCTCGATCGTCAGCGTGTAGCGTGGTTCCAGGAAGAAATAGTTGAAGGCAATGGCGCTGATGAGGCAGGCATACAAAGCCGGCCAGAGACCGCCGGTCACCGCCGACGTCAGGACCCCAATGAGAAAGATGATCGCCAGATTGCGGACGTCGAGAAACTGGTCGAGAAGAACGGCGAAGGCGAGCGAGCCAACAACATAGGCCGTGGCCCTGAGATAGGGCCAGATCTCGAACTGCCACTGCTCGTCCGCCGCCTTGACGGTCCTCGACGTCGCCTCGGCGTTGCGTTCGTTTCCCGAAATGACATGGACGCTGATGTCGCCGGCATTGCGGATGAGATCGTAAGTGAGCGAGCCTTCGATCAATTCCCGCCAGCGCGATCGGGTCGGCCTGCCGATCACGATATGGGTGAAGTTGTTCGCCGTCGCATGCCGAACGATGTCTTGCGCGACGTTCTGACCCGGAATGGTCGTCACCTCGGCACCGAGCTGCTCGGCAAGGCGCAGCTGCGTCGCCAGCCGATCCTTGTCCTCCTCGGGCATGGCCGCTGAATGAGGGGTATCGACATGAAGCGCCGTCCAAGGGGCGCGGAGCCGGTCGGCCAACCTCCGCGCATAGCGTACACGGGCCGCCCCGCCCGGACGCGCATCGACGCAGACGAGAACCCTTTCCCCCGCCGCCCAAGGCCCGGGTATCGCGTGGGCCTGCATGTGGGTCAGCAACTGCTCGTCGACCCGCTGGGCAGTGCGGCGGAGCGCCAATTCCCGGAGCGCCGTCAGATTGCCCGGCGAGAAATAGTTCTCGATGGCGCGCTGGGCTGTGCTGGGGATGTAGACCTTGCCTTCCTCAAGCCGCTTGATCAGATCGTCGGGGGTGAGGTCGATGATCTCGATGTCGTCGGCCTGGTCGATTATGGAGTCGGGGACAGTTTCCCGCACCCTGACGCGGGTGATCTGCGCCACGACATCGTTCAGGCTCTCGACGTGCTGGATATTCAGCGTCGTGTAGACATCGATGCCGTGCGTCAGGATTTCCTGGACGTCGAGATAGCGCTTGGGGTGACGGCTGCCGGCGACGTTGGTGTGGGCGAGTTCGTCGACCAGAACTAGGGCCGGGTGCCGGGCGAGGATGGCGTCGAGATTCATCTCCTCAAGGATCCGCCCCTTGTAATCGATCTCAAGGCGAGGAATGACCTCGTAGCCTTCGACCAGCGTCTGGGTTTCCTTGCGGCCGTGCGTCTCGACGATGCCGATCACCACGTCGACCCCGTCGGCCAGCCTGGCGCGGCCCGACATCAGCATCTCGTAGGTCTTGCCGACACCGGGGGCGGCGCCGAGAAATATCCTCAGGCGACCGCGCTCCTCCCGCTCGGCGTGCTCAAGCAGCGCGTCGGGAGAGGGCCTGGTTTCGGCGGTGCGGCTGTCGTCTGGCATAAGGGTCAATCATGAACGGCGCCGGCTTCGGTGTCGATCCCGGCGCCGGTCCTTCACTGTTTCATCGCATCGTCCAGCGCAAGGTTGAGGGCCAGCACATTGACCACCGCCTCGCCGATGAATCCCAATTCGCGATCTTCGACATGGCTGTCGACAAGCGATTTGATCCTGGATTCATCGACGCCCCTGGCCTTGGCCACCCTGGCAACCTGAAAATAGGCCGCATCGGGGCTGATATGCGGATCGAGGCCGCTGCCGGACGTGGTGACCAGATTCATCGGTACCGGCTGGCTCGGGTTTTCGGCTCTCAGCTTTTCGGCGTCGCTCTTGATCCTGTCGATGAGCTTCGGGTTGGTCGGGCCGAGATTCGAGCCGCCCGAGGCGGCGGCATTGTAGCCGTCGCCGGCAGCCGACGGGCGGCCATGGAAGTAGCGGTCGCTTTCGAAAGCCTGGCCGATCAGCTCGGAACCGACGAGCTTGCCGTCCTTCTCGATCAGGCTGCCATTGGCCTGGCGCGAAAACAGCGCCTGGGCAATGCCGGTCATGCCGATCGGATAGACCAAACCCGTCAGAATGGTGAAGAAGACGATCATGACGATCGCGGGCCTGATTTGATTGAGCATCGACGTGGTTCCTTAGGCGAGACCGAGAGCGGTGATGGCCATGTCGATCATCTTGATGCCGACGAAGGGCACTACGACGCCGCCAAGGCCATAGACAATGAGATTGCGGCTGAGCAGCGCACCGGCGCCGACCGCGCGGTATTTGACGCCCCTCAGCGACAGCGGGATCAGCGCAATGATGATCAGCGCGTTGAAGATGATGGCCGAGAGGATAGCGCTCTGCGGCGTCGCCAGATGCATGACATTGAGCGCTTGCAGCGGCCCGGCGGTCTGGCCCGGGGCGATGTAGAAGACGGCGAATATTGCCGGGATGATGGCAAAATACTTGGCCACGTCGTTGGCGATGGAGAAGGTGGTCAGCGAGCCACGCGTCATCAGGAGCGCCTTGCCGATTTCGACGATCTCGATCAGCTTGGTCGGATCGCTGTCGAGATCGACCATGTTGCCGGCCTCGCGCGCCGCGACCGTGCCGGTGTTCATGGCAACGCCGACATCGGCCTGCGCAAGGGCCGGCGCATCGTTGGTGCCATCGCCGCACATCGCGACCAGTTTGCCTTTGGCCTGCTCGTCGCGGATCAGCTTCAACTTGTCCTCGGGCGTCGCCTGGGCAAGGAAGTCGTCGACGCCGGCTTCCGCCGCGATCGCCGCCGCGGTCATCGGATTATCGCCGGTGATCATCACCGTGCGGATGCCTATGCGGCGCAATTCGGCAAAGCGTTCTGCGATGCCGCCCTTGACGATGTCCTTCAGATGGACGACGCCGAGCAGGCGCCCGTCGCGCTCTACCGCGAGTGGAGTGCCACCCGATTTGGCGATCTCGTCGGCGATCGCCTGAAGGTCGCGGACGGTGTCGCTGCCGGGGCGCGTACTGCCTGTGGCAACGGTCGAGAGGTTGACGTGGGCAAGTACCGCATCGACTGCGCCCTTGCGGACCGAGGAGCCTTCCAGATCGACACCGCTCATGCGGGTTTGCGCGGTGAAGGGCACGAAAGTCGCATGCAGACTTGCCATGTCGCGGGCGCGGATGGCGTATTTTTCCTTCGCCAGGACGACGATCGAGCGGCCTTCCGGCGTTTCGTCGGCAAGCGAGGCAAGCTGAGCCGCGTCGGCCAGTTCTTGTTCGGTGACGCCCTTGACCGGACGAAATGCCGTCGCCTGACGGTTGCCCAGCGTGATGGTTCCGGTCTTGTCGAGCAGCAGCGTGTCGACATCGCCGGCCGCCTCGACGGCGCGGCCCGACATGGCGAGCACGTTGAAGCGCACCAGGCGGTCCATGCCGGCAATGCCGATAGCCGACAGCAGGGCGCCAATTGTGGTCGGAATCAGGGTAACGAACAGGGCGACCAGCACGGTCACCGAGATATAGCCGCCCGAATACGAGGCGAAGCTCGGGATCGTCGCCGTCGCCAGCACGAAGATCAGCGTCATGCCGACGAGCAGGACGTTGAGCGCGATCTCGTTGGGTGTCTTCTGGCGCTCGGCGCCCTCGACCAGCGAGATCATGCGGTCGAGGAACGTATGACCGGCAGCCGCGGTGATGCGCACGCGGATCCAGTCGGACAAGACCTGCGTGCCGCCGGTCACCGCCGAACGATCGCCTCCGGATTCGCGGATGACCGGTGCGGATTCGCCGGTGATGGCCGCCTCGTTGACCGACGCCACGCCTTCGACCACCTCGCCGTCCGAGGGGATGATGTCGCCGGCTTCGACAAGCACGATGTCGCCGACCTTCAGGCTGGTGCCGGGCACCAGTTTGAACTTGCTGCGGTCGCCACCGTTCAACAGCTTGGCCTGCGTCTCGGTTCGCGCCCGACGCAGCGAGTCAGCTTGCGCCTTGCCGCGGCCTTCGGCCACCGCTTCGGCGAAATTGGCGAAGAGCACGGTGAACCACAGCCAGATGATGATCTGCAGCGTGAAGCCAAGATCGCCGCCGCTGGTAACGAGATCCTTGACGAACAGCACGGTGGTGAGCGCCGAGACGACGGCGACGACAAACATTACCGGGTTTCGCATCAAGGTGCGCGGGTTCAGTTTTCTGAAGGAACCGCCGATAGCGGGCCACAGAATGCGGGTATCCATGATGCTCACGGATTTCGACGGGCTCATTTGGTAGCTCCAGTGTCGATGTTGTTGACCGGTCGATCGTGTGCCGAACGAAGGTGCGGCGGCCCGTAAGCCAGCAGCCAGATCATGATCAAGGCTGCCGCAATAGCGAGGAATGTGGACAGCGTCGGGAAAGGAGGAGGCGTTTTCTCCCCCTCCGGCTCGGGGCGATGCCGGACCTTTCGAGGTATGATCTCGAACCAGGGCATCGTCGTTTCAGAATGTCTGACCGTGAATCATCGCCAGGTGCTCGACGATCGGTCCGACCGCCAGGGCCGGGAAGAAGGTCAGGCCGCCGACGATCAGGATGACACCGGCCAGCAGCCCGACGAACAGCGGACCGTCGGTCGGGAAGGTGCCGGCGGAGGCAGGGACGGTCTTCTTCGCAACCAGCGAGCCAGCAATCGCCAACGCCGGAATAATGACCAGGAACCGGCCCATCAGCATGCCGATGCCGAGCGTTACGTTGTACCAGGGCGTGTTGCCGCTGAGGCCGCCAAAGGCGGAGCCATTGTTCGCCGCGGCCGAGGTGTAGGCATAGAGAACCTCGGAGAAGCCGTGCGGGCCGGCATTGGCGATGGAAGCAACGCCGGTCGGCAGCACCACCGCGATAGCGGTGAAGATCAGCATTGCAAGCGGCAGGCAGAGCACGGCCAGCATAGCCATCTTGACCTCCTTGGCCTCGATCTTCTTGCCGAGATATTCGGGCGTGCGTCCGACCATCAGCCCGGCGACGAAAACGGCAATGACGATGAACATCAGGATACCGTAGAAGCCGGCGCCGACGCCGCCGACAATGACCTCGCCGAGCTGCATGTTGATGATGGGGATCATGCCGCCGAGTGCGGTGAAGCTGTCATGCATGGCGTTGACCGCGCCGCAGGATGCGGCCGTGGTGATGACGGCAAACATTGCCGACAGGGCGATGCCGAAGCGGCTCTCCTTGCCCTCCATGTTGCCGCCGTCGACGCCCAGCGCATGGACGAGCGGATTGCCGGCGGCTTCCGCCCAGTAGCAGACGGCAACGCCGGCGATGAACAGCACGCCCATAGCCGACAGAATTGCCCAGCCCTGGCGCTGGTTGCCTACCATGCGGCCGAAGACATTGGTCAACGCCGCGCCGAGGGCGAAGATCGTCACCATCTGGATCAGGTTGGAGATTGCATCGGGATTTTCGAAGGGATGCGCTGCATTGGCGTTGAAGAAACCGCCGCCATTGGTGCCGAGCATCTTGATGGCAACCTGGGAAGCGACCGGCCCGACCGCGATAGTCTGTTGGGCGCCTTCGAGCGTCGTCGCGTTGACGTAGGCAGCGAGCGTCTGCGGCATGCCGAGATAGACATAGACCAGAGTCAACACGATGCAAAAGGGCAAAAGCAGGTAGAGCGTGCCGCGGGTCATATCGACCCAGAAATTGCCGATCGATTTGCCTGAGGCCCTGGCAAAGCCGCGGATCAATGCGACCGCAATGGCGACGCCAGTCGCCGCCGACAGAAAATTCTGCACGGTCAAGCCGGCCATCTGCACGAGATAGGACATCGTGCTTTCGCCGCCGTAGTTCTGCCAGTTGGTGTTGGTCATGAAGCTGGCGGCGGTGTTGAAGGCCAGCCCAGGTTCGACGGCGGTCATGCCGGCCGGATTGTAGGGCAGGCCGCCTTGCAGCCGTAGCAGCGAATAGAGCACCAGGAAGCCGGCCAGGTTAAAGAACAGCAGGGCCGCCGCATAGGAGGTCCAGTGCTGCTCCTCGCGCTCGCTGGTCCCTGATATGCGGTAGAGCCCGCGCTCGAGCGGGGCCAGAATTGACGACAGGAATGTGCGCTCGCCGCTGAAAACGCGATGCATGTAGCCGCCGAGCGGCTTGGCCAGCAGAACGACGATCCCGCAATAGACGAGGATCTGCAGCCATCCGTTGATTGTCATGGGGTTGGCTCCTTGCCAGCGGAGATCAGAAGCGTTCCGGGCGAACGAGGGCGTATGTCAGGTAGGCGAGAAGAAACAAGGTCACGGCGCCGCCGAGGATATAGTCGAAAAGCATGTTACGATCCCCTAAACTTACAGCTTGTCGCAAGCTTTGATGTAGCCGAAGCATAGAGCAAAGAACGCGATTCCAATCGCGACAACAACTATGTCCACCGCGCGTTTTCCTTATGTTGTATTTGTTTGTTTACTTTAACAAACTATCCAAACCGTCGCCGCATCATATCGGCGGCTGGATACACCGCTCCGGTGAATATGGATCAAAGTGCCATAAAGGTTCGAGACGGGACGCGGAGCAAAGAAATCAAAATCCCATAAGGATTTCGCCGCCTCGGCGCTGGCCACAGGTTCAGGAGGGAGGTGCGCACCGGCGCGCGAAGCTGCCGGGGCTCAGTCCGCGCGGGTGTAGATCACCGCGTAATCGTCCGCATAGGCCCGCTTCCAGCCCAGTTCGTCGAAGAACGGAATGCGGCTGTCGTCGGCGGTCAACAATGCCCAGCCTATCGTATATTTGTCGAGTTGGGCTTTCAGGATCGGCTTGCCCCGGCTGTGCCCCGTCTGCTCATCCGTTTCCGTAAAGCCATTCAGGAAGAGCTGATCCGCCCGGCCGTCGATAAACGTCTTGACGCCGTGGAAAATCAGCGTGCCGCCGAAATCGTAGGAGTTCAGCAGATTGCCCGACAGATTATGGGTTTGGGCAAAGGCCATTGCGTCCCTCGCCGAGGTCTTCTGGCTCGGCGCGACCGGATAGGTCGTGAAGGCGGCAGCCGCCAAAACCAGCAAAACGGCAAGTCCAGCACAAATCCTGGAAAATTGCCGTGCGAAAAATTGTTCAAGTCCGTCGCGCTTTTCCGTCGCCCATTTCTCGGCTGAAAGCGCTGGATATTGTTGCGCGACCTCGACGGCAAGGACCACCGGCACGAGAAGAAAGAACAGGTACATGAACCGTATGTGGGTGAGATAGACGTGCAACGTGAAGACAAGGAACAGCGCCTTGGCCCAGCCAATGCGCAATCTCGACACGAGCAGCCCGAAAAACGCCACCAGCAGGGCCACCTCCTGGAGGGTGTGCCGCGAGGCGTCGAAGGGTTGCCATTCCGCAATGTAAGGCACCGCCTCATTGCCATAGGCCACGGTGAATGTGGCGAGTATGGCCTTGACGCCATAGGGATTGAGCAGGCTGACCAGCGGGCAAAGCAGCCCGAAAACGATCCACTTGGCCAGCAGCCAGGGGTTCGACAAGCGTGTGCGCGTGACGAGATCGAGGCCGGCGAAGGCGGCGATGACGAAACCGAAGGTGAAGGTGGCATGGAGATTGGCCCACAGGCAAAGCAGCGCCAGCAGCCATAAGGGCGGTGCTTTCTCGTTGCGTGCGGCCTGGAAAAGACCGGCGGTCCAGACGACGATGATGGGCAAGGTAAAGATGTGCGGCCGGGCGACATAGACTGGCCCGATCAAGAGCGCGAGAACCAGCGTCAGTCCTATCGCCAGCGTCGGCTTCAACCACGCGCTGAGATACCACGACGTCAAAAAGACCGTCAGCGCGATTATTGCAGTCGCCAGCAGCACCACGCCGTTCCAGCCGCCGGCTTCAAAGGCAATTGCAAGGAGAACCTGGCTAAGCCATTCCTTGGCGATCCATGGCTGGCCGGCAAAAGTATAGGAATAGATGTCGACGGTGGGGAATGTGCGGCTTGCCAGCATATCCATGCCGACCTTGATGTGCCACCAGCTATCAGGATCCTGCAGGAGGGAGGTGGCAAAGGCGAGGAGCGCCGCCGCCATCACGACCGCCGCCAGCAGGCAAAACATCAGCCTCACATGCCGTATGTCGTCTATCGACGGCCTCGCCTCACCAGATATCCCGCGCATATGGCATCCCTGAGCCGCGATAGCGGAAGGGATAGGCCGAATTTGTTAGAAAACCGATAAGCTGCAGGATTGCGGCCACAACCCTGTGCCGCGCGTCCAACCGGCTCGGCGGCTCAGCCCTCGGCCTTGAAGTTCTTGGCTTCCTTCTCGACCTTCGGCTGTCCTTGCCGTGCTTGCGCATCAGATCCTTCGCCTGCTTCGGCGAAACGTCGGTGGTTTCGGCCAGGCGCAGAGCCTCCTTTTCGTCCGGATCGCGCGTCTTGCGGTCGGCCATTGCGGTTTTCTTGTCAGCCATTACGACGCTCTTATGCTTTCGGCGATTTCGTTCAGCACCTTGCGGTCGGTGCCGTGGCGCTTGATCAGCGTGCGTGCCTGATCCGGGGTGATGCCCGCTTCCTCGGCGAAGTGACGTACCTCGTAGTCTTCGCCGCCCGCCATTCGTGAGCGGTCGCGACTGTCGGTCTTGGTTTTGTCGTCGGCCATGGCAGCTCTCCTCATCTCGACGAGAGCATAACGGGCAAGATTTCAGCGAGTTCCTTCGAGCGTGTCGCCCAGTTGCCTGCCCTCGGGCATGACCGGGCATGCGCGGCGGTTTGCTCAAAGCAGGGGCTTGGCGTCAGGCCGGCCTTCGCGCACAAACAGGCTGGCCTCTTTGGCGGCGCTGCCAACCGCCCGCCACTGCTCCTGGGCGCAGCCTGGTATTCGTTCCGGATTGCTAATGGGAGCGATGGTCGAACACGACGCCCATGGTCCTACCAACGGCCGTCATGACGATAAGCTCGACCAGATCGTCGTCACTGTTGCCGCAGGCCGGGGCCGTCCTGCGAACGATGTCCAGCATCGCCCTCGTCGATATGGTGTCGCCGGCACCGAACCGTGAAAGCGCAGATGAAACAAGCTCTTGGGCCGTCAAGTCGGCGACGGTCACCCTCTGCACCACGTTCATTGGCTTCCTCCCACCATGAACCCTCTCCCGGGAGAATGATACGCCGAACGTCGCGTTTCGCCAGCGAAATGGTGGTCCTACCAGCGCGTGGGCAGCGACCGAAATCGTCGGTTTTGCGGGAGGCAATCCGGGCGCGAGGCGGCAGCGCTTTTGTGCCATGCGACTTCGCCATAGACCCAATCCCGGCGGCCGGGATCGGTCTCAATTTTATTTACTGGCAGTCTGATGCTTGGCAGTGTGGTCTGCTCGGTTGCGGCCGAAGCCAGCGCAGCAAGAACCACGGTGCGGGCAGGACCGGGACGGTTCGTCGTTTCACGGAAACGCCGAACCGGTCTGTCTTTTTGTTTGACGCAATTCCGGACGGAAAACCGTTCACACGTTTTCCTGGAATTGCTTGTCTTGTGACTCTAGGCGGCCAGGTCGCTCGGAAGCTTGCCGCCATTCTCGGCCAGCTTTTTCATCAGTGCGTCGTGCAGCCACAGATTCATCGTTACAGTGTCGTTCATATCGCCGGTGTAGTTCAGCTCGTGGGCAAGCTCCTTGCGGGCGCCGAGGCTGCTGTCGATATTCAGAGCCTTCATCAGGTCGACGATCGAATTCTTCCAGTTGAGTTTCTGCCCCTTCGCGGCCACCGCCTTGTCGAGAATGGCAGCGATGTCCGGGGCAGAGGACGGCGCGGCCGGCGCGGCCGGAGCCGGGGTTGCAGCCGGGGCGGATCGGGTAGGCGCCGTCGGCTGGGTGGCCGTGCTCGAAGCAGGCGCGGGAGACGGTTGCGCCGGCGGCGCTTCGGCCGCAACCGCGTTTCCGAAAATCGCACCTTTGATACTGTCGAAAATGCCCATTGCTATCTCCTGTGTTGGCTCGACGGTGTGTTGCCTTGACGGTCGGTGGGGCGACCGTTGCCGAATGCCGCATTGAGCGCCCTGGTTGTACCGGACCACGAACGCAACGCAGGGGCAACTTAAAACTGGCTAAAAGGTAAAGGCTTGGTTGCATTGGGGAATCGGCTCAGTGATCCGGCCCGAGAGTAGAATAGGTCGGATCGCGGCCCGACAAATCGTCACGCGCTATGGGCGAGGGAACGGTCAGCAGCCAGTTTTGCTGACGCAGACCAGAAAAATCATCTAGATTCGTGTTCGCAATTCGCTGAGAGGAACGAAGCCATGACAGCAGTCGTCGCATCCGACAGGCTCGAACGTTCGCTGGTTTGGGCAGAGGACGATCCGTCGGTCAAATGGGCCGGCGCTTTCGCGGTTTACGGCGGGCACGGCACCACCCAGTCCTCGGTCATTGTCTACGAGATCGAGCCCGGCAAGCGGCTCGGCTGGCACAGCGACGCCACCGAAGAGACGCAATACATCATCGCCGGCACCGGCGAGCTGCACATCGAGGGCGGCAGCACCCACCCGGTCGGGCCCGGCAGCGTCCTGGTACTTCCGACGCCGGTCAGGCACGACCTCGTCAACACCGGCACCGAAACCCTGCGCGCCGTCGCTTTCTTTGCGGCGGCGATGTTCACGCAGACATTCGACGACGTCATGCTGCCGCCGAAATCCCATGTCCTCGGCACGCCCAATCGTGCGGGCTGAATGCGTGCCGGCGAGAATCACCAGGCCTGCGGATTGCGGACTCGGAGCTGAGATGAGCGCGCGCGCGGCCGGCAACCGGTTCGGCGTCGTTACGCGCCTGCGTCACGGGCGGACCGGCTGATGGCGCCCGTCAAGGTCGACCCCGCCAAGGTGCGCGAGTTCAGGGATGCCGAAAGCTTCCATGCCTGGCTTGGCGAGCATCACGACAGCGAGGACGAAGTCTGGATCAAGATCCATAAGCTCGATTCGGGACTGCCGTCGATCACTCCGAAGCAAGCCATCGACGTGGCGTTGTGCTGGGGCTGGATCGATGCGGTGCGCAAGGCCTTGGACGGCAAAAGCTACCTGCAGCGCTACACCCCGCGCGGCAAGAAGAGCACCTGGAGCCAGATCAATGTCGACAATGTCGCCCGGCTGATCGAGGAGGGCCGGATGACCGAGCACGGGCTGAGGCAGGTCGATGCGGCCAAGGCCGACGGCCGCTGGGCGCGCGCCTACAAGAGCGGCAAGGAGATGAAGATCCCCGACGACCTCCAGGCGGCAATAGACGCCGAGCCCAGGGCGAAAGAGATGCTGGCAAAGCTCAGCGGGCAAAACCGCTTCGCACTCGCCTTCCGCATCCACAACATGAAAACCGAAGCCGGACGCAAGAAGAAGATCGCGGCGTTCGTGGAGATGCTGAAGCGCGGCGAGACGATCTATCCGCAGGGCAGAAAGTAACATCTGACGAGGCGTGCCGGCGCTGCGTCTTGTGCTTGTCCCTGTCGGCGAGCCCCGAATGCGGCCGGATCGCTGCTCAGGCCCACCTTCGATCCAGGCGATGTCGCCGACGATTTGTTTTCGACGAGCGTCGCCCGGCACTTCGACACCAGCTCTCATTCGTTTAGTTGATGCAGGAAAAAGTCTCGTCCTCACAGTCGGCATAGTATATTAGCAGGCGCTGTTATGAGGTTTTTGCCCGTTCAGGAGCCGACTGGCACGTGGGCCGTGTTTGATGCGACCGTGGACGTGCCTGCGGATTTCGCTGGCAGTTGCCTTATCGGCTTGCCGCGGGAGCGGGCGGAGTGGCTCGCAGCAAGAGCCAATCGAGATGCTGCAAAAGGCACTTCGATTTGCCGGTTGTCAGCTGCCGGACCGGCACAAGCCGCGGTTCTTAGACTTAGACCGATAGGAGAGATTTCGATGATGCAAGAAAGGGTAATGGCGGCTGCGTTGGCAGCCAGGAATCAGGAAGCGGATATTCGTGGTGTCTTCGACATCACCAACAAAACCGATGCGCCAATTGGCCCCCGCCGATTGGGCGAGGCTATCCACTTTGTCGCCAATGCACCTATCGTTGGCTATGATGTTCACGCCGCCGTCATCAGATATGGCCCACTCGGAACCCCCAGCCTCAGAGCAACAGATTGCGCACAGCTGTGGGAGAAGTTCGGCGAGGCCTTGCTGCAACACTGACGGGCAGACCTTTGGCGCGTATGGTACCACCATCGTGCAGGACACTTTCCTGGCGAGAACGACATGAAGCCTGCCCGGTAATGTTGCAATTAAATTAGCGTGAGTGCATATTTTTTGCTGGCTGGACTCGCAACCGGCCAGGCCCGGCGGCCGGCCGCCAACGGGCTGTCAGGCCGGCGACAAATGGTGCCGCAGGCCCGACGGTCCCTTGGCAAGATCGCCGGAACCACAGCATGATGCGGCGGCAAAACGGGTTTGGGAGAATGACATGCCTAAGGTTTCGGAACTCTTTTTCAAGACAGCCATCATCTTTCTTATTCTGGGAATTGCAGCTGGCCTGCAGATGGCAATTTCAGGCGATCACGGCGCGTTTCCGGCTCACGCGCACATCAACCTGCTGGGGTGGGTCACCAGTGCAATATTCGGCGGCTATTATGCGCTGAACCCGGCGAAGGCTGCCCGCAGGAGCGCGATGATCCACTATGGCGTCTACAATCTCGGCCTGGTCGTGATGCTGCCGGCTCTTTACCTGATGCTGCAGGGAAATCCGGCGCTCGAGCCGATCGTCGCCACCGGCTCAATGATCGTCGCTGTCGCCGTGCTTATCTTTGCCTTCGTGGTTTTCTCCGCCGAAACAGAGCGCTCGGTCTCGGGAATACAAGCGGTCCCGCGCTAGACGGGGCGGCGATGGTGCCGCGTCGACCAAGCCCGCGCTTCTGGTGAAGCGCGGGCCGATTGGTTGTAGGCTGATCTGAGGTAAGGGTGCGGCGAAGATGAAAGCCGCTCCGTAGCCTTCGCGCCCCCTCTGCCTGCCCCAAGATACCTGCACCGCAGCGGCAGTCGCCGTCCAGTGTCCCTTTAGGCTGGCGAACCGGTGAGATTTAACTGGCGGAGAGAGCGGGATTCGAACCCGCGTTACGGTTTCCCGTAAACACACTTTCCAGGCGTGCGCCTTCAACCACTCGGCCACCTCTCCGTCTCTTTAGCATTTTCGACGCGGCCGGTTTCGCCGCGCGGGTTGGGGAGATGCATCTCCTTTGGGATTCCGGTGCCGGAATTCCGGCCGTGGGCGCCGTCAACCAGCGGATACCCTTTCCCCGCACCTGAGCCGTCAAAGCAACAGGCGCGGGGCTCATCTAGTCGATCCGGTGCCGAATGCCAAGACATAACGGCAGTCTATTCGCTTTGCCGGATAGGGATGCTCAGCCCATGTTATCGGAGCACCCGTTGGGAGCCTATCGAAACGATCGGCAGAGGTGTGCTTGCCGTCCGGCGCGCCACCGGTTCCGGCGAACCGGCGGTCGCGGGTTCAACTTCACGTGTCGCGATTGTGCAATAAGCGGGTAGATCCTATCTAACAGTCCGACACGACATTCTGATAAACTCCTGGGGAGGAAGGGTCCGGATGTTCCGCTTCGTCTTTCGTCTCGCTGCAATGGTCGCGCTTTCGGTTTCGGTCATCATGGCCGTGCTCGATGCGACCCGCTCGGTGGCGGCTTCGGCGCTGGTGATGACCCCGCTCAACACCAGCTGGCTCGCTGTCTCGCCGGATACGCGCAGCGCCTTCGAAAGCTTCGTCCGCGATAAGATCAACCCGCTGCTGTGGGACGGTGCCATCGCCTGGGTGCTCAGCCAGCCCGGCTTTGCCGTGTTCGCGGTGCTGGCGTTCATTCTTTATGCCATCGGTTACAGGCGGCAGCGCCCCAGCGGGCGGTTCGCCGCAACCTGACATTTCCAGCCTGACCCGGTGTTCCCGTACCGGGGAGGCTCAACCAAGAAGAAAAGGAACCCACACATGTTTCTCAGCGACATGCTGAACAAGAAGCTCAACCTGCCGAAACCCTCCGAGGCGTTGCCCGGCCGCGACCGGCCGATCCCGACCGCATCGAAGCACTTTGTCTCGAACAGGCCGCTTAAGGGTCCTTATCCCGAAGGGATGGAAACGGCGATGTTCGGACTGGGCTGCTTCTGGGGTGCCGAGCGCCTGTTCTGGCAAGTCGAGGGCGTCTGGGTCACGGCGGCCGGCTATGCCGGCGGCGTCACGCCCAACCCGACCTATCAGGAAACCTGCACGGGGCTCACCGGCCATGCCGAAGTCGTGCTCGTCGTCTACGACCCCAAGATCGTGTCTTATGCCGAGCTCTTGAAGCTGTTCTGGGAAAGCCACGACCCGACGCAAGGCATGCGCCAGGGCAATGATGTCGGCACCACTTACCGCTCGGCGATCTATACGTTCAACGACGCTCAACACCAGGCTGCGATCGCCTCGCGCGACGCCTACGAGGGTTCGCTGCGCGGCGCCGGACGCGGCAAGATCACCACGGAGATCGCGCCGGCGCCGGAATTCTACTTCGCCGAGGAAGACCACCAGCAATATCTGGCGAAGAACCCCTACGGCTATTGCGGCCTGCAGGGAACCGGCGTCTCCTGCGCCATTCCGGCCGCCGTCTCCGCCTGATTTTATGCCCCTGACGCAAGGAATATGCTGTGGCGCCGCGATGCGGCGCCATGCTTTTCCAAAGGGTCAAAATTCCACGTGAATTTTGTTTCGGGCCGTGCCAGATTGACCCGAAGCGGGAGGAAGACACTCCTGCCCGACACCGTATGCCTGCCGGAGAACCGGGCCGGCATGCGGTGCATAATGGACAAATAACCGACAGGGGTGTGGATCACATGAAACGTATCGTTCTCGGCCTTATGGCCGCAGCTGCAATGGTTCTTCCGGCCTTCGCCGCGGACATTCAACCCGCGATCCTCTATGATCTCGGCGGCAAGTTCGACAAATCGTTCAACGAGGCGTCGTTCAACGGCGCTGAAAAGTTCAAGACCGAGACCGGCATCCCCTATGTGGAATTCGAGGTCAGCAACGCCACCCAGCGCGAGCAGGCGCTGCGCCGCTTCGCCGAGGACGGCCGCAACCCGATCGTCATGGCGGGCTTCTCCTGGGCAGATGCGCTGGACAAGATCGCCACCGAGTTCCCCGACACCAAATTCGCCATCATCGACATGGTCGTCGACAAGCCTAATGTCCGCTCCCTGGTCTACAAGGAGCAGGAAGGCTCGTACCTCGTCGGCGTGATGGCGGCGATGGCTTCCAAGACCAAGAAGGTAGGCTTCGTCGGCGGCATGGACATTCCTCTGATCCGCAGGTTTGGCTGCGGCTATGTCGGCGGCGCCAAGGCGGCCGGCGCCACCGACGTCATCCAGAACATGACCGGCGATACGCCCGCAGCCTGGAACGATCCGGCCAAGGGCGGCGAGATCGCCAAGACGCAGATCGACCAGGGCGCCGACGTGGTCTACGCGGCGGCAGGCGGCACCGGTGTCGGCGTGCTGCAGGCAGCGGCCGACGCCGGCAAGCTCGGCATCGGCGTCGATTCCAACCAGAACGGCCTGCAGCCCGGCAAGGTGCTGACCTCCATGGTCAAGCGCGTCGACGTTGCCGTCTACAACACCTTCATGGATGCCAAGGACGGCAAGTTCACGGCCGGCGTTAACGATCTCGGCCTCAAGGAAGGCGGCGTCGACTACGCCATGGACGACAACAACAAGGCGCTTGTCGACGATGCAATGAAGGCGGCGGTCGAAAAAGCCAAGGCCGACATCATAGCCGGCACCATCAAGGTGCACGACTACATGTCGGACAATGCCTGCCCGTATTGATCGATTGCCGTTATTGATCGACTGGCACTGCTGAACTGACGAGCCGCCGGGTGAAAGCCCGGCGGTTTTGTCTTGTCGGCCCGCTCACCAGTGCGGCGGCTTGGTCACCGGCACGTCGGGCGCGGCCTGTTCCTCCAGCGCCAGGAAGCGCTCGGCCAGCGCGTCGAGCTTGCGCTGCATGCGCTCGATCACCTTCCACTGCTCGGCGATCTGGCCGGACAGTTCCTCGATGGTCTTCTCCTGCTCGGCGGCGCGGATTTCCAGCGTCGTCAGCCGGTCCTCGGGCATGGTCATTTGAAATCCTCGATCAGGCGATTGTGCAGGCTGCGGCCACGTTGGAAATTGACAAGCATGGCGGGATTTGTCGAGAGTGAACCCTGCTCCGGCCAATTGGTACGGACCCAATTGGCACAGACTGGGCGTCATGCTAGGCGTTTGACCAAGCGGTAAAAAAATAACAGTGGGAACAGGCTGCATGGCGCAAGCCGCAATCGAGCTGATCGGCATCGACAAGAGCTTTGGCGCCGTGCGCGCCAACCGCGACATCAATCTGGAGATTATGCGCGGCACTATCCATGGCATCGTCGGCGAAAACGGCGCCGGCAAGTCGACGCTGATGTCGATCCTCTATGGTTTCTACCAGGCCGATTCCGGCGAGATCCGTGTCGGCGGCCAGCCGGCATCGATCAAGACGCCGAACGATGCGATCGCGCTCGGCATCGGCATGGTGCATCAGCATTTCATGCTGGTCGACAATTTCTCGGTGCTGGAAAACGTCATTCTCGGCGCCGAAAGCGATGCGCTGCTGAAGAAGAGCATCGCCAAGGCGCGTTCCGAGCTGGAGCGGCTCGAGCGCGAATACGGGCTCGAAGTCGATCCCGACGCCATCATCGAGGAGTTGCCGGTCGGCCTGCAGCAACGCGTCGAAATCCTCAAGGCGCTCTATCGCGGCGCCGAGATCCTGATCCTCGACGAGCCGACGGGCGTGCTGACGCCGGCCGAGGCCGACCATCTGTTCCGCATCCTCAGGCAGCTGAAGGAGCAGGGCAAGACGATCGTGCTGATCACCCACAAGCTGCGCGAGATCATGGCGATCACCGACACCGTCTCGGTGATGCGCCAGGGCACGATGGTGGCGACCAGGGAGACCAAGAAGACCACAGTCGAGGAACTGGCCGAGCTGATGGTCGGCCGGCGCGTGCTGCTGCGCGTCGAGAAGGGCGAGGCGAAGGCCGGCGGCGTCAAGCTCGCGGTCAAGAACCTGACGGTCAAGGATTCCCGCGGCGTCACCATGGTCGATGACGTCTCCTTCGACGTCCATGCCGGCGAGATCGTCGGCATTGCCGGCGTCGCCGGCAACGGGCAGTCCGAATTGCTCGAGGCGATTTCCGGCATCAGGCATGCCGTTTCGGGCTCGGTCATGCTCGACGGCAAGCCGATCGACCTCACCGGCGCCGCCGACCCTGGCGAGCTGCGCGAGCGCGGCCTTGCCCATGTGCCGGAGGACCGCCATCATGTCGGGCTGGTGCTGGCCTTCGAGGAGAACGAGAATTCGATCCTCGGCTACCAGGACGACGAGCGCTATCTGAAGGGGCCGTTCCTTGACATCGACGCCATCCGTAACGATGCCCGGGACAAGATCGTCAAATATGACATCCGCCCGGCGGACTGCCGCCTCAAGACCGCCAATTTCTCCGGCGGCAACCAGCAGAAGATCGTGCTGGCGCGGGAAATGGAACAAGATCCCGGCGTGTTGATCGTCGGCCAGCCGACGCGCGGCGTCGATGTCGGCGCCATCGAATTCATCCACAAGCGCCTCATCGCCATGCGCGACCAGGGCAAGGCGGTGCTGGTGGTTTCGGTCGAGCTCGACGAGATCCGCTCGCTGTCCGACCGCATCCTGGTGATGTTTGCCGGCCGCATCGTCGGCGAACGCGGCCCCGACGCGACCGAGGGCGAGCTCGGCCTGCTGATGGCCGGCGTCGAGCACCGGGAGGCCGCCGAGTGAGCACTCCCTACGCCAAGCTGCCGGCCTGGGCCGATTATGTGCTGATCCCGCTGATCAATCTGTTCGTCGCATTCGTCGTCGCCGGCTTCGTCGTCATATTGGTCGGCGAGAACCCGCTGCGTGCAGCCGTCGTCCTGGTCGAGGGTGCCTTCGGCCGCGGCCAAGGCATCGCGTTCACGCTTTTCTATGCCACCACCTTCATCTTCAGCGGGCTTTCGGTGGCGGTTGCGGCGCATTGCGGCCTGTTCAACATCGGTGGCGAGGGCCAGGGCTATATCGCCGGTCTCGGCATTGGCATTGTTTGCCTGGCCTTCGACAGCGTGCTGCCTTGGTGGCTGACCTTCCCGATCGCCATTATCGCCGCCGCGGCGATGGGCGCGCTGTGGGCGCTGATCCCGGCCTATCTGCAGGCCAAGCGCGGCTCGCACATCGTCATCACCACCATCATGTTCAATTTCATCGCCGCCAGCGTCATGGTCCGTGCGCTGGTCGGGTACTTGAAGCCCCCCGCCTCGATGGCACCGCAGACGCGCACCTTCCTCGAAGGCGCGCAACTGCCGAAGCTCAACTGGGTCATCGAATTGTTCGGCGCCAAAATCCGTTCGGCGCCATTCAACGTCAGTTCCCTGCTGGCGCTAGCCATGGCCTTCCTGGTGTGGGTGCTGATCTGGCGCACCAAGCTCGGCTACGAGATGCGCACCTATGGCCACAGCCCGAAAGCGGCGCGCTATGCCGGCATTTCGGAGATCCGCATCATCATCATCGCGATGATGATCTCGGGCGCGCTAGCCGGCATGATGGCGCTCAACCCGACGATGGGCGACCAGCACAATGTCGCACTCGAATTCGTTTCGGGCGCCGGTTTCGTCGGCATCGCGGTGGCGCTGATGGGCCGCCTGCATCCGGTCGGCATCGTCATGGCGGCAATATTGTTCGGCATGCTCTACCAGGGCGGCGCCGAACTCGCCTTCGAGATGCCGGCGATCAGCCGCGACATGATCGTTATCATCCAGGGCCTCGTCATCCTGTTCGCCGGCGCGCTCGAGCATATGTTCCGGCCCTACGTCCAGGCGTTGTTCGCCTCACTCAGCCCGAAATCGGTCGGCATGGAAGCGGTCAAGGGGAAGGGCGCCTGAGATGGATTTCTTCAACGCCATCGTACAGGTCCTGGACTCGACCATCCGCCTGTCGGTGCCCTTGCTGCTCGCCTGTCTCGCCGGCCTCTACTCGGAGCGGGCCGGCGTCTTCGACATCGGGCTCGAGGGCAAGATGCTTGCCGGCGCCTTCGCCGGTGCCGCGGCCGCCTCGGTCTTTCACTCGGCCTTAATCGGCCTCGGCATGGCCATCCTGATCTCGGTCGCCTTCGCGCTGATCCATGGCTTTGCCTCGATCACCCATCGCGGCAACCAGATCGTTTCCGGTGTCGCGATCAATTTCATTGCCGCCGGATCGACGATCATGCTCGGCCAGGCCTGGTTCCAGCAAGGCGGGCGCACGCCGGCGCTGGCCGCCGGCGAGCGGTTCGAAGCAATCACCTGGCCGGGCGCGGATGCGCTCAGGAGCGTGCCGATCCTCGGGCCGATCTATTCGGAACTCATCTCCGGCCACTCCGTGCTGGTCTATCTCGCCTTCCTGGCCGTGCCGTTCACCTGGTGGGTGCTGTTTCGCACCCGCTTCGGCTTGCGCCTGCGCGCCGTCGGCGAGAACCCGGCCGCGGTCGACACCGCCGGCATATCGGTCGCCTGGCTGCGCTACCGGGCGCTGATCTGCACCGGCGTGCTCACCGGCATTGCCGGTGCCTATCTGTCGATGGTGCAGAATGGCGGCTTCGTGAAGGACATGACCGCCGGCAAGGGCTATATCGCGCTGGCCGCGCTGATCTTCGCCAAATGGAAACCGGTCAACGCCATGTTCGCCTGCCTGCTGTTCGGCTTCCTCGACGCGGCGTCGATCCGCCTGCAAGGCACGCCGCTGCCGCTGATCGGCAAGGTGCCGGTGCAATTCATGCAGGCGCTGCCCTATGTGCTGACCGTCATCCTGCTTGCCGGGTTCATCGGCAAGGCAATCCCGCCGCGCGCCGGCGGCGTGCCTTATGTCAAGGAACGCTGATCTATCATGGCTCATGATCTGTTCGAAGCGGCGAAAGCCGCCATGGCCAAGGCCTATGCGCCCTATTCGAAATTTCCGGTCGGCGCGGCGTTGCGCACCGAGGACGGCCGTGTCTTTACGGGCGCCAATGTCGAGATCGCGTCCTATCCGGAGGGCTGGTGCGCCGAAACCACCGCGCTCGGCCACTACGTCATGGGCGGCGGCGGCAAGATCACGGAAATCGCCGTGATCGCCGAACGCGTGGCAAAATGCTCGCCCTGCGGCGGCTGCCGGCAGCGGCTGGCGGAATTCTGCCGGCCGGAGACGAAGTTCTATCTCTGCGATGATAGCGGCGTGGTTGAGACCGTGACCATGGGCGAGTTGCTGCCATACGGGTTTGAAGGCGATGTGCTGAAATGAAGGAAGCGCTCGATCACCTCGTCGAAAGGCTGGACGGGCTGGCGCCGACCACCGCCTTGGTGCTGGGGTCAGGGCTTGGCGGGCTTGTCGACCAGGTCGAGGATGCGGTGCGCATCTCCTACGCCGACTTGCCGGGGTTTCCCCGAAGCGGCGTCAGCGGCCATGCCGGCGAGGTGGTGGCGGGGCTCTTTGCCGGCACGCCGGTGCTGATGCTGTCCGGCCGGGCGCATTATTACGAGCACGGCAACGCGGCGGCGATGCGGCCGGCACTCGAGGTGCTCGCCGGCCTTGGCATCTCCAGGCTGATCCTCACCAACGCCGCCGGTTCGGTCGATCCCGGGATGGGCCCGGGCTCGGTGATGCTGATCACCGATCACATCAATTTCTCGGGCTCCAACCCGCTGATCGGCGAACCGAGCGACCGCCGTTTCGTCGGCCTGACCGAAGCCTACGACGCCGGTCTCCGCTCCGNGCTCCGCCATCGAGCAGGCGGCGAAGGCCACCGGTACCACGCTGCACAAGGGCGTCTATATGTGGTTCTCCGGCCCATGCTTCGAGACGCCCGCCGAGATCCGCATGGCGCGCGTCATGGGCGCCAACGCGGTCGGCATGTCGACGGTGCCGGAGGTCATTCTCGCGCGCTTCCTCGGGCTGCGCGTCGCCGCCTGTTCGGTCGTGACCAACCTTGCCGCCGGCATGACCGGAGCCGAGTTGTCGCACCAGGAGACCAAGGACATGGCGCCGGTCGGCGGCGCGCGGCTGGCGACCATCCTGCAGCGTGTTTTTCAGGACGGGCTTCCGGAGCACAGGGTCGACGCCTGATGCTTCCCCAGGAAATCATCCGCCGCAAGCGCGACGGCCAGAAGCTCTCGGCTGAGGAGACAGCGTTCTTCATCGAGGGTCTGACCGCCGGCGCAGTCACCGACGCGCAGGTCGGCGCCTTTGCCATGGCGGTGTTCTTCAACGGCATGAGCCGCGACGAGGCGGTGGCGCTGACTATGGCGATGCGCGATTCCGGCGATGTGCTCGACTGGTCGGATCTGCCCGGCCCGGTCACAGACAAGCATTCGACGGGCGGCGTCGGCGACAATGTCTCCTTGATGCTGGCGCCGATCGTCGCTGCCTGCGGCGCCTATGTGCCGATGATTTCCGGCAGGGGTCTCGGCCATACCGGCGGCACGCTGGACAAGATGGATGCCATCCCCGGCTATATCAGCCAGCCGGATGTTGCACGCTTCCGCAAGACCGTGCTCGAAACCGGCTGCGCCATCATCGGCCAGACCGCCGATCTGGCACCCGCCGACGCCAGGCTCTACGCGATCCGCGATGTGACGGGAACGGTCGAATCGGTGCCGCTGATCACCGCCTCGATCCTG
Organism: Mesorhizobium sp. LSJC280B00; assembly: GCF_000502835.1. Lineage (GTDB taxonomy): Bacteria > Pseudomonadota > Alphaproteobacteria > Rhizobiales > Rhizobiaceae > Mesorhizobium. Next base: position 185,992 of record NZ_AYVL01000004.1, read on the forward strand.
TCGAAGAAGCTGGCGGCCGGCCTTGGTTCGCTGGTGCTCGATGTCAAGGTCGGCAACGGCGCCTTCATGGAGAAATCGCGCGACGCAACCGCACTGGCCAACAGCCTGGTCGACGTCGCCAATGGCGCCGGCCTTAAGGCCTCGGCGCTGGTGACCGGCATGAACGAGCCGCTGGCGTCCGCCGCCGGCAATGCGGTCGAGGTGCGCAACGCCGTCGATTTTCTCACCGGCCGCTTTCGCGACCGGCGGCTGGAGGACGTAACGGTGGCGCTGGCCGCCGAGATGCTGCAATCGGCAGGCCTGGTGTCGTCCAACCAGGACGGCCTGCGCCGCGCCGCCGAAACGCTGGCCGGCGGCCGCGCCGCTTCCATCTTCGCGCGCATGGTGGCGGCACTGGGTGGACCCGTCGACTTTGTCGACAATCCGGAAAAATATTTGCCGAAAGCGGCAACGGAATTCGCGGTCAAGGCGAGCGCGAACGGCTTTGTCACCGGCATCGCGACCCGCGAGATCGGGCTTGCCGTGGTCGGGCTTGGCGGTGGGCGGACGCGGCCCGACGACAGGATCGATCACGCCGTCGGCATCACCAGGCTGTTGCCGGTCGGCGCTGAAGTGCGGGCCGGCGAAGCACTGGCGCTGATCCATGCCCGCAATACCGGGGATGCCGAAGCGGCCGCGGCCGCCGTGCTTTCGGCCTATACCATCGGCACTTCCAAACCGGCCACGGAGAAAACCGTCATCCGGCGGATCCTGCCGCGCGGGTAGAGCCATTCCGATAGTATCGGATGGGCTCTATCTTTCTTTGGACCACGATCTTGTCCGAAAACCGGTCCCCACTTTTCGCTGGCGCGGACCTGCGGTTCGGGATCACGTTCTACTGAACCAGCAGCAGCTTGCCGTCTTCGACCTGGTATTTTTCGAGCCGCTGCAGAAAGCTCATGCCGATCAGGTTGGTGTGCAGCGCCCTGTCGTCGAGCACGACGGCCTCGACGCCCTCGACGGTGATCCTGCCGATCTGCAGGCGATCAATCGTCACCACGGCGGCCTTGATCGCACCATTGGCGGTGTTGACCTGATGGCTGAAGTCCGTCGAATTGAGCGAGATGCCGATCCGGCGCGCAGTCGAGGTGTTGATGGCGACGAGCGTGGCACCGGTATCGATCATGCCGTCGATCTGGCGGCCGTTCAACCTGAAGACCGACATGAAATGCCCGCGCGAGTCCGCGGTGACGACGACCTTGCGGCCGAGCGGCTGCGGCGCTGTGGGCCTGTCCGGGACGGCGGCGAGATTCAGGTCGGTTTGTGTGTCGGCCGGCCTGGCTCCGATGGCGGATTTCAACAGCCGCTCGATTACCTGTGAATTGGACTGATACACGATCGGCAGCGATGCCGACGTTCCGGCAAACACGCCAAGGATGAGGAGCTTGCGCAGCATGGACCGGCCTTTGTGGTTGCCGATCCTTAGTCCGACATGGTGATTGCCGCTTTAACGAGTGCGGAAACCAGCCGTTTGCGTAAACAATCGGTAAACGGATCTATTTGGTGCCGTACATGCGGTCGCCGGCATCGCCGAGACCCGGCATGATGTAGCCCTTTTCGTTGAGCTGGCGGTCGATGGAAGCGGTGAAGACCGGAACATCGGGATGCGCCTGGGTAAACCGCTCAAGGCCCTCTGGTGCCGCCAGCAGGCAGAGGAAGCGGATGTTGGTGGCACCGCGGCCTTTCAGCTTATCGATCGCCGCGATCGCCGAATTGGCGGTCGCCAGCATCGGATCGACGACGATTACCAGCCGGTCGGCGAGGTCGCCCGGCGCCTTGAAGAAATACTCGACCGCTTCCAGCGTCTCATGGTCGCGATAGAGGCCGATATGGGCGACACGCGCCGCCGGCACCAGATCGAGCAGGCCTTCGAGCAAGCCGTTGCCGGCGCGCAGCACCGAGGCGAAGACCAGTTTTTTGCCCTCCAGCGTCGGCGCCTCCATCGTTTCGATCGGCGTCTCGATGGTCGTCGTCGTCAGTTCCAGGTTGCGGGTGACCTCGTAGCCGAGCAGCAGCGAGATCTCGCGCAGCAGCCGCCGGAAGCCGGCCGTCGAGGTTTCCTTCTTGCGCATGATGGTCAGCTTGTGCTGGACAAGCGGATGGTCGACGACGGTGACGCCCTTCATGGTGTTCTCCAACTGCGCAGGTGAATAGTGGATGGTGAATGGTGAATAGTGAATAGTGAACTGGTTTGCGAGTCCTTGGTTGCGCGGAATAACTCGCGGTTGACGGACCGAAGCGCCGGGTGAACCATTCACCATTCACCATTCACCTGCCCTTGGCGCCGAGCCTGCCCAGCAGCGCCGCCCTGGTCTTCCTGTCGACGAAGGCTGCCTCGATGGCCGTCCTGGTGACGGCGGTGAGCGCCTTGTCGTCCATCGCAAAATGCTCGGCAGCGATGTCGTATTCGCGTTTCAGCGAGGTCCAGAAATAGGGCGGGTCATCGGAGTTGAGCGTCACCTTGCAGCCCGCCGCCTTCAAGGCGGGAAAGGGATGGTCAGCGAAGCTGTCGAAGATTTTCAGGGCGATGTTGGAGCCAGGGCAGCATTCGAGCACGACGCCTTCGTCGGCGATGCGCTGCACAAGCTCGGGGTTCTCGATGGCGCGCACGCCATGGCCGATGCGAGACGGGCGGATGTGGTCGAGTGCCGCCTCGACGCTCTCCCAGCCCATCAATTCGCCGGCATGGACGGTGATGCCGAGGCCGGCCTCGCGGGCGATCTCGAAGGCCCTGACATAATCTTCCAGGTCGCCTATCCGCTCGTCGCCGGCGACGCCGAAACCGGTGACCAGCGGATGCCCGCAGCGCGCGGCGAAACGCGCCGCCCGCTCGATCGATTCGACACCGAAATTGCGCACGCCGGTGACGATCATGCGGCCTTCGATGCCGGTCTTCGCCTTGGCGCGGGCCATGCCTTCGCCGAGCGCGTCGGTATAGGCCTTCGGCGACAGCCCGGCCTTGCTGGCATGGTCGGGCGAGGTGAAAACCTCGGAATAGATGGCGCCGTCGCGGGCGAGGCTGGTCAGGTAATGGTCGGCCAGCCGCGCATAGTCTTCTTCGGTGCGGAACAGGTCCGACGAGAAGTCGTAGGCGGCGAGGAAAGAGGTGAAGTCGTGCCAGACGAAGGAGCCGTCCTGGATGTAGGGCGAGGCATCCTTGCCGTATTTCTCAGCCTGGCGGAGGACGAGTTCAGGCGCCGCTGCCCCTTCGATGTGGCAGTGCAGTTCTGCTTTCAAAGGCATTCAATTATCCCGTCAGGCTTTTTCTTATGACGCAGGTTCCTGTCGGAAAACCGTGTGACACTTTCCGGAACCTGCTTCGAAGCGCGGCCGAACACCGCGCCTTAAACAATAGCGCCCGCACCATCGATCGGCTATGGTCCCGCCGATTTTATGGCGGATCAAAACGATGTCGGTTGAAAGAACCACGGCTGCGGGCGGCATGGAAACCTCCTATGGTTTCAGGCGGGTAGGGCCAGGCGACAAGCAGTCCCTGGTCAATGATGTTTTCCACAAGGTGGCGAACCGCTACGACCTGATGAACGACCTGATGTCGGCCGGGTTGCATCGGTTGTGGAAGGACGCCATGGTCGCCTGGCTCAATCCACCGAAGCGGCCGGGCTGGAGCGTTCTCGACGTTGCCGGCGGCACCGGCGATGTCGCCTTCCGCATCGTCGAGGCGAGCGGCAGGCACGCTCATGCAACGGTTCTCGATATCAACGGCTCGATGCTCGCCGTCGGCCGCGACCGGGCCGAGAAAAAGGGCCTGTCGGCAAATACCGATTTCGTCGAAGCCAATGCCGAGGAACTGCCTTTTGCCGACGCTACTTTCGACGCCTACACCATCGCTTTCGGCATCCGCAACGTGCCGCGCATCGATGTGGCGCTTGCCGAAGCCTATCGCGTGCTGAAGCCTGGCGGGCGCTTTCTCTGCCTTGAATTCTCCGAGGTCGAGATGCCGCTGCTCGACAAGGTCTATGAAGCATGGTCGTTCAACGCCATTCCGCGGATCGGCAAGGCGGTGACCGGCGATGACGAGCCCTATTCCTATCTGGTCGAATCGATCCGCAAGTTTCCCAATCAGCAGAATTTCGCGGCGATGATTTCCCGCGCCGGCTTCGACCGCGCCTCGTTCCGCAACTACTCCGGCGGCATCGCCGCGCTCCACTCGGGCTGGAAGCTTTGAGGCTGGCCCGTATCTTTCGTACTCAATGTGCTCTTCGCCGGTCTAGGAAATCGGCGGGGCAAAGCCAGCCATGAGCAGCATCGGCGCTGGTTTCAGGCTCGTACGGGCCGGCTGGGTGCTTGTGCGCGAGGGCGTCATCGCGGCTTTGCCCGGTGACGAGCTCTTCGGCTTGCCGAAATTCGGCTGGCGCATGGCCCGGCTGTTCACCCGCCGTCGCGCGCTTGCCTATGAGCGCGGCGACAGGCTGGCCAAGGCGGTCGTGCGGCTCGGCCCGTCCTACGTCAAGCTCGGCCAGTTCCTGGCGACACGGCCGGATGTCGTCGGAAACGATATCGCGCTTGATCTCGCCATGCTGCAGGACAAGATGCAGACGTTTGCGAAGGCCGAGGCTGTCGCCGCGATAGAGGCCTCGCTCGGACGCAGGGTCGACGAGCTCTATGTCAGTTTTGGCGAGGCCGTCGCCGCCGCCTCGATCGCCCAGGTCCATACCGCCGAAACGCTGCAGGACGGCGTCGTTAGGCGAGTGGCGGTGAAGGTCATCCGGCCGGGCGTGCGCCGCCGCTTCTTTCGCGATCTCGAAAGCTATTTCCTCGCCGCCCGGCTACAGGAAAAATACATCCCGTCGTCGCGCCGGCTGCGGCCGGTCGAGGTGACCGAGACACTGGCCCAGACGACCAAAATCGAAATGGACCTGAGGCTGGAGGCGGCGGCTTTTTCGGAGCTCGGCGAGAATACCAAGGACGATCCCGGCTTCCGTGTGCCGTCGGTCGACTGGGAGCGCACCGGTCGTGACGTGCTGACCATGGAATGGGTCGACGGCATCAAGATGAACGATATTGCCGGCCTAGCCGCCGCCGGCCACGACCTGAAGGCGATTGCCGCCAACCTCGTTCAGTCGTTTCTGCGCCATACGCTGCGTGACGGTTTCTTCCACGCCGACATGCACCCGGGCAACCTGTTTATCGAAGCCGACGGCACCATCGTCGCCGTCGATCTCGGCATTGCCGGCCGGCTCGGCAGGAAGGAGCGCCGGTTCCTCGCCGAAATCCTCTACGGCTTCATCACGCTCGATTACCAGCGCGTCGCCGAAGTTCATTTCGAGGCCGGCTACGTGCCGCGCCAGCACAATGTCGCGGCCTTCGCCCAGGCGATCCGGGCGATCGGCGAACCGATTCACGGCCAGCCGGCCGAGACCATCTCGATGGCCAAGCTGCTGACGCTGCTGTTCGAGGTGACCGACCTGTTCGACATGGCGACGCGATCCGAGCTGGTGCTGCTGCAGAAGACCATGGTCGTTGTCGAGGGCGTCGCCCGCACGCTCGATCCGGCCTTCAACATGTGGAAGACGTCGGAGCCGGTGGTCAGCGGCTGGATTGCCCGCAATCTCGGCCCGCGCGCGCTGCTGGCCGATGCGCGCGACGGTGCCAGTGCGCTGCTGGCGCTGGCCCGCCAGGCGCCGGACCTCGCCGCCCGCACCGAGCGGCTGTCGCGCGAAATCGACTTGATGGCCGAAAACGGCCTGCGCTTCGACGAAAGGACTGCGCGCGCCATCGGCAAGGCCGAGGCGCGCTACACCCGCTCCGGCCGGCTGGCGCTGTGGGTGATCGCATTGACCCTGGTATACATCGCCTGGCGTATATTCTAGCGCTTGTTGCAAGGTGATTGCATTGCTATCATTGCTTTCACCGATTTCGGGCAAAGTGCAATCAGATGGCCAGCATCACGATCCGCAACCTTGATGACGAGGTCAAGGAGCTGCTGCGCCGACTGGCGGCGGAGAATGGCCGGTCGATGGAAGACCAGGCGCGGGTGATGATCCGCGCAGCGGTCGAAGGTCAGTTCGGTTCGGCCGGCCGCATCGACCAGATCGAGAAAACACTGCGCGAACTGACGAGTTCGCAAAGTCCGGCAACGCCGATGGTTGCCGTCTCCAGCGTGCGAGGCATCCTCTCCGGCAAGCGCATCCTGCTGATCATCGGCGGCGGCATCGCCGCCTACAAGGCGCTCGACCTGATCCGCCGGCTGCGCGAGCGCGGTGCGGCAGTGCGGGTGGTGATGACCGCGGCGGCGCAGGAGTTCGTCACTACGCTGTCGGCCGGGGCGCTGTCCGCCGACCATGTTTTCACCGAACTGTTCGATCGGCAGGACGAGCACGACATCGGCCATATCAGGCTGTCGCGCGAGGCCGACCTTTTGGTCGTGGCGCCGGCCACCGCCGACCTGATGGCAAAGCTCGCCAATGGCCACGCCAACGACCTTGCCTCGACCGTGCTCATCGCCACCGACAAGCGAGTTTTGATGGCGCCGGCGATGAACCCGAAAATGTGGGCGCATCCGGCGGTCCGCCGCAACCGCTCGATGCTGGGCAAGGACGGCGTCGCATTCGTCGGCCCGGCGAAAGGCGAGATGGCCGAAAGCAACGAGGTGGGCGAGGGCCGCATGGCCGAGCCGCTGGAGATCGTCGCCGCGATCGAGGCACTGCTCGACAGCCGGCCAAAGCCGCTGGCGGGCAGGAAGATCATTGTCACCTCCGGGCCGACGCATGAACCGATCGACCCTGTGCGCTACATCGCCAACCGGTCGTCGGGCAAGCAGGGCCACGCCATCGCGGCGGCGCTGGCCAGGCTCGGCGCCGACGTGCGTCTCGTCTCCGGCCCGGTCGGCATTGCCGATCCGGCCGGCATCGCCACGCTGCACGTCGAAACGGCCGTCGAGATGAAGGACGCCGTCGAGCAGCTGCTGCCGGCCGACGCGGCAGTGTTCGTCGCGGCTGTTGCCGACTGGCGCACTCAAAGTTCGGCCGGGGAAAAGATCAAGAAGATGGCGGGCGAGGGGCCGCCCGCGCTGCAGATGGTGGAAAATCCCGATATTCTTGCCGGTGTAGGGCACCACAAAAAGCGGCCGATGCTGGTGGTCGGTTTCGCCGCGGAGACGCAGGACCTGGTCAGGAATGCCGAGGCCAAGCTTGCAAAAAAGGGTGCCGATCTTATCGTTGCCAATGATGTCTCCCATGAAGATGGTTCCCCGGGCGTGATGGGCGGCGACCGCAACAAGGTGCGGATCGTCTCGAAGGCCGGCGTCGAGGAATGGCCGGAGATGAGCAAGGACGAGGTGGCGACGCGGCTCGCGGCACTGATCGCCGAGCGGCTGAAGACGGTCGTGGTCTAGCGATTCCCCCCCTCGTGGGGCCACGAGGGGGAGATTGGCAGCGGCTACGCGGCGCTCGCCCCCGAAATCCGCAAGGCGGCAAGGCATCCCAGGATTCCGAGCGGGATAAACGCCAGGAACAGCCAGGCGGCGACATTTGCCGCGGCCTCGCGGTTCAGGCCTTCGGAAAAGCCGCTGGCGTTGGCGACGATGCCGGTCAGTGCCGCACCCACGGCATAACCGATGCGCTGCATGGTCGGCACAGCGGCCGAGGCGATCGTCTGCTCGCCTTCCTTGGCCGATGCCACGATGACACGCGTGACGAACGGCCAGGCTATGCCGAAGCCGCCGCCTTGCAACAAAGCACAAAACAGGATCAGCGGGATCGAGCCGGCCGGCACCGTATAGGCGAAACCGGCGACGCCCGTGGCGATCATCAGCGCCCCGCCGACGATGATCAGCCGCTCGCGCTCCGGTGGCGCATTGGCGACGAGGATCGACAGGATCGACCAGGCGATCGATTCGGCGGCGATGATGTAGCCGGTGGTCAGGATCGGAATGCCGTGCAGGCTGGTCAGAAGCAGTGGTCCGTAGACCGCGAACGAGCAGGTCGCCACCGAAAACGCAGCGACCATGGTCATGCCCGCGCCGACCGGCGAGCGCCATGAGAACAGCCGCGACGGGAACAGGCGCGAGCGCGGCTTCAGTGCGTCGATATAGATAAACAGCGCCAGGCCGATCAGGCCGAGGGTGAGCAGCAGCGACGAGCGCAGCAGGGCGATGTCGACGCCGGCAGTGGCAATCAGCACGACGCTGCCGGCGAGGCAGCCAAGTGCCGCAAAGGGGAAGGGCGGCGCCGAGCCGCCCGTCGCCTGCGGCCTCGTTGCTTCAGGCGTATCGAGCACGAGGAAGCTTGCCAGCGCCATGGCCGTGCCTCCCAGGGTGAAGACGCCGAAAGCCCAGCGCCAGGACGAGAATTCGGTCATGACCGCGCCGAGCACCGGCCCGCTGAAGGCGGCGACACCCCAGATCGCCGACATGACGCCGAAAAGCTGCGGCCAGATCGCGCGGGCAAACAGCCGCTCGACCGAGACGAAGGCCAGCGACACCAGCGCGCCGCCACCGAGCCCTTCGATCAGGCGGCCGCAGAGGAACAGCGGCATCGAAGGCGCGGTGGCGCAGACCAGCGCGCCGGCGGCATAGAGCATTGCGGCGACCATCATGTTGGTACGCAGCGCGACATAGCTCACCAGCCGTCCGGCGGCCGCACCGGCAACGATGGCGCCGAGCTCGTAGATCGCCAGCGACCAGCCGACCAGTTGCACGCCGGCAAGTTCGCCGACCATGGCCGGCATGACCGTTGCTACCATGGTTTCGTTGGTGGCGTGCAGCAGAATGCCGAGGCTGATGAAGCAGAAGCGCGCCAGATCGCCGCTCGCCCACAGCGCGCGCCAATCGACCCCGTTTGTGCTTGTTTTGGTCATCCAGTCCCCCGAGCTTCCCTAGACGCTGGTCTAAAATATTGGAGCGCTCTTCGTCTCCAAATGGGCACGCGGCGCTTCGGGGGCGGCTTGTAAAACCTCAACCGCAGTTGAGTTCAAGCGGTTTTTCCGGTGTGCTGAGATGATGATGTAGGCGGGAAGCCAGGGTGATCGTGCATCTCGGCTCCACGATCAACCCGCTCTGCGGCGCAACTCATACTGGTTGACGCCGATTGCGATGTTCACGCCGTTCTACCAATCGATTTAGCAGCACCTCAACCGACGTATATCCCAGATACTGGTTGCCAGCTTCCGCAAATATGGTTAATATATTAGCAAGAAGAAATATTCCCGCTTACAGTCGTACTGGAGCACGACAATGGGCGCTGCCGATTTGCGCAGGCCAAGTATTGCGGCGATTCTGTGCGCCGCAGAGGGCCCTTCATCCGAAAGAGTCTTGTCACCCGAAAGAGTCTTGGGAGGCCCGGCGGCTTAAAGCCGTTGCTGGCGGCCTCATAACTTCCGCATCCCCCACAGCATAATCGATCGAGCCGAATCGAGGGCTTTGTTGCGCCCTCATGCTGCCGACCAGTGCCAGAGATGGCCTGCGCAGCACACTCTAGCTCTGGCAAAATCGGAGGAGAACATGATTATCAGACATAGTGGTTTAAAGGTGGCCGCGGTTGTCGCCTTCTGGGGTGGAACACTGTTGCTCGGAACAGGCGGAGCGCTAGCGCAGAACGCCTGTCCTGGCGTGTCGGCGACGCAGTGCACGGACTTCTGCGGCACCGCTGGCGTGGCCTCCTGTACAAAGACGGGGTCGGTTCCGGACTGCGTGTGCAATGAGACCACGAAGGATGTGAATGGCAATGCGTTCGGCACGGCAACGCAGGATACGGCTGAAGGCCAAGGCAACATTGGCAACAAGACCGAGACGGCCTGCGAGGGTAATCCCGGCCACTGCAAGTAGTAATATCCGAAATTTTCGAATAAACATCTATGTATTTGGCTGTTGACGGGTTTATTCTATAGGTGTGTAGAATTCCTCTGCGGCACTGCCAAGTGCAGATTAAAGAGCTGGAAGGGATTACCTTTCCCTTCCAGCTCAGAGGTGGTCAGAACATGATGCGCAGCGTTTTGTTCGTTACGGTAATCCTCGGCGCGGCGGTAACGCCCGGGAGTTCCATGGGACCGACACCATCGGCGACTTCCGGCCAGGTTTTGTCGGCCTTCAATCAGCTCTCAGCTCTCCTCGAGCCGTCCTCCATCCGGCCCGATACCCCCGCCTATCGCACGCAAGCCGTGGAGCGCGGCGATATCGTCACAACGGTGCAGGCGGCTGGCACGCTGAACGCGCTAGTTATGGTGGAAGTCGGTTCTCAGCTCTCGGGTCGGGTGAAGGAACTCTATGTCGACTTCAACTCCAAGGTCACCAAAGGCCAGGTGATAGCCCGGGTTGAGCCGGAGATTTACGAAGCGAGAGTAGCGCAAGCCCTTGCCGAACGGGAGATGGCGCAAACGCAGGTTTCGGTACATCGGGCGCAGATCGAGCGGGCCAGGGCAGAGATGGAGACCGCCGAGGCCAGATATGATTCTGCAGCCGCACAGACTACACGCGCCGAAATCGCGCTCGATGGTGCGGCGCAGGAAGTGAACCGCAAACGTTCCCTGGCTAAGCAGAAGATCATCGCGGTGGGAGAATGGGAGCGGGAGAATACCGCGCACAATTCTGCCAAGGCGCAGGCGACTGCCGCCCAGGCCGAGGAACTGTCGCAATCGGCAGTCGTTCGAGCCGCCAAGGCGACACTCAACATGGCAGATGCGGAACTCGCCAACACGCTTGCCCAGGTGAAGCAGAAGGAAGCGGTGCTTCAGCAGGCCCAAATTGATCTTGACCGCACCTATGTACGCGCGCCGGTCACCGGCACAGTGGTCAATCGCGCCGTCAGTGGCGGTCAGACCCTGGCGGCTAGCCTGCAGACCCCGATACTGTTCACCATAGCTCAAGACCTGACTGAGATGCAGGTGGAAGCTTCCGTGGTGGAAGCCGACATTAGCCGTTTTGCGCTTGGGCAGCCGGTTACTTTCACCGCCGATGCCTATCCCGACCGAATTTTCACCGGCACGGTAAAACAGATACGCAAGGCACCGCAGGTCGTTCAAAATGTCGTCACATACATAGTGGTGGTCGGTACGCAAAATTCCGATGAGCTGCTGTTGCCCGGCATGACCGCCAATCTGAGCGTGGTAATGGCCAAGCGACAGGGAGTCTTGAAAGTGCCCAATGCGGCCCTGCGTTTTCGGCCGCCGAGCGATACCGGGGACGAGGCGCGATCGACCGCGCCGGCCATTGCCAAAACGGGCGTAGAGGCGGGAAGCCCGGGCGAGGTATTTGTATTTGGGCCAGACCGCGAGCCGAAGCTTGTTTTGCTCCGGCTTGGAATCACCGACGGTCGTGCAACAGAGGTGCTGGCAGGCGACCTGACTGAGGGGCAGCAGGTCATTACGGGGCTTGCCACTGCTCCGCGTCGGGACGATGACGCGTCTTCCGTCCTGGTCAAGTTCCGGTTGTGGTGAGGTATTCATGGCTCTGATTGACGTCGACCGGCTGCGCCATTGCTACCGTGTTGGCGGAGAGCCGGTGTGGGCGCTCGAAGGGGTGAGCATGACGATTCAACGAGGCGAATTCGTCGCGGTGATCGGATCTTCAGGATCGGGCAAGTCTACCTTCATGAACATTCTGGGCTGCCTCGACAGTCCGAGTGAAGGCCGTTATCGGCTGAACGGGGTAGACGTCGGTGGACTCCATCACGATGAGCTCGCTGCGATCCGCAATCGCAACATCGGTTTCGTGTTTCAGTCGTTCAATCTGCTGCCGCGGGCCAGCGCACTAGAAAATGTGGAACTGCCGCTTGTCTATCGCCGCATGTGGGCTGGTGAGCGGCGGCGCGCAGCGCTGGCGATGCTGGCCAAGGTAGGGCTCGCCGATCGGGCCAGACATACTCCTGCCGAACTCTCGGGCGGACAACAGCAGCGCGTTGCCATTGCCCGCGCCCTGGTGACGGAGCCTTTACTTTTACTGGCCGATGAACCCACTGGTGCGCTCGACAGCCAGACAGGGCTGGAGATCATGGCAATTTTCCGCCGACTCAATGGAGAGGGCCTGACCATTGTGCTGGTCACCCATGAGGCTGAGATAGCTGCCCATACGGATCGCATTGTAGCCTTTCGAGACGGCCGCGTTCTGTCAGACACCCCTGTCATACAGCAGGTCCGACCTTTGGATGACACTCGCCGTCTATCGCTGGCGTACAACAATGTCCGGTAGCACAAGAACCGCCCTGCGATCATTACGCTCCCATCATATGCGCAGCGCGCTCACCATGTTGGGCATCATCATCGGTGTGGCCGCTGTCGTGGTGATGATCGCGATCGGGGTTGGTGCGCGCGAACGGATCACCGCGCAGATCCGCAGCCTCGGCGCCAACCTCATCAGCGTCAGTCCGGGCAGTGCGAAGATGGGCAGCGTGCGGCTTGGGGCCGGTGGCGCGCCGCGGCTGAGTGAAGAGGACGCGGCGGCGATCGGAATGGAGATCCCCGGCGTCGTGGTGGCGGCGCCACTCCTCTACGCCCGCGAGCAGTTCACGATCGGCTCCGCCAATTGGCAAGGCGTGCTTCGCGGCGTGACGCCGGAATATTTCTCAGCGCGCGAGTGGAGGGTTATTGCCGGGCAGGAGATGACCCCGGAGGACAACAACCGCGTCGCCAACGTGGTGCTCCTCGGAACGACGATGCGGGAGAAGTTGTTCGGAAAAGCCGATCCGCTGGGCGCCCCGATCCGCATCCGCGACGTGCCGTTCACGGTGATCGGACTGCTGGAGCGGAAGGGCCAGAGCGTGTGGGGCGATGATCAGGACGATGTGGCACTTGTGCCGCTGAGGACGGCGCGACGTCAGTTCATTGGCACGAGCCGTGCCAATCCGACCTTCGTACACAACATCACCGTCAAGTTCGCCGATTGGACCTCGGCCGAGGACACGATGGCAGCGATCCGCCAACTCCTGTGGCAGCGTCACCGGTTGCGGACAGGTCAGGAAGACAGCTTCATGGTGAGCAACCTCGCCGAAGCTGCGAATGCCGAAGGTTCGACCACACGCGTGGTGTCGCTGCTGCTTTCGGCGGTGGCCTCAATTTCGCTGGTCGTGGGCGGGATCGGCATCATGAACATCATGCTGGCGACGGTGACGGAGCGGGTCCGCGAGATCGGACTGCGGCTTGCGGTGGGCGCGCGACGGCGAGATATCCTTGCCCAGTTTCTCGTTGAGGCAGCAACGCTTGCCCTGCTCGGGGGTATTCTAGGTGCTGGTATTGGGATTGTTGCTGCAATCGCCGTTGGCTCTATCGCTCAATGGCCGGTGATCATCGATCTCAGCGCCGTCCTGCTGGCTATCGGCTTTGCCGCGGCTGTAGGCGTCTTTTTCGGCTACTATCCCGCCCGCAAGGCCGCAAGCCTACAGCCGATCGAAGCGCTGCGCGCAGAATGAGTTTGGCGCCACCGCGCGATCATCGGTCAATTTCGAAGCCGCAAGGCGCCCAATCAAAAGGCTGCCACGCGCCAGCGACTACGCGGCGCGGAACCGTCCTATCCCGGCGCATGAAAGGCCACGGGCCGTATTTGCCAGAGGCCGTTATTTGAACGAGTGGATCAGGTCCAGCGAAGTGACGGCGACCGCCAGGTTGACGCCGGTCTGTGCCTGGACACTGAGCGGCTGCAGCGAAAAGGCGCTGTCGAGGCCGCCGACCAGGAGATTGGCGCCGCCACCGGTGACCACGCTGGCCTCGGCGTTCACGCCATAATAGCTGCCGGCAAGGTCGCCTTCATCGTGGTTGCGGGTCGCCGCCAGAACCGCCCATACCAGCTGGCCCTGATGCGTCCGGCCGACATCGACGCCGAGCTTGGAAATCACCCCGGTATAGACTTCGGAGGGGCCGCCACGATGCGGACGAAAGACACAGGAAACACCCTTGTTGGAGGTGACGAGATAGGCCGTGCCGCCGTCGATGGTGCAGTCGAGCACGCCGAGCTGGAGCTTGCTGGCGCTGGCGGGAGCGGCAACGACGGTCGTGGCGAGAGCAGCGGCACAAGCGAGTTTCTTGATCATGGCAGGGTCCTTTCGCAATTGCCTTGTACAAACGGCTGAGCACGCCGAGCGTTCCGCCGAAAACTTGGCGCCAGCAAGGCGAAGCTAAACGCAGGGTTGTCGGAGTGCGGAAACGGAGGCCTGATTAACCGGCCGCTCAGCCGGCACTGGTGCGGGCCAGGCCGTCCTTGGCCGGCTGGTACGTCGGATTGAGGTGCACGGCCTCGCGGTAGGATTTCGCGGCCCTGACCTTGTCGCCGCGCCGCTCGTAGATCAGCGCCTGGTTGGACCAGGCCTCGGCGTTCTTGCCGTCGAGCTTGATGGCCATGTTGAAGTCGGCGAAGGCATTGTCCTCGTCGTTCATGGCAAGGTAGGAGAGGCCGCGCCCGTTGTAAGGCTCGGAGGCATCCGGCGCCAGCGAAATGGCGGTCGAGAAATCCTCGATGGCAAAGGCGTGCTGGCCCTGACTCTGGTAGATCAGGCCGCGATTGTGATAGGCGCGCGCATCGGTCGTGTCGAGCTGGATGGCTTTCTGGAAATCGTTGAAGGCTTCCTGGACCCGGCCCGCCCTGCGGTAGAGATTGCCGCGGCCGATATAGGCGGCGTCATAGTTGGAATTGATGTGGATCGAGCGATTGTAGTCGGCGAGCGCGCTCGCCTGATCGCCGAGGAAGCGCTGGATGAGCGCACGGTTCGAATAGGCCTGGTAAAAATTCGGATTGAGCTGGATGGCGGTGTTGAAGTCCTTCAGCGCCGCCTGGTACTGGCCGCCGCGGCCATAGGCCGAGCCGCGCACATTGTAGGCTTCCGGATCCTGGGGGTTGCGCTGGATCACCGCCGACAGCGAGGAGATGTTCTCGCTCGAGGCTTGCGCCTTGTCGATGTTGTTGAACTCGCCGGTCGGAACGCTCTGGCAGCTGGCAAGCGCCATCCCGGAAAGCAGGGCTGCCGTCAGGGCGAGGCCGCGCCACGCGGTTCTGCGCTCTACGGTGATTGCGTCCATGTCTGCCCTGTCCTTACTGCGCCGTCTGGTCCGTTCCCCCTCCGAACCGGCATCTCTCCCAACCGGTCCTCTCGGACCGGGTCGAACTCACAACAAAAAGGTGGCGGCGATTCCGCATCGCGCCACCTTGGATATCCTTGGAAAAGGACGAAAAATTGACGTCAGAACCGCGGCGGACGCGGAGCACCGGCACCGGCAGCACCGGCCGCGACCGGACGCGGCGTCATCGGCAGCAGGCCTTCGCGCTGGGCGCGCTTGCGGGCCAGCTTGCGGGCGCGGCGCACGGCTTCCGCCTTTTCACGGGCGCGCTTCTCGGAGGGCTTCTCGTAATGTCCGCGCATCTTCATTTCGCGGAAGATGCCTTCGCGCTGCATCTTTTTCTTGAGCGCGCGAAGCGCCTGATCAACATTGTTGTCGCGGACGAGTACCTGCACGTGCAATCCTGTCTTTCGGGTTTGAAATCAACAGGCAAGCGGCCATAGCCGCAAGCCTCCGCGGCGCGTTACACCACGAATTGGGGCGGCTGATAGCAGAATCAAGGGGCTCTGTCCACAGCCGATTGAGAGGCGGTGCCGATCCCGAAACGAAAAACCCGCCTCAGGGGGCGGGTCCTTGGTGTGCACCATATCGAAATTAGTAGCATAGCTGCCGGCACAAAGCAAGAACAAAATTCGCCTTGGGCCAGATAGGCGCCGCTACGCCGTGGCCAGGTGGAGCTGCTCGAAACCCTCGAAGAACTCGCCGTAGTCGCAGGTTATTTCCTCGCCGGCGGCGATATCGCGGGTTGCGGTGGCCCCGCCATATTGCGAAAAGTCGGTGTTCGGCTTGTCGGCGTGGTTCATGAAGCGGCCATTGTCGACCTCATAGACCATGAAGCCCGGCCGGTCCGGACTGGGATAGGCATATCTGTCGAGCAATTCCTTGAGGTGCGGCGGCGCTGCCTCGTATCTTTCCATCGGGATCAGCCGGTCGAAGTCCGGATCGAGCCGCCAGATCTGCGCCCCTTTCCGGATCGGCTCGGCGGCGAACACGCCGACGCCTTCGATTGCGCTCGCGGCGATATAGGTTCTGATCAGCAGCATGTTTCCAATCCGTCTTCGAGGCGAAGACGGAATCGTCAAATCGCCGGAAAAAGCAAGGCCGGTTTTTCCGGCATTGCGGCTGGCGGGCCCACGCCAACCGCGAAACGCTTCACGTCCGGGTGATCGAGACACCGCCGTCGGCGAACAGTGCCGTGCCGGTGGTGAAGCTCGATGCATCGGAAGCCAGGTAAAGCGCCGAGCGGGCGATCTCCTCTGGCTCGGCGACGCGCTTCAAGGCATGCAGGTTTTCGACGAAGGCCCGCGATTCAGGTGTCTTGAATGTCGCCGAAGGCGTGTCGGTGCCGCCCGGCAGCAGCGCGTTGACTCGAATCCCCTTGGCGCCAAATTCGGCGGCCAGCACCTGCGTCAATCCGATCAGTCCGGCCTTGCTCGCGGCATAGCTGGTCATGCCGGGCATGCCGACCGTGTAGCCGACGAAGGTGGAGGTGAAGATCAACGACCCGCCGCCGCGTTCGACCATCGCCGGCACCTGGTATTTCGCGCCGAGAAAGGCGCTGGTCAGATTGGTATCGAGCGTCTCGCGCCAGCCCTCCAGCGACAGCTCAGAAACCGGCCCCATCCTACCGACCGAGCCGGCATTGTTGAAGGCGATGTCGAGCCCGCCGAATTTCTCGACCGCCAGGTCGACGAGGGCTTTCGCATAGGCTTCGTCACGGACATCGCCGGCAAGAGCGATAGCCGTGCCGTCGGCGTCTTCGATTTCGGCAACCAGCGTATCGAGTTCCGCCTGGCGGCGGGCGGCGACGACGAGCCTGGCGCCTTGCTCGGCAAAGAGCTTGGCCGTGGCGCGGCCGATGCCGGAACTGGCGCCAGTGATGATGGCGACCTTGTCGGTAAGTGCGAACATTTTCTGCATCCTTCTTTCGCGCCGGATTTTGCCGGCAATCGGGATGCTTGGTCGCAAATCGGGCCGGCGCGAGCCACCCGATACCTGCGCTGCCCTCGACAGCCCTTCTTGACGTCCGCTTGCCACCAGGCTACGGATCGTCATCCAAAACTCGCGGGTGGACGCGCCACCCATTCCAATGACCCCCCAAGACATAATGAGCAAGTTGTTGGCCCCCGGCTTCGAGGGCGACAGCGAGTTGACGTCCGCTCTTCAATCGGCATTTGGCAAAGGCTTTCCGTTAGAAAACCTCCGGCCGCTGCTGACGTCCGGCAACCTTCATACGCAGGCCGCCGCCGCGTACTTGGTGGCCGAAGCCAATTCCAAAATGAGTTACAAGATGAATTGCGTCGTCGCGGAGATCGCCGATCTGCTCGACAGTGAATCTTCGGGTATCCGGTTCGACGCGATCGAGGCGCTTCTGGGATGCACGACGCCGGCCGATGGAGCCGTTCTCGGTCGCCTCATGCTGCGGCTGGATGACGAACATGCCGGTGTGCGGTGGGGGGTCGTCCAGTTCATCTGCCTTGCGGAGCGCTGGCAGCTAAGGCTTGCGGTGGAAAATGCCGCTACCCTGCGTCCGGACTCGGCTTTCAAGACACTGGTCAATGCTTATGGTCAATATAACATGCCGAGCACCAAGGACCTGCCACGGTTGCTCGCGCATCCGGATGCCGTGTTGAGGCGCTTTGCTGCGGCAGTGGCTATCAGGCCGCGCCAGGTGATCATCGAGCGCTTCGTGGCCATGGTGGAGCAGTCAGACGATGCGGAAATTCGTAAAATCGCCGCCGATTGCCGTGAGGGTTATTTGCGGCCGATCTATGCAATCGGGCCGTCCATCCTGAAGCGTGCTCCGGCTGACCCGTCAAAAGGCGAAGCTCAGAACAGCGATCAGTGAAAGCACGGCGCAAAACGGCAAGCGCCGTCGCAAACGGTGCAAGGCGACTATTGCTTGAGCAGCCAGCCGAGCCGATCGAGCGAAAATGCGTAGCTGACGGCGATCAGCAGGGCGACGGCAATGCCGGCTGTCGTGTAACCGGCCAGGTGGAATCCCGCAGCGCCGCCGAACAGGATGACGAGCTCGAGTACCAGCCGCAAACCGCCCGGCACCGGAACCGGCGCCCGCCCCGAGCGGCTCGGATCGTTCGGCACCGCGAACGTACCCCAGAGCGCGGCGGCAACGAACGGCAATGCCGCGGCAAGGGTCCAGCGCCACATGCCCGCTGAGAGGCTCCAGCCCGCCATGCCGAGGCCGAGCAAAGCGGCGAATTCCAGCATGAAGCGCAATGTCAGATTCCACCAGACGTTAGCCACCGCCATAATCCTCCGATCGCCAGGCGACGGATAGTGATGGATGGCAATTGCATCAACCAGCCCGCATGCGGCTTTTTCACCACGGCGCAAAACGGCAAGCGCCGTCGCAAACAGTGCAAGGCTGGCAGCGCCGTTTCGCTAGTGATACAGCTCGCGCGCCGGGGTCGACCGATCCGCCCGGCCGCCATTTGCGAGGCCTGCGACGTTGAAGAAATACTCGGTATTCGCCATCGCCCGCGAGGCCATGCGCGGTCACAAGGGCTGGGAGGAACAATGGTCCTCACCGGAGCCGAAGAAGGAGTACGACGTCATCATCGTCGGCGCCGGTGGCCACGGCCTGGCCACCGCCTATTATCTCGCCACCGTGCACGGCGTCACCAACGTCGCGGTATTGGAAAAAGGCTGGCTGGGCGGCGGCAATACCGGCCGCAACACCACCATCATCCGTTCCAATTATCTCTATGACGAAAGCGCCGGCATCTACGACCATGCGCTGAAGCTGTGGGACGGGCTCAGCCAGGAGCTCAACTACAACGTCATGTATTCGCCGCGCGGCGTCATGATGCTGGCCCATAACATCCATGACATCCAGGTCCTGAAGCGGCACGTCCATGCCAACCGGCTGAACGGCATCGACAATGAATGGCTGACGCCGGAGCAGGCCAAGGAATTCTGCCCGCCGCTCAACATTTCGCGCAATGCGCGCTATCCGGTGATGGGCGCCTCCCTGCAGCGCCGCGGCGGCACGGCGCGGCACGATGCCGTCGCCTGGGGCTATGCGCGCGGCGCCTCGGCGCGCGGCGTCCACATCATCCAGAATTGCGAGGTCACCGGCGTCAAACGGGCGCCGAACGGCGCGGTCACCGGTGTCGAGACGACGCGCGGCTTCATCGGTGCCAGGAAGGTCGGCGTGGTTGCCGCCGGGCACTCATCGGTGATCATGAACATGGCTGGCGTGCGCATGCCGCTGGAAAGCTATCCGCTGCAGGCGCTGGTGTCGGAGCCGGTCAAGCCGGTGGTGCCTTGCGTGGTGATGTCGAACACTGTGCATGCCTATATCTCGCAGTCCGACAAGGGCGAGCTGGTTATCGGCGCCGGCACCGACCAGTATGTCTCGTATTCGCAGACCGGCGGGTTGCACATATTGCAGCATACGCTCGACGCGATCTGCGAGATGTTCCCGATCTTCACGCGCATGAAGATGCTGCGCTCGTGGGGCGGCATCGTCGACGTGACGCCCGACCGTTCGCCGATCCTGGCCAAGACGCCGGTGCCCGGCCTCTATGTCAATTGCGGCTGGGGTACGGGCGGCTTCAAGGCGACGCCGGGTTCGGGCCATGTCTTTGCCCATACGATCGCCAAGGACGATCCGCACCCGATCAACGCGCCCTTCACCATCGAGCGCTTCCGCACCGGCCGCCTCATCGACGAGGCGGCGGCGGCGGCGGTGGCGCATTGATGATGACCGAGATGGCCGTCGCCATGCCGCTGATGCTCGCCGGCGAGCAAGGCCTGTTCCATATCCCCACGCCAGAGGAGGTGCGCCTGCAGCCCATCAGCCGCGCCGGCAATGAAGCGGATTGGCCGTTTTCCGTCGACGAGGGTGTACTCGCCTGCGCCTGGAGCGCCGGTCAGAGAGTGGTCACCTTTATGGAGAACCGGCCAGCCGATCTCGAGGAAGGCGAAAAATTCGAGCGGCGCTACGTCATCGTGACGACCGAACCGATGACGCTTTCGGTCGGCAATATGGCGTATCGCGACCTTTTCCGCCCGGTAGCCAGCATCGAGGAGCGCATCCGGCTGGTCGCGCCCTTCGTGACGATGGGCCAGAGGCTTTGCGACCAACCTGCCGGCGCTCGCGTCGGCCACGGCGAACTGTAGGACCAACCATGCTTCTCATCCGCTGCCCCTATTGCGAGGAAGAGCGTCCGGAGCTCGAATTCCGCAACGCCGGCGAGGCGCATATCGCGCGTTCCCCAAACATCGCCAGCGAGAGCGACGACGATTTTGAAAAGTTCTTTTTCATCCGTTCCAATCCCAAGGGGATCATCTATGAGCGCTGGCGGCACATGCATGGCTGCGCGCGGTTCTTCAATGCCGTGCGCGACACCGTCAGCGACAGGTTCCTGATGACCTACAAGGCCGGCGAACCGAAGCCCGTAAAGCTGCCGGGAGCCGCCAAATGAGCGCCACGTTCCGCATTGCCGGCGCCGGGCGGCTCAAACAGGCAAAGATAGCTGGCTTCAGCTTCGACGGCCGCCCCTATACCGGCATCGAGGGCGATACGTTGGCCTCGGCGCTGCTTGCAAACGGCGTCCATCTCGTCGGCCGCTCGTTCAAGTACCACCGGCCGCGCGGTTTTCTGTCGGCCGGCGCCGAAGAGCCGAACGCGCTGGTCGAGATCAAGCGCGACGCGGCACGCAAGACGCCGAACGTGCGTGCCACGGTGCAGGAGCTCTATGACGGATTGACCGCACAGTCGCAGAACCGCTGGCCGTCGCTCGCTTTCGACGTCGGTGCCGTCAGCAGTATTGCCTCGCCGATGCTTTCGGCCGGCTTCTACTACAAGACCTTCATGTGGCCGAAGGCTGCGTGGAAAAACCTCTACGAACCCAAGATCCGCGCCGCCGCCGGTCTTGGCGTCGCTCCTGACCAGCCGGATCCCGACCACTATTCGGCGCGCTTCGCCCATTGCGAGGTGCTGGTGCTTGGCGGCGGTGCCGCGGGCATCGCCGCGGCATTGGCCGCGGCCGAGACCGGCGCGCGCGTCATCCTTGCCGACGAGCAGGCGGAATTCGGCGGCAGCCTGCGCTTCGAGAGCGGCGCGAAGATCGAAGGCCAGGACGGTTTTTCCTGGGCGCAATCGGCTCTTGCCAAGTTGAGCGCGATGGACAATGTCCGCGTGCTGCCGCGTACCACGGCCTTCGGCTATTACGCGCAGAATTTCGTCGGGCTGGTCGAGCGCGTCAGCGACCATCTGCAGAACCCCGGCCGCGACCTGCCGCGCGAGCGGCTGTGGCAGGTTCGCGCCAAACGCGTGGTACTGGCGACCGGCGCCATCGAGCGCCACATGGTGTTTGCCGACAACGACCGCCCCGGCATCATGCTGGCGTCGGCGGCGCGCACCTATCTCAACCATTACGGCGTCGCCGTCGGCAGGAATATCGGCGTCTATACGGCGAACGATTCCGCCTATGCGGCGGCGATCGACCTGAAAAAGGCCGGCATCAACGTGGCGGCGATCGTCGACCTGCGCGACAACCCGACCGGGCCGGCGATCGACGAGGCGAGGGCGCTCGGCATCCAGGTCAATTTCGGCCGCGCGGTGATCCGCGCCGGCGGCAAATTGCGGGTGTCGTCGATGACCGTGCAGCCGAAGAATGGCGGCGGCGAGCGCTCCATCCCGGTCGACGCAATTCTGATGTCGGCCGGCTGGACGCCATCGGTGCATCTGTTCTCGCAATCGCGCGGCAAGGTCGCCTTCAACGACGAGACCAAGCGCTTCGTGCCCGGAATCTATGCGCAGGACTGCGTCTCGGTCGGCGCCTGCAACGGTACCGACGGGCTGTCGGCGACGATCGACGAGGCCTATGCAGCGGGCGCCAAGGCGGCCAAGGACGCCGGCAGCAGGCCGGCCAAGGGCACCAAGCCGAAGGTCGACGCCGGCGAGAGCTGGTCGCGCGGCATGCTGGGTGCAGCACCCGGTGCCGGAGCGGATACGACGGTCAAGGCGTTTGTCGACTTCCAGAACGACGTCACCGCCAAGGACATCCGCCAGGCAGTGCATGAGGGCATGCGCTCGATCGAGCACGTCAAGCGCTTCACCACCAATGGCATGGCGACCGACCAGGGCAAGACCTCCAACATGCACGGCCTGGCGATTGCCGCCGAGACGTTGGGCAAGCCGATCCCGCAGGTCGGGCTGACGACGTTCCGCGCGCCCTATACGCCGGTGACATTCGGCTCGATCGTCGGCCACGCGCGGGGTCCCCTGTTCGACCCGACCCGCAAGACGGCGATCCATCCCTGGGCCGAGCGCCAGGGCGCTGTATTCGAGGATGTCGGCCAGTGGAAGCGCGCCTGGTATTTCCCGAAGCCGGGCGAGGACATACATGCGGCCGTCGACCGCGAATGCGTGACGGTGCGCAAGACGGCCGGCCTGTTCGACGCCTCGACGCTGGGCAAGATCGAGGTGGTCGGGCCGGATGCGGCCAAATTCATGGAACTGCTCTACACCAATCCATGGGAGAAGCTCGAGCCCGGCCGCTGCCGTTACGGCATCATGCTGCGCGAGGACGGCTTCATCTATGACGACGGTGTCGTCGGCAGGCTTGCACCCGACCGTTTCCATGTGACGACGACGACCGGCGGCGCGCCGCGCGTCATGAACCATATGGAAGACTATCTCCAGACCGAGTTCCCGCATCTCAACGTCTGGCTGACCTCGATCACCGAGCAGTGGGCGGTGATTGCCGTGCAGGGACCGAAGTCTCGCGACATCATTGCGCCGCTGGTCGAGGGCATCGACATGTCGGATGAGGCGCTGCCGCATATGTCGGTGCGCGAAGGCAGGATCTGCGGCGTGCCGACAAGGCTGTTTCGCATGTCGTTCAGCGGTGAGCGCGGCTTCGAGGTCAACGTGCCGGCCGATTATGGCGAGGCGGTCTGGGAAGCGCTATGGGCCGAGGGCCAGAAGCACGGAGCCTGTGCCTACGGCACCGAGTCGATGCATGTGCTGCGCGCCGAAAAGGGCTACATCATCGTCGGCCAGGATACCGACGGGACGGTGACGCCGAACGACGCCGGGCTCGACTGGGCCGTTGGCAAGAAGAAGACCGACTTCGTCGGCATTCGCGGCATGGCGCGGCCGGATCTGGTCGCCAAGGGCCGCAAGCAGCTTGTCGGCCTGAAGACCAGGGATCCCAAGGTGGTGCTGGAGGAGGGCGCGCAGATCGTCGCGGACCCGAAGCAGGCAATCCCGATGAAGATGATTGGCCATGTCACCTCGAGCTATTGGTCGCAAAATTGCGGCCGCTCGATCGCGCTGGGGCTGGTCGCCGGCGGCCGCGATCGCACGGGCGAGACGCTCTATGTGCCGATGCCGAACGGGGTGATCGAGGTGGAGGTCACCGGCATGGTGTTCTTCGACGAGAAGGGGGAGCGCCTCAATGGCTAAGGCCGCTTTGAAAACCGACGCCGCCGGACCCTCAGTCGAACGCCGTCCAGCTCTCGCCGGCCAGTCGCTTTCCGCGGCCGGCGTTACACTTGCCGTGCTGCCGCCGGCCGAGCGCATATCGCTGCGCGCGCCGGAAGCCTCGATTGCGGCACTTTCGAAAGCGCTCGGCGTCGTCCTGCCGCAAAGGCCGAAAACCTCGGCGGCAAAGGCCGGACGCACGGCCTTGTGGCTCGGGCCGGACGAATGGCTGGTCATCGACGAGAGCGGAAAAGATCCGCTCGCCGACTGCGCCAGCATTTCCGTACTGCACTCGGCGGTCGGCATCTCGCACCGCAACGTCGCCATATCGGTTACCGGTCCGGCTGCCGCGGCGACGATCAATGCCGGCTGCCCGCAGGATCTGTCGCTCGACGCCTTTCCGGTCGGGGCGGCGTCGCGTACCATTCTCGGCAAGGTCGAAATCGTGCTGTTGCGCACGGCGGCCGACGCGTTCCGCGTCGAATGCTGGCGTTCCTTTTCCGATTATGTCTTTACTTTTCTGTCGGAGGCAGCGCGCGACGCGGCAGCATAGGCATGTTCGCCGCGTCCGACCATTCTGCGACAGCGAGCCGAGGGAGAATGCAAATGCCGCCGAACTCCGCGCCGAAGTCGCCGGTCAAGACGCCGGCCGTGCGCTCTTTCGAAGACGAGCAGCGCACTGGGACGGATATCGAAGAGGAACTCGAGGAAGGCCTCGAGGATACATTCCCGGCCAGCGATCCGGTGTCGATCACCGGAACGGCCATTCCCGGCGCACCGGCAAGACCCGGCAAGCCCAAAAGCGTGGTAGGACAGAAGCGCAAGAAGTGATCTGCGCGGGGTGACAAAAAGCAGGGCTGAGGCCGGCACGATGGGCGGCCGGAAATTGCTGCCGCCCTTTCGTTTCCTCACCGCGTATTGTCGCCCGATCGGCTCAAAAGCTGCTTGGCACGATCCACGGGTCGATGCCGATGCCGAGCCTCGGGCCCTTGCTGCCGGCCTTGTGGGCCGCGGCATCGGCCTTTTCAAGCGATCCGGTCGGCGCGCAATCAAGCTTCGCACCGGTCTTGGTATCGATGCAGGCCGCTTCTTGCTTGCCTGACTGATTGCTGCCGGCAAATGCGGCGCCAGAGAGCGCCAGCAGGGCGGCGAGCGCGAGGATTGCCTTCTTCATCGTCGGTCTCCGGTTTCCAGTTATTGGATTCGTACATGTACGGCATTGCGTACAGATACGCCCAAGACTTATGGAGTTCAAGCAAAATCGTACATGTACGGAGAAATTGAGCGCAGGAATTGCAGAACGCTCGGCGCCGGGGCGCGGATCGTTCGGAGAAGATCCTGCAGATCGGGAGGAGCGCCGCTCTTCAGCAGTTGACCGGCGGCGTGAGCGGCGCAATCTCATGCGCGGCGATGGCTTCGAGCATGATGTCGCCGATCCGTGTGATGAACGTCGTCTGGTCGCCGAACGGGTAGAACGGGAAGGTGATCAGCAGCGAGATGGCGCCGTGGCCGACCGCCCACAGCATGGTGGCGATGGCGCGTGGATCGCCTTTGAGCCTGCCGGCGGCAACGCAGGCTTCGACCCTCGCGATCAGCACTTTCATCGCCGGGTTGCCGCTCTCCATTTCGGCGAAGGTCTTTCCGGCTGGCGGCCTGACTTTTTCGGTCATGAAGACGGTGCGGTATTCGTTGGGATTTTCCAGTCCAAAGGCGGCGTATTCGACAAGCACCGCCTTGAGCGCCTCGATCGGGTCGTCGGCCGTATGATTTGCGATGCGCCTGGCCAAGGTCTCGAAGGCATCCTCGGCCAGCGCGAACAGGATGTCCTGCTTGTCGGCGAAATAGGAATAGACCGACATCGGCGCATAGCCAACGCGCTTGGCGAGCTTGCGGATGGTGAGGCCGTCATAGCCTTCTTCCTGGACAAGCTTGTGCGCGGCGTCGACAAGTTCGGAACGCAGTTCAGCCTTTTGTTTTTCGCGGCGCTCCTGGACGCTTAGCTGCAACTTTCTACTGCCTTATGACTGATGGCTGGATGCAGCATATATACGCTGTACGGCGTCGGGCAAGGGTGGCACGAAGCAGAAGCTTGACTGTCGCATGGCTGGCGATCGCGCTCGGCTTCGCCATGGAAGCTCTCATTCTGACCGTCAGATTTGCGGCAGGTGCCAACCCCGCGACGACGCAGTTTCTGATCGAACTGGCGCAAGGGGTGACCTGGTCGTTCTTCGTCTGCGCCGGCGTCAGCCTCGGCACGGCGCTCACCAAGGTGCGAGGCTCGCTCGGTGGCCTGATCGGTGCGATTTCGGAGCCACTGGCGATGGGCATCGCCAAAGGGACGCAAAAGGTTATGGTCAGCGCGCTGGACGCGGCGGCAAAGCCGGCCATCCTGTCGCTCACGACGCTCGGTGTGCTGCGGGCGATCGAATACGGGCTGCTCGGCTGGGCACTGGCGTCGCTGGCATCGAAGGAAGAACCGCGTCCGCTCCATTTCGCGCTGGCAGGCGCCCCGATAGGCGCGGTATTCGGCGGCGGCATCACGGTGCTGACCATCGAGACGGCCGCGGCAAATGACGCTGCTCTCGCAATGCCACAGGCGATCGCAACCGGCCTCAACGAGATCGTGTTCCCGATCGGTTGTTCACTGGTCGTCTACATTGCGCTGCAGGTCAGCCGTCACATGAAGTACGTCGCGGCCGAAGCTAAATAGATTTGGCACAGATAGATTTGGGCTTCTCCGCCTGACGAGAGTCAGACCGCTTCCGGCTGGCGTTCGATCAGCGTCAGCGTCAGCCAGCGCGCGGTCAGCGCCGGTTTTTTCGAGCCCTCGATCTCGATCGTCACGTCGTGCGCCGTCTGCACCCACCCCGACGGCCTGACCTTGACGTCGGCCAGCACGAAACGGGTGCGGATGCGCGAGCCGGTCTTCACCGGCGCCAGGAAGCGCAGCGAATCGAAGCCGTGATTGACGCCCATCTTGCTGTTTTCCAGCGGCGGCATGGTTTCGAAGGTCATCGCCGACAACAGCGAAAGCGACAGGAAGCCATGCGCGATGGTGCCGCCGAACGGCGTTTCGCGGCTGGCGCGTTCCGGATCGCAATGGATGAACTGATGGTCGTCGGTGGCATCGGCGAACTGGTCGATCATGCGCTGGGTGACGACCCGCCATGGCGACACACCGACTTCCTTGCCGACGTTGGCCAGAAGCACATCGAGACTGATCGGTTCCACGCTGATGTCCTCCATCTTCACCCCCGGCATTTCACTCGCCGGATGGCGTGCGTCTCATTCCTTGAACAATGTCAGCCCGTGTTGCACCGACTGCCCGCCATCGATCGGCAGGATGGCGCCGGTGACATAGCTGCCGGCCCGGCTGCACAAATAGAGCGTTGCGCCGGCAATGTCATCCGGTGCGCCGATGCGGCCGATCGGAACGTGGTTGCCGATATGTCTTGCCTGGTCCTCGGTGCCGGTGGCGAAGGCCGTCATCCGGCTCTGGAAAGGGCCAGGCGCAAAGGCGTTGACGGTGATGCGGCGGGCGGCGAACTCGATTGCCAGGATGCGCGTCAGGTGGTGAACCGCGGCCTTCGAGGCCGAGTAGGAGTAGGCATCTTCGGCTAAAGGCTGCGTGCCCATCACCGATCCGAGGTTGATCACCCGGGCCGGGTCGGCGTCGCTGGCCGCGGCCTCGAGCAGAGGCAGCAATTCGCGCGTCAGGTGGAAGACCGAGGTGACGTTGACGCCGAACACCTTGGCCCAGGCATGGTAGGGAAAGCTTTCCAGCGGCGCGCCCCAGGAGATGCCGGCATTGTTGACCAGGATATGCAGCCGCTCGGTCCGCGCCCTGACCTCGGCCACAAGCGCCGCAATGCCGGCCTCGCTGGAGACGTCGCCGGCAAAACCTTCCGCCCGGCCGGATGCGCCAAGGCCGTTCAACTCGCCCGCTACCCTGACGCAATCCTCGCTCTTGCGCGAGGCGATCATCACCGCGGCGCCGGCCATGACCAGAGCGGTCGCCGCCATGCGGCCGATGCCGGTCGCGGCGCCGGTGACCAGCGCCGTCTTGCCGGCGACTGAGAACAGCTCGTCCAGATAGCTCATCGAATTCCTCCGTGCAGTTCACCGCGCTTTGGTTCAGGAAGCGGCTTCGCGTCGACAAGGCTAGCCGAACTTCGATCATGCTTGCCATGGGTAAAGTAGCTGGGGTGGGGCACGCTTTAGCGGCTGAATGGTTAAGCCCGAAATGCAAGGTGGTCATTCGGCCGTGACATGGGTCGGATGAATGATGCGGCCGTGCCCGTTAGCGAGCACCTTGGTAAGCTGTTCATTTCGCGCGTGAACCAGTCGTCGTTACTCCTCCGCCCCAGCCGCAGGCGGGTCTTGAGGAGTTGGGAGGTGGCCGAGCAGTGGGGCGGGACTGACATTCGTATTCGTGGACGGGGACTATGCTTTCGGGGGGAAAGCCATGGGTAAGAAACAACGCACCGTCCTGCTGGCAGCGGTTTTTGCGACTGTCTTTGGCGTCTTTTTGCTGATCCTGATCCTGCAGATGATCAGTTTTTTAGAGGACTAGACCGAAGCGAAACGCGTCCCTTTCCGGAGGGGCTCTACCGCAGGCTTTCCAGCTCGCGGATGCGTTTGGCGCCGTCGGCCTCGAGCTGCCTTGTGACGGCGCCGATCAGCGCTTCGGCAACGACGAAAAGGGCGGCGGATGAGTCCCAGGCCGAAGGCACGGCGGTGCGCCCGGCGATGACGTGGCGGGCGAAGCGGGCGATCGGCGACAGCCACTGGTCGGTAAACAGCACGATCTGCACGCCACGCTGGTTGGCCGTCTCGGCAAAGCGGACCAGGCTGTCCTGGTAGCGCCTGATGTCGAAGATCACCAGCACGTCGCGCTTACCCATGTCGATCAGTCGGTCGCGCCAGACGCTTTCCTGCCCGCCGAGGTGAAAAACGTTGGGCTGGATGATGGCGAGGTGGGCGGCCATGTAGCGCGCCAGCGGGTCGGTGAAGCGGCCACCGATCAGGAATGTCTTGCCGCGCCGGTCGGCAAGCTTGGCGACGATGTCGGCAAGCTGTTTGTCCGAGAGATGCCGGAAGGTCTCGCGCATGTTGTCGAGGGTCGCCTCCAGCATCGGCGACACGGCGCTGCTGCCCGGCGATGGCGGATTGAGCGTGCGCGAGGCCGGCGACTGCAATTGCGCCGCCAGCTCGTCTTGCAGCGTCGACTGGAATTCCGGATAGTTCTGGAAGCCGAGCCGGGCGACGAAACGCAGGATCGTGGGCGATGATACGCCGGCCGTAGCCGAGAATTCGGCGACCGTCTTCAGCCCGATCAGCGGATAGCTGGCGATCAGCGCTTGCGCTGCGCGCCGCTCGCCTGCCGGCATGGTGCCGATGCGGTCGGAGATCAGTTCGGCAATGCTGGAAACCATGTTTTTCCCCACCCTGGCCGTGCCGTTAGCGCATTATCGAAATCGCGTTTGACAAAGCCGGCCAAACTGTATGAAATCATCCGCAGGGACGCAATGAGGCAAAATACGTAACATACGATACAGCGCTCCCCGGGGACAGCAGACAATGGAGACAGCACGGCCCGCCAGCCTTGCATCGCCTGAAACCGTAAGGGTGACGAACCCCGGCGGATCGAGCCCCTTCGTGCTGACCTGCGACCACGCCTCAAATTTCCTGCCACCGGAATTCGGAACGCTCGGCCTTGCCGCCGAGGATCTTTCCCGCCACATCGCCTGGGATCCCGGCGCCTTGCCGGTGGCGCGCCGCATGGCCGAGGCGCTCGATGCGACGCTGGTCGAGACCTGCATCTCGCGGCTCGTCATCGACTGCAACCGCCCGCTCGACGCGCCGGACCTGATAGTGACGGTCAGCGCCAGCGAAAAAACCGTGGTCCCGGCCAACCAGGGACTTTCGGCCGACCAGCGGGAGGCGCGCATCGCGCTGGCGTGGCGACCGTTTCACGAGCGGATCGCAACGATCGTAGACGAGCGCCTGGTGGCCGGGCGGGAGACCAGGCTGGTCTCGATCCATTCCTTCACGCCGCTCTACAAAGGCAAAAGCCGGCCCTGGCACATCGGCATCATCCATGACGAGGACCGCCGGCTGGCGGCGCCGCTGATCGCGGCGCTGAAGCGGCTCGCCGGCGTCACCGTCGGCGTCAACGAACCCTATTCGCCGGCCGACCGGGTCTATTTCACGCTGGAACGCCATGCGCGCTCGCGCGGGCTGCCTTGCGCGATGATCGAAATCCGCAACGACGAGATCTCCGGCGCGGCCGGGCAGCGGAAATGGGCGGATCTGCTCACCGGCATTTTTCTCAATCTGGAGCCCGAGGCGGCCAATGGCCCCAGACCAAGCGCAGTCGGAAAGTCAGTTCAATCGGCCAGCTAAGAAACCAAAAGGGGACTTCAAAATGGTAGCACCGGGTTACAGTGAAGTTGATAAGAAGGAGGACCTGAAAGTTCTCCATGGAATGGGCTATGCTCAGGAACTTTCTCGAAGCATGAGCCGCTTCTCGAATTTCGCGATCTCGTTCTCGATCATCTGCATTCTCTCAGGCGGCATCAATTCCTTCGCGCAAGCGACATCGTCCATTGGTGGCGCGGGCGCTGGTATCGGCTGGATCGTCGGCTGCATGGTTTCGGGACTTTTCGCGCTCGCCATGGCCCAGATCGCCTCTGCATTTCCGACCGCGGGCGGCCTCTATCACTGGGCATCTATTCTGGGGAACCGTTTCACTGGCTGGCTGACCGCATGGCTCAACCTGCTCGGCCTGATCACCGTGCTCGGTGCGATCAACATCGGCACGGCTTTCTTTTTCGTCGGCACTTTCGGCGCAGCCTTCGGCATGACCGGCACGCCTGGTGAGATCGTCGGGTTTGTCGCCTTCATCACGGTGTTGCAGGCGCTGCTCAATCATTTCGGCATCAGGTTGACGGCTATGCTGACGGACGCCTCCGGCTTCCTGATCCTGGCAACGACAGCCGTGCTGATCGTCGCTTGCCTGGTGTTTGCGCCAGCGATCGACATCACGCGGCTGTGGACGTTCACGAACTATTCGGGCGATGCGGGGGGCGGTGTTTTCCCGCAGTCCGATTCCATGACGTATCTCTTCCTGCTCTGCCTGCTGCTGCCGGTTTACACCATCACTGGCTATGACGCGTCGGCGCATACTTCGGAAGAAACGTTGAGGGCGGCCCACTCGGTTCCGCGGGCAATCGTTTCGTCCGTACTCTGGTCGTCGCTGATCGGCTGGGTGATGCTGTGCGCGATCGTACTGGCGATTCCGGATCTGGCGGCCGGCGCCAAGCAGGGCTGGGGCGTGTTCTTCGCCACGATGGACGCAATCTTGCCGGCGTGGCTGAAGACACTGCTCTATCTGGGCATTCTGATCGCGCAGTTCCTCTGCGGTCTGGCAACGGTCACCTCTGCCTCGCGCATGCTTTTCGCCTTTTCGCGTGACGGCGGCATGCCGGTCGGCTCGGCCTCGCTAGCCAAGGTCAGCCCGACCTGGCGCACGCCGGTCAATGCGATTTGGACGGCTGCTGTGCTCGAGGTCATCTATGTCTTTCTTGCCCAGTTCATCTCGGTCGGCGGCACGAACATCTATACCATCGTCGTCAATTCGACATTGGTGTTCCTGTTTCTGTCCTTCATCATTCCGATCGTGCTCGGCATGATGGCTTTCGGAACGGAAAAATGGCCGAACCCCGGCCCATGGAACCTCGGCGCCGGCCTGTTCAAGCTGTTTTGCATCCTGTCGGTCATCGGCATGGCGATCATCTTCTACATCGCCATCCAGCCGCCGAACGACAAAGTGCTCTATATCACCTTGGGCTTCATTGTGCTGACCGCGGTGCTTTGGTTCGGTTTCGAGAACCGCCGCTTCCAGGGTCCGCCCATCGGCGACCAGATCGCAAAGCGTCAGGCGGCGATCAAGGCAGCCGAGCTAGCCATAGGCGAAGCCGGCGCCTGACCCCCTCTCATGACCATGGCCGGCATTCGCGCCGGCCGTGGTTTTCGTTTCCTTTTCAAAGTGACAAGCCCGAAACGACAAGCGCTGGAGTGCCAAAGGAATGGCCGGAAATTTCTCGTTCGATCAGTTGAAGCAAGCGGTCTCCAGCGGCGAGGTCGACACGGTGCTGGCCTGCATCGTCGATATGCAGGGGCGGCTCGCGGGAAAGCGGTTCCTGGCCCGTTATTTCGTCGATTCCGCGCATGACGAGACGCATGGCTGCAACTATCTCTTGGCGGCAGACATCGATATGGAACCGGTGCCCGGCTACAAGGCGGCGAGCTGGTCGAAGGGTTATGGCGATTTCGTCATGAAGCCGGACCTTGCGACGCTGCGGCTCGTTCCGTGGCTGGAGAAGACGGCGCTGGTGATCTGCGACGTGCTCGACCACCATACCCATGACGACCTGGCGCATTCGCCGCGCGCCATGCTGAAGAAGCAGGTCAAGCGGCTGCAGGATCGCGGCTATATCGGCTATTTCGCTTCCGAGCTCGAATTCTATCTGTTCAGCGAAACCTACGATTCCGCCCGCAAGAAGCACTGGCAGGGCCTCGAGACGGCATCGCCCTACATCGGCGACTACCAGATCGGCATCACCACCAAGGAAGAAGGCGTCATGCGCCGGCTGCGCAACGAGATGGAGGCGGCCGGCATCCCGATCGAGAATTCGAAGGGCGAGTGGGGGCCAGGCCAGGAAGAGATCAATGTCCGCTACGCCGAGGCGCTCGACATGGCCGACCGCCACGTCATCCTGAAGAACGGCGCCAAGGAAATCGCCGAGTCCGAAGGCAAGGCGATCTCGTTCATGGCCAAGTACAATTACGGGCTCGCCGGCAATTCCAGCCACATCCATAATTCGCTGTGGAGCGCCGACGGCAAGACGCCGTTGTTCTACGACAAAAATGCCGAGTGGACGCTGTCGACACTCGGCCAGCAATGGGCGGCCGGCCAGCTCAAATATGCCAAGGAATTCACCTGGTTCCTGGCGCCCTACATCAATTCCTACAAGCGCTTCCAGGCCGGCACGTTTGCGCCGACCAAGATCATGTGGAGCGAGGACAACCGCACCGCCGGCTTCCGTCTTTGCGGCGAGGGCACCAAAGGCATCCGCATGGAATGCCGCATCGGCGGCGCCGATTTGAACCCCTATCTGGCTTTCGCCGCGCTGATCGCGGCCGGGCTTGCCGGCATCGATGAAAAGCTTGAGCTGCAGAAGCCCTTCGTCGGCGATGCCTACCAGGCCTCGCAGCTGCCCGAAATTCCAAAGACATTGCGCGACGCCGCGGCGACACTGGCGGAATCGAAAATGCTGAGGCAGGCGCTCGGCGACGATGTGCTGGAACATTACGTCCACACGGCACACTGGGAACAGTTCGAGTACGACCGCCGGATTACGGACTGGGAACTGCACAGGGGGTTCGAGCGGTATTGAATAATCTGGCAACGTTGGCGCCGCTCCTCACCCTCAGCCTCTCCCGTGAAGAACGGGGGAGATGGGGGCCCGGCGCTGAGCTTGTCCCTTCTCCCCGTCAGTATACGGGAGAAGGTGCCGGCAGGCGGATGAGGGGCGGTGCTAACCAACGACATTATTGTAGAATGCGAGGACCCAAGGCATGACCGAAACGGTCAAGATAAAATCCCCCGTCGACGGTTCGATCTATGCCGAACGGCCTCTTGCCACGGACCAGGCGATCGGTGCCGCGGTCGAACGTGCCAAGGCGGCGCAGGAGAAGTGGGCTGAGACGCCGGTCGTCGAGCGCGGCAAATACATGCTTGCCATGCTGGAAGCGCTGGTCGCCATGACCGACGAGATCGTGCCGGAGATCGCCTGGCAGATGGGCAGGCCGGTGCGCTATGGCGGCGAGTTCGGCGGCGTCAGGGAACGCGTCAGCTACATGGTCGAGATCGCCGAGGCGGCCCTGAAGCCGGTCATGGCCTCCAATCCGAAGGACGGCTTTCGCCGCTATGTGAAGAAGGTGCCACTCGGCGTGGTCATGGTGATCGCGCCGTGGAACTATCCCTATCTCACCGCCGTCAACACCATCGTGCCGGCGCTGATGGCGGGCAGCGCCGTCATCCTCAAGCATGCGGCACAGACATTGTTGGTCGGCGAGCGGTTTCAGCAGGCGTTTGATAAGGCCGGCCTGCCCAAGGGCCTGTTCCAGAATCTCGTCATGAACCACGCGCAGACTGAAAGGCTGCTCGGCTCCGGCAAGATCGACCACGTCAACTTCACCGGCTCGGTCGCCGGCGGCCGCGCCATCGAGAACGCGGCGGCGGGCACCTTCATGACGCTCGGCCTCGAACTCGGCGGCAAGGATCCGGCCTATGTGCTGCCGGACGCAAAGATGGACCATGCCGTTGCCAATCTGGTCGACGGCGCCTTCTATAATTCCGGCCAGTGCTGCTGCGGCATCGAGCGCGTCTATGTCCACGAGAAGGTCTACGATGAATTCGTCGAGGGCTTCATTGCCGAGACCAGGAACTACGTCGTCGGCAATCCGCTCGACCAGGCGACCACCATGGGGCCGATGGCGCAGGCGCGCTTCGCCGACCTGATCCGCGAGCAGAAGGCCGAGGCGCTGCGCAAGGGCGCCAGGGCACACATCAATATGAAGGTGGCCAACGACAGGCAAGGTTCCCCCTATCTGGCGCCGGAAGTGCTGACCCAGGTCGACCACCAGATGAGCGTCATGCGCGAGGAAAGCTTTGGCCCGATCGTCGGCATCATGAAGGTGCGCAACGACGAGGAGGCGATCGCGCTGATGAACGATAGCCCCTATGGGCTGACGGCCTCTATCTGGACGCGCGACACCGACCACGCGGCGGCGATCGGCGACCGCGTCGAGACCGGCACCGTGTTCATGAACCGCTGCGACTATCTCGACCCGGCGCTGGTCTGGACCGGCGTCAAGGACACCGGCAAGGGCGCGGCACTGTCGGCCATCGGCTACGACAATCTGACCAGGCCGAAATCATACCATCTGCGCGAGGTGATCTAAGGTGGCGATCGACAGGCATGCGATCGCTGTTGAGGGGGAGTAATGGCGGATACACAACAATCGGTGCTGCCAGATGGTGAGGGTCCCGAGGGTATCGGCGGATGGCTTGTCCTGCCGATGCTCGGGTTGATGCTCACGCCGATACTGGGGTTGGTACAACTGCACAATACCGACTATCTCGGCTTCGACTGGCAGGCCTTCAGTTTTTCTCAAGGCGCGCTGCTCGTTGCCGAACTGGTGACAGCAGGCGTTCTAAGCCTTACAGCCCCGGTCCTGTTATTGTTCTTCATGTTCAAGCGCTGGGAGATATTCCCGGGCTGGTACATGATTTGGGCAGTCGCGATGCCGGTATATGCCATCCTCGACCCATGGGCCGCGCATCTGGTTTTTCGCGAGAGCTTTCCAACCTTGGCTGATGCGTTCGACAGCGAAACGATGCGCGGAATTTACCGTTCCGTCTGGGCCGCAGCCATCTGGATTCCGTACATGATGCGGTCAGACCGTGTGGCCAATACCTTTGTGAATTGACGACATCCGAGAGCACGAAAGCAGTCAAGAAGGTCGAAATGACAAAACTCGTTTCCAAATGGAATTACCCGACGACCGTCCGCTTCGGCGCCGGACGCATCAAGGAGCTGCCGGAGGTGCTGGCGGCGACCGGCATCAAGCGGCCGCTGTTCGTCACCGATCCGGGACTGGCCAGGCTGCCGGTGGTGGCCTCGACGCTGAAGATCCTCGACGACGCCAAGGTGCCGTATGGCGTATTTTCCGAGGTCAAGCCGAACCCGGTGGATTCCAACCTGACCGCCGGCATTGCCGTGTTCAAGAAGGGCAAGCATGACGGCGTCATTGCCTTTGGCGGCGGCTCGGCGCTCGACCTCGGCAAGCTGATCGCCTTCCAGGCCGGGCAGACGCGGCCGGTCTGGGATTTCGAGGATGTCGGCGACTGGTGGACGCGCGCCGATGCCGATGCGATCGCGCCGATCATCGCCGTGCCGACCACGGCCGGCACCGGCTCGGAAGTCGGCCGCGCCGGCGTCATCACCAATGAAGCGACCCATACCAAGAAGGTCATCTTCCATCCAAAGCTTTTGCCGGCGATCGTCATTGCCGATCCGGAGCTGTCGGTCGGCATGCCGGGCTTCATCACCGCCGGCACCGGCATGGATGCGCTTGCCCATTGCCTCGAAGCCTATTGCGCGCCGGGCTATCACCCGATGGCCGACGGCATCGCCGTGGAAGGCATAAGGCTGGTCTTCGAAAACCTGCCGAAAGCCTATGCCAACGGCAAGGATCTGGTCGCCCGCGCCAACATGATGAGCGCCGCTGCCATGGGAGCGGCCGCCTTCCAGAAAGGGCTTGGAGCGATTCATTCGCTGTCGCATCCGATCGGCGCGCTCTACGACACCCACCATGGCATGACCAACGCCGTGTTCATGCCCTACGTGCTGGCCTTCAACCGAGAGGCGATCGAGCCGCGCATAGCCCGGCTCGCCGCCTATTGCGGCATCAAGGGCGGCTTCGACGGTTTTGCGAAGGCGATCATCAAGCTGCGCAAGGAGCTCAAGGTGCCGCATGCGCTGCCCGGCCTGATCAAGGGGCTCGACATGGACAAGAAACGCAAGGGCCTGATCGCCGACATGGCGGTGGTCGATCCGACCGCCGGCGGCAACCCGGTCAAGCTGACCAAAAAGGCGGCGCTGACGCTGCTCGAAAACGCCATCGCCGGCACCGTCTGAGAAAATTTTCGCATCGGAAATCGACTTGGGAAAAGAGGCAAAGGAAAGGGGGAAAGATGAAAGGCAAGATCGAAACTAGTTAGCCGGAAAAAGAATCGCGAAGCGATTGCTACAGCCGGTTAAAAAGAGTTTACTTTTTCGTACTGCGGGGCATCGCTTTCACAAAGCTTTCATCTGGCTGTCACACGAAAACGATACCGCATCGCAGGCGTCCAACGGCGTCAGTTCAACGGAGAGAACACATGTTCAAATTCACGGGAAAACTGCTTTCCCTTTCGGCCGTCGCCCTGATGGCGACCTCTGCCATCTCGTCGGCCCAGTCCATGGATGAACTGGTCGCCGCAGCCAAGGCTGAAGGCCAGCTCACGGTCATCGCGCTGCCGCATGACTGGTGCGGCTACGGCGCGGTCATCGACGGCTTCAAGGCAAAATATCCGGAACTCACCATCAACGAGCTCAACCCCGATGCCGGCTCCGGCGACGAGGTCGAGGCGATCAAGGCCAACAAGGACAACAAGGGCCCGCAAGCGCCCGACGTCATCGACGTCGGCCTGAGCTTCGGCCCGACCGCAAAGAAGGATGGCCTGATCCAGGCTTATAAAGTATCAACCTGGGACTCGATCCCGGACAGCGCCAAGGATGCCGAAGGCTTTTGGACCGGCGACTATTACGGCGTGCTTTCGTTTCTGGTGAACAAGGACCTGGTCAAGGAAGCGCCGGCCGACTGGGCCGACTTGCTGAAGCCGGAATTCGCCAATACCGTGGCGCTCGCCGGTGACCCGCGTGCTTCGAACCAGGCCATCCAGGCAGTCTATGCCGCCGGCCTTTCCGGCGGTGCGGCTGCCGGCGAAGCCGCCGGCACGGCTGGTCTCGACTTCTTCAAGAAGCTCAACGCCGCCGGCAATTTCGTGCCGGTCATCGGCAAGCCCGCGACGCTTGCCCAAGGCCAGACGCCAATCCTGGTGACCTGGGATTATAACGCGCTTGCCGGCCGTGATACGCTGAAGGGCAATCCGCCGGTCGACGTCGTCGTGCCGAAGACCGGTGTCGTCGCCGGCGTCTATGTTCAGGCGATTAGTGCTTACGCGCCGCACCCGAATGCTGCCAAGCTATGGCTGGAATATCTCTATTCCGACGAAGGCCAGATCGGCTGGCTGAAGGGCTATTGTCACCCGATCCGCTTCAACGACCTCGCCAAGAGTGGCAAGCTCCCGGCTGACGTGATGGCCAAGCTGCCGCCGGCCGAGTCCTATGCAGCCGCGGTGTTCCCGACGCTCGACGAGCAGGGCAAGGCCAAGGAAGCCATCACCAAGAACTGGGATGCCGTCGTCGGCGCCAACGTCAAGTAAGACTTGAGATCAGCCGGGCGGCTTAGATCGCCGCCCGGCATACCTCCAGGACGGTAGCCGGCGCATGACCGATATCTCGTTGTCCGATCACGCTGTTGCCGGGAAGACCGCGCCTCCTGCCGACGCCCGCAGCATGAGGCTGCCGACGCAATGGCTTGGCGTTGCGCCTTTCTTCATCTTCGCCATCATGTTCCTGATCCTGCCCACGCTCTATCTGATGCTGGGCGCATTCCGGAACGATGCCGGCGAATTCACTTTCGAAAACATAGCGGCCTTGGCGCAGCCGTCGATCGTTGCCGCCTACTGGATCTCAATCAAGGTCAGCCTCGCCTCGTCGCTGATCGGTGCTTTCGCGGGGCTTGCCATTGCCATCGCCATCGTGCGCGGCGGGCTGCCGGAGTGGATACGCTCGGCGACACTGACCTTTTCCGGCGTGGCCTCCAATTTTGCCGGCGTGCCGCTGGCCTTCGCCTTTCTCGCGACGCTCGGCCGGCTTGGGCTCGCCACGGTGCTGCTCAACGTCTTGGTCGGCTTCAACATTTATGCCCATGGTTTCAACATCCTGTCGTTCTGGGGCCTGACGCTGACCTATGTCTATTTCCAGATCCCGCTGATGGTGGTGATCATCGTGCCGGCGATCGATGGGCTGAAGAAGGAATGGGGCGAAGCGGCGGCAACGCTTGGCGCGACCCAGGCGCAGTTCTGGCGCATGGTCGTCATTCCGGTGATCTGGCCAAGTTTCCTCGGCACCGTCATCCTCTTGTTCGCCAACGCCTTCGGTGCCATCGCCACCGCTTACGCTCTGACCGGCTCCTCGCTTAATATCGTCCCTATCCTGCTCTACGCGCAGATCCGCGGTGACGTGCTGCACAATGCCCATCTCGGCTACGCCATCGCCTTCGGCATGATCGTCATCACTGGGCTGGCCAATGTCTTCTACATCTGGTTCCGGACGCGCTCTGAGAGGTGGCTCAAATGAAGTCCGGCAGATTCTGGGCCTGGATCGTCTTCGCGCTGGGCGCGGCCTATTTCTTCATTCCGCTGATCGCGACCGTGGAATTCTCCATGCGCATGCGGCGCGGCGCCTATTCCTTCGATGCTTATCAGGTCGTGCTCGGCGATCCCCGCTTCCAGGCGACCTTCATCTATTCGGTGGTCGCCGCCATCTTCACTATCGTCCTTGGCGTGCTGGTGGTGGTGCCGGCGGCGTACTGGATTCGTCTGCGGCTGCCGCAGCTAAGGCCCGTCGTCGAGTTCATCACGCTGTTGCCGCTGGTCATCCCGGCCATCGTTATCGTCTTCGGCTACATCAGAATGTACGGGTCGAACTCACCGCTGCCGTTCCTGGCCAGCGAGACAGGAGCCAATGCCTTGCTGGTCATCGGTTATGCGACACTCGCGCTGCCCTATATGTATCGCGCCGTCGACACCGGGCTTCGCACAATCGACGTGCGGACACTGACTGAGGCGGCGCAGATCCTCGGCGCCGGCTGGGGCACGATCATCACTCGGGTCATCCTGCCCAACGTGCTGATCGCGGTGCTGTCGGGCGCCTTCCTGACCTTCGCCATCGTCATCGGTGAATTTACCATGGCCAGCCTGCTCAACCGGCCTGCTTTCGGACCCTATCTGCAGAACGTCGGCGCCAACCGCGCCTACGAGCCGGCGGCGCTTGCCATCATCGCCTTCGCCATCACCTGGGGCTGCATGTCGCTGATCCAGATCTTGTCGCGCTTCGCGCCGCGATCGGCGAACCGTCCGAACTGACCCGAAGGAAAAAGCCATGACCGAGCCATTCCTCTCAATCCAGCATGTGCGAAAATCCTTCGGCCCCATCACCGTGGTGCAGGATTTCAACCTCGACGTCGAGCCGGGCGAATTCGTCTCCTTCCTCGGCCCGTCGGGCTGCGGCAAGACGACGGTGCTGCGCATGGTCGCCGGTTTCGAGGAGCCAAGCGCCGGCAAGATCGTCGTGGCCGGCAAGGACATCACCCGGCTGAAGCCCAACCAGCGCAATGTCGGCATGGTGTTCCAGGCCTATGCGCTGTTTCCGAACCTCACCGTGGCACAGAATATCGGCTTCGGGCTGAAGGTCGCCGGCATGCCGAAGGCCGATGCCGACAGGCGCGTTGCCGAGATGCTCGACATCATCAAGCTGCCGCAGATGGGCGACCGCTATCCCTATCAGCTCTCCGGCGGTCAGCAGCAGCGCATCGCGCTGGCGCGGGCGATTGCGCCCAAGCCGAAACTGCTGCTGCTCGACGAGCCGCTGTCGGCACTCGACGCCAAGGTGCGCGTGTCGCTGCGCGAGGAAATCCGCTCGATCCAGAAGAAGCTCGGCATCACCACCATCTTCGTCACCCACGACCAGGAAGAGGCGCTGTCGATTTCCGACCGTATCGCGGTGATGTATGGCGGCAAGGCCGAGCAAGTCGGCACGCCGTTCGAGATCTACAACCGGCCGGCAACCAAATTCGTCGCCAATTTCGTCGGCACGCTGAACGTGCTCGAAGGCACGGTCACCGACGCGGCTTCGGGCAAGGTTCGCGTCAATTCGCAAGAGGTCTCGCTCAAGGGCAAGCTCAACGGCTCGAAATCCGGCGACACGCTGTCGTTGGCACTGCGTCCGGAAGCGATTTCGCTCGGGCGTCACCCCGGCCGCGACTCCAGCCTTTCGGGCGAAATCGCCGAGGTGCATTTCCTCGGCTCGGTCATCCGGGTGCGCGTCGGCATCGGTGGCAGCACGGTCTCGCTCGACACGTTCAACAGCCCGGCCACGCCGCCGCCGGCCGTCGGCGAAAAGGCCGAAATTTCGTTCTCGTCGGGCGACATGCTGGTGCTGCATTAGGAGAAGAGTGAATGGTGAATAGTGAATAGTGAATAGTGAGAATGCGCTTTACGCGCCGAAATTGCTCTGCAAGCAACCATTCACCATTCACCATTCACCATTCACCATTCACCATTCACCAGCAGCCTAAGCCGTGGCCGTTTTTTGCAGTGCCAATCGCCCGGCTTCACCGCTACGATAAGGCATGGCGCTTTTTGAACTCACCCTTGTCCTGCTTCTCATCGCGGTCGCCCTGACCGCGCTGTCGCGGCGTCTGCAGATTCCCTATCCGTCATTGCTGGCGCTGGCCGGCGCCGGCATCGCCTTCCTGCCGTTTGCCCCGACCATCGAGATCGACCCGGAGCTGGCGCTCGCTCTGTTCATCGCGCCGGTTCTGCTCGACGCGGCCTATGACACGTCGCTGCGCGATCTCAACCGCTACAAGGTTTCGCTCATCCTGCTGGCGCTTGGCGCCGTCATCTTCACCACCGTGACGGTCGCGCTGGTCGGCTGGACGATGGCAGGCCTGCCCATTGCCGCGGCCATAGCGCTCGGCGCGATCGTAGCGCCGCCCGATGCGGTGGCGGCGGCGGCCGTGCTCGGACAGTTCAAGGTGCCGCACCGCATCACCGCCATCCTGGAAGGCGAGAGCCTTCTCAACGACGCCACGGCGCTGTTGATCTACAGGATGTCGGTTTCCGCAGCCGCCGGCTCCATCCTGTTGAGCAGTGCCGTTCCAATGATCCTGCTGTCGACGGTCGGCAGCCTTGCCGCAGGCTATGTGCTCGGCCGGTTGTCTCTCGCCATACTCGGCCGCATCGACGACCCGGCGAGCGGCACCGTGGTGCAATTCGCCTCAACCTTCGGCGTCTGGATCCTGGCCGACAGGATAGGGCTTTCCGCCATCATCACGATCGTCGTCTATGCCATGACGATCGCACGTACATCGCCGCGCCGCATGCCGGCAAGGAATCGTGTCAGCTCCTACTCGGTCTGGGAGACGGCGGTGTTCGTGCTCAACGTGCTGGCCTTCGTTCTGATGGGCCTGCAAGCGCGGTCCATCGTCGGCCGACTTGCCGAGCAAGGACAAAGCGAGGCGTTCGTCTTTGCCCTGGCTGTGCTGGCCGTCGTCATCGTATCGCGGCTCGTCTGGGTTCTGGGCTGCGGCGCGATCCTCAGAGCGCTGGCACGTCTGGGCGACGAGGACAGGCGGAAGGACGCACCGACATTGCGCGGCGGCGTGCTCATCGGCTGGTGCGGCATGCGTGGCCTGGTGACGCTTGCGGCAGCCTTCGCCTTGCCGGCCGACTTTCCGGGCCGTGATCCGATCGTGCTCGCCGCTTTCACGGTCGTGCTCGGCACATTGGTGCTGCAAGGCGTCAGCCTGAAACCGTTGCTGCTTCTGCTCAATCTCGACCTCGACCGGACGGTCGACCGGGAGGTGGCGCAGGCGCGCGTCGCCATCATGCAGGCGGCGCTGGACGTGCTCAGCGGCAAGACATCGAGCGCGGCCGGGGCGGTGCGAGAGCAATATGCCGCCCAGCGCGCCATCGCCGAAAACCCGGAGGATGCCCAGGCGGCGACCGAGTATGACAGATTGCGTCTTTACGCCATCAAGAGCCAGCGCGATGCGCTGGAGCGTTTGCGCATCGACGGGACGATCGGCGACGAAGCCTACCACCGCCTTGAGGAAGAAATCGACTGGTCGGAACTGGCAGCATCCCCGCCCGGTCGGTTCCAGCCGCTGACCACTTAGCATCTGGCCCAAGCTCCCTCCGCCCGGCTGCACATTGCAAGGCTGTCAGCGAACGGCTACTGCCAGCAGGAAACTGAGCCGGATAAGCAATGAAGCTGGTCAGCTATAACATCCAGTACGGCTTCGGCAGCGATGGCCGCTACGACCTGGCGCGTTGTGCCAAGGTCGTGGCCGGCGCCGACATCGTCGCCTTGCAGGAGGTGGAACGGCACTGGTTGCGCAGCAACGAGGACGACCAGCCGGAACTTCTTTTGCAATTGCTGCCCGACTATCATTGGGTCTACGGGCCGGCCTTCGACATGGATGCCAGCCACCGGCGTGGAGGCCGCATCGTCAACCGGCGGCGGCAATTCGGCACCATGGTTCTGTCGAAGCTTCCGATCGTCTGGTCGCGGCTGCATACGCTGCCGCTCAGGCGCACGCTGCGGCCGCTCAACACCCGCAATGCCGCACTCGAATGCATGATCCGCACCCCTGCCGGTCCGGTGCGGGTGCTGTCGTTGCATCTGGCGCATATCGCGGCCGAGGAGCGGCTGGAGCAGATCGACTATTTGCTCGCCGAGCATCGCCGCGCGCCGTCCGAGGGCGGTCCATGGAGCGGCGCCGACGACGAGCCGGCGCGCAACTGGAGCAATGGCGAACAGGAGCCAGAAAACCCC
Organism: Mesorhizobium sp. LSJC280B00; assembly: GCF_000502835.1. Lineage (GTDB taxonomy): Bacteria > Pseudomonadota > Alphaproteobacteria > Rhizobiales > Rhizobiaceae > Mesorhizobium. The sequence continues at coordinate 228,847 of NZ_AYVL01000004.1, forward strand.
GTAACGGCGATCTGGTTGGGCGACTTCAACATGGAGCCGGATAGCGCCGAGTACCGGCGCATTGTCGGCAGCGCGCCCTATCATCGCGGTGCCGCCTATCTCGACGGTTTTGTCGATGCCGCCGCCGTCGCAACAGCGGATTTCCACACCCATGTGAAGACTATCGATGGTAGGCTGGCAAAGCGCCGGCTCGACCATTGCTTCGTCGGCGGCATGTTTGCCGGGCGCGTGCGCTCGGTCAGCGCCGATATCGGGCAAATCGCTTCCGACCATTTTCCGCTCTGGGTCGATATCGACCTGGAGACGCCGATCGTCATCGGGACGGGCGGCGGATGAACCGCCGATGAGCCTGTTTGTCTTTTTCGCGGTGCTCGCCGCCGCTTCCATGCATGCGATCTGGAACGCGCTGGTCAAGGTCCATCTCGACCGTTTTCTGTCGATCACACTGATGACGCTCGGCATGGGTGCCGCTGCGCTGGTGACGTTGCCTTTCGTCGAGGTGCCGAAGCCGGAAGTGTGGCCATACATCCTCGCCTCGGTTGTCTTCCACATGGGCTACAGGACGTTCCTGATCGGCGCCTACAAGGCCGGCGATTTCGCCCAGACCTATCCGCTGGCGCGCGGCACCGCGCCATTGCTGGCCGCTTTGGGGGGCGTTGTGGTGGTTGCCGAGATGCCGGCGCCGCTCGCCATTCTCGGCATCCTCTTGTTGTCGGCGGGCACGCTGGTGCTGTCGTTTCGCGGCGGCGCGCATCTGGAGAAATTGAACCTGCGCGCCGTCGGCTTCGCACTGGGCACATCGATCTTCATCGCCAGCTACACGCTGTCGGACGGCAGCGGCGCGCGGCTGGCCGCCACCGCGTCGAGTTATGCCGCCTGGCTGTTCGTCTGCGATGCGCTGTGGGCGCTGGTGCTATGCGTCGTCTTTCGCGGCCCACAGGCGCTGCCGGTGCTGGCGCGCGACTGGAAGGCCGGAATCTATACCGGCGTGCTCAGCGGCGGCGCCTACTGGATCGTGATGTGGGCGATGACCAAGGCGCCGATCGCCTCGGTGGCGTCGCTGCGCGAAACATCGATCCTGTTCGCCATGATGATCTCGGTCTTCGCGCTCGGCGAGAAGATGACGGCATGGCGAGGTGCCGCGGTGCTTAGCATCGTTGCCGGCGTCGTTGCGCTGAGAATGGGATAGTCACGCGATCTCCAGATCAAACACCATCAGCCCGTCGGTGCCGCCTTCGAGCGCCGCGACCAGTTTTGCGCCGGCTCGCTGGTGCGCTTCATGCTCCAGATAGGCATCGCGTGCCGCAGCGTCGCGAAAGTCGATGGTGAAGCCGTGCGTGAAGCCGCGGGCGAAGGGTTCCGGGCTGGTATTGGCGCTGAATTCGACCCTGCCCATGCCGTCGATCACCGCCCGCAACGCTTCGAGATCGGCATGGATTGCCGCGCGCTCGGCGTCGGCGACATCGTTGCGAAATCTGACGAAGACACAGTGCCTGATCATTCTTTGTCCCTCATGCCGCTCGGTTGGTGGAAAACACCGCCGGCGGCAGCGGCTCGCGGCCAAGGATCAGATCGGCGCCTTTTTCGCCAACCATGATCGTCGGGGCATTGGTGTTGGAGGAGGGGATGCGCGGCATCACCGAGGCGTCGCAGACGCGCAGGCCCTCGATACCGCGCAGCTTGAGATCGGGCGTCACCACGCTCATCGCATCGTGGCCCATGCGGCAGGTGCCGACCGGGTGGTGGTCGGTCTTGGAACTGCGGCAGGCGTAGTCGAACAACTCGTCGCCGCTCTGCAGGTCGGGTCCCGGCAGTACCTCGCGCAGTACATAGGGCTGCAGCGCCTTCTGCCGCATGATCTCGCGCGCCAGCCTCAGCCCCTTGATCGACATGTCGCGGTCATAGGGATCGGACCAATAGTTCGGATCAATCAGCGGGCGGTCGGCCGGGTCGGCACTGTTCAGCCGCACGGTGCCGCGCGAGCGCGGGCGCAGGAAGGCCGAGTTCAATGTCACGCCCGGATTGTTCAGCTTCTCGACGCCGGCCTCGATGCCGGAGCCGAGGCCGAGATGCAGCTGGATGTCGGGAGAGGCGGCGGTCGGATCGGCGTACCAGAAGCCGCCGGTCTCGAACAGGCTGGAGGCTACCGGGCCTTTCTTCAGGAGCAGATACTGCAGGCCGGCCCAAGCCGTCCAGTGCAGCTTGGCGTAGTTGTCGTAAGTGTGGTCGCCGGTGCATTCGGCGATGACGAACAGGTCGAGATGATCCTGCAGGTTGGAGCCGACGCCGGGCAAATCGTGCACCGGTGTCACGCCGATCGTCTTCAGATGGTCGGCCGGGCCGATGCCCGACTGCAGCAAAAGCTTCGGCGAGCCGATGGCGCCGGACGAGACGATCACCTCGCGTTCGGCGCGCAGGATCGCCGGCTGGCCGCCCAGCCTGTCGACGATCTCGACGCCGACGGCGCGGCCCTTGTCGACGACGATGCGTGTCACCAGAACGCCGGTCCTGATGGTGAGATTCTTGCGCTCCCGGATCGGCCTGAGATAGGCGACCGAGGCGGAGGAGCGCTTCGCGTCCTTCTGCGTCAGCTGATAGTAACCGACGCCCTCCTGGGTTACTCCGTTGAAGTCGGGATTGAAGGGGATGCCCATCTCCTGTCCGGCACGGAAATAGGCCTCGCAGATCGGCAGCGGCGCGATCGGGTTCGACACGCCGAGCGGGCCTTGGTCGCCGTGGAAATCGTTGGCATAACGCTGGTTGTTCTCCGCGCGCTTGAAATAGGGCAGCACGTCGCGATAGCCCCAGCCGGCAAGGCCTTCTTCCTTCTCCCAGGCGTCGTAGTCGCGGGCGTTGCCGCGCGTGTAGATCTNGTAGATCTGGGCGTTGATCGAAGAGCCGCCACCGATCACCTTGGCCTGCGTGTATCGGAAGACACGGTCCTGCATGTGCTTTTGCGGCACCGTCGACCAGCCCCAGGCGGCGATGCCCTTGGTCATCTTGGCGAAACCGGCCGGCATGTGGATCAGCGGATGCCAGTCCTTGCCGCCGGCTTCGAGCAGCAGCACCTGATGCGACGGATCTTCGCTCAGCCGGTTGGCGAGTACGCAGCCGGCCGGGCCGGCGCCGACGATGATGTAGTCGGTCATGGCGTCACCCTGTTCATAGCCTCGGCACCGACAGCGCGCCGTCGACATTGATGACCGAGCCGGTCGAAAAGCCGAGCGTGCCGCCGGCCAACGCCGCCACGGCGGCGCCGACATCATCCGCTGCGCCCCAGCGCATTGCCGGCACCAGCCCGCCGTCGATCAATCCGTCATATTTGGCGGTGACACCCGCGGTCATGTCGGTGCGGATGATGCCCGGGCGCACCTCGAACACGGCGATGTTTTCGGTGGCAAGCCGCAGCGCCAGGTTCTTCACCCACATCGAAAGCCCGGCCTTGGAAATGCAGTAATCGGCCCGTTCCGGCGAGGCCATGGCGGCGCTGACCGAAGTGATGGTGATGATCGATCTCGCACCATCGCTTGGCAGGCCGAGCATTGCTTTGGCGACGGCCTGGCTGAGGAATACGGTGCCGCGCAGATTAATGCCGAGCACCCGGTCGAAATTTTCGGGCTTGAGCTCGAGCAGATCGCCGCGCAGGACGGCGCCGATGCCGGCATTGTTGACCAGGCAGTCGATGCGGCCGAAGGCGCTTGTCGCGGCATCAATCAGCGCTGCGTGGCCGTCGAGGTCGGCGATGTCGCTGCTGGCATAGGCGAATTTCGCGCCGCGCCCGGTGATGTCGGCGGCGAGCCCGTCGGCGGCTTCGTCGGCAAGGTCTGAGAGGAGGATGTCGAAGCCTGCGTCGGCCAGCGCCTCGGCGCAAGCAAGGCCGATCCCGCGCGCGCCGCCGGTGACGATCGCTGCCGGGCGGCTCATGTTGCAAGCTCCGTCTTGCGGATGTGGTCGGCGACGCGCAGCGCCTGTGCGGCGATCGACAGCGCCGGATTGACGGCGGCCGAATTCGGCAGGAAGCCGGCATCGACGACGAACAAATTGCTGTGGTCGAAGGAGCGGCAGAACGGGTCGAGCGGCGAGGTCGCCGGATCGTTGCCCATCTTCACCGTGCCGCATTGGTGGGAGGGCGTGCGCTTGTCAAACGGCCGCGACAGGACGATCGGATAGCCGCAGGCGCGGAAATTCTCGCGCATCACCTTGGTCAGTCCGTCGAGCGACTGCATGTTGGAGCGCCGCCACTGCATGACGATGTCCTTGCCGTCGACCATGATGCGGCTCTTGGGATCGGGCAGGTCCTCGCACATCAGATACCAGTCGACGGCGTGGCCGGCCATGAAATCGAGCGCGAATTTGGGCGCGCGCCTGACATTGGCCTTGAGGATGTTGCCGTCGATCTTGCCGAGGAGCTGGACATTGCCGAGCGGCTTGCCGCCCTTGCCGTCGGACAGATAATAATCGTTCAGCATCAGCGTCTTCTGGTAGACGGATTTGTTCCGGCGGCGTGGATCGATCGCCAGCATGGCGCTCGAATTGTGATTCATGAAGTTGCGGCCGACCTGGTCGGAGCGGTTGGCCAGGCCTTTGCCACCGCCTCTGCCCTGAGGGGTGGGCGAGCGCAGCAGGATGGCGGCGGAATTGACTGCGCCGGCCGATAGGATGACCAGCTTCGGCGCGACTTTCTTCAGCGTACCGTTCTGTCGATAATGGACGGCGATGATCGTCCTCGCATCCGGCGATGCCTCGAGATATTCGACATGGGCGCCGGTCTCGAGCTTGATCTTCTGGTCGGCAAGGGCGGCGGCCAGCGGTCCCGTTTGGGCGTCGACCTTGCCGGTCCCGGTGTTGGGAAACGCGTCCCACGGCGTGCTGCCGTCTTTCAGCCAGGCTTCGATGTCGACGCCGAGCGGCAGCGATGCCGGGTGCAGGCCGAGGCTCCTGAGCTCGGCGCGGGCGCGCGCGATCGGCGGCTCGTCGGGTACCGGCCCGAAAGGGTAGGGCATCGAGTGGAACGGCTCGGTCGGGTCTTCACCCAGCGCACCGCGCACGCGGAAAAGCTGCTCGGCCCTTGAATACCAGGGCTCGAATTCCTCGTAGGAAAACGGCCAGGCCGGCGAGACGCCGCCATAATGCTCCATCTCCGAAAAGTCTTCCCTGCGGTAGCGGATCAGCACCGCGCCGTAGAATTTCGAATTGCCGCCGACATAGTAGTAATTGCCCGGGTTGAACGGCGCTCCGCCGGCCTCAAGCCACATCTCCTTCGGCCGATAATGACCATCGACGAAGATGGCTCGGGTGTCGCGTGTGTGCGGCGTTGCCGGCAGTGGTTCGCCGCGCTCCAGCATCAGGATCGAGGCGCCACTGCCGGCAAGGCCGGAGGCGATCGTGGCGCCGCCTATGCCGGAGCCGATGATGACGATGTCGGGATTTGTCATGGCCGTCAGACGATGCGTTTCTCGGTCGCCGGATCGAAGAACACCGCCTTGGTCAGGTTGAAGGCGAGCGGCGTGACCGTGCCGGGCTGGATTTTGGCATCGGCGCGCAGCCGCGCCACCACCGCCTTGCCGCCGAGATTGGTGACCGCGAACGTATCCGAGCCGGCCGGCTCGATGACCTCGATGTGACAGTCGGCGCGGGCGATGTTCGAGGCGTTGCGTTCGGCACCCTCGGGATCGGTCAGTGCTTCCGGGCGGACGCCGAAGATGATCGGTTTTCCCTGGAATGCCGACAGGCCGGCCGGCGCATTGCCCAGCGGCAGCGAGATCGGCTGGCGCGCCTCGCGCTCCATGACGACGGAGAAGCCGCTGCCGTTGCTGCCGATCGTCGCCGGGATCAGGTTCATCGCCGGCGAGCCCATGAAGTCGGCAACAAACAGGTTGACCGGATTGTTATAGATTTCGGCTGGCGTGCCGAACTGCTGCACCTCGCCGTCGCGCATCACCGCGATCTTGGTGGCCAGCGTCATCGCCTCGATCTGGTCGTGGGTGACGTAGACGATGGTGGTGCCGGTGGTGGCGTGCAGGCGCTTGATCTCGATGCGCATGTCGACACGCAGCTTGGCATCGAGATTGGACAAAGGCTCGTCGAACAGGAACAGCTTTGGATCGCGCACCAGCGCCCGGCCCATGGCGACGCGCTGGCGCTGGCCGCCGGAGAGCTGGCTTGGCTTGCGCTTCAGCAAATGGCCGATCTGCAGGACCTTCGCCACCTTGTCGATCGCCTTCTGGCGCTCGCCGGCCGGCACGCCGCGCATCTCCATGCCGAAGGCGATATTGCCGGCAACCGTCATGTTCGGATAGAGCGCGTAGCTCTGGAAGACCATGGCGATGTCGCGCTTGGAAGGGTGGAGATCGTTGATCGTGCGTCCGTCGACGCGGATTTCCCCTTCGGTGATGGTTTCCAGGCCGGCAATAGTGTTGAGCAGCGTGGACTTGCCGCAACCGGAAGGCCCGACCAGCACGAGGAAGCCGCCCTTTTCCAGGTCGAGGTCGATGCCTTTCAGGATCTCGACCGCTCCGAAACGCTTCTTCAGCCCGTCAATTTCCAGAAAAGCCATGCGATTATCCTTTGACGGCGCCGGCCATCAGGCCGCGCACGAAATAGCGGCCGGCGAGCACGTAGACGAGGAGCGTCGGCAGCGCGGCGATCATCGCCGCCGCCATGTTGACGTTGTATTCGACGACGCCGGTCGAGGTGTTGACGACATTGTTCAGCGCCACCGTCATCGGCATCACGTCGCCTGAGCCGGCATAGGCGGAAGCGAAGAGGAAGTCGTTCCAGATGTTGGTGAACTGGTAGATCACCGTCACCACGATGATCGGCAGCGAGTTGGGCAGCATGATGCGCCGGAAGATCTGGAAGAAGCTGGCGCCGTCGATCTGCGCCGCCTTCACCAGCTCGTTCGGAAACGCTTCGTAATAATTGCGGAAGAACAGGGTGGTGAAGCCGATGCCGTAGACGACGTGAACGAACACCAGGTTCACGGTCGGATTGCCGAAGCCGAAGGTGAGGCCGGTCGCGTTCTGCAGCTTGACGCCGAACCGGCCGAGGCTGCCGAGGATCGTTGCCATCGGCAAGAGGACGGACTGGAACGGAATGAAGCAGGCAAACAGCATCAGCCCGAACACCAGCGTCGCCCCGCGAAAGCGCCACTTCGTCAGCACATAGCCGTTGAGCGCGCCGAGCAGGGTCGAGATGATGACGGCCGGAACCACCATCTTGATCGAGTTCCAGAAATAACCCTTCATGCCGACGCAGGTGAGACCCGAGCAAACCTCGCTCCACGCCCTTATCCAAGGTGCGAAGGTCGGCTCCTGCGGCAGCGCCAGCATGTTGCCGTTCTGGATTTCGTCCATGGTCTTGAACGAGGTCACCAGCATGACGAACAACGGCATCAGGTAGAACAGCGCAAACAGCGCCAGCAGCCCGTAGATGACAATACGGTTGACCGTCCTGGCGCTGATACCGCCAGTGCTCTGGCGAGCAGGAGTGGCCACGGCGCTCATCGCGGCTTCTCCCGAAGCTCGGAATAGAGATAGGGAACGATGATCGCGGTGATGGTCATCAGCATGATCACGGCGCTGGCCGAGCCGACGGCCATCTCGTTGCGCTTGAAGGTGTACTCATACATGAAGTTGGACGGCAGCCAGGCCGAACCGCCCGGCCCGCCGCTGGTCAGCGCGACCACCAGATCGTAGGATTTGATGGCGAGATGCGCGAGGACGATCAAGGCGGACAGGAAGATCGGCCGCAGCAGCGGGATGACGATGCGACGGTAGAGCTGGAAGGTGGTGGCGCCGTCGATCTGCGCCGCCTTCAGGATCTCGCCGTCGATGCCGCGCAGGCCGGCCAGGAACATCGCCATGATGAAGCCCGACGCCTGCCAGACGCCGGCGATGACCACTGTGTAGATGACGAAATCCTTGTTCTTGATCCAGTCGAAATGGAAGCTCGTCCAGCCCCATTGGTGCAGCGTCTGCTCGAGGCCGAGGCCGGGGTCCAGAAACCATTTCCAGGCAACGCCGGTGACGATGAACGACAGTGCCATCGGGTAGAGGTAGATCGGCCGCAGCACACCTTCGCCGCGGATCTTCTGGTCGAGCAGGATCGCCAGGAACAGGCCGAGCGCCAGGCAGATGGAAATATAGAGGAAGCCGAAAATCCCCATATTGGTGATCGACGTGTACCAGGAGGACGGCGGATCGCTTTCGAAAGTCCAGCGCCATAGCCGCTGATAGGCGCGTGGCCCGGTGATCGCATAGGAGGGAAAGGTCTTGGAATTGGTGAAGGACAGATAGATCGTCCACAGGATGAAGCCGTAGACGAAGACGATAGTGGCGGCGAAGCTCGGCGCCAGCACGAGCTTCGGCAGCGCGTCCTGAAGGCGCGAGCGCACCGTGGCGCCCGGACGGGCATCGTGCTCCGGCGTCAGCGTGATACTGGTTTCAGCAACTGTGCTCATCTGTCCATTCCGTATGGCGGGTCCGGAATTCTGCTGTCTCGGGCTCTGCGGCACGAAAGCGTGCCGGTCGGCGCAACCGCAAAACCTCGCCGCAGGGGATCTCCCCGGCTTGCGCCGGGGAGATCATTCACATGGGCGGGTGCCTTACTTGGCGTCTTCGATCGCGCTGACCAGTTGGGTCACGGCCTCGTCCGAGGTCTTGATCTGGCCGTGCACGAATTTCGAGACGACATCCTTGTAGGCGTTGGCAACCGCGGGAGGCGCGCCATAGCCCTGCGCCAGCGAACCGAACAGCGTGCCGCCTTCATTGGCGGCCTTCAGGTCGGCCATGCCCTTCTTGCCGCAAGCGTCGAAATCGGTGTCCGGCACGTCGGTGCGGGCCGGAACAGAGCCCTTGACGACGTTGAAGGCCGACTGGAAGCTCTTCGACAGCGTGGCGGTGGCCAGGGCGATCTGGGCGGCCTTGCGGTCCTCCGGAACGTTGAACATGCCGAACATGTCGGAGTTGTAGACGACGCTGCCGTCGGTGCCCGGGAAGCGGTAGCACAGGAAGTCGGTGCCCGGGACCTTCTTGGCGGCGTTGAATTCGCCCTTGGCCCAGTCACCCATCACCTGCACCAGCGCATCGCCCTTGATGACCATGGCGGTGGCGAGGTTCCAGTCCCGGCCCGAGAAGTTCGGGTCGACATAGGTGACGAGCTTGGCGAGATTGTCGAACGACTTCTTCATCGTGTCGGACTTCAGCGACTCCTCGTCGAGGTCGTTGAAGGCCTTCTTGTAGAACTCAGGCCCGCCGGTCGACAGCACGACTGAGTCGAACATTGTCGCTTCCTGCCAGTTCTGGCCGCCCAGCGCGAGCGGGATGACGCCCGCCGCCTTGGCTTTGTCCAGCAACGCAATGAAGTCGTCGAAGGTCTTGGGCTCGGTGCCGCCGATCTTGTCCATCACCGCCTTGTTGATCCATAGCCAGTTGACCGAGTGGACGTTGACCGGAGCCGCGACCCACTTGCCGTCATAGACGGAGAATTTCTGCAGGGCCGCGGGAACGGACTTGTCCCAGCCTTCCTTTATCGCCGTCTCGGTCAGGTCGCCCATAACGCCGGCTGCGGCGTAATCGAGCACGGTATAGCCAAGCATCTGCGAGGCGGTCGGGTAGTTGCCCGCTGCCACCATCGCCTTCAGCGCGGTCATGGCGGCGTCGCCGCCGCCGCCGGCCACCGGCACGTCCTTCCAGGCAAAGCCTTCCTTGGCCAGATCCTGCTTGAGCACGTTCAGAGCGGCAGCTTCGCCGCCCGACGTCCACCAATGCAGCATCTGGACTTCCTTGACGTCCTCGGCATGGGCCGCGAACGCAACGCCCGATGCGAGAGCCGTCCCGATAAGCAGTTTGCGCAACATGTACTTCCTCCCTTGTTGAACTTGCACGACCGGCGGATGCCCACCGGGTTCTTCCCAACTCAGCCGACCCACCATCCGGTGCGCTGGCCGCGATGAAACTGGATTGTCTTTTCCTCGGTATAATCCTCGACGGCGCGCTTGCCGAGTTCGCGTCCGAGACCGGACTGCTTGTAGCCGCCGAAAGGCAGTTCGGGGTAACCCTCCATGAACGTGTTCACCCAAACGGTTCCCGAACGCACATTCCGCGCCACCGACATGCAGGTATCGATGCTGGCGCTCCACACGCCCGCCGATAGACCATAGGGCGTGTTGTTGGCGATGTGCAACGCCCTTTCAATCGATTCAAAAGTCAGCACCGAGAGCACCGGACCGAACACTTCCTCGCGTGCAATGGCCATGTCTTCGGTGACGTCGCGAACGATGGTCGGATCAAGATACTGGCCGGCGCTCGAAGCAAGCTGATTGCCGCCGCTACAGATCCGGCCGCCGCCGTTTTCCGCTGCCGTCACGTAGCCGGTGACCTTGGCCATATGGTCGGCGGAGATCATCGCGCCGACCTTGGTGCGGTCGTCGAGCGGGTCGCCGACAACCACCTTGGCGGTGAGGGCTTTGACGGCGCCGAGGAACTCGTCGGCGATCGCCTCATGGACGATCAGCCGGCTGCCGGCATTGCAGCATTCGCCGGCATTGAAGAAGCCGCCGAACACCGCCGCGTCGGCGGCGGCCTCGAGGTCGGCATCGGAAAAGACGATCTGGCCGTTCTTGCCGCCGAGCTCCATCGCGACTTTCTTCAGCGAGTTGGCGGCAGACGCCATGGTCATCTTGCCGACGCGGGTGGAGCCGGTGAACGACACCATCTCGACCAGCGGATGGCTGACCATCGGTGCGCCGACATCGGCGCCCAACCCGGCAAGGATGTTGACGACGCCGTCCGGCAAGCCGGCCTGCATCAGGATCTCGCCGAGCACAAAGGTCGAGGCCGAGGTCATCTCGCTCGGCTTGACCATCGCCGTGCAGCCGGCGGCGAGCGCGAAGGGTAGTTTCTGGCTGACGATAAGGAACGGGAAATTCCACGGCGTGATGATGGAGACGACGCCGATTGGTTCGCGCAACACGACGCCGAGCATGGCATCGCCGAGATTGGCGTAGCTTTCGCCGTGAAGCGTCCGCGCAAGTGCCGCGGCATAGCGCCAGATGTCGACGGCGCCGCCGATCTCGTCGCGCGCCTGCGCAATCGGCTTGCCGGATTCCAGCGCGTCGAGCCGGGCAATCTCGTCCAGCCGCGCCTCGATCAGGTCAGCAGCCTTGAGCAAGATCGTGGCGCGTTCGGCGGCCTTCATGCGCGGCCACGGGCCGGTCTCGAAGGCCTTGTGCGCGGCCTGAACCGCAGCCTCTACGTCCGCCGCGCCGGCGTGTGCATAGCGCGAGACGGTGAAGCCGTGGCCGGGGCTGCTACGCTCCAGTGTGCGGCCGTCCTGGGCGTCGACGAACCTGCCGCCGATCAGCAGCCGGTAGCTTTTCGGCGCTGCGGCTGCCTCGGCGGGCATGGCGATGTTGAGGGGTGCGTTCATGTGATTTCCAGGTCCCTAAGATCTCGAGAACGCCGGCTTCTGCTTGGCCTTGAAAGCCTCGACGCCGGCTCTGAGATCGCTTGTCAGCGCGATGAAGCCGCTGGCCAGCGCTTCGGTCGCGGCAGCACTCTCTTCGCCCTCGGCGATGGCAATCATCAGCTTGGCGGCTTCGGTCGCGAGCGGGCCGCGCTCGGCGATCTTGCCGGCCCAGGCCTTGGCTTCGGCGAACGCCTTGCCGGTCTCGACCACCCGGTCGACAATCCCCAGAGCAAGAACCTCGGTAGCCAGAAACACCTCGCCGCCGAGCGCCATCCGCCGCACTGCCTGCGCGCCGAAGCGGCGCACGGCGCGCTGGGTGCCGGACCAGCCGGGAACGACGCCGATCGAGGTTTCGGGGAACCCCAGCTTCACCTGTGTTTCCGCCACGCGGAAGTCGCAAGCGGCCGCCAGTTCGAGCCCGCCGCCCAGCGCATGGCCGGCAAGCACGGCGATCGTCGGCTGCCGCAGCCGCGCCAGCCGGTCGAAGACGCGATGGCCGTAGCGCACCCATTGCACCTGGAAATCGGCGGCGCTCATTTCCGCCCAAGCCTCGACATCGCCGCCGGCGCAAAAGCCCTTGCCTTCGCCGCAGATCAGCACGACGCGGACGCCGGTTGCTGTCTCGGCCTCGTCGAGCGCCGCTTCGAGCGCCCGCAGCATCGGAATATCGAGCGCGTTGAATTTCTCCGGCCGGCGCAGCGTGACAATGCCGATGGCGCCGTCGGTTTCAAAGGTTACCAGACGCTCAGCCATGTGCGCCTCCAAGCGACGCGTCGTCATTGAGCGACAGGCCGATCGGCCGGTCCCGGTAGAGCGCATCCGGTGTGATATTCAGGTCGCTGGCGACGGCGAGCGGGATCTCGGCCTGCGCCAGCACATCGCGCTCAAGGTCGATGCCCGGCGCCAGCTCCGTCACCATCAGCCCTGCCGGCGTCAGCTTCATCACGCAGCGCTCGGTGACATAAGTGATGTCTTGTCCCTGCGCGACGGCACGCTTGCCCGAGAAGGAGATATGCTCGACCTCGCCGACGACTTTCTTGACCTTGCCCTCCTGGTCGATGCGGATGCCGCCACCGGCAAGCGACAACTTGGCGCCGGCGTTGAAGAAACCGGAAAAGACGATCTTCTTCGCCCGCGCGGTGATGTCGACGAAGCCGCCGGCGCCGGCGGTGACGTGGGGCCGCGCCGAAAGCTTCGAGACATTGACAGAGCCGTGGCGGTCGATCTGCAGGAAGGACAGCAGCGAGGCGTCGAAGCCGCCGGCCTGGAAATAGATGAACTGGTGCGGCGAGGGCATGAAGGCGTCGGCATTCGACGAGCAGCCGAACTTGAAATCGAGCAGCGGCACGCCGCCGACCGCGCCCTGTTCGATGACCCAGGTGACCTTGCCGTGCTGGCCTTCCTCGAGCAGGATGCGTGGCACGTTGGCCGAGATGCCAAAGCCGATATTGACCGCCATGCCGTCGGCAAGCTCCATGGCGACGCGGCGCGCAATGACCTTCTGGACGTTCATCTCGGCGTTGCGAAAGCTCGACAGCGGCCGGAAGATCTCGCCGGAGATGGCCGGATCGTAAGGCGTCAGCGTCGTCTGCAACTGGTCGGGCGCCACCACGATATGGTCGACCAGCACGCCGGGCACGCGCACATCGTGCGGCTTCAGCGTGCCGTTCTCGACGACGCGCTTGACCTGCGCGATGACGATGCCGCCATTGTTGCGGGCGGCCAGCGCCTGTTCGAGGCCGCCGAGATAGGCACCCTCATGCTCATAGGTAAGGTTGCCGCGCTCGTCCGCCGTGGTGGCGCGGATGATCGCGACCTGCGGTACGATCGAGCGGAAATAGAGCCATTCCTCGCCGTCGAACTGCTGCACCGAAACGATCGGCTCGCTGGCGGCAGCATTCATGGCGCAACCCTGATGGCGCGGGTCGGCAAAGGTATCGAGCCCGACCTTGGTCAGCACGCCGGGGCGCTTGGCCGCGGCCTCGCGATGCATGTCGAACAGGATGCCGGACGGCACGTTATAGGCGGCGACCGAATTGTCGCCGATCATCTTCCATATCTGCGGCGGTTCCGACGATGACGGCCCGGACGGATAGGAGCCGCACAAAGTGCGCTTCAACAGGCCGGGCTTGGCTAGATGGTCGATGCCCTTGATGCCGTACATGTCACCGGCGGCGATCGGATGCAGCGTCGTGATGTCCCTGGGATGGCCTTCCGCGTCGAAGCGCTCGCCGACGGCGGCCAGCACCGCATCCGGACAGCCGAGGCCGCTCGACGATGACACGGAAACGACCATGCCATCCCTGATCAGGCCGGCAGCTTCAGCCGCTGAAACGAGCTTGCTCACGCGGCGCTCCCGAGCTTCGGGTCGATGGCAACGGCGTTTCCGGACCTGGCCGATTGCAATGCCGCCTCGGCTGATGTCAGCGACCAGACGCCGTCCTCGCCGGTGGCGGACGGCTGGCCGTCGCCACGGATCGCTGCGTGGAATTCGCGCAGCGAACGGGCATAGAGGTCTTCGCGGTCGAAGCTCAATTCCTCCTCGCCCTGTGCCGTGCGAAGCAAGACCGAGCCGACCGGCTTCTGCGTCATCACATTTTTGGCGATCAGCGAGCCTTCGCTGCCATGCACCTCGAAGCCGGTGCCGGCGAATTTTGTCGTGAAGCCCTCATGCGATTGGGCGATGACGCCCGATGCGAAGCGCCAGAGGCACATGGCGCCGTCTTCCAGTCCGCCGGCGGCCATGCCGGCCGATTGCGTGAATGCCGAGATCTCGACCGGATCGTCGCCGAGCACGAAGCGCAGCGTATCGGCATCGTGGACGGTGATGTCGAGCACCACGCCGCCGCCGGCGTCCGGCCTGGTGATGCGCCAGCCCTGCAGGTTTTCCGGCAGATAGACAGAGTGGAAGACGCGCGCGGCGATCGGCCTGCCGATGCGGCCGGCAGCGATCGCTTCGCGCATCGCCCGATGCGAGCCGGCATTGCGCAGATGGTGATTGGTGCCGAGCACAACGCCGGCGGCCCTGGCCGCCGCGACCATCTTGCGCGCGTCGGCGCTGGTCAGCGCCAGCGGCTTTTCGCACAGCACATGCTTTCCCGCCTCGATGGCGGCGAGTGCCTGTTCGAGATGCAATTCGTTAGTGGTCGAGATGTAGACGGCGTCGATATCGGATTTGAGCAGGGCGTCGAGCGTCGAGATCGCCGCCGGAATGCGGTTTTCACTGGCGTAAGTGGCGGCGCGCTCCGGGCTGGAGCTCATCACCGCGGCGATCTCGCCGTCCTTCTGCGCGCGGATGGCGCCGATCATGAACTGTCTTGCGATCGTGCTGGCGCCGATCAGCCCCCAACTGACGGTCATGCCGCGTCTCCCATTCCTGCACAGCCATGCTCCTTGCGATCGGGGCCGCAGCTTTCCCTGACCACGAGGTTGACGGCGCCGATATGATCCTCGGCGCGCGTGGTGCGCGATTGGATCATCTTCAGCACGACATGGGCGGCGCGCTCGCCGAGGCCGGCGGTGTTCACCGCGACGCTGGTCAGCGCCGGCATATAGTGCTCGGCCTCGGCGACATCGTCGAAGCCGACGACGGCAAAGTCCGCGCCGGGTTCCAGGCCGCGCTTGCGCAGCGCCAGCAAGACGCCGAAGGCGACCGCATCGTTGAAGCAAAGGGCCGCGGTCGGCGGCGCGGCCATGGCAAGTGCGGTTTCCAGGCAGGCAATACCGCCCTTGCGGCTGGTTTCGCCCTCGAAGACCAGCCTGTCGGCCGGTTCGATGCCGAGCGCTTCACAGGCCGCGCGAAAGCCGCCCAGGCGCTCGTGATAGACGACAAGGTCGGACGAGCCGCCGAAGAAGGCCAGCCGGCGATGGCCCTTGCCGATCAGATGGGCGGTGGCGAGATAGGCGCCGCGATGATTGTCGGGCGTGATCACCGGGATACGGCTTTCGGGAAGCCGGCGCATGACGAAGACGACCGGAACGCCTGCGGTCTCAAGGCGACGGAACGCGCCAGGCGTGGTGCCGCGCGCCGGCGACACGACGAGCCCGGCGACACCCTGCTCCATCAACGATTTCAGAACCTCTTCCTGACGCACCGGGTTTTCAGCCGTATTGGCGATGAAAGGCACGATGCCGGCCGACTGGAAGACGCGCTCCATGCCGACCGCGAGCTCGGCGAAAAACGGATTGGTGAGATCGTTGATGACCATGCCGATGACGTTGGAATGGGCCTTGCGCAGATTGGCGGCGCCGCGGTTGTAGACATAGCCGACGTCCTCGATCGCCTTGCGCACCTTGAGCGCGGTTTCGGGCCGGATCAGCCCGCTGCCTTGCAGCACCAGCGATACCGTCGATTTGGACACGCCCGCCTCACGGGCGATGTCGAGTATCGTTGCCTTGGCCCGGCTGGCCATCCAGATCTGTCCTCCCGGTGGTTTCTTGTGCGATTTTATTGGAACGATCTAATCCCTGCGGCGCATTTGAGTCAATCGCGTTTTTGCGAAGCCGGGAAAAATGCGGCTCGGCGGCGCAATTCTCCGGCAAGCAGGGCTTTCGGCTGCTGCGATGCAGCAATTTTCGCTGCACGAGGCAGGGGGCAAAATATCTTGATTTGTTGGAACGTTCCATTTAATAGGCGTTGGTAAGGGAGAGAGCCATGGACATCACCTTGCCCGGGGAAGGCGCCGGCCGTGTCCGCTACCGGCTTGTCGGCCAGCCGGTGCAGCCTGTGGCCGGCGCTCGCTTCTCGCGCATCGCCTACGCCGCCGCCCATGTCGTTGCCGATCCCCTCGCCATGGCCGATCCGTGGTCGAGGCCCGCGGTCGACTGGGACAAGACGATGGCGTTTCGCCATCACCTCTGGCGGCTTGGCTTCCGTGTCGCCGAAGCGATGGACACCTCTCAGCGCGGCATGGGTTTCGACTGGGCGAATGCCAAGGAATTGATCCGCCGCTCGATCGCCGAGGCGCGCAGCGTCGAAGGCGCCGATCTTGCGTCGGGCGCCGGCACCGACCATCTGGCGGGGGGCGCCAGCAGGCTAGACGATGTCATCGCGGCCTATGAAGAACAGCTCGGCTTCATCGAAGGGCTTGGCGGCAAGGCGATCATGATGGCCAGCCGGGCGCTGGCGGCGGTCGCCAAAGGCCCCGACGACTATATCGGCGTCTACGACCGCATCCTGTCCCAGGCCTCCGGCAAGGTCGTCCTGCACTGGCTGGGCGACATGTTCGACCCGGCGCTGAAAGGCTACTGGGGCAGCAGCGATTTCGAAACTGCGCTGGAGACGGTGGTCGCGATCATCGAACGCCATGCCGGCAAGGTCGAAGGCATAAAGATATCGCTGCTCGATGCCGGCAAGGAGATTGCGCTCAGGGACCGGCTGCCTGAGGGCGTGCTGATGTTCACCGGCGACGATTTCAATTACCCCGAGCTGATCGCCGGCGACGGCGACAGACATTCGCACGCGCTGCTCGGCATTTTCGATGCCATCGCGCCGGTCGCCAATGCAGCGCTGGCAAGGCTGGCCGACGGCGACCGCGCCGGCTATGACGCGCTGATGGCGCCGACAGTGCCGCTGTCGCGCAAAATTTTCGAGGTGCCGACCGAATATTACAAGGCCGGCATCGTCTTCATGGCATGGCTGAACGGCCACCAGGAGCATTTTTCGATGATCGGCGGCATGCAATCGGCGCGCGGCATCCGTCACTATGCCGATGTCTTTCGCCTTGCCGACCAGGCAGGGTTGCTGGCCGACCCCGAGCTTGCCATTGCCAGAATGACAAGCCTCTGCGCGGTAGCGGGCGTCTGATCGCGAGCGCTACAGCGTCGATCCAAAGGTTGCTTCGGGTGGCTTTGCGATTTGCCTTGTCTGGGCAAATCTGTATGCGGTATGCGTCCGGCAACAGAGAAGCCGATCCGGCGCTCCGCCGGCCAACTGGCATAGCTGCCGTTCTGCATTGGGGTAAGCTGATGACCTTCGACCTTCAGGGCAAGCGCGTTTTCGTGGCCGGACATCGCGGCATGGTCGGCTCGGCCATCCTGCGCAGATTGGCCGACGAGGATTGCGAAGTCCTGACCGCCTCGCGCGCCGAGCTCGATCTTCTCGACCAGGCCGGCGTGCGGCGCTGGATGGCCGACCGCAAGCCGGATGCAGTGGTGATGGCGGCGGCCAAGGTCGGCGGTATCCTGGCCAACAACAGGCTTCCGGTCGATTTTCTGCAGGACAATCTCGTCATGCAAAACAATGTCATCGACAGCGCCTTCCGCAACGAGGTGCAGAAGCTGCTGTTTCTCGGTTCATCCTGCATCTATCCCAAATTCGCGGCGCAGCCGATCTCCGAGGACGCCTTGCTGACCGGGCCGCTCGAGCCCACCAACGAATGGTATGCGATCGCCAAGATCGCCGGGCTGAAACTGTGCCAGGCCTATCGGCGCCAGTACGGCGTCGACTACATCTCGGCGATGCCGACCAATCTCTACGGTCCGGGCGACAATTTCGACCTCAATTCCAGCCATGTCGTGCCCGCTCTGATGCGCAAGGCGCACGAGGCCAGGCGCGCCGGCCGCAAGAGCCTGGAGGTGTGGGGATCAGGCACGCCGATGCGTGAATTCCTGCATGTCGACGACGCCGCCGACGCGCTGGTCTGGTTGCTGAAGAATTATTCGGGCGACAGCCACATCAATGTCGGCTCGGGAGAAGACATCACCATTGCCGATCTTGCCCGCACCATCGTGTCGGTCGCTGGCGCCGATGCCGCGATAACGTTCGATGCGACGAAGCCGGACGGCACGCCGCGCAAGCTGATGGACGTGTCGCGTCTGTTCGCCACCGGCTGGCGCCCGCGCTACTCGCTGCGCAGCGGATTGGAACAGACCTATGCCTGGTTTCTGGAGCACGTCGAGACCGGCGATCTGCGCCTCGGTGCGGCCTGAGGCCGGTATAGGCCGGGAACGTCAGTCGACGAAAAATACCGACGGCCAATTGAGGGATTATCTGGATGGTGGGCGTGACAGGGATTGAACCTGTGACCCCTGCAATGTCAATGCAGTGCTCTCCCGCTGAGCTACACGCCCATCCGAAGCCGCGCATACACCATTTTTGGTTCGGCACGTCAATAGCGGGAAAAGCGAAAGAATGGCTGGCTTGCCGGGTCGGTCAAGACCCGAGAAAAACGCGTCAGGCGGCCTGCAGCATCTTTTCGACTTCGTTGACGAGGTCGCGCAGGTGGAACGGCTTCGATAGCACCTTGGCGTCTTTCGGCGCCTTGGAATCAGGGTTCAGCGCGACGGCGGCAAAGCCGGTGATGAACATCACCTTGAGGTCGGGATCGATCTCGGTGGCGCGGCGGGCGAGCTCGATGCCATCCATCTCCGGCATGACGATGTCGGTCAGCAGCAGCGAAAAAGGTTCCTCGCGCAGCCGCTCATAGGCACTGGCGCCATTGTCGAAATCGCTGACCTGATAGCCGGCGCGCTCCAGCGCCTTGACGAGGAACCGGCGCATGTCGTCATCGTCTTCCGCCAGCAGAATGCGTGCCATCTTGTCCCGTCCGAATCACCCAACCGACAATGCCGTGCGGCAAGCCCGTTAACCATGCTGTATATGAGGAGGTGACGGTAAACATCAAGTGAACGTTGGCCGCACAATCCTGATTTGGCTGGCGCTTCGGCGGCTGGACATGCGGGCGGCGAGGTGGCACTTTCCTATCATGATGCATTGGTATTCCCGGGTTCGTTCAAATTGAAAACGGCAGCCGAGGATTTTTCGGTCGTTCCTCCCTT
Source organism: Mesorhizobium sp. LSJC280B00 (assembly GCF_000502835.1). Classification (GTDB taxonomy): domain Bacteria; phylum Pseudomonadota; class Alphaproteobacteria; order Rhizobiales; family Rhizobiaceae; genus Mesorhizobium. The sequence goes on from NZ_AYVL01000004.1 coordinate 248,095, forward strand.
CGAAATCCGATCGGGCGCCGAACAGCGCGTTCCCTTCCTCTTCAACTCGCCGCATAGCGGCCGCTACTATCCGGAGCGGTTCATGGCGATGGCCAAGCTGGACCGCAACGCTATCCGTCGCTCCGAGGACTGCTATGTCGAGGAATTGTTCGGCGGCGCCGTCGCGCTCGGGGCGCCGATGCTGGCGGCAAACTTCCCGCGCGCCTATCTCGACGTCAACCGGGAGCCGTGGGAACTCGACCCGCGCATGTTCGCCGAACCGGTGCCGTCATTCTGCAACATCCGCTCGGCGCGGGTGGCCGGCGGGCTCGGCACCGTGCCCAAGCTGGTCGGCGAGGGGCTCGACATCTATTCCGGCCGCTTGCCGCTGGCGGAAGCCGTGGCGCGCATCGAAGCGGTCTACAAGCCCTATCACGAGACGCTGAAACGGCTTTTGACCAGAACCCATGCGCGCTTCGGCTACGCCGTGCTGATTGACTGCCACTCGATGCCGGCAAGCATAAGGGTCGGCGACAGCGGATTGCGGCCGGACTTCATCGTCGGCGACCGCTTTGGCATTTCCGCCGCGGCGGCGTTGACCGAGACGGCGATCGGCCTGCTCACCGGCATGGGCTACAGCGTCGCCCACAACAAGCCTTATGCCGGAGGCTTCATTACCGAGCACTATGGCCGCCCCGTGCGCCATCTGCATGCGCTGCAGATCGAGGTCAATCGCGGGCTCTACATGAATGAGCGGACGTTCCAGAGATCGGCTGGTTTCGACGCCCTGGCCGACGATCTGGCGCGGTTTTCGGCCGAACTGATGGCGATGCCCGATCACAATTTCATGGATCTGCCGCTGGCCGCCGAATAGCCGCGGAATCGCGGTACTCGCCGCTCATGCGGCAGCGTAAAAAAAGACCGCATCGTTTGCACGACACGGTCGAAGTCTAGGGAGGAAACGCCCAAGGAGGGCATGGACAGGAACCCCTGTCCGAGAACAAACGTATTGTGCGCTGCACAAATGTCAAGGCGCGTTCCGGCTTTTTTAATTCACTGTGAAGTGGAAACTGCATTTCCATGACGGCGGCGTTGCATTCGAGCAACAGTTGGCACCATGCGAAAGGCTCCGAACGCCCTTGTTTCGGCATAAATCCGTAGGCAAACGGGTATCTCCAAACATGCTGGAGCGGGAGAATCAGTTGGACATCAGCATCGAGTTCATGCGGCGCATTGCGCGTGCCGCCGCAGCCGAGACCTTGCCGCGCTTCCGCAACCAGGGCGCGGTCAACAACAAGGAGCGCGGCAGCTTCGACCCGGTCACCGAGGCCGACCGCGAGGCCGAGCGCGCCATCCGGGCGCTGATATCAGCGCAATACCCCGATCACGGCATTCTCGGCGAGGAACATGGCAGCGAAAACATCTCCAGCCGGCATGTCTGGGTGATCGATCCGATCGATGGAACGCGCGCCTTCATTTCCGGCCTGCCGGTATGGGGAACGCTGGTCGGGCTGACGGTCGACGGCGATGCCGTCGCCGGCATGATGTCGCAGCCCTTCACCGGCGAGTTGTTCTACGCCAATGCTTCCGGCTCGCACTATGAAGGTCCCGGTGGCCCCCGAAAACTCGCAACGCGCAAGACGACGAATCTCGCCGAGGCGACGCTGTTCACCACCACGCCGGCGCTGTTCAAGGGAGACGCGCGCCTGCGCTACGACCTGTTCGAGCAACAGGTCCAGCTCGCCCGTTACGGCACCGACTGCTATGCCTTCGCCATGGTGGCGGCGGGCAGCGTCGATATCGTTGCCGATCCCGGATTGAAACCGTACGACATCGTCGCGCTGATCCCGATCATCGAGAAGGCAGGCGGCGTTGTCACCACCTTCGAAGGCGGACCGGCGGAAAAGGGCGGCGACATTTTGGCGGCGGCGACACCGGAACTGCACGCGGCGGCGATGGCGGCGCTGCGCGGCTGAGATTGGGCATACTGCCCAGGCGAGATCGTTGCCATACCTCCTGACAGGATGATGTCAGTTGGCATGCGCTATGGAACGCTGTCAGCCGGGAGGATCATAGATGCCGACGCAGCCAGCAGCCAGCCATTCCGATGCTCCGGCGGACGGGCGGGCCGATTTCGATTTCTTCTTCGGGCGCTGGACCGTCGGCCATCGAAGATTGCAGAAGCGGCTGCAGGGCGACGGCAACTGGGATGTGTTTGGCGGCACGTGTGACGTGCGGCCGATCCTTGGCGGCCTCGGCAATATCGACGACAATTGGATTGAATTGCCCGGCGGGCCCTATCGCGCCGCCACCTTGCGGACCTTCTACCCGGCGGCGAGGCAATGGTCGATCTGGTGGATCGACGGCCGCAATCCGTCGACCATCGATGTTCCGACGCGCGGCACTTTCGTGGCGGGCGTCGGCACGTTCCTGTGCGAAGACGTATTCGACGGCCAGCCGATCCAGGTCCGCTTCCTGTGGTCGCGGATCACGGACAGGTCGGCACGCTGGGAGCAGGCTTTTTCGCCGGACGGCGGCAAGACATGGGAGACCAACTGGATCATGGATTTTGCCCGCGTGAGCTGAAGCCGGACAGGTATGCGGCTCAGACGTCACCGGTTCCTGGGATGAAGGCATCGAATGCCGCAAGCAGTTGCTCGCGATAGAGGTCGGCTTCCTGGAGGATCTCATGGCGAGCGCCGTCGATCATCACCAGCGAGCCGACGCGCAGACGTCTCGCATAGGCTTCGACTGCCCTGGTCGAGACGACCTGGTCGGCGCCGGCGGCGACCATCAGCAAGGGCACCTGGATCTTGGCCATGAAATCGGGGTCGCTGACGATCAAGGACGCCTCGGTGGCCGCCTTCAGCCAGCGGATCGTCGGTCCGCCGAGCGCCAGCTGCGGATAGGTTTCGTAGATCAGCGTGTTGCGCCGATAGCGCGCCGGGTCGCTGGTCAGCTTGTTCATGGCGAAGGGCACTGATTCCTTCGGTCGCGGACCCCATGCGGCATAGAGCCGGCCAAGGCCGAGAAGGCAGAACAGCGAACAGGTGCGGCGAACGGTTTTTATCGAAACCGGCAGGTCGGGCACGGTGAAGAATGGTGCGATCAGCACCATGCGGCGCACGCGGTTCGCCATCGAGGGCGCGGCGAGCAGCGCGATCACCGCGCCGGCCGAATGGGCCAGTATGTAGTAGGGTCCTCGGCAATCGGGCAGCACGATCTCTTCGAAGAACTGCTCCAGATCGCCGGTATAGTCGAAGAAGCTCTGGACGTAGCCGCGCTGTCGGTCGCCGATCATCCGGTCGGAAGCGCCCTGGCCGCGCCAGTCGAGGGTTGCCACGCCAAAACCCCGGTCGGCAAGGTTGCGAATGGTCTCGAAATACTTCTCGATGCATTCGTTGCGGCCGGTCAGGACGACGACGGTGCCCTTCATCGGGCGGGCAACCGCGGCAAACAGACCATAGCGGATCTTCGTGCCGTCGCGCGTGGTGAAGAAGCCGCCGGCCGCGTTTTCCGGCAGCGGATTGCCCGGAGTTTCGTGGAACAGGGGGGGCTGGTGGAAAAGATCGGTCATAGGGTGTTTGGTTGGCGTCGGTGCCGGCGTGGGCGCAAGTCAGGCATAAACGCCCATGCGCCAAAAGCAAAGGAATTCGGCACGCCGGGGAGGTCGACCCATGCAGCAAACAAGTGAGGCCGGAAGCAGCCTTGGGCGTGCTTCCGGCCCCTGTCGACCCGGGAGGAAGGGACGTTACACCCGGTTCGGCCTCGTCGTGTCGCCTTTTCCGGCGACCTGTTCGTGATCTCGAGAACAGTTTTAGTGCCGCCTGGCTGAACGCTCACCGAAGCCACGGTTCATCTGCCGTTCATCGGCATCGGGACGTGGGCCGGGACCGGTCCCGTTCGGACGCGGGAAAATCTTGAAATGCCGTCGCCGGCTTCCCAAATTTGTCATGCGGTCGCCAATGTCGGGGCCGCTGGCCCATCCGGAACGCCGTCACGGGTTTCGCACCGGCCATACGCAACCTTGTTGCTCAACAGGAGAACACACCATGCGTCACGTTGATTTTTCCCCGCTCTACCGTTCGACCGTCGGTTTTGACCGGCTGTTCACCATGCTCGATTCGCTTGCGCAGCCGGAAGGCCAGACGTATCCGCCTTACAACATCGAGCGCACGGGCGAGGATGCCTATCGCATCTCGATGGCTGTGGCCGGCTTCTCGGAAGATGAGATTTCGATCGAAGCTCACCGCAATGTGCTGACCGTCAAGGGTGAGCGCAAGGAGGAAGGCAATGGCGAAGGCTCCGAACTGCTCTATCGCGGTATCGCCAGCCGAGCCTTCGAGCGCCGCTTCCAGCTTGCCGATCACGTCGAGGTTGTCGGCGCCGCGCTGAAGAACGGCCTGCTCTTCGTCGACCTCAAGCGCAACATCCCCGAAGAGCTGAAGCCGCGCAAGATCGCGATCACCTCGGCTCCGGCCAAGGCCAAGCAGATCGAGGCCAAGACTGCCGCCTAAGCCAGGCAGCTAAACTCCGGGACGCCAACTCCCCGGGAAGAAAGGGCGGTGCAGCAATGCGCCGCTCTTTTTGCTGGTGGGCAAGGCTTGCTATCCGGCGAGCAGGTAGCCGAAACGGTCGACCTCGTCGGGCGTGGTCGCGAAGCTGGTGACAAAGCGATAGAGCGCTTCGTCTTCGCCAATGTAGCTGTCGTAGCCGAGCGGCCTGTGCCAGTCGTGGAAGGCCGCCCCTGCCGCTTGCATTCTTTCGGCCTCGGCGTTTTTCATGACTGCGAAGACCTCGTTCGCCTGCGGCAGCCAGGCCAGCCGGGCCGAAGGGGAATCTTCTATCGCCGCGGCGAGCCGTGCCGCCATCGCATTGGCGTGCCGTGCTGTGTCGAGCCATAGCCCACCCCTGAAATACGCATCGAATTGCGCGGCGATGAAGCGCGATTTCGAGAACAGCTGGGCCGCGCGCTTGCGCAAAAAGGCCAATTCCTCGGCTCGCTCGAGGTCGAACAGCACGATCGCCTCGGCGCACCAACAGCCATTCTTGGTGCCGCCAAAGGAGAGGATGTCAACGCCATGCTTCCAGGTCATTTCGGCCGGCGTCGTTTCCAGCGCGACGAGCGCATTGGCAAAGCGGGCCCCATCCATGTGCAGCGGCAGTCCATGCTGCTTTGCGATCGCCGAAATCCTGGCGATTTCGTTCAGCGTGTAGACGGTGCCGACTTCGGTCGACTGGGTGATCGAAACGGCAACCGGCCGCCCGGAATGGACGTTTTCGGGTGCGAAACGGTCCACCGCCCGTTCCAGATTGCCGGCATCGATCCTGCCGAGTGCGCCTTCGACTGTATAAAGCCGCGAACCGCCGGTGAAATATTCCGGTGCACCGCATTCGTCCTCGATGACGTGCGATTCGCGATGGCAGAAGGAAATGCCGCCTGGCTTGTTATAGGTAGTCAGCGACAGCGAATTGGCAGCGGTGCCGGTGGCGACGAAAAACACCGCGACCTCGCATTCGAAGATTTCATTGAAGCGCTGGTAAACGGCCTTGTCGAGGGCACCGTCGCCATAGGCGGTGGAGAAGCCGTCGGCATGGGCCGACAGGCCGGCAGCGATACGGGGATGGGCGCCTGCCCAATTGTCGGAAGCGAAAATCATGCGTCTGCCTATGCTGGGGAAATCGATGCGAGCTTGGCCGCTTTCGCATGCCGGCCGCAAGTGGCAGATGCCGAAAATCCGCTAAAGCCAGCGAAACGCATGAGCGTAGATGCAGCGACCGAAGGCTACGCTGACACGGCGTTCCGCGCAATTTTCTGTCGCGAAAGCTTCAAGAATTTTGTGAATCGGTCTTGTGTGCATCCAAAATTTCTGTCATAAAAATTTAGGACAGTAGTGCTGTCTTATTTTGTCGCACAAAACTGGCCGCATTGGCATATGATTGCGCCTCTGCGGCATTGCCGCGAGCGACAGCTAGACAGCCTGGCTCCGGCCTGTACGAATACCATATGCGAACCATGCGGAAAGCCGCACGGTCGGCAAGAATTTCGCAAGACGTGCCGCAAGATTGGAAGGGGAGCCACGCGCTTCCCGACGGAAACCAGCGCCCGAAGGGGGCGGAACGGAGGACAGGACGATGACGGACATGACGCCATCTGCGACGAACGCCGCGCAGACGAAAGCGGCAGCCGTCAAAAATCCGTCCCTGACCAATATTGGGCGAACCAGCACCGGCTATGCCGCGCACGGCCTCTATGATCCGCGCAACGAGCATGATGCCTGCGGCGTCGGCTTCATCGTCAACATGAAGGGCGGCAAGTCGCATCAGATCGTCGAGGACGGCCTTGCCGTGCTCGAAAACCTGACGCATCGCGGCGCCGTCGGCGCCGATCCGCTGATGGGCGACGGCGCCGGCGTGCTGGTGCAGCTGCCGGACCGCTTCTTCCGCGAGGAGATGGCCAAGCAAGGGGTCGAACTGCCGAAGCCCGGCCACTATGCAGTCGGCCATGTGTTCATGCCGCGCGACCCGGAGCTGCAGGCGCATATCGAAGGCATCATCGCCGAGGTGGCGCAACTCGAGGGCCAGCCGCTGCTCGGCTTTCGCGACGTGCCGGTCGATAATTCGTCGCTGTCCAAGGCGCCCGACATCGCCGCTTCCGAGCCGGTGCACCGACAGGTATTCCTGGGCCGCGGCGCCGAGATCGAGAACGACGACGATTACGAGCGGCGGCTCTACATCCTGCGCAAGGTCATTTCCGGCCGTATCCATGAGGAGACCAAAGGCGTCGACAACGGCTTCTATGTCGTCTCGATGTCGTCGCGGACCATCGTCTACAAGGGCATGTTCCTGGCCTATCAGGTCGGCGCCTACTACAAGGACCTCACCGACCCGCGTTTCGAGACGGCGCTGATCCTGGTCCACCAGCGCTTCTCGACCAACACGTTCCCGTCGTGGAAGCTGGCGCATCCCTACCGCATGGTCGCCCACAATGGCGAGATCAATACGCTGCGCGGCAACGTCAACTGGATGGCGGCGCGGCAGGCCTCGGTCGATTCCGAACTGTTCGGCAACGACATCTCGAAGCTGTGGCCGATCTCCTATGAAGGGCAGTCCGACACCGCCTGCTTCGACAATGCGCTCGAATTCCTGACGCAGGGCGGCTATTCGCTCGCCCACGCCATGATGATGCTGATCCCGGAAGCCTGGGCCGGCAACAAGCTGATGGGTCAGGACCGCAAGGCCTTCTACGAGTATCACGCAGCCCTGATGGAGCCGTGGGACGGGCCGGCGGCGGTTGCCTTCACCGACGGCCGCCAGATCGGTGCCACGCTCGACCGCAACGGGCTGCGGCCGGCACGCTACATCGTCACCGACGACGACCGCGTCATCATGGCCTCGGAAGCCGGCGTGCTGCCGGTGCCGGAGGAAAGGATCGTCAAGAAGTGGCGGCTGCAGCCCGGCCGCATGCTGCTGATCGACCTGGACAAGGGCCGCATCGTTTCCGACGAGGAGATCAAGTCGGAGATCGCGACCAGGCACCCCTACAAGAGCTGGCTCGCCAACACACAGCTCATCCTCGAGGATCTGAACCCGGTCGAGCCGCGCGCCCTGCGCAGGGATGTCTCACTGCTCGACCGCCAGCAGGCGTTTGGCTACACCCAGGAGGACACCAAGCTGTTGATGTCGCCGATGGCGACCACCGGCCAGGAAGCGGTCGGCTCGATGGGTACCGACACGCCGATTTCGGCAATGTCGGACAGATCAAAGCTGCTCTACACCTATTTCAAGCAGAATTTCGCACAGGTCACCAATCCGCCGATCGACCCGATCCGCGAGGAGCTGGTGATGAGCCTGGTGTCCTTCATCGGGCCGCGGCCCAACATCTTCGATCTTGTCGGCAATTCGCGCCGCAAGCGGCTCGAAGTGCGCCAACCGATCCTGACCAATGGCGATCTGGAGAAGCTGCGCTCCGTCGGCCACACCGAAGACCGTTTCGACACCAAGACGATCGACATCACTTACGGTTCGAATGAAGGCGCGGCCGGCATGCAGGGCGCCATCGACCGGCTATGCGAGCGCGCCGAGGCGGCGGTCGCCGGCGGCTACAATATCATCATCCTGTCGGACCGTCAGCTCGGCCCGGACCGCATCGCCATTCCGGCACTGCTGGCGACTGCGGCCGTGCACCATCATTTGATCCGCAAGGGATTGCGCACGTCGGTTGGGCTCGTCGTGGAATCCGGCGAGCCGCGCGAGGTGCATCATTTCTGCTGTCTCGCCGGCTACGGCGCCGAGGCGATCAATCCCTATCTCGCTTTCGACACGCTGCTCGACATGCACAAGCGTGGCGAATTGCCGGCGGAGGTCGATGCCTACGAAGTCGTCTCCCGTTACATCAAGTCGATCGGCAAGGGCATCCTGAAGGTGATGTCCAAGATGGGCATCTCCACTTACCAGTCCTATTGCGGCGCGCAGATATTCGACGCCATCGGGCTCAAGTCGGACTTCGTGCAGAAGTACTTCACCGGCACGGCGACGCTGATCGAAGGCGTCGGGCTGGACGAGATCGCCGCCGAAACGGTCAGCCGCCACACCGACGGCTTCGGCAACGACCCGGTGCTGCGCAACAGCCTCGAGGTCGGCGGCGAATACATGTTCCGCATGCGCGGCGAGGCCCATATCTGGTCGCCCGACGCAGTGGCGACCTTGCAGCACGCCGTGCGCCAAGGCTCGTGGGAGACGTTCAAGGACTATTCCGCCCAAATCGACAGCGAGACGGCGCAGGCGCAGACCATTCGCGGCCTGTTCAAGATCAAGCTTGCGCAAGAGACCGGGCGTAAGAAGGTCAAGCTCGACGAGGTGATGCCGGCGGCCGATATCGTCAAGCGCTTCTCGACCGGGGCGATGTCCTTCGGCTCGATCTCCAGGGAAGCGCACACGACACTGGCGCGCGCCATGAACGCCATCGGCGGCAAGTCGAACACCGGCGAGGGCGGCGAAGAGGCCGACCGCTATCTGCCACTGCCGGGCGGCGGCAAGAACCCCGAACGCTCGGCAATCAAGCAGGTCGCTTCGGGACGCTTTGGCGTCACGGCGGAGTATCTGGTCAATTCCGACATGATGCAGATCAAGGTCGCGCAAGGGGCGAAGCCCGGCGAGGGCGGCCAGCTGCCGGGCCACAAGGTCGATGCGACCATCGCCAAGGTCAGGCATTCGACGCCGGGCGTCGGCCTGATCTCGCCGCCGCCGCATCATGACATCTATTCGATCGAGGATCTGGCGCAGCTCATCTACGACCTGAAGAACGTCAATCCGGCGGCCGACGTATCGGTCAAGTTGGTCTCGGAAGTCGGCGTCGGCACGGTTGCGGCCGGCGTCGCCAAGGCGCGTGCCGACCACATCACCATATCAGGCTATGACGGCGGCACCGGTGCCTCGCCGCTGACCTCGCTCAAGCATGCCGGCAGCCCATGGGAGATGGGCCTTGCCGAGACGCACCAGACGCTGGTGCTCAACGGCCTCAGGTCGCGCGTCGCGCTGCAGGTCGATGGCGGCCTGCGCACCGGGCGTGACGTCATTATCGGCGCACTGCTCGGCGCCGACGAGTTCGGCTTTTCGACCGCGCCGTTGATCGCGGCCGGCTGCATCATGATGCGCAAGTGCCATCTCAACACCTGCCCCGTCGGCGTCGCGACACAGGACCCGGTGCTGCGCAAGCGCTTCAAGGGCACGCCCGAGCACGTCATCAACTTCTTCTTCTATGTGGCGGAAGAGGTGCGGGCGCTGCTTGCCGAGATGGGCTACACCCATCTCGACCAGATCATCGGCGACACCGACCTTCTGGAAAAGCGCGAGCTGATCCAGCACTGGAAGGCACGCGGGCTCGACTTCAGCAAGATGTTCTACAAGCCCGATGCGCCGCACGAGGCGGTGCACTGGACCGAGCGGCAGAAGCATCCGATCGACGACGTGCTCGACCGCAAGCTGATCGAACTCGCAAAGCCGGCGCTCGAAGCCAGGCAGCCGGTCAGTATCGAACTGCCGATTCGCAACGTCGACCGTTCGACCGGCGCCATGCTGTCGGGCGAGGTGGCAAAGCGCTTCAAGCACAAGGGCCTGCGCGAGGACACGATCTCGGTCAAGCTCACCGGCACGGCCGGCCAGTCCTTTGGCGCCTTCCTGGCGCGCGGTGTCTCGTTCGAACTGGTGGGCGCTGCCAACGACTATGTCGGCAAGGGCCTGTCGGGTGGCCGCATTGTCATCCGCCCGCCGGAGAACACGAAAATCGTTGCTGCCGAGTCCATTATTGTCGGCAATACCGTGCTCTACGGCGCAACCGAGGGCGAGGCCTATTTCTGCGGCGTTGCCGGCGAGCGTTTTGCCGTGCGCAATTCGGGTGTCGCCGCCGTCGTTGAAGGCGTCGGCGACCATGGTTGCGAATACATGACCGGCGGTATCGTCGTCGTCATCGGCCAGACCGGCCGCAACTTCGCCGCCGGCATGTCGGGGGGCGTCGCCTATGTGCTCGACGAGGCGGGTGATTTCGCCGAACGCTGCAACATGGCGATGGTCGAGCTGGAGCCGGTTCCGGAAGAGGACGACCTGATGGAAAAGCTGCTCCACCATGGCGGCGATCTCGACCATAAGGGCCGTGTCGACGTATCCGGCGATATGACCAGCCATGACGAGGAGCGGCTCTACCAGCTGATCTCCAACCACGTCCACTACACCGGCTCGGTACGAGGTCGCGAAATCCTCGACGACTGGGCGACTTTCCGGCCGAAATTCCGGAAGATCATGCCGGTCGAATACCGCCGCGCGCTGATCGAGATGGAGCGGATGCGCATGAACGTGGCGGCGGAATAGATTTGGAAATTGCCGGGAGGCCGTGCGTCCCGGCAACCCTCTTCATCAACAATCCTGACCTCGGACTGAAGGTTGCCACAGCTGCCTTATGAGGTTAACGGGTGCGTCGCCAGGCGTGCCTTCCGGACAGTAGGGACTGGACTATGGGCAAGGTAACAGGGTTTCTCGAGATCGACCGGCAGGTGCACAAGTACCAGCCGGCTTCCGACCGCATCCGGCATTTCCGCGAGTTCACGCTGCCGATGTCGGACAAGGAGGTCGAGAAACAGGCCGCGCGGTGCATGGATTGCGGCATTCCGTATTGCCATGGACCGACCGGCTGCCCGATCCACAACCAGATCCCGGACTGGAACGACCTCGTCTACAATGGCGACTGGGAAAACGCGATCCGCAACCTGCATTCGACCAACAATTTTCCGGAATTTACCGGCCGCATCTGCCCCGCACCTTGCGAGGAAGCCTGCACGCTGAACCTCGAGGATATTCCGGTCGCCATCAAGACGATCGAGCAGGCGATTGCCGACAAAGCCTATGAAACCGGCCATATCCGGCCCTATCCGCCGGAACGGAAGACCGGCAAGCGCGTCGCGATCATCGGCTCGGGGCCGGCAGGCATGGCGGCTGCCCAGCAACTCGGCCGCGCAGGCCATGACGTTCACGTCTATGAGCGCGAGAGCCGGCCGGGCGGGCTGATGCGCTACGGCATCCCCGATTTCAAGATCGAGAAGCATTATATCGACCGGCGCATCGAGCAGATGCAGGGCGAAGGTGTCAGCTTCCATTGCGGCGTCAATGTCGGCGTCGACAAGCCGGTCGCCGAACTGCTCGCCGAATATGATGCCGTGCTCTATTGCGGCGGTTCCGAAACGCCGCGCCCGGCCAACATCCCGGGCGACGATCTCGACGGCGTGCACGACGCCATGCCCTATCTGGTGCAGCAGAACAAGCGTATCGGCGGCGAGCCGATCCAGTCGGTCGCATGGCCGTCGCGCCCGATCGTCGCCGGCGGCCAGCATGTCGTCGTCGTCGGCGGCGGCGACACTGCCTCAGACTGCGTCGGCACCGCCTTCCGCCAGGGCGCGGTGCGCGTCACCCAGCTCGACATCCGGCCGCAGCCGCCGGAAAAGGAAGACAAGCTGTCGGTCTGGCCCTACTGGGCGACCAAGATGCGCACGTCATCGTCGCAGGCCGAAGGCGCCGAGCGCGAATTCCAGGTGGCGACGCTTGAATTCATCGGCGAGGACGGCCAGCTGACCGGGGTCAAATGCTGCGAGGTCGACGAAAAGCGCAAGCCAATCGCCGGCACCGAATTCGTCATCCGCGCCGATCTCGCGTTCATCGCCATCGGCTTTGCCGGGCCAGCCGCTCGCGGGCCGGTCTCGGAACTCGACGGGCAGATGAAGATCGTCACCGACAGCCGCCGTTCGAAGAATGTCGAGGCCAATGACCGGGACTACAGGACCAGCGTCGAAAGGCTCTATACGGCGGGCGACGTGCGGCGCGGCCAGTCGCTGGTCGTCTGGGCGATCCGCGAGGGCCGCCAGGCGGCGCGCGCCATCGACGAGGCGCTGATGGGATCGAGCGTGCTGCCGCGCTGAGCCCGTTCCGAAGAGGTTCTGTTTACTGGCGGATCGCCGTCGTCGTATCGGATGCGGCCGCCGTCGCAGGCTGTGTCTTGGGTGGCCACGAGAAATCGTCGGCACGGCCCGGTGAGGCGTCGGGCGCCTTGCCCTCGATGACAAGCCTTTCGCCCGGCAAATGCTTGTCCGCTTTTGCCGGCGGGGCGGCGCCGAGAAGTTCCGAGCCGCCGTCCAGCGCCGGATCGCTGAGCAGCATCGGCACGGTGCGATCGACAGCTATCGGTGCGGCAGCAGGTGACGGCGCCTCGACGGGAGCGCCGGCCGGGGCAGAAGCCGGGACCACGCTTCCCGGCGCGGCCAGCCCAAGGATCTTCATCAGCGGCTTTTCGGTATAGAAGGCGAGCTTGCGCTTGCCGGCCTTCGACATGTTGATGCCGTCGTCGGAGCGCAGGCGCACCGATTGGCCGTTGATGTCCGGTCCGCTGGTGATGAAGGCGCCGTTCTCGTCGACGAACCCGTCCCAGACGTCGACGAATTCGCCGCCGTGGCTTTCGGCGGACGAGCGGAAGATGTCGTTGAAGGCCAGCATGTCGGAGGTCATTTTCGAGACCCGGAAGGCCGGCATGCCAACCCACAGATACGGCACCTTGGTTGCTGCGATGGCCTTGCCGAACGCTTCGGTCCGGCGCTCGTATTCCTTGGTCCAGTTTTCGGATCGCGGCTGCTCGCGCACATCGCCGACGCGCATCTGCTGCCGGTCGTTGGATCCGAGCATGACGACGACGGCTGCCGGTTTTTCGGCAGCGATCAGCGACTTGACCTGGTCTGGCCAGTTGTAGACATCGTCACGCACGAAGCCGGACGATCCGTTGGCACGGACGACGATCCTGACGCCGGTGTTCTCGGCAAAGGCGGCGTCGAGCCCCTCAGCCAGCCCAGACGCCATGAAATCGCCGACCACCAGAACGACGCGTGCATCCGGCGCCTTCTCGGCCACCGGGGTTGTCGGCTCGGCCGGCGGCGGCCGGCGAACTGACCGGGGCTTTCTCAGCTTGGGCCTGGGCTTTGTTCTCTGGAATTCTCTCTGGAATTCGGGCGGCGGCTGCTCAAACCGCTCGCTTCTGCGCGGAAACAACAGGTCGCGCAGCGACCAGCCACGACTTTCCGGCTCCTGCGCCATGGCCGAGGTATGAAAGGCACTGGCGGCGCCGACTGCCAGAACGGCGATCGCCAGAACCAGGATCGGCACGCGACGAACGATTAACCGGATGCGCGCAGCCGAAACCAATCACCCTCTCCATCCCGCAACCGGCTCTAGTTCTGCCTGAGCCATTTGAGCACTTCCTTGCTCGGATACCCGTCCTGGGTCAAGCCGGCCTTTGCCTGGAAGGCCATGATGGCGGTTTTCGATCCGTCACCGATCTTGCCGTCGAACTTGCCGTCGTAATAGCCGTGCTCGGAAAGTCGCTTCTGAAGCTCCTGCCTTTCCTCGAAGGAGAGCTTGGTAAACGGTCGCTTCCAGTCCTGCACAAGCCCGCCATAGCCGGCAATTTCGTCGGCAAGAAGGCCCACGGCGAGCGCATATTTGTCGGCATTGTTGTAACGCTTGATGACCGAGAAATTCTTGATCATCAGGAAAGCCGGCCCGCCGCGGCCGCCGGGCAGCTTCAACGTCGCCTTGTCCGCACCGTTCTTGAACGGCTTGCCGTTGGCACGGCTGACCCCCAGCGCCTGCCATTGCGACAGCGACTTCGAGCCTCCGGGCAGCTTCTTGCCGTCCGGAAGGCTGACCTCATAACCCCAGGTCTTGCCTGCTTGCCAGCCGTTCTTCCTCAGCAAATTGGCGGCTGTCGCCAGTGCGTCGGGAATCGAATTCCAGATGTCGCGCTTGCCGTTGCCGTCCATATCGACCGCATAGGACTGGTAGCTGGTGGGGATGAACTGGGTATGGCCCATCGCGCCGGCCCATGAGCCGCTGAGATGGCTTTCGTCGATGTCGCCGGTCTGCAGGATCTTCAGCGCCGCGATCAGCTGGGTGCGGGCAAATTTCGCTCGCTTCGGGTCGGCATAACCAAGCGTCGCCAGCGAGCGCACCACATTGCGCATGATATCATCGCGCTTGAGGGTTTCGCCGTAGTTCGATTCCATAGACCAGATGGCCAGCAGGATGTAGCGGTCGACGCCGTATCTTGCCTCGATCCTGTCCAGCCAAGGCTTCCATTTCCTTGCCATCTGCTGGCCGACGGCGACCGACTGGTCATGGACGCGGTTGTCGAAATAATCCCAAGCGGGTGCGGTGAATTCGGGTTGAGTACGGGCCTTTTCCAGCACCACCGGGTCAGCATCGTTGATGCCCTTGAATGCCTGGTCGTAGACGGAGCCGGAAACGCCGCTCGCCACGGCGGTAGCACGGAAGCTGGCGACCCATTGGCGGAAGCCGGCATCGGCAAAAGCCGACCCGCTGGGCATGAGCAAGGCAAGCGAGAGGCTGGCGGCCGTCAGGACGCTGGTGAAGCGCCTTGCGGCGTTGCGAACGGACATCTTTTCCTCCTTCTTCATCTCAGGAAGACTATTCATCGCCGAACCCGGTTAGCATTTGGTTTACCATAGGTGTCGTCCGGGGTGAAAAGATGCGTCAATGCTTTACCAGCTGAGATTTCTGACCCGCCGTTCAGTAATCCTCGATTTCGGCATGAAAATGTCTCGAATCGGGATTGCCGAACAGTCATGCAAATGGATAATTGGCACATGAAGAGAGTTCGCAAGGCAGTGTTCCCGGTTGCCGGTCTCGGCACGCGCTTTCTCCCCGCCACCAAGGCCATTCCCAAGGAAATGCTGACGGTCGTCGACAGGCCGGTCATCCAGTATGTGGTCGATGAGGCGCGCGAAGCCGGGATCGAGCATTTCATCTTTGTGACCGGCCGCAACAAGGCGGTCATCGAGGATCACTTCGATGTCCAGTTCGAGCTCTACGACACGCTTGCGCAGCGCGGCAAGGACGACCAGCTCGCCCGCCTGCAGCGGCTGCAGCCGGCGCCGGGGCAGACCAGCTTCACCCGCCAGCAGGTACCGCTCGGCCTTGGTCACGCCGTCTGGTGCGCGCGCGAGCTCGTCGGCGACGAGCCCTTTGCGCTGCTGTTGCCCGACATGATCATGCAGTCGGAAAAAAGCTGCATGAAGGACATGGTCGAGCTTTACGCCGAGACCGGCAACAACATCGTCGCCGTGCAGGAATGCGATCCGGCCGAGGCGCACAAATACGGCATTGTCGGCCGCGGCGAGGACGCGCATCACGGTTTCCGCATCACCGGCATGGTGGAAAAGCCGAAGACCGGCACGGCGCCGTCGAACCTCTACATCAACGGGCGCTATATCCTGCAGCCGGAGATATTCAAGATACTCGAAGGTCAGGAAAAAGGCGCCGGCAACGAGATCCAGCTCACCGATGCAATGCTGAAGCTGCAGAAGCAACAGTCCTTCTACGGCTACCACTACCGCGGGCGGACGTTCGACTGCGGCTCGCCCGAAGGCTTCGTCGAGGCCAACGTTGCCTTCGCACTGTGGCGCAGAGACATGAATGCCAGCATGGCCGGTGTCATTCGCACGCTTCTCGACGAACTCGCGCCGTCAGAACGCCGCGGCGTAGCCTTGTAGTTTCAACACCGGTTGCCGCGCTGATCGGCTAAAGCGCGCCGCGTTCGACCGGCCTCATGCGACGCGCTTTAGGTTCTTGTTTTACGCAAGTCGTTATCGCAAAACCGCTGCACACTTTTGCGCGACATGCATTTAGCGCTGCAACTTCAAGCCGACGAAGATACTGTTGGCCGTGTAGTCGCGCCCAACCAGGTTGCTGGTCAGTTTTTCAGTCCTGGCGCGGGTGGTGAGCCCGGTGTAGCGGTTCAGCCACCACGTCAGCCCAGCCTCGGCGCTCAGCGTCAAATCATGATCGTCGGAGCCGGTATAGTCGCGCCATTCAAGGCCGAGAGCGGCATTTCCGGTCAGGTTGGCGCGGATCTGCCGCTCGCCGGTGAGGCTGCCGGAATAGAGCATGTCGCCGCTTTCGCCCGCATTCGTCGTGTTCTCGGCGGTCGTCTGCGCGGTGAGCCCGATCGTGGTGCCGCGTTCCGGCGACCATTTGAGATCGGCATTGACCGTCGCGCCCGAAATAGCCGGCAGGGCATCGTCGTCGATAGCTTCGCGCAGCCAGCCGACCGAGAACTCGCCGCTAAGCTTCTCGCGGAGATCGAGCTCGACGCCGGCCCGTGCGCCAAGCCTGGTCGAGGAGCGCTGGAAGCCGTTTGGATCGACGCGCAAATCATAAGCGCGCCGGCCGATCTCGATTTCGGTGAACGGGGTGATGGCAGGCGAGATCTCGTAACCGGTACGCAAAATGGCCGTGTAGAGCGTCGAGTCGCGGCCCTTCTGCGACAGCGATCCGCCCGACGAAAGCTTGGCGTCGCCAAAGATGTCGTGCTCGACCGCGCCAGTCAGCGCGAAGCGCATTTTGCCGGCATCCTTCTCGACGGCGAGACTGCCGTTCACGGTCTGGCGCACCGGCTGGCCAACGGCGCCGACGACCGCGTCCGGCGCCGAGGCCGATTCGGGCAAGGCCTCATAGCCCAGCTTGGCGATGGCGCGCAGATCATTGTCGAGATCGATGTTGAGTGTGCCGTCGACGCGGCCTTGCGCCTCGTGAATGTCATAGCCGGACAAGGTTTCGCGGAAGATGCCATAGCCCTCAACCGTCGCCGAATTCTCCCGCCAGTCGGAGACGGCGTTGAAGCGCAGCGTCGTTTCCGACAGCAAGGCCGGCTTGCCGAGGCTGCTCGAATCGGCGTTTGTCGAAGACGTCAGGCCTTGCTCGAGCGTCGGCCGGATCACGAAGGAGCCGAGCTTGATGCCGGTGGCAGCGAACGGGTCGTCCTCGTTCTTGTTGTCCTGGCCTTCGATGGCTTCGGTGCGCTCGGCGCCAGGGTCGAGCTTGAGCCTCTCGGCGGAATCGATGGTGACGGCACGGCGGTTGACCGTATCCTGCTCGTCTATGGCGGCGGTATCGGTGTCGTCGGTCGCCGCCGCGGCTGCAGTCGCGGTTCTCTTGCGCTTCTGGCTGTCAGCGGTCTCGTCTTCGGCGTTGGCCGCATTGGCGGCGCGTTGCGTCGCGCTTGGCCGCCGTCGGGGGGGCGGAGCAGGGTTGTCGGGAAATGGATCGCCGCTGGCCGCTGGTTGATCGAAAGTGCCGCCGGTTGTGGCCGCCTCGCCCGTGCCGTCGTCAGGCAACGCCCCTTGGCTGGCCGGGCGATAGGTAGGCAGCGGCGTATTGTCGTTGGCGGTTGCAGCAGCCTGCGCGGCTTGGATTCCGGCTATGCTCGATTGCCTGATCTTGTACTGCTGGTCGTCCAGGATTGTCGATTCCGAAACCTCGCCGCGCAGCTCGGTTTCCTGGGCGCAAAGCAGTGCCGGCCGCGACAACGCAAAGACACTGGTTGCCAGCAGCAAAGCGCAGACCGCCTTGCCCTTTCGTCCCATTTTGTTTTGAGGCTGAAACCCGGACATCGGCACCACTGCTTGCGCGGCGCACGGGCGCCATACTTACGAAACCGTAAATGGGGATGGTTAACGGAGCGTTGAGGCATGGCCCGTCAGGAGGTTCGGGACGGCAATTCCGTTGGACAGGCGCGCGCCGAAGCGCTAATCGCATCGTCCATGGACGTGAAATCCCCAGACAGGAAGCGGCATGACGGGCAGGCCGCGATTGCCTCGGCGCTGAGAACCGTGGCGACGGAGCAGGCCGGCGTCGCGGCACTGGCAGACGCTCTCGAAAACGGGCTGGCCGAGCCGTTCGCACGAGCCGTCGGCATGGTGTCGCAGATCGATGGCCGCGTCATCGTCACCGGGGTCGGCAAAAGCGGCCATATCGGCTCGAAGATCGCCGCAACGCTCGCCTCGACCGGCACGCCGGCCTTCTTCGTCCACCCTGCCGAAGCCAATCACGGCGACCTTGGCATGATCGCCAGAAACGACGCCATAATCGCGCTTTCGTGGTCGGGCGAAAGCCTTGAGCTCAAGGGCATCATCGCCTATTCGAGGCGCTTCTCGATCCCGCTGGTCGCGGTCACCGCGGGTGAAAAATCGGCTCTGGCGCGCGCGGCCGACGTTGTGCTTCTGCTGCCGCGAGCACCGGAAGCCTGCCCGCACGGGCTTGCGCCGACGACCTCGACACTATTGCAAATGGTGATGGGCGATGCGCTGGCCATCGCGCTCCTCGAGGCACGCGGCTTCACCCCGGACCATTTCCGCACGTTCCATCCCGGCGGCCAGCTCGGAGCCAACCTGACGCAGATCCGCGAGATCATGCATGTCGGCGACAGGCTGCCGCTGGTGTCGTCAGGTACCGGCATGCGCGAGGCAATCCTCGAATTGTCGCGCAAGGGGTTTGGCTGCGTGGCCGTGACTGCCGCGGACGGCAAGCTGATCGGCATCATCACCGATGGCGACATCAGGCGCCATATCGGCAGCGATCTCCTGGCAATGAGCGTCGATCAGGTGATGACCAGAGAGCCGAAAATGGCCGCGCCCGACACGCTTGTTGCGACGGCGCTGCAGACGATCAACGACTCGGCTATCACCAGCCTGATGGTGGTCGAAGGCAGGCGGCCGATCGGGCTCGTCCATCTGCACGACCTGCTGCGCATCGGTGCTGCCTAGCGGGCTTCTAGACCGCCTCGACCGTCAGTTCCAGGTCGGTATCAGCGGCGCCCGTCACGCGCACTTGCGTGCCGGCCGGCAGGTCAGGGCCGGAGACGCGCCACAACGTGTCGCCCAGCTTTACGCGGCCGCGCCCGTCCTTGATCGGCTCGGCAAGGGTCGCCGTCCGGCCGACCATCTGTGCGCCGCGACGGTTGAGCAGGGGCTGGTCGGTTTCATCATGGCGCCCGCCCACCAGCCGCTTGCCGACATAGGCCGAGACCAGCGACAGCGCGAGGAAGGCGAGGACCTGGACTTGCCAGGTCCAGAAACCGGCATCCCAGATGAGCAGTGAGACGACGCCGATCAACAGCGCGGCAATGCCGATCCATAGCATGAAAATGCCCGGCGCGATGACCTCCATTACCAGCAGGACGAAGCCGAGGACCATCCAGCTCCACGGGCCGAGTTCGGAAACAATGCGGTCGAGCATGGCTGTGGCCTCAGGTTTCGCTCGGACGAACGACCGGCGGGCGGGCGGCCCGTCGTGCGGCACCGGCGGTGCCTTCGCTTCGGAAAACTTCCTTGGCGATTTCGCCAATACCGCCGAGCGTGCCGATCAGCGATGAGGCCTCCATCGGCATCAGCACGAGCTTGCTATTTGTCGCTGAGCCGATCTTGGTCAGCGCTTCGGTGTATTTCAGCGCGACGAAGTAGTTGAGCGCCTGCACGTCGCCTTTGGAAATCGCCTCCGACACCACCTGCGTGGCGCGTGCTTCAGCCTCGGCCGAGCGCTCGCGCGCCTCGGCATCGCGGAAGGCGGCTTCCTTGCGGCCTTCGGCCTCCAGGATCTGCGATTGCTTGAGGCCTTCGGCGGCGAGGATCTGCGCGCGCTTATTGCGCTCGGCCATCATCTGTCGGCCCATCGATTCGACGAGATTGGCCGGCGGGTTGATGTCCTTGATCTCGACACGAGTGATCTTGATGCCCCAGGGATGCGCCGCCTCGTCAACGACGCGCAGCAGGCGCTCGTTGATGGCGTCGCGGTTCGACAAAAGTTCGTCGAGGTCCATCGAGCCCATCACGGTGCGGATGTTGGTCATCGTGAGATTGAGAATCGCATTCTGCAGGCCGGAGACCTGGTAGGCGGCCTGCGCCGCGTTGAGCACCTGATAGAAGGCGATGCCATCGACGGCAACGGTGGCATTGTCGCGGGTGATGATCTCCTGCGTCGGAACGTCGAGCACCTGCTCCATCATGTTCATCTTGGCGCCGACACGGTCGACGAAAGGCACGATCAGGTTGAGGCCTGGGTTCAATGTCTTGGTGTAACGGCCAAAACGTTCGACGGTATAATTATAGCCTTGCGGAATTGTTCGGATGCCCTTGATAAGCACCAGCACGACAAGGGCGACAAGAACAAGAAGCGCGATATCAAAACCACTGAAACCCATTTGGCTCTCCCCTCAAAGGCCGGCCATGTTGGATATTCCACGCGACCGATTCCCATCAAACACTTAAGTGTGTTTCAGCAATGTTACAATCAGGTGATCACGGATTGCGGGTGCATAGACGGGTGATCTGTTCAGGCCCAGCCGGACAGCTCGCGCCGCACCATCGCCTCGATCACCGCCATGCCCTCGGCACTGTCGTTGAGGCAAGGGATGTGTGCGAACTTTTCGCCGCCGGCATGATGGAAGGTCTCGGACGCTTCCCTGCCGATCTCGTCCAGCGTCTCGATGCAGTCGACGGAAAATCCTGGATTGACGATGGCGACCGATTTCACGCCTTCGCGCCCTAGTCTTTCGACCGTCTTGTCGGTGTAGGGCTGCAGCCACTCCTGCGCGCCGAAGCGCGACTGGAAGGTGGTAATCAGCTTGTTTTCATCCCAGCCGAGCTTTTCGCGCAGCAGTCGGGTCGTCTCGAGGCAATGGGCCTGGTAGGGGTCGCCCTTGTCGGAATAGGGTTTCGGAATGCCGTGATAGGAAGCGATGACAATTTCCGGTTCGAATCCGAGGCTCGCCAGATGCTTTTCGATCGAACGGGCGAGCGCCTCGATATAGGCCGGCTCGTTGTAATAGGGTGGCACGCTGCGAATGGCCGGGGCGCGGCGCATCTTCATCAGCGCGCGAAACAGCTGGTCGTTGGCAGTCGCAGTCGTCGTCGCCGAATATTGCGGATAGAGCGGGAAAGACAGGATGCGGTCGCAGCCTTGCTCGACCAGTCTCTCGGCCACGCTCTCGGTCGAAGGGTTGCCGTAGCGCATCGCCCAGTCGACGACGACATTGGGTAGCTCGCCGAGCGCGAGCCCGAGCTTCTCGGCCTGGGCGCGGGTGTAGGTTCGCAGCGGCGACTCGTTGCGCTCCCGGTTCCATATCCTGGCATAGTTGGCCCCTGATTTCTTCGGCCGGGTGGTGAGGACCACGCCGTAGAGGATCGGATACCAGATCGCCTTGTTGAGCTCGATGACGCGCGGATCGGACAGGAACTCCCGGAGATAGCGCCACATCGGCTTGAAGCCGGTGCCGTCCGGGGTGCCGAGATTGATCAGCATGACACCGACCTTGCCGGTCCTGACCAGAGGGCGCCCTGCCGACGGCGAGGCGGCAGTCTTCTCGGCTTTGATTTCAGCAGGGTTGGCAAGCGTCATGAGGTTCTCCAACACCGCGAACCAACGATGCCGCGGCGAAAGTAGCGATGCCGCGCCGGTTTTCAAATGCTGCGTCTGGCCGCACCTTATCCCAGAAATGCAACACCCGCCCGGTCTGCCGGGCGGGGTGCATTGCGTTCCTGCGGCCGGATTACTTCGAGGCCGCCGGGATCGTCAAGGTTGCGCCGACCGGAAGGCGGCGTGGCTCGTAGGCTTTGTTGGCATCGGAGATTATTTTCCATTTGGTGCCGTCGCCATAAGCCTTCACCGCGAGATCCCAATAGGTATCGCCGGCGACGATTACATGGCTGCTTTCGGCCGGTGCCGGCCCAGCCGGAGCAGGGGTCGCCGGAGCCGGTGTGGCCGGAGCCGCAGGTGCCGCCGGCTGGGCCGGCTCGGCGGGNGTGCGGGTGCCGGCGCTGTTTCAGCCGGGACGGCCGGCGGCGTCTTGGAAATGTCGCCAGAGCCGGCCGGCATTTCGGGCATTGCCGGCTCAGCAGGCTTTGCCGGCGCAGCCTCAGCAGGTTTTGGCGGTTCGGCAGGGTTGGCAGGTTCTGCGGCCGGGGCCACGGTCGCGGCGATCTCGGTGATGCGGCCGTCGAGCTTCGGCGTATAGGGCCGGTGCGCGCCTAGGTAGTCGGCGACGACCTGTTCCAGCCCCGGGCCGTAATCATAAGCGTTCTTGGCCTTCTCGGCGAACACCTTGTAGCCGTCGCCGCCCTGGCGGACATAGTTGTTGGTGGCGACCAGGTAATCCTTGTCCGGCTTAATCGGCGTCCAGGCGCCGCCTTCCATGACCTCGACCGATTTGACGCGTCCGTTAGGCGGCGCCGATTTGTCGAACGCATATTTCAGGCCGGCAACCTGCGGGAAGCGCCCGGCGCCGTCCTCGACCTGGCTGAGGCCGCTTTCGAGGCCGGCAACCAAATCCTTGCCGGAGATCTGGAAGGTCGCCAGCGTGTTCTGAAACGGCAGGACGGTGAGAACCTCGCCCATGGTGACGGTGCCCTGGTCGATGGAGGCGCGCAAGCCGCCGCCATTCGAGATGACGATCTCGACACCTTGGCCCTTGACCCGGTCGAGGACGGCGTCGGAGACCAGATTGCCCATCTCGCATTCGCGGGCGCGGCAGTTTTCGCGACTGCCGTCGATCGCCTTGGTGGTCTCGGCGACTTCCTTGTTCTTCAAGGCCTCGATCGGCGCGCCGAGTTCCTTGATGCGGGCAAGCACGGCGGGGTCGGGCGTGATCGATTTGTCGAGATGGATGGGATCGCCGCTTGCCTCCTTGACGACGCCGTTGTCGTCGAACACGACCTTGAACTCGCCGAGATATTTCGAATAGGACGCCGCCTGCACGACCGGCACTTTGTAACCGTCCGGATTGTCGACCATCGTCGGATATGGGCCTTCCGCCTTGGGGTCGGTGTTGGACAGCAGCGAATGGCTGTGGCCGCCGACCACCACGTCGATGCCCGGGATATTGGCGATCACGTCGCGCTCGCGCTTGTAGCCGATATGGGTGACCGCGATGATCTTGTTGACGCCCTCTCGCTTCAGTTTCTCGACCTCGGCGGTGATCGACTTGACGTCATCTTCAATGGCGATGTTCGGGCCAGGCGAGGCAAGCTCCGGCGTGTCGTTGGTGACCGCGCCGACAATGCCGATCTTCTGGCCGCCGACCTCGACCACGATCGACGGCTTGACGCGGTCGCCGAGCTTGGATTGCGCATTGGCCTTCACATTGGCGCCGAGCACCGGAAACTTGATCATGTCGAGGAACGGCGCCAGCGCCGACTCGCCATCGTCGAACTCATGGTTGCCAAGCGCCTCGGCGTCGAATTTCATCTGGTTGAGGAATTCGCCCTCGGTCTTGCCCTTGTAGGTCGTGTAGAAGAGCGAGCCCTGGAAATTGTCGCCGGCGCTGAGCAGCAGCACGTTCTGGCCCTCCAGCTTCTTGCGCTCCTGCGCAATCGCGGTGACCAGGCGGGCGGCACCGCCGACGCATTCGCCCTTGGTCTCCTCCTCGGCCGAGCAGGTCGATTCGTACTTGTTGTTGCTCTCGATGCGGCTGTGCCAGTCGTTGATGTGCAGGATGTTGAGCGTGTAGTCGGCAAAGGATACCCCAGCCGACAGGCCAAGCGCCGATGCCGACAGCGCGGCGATGGCAGCAATCTTCTTCATTCTCGTCTCCCGGGTGACTTGACCAGTGGCGTTAACGCTCTTGTTTGACTGGGATGTAACAGCCCTCTCAGGCCATGTTCACATCGCGTTTCAGTCGATGCAAGCTGAAATCGGCATCAGCTTTGCCGGCGCAAGAAGACGACGGCTTGAAGCCGCCGCCCTTGTGCAAAGTAAATTCGGAAGGATTTCAGGTGCGCCTGGTCAGCACAAAATTCTGTCCGCTCGCGCTGGTGCAATTGAGCTGGCTGGTGGAGACCATCAAGCAGTTGAAGCTGATTGGCGTCTGGCGGATCAGCGAAGTGCCATGGATCTCGACCGAGGTGCCGCCGGTCATGGTGTAGCTGCCATCGGCAAGCTTCTGGCCGGTATCGGTGGCGACGGTCGCGAAGCTGCCGCCCTTGAAGGTCGACAAGCCCGTGCCCTGCGCGTCGATCCAGGAGCCTTCAACCCCCTTGGCCGTGATCACCGGCGGCTCGCCTGAGCCGGTTGTCGTGCAGGCCGCCAACGCGACCGTAGCGGCCGCGGCAATGCCAGCCGAAAGCAGTCTTTGCGCAATCGTCATCTTCAAGATCCTCTCCTCTCGCATCGGCCCAAAATCGATCCGATTTTCGGAAAGCACGATGCGCACATTCAAAGTGCTAGAGCGTACTTTGTGCGTCCAAATGGACGCACGTCGCTCTAGGCCGCCCCTCTTCAATCGCCCGATTTCCGGGCGATTGCAAGCTGGCGGAGTGTCGAGGCAACGCTGCTATCGAACGAGGATGTTGCGGAATTGCCACGGGTCTTTGGTGTCGAGATCCTCGGGAAACAGACCAGGCCGATTGTCGAGCGGCGTCCAGTCGGTATAATAGCTCCTGACCGGCCCGAGATATGGGTTCTGCACGTCGAGGCAGCGCTTGTAATCCATCTCGTCGGCTTCGACGATGCCGGCCTCGGGATTTTCCAGCGCCCAGACCATGCCGGCCAGCACCGCCGACGTGACCTGCATGCCGGTGGCGTTCTGATAGGGCGCCAGCTTGCGCGCCTCGGCCAGCGACAGCTGCGAGCCGTACCAGTAGGCGTTCTTGGCGTGGCCGTAGAGCAGCACGCCGAGTTCGTCGACGCCATCGACCAGTTCATTTTCGTCGAGCACGTGATGCACGGGCTGAGCCTTGCCGGCGACACCGAACATCTCGTGCAGCGACAGCACGGCGTCGTTGCAGGGATGATAGGCGTAATGGCAGGTCGGCCGGTATTGCACCTTGCCCTTCTTGCCGCGCAGCGTGAAAAAATCGGCGATCGAGATCGCTTCGTTGTGTGTCACCAGGAAACCGTATTGCGGGCCGGGCGTCGGACACCATGTGCGCACGCGTGTATTGGCGCCGGGCTGCTCCAGATAGATCGCGGCCTTCGAACCGTTCTTGTGGCTTTTGGCGTTCTTCGGCATCCACGCCTCATGCGTGCCCCAGCCGAGCTCGGCCGGCTGCAGCCCTTCCGAAATGAAGCCTTCGACCGACCAGGTGTTCCAGAACACGTTCATCGGCTTGGGCTTCTTGGTGCGCTGGGTGTCGCGCTCGGCGATATGGATGCCCTTGACGCCGGCCTTCTTCATCAGCCTGGCCCAGCCTTCGCGATCGTGCTGCGCGGGTTCCGAGAAGTCGAAGCCAAGATCTGTGGCGAGATTGACCAGTGCCTGCTTGACGAACCACGAGACCATGCCCGGATTGGCGCCGCAGCACGAGATCGCCGTGGTGCCGCCCGGGTTCTTCGCGATTTCAGTACGTACGGTCTCGCGCAGCGCATAGTTGGTGCGTGAGGCGTTGTCGGCCTTTTCGTCGAAATAAAAGCCGAGCCAGGGCTCGACCACCGTGTCGATATAGAGGACGCCAAGCTTGCGGCAGAGCTTCATCAACTCGAGCGAGGAAGTGTCGACCGACAGGTTGACGCAAAAGCCCTGGCCGCCGCCATTGGTCAAAAGCGGTGTCAGCAGCTTCTTGTAGTTCTTTTTGGTCACTGCATCCTGCATGAAAGTGATGCCGCGCTCGTCGAGCAATTTGCGGTCGGCGTCGCGCGGGTCGATGACCGTCATGCGCGACTTGTCGAATTTGAAATGGCGCTCGATCAGCGGCAGCGTTCCCCGTCCGATCGAGCCGAAGCCGATCATCACTACAGGGCCGGTGATCTCACCGTAAACGGGCCAGTTTTCATTCGCCATTTATCGATTACTCCCTCAAAAAACGCTTCGGAACAGCGGCTTGGCCGCGGCGCGACAAACCATAGATCATTGTCACAATAAAGCGAAAAGCGGACGGCCGGCGTTACACCGCGCCATCCCGGCTACGGCTCGACCAGTCTTGCGAATTCAGGCTTGAAGAGGTCACGTGCCTCGGAGACCGCCAGGTCCAGCAGATCGTCGGCGCAGGCCTGGATGGCATGCGGCAGGGTCTGGAGCCCGAAAACCAGAACCTGCTTGTCGCCCTCACGCCAGAGGCTGACCGCTAGATATTCGCCGATGAGATCGTCCATGCCGCATTCGGCTTCGTGATCGATATCGGTCTGATCGATCGGTTTCTTGCGCCGCTGCTTGACGAAGGAGACGAGGGAAGGACCGGGCTTGCCATCCACCGTATCCGAGAAAATGTCCTGAAGGCCAAGCAGGACGCCGCCCCGTACATCCATGATGTAGGCGTCCGAATAGTTGGTCGGATGCGCTCCGCCGCAGAAGATGCTGCCGGACTCCCGCCAGCTCATCAGCCGCGGAGTCAGCGAGGTCACTTCGAATGTGCTGTCCTCATAGCCTCCGAGGGTGCCGTCGTTTACACCGTCAATCGGCCCGCCTTCGTTGAAACCGGCATATTGCGCCGCCACGCAGCCCAGTGCGCCGATGTTTGCGCGCCAGTGCCTCTCTTGCAGCAGAGCATTCGCGGCCTCGATCGGAACGTCGCCGGACAGTTCGACAATGCGCGGCGTGGCGAATTTGGTGCGGGGGTCGACGACATAGCGGTAGGTTGCGTCCGGCCAACCAGTCGTCTTGCCGTTATCGAGCTGAGTGTCCATCCGCAGATAGTCATAAGGGGACGTTTCCATGGTGAGCGGCGTGTCATTGCCGAAGAACTTCATGAAGCTGAAATCGTAGAGATCGAGCGGGGTGCTGGGCTCGTTCCCGGTCACTTGCCGACTTGCGACCCGTTCCAATCTGAGCGGCAGCGCCTTCTTTCCGTTCCAGCTGCCCTCAAGGATCTTGCCGTTACTGGATGAGGCCAGGCGCCACACAGCGGCGATCGGCGCGGCCTTTCCGTCATCGCAATTGTCGGCGCCGCATGCCTCCTCCTCGGCCAGTTCGAACTTGCTGCCCTTCTGCAACCTGGCCTGCAGCGGGATATCGACGCCCTTCGAGCGGTAGAAGTAGCGGCCGGCCAGCGGGCCGTCGGCGGTCGCGGGGTCGCCGGTGAATTCAACGACGATATCGCTTTTTCCAAGCTTGCCGGCATAAGTCACCGGCTCCGCCTCAGCTGCTGTCGACAGTACCAGGATCGCGGCCATGAACGTGACCGGCCTGCCAAGATGCTGGATCATTGTGCCCCCAAGCCACAAGTTACAGTTGTCTTCCGCCGACAGTCACGGTCGGCTGTCAGGCCCTTATAGTCAAGTTGTGCCCCGTTCAGTGTCAGACGCTGCTCAGCGAAAAGACGCTGCCAGCGCCGCCCCCGATGCGGATGGCGCATCCGCGCGTTTCAGCGGACTTTTGCCCTCGGCCCGGCTGTGGAGGCTCGAACCACCAGTTCTACCGGCAGAACGACCTGGCGGGGGGCCTCATTGTCAAGAACCATTCGGGCGGCCAGCCTGCCTTTTCCGATCACGTCTTGCGCCACAGTGGTCATCGGAGGCGTGGTGCGTGCGGATTCAGCGGTCCCATCGAAGCCAACGACCGATACGTGGCCCGGCACGTCGATGCCGCGGCGAACCGCCTCGTCCAGTATTGTGATCGCCTGCCAATCCGACATGGTCAGGATCGCGGTTGCTTCAGGCGCCCTGTCGAACACCACTGCTCCGGCAGATGGCTCGCCTGGGATCGTCTCGATGATCGGGACATCCTCGATCGACAAATTCGCCTCCGCCAAACCCTGTTTGAAACCGTCGAGCCTTTCATCGTCGAGCGGGAAGCCGGCCAGAAGCGGGCGCGTTGCCTGTCCGGGCATGTGGACAATCGGTGGGCCGGGAGTCCGTCGCACCGAAAGGATGGCAAAATGCCGGTGCCCCAGCCCGGTCAAATGCCGGACGGCAGCTACCGCGCCGCTCCAGCCGTCGATCTTTATCGAATTGATGTCGGGACCTGCGTCGCTTTCGAGAATGACGAAGGGCAGACGCCGTCTCTGGACCGAAATTATGAGACCGATATCGGCGCTGTGACCAAGGATAAAGCCGTCAACCAGCGCATCGCGGATGCTGGCGAAGCGCGTGTCATCGGTGCCGTTTACAAGGCTGAGCGTCGTTCCAGCCTCGTCGCAGGCGAGCGAAACGCCGAGCACCAACTCGCGGCCATAGGGGCTTCTCATCACTTCGGAGATGGCGTAGGCGCCAGGCGGCATGAACCCGATGGCATTGAACTTGCCGTGCCGCAGCAATCGTCCTTTCGGATCGGGGCCGCCAAACCCGAGCGCTCGCGCGGCCGCTTCGACGCGCTCGCGCAATTCGGGCCTGACCAGCTCCGGCCGGTTGAAGACGTTGGAGACAGTCCCCCGGGAAACTCCGGCAGCCTTGCCGACATCGGCTAGGGTTGGCATTGGCGATTCACTCGTTTTTCCTGAGGTAGACCATTTTTTGGAGCGCTCCAAGAATTTTATTGACTCAAAACCGAAATAGGCGGATCGTATTCCTTGGAGCGCTCCAAGAGCCTATTATTCGGAGGATTGTTGCGACTAGACATTGAGAATCGTCAAATGGCGTGGCCGCAGCGGCCATGCCAAGGAGAGGATGATGGCAGAAACCGATGCTTTTCCAGCTTCGCTCGTCGGCAAGACTTTCGACTGCGTTTTCGGCTCCTTCGTACCACGGCTGACGTTTTTCTCGCCGCAGGAATTGCATATCCAGGCGTCGATCGGGACCACCGAAATCGACGAGGTGGTCAAGGTCGACCTGACCAGCGTACGCCCGAATCTCGTGCTCGCGAGCTGGACGGAGCAGAGCGGCAACTTCATCGTGCAGTTGCAGGATCACGAGAAGGGGATCGTCCATAATTTATGCGCGGCTGGCCGATGGGCAGCTCTTCTGTGCCCAGGGTGCCATTCAAGTCGTTCCTGCATAAGGGAGGAAAATGCGATGGAGCTCGCTTACGATAGTCATCTGCTTGCCCGAATTCTGCTAAGCGTCGCGACCGTGGGCTACGGCGTAGCGACGATCAAAGCCGACTTCAACGCCACACATGCAACCAATCCGTTGTGGACCCCACACGCCCGGTTTCATGTCGTCTGGCAGGTGCTGAGCTACACCGGTGTGGCGCTGATTGCGCTCGGACTTATCTGGATCAAGGGACAACTCGAAGCCGAGCGGCTCTATCTCGCCGGGGGATTGGCCGCGGCTATGTATGGAGCATTCTTCGCGGCCATGCTCTCGCGGCCGATCTACGGTGGCGTGCTGTATGACGAGAACGGCTATCCGCCGTTCCGGCCGCCGTTTGGACCGGCGGGCTGGCGGTGGGATGTCAACGTCACCGTCTTTACCGCGATGTCCGCGATCCTGCTGCTGGGCGTGGCTGCTATTTAGGACAGCACTAGCGCCCTGAGCCACGCGACCAGCCGGTCACGGTCGGCGGTCATCCCCTTGTAGTCGAGTTGTGCCTCGTCCAGCGCCAGAAGTTGTTCGGCCAAGGACGCCGCGAGCGCCGCGCGGTCGGGGTGGCGTTCCAGCACGGCGAGCGGGTCGAGATGGATGCGGATGGTGAAGAGTACGTCGCCCGAAACGGGGAGCTTTCTCAGCGTCTGCCGCTCGACGCGGATAAAGGCATGGGCGTCGATGTCGCCATCCGGGAATCTCGACGGGCGACTGCTGGCGCGGTCGATGCGTTCGAGGTTGGAGAGCGGATGGTAGAGCGCGTCGCCCGCCTGGATCGACCAGTTGTAGCGCTCGACGGCTTGGCCCTGGAGGCCGTCGAACATGCGGTTGATGAGATCGGCCGGGCGTGTGCCCGGGCCGAAACCCGGTACCGGCGCGTGGATCTGCTGCAGCGGCTTGCCGAATTTTTCGGTCAGCGACCATGACGACGGGAAGCAGAGCGAGCCGGCCGCCAGACGCCAGCCGCTGTCGTCGCGGCGCATCAGGATCAAATCCTCCTGGACGAGCAACGAGGCCGCGACAAGCGGCGCATCGGTGAAAGAAGCTGAGGTGCCTGAGCCCTCGAGATTGTCGATTCCGCCGATCACCTCGATCGCATTGTCGGTACGCCTGTGGGTCTCAGGAAAGTTCGCCGCCAGATGCGCACCGAGCAGATCGAGCACTTCGCGCTGAGCGTCGCGCGTTGTTTGCCCCTCGACAAAAACCTTGCCGGGAATTTCCGCATAAAGCCGGCGTTTCTCGGCAAGATAGGGCAGCAGATATTCGTCGACCTCGATCCAGCTATCGAGATTGAGCGGCTTCAGCCCGATGGTGAACAGTTTCGACGAGCCGTCATAGGGTGTGTGGGTCGGCGGGCGGAAGCTCATGCCTCTTTGTAGGCTTCCAGTGCGGCGGCGGCCATTCTCGCCGTGAATTCGGTGATTTCGTAATCGGCGGCACCTGCCTTGGCGAAGGGATCGTCCGCCAGTCTGGCATCGAGCTCCTCGCGTGGACCGCGCGCGATGATGATGCCGCCGGTCCTTGGCCGCTTTGGCCCGGAGGCGACAAAGATACCTTGCGCATAGCAGGCCTTCAGCCATTCGACATGCGCTTGCTGCAGCCGGTCGATCTCGGTCAGCGGCACCTTGTAGTTCAGCGAAACCACGAACATTGTTGTCTCCAGATGCTTCAGCCCAGCCGCGCCGGGATCAATCCGCGCAGCGAGTTGCCGACGAACAGCGCCTTGGCCGATTGCAGTTCGTTCCACGTGTAGACCGCTTCACCGGCGCGGCCTTGATCCAGCAGTTCGCCGCGCAGGACGCCAGGCAGCAGGCCGCAATCGAGCCGCGGCGTGGCCAGCACGCCGTCACCGAAATCGGCAAAGACATTGGTGATCGTGCCCTCGCAGATTTCGCCGCGCTCATTGGCGAGCAGCACCTCGTCGGCGCGGCCGGCGAGATATTCGGCGCGGGCGCGTGTATAGGATTGTCGGCGGCTGGTCTTGTGACGCAGCAGCGTGTCGCTCGAATCAAGCCGCACCCGTGCCAGTTGAAGTGTCCAGACCTTGTCTGCGGCGAGCGGCTCGTAAGGCTGCGCCGAAACCGCGACTTCGCCCTTGCGCGACAGGACGAGGCGTGTGCGCAACGCGATCTGTTGGTGGCCGACCGCATTCATCAGCGCTTCGCCGACCCTTTGCGGATCGCAGGCGAAACCGAGTTCGCTTGCCGAGCCGTAAAGCCGCGCGAGATGGCGGTCGAAACGGAGGAAACCAGAGCCGGGTTCCCAGCGCATTGTTTCGATCAGTTCGAAATCGGCAGTGTTCCCGTCGCGAAACGGGCTTTCAGCAGACACTCCTGGTACTCCTCTTCGGCTGTCGAATCGAAGACGACGCCACCGCCGACATTGTAGACCGCCTCGCCATTGGCAAAGAGCGAGATGGTGCGGATCGCCACCGAAAAGCGCATCCGGCCGCCGGGCGCGATCCAGCCTATGGCGCCGCAATAGACATCGCGCGGGCCACTTTCCAGCTCGCGCAGGATCTCCATGGCGCGGATCTTCGGTGCGCCGGTAATCGAGCCGCAGGGGAACAGCGCGGCGAAAATCTGGCGGATGGCGAGGCCGGGCAAGAGTTTCGCCCGCACACGGCTCACCATCTGGTGGACGGTCGGGTAGCTCTCGATGCGGAAAAGCTCCGGCACATCGAGCGTGCCAACCTCGCTGATCAGTGAAATGTCGTTGCGCAGGAGATCGACAATCATCCGGTTCTCGGCCTGGTTCTTCTCGTCGTTGCGCAAGAACGCTTTCAGGCGATCGTCCTCGGCTTTTGTTGCGCCGCGCGGCGCGGTGCCCTTCATCGGATGCGTCTCGATCATGCCTTCCGCGTCCACCTCGAAGAACAGTTCGGGCGAACGCGACAAGACGATCGGATCGCCGAGCGCGACCAGCGCCCCATACTTCACCGGCTGGCGTTCGGTCAGCGCGTCGAAGGCGACCAGCGGATCGCCCGACCATTGTGCGTGGACCGGAAAGGTCAGATTGCCCTGGTAGCAGTCGCCCTTGCGGATATGGTCATGCAGCCTGGCAAAGCGTTTGGCGTAGTCGTCCGAAGACCAGGCTGCCTTGGCGTCGAAGATTGGGCCGTTGCTAGCCGGCAGATCGCCTGGCGCGATCGTCTCCTCGACTGGCGCGTCGAACACGCCGAGGCAGAAAAGCGGGGCGCGGCGGCCGGCCGGCAGCAGCGGAACGAGCTTGGGTTCGAGCAGGTAACCGGCCTCGTAGGAGAAATAACCGGCCAGCCATTTGCCGCCGTCATGTGCTACCTGCGCGGCTTCCAGCGCAGGCAAAAAGTCCGCCTCGCCATGCGCTGCGATTATCTCGGCCGGCCGGTCGAAAACGAGCTGCCGCGCGGTCTCGTCGTTCCTGAAAATTGCAAAGGGCAGGGGCAGGGACATAAGGCTCGAATGCTGCGGTCACCAGCGATCGATCTATATGGGGGCTCGACCGTGTGCAATCGAGGGAGCGGCGTCTCAAGACGCAAAGGCGCGGCGGCAAAAACAAATGCGGCGCCAGTGGGCGCCGCCTTGTTCCAAAATGCCACCTTGCGATGGATCAGGTGTTGCTGGCTTCCCCCGCGGTCGGGAAGCGGCGCGCAAATTCCTTCTCGTCACCGGCGGCAAGCAGTTTCGCCTGCTCGATCCAGCGTTCACGTTCGATACGGCCGTCGAAATTCAACGTCGCCTCGATCCGCTTGACATCGTCGGGTGTCCAGGCGGCGATCTGGGCATAGGTCGTGACCCCAAGCCCTTTGAGCAGCCGCTCGTTGGTCGGGCCGATGCCGATCAGGCGACGCAGATCGTTGGCTTTGCCTGCCGCGGTGGCTGTTGCCTTGCCGGTCGCGGCTTTCTTTGCAGATGGCGCGGCCTTGCTTGCCGCCGGCGCAGCCTTGCTTGCCGCTGGCGCGGTCGTCGGCGCGGCGCTCGCTTTCGATGCAGGCGGTTTCGGTGTTGCCGTTTTCGCGGCACTTGCGCGTGGCGCGGTCGCGGCCTTCGCCGTTGCAGATTTCTTCGGCGCCGGTTTGGCCGGTGCGGATGTCGACATCAGCGTTGACGGCGCCTGCATCGCGGCTTTGGTCGCGCCGGTCTTGGCGGCTGGCGCCTTGGCTGTTGCCGCCTTCGCGGTTGGCGCCTGGGTGGTTTTCGCCTCGCCCAGCCGGCGTTCGAGATCGGCGCGGGCGCGGCCGCATGCATCCAACTCACCGGTCAGACGGTCGCTATCGGCCCGCAATCTGTCGCGTTCGCTGCGCGTGCGGTCTAGATCGCCGCG
This sequence comes from Mesorhizobium sp. LSJC280B00, assembly GCF_000502835.1. GTDB lineage: Bacteria > Pseudomonadota > Alphaproteobacteria > Rhizobiales > Rhizobiaceae > Mesorhizobium. The sequence goes on from NZ_AYVL01000004.1 coordinate 281,647, forward strand.
CAAACTGTCGAGTTCGCCACGCAGGCGTCCCCAAATGAACCAGCCAACCAACACACCTACCAGGAACGCCAGGAGCATGTAGAAAAAAGTGCCCATTGTCTTTCTCTCTCCAGTCCGATCCGTCCGCCCTGGCCTGTGGAGCCATGACCTCGGCGAAGGACCATTCGATGGTGGTTCCGCAATTTGCAGAACAGCCGGCTTCGATCGAGCTGTCGGCGACCGGTTTGCCCCTGGCCAACAACCGTTGTCGCATCCGCCGACACGCCATGACCGGTCGGGATTTTCCGACCGGATCCATTCGTGCCCGGCTGAGCTTGAGGGCGGACGCTATCATACAGCTTACGGGAATCTAACGGAAAACTTCCATGGAAAGTTATTTAAGAACAAATATCCAAGACAAGAATAGAACCATCGCCAATATGCATTGCAGCTAAACTGTTCTGGAAAACCCGGTCATCCGGTGTTGCGCATCACCCAGTGTTGCGCATCAATTGTCCAGTGCTTCCAGCTCGTCGATCAGTCCGCTGATCACGCCAAGCCCGATCTGCCAGAAGGCAGGGTCGGCCGCGTCGAGGCCGAACGGCGCTAGAAGCTCGGAATGATGCTTGGTGCCGCCGGCGCGCAGCATGGCAAAATATTTCTCCTGAAAGCCGCGCTCGGCGTTCTGGTAGACCGCGTAGAGCGAGTTCACCAGGCAATCGCCGAATGCATAGGCATAGACGTAGAAAGGCGAGTGGATGAAGTGCGGGATATAGGTCCAGAAAATCTCGTACCCTTCGCGCAGCTTGATCGCCGGCCCGAGGCTTTCCGCCTGCACTTCCAACCAGAACTGGCCGAGCTTGTCGGAGGTCAGTTCGCCGCTCCTGCGCTCGGCATGCACTTTGCGCTCGAACTCGTAGAAGGCGATCTGGCGCACGACCGTGTTGATCATGTCCTCGACCTTCTGGGCGAGCATGGCCTTGCGTTCGCGCTTGTCGGTGGTCTGCTCGAGCAGCGAGCGGAAGGTCAGCATTTCGCCGAACACCGATGCGGTTTCGGCCAGCGTCAGCGGCGTCGACGCCATCAAGGCGCCCTGGCCGCCGGCCAGCACCTGGTGCACGCCGTGGCCGAGCTCGTGCGCCAGCGTCATCACGTCGCGCGGCTTGCCCATGTAGTTGAGCAGCACATAGGGGTGCGCCGAAGGCACGGTCGGATGCGCGAAGGCGCCAGGCGACTTGCCGGGTCTCACCGGTGCATCGATCCAGTTGCGGTCGAAGAAAGATCTGGCGATCTCCGCCATGTCGGGCGAAAAGCGCTGGTAGGCGGAAAGCACGGTGTTCTTGGCCTCGTCCCAGCCGATGACCGCCTGCGGGGTCTCCGGCAGGGGCGCATTGCGGTCCCAGTGGTTCATCACCTCCATGCCGAGCCAGCGCGCCTTCATCGCATAATAGCGATGCGACAGGCGCGGATAGGCGTCGCGAACCGCGGCGGCGAGTGCATCCACTACGCTGCGTTCGACGCGGTTGGCGAGATGGCGGGAATCGGCAATGTCCTCGAAGCCGCGCCAGCGGTCAGAAATCTCCTTGTCCTTGGCCAGCGTGTTGGTGACCAGCGTAAAGACGCGCAAATTCTTGCGGAATGTCGTGGCCAGCGCCTCGGACGCCCGGCGGCGCACCTCGCCGTCTGCGTCCTGCAGGCGATTGAGCGCCGGCTCCAGCGTCAGCTCCTCGCCGTCGACGTCGAAGCGCAAATCGGTCATCGTCTCGTCGAACAGGCGGTTCCAGGCCCCGCGCCCGGTGATCGACTTTTCGTGGAAGAGTTGCTCGATACGGTCTTCGAGCTGATAGGGCTTGTCCTTGCGCAGATCGAGCACCCAGGGCCGGTAGTGGGCGAAGGCGAGATCGGCGGCGAGTGCGTTTTCGATCGCGCCATCCTCGATGAGGTTCAGCTCGAGCGCGAAAAACAGCAGGTGCGCGCTGGCATCGGTCATCTTTTCCTGGATGTCGCCATAGACCTTGGCGCGCTGTGGATCCGACGTGTTGCCGGCATAGACAAGCCCGGCATAGGAGACGATCCGGCCGATCAGCTCCTCCAGCGCTTCATAGGCCTGAAGCGCCTCGCCCAGCCTGCCGGCGCTGCCACGCCCGGCCTCGGCGGCGAGCGTGCCTTTCCAACGGCTCTCGAAGGCGATGGCATCGGCGGCGGCCTTGGCGATGTCGCGCTTCAACTCGGGCGCTTCCATGCCCGAATAGAGATCGGCCAGATTCCATTCCGGCAGGTCGCCAAGCTCCGCCACGCCCTGACCGGGCGCCGCCGCCAGCTTTCGAGCAAAAACCATGCGCATTGCCGATCCTTCCAGACACAAAAATTCGAGGAAACGAGAAGCCGGTCAAATCCTAAGGAATTCATTCACCGGGTTTTTTGAAAGCTTATTTAGAACCCTGTGCCAAGATGATCCATAGGGCGCATTCTCGGGCGGGCACGGTCGGATCAGTCATGGCAGCTTCCATACTCATAGTCGATGACGATCCCGTGCAGCGCAGGCTGCTCGAGGCGGCGGTGACGAAATTCGGCCACACCGCGATCGTCGCCGATGGCGGCGAGGCCGGTCTCGATCTCGTCGACGGGCCCAATGCGCGCGACGTCTCTGTGGTCATCCTCGACCTTATGATGCCCGGCCTCGACGGCATCGGCGTGCTGAAGGCGATGCGCGAGCGTGGCATCCACATTCCCGTCATCGTGCAGACCGCGCAGGGCGGCATCGAAACCGTCGTTTCGGCAATGCGTCACGGCGCCTTCGACTTCGTCGTCAAGCCGGCCTCTCCCGACAGGCTGCAGGCGTCGATCGGCAACGCCCTCAAGGTCGAAGCGCTCGAAGGCGAACTGAAGCGCTCGTCACGGCAGCGCGGCGGCCATCTGACGTTCAAGGACATGATCACCCACAGTCCGGCGATGGATCGGGTGATCCGGCTCGGCCGCAAGGCGGCGGCGTCCAACATTCCGATCCTGATCGAAGGTGAATCCGGCGTCGGCAAGGAACTGGCGGCGCGCGCCATCCAGGGCAGCGGCGACCGCCGCTCGAAACCCTTCGTCACCGTCAATTGCGGCGCCATCCCCGACAATCTGGTCGAATCGATCCTGTTCGGGCACGAGAAGGGCTCGTTCACCGGCGCCACCGAAAAACATACCGGCAAGTTCGTCGAAGCGCACACCGGCACGCTGTTCCTTGACGAAATCGGCGACCTGCCGCTCGACGTGCAGGTCAAGCTGTTGCGCGCCGTACAGGACGGCGAGGTCGATCCGGTTGGCGGGCGCTCGACCGTCAGGGTCGACATCAGGCTGATCTCGGCAACCCATCGCAACCTGCTGCAGCAGGTCAAGGACGGCAAGTTCCGCGAGGACCTGTTCTACCGGCTGAACGTCTATCCGATCTTCGTGCCGCCATTGCGCGACCGTCGCGACGACATCCCCTATCTGGTCGAGCACTTCATGGAGAAGGTGGCACCCGCCGATCCGCGCCACCGCCTGCGGGGCATCTCGGCTGCGGCGCTTGCCATGCTGCAGGCCTATGATTGGCCGGGCAATATAAGGCAGCTCGAAAATGCCGTCTTCCGGGCTTCGGTGCTTGCCGACGGCGACATGCTGACCGAAGAAGAGTTCCCGCAGATCCGGGCGCAAGTCGAGGGCACGGTCAATCTCGATTCGGGTATCGCCTTGCCAGCTCCAGGGGGGCCAACTCCAGGGTGGCCAGCTTCCGGAGTGGCTTCGGGCAGCCAGCCGCGCGACAACATATCGGCCGCTGGCGGCATCGCAGCCGCCGACGCCGATGCACCAGCCAAGTCTCGTTTCGGCACGCTGCGGGCGCTCGACGAGCGCGGCAATGTGCGTGCGCTGGCCGACGTCGAACTCGAAATGATCAAGCTCGCCATCGATCACTATAACGGCCAGATGAGCGAAGTCGCCCGCCGCCTCGGCATCGGCCGGTCGACGCTCTACCGCAAGCTCAAGGAATACGGCATCGACCCGGAAACCGGCCGCGTCGAACGGCTCGCTTCCTGAGTCATAGGGCCAGGCCGGTTCTCATCCGGACATCATTCCACGCAACTGCGCCTCGAAATGATGTGTTCGCCACAGTGTTCACGTATTAAGGCGGACGGTAACAGATCGTGTTTCGAGCTGGCGCCAAAACATGATCTAAACCAACGGTTTACCAAGATATCCTGCGCAATATTTTTGGCGGGATATCGCCACCGTGTTACCGCATTTCGGCTTCAATAAGCGATGATTAACCATTAGGATCGATATTCGGATGCACACACCTCGCATCCGTTTGGTCAAATCCGGGGACAAAACGGCAGCCTGCAAGGCCTTTTGATTTGAACAGAATCGAACGACACAAAAACGGGCGGCATTATCACATGAGCGTCTGGCCGAGATGGCTGGCAGCGGTGATTGTTGCCGTCGGGTTCCTTGCAGCGGCGGCAACCGGCGCCAGCGCCGAGACACGTTCGCTGAAGCTCTATCATCTCCACACGCATGAAAAGGCGGAGATCGTCTACAAGCGCAATGGCCGCTACGACCAGGCGGGCTTGCGAAAGATCAACATCATCCTGCGCGACTGGCGTCGCAACGAGCCGACCAAGATGGATCCGCGGCTGCTGGACCTTGTCTGGGAAGCGTACCGGGAGAGCGGCGCGACCGACTACATCCAGGTCGTCTGCGGCTATCGTTCGCCGGCCACGAATTCGATGCTGCGCAGCCGCAGCAGGGGCGTCGCCGAAAAAAGCCAGCACATGCTCGGCAGGGCGATGGATTTCTATATTCCCGGCGTGCCGCTGAAGAAGCTGCGCGACGTCGGCCTCAGGATGCAGGGCGGCGGCGTCGGCTACTATCCCAGCTCCGGCTCGCCCTTCGTGCATATGGATGTCGGCAATGTACGCCACTGGCCCGGCATCAGCCGCCAGGAACTGGCGCGCGTGTTCCCCAACGGCAAGACGTTGCATGTGCCGAGCGACGGCAAGCCGCTGCCTGGCTATCAACAGGCGCTCGCCTCCTACAAAGCCCGCAAGGGCGCCGGCGCGCCGGCCATTGAACTCGCCAGCGCAAGCGGCGGTGCCAAAAAATCCCGTGGCTTCCTGGCAGCCCTCTTCGGCGGTGGCGACGACGAGGCGGACGACAGCGCCGACGTGGCGATGGCCGAGCCAGCGCCAAAGCCCCGTAACGTGAAGCCGGCGCCATCCGCCAAGAGCAGCAACCTGCCTGGTATTGCTATCGTCGCGCCTCAGGATGCCAAGCGCGCCGAGATCCCGGAAGTCGCCGATGCTCCAGGGCCTGCGCCAGAACCGGAGAACGACACGCCGGAGACGATCATCGCGGCATTGCCGGCGCGCAGCATCCCGCTGCCGGATTTTGCTCCGCGTCCGAAGACCGACGTCGGCGCTCAGCCGCCTGAGAACGTTCCGTTCGGCGTGGCGGATGCGGCTGGATCGACTGAACAGGCGGTGGCGACCGCGCAAGCGCCGGCAAGCGTGACGCCGGCCAGTGTGGCACCGGCAAATGTTCCGTTCGGCATAGCAGACCCGTCTGCTGCCGCCGGCCCGGTGCAGGTCGTTGCAAACAATATTCCCGTGCCGAGCTGGCGGCCCGATCATTCGCTGCCGGCCGATCTTTCGCCGGCGGGTCTTGCGCCGCAGGACAAGCAAGTGTTGCTGGCGCTGGCAAGTGCGGCCGAGCGGAGCAACACCGCCACCGACGCATTCTCGGTATTGCCGTCGGCGCGGCCCGACAGTTCCCAGCCCGACGAGGTCAAGGCCGTTCTGGAAAGGGTCAGCGCGACCGACGAATACAAGGTCGCGTCGCTTTCCGAGCAAGCATCGGTGTTCGAGGAACCGGCGAGCGACGACGGGGCATTGAGCGACGGGGCATCGCCGCGCGAGGCCATCGTTGCCCGCGCGGCCGGCTCCGATCCGGCCGCCGTCATCGGTGCAGGCGTGAAGACCACACGCAAGGAACCCAGGGCCACCGCCCGCGACCTGAAGCCCGGCCCCAAGCCGGTGGTGGTCGCCGCCGCGCCGCAGGCCGCCCGGTGGGCGCTGCACAGCGGTGAGTATGTCGCAACCGTTTCAGATGCGACAACCGCGCCGCGCTACGCCTACGACTTCGTCCGTACGGCACCGAGCGAGGTCTATACGATAGGCTTCCAACCGGGCAACGAGATGGCCGACGCAAACCGGTTCACCGGCAAAGCCGTCAAGTTCATGTCGGTTGCCCGCTTCAAGACTGAGTAGGCCGCGCTGGGCACCTCGCGTGACTGCCTCCACCGCCGGCACTGGCTTCCTTCATCCAGGGATGCTAACCACTGGTCGGCATTCTCCCGCTTCGTCTAATGGTAGGACAGCGCCCTTTGAAGGCGTGAATCGTGGTTCGAGCCCATGAGCGGGAACCAGCCGGCGAACCAGATCGGCGGCGGCTTTTGATGCAGAAGATGCTAGTCTAGCGCCCGAGCTTGCTTGCCGCGCGCGCCAAGGCTTCGATCTCGTCCCATTTGCCGGCCTTCACCAGATCGTCCGGCGCCACCCAGGAACCGCCGACGCAGATGACGTTGGGCAGGCTGAGGTAGTCGGCGGCGTTCTTGCCGGTGATACCGCCGGTCGGGCAGAATTTCACGTCGGCAAGCGGCGAGGCGAAAGCCTTGAGCGAGGCAATGCCGCCCGATTGTTCGGCCGGGAAGAATTTCAGAAAGCGCAGGCCGGCTTCGCGCGCGGCCATGACCTCTCCAGGCGTGATGGCGCCGGGCAGCAACGGCACGTCGCTGTCCTTGGCTGCCGCGAGAAGCTCGCGGGTGATGCCGGGGCTGACGATGAATTTCGAACCGGCGGCCGCCGCCTCGCCGAACTGGCGGGCGTCCAGGATGGTGCCGGCGCCGACGACGGCGTCTTCGACCTCGCCTGCCACCCGGCGGATCGCCTCCAGCGCGTCGGCGGTGCGCAGCGTGATCTCGATCGCCGGCAGGCCGCCGCGGNCAGGCCGCCGCGGGCCAGCGCCCGGGCCAGCGGCACCGCGTCGGCGGGATTGGCGATCTTCAGCACCGGTATGACCGGCTGGCCGTTGAGGAGCGACAGGAGCTTTTCGGTCGTGCTGGGCATTCGTCGTCTCTCCTCTGTTGATCAAGTCGACCGGTTAGCAGAAGGCGGTTTTTCTGTCCACGAAACGCGGCGTGTCGCGATGTCACGCGTGGTGTTCGAAACCCGTCGCGAGTGGACCGCTCTCGGCTCTGCCTTGATCCGGCTGTCGTGAGCGTTTAGTGGCTTGGAGATGACACTGTCCAGCCAAGCCTTCCGTGTTGCCGCGCTTTACCGCTTCGCTCGGCTCGACACCTTCGAGGCGCTGCGCGCGCCGCTTGCCGCCTTCTGCTGCGTACGCGGCATCAAAGGCACGCTGCTGTTGGCGCGTGAGGGCATCAACGGCACGGTCGCCGGCAGTGAAACGGCAATCGCGGCGCTCATCGATCATCTCGAATCCATCGACGGTCTCGCCGGTCTCGAGATCAAATACAGCAACGCCGCAACGATGCCGTTCCACCGCATGAAGGTGCGGTTGAAGCGCGAGATCGTCACCATGGGCGTGGACAATATCGATCCGGCGGCAGGTGCAGGCACCTATGTCACGCCGGCCGACTGGAATGCACTGATCTCGGATACGGGTACCATCGTCATCGACACGCGCAACGCCTACGAGGTATCGCTCGGCACCTTTAAGGGCGCTGTCGATCCCGCCACCAGCAGCTTCCGCGAATTCCCGGCCTGGGTCGAGCAGCATCGGCACGAGCTAGACGGGCGCAAGGTCGCCATGTTCTGCACCGGCGGCATACGCTGCGAGAAGGCGACGGCCTATGTGAAGTCGCTCGGTTTGGAGGATGTGTTCCACCTCAAGGGCGGCATTCTGAAATATCTCGAGGACGTGCCCGCCGAACAGAGCCTCTGGCAAGGCGAATGCTTCGTCTTCGACGAGCGCGTTTCGGTATCGCACGGGCTGGTCGAAGGCGAGGCCGAACTCTGCCGCGCCTGTCGGCATCCGCTAGCCGCCGAAGACCGGCTGTCGCCGAGATATGCTACCGGCGTTTCATGCCCGCATTGCTTCGATGCCCGCTCGGACGAAGATCGCGCCCGCTACGCCGAGCGCCAGCACCAGGTCGAGCTGGCGCAAGCACGCGGCGACCGCCACATCGGAAGTTAGCTTCACGTTAAGCAACTTTACGTCAAGCAACAGCGAAGCGATCGATGACCCACAGCCATGTCCCGTCGCTCTGCCGGCGCGCGACCTCGGTGGTGATGGTGCCGTCGGGAAGCCGGGTCGAGGTCAGCGCCAGGTCGCCATTGACGACAGCCGGACGCTGATCTCCGGACTGAAATTTTCGGCCGGTTGCGGTGATCTCCGCGAACAGCCCCCGGATGGCTTCGCGGCCGAACGTCAGCTGTCCGCCACCGCTGTCGATGACGGCATGCTGCTCGAAAAGCGCGGCCATGCCGTCAATGTCTCCGACCCATTGCCGTGAAATCAGCAGGCGCTCCAGTTCCTGGGGATCGCGTGCCGGCTGGCGGTCTGTCTCATCGGTCATGCCAGGCTCCTCTCAAGCGACATGCCGCGACATTAGTCGAAGTCGGGGGCGGTTTCGACACGTCCAATGTCCAGAGCGTCGCGTGTTTTTTGGGCGCGGAAGGAGGCTGCAGCACTGTGATTTCCGCGTGAAATCCCAGCAGATGTCGGTGCGAGGTCATGCGTGGCAGCGGGCAAAAGGATGCGCCGCGTCATTGTAATGTCAAACTGCGGGACCTAGGTCTTCGACGTGCAAACCTGCCCGCGCACCTTCGGCCGGGCCAATTCTGGAGGCATAGATGTTCGATCCCAAGAAGCTCCTCGACGATCTGCTCGGCTCGCAAATTCCCGGCACCGGATCGACCGTCCGCGACAAGGCCGGGAAGGCGGTGCAGATGGCCAAGGACAATCCGCTTGCCGCTGGTGCGCTGGCCGCGGTGCTGCTCGGAACCGGCCCAGGCCGCCAGGTCACCGGCGCGGCGGTGAAGCTTGGTGGGTTGGCTGCGATCGGTGGCCTCGCCTACAAGGCCTACCAGAACTACAAGAACGGCAACGCGCCGGCCGAGACGCAAGCTGCAGGCGAACCGGAATTGCTGCCGCCGCCGGCCGATACCGCCTTCCATCCGTCGCAAGCGCCGCAGGGCGAAGACGAATTCACGCTGACGCTGGTCAGGGCGATGATCTCGGCGGCGAAGGCCGACGGCCACGTCGATGACGAAGAGCGGCAGAAGATCGCCGGCAAGCTCAGCCTCGCCGGCGTCGGCGCCGAAGCGGAGAAATTCCTGATGTCGGAACTGGAGGCGCCGCTCGATCTGGATGTGCTGATCGCAGGGGCCAAGACCGATGCGCAAAAGCTGGAACTCTACACCGCCTCGCGTCTTGCCATCGATCCGGACACGCGGGCCGAACGCGGCTATCTCGACCTGCTTGCCGGCCGTCTCGGCTTGCCGGACGCGCTGGTCGATCATGTCGAGGCGACGGTGACGGCGGCGAAGGTGCCGGCAGCGGGCAGCACGGCCAAGCCGGTGAGCGGTTCGCGCTGGTAGCTTGAAAGTAGGGCGGCGGAAACCCGGTGCGCCGCTGGCGTTAGCTTCTCGTTAATTCGGTGGGCGCATGATTCAGGCAGTCGGATCGGCTTTCCTCCTCCCAAGCCCGGTTCGGATCAGGGGCGGTCGCTAATGGCCGCCCTTTTTGTGAGCACAGCCTTTGCGCCGGCTTGCCATGGTTCCCGTCATTTGCGATGCCTCGTCCCTTTCAGGGAGTACAGCCATGACCGACTCTAAAACCGCCATCGTAACCGGCGCCGGCACGGGCATCGGCAAAAGCGTCGCCACGGCGCTGCTCAAGGCCGGCTGGAACACGGTCTTCTGCGGTCGCCGCAAGCCGGTGCTGGAGGATGCGATCGCCGCGGCCGGGCCGACGCAGGCCAAGGCATTGGCCTTCGCCTGCGACATCAGCAAGGCCGATCAGGTCGACGATCTGTTCGAGACGGTGGCTGCGGCTTTCGGGCGCGTCGACCTGCTCTTCAACAATGCCGGCACGAGCTACAAATCGACGTTGATCGACGACATCCCGGTCGACGTGTGGAACGACATCGTCGGGGTCAATCTCACCGGCTCGTTCCTGTGTGCTCGCGCCGCGTTCGGCGCCATGCGCAGGCAGCAGCCGATGGGCGGCCGCATCATCAACAACGGCTCGGTATCGGCCTATGCGCCGCGGCCGGGCTCGGTGCCCTATACGGCGACCAAGCACGCCATCACCGGGCTGACCAAGACGCTGGCGCTGGACGGCAGGCCCTTCGACATTGCTTGCGGCCAGATCGACATCGGCAACGCGCTGACCGACATGGCGCAGGCGATGACGGTCGGCGTGCCGCAAGCCAACGGCACCATTGCCGCCGAAGCGGTGATGGATGTCGAGCGCGTCGCCGATGCCGTCCTCCATATGGCCAGCCTGCCGCTCGACGCCAACGTGCTGTTCATGACCGTGATGGCAACCAAGATGCCGTTTGTCGGGCGAGGGTAGGCAACCGGTCCAGGTACATGTCGTTGTCCCAAACCGCTGCGCACTTTTGGGCGACATGCACTAGACTAGCACTACTTTGGCAGATTTTTAGCGGAGAGGGTTCCGCGGCAGTGGGGACAACGGATTGGGGGCGGCTGCNAATGAGTCTACGTCCTAGCACTACTTTGGCAGATTTTTAGCGGAGAGGGTTCCGCGGCAGTGGGGACAACGGATTGGGGGCGGCTGCGCGAGCGCGGTGAGGATGGCTTGCCTGACGGCGGGTAGGCTCGGTTGGGGCGGCGGGCCGAGGATTCTTTTTTCCCCCTCCCGCTTGTTTGAGGCGGCGAGATTGCAGGAAGGCGTAGGCGATCATCGTCATCAGCGCGTGCCGGTGCAGGCCCGTCCATGAGCGCCCCTCGAAGTGGTCGAGGCCAAGTTCCTCCTTGAGCTGCTGATGCGCCTGTTCGCAGACCCAGCGCGCCTTGATGGCGCCTGCGATCTGCTTGAGCGAGGTGTCGGCGGGCAAGTTGGAGAGGTAGTATTTGCGCTCGCCGGTCGAGCGGTGCTCGCCGATCACCCAGACCTCCTCGCCAGGCAGATGCTGAGCGCCCATGTCGCGGATGCGCTGGGGTGGGCCATCTGCAACCCGGACACGGACAGCGGCGAAGCGGGCCGAGAGGCGGCCTTTGGTGCCACGCCGCCAACTGACCGTCCGCCATTGGGCTTTTTCCAGCATCGCCTGCGCGGTCATCGACTTCACATCGGGGATATGCCGGCGGCGCGGGCGGCCGTGTCCGGCAACGGGGAAGATCATCGCTACGTCGGCGGCATAGACCTTCTGCTTGAACGGGATACCGACGGCCCAGGTAAGGCCGCGCTCGGTGAGCGCCTGCCGGAAGGGGGCGCTCAAGCCATATCCGGCATCGGCGAGCACGCAGCCAAAGCGTAAGCCGGCTGCGCGAGCCCGGTCGATCTCGGCCAGCGCGATTTCGGGCTTGGTCCTGTAGGCACGATGGCCCTCGGGCACACCGGCACGGTCGAGCCGGGCGGGATCGGAAGTCCAGCTCTCGGGCAGAAACAGTCGCAGCCCCACCATGACCGGCACTTCGCCAGAGGCCAGCGTCAGCGACACCAGCGTCTGGCAGTTGGCGTTCTTGCCAAGCGCCGAGGCATATTGCGGCGCGACGCCGACCGAGTGGCGCCCCTTCTTGGGGAGCGCGGTGTCGTCCACGATCAGCCACGCATCGTTCCCGCCAACTTGTCGGTCGGCCTCCGCGAGCAGCACCTTCTCCAGCGGCGCAGCATCCCACACGCCGCTCGCGATGAAGTGGTGCAACTGGTCATAGTTGACGCCTGCGTCGCGCGCCGCCATCGGTTGGACGCTCTTGCGATCCCCAAGGCCAATCAGCCCAGCAATATAGGCCGGACACATCCGCGCACGCGTCTTGTGCCTCAACGCCGAGACGAACGGCTCAAGCCACCGCTCCAGATCGAGTTGCCAATCCCTGTTCATGGCCGGCCCCTCCAACAGCCGACCTCTCATGAATCACGCAAAACCGCTCTTGGGAATCCTCGAAACGCTCCCGGAGCTAAAAATCTGCCAAAGTAGTGCTAGCTAGGGCCGCGTGACCGGGAGCGGCACGCCGGGAAGGAACAGCGAAATCGGGCGGATTTCGTAGACGGCGGTCGGATTGACGTGGCGAAGGTCGCGCGCAATGTCGATGGCGGCGTCACGGCTGGCGCAGTCGACGACATAGAGCCCCAGCAATTGTTCCTTGGTCTCGGCGAAGGGGCCGTCGATAACCATTCCGGTGCCTGGCCCGCGCAAGGTGCAGGCGTCTTGTGTCGCGCCGAGCCGGGCCGCCGGCCCAAGGGTGCCTTGCCGGTAGAGCCGATCGTTGATCTGGAGAAGATCGGTCATCAGCGCCGCATCCTGCTCAGGCGTCAGTGCCGTAATCGCTTCTTCCTCGTGATAGGCAAGAATGGCATAGAACATCTGGCTTCTCCTTTCGTCGTCCTCACTTCGCCAGGAACGCCTCGATCCGCTCCAGCGCGCGCAGGATGTTCTCCTCGGAATTGGCGTAGGACAGCCTGACATAGCCTTCGCCGAGAATGCCGAAATCGGGGCCGCCGATCAGCGCCACGCCGGCATCCTCGAGCAGCGCCGAGGCGAGCTTCTTGGCCTTCCAGCCGGTCTTGGAAACATTGGGGAAGGCATAGAAGGCGCCTTTCGGCGTAATGCAGTAAACGCCGGGCAAGGCATTCAAGCCTTCGACCACGACTTTCCTGCGGCGGTCGAAGGCGCGCATCATCTTGTCGACATCGTCCTGCGGGCCGTCGATGGCGGCTATGCCGGCATACTGGCTCGGTGCGTTGACGCAGGACCAGCAATTGACCGCCAGCTTGCGCACCTTGTCGTAGAGATGCGCGCCCTTGTCGCCATTCGGCCAGATCGACCAGCCCATGCGCCAACCGGTCATCGCCCAGGTCTTCGACCAGCCGTTGAGCACGATCAGCCGGTCGCGGATTTCGGGGAAGGCGAGCAGCGAGCAGTGCGTCTCGCCGTCATAGGTCATCACGTCGTAGATCTCGTCGGAGAGGATGGCGACGTCCGGGTGCGCTTGCAGCCCCCTGACCAGCTTTTCAATCTCGGCGCGCGGCGTGACGCCGCCGGTCGGATTGGCCGGCGAGTTGAGAATCAGCAGCCTAGTCTTCGGCGTGATCAGCGCCAGCGTCTCCGCAGCCGAAAAGGCAAAGCCGTTCTCCTCGCGCATCGGCACCGGGATGGGGGCAGCACCGGTGAACTCGATCATCGAGCGGTAGATCGGAAAGCCGGGATCGGGATAGAGAATTTCGGCGCCCGGCTCGCCGAACATCAGGATGGCCGCGAACATGGTCGGCTTGCCGCCGGGCAGGATCATCACCGCTTCGGGCGAGACTTCGACGCCGGTAGTGGCCAGCGTGCGGCGGACCACCGCTTCGCGCGTCGCCAGCAGGCCGTTGGCCGGCGTATAGCCGTGATGGCCGTCGCGCAGCGCCTTGATCGCGGCCTCGACGATGTGCTGCGGCGTCTTGAAGTCGGGCTGGCCGATGCCGAGATTGACAATGTCGCGGCCCTGATGGGCAAGTGCCGTGGCACGCGCCAGCACTGCGAACGCATTTTCCTCGCCGAGGCGGTCGAAGGCCGAAATCGTGTGGAGCATTTTTCCTGTCCGTGTGGTTCTTTCAGCGAGCGTGCGTTTTTGTGAGCGTCCGCCCGCAAAAGTCAAACGGATTGGAGTTTTCGGTGTCGGAAAATCTCAAGAATTGGCAACCGCGCCCGCGGCCCGAACGCAAGGTGCTGGAGGGGCGAACTGTCAGGCTGGAGCCGCTCAACGCCGAAAAGCACGGCGACGGCCTGTTTGAGGCCTCGTCGGTGGCCGATGTCGACGGCCGCTTTGCCTGGCTGCCAGACTACCCGCCGGAGAGCCGCGCCGCCTTCCAGCCATGGCTGGACAAGGCGGAAGCCAGCGAAGACCCGCTGTTCTTCACGGTCATCGACAAGGCCAGCGGCAAGGTCGCCGGGCGCCAGACGCTGATGCGCATCGACGCCGCCTACGGCGTCATTGAGATCGGCAACATCTATTGGGGCCCGCTGATCTCGCGTAAGCCGGCGGCGACGGAAGCGCAGTTCCTGTTCATGAAGTATGTCTTCGACGAGCTTGGCTACCGCCGCTACGAATGGAAATGCAACAACCGCAACGAGCCGTCGAAGCGCGCGGCGGAACGTTTCGGCTTCAAGTTCGAAGGCATTTTCCGTCAGCATCTTGTGGTCAAGGGCGAAAACCGCGATACCGCGTGGTATTCGATCATCGACAGGGAATGGCCTGATCTGCGCAGAGCCTATGAGGCGTGGCTCGATCCGGCCAATTTCGACAGCGAGGGCCAGCAGAGGCGGCGGCTCGAGGATTTTCGCGCCGAGTTCGGTGCCTGACCATGATCCCGAAAAGTGGAATCCGGTTTTCGGATAAGATCATGGTCAAACAAGAAGACAAAGCCTCCATCCCGAATCTGCCGGGATGGATCAGGCTCTAGCAGGGGCTATAGATGGCGCATACCCACGACCACGCTTCGCAGGGCCACGACCACAGCCATGGCGCAGGTCATGTGCACGGCTCGACCGACAAGAAGCGCGTGCTGATCGCTGCCTGCCTGACCGCCGGCTTCATGGTCGCGGAGACGCTGGGCGCCATCTTCACCGGTTCACTGGCGCTGCTGGCGGATGCCGGCCATATGCTTGCCGATTGCGTCGCGCTCGGCCTTGCCTGGTATGCCTTTCACCTTGCGAGCCGGCCGGCGACCGTGCGCCTCACCTACGGCTTCGGCCGGGTCAAGACGCTGGTCGCCTACACCAACGGCATCGCCATCTTCGCCATCGCGCTGTGGATCGTCCACGAGGCTTGGGGCCGCTTGCAAGCGCCGGCTCCGGTGCTCGGCGGGCCGATGCTGGTCGTCGCGATCGCCGGCCTGCTGGTCAATCTCGGCTCGTTCTACGTGCTGCATGGCGGCGACCGCGGCAGCCTGAACATGCGCGGCGCCATCCTGCATGTGCTCGGCGACCTGCTCGGCTCGGCAGCGGCGATCGTCGCGGCGCTGGTGATCCTGGCGACGGGCTGGACGCCCATCGATCCGATCCTGTCGGTGCTTGTCGCGCTGCTGATCCTGTCCACGGCCTGGTCGCTGATGCGCGAGGCAGCTCACGTCCTGCTCGAGGGCGTGCCGGCAAGCCTCGACCGCGACCTGATCGCGAGGGACATCGAAGGCTCGATCAAAGGCGTGCGCGAGGTGCATCACATGCATGTCTGGTCGCTCGACGGCTCCAGCAACATGGTGACGTTGCATGCCTGCCTCAATGACGGCGTCGACGCGCATATGGCGGTAAGCGCGATCAAGAAGCGGCTTGCGCAGGAGCACGGCATAGCCCATGCCACCGTCGAACCGGAATTCGGCCGATGTGCCGACAGCCATGAGCATGATGGCGAGCACGATCACGCGCATGATGCGGCACCGCACCGCGGCCATTATCACTGACTTCGGGAGTTCCTGGCATTGGCAACGATCGACATGAACTCTCGCCACCCTGGCGCCGCGTGATGGACCGCGACACCCGCAATGCGGCGATCGGCGCCGCCTGGATTTTGCTGCTGTTCGGCATCGCAGCCTATTATCTTCCAACGGTGATGCTGGCGGTCGGCAAGGTCTCGACGGTTCTTGCCGGCGTCGTCGCGGCGATCTTTATGGTGGCAATCTTCGTCGTGTTCTGGCTGCGTAGCCGCAGCCAGCGCAAAAAAGGAAAGTGACATGCGCATTCTGATTACCGGCGCGGCAGGCATGGTCGGCCGCAAACTCATCGCCAGGCTGGCCAAGGACGGGACGCTCGGCGGCCGCAAGATCGCCGCGCTCGATCTTCACGATATCGTGCCGCCGCAGGCGCCGGTGCTCGAAGGTGTCAGCATTACCCTCCACACCGGCGACCTTGCCGCACCGGGAGCGACCGCAAATCTGGTCGCGCCGCGCCCCGACGTGATCTTTCATCTCGCCGGCGTGGTGTCGGGCGAGGCGGAGGCCAATTTCGATCTCGGCTACCGCGTCAATCTCGACGGCACCAGGGCGCTGTTCGATGCCGTTCGGCTGGCCGCATTTGCGCCGCGCGTCGTGTTCACCTCGTCGATCGCCGTGTTCGGCGCACCGTTTCCCGACATCATTCCGGACGAGTTCCACCCGACGCCGCTGACCTCCTACGGCACGCAGAAGCTGATCGGCGAGGCGCTGCTTGCCGACTATACGCGCCGCGGTTTCTTCGACGGCATCGGCATCAGGCTGCCGACCATCTGCGTCAGGCCGGGAAAGCCGAACAAGGCGGCCTCAGGGTTCTTCTCCGGTATCATCCGCGAGCCGCTGAGCGGCCATGAAGCGATCCTGCCGGTGCCGCGCTCGGTCGTCCACACACACGCCAGCCCGCGTTCGGCGGTGAATTTTTTGATCCATGCGGCTCAGATCGACGGCGCCGCCGTCGGGCCGCGCCGCAACCTGACGATGCCGGGCGTCGCCGTCAGCGTCGGCGAGCAGATCGAAGCGCTGGAACGTGTCGCCGGCGCCAAGGCGGTGAAACTGATCCGCGAGGAGCCCGACGAGACGATCTGGGCGATCGTCAAGGGCTGGCCGACGCGCTTCGAGGCGCGGCGCTCGAGGGAGCTTGGCTTTGCCGCCGAGACGAGTTTTGATGAGATCATCCGCGCCCATATTGAGGATGAGCTGGGCGGCAGGATTTAACGTGGCGCCGTCTTCCTTCTCCCCTTGGAGAAGGTGGATTGGCGCGCAGCGCCAAGACGGTTGAGGGGTGCTGGACGGAGCGCTGTTGGCGCCAAGCTGGAACACCCCTCATCCGTCGCCTTCGGCGACACCTTCTCCCACAAGGGGAGAAGGGAGAGTCGCGCCTGGACGTCACCCGCCGGTCGTCAGGCTGGCCGAGAGCAGCAGCAGGCCGAACAGGAAGACGAAGGCGGCGCCGCCGATCTCGACGATCGAATGGATGCGGTTGCCCATGCGGCCATCGCCGGCGAAATACACCGCCCAGTTCTTCGCGGTCACCGCAAGCGTCGCCAGAGCCGAGACGGTGATTGCGGTGCCGAGCGCCATGGCCAGCACCGAAAGGATGCCGCCGAACCACAGCCCATTCAGCAAGGCGAAGCTCAGGACGATCAGCGCGCCTGAACAGGGGCGGATACCGACGGCAGCCACCGCCGACCAGGCCGTGCGCCAATCGAAGCGATCACCGGAAAGCAGCGCCGGGTCGGGCGCATGCGAGTGTCCGCAGGTGTCGCAGACCTCGCCCGCCGCATGGCTGTGGTGATCGTGTGCAGCATGGGCGTGGTGGTGGTCGTGGGCGCCGTGATCGTGATGGTCATGCGCATGATCGTGGTGGTCATGCGCATCAAGCGCGTGGGAATGTGCCGCATGGGCATGTGAATGGCCGGCATGTGAATGGCCGGCATGGGCAGCCGAGAGGCTGTAGCCCGGATTTGCGCCGAACAGGCGAAGGATGGCCGGGCCGGTCTTGCGCCACAGCAGCCAGGCGCCGAACAGAGTGACGAAGACATAGCTCATGATTTCGAGGAACCATGCGGCGTCTGTCATCGAGACAGCAGTGCCGCGCAGCAAGAAATAGGCGACCAGCATCACCACGATCGCGGTCAGCGCCTGCAGCAGGGCCGAGACGAAGGACAGCATGATGCCGCGCCGGAGCGCCACTTCATTGGCCACCATGTAGGAAGAGATCACCGCCTTGCCGTGACCGGGGCCGGCGGCGTGGAAAATGCCATAGGCAAAGGACAGGCCGATGAGCAGCCACAACTTGCTACCGTCCTGGCGCATCGCCTTCATCGCGCCGGCAAGCGCATGATAGAATTCCTGCTGGCGCAGATTGATCCACATCAGGATGTGGGCGAACGGGCCGGTGGTTGGGGCCGTCCCGTCATTGGTGCCGATGCCGAGCGAACTCTGGGCGTGGGCGGAGCCGAGGAAGTGCGTCATCACCAGGGTGGCGGCCAGAAGGCCGATGGCCAAACGCAGGGACGGTTTCGTCACTGGATCTATCCTTCCGGCTGACAGGTAAGTTCGAGCTTGGTGGCGAAGATCTTGCTCATGTCGGTGCCCGTCGGATCATTGAAGAACGCGTCGGTCAGGGTCTTCTGGTTCTGGGCGATTGCCTCGTCCGGGTTTGGGCGGATGACCTTGCTGGTGCAGGTCGAGGGCAAGCCATCGACCTGCAGATTGGCATCCTCGGTGAAGTCGATCGCGGTGTAGAAGGTCGGGTCGTAGACGCCGATATCGATCTTGCCGTTGAGCTTGATCGGCACCTTCGGTTCGGATTCGAACAGGATGATGAGCTGGTCATTGTCGAAATTGGCCATCAAATGCGGCGGTGGGTTCATCGCCACGTCCTTGCCGTCGACAGTGACGAGCTGGAAATAGTTGAACTCGGCAAGCGAGGCATGGACGGTGTCCGCAACATCCTTCAACTCCTTGTCATCGAGTTTCAGGTCGGAATTCTTGTCGAACTCCATCATCACCGTGCTCGAAAACAAATCGTCGAAGCGCCAGAGATGACGCAATGACTTCACGGTTTGGTGATCCGGGCCGAGGACCACTTCGAGGCGGGCTTCGGCGAAGACGTGGGGATGCACCTCAGCCGGCCCGACGGCGGCAAACGTCGCGGTCAAGGCCGAGGCCAGCATGATGGCTTGCTGTTTCAGGTGCATTCTCGGTCGCGATTCAATCGGCTTCGGTGAATTGCCGACAGTTACCAGAAAGGGGGCGAAAATGGGACCGCAAGGCGGCTGAAAGCTCATGCGTTGTCCAGCGCCTTGAACCACTGCACCAGGAAATCGACAAAGACACGAACTTTTGCAGGCAGATAGCGCCGGTGCGGATAGACGGCGAAAATGCCGCCGCCGGGCAGAATGCGGTCATCCAGCGCAGTCACCAGCTTGCCGCTTTCGATGTCGGGCGCGGCGATGAAATCCGGCAGGATGGAAAATCCCAATCCAGCGACGGCGGCCGCCCTCGCCGCCATCGGGCTGTTGACCTCGATCGGGCCAGAGACCGAAACACTCACCGTATCGGCACCGTCGCCCTTGAACGGCCAGTTGGTGAGCCAGCGGCCATTGGTGTCGATGATGCAGGGCACGCGGGCAAGGTCTTGCGCCCTGACCGGCATGCCGTGCTTGGCGATCAGTTCGGGAGACGCGCAAAGCCGTACCGAAAATGGCGCCAGGCGCCTGGCGATCAGCGAGGAATTTTCCAGCCGCGAAATGCGCACCGCCAGATCGAAGCCCTCCTCGACCAGATCGACGAAACGGTCGTCGAGATGGATGTCGAGCACGATGTCGGGATGCTGCTTGGCGAAATCGATCAGCGACTGGCCGATCGGCGCGTCGGCAAACGTGCGCGGCGCCGACAGCTTGATCCTGCCGCGCACGTCGCCGGAGGATTCGCGCACCGCATCGGCAAGGCTGTCGACCTCGCGCACGATCTCCGAGGCGCGCCGGTAATAGGTGTGGCCGGCCTCGGTCAGGGAAAACTGCCTGGTGGTGCGGTTGAGCAGCAGCGCGCCGAGCTCGTCCTCCAGCTCGCGCACATATTTCGACAATAGCGCCTTCGAGCGGCCGATCTTGCGCGCCGCCGCCGAAAAGCCTTCGGCCTCGACCACGTCGATGAAGGCGCGCATGCGGGTCAGCGTATCCATGTCATGCGCCTCCTTGGTGGGCCGAAAGGATGCGGGCGGCCAGCGCAATCAGCTGCCGGTCGCGGTTCTTCGGGCCGAGCAGCGAAAGACCGAACGGCGCCCCGTCGACCTTGCCGAGCGGCAGCGTGATTTGCGGAAAGCCGGACAGGCCGGAAAGACACAGCAATCTCAGCGCGCGCTCGCGATAGGTCTGCAAATCGTCGAATGATGCGGCCTTGAGCGGCGCGGCACCCGGAACGGTCGGAAGCACAAGAACGCCGTCGTCGCCAAGCAGGCCGGCCAGTTCGAGGCGAAACGAACCGCGACGTTCCGTTTCGTGCTGCGCGGTTGCCGGGCCGACGGTCGCGCCATGCTCGAAGCGCTCCTTGACGCCGGGTCCCAGCATGCGGTCGCCGCCAGCGATCCAGGCGCCGTGGCTTTGCCAGGCTTCATAGCCTTGCAGCTTGCGGAAGCACCAATAAAGATCGTCAGTGGAATGCGACAGCGGGCCAACGCTGCGCGGCGCGCCCAGCACCGAAGCGACACTGCGGACCATGGCGCGATATTCCTCGGCCTCCAGCGGGCCGAGCACGAGGCTGTCCAGCGCGTCGAGGGCAAGAGGGCGTACCAGTTCGTGGCGGTGCGGATCGTCGCCGAGCAGCACCGTGCCGACCTTTTCGTAGGTGACGATATCCCTGGCAAACCAGCCGAACGTGTCCAGCGAAGGCGCCAGCGGCATGGCGCCGTCGAGCGAAATGCGGCCATGCGTGGTCCTGAGGCCGATCAGGCCGCAGAAGCTTGCCGGCGCACGGATCGAGCCGCCGGTGTCGGAGCCGGTGGCGATATCGGCCAGCCCGCCGGCGACTGCAGAAGCAGAACCCGAGGACGAGCCGCCGGTGACGCGGTCGGGTGCCGCCGGATTGATCGGCGATGGGAAATGCGCGTTCAGCCCCAGCAGGGAAAAGGCGAGTTCGTCGGTCTGCGTCTTGCCGACGAAGCGGGCGCCCGAATCAAGCAGCGTCTGGACGGCCGGCGCGGTGGCCGTGGCCGGCGAGGCTTCGCGGTATTTCTGCGGATTGCCGCAACCGGTGCGGTAGCCGGCGACGTCGAAGATATCCTTGACGGCCAACCGCAAGCCGGCAAGCGGGCCGGATTGCGCATTGGTAACAGGGACTTGATCAAGATCGAGAAAAGCGTTCAGCGGGCCGCGAGTGCCTGTCATGCGTTCGATATCCGGGTGTGCTTGCCGCAGCATTGTTCTTCTGGTCCCGCAGCATTGTTCGATGCCACAAATTTTACAACCTGCGATACGATTTTTATTGATTGTGAAATCTTTCGATCTTATATCGCGCTTGCCCAAAGTCGCACGTGCCTGTGGGTGTCCGCCGATCCTCGAATGGTGAGGGCAATCGGTAAGGTAACTGGAGCCAACCCCTCCAGTCGGTTTAGCGGCCAACCGCCAACCGAGGACACCTTGAAGCAACGACGGTGCGGGCCTTTCTGGTGTTCTGCCGGTCGTCCAAAGACCGGGGTTACTGAAGAGGCACACCTTCATTGCCGGCAGTGCGGACGGGTCTCCCATCCAAGCCAAGGCAGACAAAGCGAACCGAGGCCGGGCAAGGCCAAGGTTCACCGCCGCGAGACGGCGCTTCATGGTTCCGGGGTCTCCACCGGCTGGTTCCATGGATTTCCGTCCCGCCTTTGTCCACCGCGTGTTCGCGAGGCCGAGAGCCCGCGTCCGCAAGCCTTTGTGCGCGCCGAAAGGCGCTGATGGAGAGACCCCGATGGCTACCCAGCGCATCCTTGACTTTCTCGCCACCCGACGTCCGAACGGCCCGTGCCTCGTCGTCGACCTCGATGTCGTGCGCGACAATTTCCGCGCCTTCGAGAAGGCGCTTCCCGATTCCAAGATCTACTATGCGGTGAAAGCAAATCCGGCGCCGGAAATCCTGCGCCTGCTTGCTGCGATGGGCTCGTCCTTCGACACCGCTTCCGTTGCCGAAGTCGAGATGGCGATGGACGCCGGTGCGCCGGCGGACCGCATCTCCTTCGGCAACACCATCAAGAAGGAGCGCGACATCCAGCGCGCCTACCAGCTCGGCATCCGGCTGTTTGCGGTGGACTGCGTCGAGGAGGTCGAGAAGATCGCCCGCGTCGCTCCCGGCGCCCGTGTGTTCTGCCGCGTCCTGACCGACGGCGAGGGTGCCGAATGGCCGCTGTCGCGCAAGTTCGGCTGTGTGCCGGCGATGGCGGTCGACGTGCTGCGCCATGCCAGGGCGCTCGGCCTCGACGCCCATGGCGTATCATTCCATGTCGGCTCGCAGCAGACCGACCTGACCGCCTGGGATCGCGCGCTGGCCGACGCCAAGAAGGTGTTCGCGACGCTGGCCGACGAAGGCATCGTGCTGAAGATGGTCAATATGGGCGGCGGCTTCCCGACCCGCTATCTCAGGGATGTGCCGGTGGCGCAGGCCTATGGCCAGGCGATCTTCTCGGCGCTCAGGAAGCATTTCGGCAACGCCATCCCCGAGACGATCATCGAGCCGGGCCGCGGCATGGTCGGCAATGCCGGGGTGATCAAGTCGGAGGTCGTGCTGATCTCGAAGAAGGCCGATAACGACAATGTGCGCTGGGTGTTCCTCGACATCGGCAAGTTCGGCGGTCTTGCCGAGACCATGGACGAGGCGATCCGCTATCCGATCGTCACCGCGCATGACGGCAGCGAGACCGCGCCTTGCGTGCTCGCCGGCCCGACCTGCGATTCGGCCGACGTGATGTACGAAAAGACGCCGTACCCGCTGCCCTTATCGCTGACCATCGGCGACGAGGTGCTGATCGAGGGCACCGGCGCCTACACGACGACCTACGCCTCGGTCGCCTTCAACGGCTTCGAGCCTCTCCGATCCTACGTGATCTGAGGGCTTCGGCTTTCAGATCACCCGGTGCGGGCGACAGATCGTCCGCTTCGGTTCGCCTGTGGAACAGATCTCCGCTCGCCAGGGATTGCGGACATGGACATTGTAGATTTCATTGTTGAAGGCGCCGCAGGAATCTCCCCGCTCGAGGGGGAGATGTCGCCAAAGGCGACAGAGGGGGTCGCCGCGCGTGAAGCGCCGGCCTCCCACGGTCTAAGAGAGGTCGCAGCAGCCGAACCGACCCCCTCTGGCCGCTTCGCGGCCGTCTCCCCCTCGAGGGGGGAGATTGCTGGCGCCTTTGTCATCACTGCAGAAACCGCCGCCGACGTTGGCGCTCGCGAGGCTTTGCTCGATCGCGCCATGGGGCCGAAGCGCCGGAAGAAGTCGTCGGAAAAGCTGCGGCGCGGCCGCCGGCCTTCGGAGGGCCTGGCCTTTGTCGCGCGCGATGCGTCGGGCACTGTTGCCGGCACGGTGCGGCTGTGGGACGTGGTGCTGGGCGAGGGCGGCACGGCAGCTCTGCTGCTCGGCCCGCTTGCGGTCGACCCGGCGCTGAAAAATGCCGGCATCGGCTCGGCGCTGATGCGCCATGCGGTCACTGAGGCCGAGCGGCTTGGCCATGCGGCGATCCTGCTGGTCGGCGACGCGCCCTATTACGAGCGCTTCGGGTTTTCGGCCGCAAAGACCGGCTCGCTGGCCATGCCGGGGCCTTACGAGCGGCACCGCCTGCTGGCGCGGGAACTGGTTGTCGGCGCGCTCGACGGCGCGCAAGGCACGCTGAAGGCGGCAGGGCGCAAGCTGAAGGCGCAGGGGCTGCCGCTCGCTGCCTGATGGTTCGAAGCAAGCCGCCCGCCCATCGCGCGGCGGCTTGTTTCACCTCAAGTGCTCAGCCGATCAGTTGGCTGAGCGCCATGGCGACGCTCATGTCGCCTTCGACCTTTATCTTGCCGGACATGAAGGCCATGGTCGGGTTGAGATCGCCTGATATCAGCGAGTCCAAATCGTCGAGCGACAGCTTTATGGTGCAATCGGCCGGCGCATCGGTGGTCGATACATCGGCGCCGTCGATGACGACGACGCCGTCGCTGCCGGTGTCGAATTTCACGGAGCGATCGAACCCGGCACTCGCCACGCGCGACCTGATCTTGTCGGCAATCTCCTGAACGCTCATGGCGGTTCTCCTCGTCTCGTTGCGTTTGTCGCGCGCCGGCGCTTCGACCTGGCCGAAGTCGCATGCCTGGTTTTACAGCCACGGTCGCTGGCGCATATAGCTTTGGGTTGACGTTTACGTCAACGCGGTTCCCCGAGCTGAGGATGGGCTTTATCGCCGCAGCATCACGCGGGCATGACACCTCGGCGGCCTGCATGTTGCCATGCGATGTTGCCGAGGGTATCAGGCACCCACGAATATCGGCGAGCCGCCCCGGTGCTTTCCAGAAACGAACCGCCCAGAAACGAACCGCAAGTCTATGCCCGCCGGTTGCGCGCGGTGCTGATCAGATCGATCCCGCTGCTCGAGGCGCGCGGTATTGCCGTCGTCATTCTGGCTGCCCTGGTCGGGGTGATGGCGGGTGCGCTGGTCACCGGCATGAGCGGACTGGTGCAGGTCCTGCATGGGCTTATGTTCGGCGTTCAGCCCGGCGGTCGGCTTTCGGCGATGTTTTCGCTGCAAAGGCCGGAGCAGGCGCTGATACCGGCGATCGGCGGCATCCTGCTCGGGCTGACGGTGATCTGGCTGAGAAAGCGGAAGTTCCGCACGCCGGTCGATCCGATCGAAGCCAACGCGCTTTACGGCGGCCGCATGTCGCTGACCGACACCTTCATAATCGCCGGGCAGACGATGATCTCGAGCGGCTTCGGCGCTTCGGTCGGGCTCGAGGCCGGCTATACGCAGGTGGGTTCGGGCCTGGCGTCGCGGCTGGCGCGCTTGTTCAGGCTGCGCCGCAACGATGTCCGCATCCTCGTCGGCTGCGGTGCCGCCGGCGCGATCGCCGCCGCCTTCGACGCGCCGCTGACCGGCGCCTTCTACGGTTTCGAGCTAGTCATCGGCATCTACTCGGTCGCCAATGTTGCGCCGGTGATGGCCGCCGCGATCTCGGCCTCGCTGACCGCAGAGGTGTTCGGCGGCGTGCCGTTTCCGCTGGAGCTCGCCGGTCTGCCGCAGCTCACCGTCAGCCAGTATTTGCCGTTCATGCTGCTCGGGCTTCTGGGCGGCGGTGCTTCCATCGCCATCATGCATCTGGTGAGCCTGATCGAGCGCCTCTTTGCCCGGCTGTCGATCGACGCCTCGCTGCGCCCCGCCATCGGCGGCGTGATGGTCGGGCTGCTGGGGCTGGTCACGCCGCAGGTCCTGTCCAGCGGCCATGGCGCGCTGCACCGCGAATTCGCGATGAATTACGGGCTGGCCGTGGTGGCCAGCGTCTTCGTGCTGAAGCTGGCGGCCTCGGCGATCTCGCTCGGCTCCGGCTTCCGCGGCGGCTTGTTCTTTGCCTCGCTGTTTCTCGGCGCGCTGCTCGGCAAGATGTTTGCCGGCGCGATGGCATTCGTCTCGCCGGCGACCGGCATCGACCCTGCCGTCGCCGCCGTCGTCGGCATGACCTCGCTCGCCGTCGGCGTCGTCGGCGGCCCGTTGACGATGACCTTCCTGGCGCTGGAATCGACCCGCGACCTGACGCTGACCGGCGTGGTGCTGGCCGCCTCGCTCATGGCGGCGATCCTGGTGCGCGAAACGTTCGGCTATTCCTTCTCGACATGGCGCTTTCACCTGCGCGGCGAAACGATCCGCAGCGCCCATGATGTCGGCTGGATGCGCAGCCTGACTGTCGGCTCGATGATGCGAAAGGATGTCCGCACCATCGACGCCTCGACGACGCTTGCGGAATTCCGCAAGCAGGTGCCGCTCGGTGCCTCGCAGCGCGTCATCGCGGTTGACGCCGACCTGCATTATGTCGGCGTGCTGATCGTCGCCGAATTGCACAGCCATTTGTCGGATGACGAGATGCCGGTGCTGTCCTTCGCCAAATTCAGGGATGCGGTGCTGGTGCCGAGCATGAACGTGCAATCGGCGGCCGAGACCTTCCAGCGCGCCGGCGCCGAGGAATTGGCGGTGGTCGAGGATTTCACCGACCGCAAGGTGGTCGGGCTGTTGACCGAAGGCCACCTGATGCGGCGCTATGCCGAGGAACTCGACAAGGCGCGGCGCGATCTGTCGGGCGAGGGGTAGCCGCGTCCTGTCGCGATAGCGATGCGACACACATGTCGGCTGCTGCGTAAGGAGGGCTCACGTCAACGGCCCGCTAATCGCCGGCTCCGAAATCCGATTGCGCGAACTGCCTTCTTCCTTGTGGAAATGTCTTGAAGAAAAGAGCGTCGGGAACCGCCTTGATTACTTTTGCGATCACGGCGGTCGCGAGCACGGCAAACGCTAGGCGACCGAAAAGCACGCTCGTAACATCAGCGCCAAGTGTGACAACGACCAACGTATCCTCAATGAGGCTATGGGCAAAACCCATGAACACGCAGGCGAGGAATATCTGACGCGGCTCCGCGCTAGGCGTGCGCGCCTCGCGGATCAGCAGTCCTGCGCCATAGGAAATCCCGAGAAACAGGCCAACAGCGGCGAAAGGTACCGTCTGCTTTTCGATGCCGGCGAGCCGAAAGAGCGGTGCAAGCCCTCTGTTCATCCACTCCAAAATGCCCGACATCTTGAGAAGCTCGATCACCCAGCTCAGCGCAAGCAGAACAACGAGCATGATGCCCAGGGTTTTGAGCGTACCCAGGAGAAAGCCGCCCCAGTCGGTGCTTTCATTCGTCGGCATCCACGCTGGCTTCACCCGTCCTGACAGCCATCCGGTCACGGTGAATATCTGATGCAGAAGGACAGCAAAGACCAAACCCCCGCCAATACGAAGCGCCGCGGTGACCAGGAAGCTCGGCCCGGCCCTCTGAATGATCCGTTGCTCGATCGGAATGGCATGTGCAAACAGCAAGAGAGCCGAAAGAACCGTCATGTCGGCAGTGCTGAGCGCCGAAACCGGAACCAAGGTGAATACGATCACAAGCGCGCCCCAGATCCCGACCAGCAATCCCGTCAGCCAGGCAAAGGCGAGTTCAGGTGGCAACCCCACCTGCAACATGAGCGGGGAGAAGAACGGAGAAATCGCCTGGATGACGCCAAGGTCCTGCAGCAGCCGCGTGGCAATCGCAACCGGAACGATCACGCGAACCAGTTCCCAATAGATTTCAAGCGTCTCCAATGTCTTGCGATAGAAGGCGGCGCAAATTGCCATCATGCTGCTCCATCATTCCTGGAGCCGTCTGAGTAGCGTGAGACGCTTCGCATTTGTGGTCAAAGTTTGCGATTCCGTGCAATAAAATTGCAACGCACCGACGATGAGCGCGACCGACATGGACAAGATCGACAGAAGGCTTCTCAACCTGCTCCAGGATGATGCCTCACGAACTAACGCCAAACTGGCGGGGTTAGTCGGGCTTTCCCCTTCGAGCTGCCTGCGCCGCATACGACGACTGAAGAAGAGCGGTGTCATCAGCCGCGTTGTCGCGCTTCTCGCACCGGCAAAGGCTGGCCGGGGCTTGAAGGCGATCGTCGCCGTCGAACTGGAGCGTCATGGCGAGCAGTATATGAGGGACTTTCTCGAGTTGGCCGCTCAGGAACCGGCCGTCACTCAGGCCTACAGTGTGAGCGGCGAAACCGACGCCGTCCTCATGCTCCGCCTGACGGATATGGAAGAGTTCGATGCGCTGTGCGAGCGACTGTTCCGAGACCGAAGCAACGTCGCGCGATACCACACGATGTTCGTGATCCGAACGGCCAAGGAAGTGACCGCAATTCCACTGTAGTGTTCGGGTTGCGATAGACCTGCCAGGCCCTGAATTCAGCGGCCCGGCGGAGAAACTCTACGAACATTTCAATATGCCGAAAGGGGGTAGTGAAGGCAGCTTGGAGGCAACGCCTCGCGCACGCGAGGACAATCGCCAGCGCCGAATGTCGGAATTGGGCGCCAGCTCGACGCATTTCATGGCGCCTCCCTCACGCCCAGGCATGAAGCTGTCCTTGTTGGCTCAAGGAGAATTTGCATGCGTGGTCATTGCTTATGTGGCGCTATTGCCTTTGAAGTCGATGGCCCGGCACAGGCCTGCGTGGTCTGTCATTGTGAAAGTTGTCGGCGGCAATGTTCTGCGCCGATGACCTCCTATATTGGCGTCTTGAACGGCCAATGGCGATGGCTGGGCAAGCTACCGAAGGTATTCAACTCTTCTCCCGGTGTGGAAAGAACATTTTGCGATCACTGTGGTACGCCGCTGTCCTTCCGCTCAAAAAACATGTCTGATGTCATGCATTTTTTTGCGGCAGCGATGGAGGAGCCAGAAAAATTTGCACCTACGCTGCATGTCGCTTTTGAGGAGAAGCTCCCTTGGTTGAAACTCGCCGACAACCTGCCGACTCGTGTTGGGCCTGACTATACGAAAGACTAGGATCTGCTCGCATCGAGACATACGGTGGAAGCTGCGGACAGCATCCGGAAGCGAGATGATGCCTCCGTCCGTTCAAACGGCGGTCGAACATTATCGATCGCGGCTGCTCTCGATCTGCTTGAGCGGCAGCAGGTAGGCGATGATCTGCTGATCGCCGAGTGCTGGATCAAAGCCAATAATGTCGGAGGCGAAAAGGTCGTGGGCGGGGCGTCTCTCGAAGCCAAGGCTTTCATACAGCTTGTATGCAGACATCATGGACGAGGCAGTGTGAAGCGCAAGGCCGCCTGAGCCCTGCAGACGCGCTTGCATGACGCACCATTCGCAAAGCGCGCGGCCATATCCGCGGCCCTGTGACGAGGGAACAACCGCGAGAGTCCTGAGGCCTGCCAGCCCGGGCGGCCAGCCCATGCCGTCAAAGGCGGCATCGGCGTAGTAGGTGACCGTCCCGACGAGGCGTCCCTCGGCTTCGAGCACCGCGACGCTGGCTTTCGCCCATCGCCCCGCGACATCCCGCGCATCCTTGACGTAGGGCTCGAAGATGTGCGGTGCCAGAACGGGCCGTAACGATGCGAAAGCCTCTGAGACGAGCAACCCAATTCCATCCAGTTCCTGACGGCTTGCCAGGCGGACGCGTGGCTTGGATGCGATCTGCATGCATGTCCTCACTGCTCCAGTAATTCGACCGTATGTAGGGCTCCCTCCGGCTGGCTGGACTTCGCCCGGCTTCGGCCGTCGGCCGTATCCCGCAGCGCGATTCACCCGGAGAGGTTCGCTGCCACAATAATGACCGGTACCAAGATTCCAATGGACCTGAGCCGTCGAGCCGCGACGACGAGTTAATCGGCGGAGCACCTCAAACTTTCGGTAACAGTTTGCTCATGCTTATGCGCTCCTCGACCTCGTATCCGCACTTTCGGTAGAACCCAAGAACCGTCGAATTGGAAGCGACAATTTGGAGGTTGATCTTTATGCAACCAAGGCCGGCGAGCCGCCTTTCGGCCTCATGGATGAGGGCCTCGCCGATCCCTTTTTGGCGATGGGACTGCAAGGTAGCGATGCGCGATATCCACCCTCGATGGCCGTCATACCCGACCATGATCGATCCGACGACCTGATCGGCCTCAATCGCCACCAAAAGCAGGTTCGGCTGATGCCTCAGCTTCCCGCGAAGCGGGAGCGATCGTAGTTGCGCGACATCTCGAGCCCAGACTATCCGGCTCTATAGTGGAGCGTTACGGCGACCCAGCAGCAGAGCGATGCCCAACGCCGGAAGCGTCGCCGTCGCGACGGCGAAGAAGACGAATTGCAGCCCGGCCGACCCAGCGACCAAGCCGAGCGCCGGACTGCCGAAGCCGAGCGCCACGTCGAGGAAGACGGTGTAGAATCCCATGGCCAGGCCGCGGCTGCGTGGTGGAAGATGGCTTACGGCCTCGGCACCGAAACCGGGATAGACCAGCGAGTAGCCGAGACCAGTCAGGCCCGCTCCGATGGCGGCGAGAACGGGCCCGGGCGCAAGCCAGATCAGCATCAGCCCTGCCGCCTCGACCGCCACGAAGATCACGGCGACGCGCGCGCCCCCTAACCTGTCAGGCAGGTGGCCGAAGCACAGCCTTGCCGCGATCAGCGACGCGGCATAAGTGGTGAAGGGAAGCCAGACCGGCTGCCAGCCGCGTTCGGCAAAGAGCAGCGCGCCAAAGGACAGGATCGCGCCGTAGCCAAGGCTGCTGAAAGCAGCTCCGACGCCGGGAAGCCAGACCGCTTGCGCCACGCTCGTCCATGACTGTCGTGCGGCGCTCGCGGCGAGGCTGGTGCCACGCATAGGCAGGATGGCAAGCAGCGTCGCAAGCGGCAGGCCGACCGTCGCGAGTGCGATCGCGGCGAAGCCGCTCGTCCCGTAAAGCGCAGATCCGATCGGCGCGCCTAGCGCGAGTGCTGCGAACATCGCCGTGCCCACCCAGGCTATGACCTTTCCGGAGTTCTGTCCGCCCGCAAGGGAGAGGCCCCAGGCGACGCCGCCTGTGATGATGAAGCTCTCAGACGCGCCCAGTACCGCCCGGCCGGCGAAGAGCGCCGATGCGGACGCTACCGGCCGGTCGAGCAATGCCAGCGAGCCGAGGTAAATGAACCCCGCCAGGACAGCGGCAATGAGGCCGACGACGACGGCCCGCTTGCCGCCGTGCCCATCGGCATAATTTCCGGCTCCAATGCGCGACAGCATCGAGGCGACGAACTGGCTGCCCGTCACCACCCCGACTGCGAAGGGGCCGAAGCCGAGCTGCTGGTGAAGATGCAGCGGCAGGACGGGTAGCGCCAAGCCGATCAGGAGGAAGCCGGCGAAGACAGCCGCCATGATTGGCACCAGTTCCGCCATCGCGCCATTTCGGTCAGAAGTCCGCGCCATTGTGGCCACCGATAACACGTTGACAGCCGGGCTGTTCCGATCAGTAACGTTCGTAGGTCACGCGCCAGCCTTCGGCCGGATTGTCCGGCGTCAGGACCAGTTTGTTGTCCGAGACTTCGAATTTGCGTTTCATGCTCTTCCCGACAAGGTTGCGGACCAGGGAGGATTCGATCGTGATGACGAAGGTCTTGTCCTGGTCGTTGATGGCGACCGGCCCGTAATAGGCTTCGTAGCCATTCGCCGTGTAAAGCGTGTCCGGCGCCTTAGCGTCGGGGTTCTGGGCCTGCACCGAGAGGGTGCCGGCCTCGGTGAAGATGACCTGGCCGGAATATGGCACGGGCTTGAGGTTTCCCTCGGCACCGGCCTCGAGCGACCTCATGCGCCATGCGCCGATGATCGGGGACTCTTGAGAGAAAGCCGGCGTGGCGACCGAAAGCGCAAGCGCAAGGGCGGCGATCTTCAATCTCATCGTCATATGTCGTTGTTCCTTTTCTGGTTTGTGGGTGCGGACAGGCCGTCCGCCCAATCTTCGCTTACACCGAAAGCATGACCTTGATGGCGCGCCGCTCGTCCATGGCGCGGTAGCCTTCAGCGACCTCGGCCAACGGCAGCTTGAGGTCGAAGACCTTGCCGGGCTTGATCCTGCCCTTGAGCACACGGTCCATGAGGTCGGGCAGGAAGCGGCGCACCGGCGCGGGGCCGCCCAGCATGCGCTTCTGGCCGAAGAAGAGATTCTGGCCATCGAAGCTCACGCCATGCGGCACGCCGACATAGCCGATGGTGCCGCCGGGGCGAGAGCAGGCCAGCGCCTGGTCGAAGGATTCCGCCGTGCCAACGCATTCCAGCACCGAGTCCGCGCCGACGTCCTTAGTGAGCCCTTTGATCCGGGCCACACCTTCCTCGCCGCGCTCAGCGACGATGTCGGTCGCGCCGAATTCGCGGGCGAGTTTTTGGCGGCTGGCGTGCCGGCTCATGGCGATGATGCGCTCGGCGCCCATCTCCTTGGCCGCAAGCACGCCCATCAGGCCGACCGCACCGTCGCCGACCACCACCACCGTCGATCCTTCTCGGACCTCGGCTGCGTCGGCCGCATACCAGCCGGTGCCGAGCACATCGGACACAGCCAGCAGGTCAGGGATGAGTTCGGCCGGCGGCACCTCGGCGGTGGCGACCAGTGTGCCATCCGCCAACGGCACGCGGGCGTAAGGCGCCTGCGCGCCCGACATGAACTCGCGCTGCACACAGGACGACTGGAAGCCGAAGCGGCAATGCGGGCAGGTATTGTCGGAGAGGCAGAACGAGCCGACGACGAACTGGCCGGGACGGACCGTGCGCACCTCTGCGCCGACCTCGACGACGATGCCACAATATTCGTGGCCCATATGCATCGGGCCGTTGACCGGCTGCAGCCCGCGATAGGGCCACAGGTCCGAGCCGCAGATGCAGCTCGCCGAGAGCTTGATGATAGCATCCGTCGGGCGAAGGATCCTTGGGTCTTCGACTTCCTCGCAGCGGATGTCGCCGGGCTTATGAAGAACGGTTGCGAGCATTTTGCTTTCCTTTCGTTCAATCGATGTCAGGCGCCGTAGTCGGCGTCGCTGACGTGTTCCAGCCAGTCCACCACCTTGCCGTCTTTGACCTCCTGGAGGGCAATGTGGATCATGGCCGTCTCGGGTGAGGCACCGTGCCCATGCTTCTCGCCGGGTGCGAACCAGACAACGTCACCGAGACGGATCTCCTCGACCGGCCCGCCCTCGCTCTGAACGAGGCCGAGGCCGGAGACGACGATCAACGTCTGTCCAAGCGGATGCGTGTGCCAGGCGGTGCGGGCGCCCGGCTCGAACGTCACCTGCGCGCCCTGCACGCGCGCGGCGTCGAACGGGTTGAACAGCGGATCGATGCGGACCGTGCCGGTGAACCAGTCGGAAGGCCCGTTGCCAGACGGCCTGGTGCCTGCGCGAAGAATATCCATGGTGATCTCCTGTCAGATGCGTTCGATGCGAAGCGGGAACTTGCCGCTTACGTGTAGGGCCTCTTCGCCCGCGTCGAAGCGGCCGAGCCTGATCAGCCCGGGATGGCGGTAGTCGGCGTAGAACATGGCCAGATTGCCCCAGGGCATGAAATAGCAAAGGTCGTATGGCCGCTCGTTGCCGAACGGGCCGCTGCCCTCCTCCGTCAGCTTGCGCGGCAGATAGGCAATCTTCTCGTTATGCGCGTAGTCGTCGATGGTGAGATCGAGCGGCAGCATGGTGAAGAAGTCGCGCGCCGACGGATTGTCGTAGAGCGTGGCGGTCATGGTCCGGCCATTGAAAATCATCTTGATCTTCATGTCGGTGGGCTCCTGGCTGCCTGGGTCGCTGCCCTGCTGGCTGCGGGCGGCCCGCGGCAGGACCGTTGCCGCGAGCGCGCCGCCGAGCAACGCGCGGCGGCTGAGGTCCGGACGGTCGATCGTCATGGCTGCCGTCATGGCTGCGACCTCCGGGCCAAATGCGATGCTGCAAAGGCGGCGAGCGCCGATCCACAGAGCAGCACCGCGCCGAAAATGAATGCACCCCACCAGCCGACCGTATCGAAGAGCGTGCCGCCGATCGCGGCGCCGCCTGTAATGGCGAGCTGGATGACTGCCACCTGCAGCCCGCCGCCGGCCTCTGCGTCGTCCGGCAACGTCCGGCTGAGCCACGTGCCCCAGCCAACGGGCGCGGCCGTGCCGAAGAAGCCCCAGGCAACGAGCAGCAGCGCTGTGGGAACCGGCAAGGCACCGAGGGCGATGAGCGCAGCTGCCAGCGCGGCCATGACCAGCGGGATGACGATGAGGATGCTGAACAGGCGCGTGCGCAAAAGCCGGCCTATGCAGAGGGTGCCGAGCACCCCGGCCAGCCCCATCGCCAGCAGGATCGCCGAAAGCGCGGCGATGTCGACCCTAGTGACGCTCTCGAGGAAGGGCCGCAGATAGGTGAAGAGCGCGAACTGGCCCATGAACAGCATCATGATCGACGCCATGCCGGTGGCGACAGGAAGACGGCCGAGGAGCGCCAGCGGATTGCCTGGACGCTTCCTCCGGCGCGGGGGCAGCGCCGGCAGGCTTGTCCACTGCCAGACCAGCGCCAGGAGCCCAAGCGGCACGACGAGGAAGAAAGCGCCGCGCCAGCCGACATAGGCGCCAAGAAAACTGCCCAGCGGCGCGGCGATGGTGGCCGCAATGGCATTGCCAGCGTTTAGCATGGCGAGACCCTTCGGAACCATGTCTTGCGGCACGAGGCGCATGACGATCGCGGTCGACATCGACCAGAACCCGCCGATCGCGATGCCGAGCAGCGCCCGGCCGACCATGAGGAACGCGTAGTTCGGCGCGAAGGTGACAGTGAGCCCGGACACGATGAGGAGAAGGGTGAAGCCGGTCACGACCAGTCGGCGGTCGATCCGGCGCGTGAGGCCGGCGACCAGCAGGCTGGTCACGACGGCGAAAGCGCCCGAAATCGAGATCGCCTGTCCCGTGCGGCCCTCGGTGATGCCGAGATCGGCCGCTAGCGGCGACAGCAGGCTGACCGGCATGAATTCCGACGCGATGAGCACGGAAACACACAGAGCCATCGACAGCACCGCGCCCCATGCGGCGCGGTCTTCGACAAGCCTTGTGTCGTAGGTCGTTTCCATAATTGGCATCCTTGCAAGGCGACGGGGGTGGATCAGCCGCCCATCCCCGTCACCATGCTGGAAGATATTGCAGAGGAACCCATTCTATTAGACTGAGTAATTCGCATGGACTTATCTGCTTATGATATAAATGTCCGACGGGAGGTGCCCTATGCAGCGCGATGGCATGAAGGATTTGCTCTGGTTCGTGGCGGTCGCCCGGGAGCGCAGCTTCACCAAGGCGGCGGCCAAGCTCGGAACCTCGCAGTCGACCCTGAGCTCGACAATCAAGGAGCTTGAAGCTCGTCTTGGCGTCCGCCTGCTGACGCGTACGACGCGGAGCGTCGCTCCGACCGAGGCCGGCGAGCGACTTTTCCAATCTCTTGTTCCCCGCTTCGAGGAAATCGAAGCGGACCTCGCAAGCCTGGTGGCCTTTCGCGACAAGCCCTCCGGAACGGTCCGTATCACGCTTTCCGACCATGCGCTCCAGACGACCGTCTGGCCGAAGCTGCAGCCCTTGCTCAGCGACTATCCTGACGTGTGCGTCGAACTCTACAGCGACAACGGCATGAAGAACATTGTGGAGGAGCGCTTCGACGCAGGCGTGCGGCTTGGTGAGAGCATCGACAGGGATATGATCGCAGTGCGCATCGGGCCGGATTGGAGGCTCGTGGCCGTGGCTTCGCCGGAGTACTTTTCCCGCCATCCGGTTCCGACCGCACCGCAGGATCTGGTCGATCATGACTGCATTAATATGCGGCAGGCGACG
This sequence comes from Mesorhizobium sp. LSJC280B00, assembly GCF_000502835.1. Taxonomy (GTDB): domain Bacteria; phylum Pseudomonadota; class Alphaproteobacteria; order Rhizobiales; family Rhizobiaceae; genus Mesorhizobium. Next base: position 316,701 of record NZ_AYVL01000004.1, read on the forward strand.
TTCGGCGGATTATATGCCTGGGAATTCGCCAGGGATGGCCGCGACCTTCGTGTGCGGGTGGAAGGCCAACTCACCTTCAATTCGTCCATTCCCATGATCGAGGCTGCGATAAGCGGTTTCGGGATCGCCTATGTCCCGGAAAACCTCGTCAGCCACCACATCGCCAAGGGATGCCTTAGGCTCGTGCTTGACGACTGGAGTCCGCCATTTGCGGGCTATCACCTCTACTACCCGAGCAGGCGACAGCTCTCGCCTGCGATGGCGGTGATCATTGAGACGCTCCGCCATCGCATCTGACTCCCAAGACTGTGCCTATGAATCATGAAGCTGACATTGGTAAATGGTAGGTTCTGACCCAAGCCATTTGACTTCTACGCTGCGGGCGGCTGCTTTCGCCTCAAAGCAGACGTGTAGCTCGCTCGCCTCTATGCCTGTGATTGACACAGAAGCAGTCATCGAAAAGGAGCCAAACTCGCAGGCTGAACTGGCCAAGAATTCTCGTGGATAGCCGAGGTTTTTCTCGAGCCTAGGCCATGTCTTGGTCGTCAATGGGTAGGACAGGGTTGTTCAGTTATCCCCCGGCAAGGCGCGGCAGCAGGAAAATCTCCGCCCCTTCCGGCAGTTCCTTCGACCAGGTGTCGCGATAGATCGTCCCGTCGATGGCGACGGCGATGCCGCGATCGATGTAGGGCTCGAGGCCGGGATACTGTTCAGCCAGTTTCCTGAACAGCTCCCTTATGTCCTTCGCCTCGATTTCGACCTTGCTCTTGCCTCCGGCGATCGCGCCGAGCGACCCCCAGAGCGTTACTTCGACCATCAGCCTCCCCGTTCCGCCTCGATCGCCGCCAGGATGCGCGGCGGCGACATCGGGATATGCGTCATCCGCACGCCCGCGGCGTTCGAGACCGCATTGGCGATCGCCGCCAGCGGCGGCACGATAGAGGTCTCGCCGACGCCGCGCACCCCGTAAGGATGGTTAGGATTGGGGATTTCGAGGATCTGCGTGTCGATCATCGGCAGGTCCGAGCAGACCGGGATCCGGTAATCGAGGAAGCCAGGGTTCTGCAGCCGCCCGTCCTTGCCGTAGATATACTCCTCGTTGAGCGCCCAGCCGATGCCTTGTGCGGCACCCCCCTGGTATTGCCCCTCGACATAGGTCGGATGCACCGCCTTGCCGGCGTCCTGAACGACGGTGTAGCGCAGCACCCTGGTCGAGCCTGTCTCGGGATCCACCTCGATATCGCAGATATGGGTGGCGAAGGAGACGCCGGCGCCGTCGGCGACGAGCTCACTGTGGCCTGCGATCGGTCCCCCCGTCTTCCCTGACGCGGCTGCGATCTCCTTCAGCGACAATGCTGCAAGGTTGTCGTATTTCTCGCCCTTGGCAATCGCGTGACCTTTTTCCCAGACCACGTCGTCGACGGGAATGTCCCACATCTGTGCGGCGCGTTCCCGCAACACCTTGATAGCGTTGCGAGCGGCGGAGATCGTCGCCATCGAAGACGAGAAGGTGCCGCGGCTGCCGTCCGTCATATCGTTGTAGCCGAGGCTGGAGGTATCGGCGACCACCGCCTTGATTTGCTCATAGGGGATACCGAGCTCCTCCGCCGCCACCAGCGACAGCGACGCGCGCGAACCACCCACGTCCACGGTTCCGACGGCAAGGGAGACCGAGCCGTCCATGCCGATGTTGAGGTCGGTGCAGGTCTGGCCACCGAAATTGAACCAGAAGCCGCAGGCCATTCCGCGGCCCTGGTTCTTGCCGAGCGGCGCCTTCATGTGCGGATGATTCTTCACCGCCTCCAGCGTCGGCCCGATGCCGATCGGGCCGTATACCGGTCCATAGGACGATCTGGTGCCTTCCTGCGCCGCGTTCCTGATCCGGAACTCGACGGGGTCCATGCCGATCTCCTTGGCCAGCTCGTCGACCGCACTTTCCACCGCAAACGCCGCCATCGGAGCCGACGGCGCGCGATAGGCCGCGGTCTTGGGCCGGTTGACAAGCACTTCGTAGCCGACCGTCCTGACGTTCTCGAGCTTGTAGCAGGCAAAGGCCGTCATGGCGCCGATCTCGGCCCACGTGCCGGCATAGGGGCCGCAGCTATAGCGCAGCGTCGCCTCGGCCGCCGTGATCGTGCCGTCCTTGCGGGCGCCGATCCGAACATCGATCGAGGTGGCGCTGGTCGGGCCGGAGGCGCGGAACACCTCGTCGCGCGTCATGACCAGCTTGACCGGCCGCCCGGCCTTGCGTGACAGCGCCAGTGCCACCGGCTCGGCCCAGACATGGGTCTTGCCGCCGAAACCGCCGCCGATCTCCGAGGAGGTGACGCGCAGCTTCGAGGCTTCCATGCCAAGCAGCTGGGCGCAGTGTTGGCGGTAGACAAAATGGCCTTGCGTACAGACCCAGAGGTCGGCGGTGCCGTCGGAGCTGACATTGGCCACGCAGGCATGCGGCTCGATATAGCCCTGGTGCGTCTGCTCGGTCTTGAAGGAGCGTTCGACGACGAAATCGGCCTGGCCGAAACCTTCATGGATGTCGCCATGGCCGTACTGGGTGCGCTTGGTGACGTTTGAAGGCTTGACGGGCTTTTGCTCGAGGCCCTCGGTGAAGATGGCGTCGTTGATCAGGGGTGCGGAGTGCTTCATCGCCTCGTCGACGTCGGTGACATGCGGCAGCACCTCGTAGTCGACCTCGATCAGCTTCAGTGCCTGCCTCGCCGTGCGGGCATCGACCGCAGCCACCGCGGCCACGGCATGGCCGTCATAGAGCGCTTTCTTGCGCGCCATGCAGTTGTCGAGGATGTCGTACATGGCGGCATCGCCGTCGGTGAGGTCGGGCAGGTCGGCCGCGGTGATCACGGCCTTGACGCCGGCGAGCTTCTCCGCCTTCGACGTGTCGATCTTCCTGATCGTGGCATGTGCATGGGGGCTTCTGAGAACGCGCCCGACCAGTTGCCCGGCCATGTTGAAGTCGGCGCCATAGCGTGCGCGGCCCGTCACCTTGTCGACGCCGTCGGGACGGATGGGACGCGTGCCGACAGAGGTGAAATTGCGTCCGGAGTAACGCGGATCGAAATTCATCGTCATGCTCCCTTCATCACGCTGGCGGCGTCCTGAACGGCACGCACGATCTTGTCATAGCCGGTGCAGCGGCAGAGGTTCCCGGCGAGGCCGAAGCGGATCTCCTCCTCGGTCGGATCGGGATTCTTGGCCAAAAGGTCCTTGGCAGCCATGAGGAAGCCCGGCGTGCAGACGCCGCATTGGAGTGCGGCGTGTTCCAGAAATTTCTGCTGCAGCGGATGCAGCCTGTCGCCATGCGCCATGCCCTCGATGGTCTCGACGTGCCGGCCCTCGGCCTCCGCGCCGAGCACCAGGCACGAGCACACCAGCCGATCGTCGAGGATGATGCTGCAGGCCCCACAGTCGCCGGTGCCGCAGCCTTCCTTGGCGCCCGTCAGCCCCAGGCGATCGCGCAGGACATCAAGCAGCGTCTCGTCCGGCTGGCAAAGAAACTCGACATTGTCGCCGTTGATTGTCGTTGATACTGCCACACCAGCCATCATTTGCCTCCTGCGCGTGCATAGGCGGTCGTGGCGGCCCGCTTGGCCAGCACACCCGCGACTTTCCGTCTGAATTCGATAGTGCCGCGCTTGTCGTCGATCGGGCGGCAGGCGCCCGAGCAGACCTTGGCGAGCCTCTCCAGCGTGGCTTCGTCCAGCTTGGAGCCGATGAGAACCTCGGCGGCCTCCTCGACCAGAATCACCGTCGGCGCCACGGCGCCCAACGCCAGACGGGCGGATTTGACGCGACCTTGCTCATCGAGCGTCAAGTTCACGCCGGCGCTTACCACCGCGATGTCCATCTCCGTGCGCGGAATGAAACGCAGATAGGCATCGCCCGAACGCGGCAGACGGCTGTCGAGCAGGATTGCCTCGACGATCTCGCCCTTGGCCAGCGACGTCTTGCCCGGCCCAGTCGGCACCGCTTCCACGGCAATCGTGCGCCTGGTTCCCGGGCCGACGACCACAGCCTTGGCGCCAGCGGCCACCAGCGCCGGCACGCTGTCGGCGGCCGGCGAGGCGTTGCACAGATTGCCGACGATGGTGCAGCGTCCCTGCACCTGCTTCGAGCCGATCAGCTTGGCCGCTTCGACGACGCCGGGCCATGCCTTCTGCAGGGCCGTGTTCTCGCCCAGCACGGCGCAGGGGACCGCGGCGCCGATGCTGAAGCCCTCGGCTGTTTCCCTGATCTCGCCAAGCCCGTCGATCGCCTTGATGTCGACGATCAGGTCGGGTTCGATAAAGCCGCCTTTCATTCGCACCAAGAGGTCGCTGCCTCCGGCGAGGATGGCGGCCGTGCCGGCTGAACCGGCCAACAGGCCGGCGGCGTCTTCAATTGAAAGCGGACGTATGTAACGCATCGTCTCCCCTTAGTGGTCATAGTCACACCAACTGATATAACCGTCTCTCCACAATGGCCATCCTGTTCGTGCATTCGCGGATTGGGCCAGGCGCCGCAATTTCATTTGCTCGCCCAATTGGACGCGCCGCCAGCCACTAATGCTCGATCGGTCCCTTCGGCATGACCAGCGCGGTGCCGGCTGTCGTCGGGCGCTCGATCATGCGACGGACGCGAGCGCAGTCCAGCACCGCGCCGACCGATCCGTAAGTCATCCGTAAGTGCGCTCCCTCTATGTCCTGTTTCGAACCAGGCGACATGTCTGCGCCGTACAGAGAGGGAAACGAACATGAGCACGCTCCTTGCACCAATTGTGATTGGCCCCGTATCGGTCTTGAGTACCTCGGTCCGTATCGATGGGCCGCTTCCCGGCTCGAGCATTTCCCTCCTGGTAAATGGCGTACCCGTCCCTGCGGTAAATGCCGGCGCCACAACCAGTACCTTTGTGCCGGTCGCCGCAGGCTCCCTCAACGTGGGGGATGCATTGACCGCACGTTGGACGCTCGGCGCCGAAACCAGTGATCCAAGCCCGGTCCCGATCGTCGTGCTCGGGTATCCCTCGACGCTAAGCGCATTGGTGTATTTGAGTCAGGTGCACGAGTGCGTCGACTGGGTGCTGATAGGCGCAGCCTATCCTGGCGCCACGGTCGAGATTTTCAACGGCGGCGCATTGATTGGCAGCGATACTGCACGCGGAAATGTCGTACCAGTGCGCATTCGCGGGGCGATCCAGGCTAACGATGTGCTTAGCGCAGTGCAGTCCGTTCAGACGCCTGCCGGACAGGTGAAGAGCAGTCAGACCCCGAGCTTGCCCGCCGAACAGACGCCGTATCGGGAAAATACCATGCCGGCACCAGCAGTCGGCCCGGTTCCTGGGTGCGCGCAAGCAGTACCCGTCAGGGGGTTGGCTCAAGGCGCCACCACGAAGGTCCACTTCAATGGCGACGTGCTGGAATATCCTTTCGTCGGTGCCAACCTCCTGGCGCTGCTTGGCCGTGCCGCGCACAATCCGGATGTCTTCAGCGCCACGCAGCACTTCGAGCGCTGCAATGCATCAAGTCCGTCATCTGCCCCTCCGGTGATCGTCGACGAAACCTTGCCGGTTAGAAAGCCCGTAATCGACGCCTCACAGTACTCCTGCCCGGCAGCCCGTGCTTTGCCTATCTCCAATCTCGAGCCCGGCGCGACATTGACGATCCAACTTGTCGATCCGACTTCGGGTGCAGCTACCGTGCTCGGGAGAATCGGAGTCGGCGAGGATGTGAGTTCCGGCCAATACTGGATTCCCGACGTGTCGGCCCTGATCCCGGCCTCGCCACCGTTTCCATCGCTCGTCGTCATCCAGGAGCTATGCGGCAAGACAGCCACATCGGATAAGTTGCTAGTGGTAGGGTCTTACCAGGGCAGCGTATTTCCGCCGACCGTCATGGAGCCTGCATTTGAATGTGCAAGCGGCGCTTTCGTCAACAGCGTCGACAACGCGGTCGTACGTTTGTACTCGGATGCGCCAGATTCTCCTGTAATCAGCAAGCCCGTATTCAGTTTTGGCGGCCTCGTCTGGGTCGAGACATTTCGGCCGTTGCGCGCCGGCGAGCACATTCACGCCGAGCTGGAGCTTACTTGTCAGCCCCTCGCACTTCGGGTCGGGGGCCCGATCAAAGTGTCCGACCTGACCCCACTCAAGACCCCGGATATTCAACAGCCCGTCCGGGTCTTCCAGCGGTTAATTTACGTATCAGGCGTGATTCCCGGGGCGCGCGTGCATGTATTCGTGAACGGGAAGTGGCGCGCCAGCGATACGCCACTTGGTTGGACGACGCTCTTCTTCGGGATTTACGTGGGCAAGCTCAAGGTAGAAGACCAAATTACGGTGATGCAGACATTGTGCACGAAGATGTCTCCGCTCACCAGAGTTCCCGTCAATGTCACCCTCGGGGAAATGCTGCTCTCCGCGGCTCCCCCGTCCCTGATAGCGGGCCAGCCGGCGACGATAACCATCAAAGCAGTCGACGCCGATAACAAGTCCCAATCGGTTGGAGGGACCATATCGCAAGGGGGCGCGGTGGTCGGGGCCACCAACACAGCGTTCACGCTATCTCCGCCGACCGGCCAAGCATCGGTCAGCTTGCAAGTTGCAGCCGTTGGCTACAAGACCGAGACCATCAGTATTCCCCTTACTGCGGCGCCGGTCGTCAAGCCGGCGATGCTGACGATAGCAACGGGTCTCTGGTTCAACGCCACTAAGAAAGAAATCACTGAAATCACCTGGCACCTGCAGGGGCCATCCGGCAGCTTTTCAAAGACCGAAAAGCCGAACGCAGAGCCGGCGTTGGTTCAGTTCGCGTTGCCCAAGCCGGCCGGCGGCGGGTTCACGCCGTTCACTCTCAGCTGCGAGGTCACATTCCAGTTCCAGGATTTCAATTTCATCTCAGGCGTATCTGGGACGAGGTCGAGTGACTTTATCGAGGGAGGCCTCATAAAGCCGTCTCCATCAACCGTCGAGATGTATTGGAGCGGTACCGACCTGACGATCAACTTCCTGGTAAAGTGGATACAGCAGGGCGATTATTTCGTCATAGAGCTCATGTAGTCGAATCGCCAGCGGAAGGGCGTCAGGGTGGCTGGAGCGGTTCATCGTTTCACGGAAACGGCGAACCGCTCTGTCTCTTCCGGACGGAAAACCGTTTCACACTTTTCCTGGAATTGCGCTGGAGCGGGATGCGTTCAAATTGAACGGTGCATCCCGCTTTATCTATTTGTTTTAACCGCATTTCTGCGACGTCAAGTGATTCCCTTGGCTGCAAAATGCTTTAATGCTCGATCGGTCCCTTCGGCATGACCAGCGCCGTGCCTGCTGTCGTCGGGCGCTCGATCATGCGACGGACGCGAGGTGGCTCGTTGCCGCTGTGCAGCGCCCTTATGCGCTCGCCGATGACCGCGTCGGCGTAGGTGGCGCGCCGATTGTGGCGGATATATTCGACCCAGGTCGGCGTGTGGTAGTGCTCGATCCATATCGAGGGATTTTCGAGATCGCGCGCCAATGTCCAGTTGCGGGCGCCGTCACGGCGGCGAACGCGGCCGCGCTCGGCCATGGTGGCGAGGAATTCCGGTACGTCCTCGTTGCGGATGACATATTCGATCATGATGGCGATGGGACCGCTGCGCGGCTTGAGATCAAGCGCCAGATGCGGCTCCTGAAAACGGTTGAGCGGGTCGAGGTTGAGCACCGCCTGCTGCGGCAGCGGCAGCAGCAGGCCGATGGCGCCTCCCGCCAGCATGGCGACACTGGCCGCCATCAGGGCGACTTCGGCGCCATGCGCGTCGGCGACGACGCCCCAGACCCAGCTGCCGAGCGCGATGCCGCCGAAGGTCGCGGTCTGGTAGACCGAAAGCACGCGGCCGACCACCCAGCGCGGCGTCGACATCTGGACGGTGACGTTGAAGTGCGAAAGCGCGGTCACCCAGCAGGCGCCGCCGAGCAGCAGGCCGAGCGAGGTCTGCCAGGCATTCTCGCTGAGCGCGGCATTGAAGGCGCAGAGCGCGAAGCCGGCGAATGCCATGCGCACCATGGTTTCGCTGGACAGCAGCTGCCGCAGCCTGACGCTGATCAGCGCGCCGCCGACGGCGCCGATGCCGAAGGCGCCGAGCATGATGCCGTAGCTCAAGGCATCACCCTTGACGACGTCACGCGCGACCAGCGGCAGCAGCGCCAGGACCGCGCCGGCGCTGAAGCCGAAAGCCGAGCTCCTGACCAGCACCTTGCCGATATTGGGCGACATGGCGACGTAGCGCAGGCCGGCGCCCATGGCGGCGCCCAGCGTCTCGCGCGGCAAGGTCGATGCCGGCAGTTCCGGCTTCCAGCGGGCCAGCACGACGATGAGGCCGACATAGCTCAGCGTGTTGGCGGCGAAGGCGGCGGCAGCGCCTGCCGCGGCAACGATGATGCCACCGATCGCCGGGCCGACGCTGCGCGTCAGGTTGAAGCCCATCGAGTTGAGCGCGATCGCCGCCGGCACCTTGGTGCGAGGCACCATGTCGCCGACCGAAGCCTGCCAGGACGGGCTGTTGAGCGCGGTGCCGCTGTCGATCAGGAAGGTGAAGGCGAGCAGCGTCCACGGCGTCATCAGGTCGAGATAGGTGAAGACGGTCAGAAGAGCCGAGACGACGAGCATGAAGATCTGGGCGATCAGCATGATTTTGCGCCGGTTGAAGCTGTCGGCGATGGCGCCGGCCAGCAGCGCGAAGAGCATGATCGGCAAGGTGGTCGAGGCCTGGACCAATGCCACCTGGTAGGACGAGGTGGCGATCGTCGTCATCATCCAGGCGGCGCCAACGCCCTGGATGAGGCCACCGAAATTGGAGACGAGGCTGGCGGACCACACCGCCCGGAAGATGCCGTGCCGGAACGGCGCCAGCGCCGAGGCGCTTTCGCTTTCCGGTGTGTCGTCGTTCATAAATGCTGTCCCGGGCTCAAATGCGTTTGTTCTTCCGATCAATCGGCCCCGCAAGCCGTGGGTTCAAAAAATAGAACATCATTTCGCAAAGGGCGAACGCATTCTGGAAAAACATCATGGTCCAACAACAAGATAGCGGGCAGGTCAGCGCGTGCCGCTGCAGGCTGAACGATCGGTCAGGCAGGCGGTACCGCTTGCCGAGCGCTGCCATGTGATTGGCAGGCACCGGCGGCACTTCTAGCGGTCCTCGAAGCCGGTCAGCACGCCGACGGCGTTGATGCCGATCTCCTCGACGGCGTAGCCGCCTTCCATGACGAACAGCGTCGGCAGGCCGAGCCTGGCGATGCGGCGGCCGATCCGGGGATAGTCGGGGGTCTTCAGCTTGAACTGGCTGATCGGGTCCTTCTCGAAAGTGTCGACGCCGAGTGAAACCACGACGACGTCAGGAGCATAAGCCGAAAGCCTCGTGCAAGCGTCCTCGAGTGAGGCGTTCCACACGTCCCAGCCGGTGCCGAAGGGCATCGGGTAATTGTCGTTGAAGCCTTCGCCGTCGCCCTCGCCGCGTTCGTCGGCATGGCCGAGGAAAAAGGGATATTCGGTCATCGGATCGCCATGCAGGTTCAGCACCTGAACGTCACCGCGGCGATAGAATATCTCCTGGGTGCCGTTGCCGTGGTGATAATCGATGTCGAGGATCGAAACGCGCCCGGCGCCATGGTCGCGGAACCATTGCGCGGCGACGGCGGCGTTGTTGATGAAGCAATAGCCGCCCATGAAGGCCGCCCCTGCATGGTGCCCTGGCGGGCGGCAGAGGGCGAAGGCGGAAGGCTCACCGGCCTTGACCAGCGCCGCGGCGGTCAGCGCGACGTCATAGGACGACTTGATCGCATCCCATGTGCCTTTGACGAACGTCGCGCCACCGTCGAAGGAGTAGAAGCCGAGCAGCGCATCGATGCCTTTCGGGCGCACGTCGCCGCGAAGGCCGCGCGTCGGCCAGGTGAAGGGAATGGCCGAACCGCTGCGGCCCGACGCTTCCCAGAGCGGCCACGCGGTCGGCAGGAAATCGATGTAGTCGCTGGCATGCACCTTCCTGGCGGCGGCAAGGTCGTGGCTTTCCGGCGGCAGGATCGGACCGAGCTTCTCGCTCTCCACCCGCGCCCTGATGAACTCGGCGCGCGAGGGCTTTTCGAAAGCCGGCACGATGGCGCCGGCGATCAATTCGACATTGCCGGAATGGCCGGCATGGAAAGGCGAAAAAACAGTCTTCATGAAATTGTTCCGTGGTGAGACGCGGCGACCCTAACCGTCCTGCACTGCCTTTCACAAGGCGCTGGGCCAACCAGCCATGGCTTGCTGGCCCGGCAGCCGGTCGTCTAGCCTGCCGACAGCGCAACCGAACTGCGGGTAATCATGAGTTCAAATGCCGACCTGATCGTCACCAATGCCCGTGTGCTGACCATGGACGAAGGCAATCCGACGGCCGAGGCGGTGGCGATAAAGGACGGCAACATCATGGCGGTTGGCGATCGCCGGACGATCGAGGCGCTGAAAGGGCCGGCCACGAAGATCATCGATGCGCAAGGCGGTTCGGTGGTGCCGGGCTTCATCGAAGCGCACATGCATCTTTTCGGCGGCGCGGCCGAACTCGACAATCTGCATCTTCAGGGCGTGCATGGCTTCGATGCGCTGAGCGACGCGATCCGCGCCTACGCTGCGGCACGGCCGAACGCCAAATTGCTGCTTGGGGCCGGCGTCGACTACACCATCCTTTCCAAGGAAGAGCCGGTCACCCGCCATCATCTCGACCGCATTATCCCCGACCGGCCGTTCGCCATGTCGGCTTCCGATCACCACACGATGTGGGCCAACACCAAGGCGCTGAAGCTGGCTGGCATCCTGCACGGCAAGCAACTCGGCCCCGGCAACGAGATCGTCATGGGCGCCGACGGCCTCGCGGCCGGCGAATTGCGTGAGGGCGAGGCGTTTGGGCCGATCCTCGAGCTTTCCGGGCAGAACCGCGTGCGGCTCGGCCTTGCGACAGGCGGCGAGCCCGAGCCGTACCCTTCCGCAGCCGAAGTCGCGGCCGATCGCGACCTGATGCATCGCGGGCTGGAATGGTGCGCCCGCCACGGCATCACCTCGATCCAGAACATGGACGGCAATCTCTACCAGCTCGAACTGCTTGCCGGTTTGGAGCAGGAAGGGCGGCTGCTCTGCCGCACCAAGATACCGTTTCATTTCAAAAATTTCATGTCGCTCGACAGGCTGGAAAAGGCATCGAGCATGGCCAGCTCCTACCAATCGGAATGGCTGTCGTCCGGCATGGTCAAGATGTTTTACGACGGCGTGCTGGAAGGCTGGACCGCGGTCATGGTCGACGACTATGCCGACCGGCCGGGCTGGCGCGGCGAGCCGCTGTTCACGCCCGAGCATTTCGCCGAGGTGGCGGTGGAGGCCGACCGGCGCGGCCTGCAGATCGCCGTGCATTCGATCGGCGACGGCGCGGTGCGCGCGGTCCTCGACGGTTACGAGGCGGCGCGACGGAAAAATGGCAAGCGCGACAGCCGTCACCGGGTCGAGCACATCGAGGTCACCACTGCCGCCGACGTGCCGCGCTTCGCCGAACTCGGCGTCATCGCCTCGATGCAGCCGCCGCACCCGCCCGGCGCCATGGACTTCCCGCTGGAGCCGACGCTTTCGCGCATCGGCCGCGAAAGATGGCCGCTCAGCTATGCCTGGCGGACGCTGAAGCAGGCGGGCGCGCATGTCGTCTTCGCTTCCGACTGGCCGGTGTCGCGGATCGAGCCGATCCTGGGCATTCAGGCGGCGATGCTGCGCAAACCTTGGGCAGAGGGCAATCTCGACCAGAGCTTCTCGCTGTTGGAAGCGCTTGCCGGCTATACGGTCGAAGGCGCCTACGCCGAATTCATGGAGCACCGCAAGGGCCGGCTGAAACCCGGTTGTCTGGCCGATCTGGTGGTGCTGTCGGCCGATATTGAGGTAATTCAGCCGGCTTCCCTGCACAAGGTGCATCCGGTCACCACCATCTGCGGCGGCAAGGTCACTTATCAGATTTGATGACGGAGCTGCCGTGGCACGGGGCTTGCGTTCTGAACCGAGATTCAGACGCATGGTTGCCAAGCCGACCGGCATGTGCTGACAATCGAATGGGAACTGCATCCGCCTTTAAGAGCGGACATAACAATGGGGTAGTGCGTGCCGGATCACCCGGGTAAGAGTGCAATCGAGGTACGCGGCGTCCGCAAGGTGTTCGGTACCGGGGACGCACAAGTCGCCGCTCTCGACACGGTTTCGGTATCGATCCGCGAGAACGAGTTCTTCACGCTGCTCGGGCCGTCCGGCTGCGGAAAAACGACGCTGCTGCGGCTGATTGCCGGCTTCGATTTTCCCAGCGAAGGCGAAATCCTGCTCTACGGGCAGGACATCGCGCCGCTGCCGCCGTTCAAGCGGCCGGTCAACACCGTGTTCCAGTCCTATGCGCTGTTCCCGCACATGACGGTGGCCGAGAATATCGGCTTCGGGCTGGAGATGCTGGGCAAGCCGAAAGCCGAAATCAAGGCGCGCGTCGCCGAGATGCTGAAGCTGGTCAAAATGGAGGCGCTGAGTGCCCGCCGCACCAGCCAGATCTCCGGCGGCCAGCAGCAGCGCGTGGCACTGGCCCGCGCGCTGGCGCCGCAGCCAAAAGTGCTGTTGCTCGACGAGCCGTTGTCGGCGCTCGACTACAAGCTGCGCAAGGAGATGCAGATCGAACTGAAACGGCTGCAGCACCAGACCGGCATCACCTTCATCTTCGTCACCCACGACCAGGAGGAAGCGCTGACCATGTCGGACCGCATCGCTGTGATGTCGGCCGGTAAGATCCTGCAGGTCGGCACGCCCTGGGACATCTACGACAAGCCGGCGGAGCGCTTCGTTGCCGACTTCATCGGCGAAACCAATTTCCTGACCGCAGCCATCACCGACATCGGCAACGGCAAGGCTCGCGCGACCCTCAAATCCGGCGCAACGATCGACGCGACCGTGGCTGAAGGCTTCCAGCCGAAGGATAATGCTACCGTGGTGGTCAGGCCGGAACACGCCAAGCTGACCAGCGGCAAGGGCGACCTTTCCGGAACCATCGAAAACATCGTCTATTTCGGTACCGACACGCATATTCATGTCCAACTGGACAGCGGCGAAGCCTTCACCGTGCGCCAGCAGAACACGCGCAGCGCAGGCTGCGGTTTCGAGCGGGGCGACAAGGTCGGCGTCTCGATCGGCAACGACGCCGCGCAAGTGCTGAGGGATTGATGGCGAGCGCGTTTTCCCAAGCTGCATTGTTCGAAGCAGAGGCGGAGAAGGCCAGCGCCAGGCGCCACCGCCTGCTTTCGTTGCCAGCTTTGATAATCATCGGCATTTTCGGCGTGCTGCCGCTTCTCATCATCGTCATCTATTCATTTCTTGCCGCAGCACCCTATGGCGGCGTGCAGTGGCAATTCTCGACCGACGCCTATCTGAACTTCCTGTTCCAGCGCGACATCTTCGACGACACGCTGCAGTTCACGCCGGATTTCCTGATCATCTATCTGCGCTCGTTCGTCTTCGCCGTGGTGACGACGGTCATCTGCCTGCTGCTCGGCTTTCCGACAGCCTATTTCATGGCCACGCGACCGCCGGCGCAGCGCAACTGGTGGGTGCTGCTGATCACCATCCCGTTCTGGTCGAACCTGCTGGTGCGCACTCTTGCCATCATGTTCATCATCCGCGACGAGGGCCTCATCAACAACGCACTGATGGCTCTGGGGGTGATCGAGAAACCGATCACCATGCTCTACACCAACTTCGCCATCCAGCTCGGCCTGTTATACTCGTTCCTGCCGTTCATGGTGCTGCCGCTCTATTCCAGCCTGGAGAAGCTGGATTTCCGGCTGGTCGAGGCCGCCTACGATCTCTATGCGACCCGTCGGCAGGTGCTATGGCGGGTGATCATCCCGCTGTCGCTGCCCGGCATCATCGCCGGCTGCCTGCTTGTGTTCATTCCGGCCCTCGGCGCCTATGTGACGCCGCTGATCCTCGGCGGCGGTATCCACCTGATGATCGGCGATCTCATCGCCCAGCAATTCGGCTCCGGGCGCAACTGGCCGCTCGGCTGCGCGCAGGCGCTGATCCTGATGGCAGCGGTGCTGGTGGCGCTCTACTTCTATGTCCGTAACACGTCGGGGAAGATGAGGCATGGCTGACCCCCGCAGCGCCGATATCAAGGACCAACCGGGCTTCCGCTCGATCGCCATCATCTGCCTCTGCGTGCTCTACGCGCCGATCCTGATCCTGATGATCTTCTCGCTGAACACCGGGTCTCTGGTCACGCGTTGGGAAGGCATCGGGCTCGGTTGGTATGGCAGTGCGCTGCTCAACCAGGAATTCCACAACGCCGCCAAGAACACGCTGATCATCTCTGTCACCGCCACGATCATTTCGACGATCGCCGCGACGCTGGCGGCGATCGGCATGACCCGGGTCAAGCCGTGGCGCGGGCTGTCGGCCGCCTTCATGGTCATCAACCTGCCGCTGATGGTTCCGGAGATCATCACGGCGGTGGCGACGCTCTCGTTCTTTGCGCTGATCGCGGGCACTCTCGGGCTCAATTTCGGCATCGGCAATCTGATCCTCGCCCACACCGTCTTTTGCATTCCTTTCGCCTATATGCCCATCCGGGCGCGTCTCGAGGACATGGATCTGACGCTCGAAGCTGCCGCGGCCGATCTCTATGCCACGCCCTGGCATGCTTTCCGGCGCATAACGCTGCCATTGCTGGTTCCCGGCATCCTGTCGGGTGGGGCGCTCGCCTTCATCGTCTCCTTCGACGATTTCACCATCACGCAGCTGGTCGCCGGCCCCGGGCAGACGACGCTGCCCCTCTACATCTGGAACCAGATCAGGCGGCCGATGACGCCGGAGATCAATGCCATCTCCACCATCCTGCTGCTGGTGTCGATCCTGTTCGTCTCGATATCGTTCCTGATCGCGCGCCGCCGCGCCAAGTGAGTCAATGGGAAGGCAAAGGAGACTGTGATGTCTAGGAAACTGATGGCTGCCGTTTCGACGGCAGCACTTTTATGGGCAGTACCTGCACACGCCGATGGTGAGCTGCACATCTACAATTGGGGTGATTACACCAACCCCAAGCTGATCGAGAAATTCGAAAAACAATACAACGTCAAGGTGACGCTGGACGACTACGATTCCAACGAGACCATGCTGTCGAAGGTGCGCGCCGGCAATTCCGGCTACGACATCGTCGTCCCATCCGACTACACGGTGAAGATCATGATCGATGAGGGCCTGCTCGAAAAGACCGAGCCCAATGCGATGCCGAACGGCAACAACCTCGACCCGCGCTTCGTCGACATCTACTGGGACAAAGGCCGTCACTACACCGTGCCATGGCAGTTCGGCACCACCGCGTTCGAAGTCAACACCGACAAATACAAGGGCGACATCGACACGCTGGCAATCCTGTTCGACCCGCCGGACGAGTTGAAAGGCCAGATCAACATGCTCGACGATGTCAACACCGTGATGCACGCGGCCGAGCGCTATGCCGGCGTGCCGCGTTGCGGCGCCGACAAGGCCAATCTGAAGAAGGTCAACGACATTCTCATGGCCGCCAAGCCGTCATGGAAGACCTTCAGCTACGACACCATCACCAAGATCACCTCGGGCGATGTGATCGTCACGGAGGCGTGGAACGGCGCAACCTATCGTGCGCGCCAGAAAATTCCGGCGATCAAATACGCCTATCCCAAGGAAGGCATCGAAGGCTGGATGGACAATGTGGCCGTGCTGAAAGGCGCGAAGAACCTTGAAAATGCGAAGCTGTTTCAGGATTTCGTCATGGCCCCGGAAAACGCCGCGCTGATTTCGGAATTCGCCGGTTACGACAACGGCATTACCGGGAGCCACAAATTCCTGCCGTCGGACTTCGCCAGCGCGCCGGAAATCAATCCGCCGGCCGGTGCGCCGACTGCGGAATTCGTGCCACCTTGCCCACCGGAAGTGGTCGAGATCTACAACAAGATCTGGACCAATCTGCGCAAATAGGCTCGACGTGGGATCGATCGAAGGGAGGCTTCGGCCTCCCTTCTTTGCGACAAGGGGATTGGATGAAATCTTATCGCAACAGCGAACCGGCGCCGCCGATCATGCAGGGTTCGCCGCCGCGGATGGTGCCGCCGAAGCTCGACTGGGACCGGCCGCCATGGAACCGCTGGGCGTTTCAGCACATCCGCGAATTTCTGCCGACCGTCGAAGTCTGGCGCGGCAATGGCCATCGGCATCGCTTCGAGCGCGCCGAGGTCGATCTCGACGCGCTGCCGGTGAGCGACAGCATGGGGCAGCCGACGACGCTCGCCGGGCTGCTCGACGAGACCTATACCGACGGGTTTCTCGTGCTCAAGGACAGCAAGGTCGCCTATGAGCGCTACTTCAACGGCATGACCGAGCGCACGCTGCATTTGTCGCAGTCAATGGCGAAGTCGGTCACGGGCTCGGTGTTCGGCATACTGGTCGGGCGTGGGCTGATCGATCCGGCATTGCCGGTGACGGCCTATCTGCCGGAGCTGGAAGCGACCGGCTGGGCAGGCGCCAGCGTGCAGCATGTGCTCGACATGACGAGCGGCGTGCGCTTTTCCGAGGAATACACCGACCCCTATTCCGACATCGGCCAGGTCGATGTCGCCACCGGCTGGAAGCCGGTGCCGCCGGGCAGCGATCCGGCCTTCCGCTGGCCATCGCATATGTTCGAACTGATCCTGGGGCTCAAGGAAAAGAGCCGGCCGCACGGCGCTGCCTTCGAATACCGCTCGATCGAGACCGACGTGCTTGCCTTCATCATGGAGCGGGTGAGCGGCAAAAGGCTGGCGCAGCTGATTTCGGAAGAGCTCTGGCAAAAGCTCGGCGCCGATGAAAGCGCCTGCTTCACTGTCGACAGCGCCGGTTATGCGGTCGCCGACGGCGGCTTCAACGCCACGCTGCGCGATTATGGCCGCTTCGGCCAGCTGATCCTCGACAATGGAGGCGGCATCGTGCCGGCCGACTGGATCGAGGCGACGCGCAATGGCAGGCATGGACCGGATTTCAGTCCCAGCCTGCCGGAAGGCAGCTACCGCAACCAGTTCTGGATCGAGGACCCGCGCTCGCGCGCGTTGATGTGCCGGGGCGTGTTCGGGCAGCTGATCCATATCGACTGGGATACGAAAATGGTCGTGGTGAAGCTTTCGAGCTATCCGGATTTCACCAACATCGGCTATTCGGTGGCGACCTTGAAAGCCGTGCATGCCATTGCCGCTGCGCTCGCCTGAACCTCAAAGAAAATCCGCAGGACCACCATGACCGGCAAGACCGCGTTCGAGACCAGATACGGCTTTCGCCGCAATGAGGTTCTGCTCGGCAACTGGCGGGAAAGCCCGTTCAGCCGGTGGTCGTTCCAGAATGTCGGCGAGCTGGTGCCGAGCGCTGCCGTGGCGGCACAGCCGGGCAGCAGCGAGGCGCCGGCGCAGGATTTCGGCGGGCTACTTGGCGAAAAGGTCGCTCTTGCAGGCGGCGCGGAGACGGTCGCGGCGTTTCTCGCGCGCTCCGATACCGACGCGCTGACGATCATGAAACGCGGCAAATTCGTCGGCGACTGGTTCGCGCCGCATATGGAGTTTGGGGCGCGCCACATCGTCTTTTCGATCAGCAAGTCGCTGACCGCCATTGTTGCCGGCACATTGGAAGGCGAGGGGATTTTCGATCCGCAGGCACCGGTAAGCCTCTATCTGCCCGAAGCCGCCGGCTCGGCCTATGGCGATGCGCGTGTGCGGCACGTGCTCGACATGAGTGTCAGCCTCGATTTCGAAGAGGCCTATCTCGATCCGGAAAGCGCCTTCGCCCGCTACCGCCGCGCCATGCTGTGGAATCCAGGCGGGGGCATCGAGAGCCTGGCCACTTTCCTCATGACGCTGCAGGGCCTGGCCGAGCCGCATGGCCGGACTTTCCGCTACCGCTCGCCCAATTCCGACCTGCTCGGCATCCTGCTCGAACGCGCGTCGGGCCGGCGCTTCGCCGATCTGATGCGCGAAAAATTATGGGCGCCGCTCGGCGCCGTCGGCGATGCCTCGGTGACAGTCGACATGGAAGGAACGGCGCGCACCGCCGGCGGCATTTCGGTGACACCGCGCGACCTCGCACGCGTCGGCGAGATGATGCGGCAAGGCGGCACGGCCAATGGCCGCCGCGTCGTGCCGGAAGCCTGGGTGCGCGACACGGCCGAAACTGGCGGTGACGCCGAGGCCTGGCGGCGCGGCACGATGGCGTTCCTGTTTCAGCGTGGCCGCTACCGCAACAAATGGTACCAGACGGGCGCCGCAAGCGGCGCCTTCTGCGGCATCGGCATCCACGGCCAGTGGCTTTACGTCAATCCGAAGGCCGAAATGGTAATCGCAAAAATGTCGTCGCAGCCGGTACCGGTCGACGATCCGCTCGATCTGGATATGACTTCTTTCTTCGAGGCGCTGAGCCGGATGGTCTGATCCATCCAGACAGCCCGACCTTTCCTGTGGACCTCTCGCCGGGTTGAAAATGGCGCAGTTGGCGCGGCAGTGCTCTGCGCCTATGGTCGCTGCTCGTTTCGACTAGCGACAGGTACGACATGGCAGCCGACATCAAGCGCATCGCAACCATCATAGCCGCCGAAATCGGCGCGCGGCCCGAACAGGCTGCGGCGGCGATCGGCTTGCTCGACGACGGCGCGACCGTGCCGTTCGTGGCGCGCTACCGCAAGGAGGTCACCGGCGGCCTCGACGACACGCAGCTGCGCGACCTTGCCGAGCGGCTGGCCTACCTGCGCGAACTCGACGCGCGCCGCGACACCATCCTTGGTTCGATCCGCGAGCAGGGCAAGCTGACCGACGAGCTCGAGGCAAAGATCGCTGCGGCCGGCACCAAGGCCGAACTCGAAGACATCTATCTGCCTTACAAGCCGAAGCGCCGGACCAAGGCCGAGATCGCACGCGAGCGCGGGCTCGGGCCTCTGGCGGAAGCTATTCTCGCCGACCGTACGGCTGTACCCGCCGAGCTGGCGCTGGCCTACATCAGCGAAGACGTGGTCGATACCAAGGCGGCGCTCGAGGGTGCGCGCGACATCCTGTCCGAACAGTTCGCCGAGAATGCCGATCTGGTCGGCAGATTGCGGACCTACATGAAGGAACGCGCCTTCCTGCGGTCGCGCGTCGTCGACGGCAAGCAGGAGGCGGGCGCGAAATTCTCCGACTATTTCGACCATGTCGAGCGCTGGGCCAACGTGCCGAGCCATCGCGCGCTGGCCATGCTGCGCGGCCGCAACGAGGAGGTTCTGTCGCTCGACGTCGAAGTCGATGCCGATGACGCCTCTCCGGTGAAACCGGTTGAGCGGATGATCGCCGACGCCTACGCCATCGGCCGCCAGTTGCCGGGAGACCGCTGGCTGATGGAGGTCGCCGGCTGGACCTGGCGCATAAAGCTGTCGCTGCACCTGACGCTCGATCTGATGCGCGATCTGCGCGAGCGGGCCGAAGAAGAAGCCATCCATGTCTTCGCCCGCAATCTCAAGGATTTGCTGCTTGCCGCGCCTGCCGGCTCGCGGCCGACGATGGGGCTCGATCCGGGCATTCGCACCGGCGTCAAGGTGGCGGTGGTGGACGGCACCGGCAAGCTGCTGGCGACGACAACGGTCTATCCGTTCCCGCCGAAGAACGATGTCCGCGGCACGCAGGCCGAACTGGCCAAGCTCATCCGGCTGCACAAGGTCGAGCTGATTTCGATCGGCAACGGCACCGGCAGCCGCGAGACCGAAAGGCTGGTGGCCGACATGCTGGCTGACATGCCTGCCGGGTCCGGGCCGAAGCCGCTCAAGGTGATCGTCAGTGAAGCCGGCGCCTCGGTCTATTCCGCCTCGGCAACGGCGGCGGCGGAATTTCCCGGCCTTGACGTGTCGCTGCGCGGGGCAGTGTCGATCGCGCGGCGCCTGCAGGATCCGCTCGCCGAACTGGTCAAGATCGAGCCGAAGTCGATCGGCGTCGGCCAGTACCAGCACGACGTCGATCAGTACCGCCTCGGCCGCTCGCTGGAAGCGGTGGTCGAGGATGCGGTCAACGCCGTCGGCGTCGATCTCAACACGGCCTCAGCGCCGCTTCTGGGGCGGGTTTCGGGTCTCGGCGCATCGCTGGCCGAGGCGATCGTTGCGCATCGCGATGCCTCCGGCCCGTTCGCCAGCCGTCGCGAACTGTTGAAGGTCTCCCGCCTTGGACCCCGCGCGTTCGAGCAATGCGCCGGCTTCCTGCGCATTCCAAACGGCAGCGAACCGCTCGATGCGTCAGCGGTGCATCCGGAAGCCTATGGCGTGGCCAAGAAGATTGTTGCGGCCTGCGGGCGCGACGTCCGCTCGCTGATGGGCGACAGCGCCGCACTCAAGGCGCTCGATCCGCGCGTCTTCGTCGATGAGCGCTTCGGCCTGCCGACGGTGCGCGACATCCTGGCGGAGCTGGAAAAGCCCGGCCGCGACCCGCGCCCCGGCTTCAAGACCGCGACTTTTGCCGATGGCATCGACGACATCAAAGATCTGAAGCCCGGCATGCAGCTTGAAGGCACTGTCACCAATGTCGCCGCCTTCGGCGCCTTCGTCGATATCGGCGTGCACCAGGACGGACTGGTGCACGTCTCGCAACTAGCCGACCGTTTCGTCAAGGACGCGCATGAGGTGGTCAAGGCCGGCGACGTGGTCAAGGTGCGTGTCGTCGACGTCGATATCAAGCGCAAGCGCATCGGTCTGTCGATGCGCAAGGATGGCGACGCTGGCGCACCGAAGCCGCGCGACAATGGCAGCAGGCCGGTGCCGCGCGCGCCCGCGCCCCAACGCCAGCCGGAGCGGCCGGTGCAGCAGGGCGCGTTCGGCGCCGCTTTGGCCGATGCGTTGAAGCGGAAGTAATTTCGCGAGCCGGGCTGCGCCGCCAGGTCAGACGGCGGCGCTCGACATTGATCATCCATCACCAATGCTCATGGATCGGCGAAGCTATTTCGTTTGATTTTTTCAGGACGGGAGCCGATAAGCCGCGCGTTTCAAGATTTCTGTTTCGATGCATGTCGTTATCTCCAAGCTGCCGAACACCCTCGGGTCAGGGCCCGCGGGCAAGCTTTGGGCGACATGCATGAGTTTGGGAGACCGAGAGCCATGGCCGCCGACAAGAACGCATTCGTCTGGGATGATCCTTTCCTGATCGAGGACCAGCTTTCGGAGGACGAGCGCATGGTGCGCGATGGCGCCGCGGCGTTTGCCGCCGACAAGCTCGCTCCGAAGATCGAGGAAGCCTATCTCGAGGAGAAGACCGACGCCGGGATCTTTCGCGAAATGGGCGAGGCCGGTCTGCTCGGCATCACCATCCCAGAAGGATATGGCGGGCTCGGCGCCAACTACGTCACCTACGGGCTGGTCGCGCGGGAAGTGGAGCGGATCGACTCGGGCTATCGCTCGATGATGAGCGTGCAGTCGTCGCTGGTAATGTATCCGATCCACGCCTATGGCTCGGAAGAACAGCGCAAGAAATACCTGCCGAAGCTGGCGTCGGGCGAATGGATCGGCTGCTTTGGCCTGACCGAACCTGACGCCGGTTCCGACCCGGGCGGCATGAAGACGCGGGCCGAGAAGACCGCGAGCGGCTACAGGATCTCCGGCTCGAAGATGTGGATTTCCAACGCGCCGATCGCCGACGTGTTCGTCGTCTGGGCAAAATCGGCCGCGCATGACAACGAGATTCGCGGCTTTGTCCTGGAAAAGGGCATGAACGGGCTGTCGGCGCCGAAGATCGGCGGCAAGCTGTCGCTGCGAGCCTCGATCACCGGCGAAGTGGTGATGGAGGGCGTCGAGGTCGGCGAGGACGCGCTGCTGCCCAACGTCTCGGGTCTCAAGGGACCGTTCGGCTGCCTCAACCGGGCGCGCTACGGAATTTCCTGGGGCGCCATGGGCGCGGCTGAGGATTGCTGGCACCGCGCCCGCCAGTATGGCCTCGACCGTAAGCAGTTCGGCAAGCCGCTGGCCGGCACGCAGCTTTTCCAGAAGAAGCTCGCCGACATGCAGACCGAGATCGCGCTCGGCCTGCAGGGCAGCCTGCGCGTCGGGCGGCTGATGGATGAAGGCAAGATGGCGCCGGAGATGATCTCGCTCGTCAAGCGCAACAATTGCGGCAAGGCGCTCGACATCGCCCGCCAGGCCCGCGACATGCATGGCGGCAATGGCATCCAGATAGGCTACCACGTCATGCGCCACGCCCAGAACCTGGAAACCGTCAACACCTATGAGGGCACGCATGACGTGCATGCGCTGATCCTCGGGCGGGCGCAGACCGGGTTGCAGGCGTTCTTTTAGCATTGGCAGGTGTCCTCCGCTTCCAGCGCCACTGCTTGGCATCTCCCCTCGCAAGGCGGGAGATCGGCAATTTTCGCCAACGGCGCCACATTTTGTTCTTGCTTTGTGCCGGCAGCTATGCTACTAATTTCGCTATGGTGCTAATTCGCACCGACGACCCGCTCACCGAGGCGGGTTTTTCTTTTCAGCTCTTTTCGACCAAGCATCACGCGTGCTGCTGACATCAATGTCGGCGGGAAGCGCCCGGTGCTGACCCGCCGGCCTTCGGCTCTGCACCGTTGCAACGTCTTGCCGCCACGCCACGGAATCCCAGGTCGGCGCTCCGTTTCGTGAAGCTGTGAAAGCTGCTTAATTTAGGTGCAGCGCAACATCTCTGCTTGGAGAATGGTCAGCATTCGTGTCAGGGTTCAGCGAACTCCTTTTGAAACGCCGACTTCAGGGGCACCATGGCAATTCTGGCAGCCGTCTATCACCTGACCCACTACAAATACGACCGGCCGGTCGTCTTGGGCCCGCAAGTCATAAGGTTGCAGCCTGCGCCGCATTCCCGCACCAAAGTGCTCAGCCATTCGCTGAAGGTCGGGCCGGCAAACCACTTCGTCAATTTGCAGCAGGACCCCTACGGCAATTTCCTTGCCCGTTTCGTCTTTCCCGAGCCGGTGACGGAGTTGAAGATCGAGGTCGATCTCGTTGCCGACATGACGGTCTACAATCCGTTCGATTTCTTCGTCGAACCGTCGGCCGAGACGTTTCCGTTCGAATACCCCGAAGAGATCCGGGACGATCTGACCATCTACCGAACGCCGGAACCGGCGGGGCCGCTGTTGGAGGCATTCCTGAAAACCCTCGCGCGCCACCCGACCAACACCGTCAATTTTGTCGTCGACCTCAATGCGCGGCTGCAGCGCGAGATCGCCTATATCGTGCGCATGGAAACCGGCGTCTTCTCGCCCGAGGAAACGCTGGCCGCCGGCAAGGGGTCGTGCCGCGATTCCAGCTGGCTCCTGGTGCAGATACTGAGGAACCTCGGCATCGCCGCGCGTTTCGTCTCCGGCTACCTGATCCAGCTCAAACCCGACCTCGTTGCGCTCGACGGGCCGCCCGGCACGGCGACCGATTTCACCGACCTCCATGCCTGGTGCGAGGTGTATCTGCCGGGCGCCGGCTGGATCGGCTTCGACCCGACCTCCGGCCTGCTCACCGGCGAAAGCCATGTGCCGCTCGCGGCAACGCCGCATTTCCGCAATGCCGCGCCGATCTCCGGCATGGCGAGCTTCGCCAATGTCGAATTCGGCTTCGACATGCGGGTAGACCGCATCGCCGAGCATCCGCGCATCACCAAGCCGTTCTCCGACGAGAGCTGGCAGGCGCTGGACGCGCTGGGGGTCCAGGTCGATGCTGCGCTCCAGGCCGGCGACGTGCGGCTGACCATGGGCGGCGAGCCGACCTTCGTCTCGATCGACGATTTCGAGGCTGCAGAGTGGAACACCGCCGCCGTCGGGCCGACCAAACGCGAAAAGGCCGACGCGCTGATCCGCCGGCTGCGCGAACGCTTCGCGCCGGGCGGCTTCCTGCATTACGGACAGGGCAAATGGTACCCCGGCGAAAGCCTGCCGCGCTGGACCTTCTCGCTCTACTGGCGCACCGACGGCGAGCCGGTGTGGAGCGACCCGTCGCTGATCGCGCATGAAAAGAGCGAGGCGGATGTCGGACCGAAGCAGGCCGAAGGCCTGCTGACGGCGATCGCCGACGAACTCGGCATCGACAAGACGATGGTCAGCGAAGCCTATGAGGATCCGGCCGAGTGGCTGCTCAAGGAAGGCAAGCTGCCTGACAACGTCGATCCTTCCAATTCGAAGCTGGAGGATCCGGAGGAGCGCAGCCGCATGGCGCGGGTGTTCGAACGCGGGCTGACCAAGCCGTCGGGCTATGTGCTGCCCGTCCAGCGCTGGAACAGCCAGGCTTCCGGACCGCGCTGGCGCTCGGAGAAATGGAAGACGCGGCGCGGCAGGCTGTTCCTGGTGCCCGGCGATTCGCCGGTCGGCTACCGCCTGCCGCTCGGCACGCTGCCCTATGTGCCGCCGGCGCAGTTTCCCTACATAGTCCCGGTCGATCCATCGCTGCCGCGCGGACCACTGCCGGCGCGTGAGGCGATCTTGCCCGGTTCTGCTTCGTCGCCCGCTGCGGCCGAACTGGAGGGCGCCGACGAGATGGCGCGACGCCAGCAGGCGGTATCCTTTACGGCCGTTACCGGCCAGCAGGACCGCGTTGAACAGGAGATTACCGAGATCGGCGGCGCCGTGCGCACGGCCCTTTCGGTCGAGCCGCGCGACGGACGGCTTTGTGTGTTCATGCCGCCGGTCGAGGCGCTGGAGGACTATCTCGAACTGGTGGCGGCGGCGGAGAACGCGGCAAGGGCGATCGGCCTGCCGGTGCACATCGAGGGCTACGGCCCGCCGCACGATCCGCGCCTCAACGTCATCCGTGTCGCACCCGATCCCGGCGTCATCGAGGTCAATATCCACCCCGCCGCGAATTGGCAGGATTGCGTGGCGACGACCACGGCGATCTACGAAGAGGCGCGGCAGACGCGGCTTGGCGCCGACAAGTTCATGATCGACGGCCGCCACACCGGCACCGGCGGCGGCAACCACGTCGTCGTCGGCGGCGCCACGCCCAATGACAGTCCGTTCCTGCGCCGCCCCGACCTGTTGAAGAGCCTGGTGCTGCAATGGCAGCGACATCCGTCGCTGTCCTATTTGTTCTCCGGCCTGTTCATCGGCCCGACCAGCCAGGCGCCGCGCTTCGACGAGGCGCGCCACGATTCGCTCTACGAACTCGAAATCGCGATGGCGCAGGTGCCACATCCGGACAAGGGCGCGGCACCCCTGCCGTGGCTGGTCGACCGGCTGTTCCGCAACCTTCTGACCGACGTGACGGGCAATACGCATCGCTCGGAAATCTGCATCGACAAATTGTTTTCGCCGGACGGGCCGACCGGCCGGCTCGGGCTGGTCGAATTCCGCGGCTTCGAGATGCCGCCCAACGCGCGCATGAGCCTGGCGCAGCAATTGCTGGTGCGCGCCATCATCGCCCGGGCCTGGAAGAACCCGCTCGACGGCCGCTTCGTGCGCTGGGGCACCTCGCTGCACGACCGTTTCATGCTGCCGCATTATGTCTGGGGGGATTTTCTCGACGTGCTGGACGACCTCAAGCTGAACGGCTTTGCGTTCCGTCCGGAATGGTTCGACGCCCAGCTCGAATTCCGCTTCCCGTTCTGCGGCGAGGTCCAGCATGCCGGCGTCAAGCTGGAGCTCAGGCAGGCGCTCGAGCCGTGGCACGTGATGGGCGAGCAAGGCGCGATCGGCGGCACCGTACGCTTTGTCGATTCCTCCGTCGAAAGGCTGCAGGTGAAGACCGATGGGCTCAACCCGGAGCGTCACGCCGTCGTCTGCAACGGCCGCGTCGTGCCGATGAAGGTGACCGACAACCGCGAGATCGCAGTGGCCGGCGTGCGCTTCAAGGCCTGGCAGCCGGCGTCGGGCCTGCATCCGGCGCTACCGGTCAACACCCCGCTAGTCTTCGACATCTATGACCGCTGGTCGGGCCGCGCGGTCGGCGGCTGCGTCTACCATGTGGCACATCCCGGCGGGCGCAGCTATGACACCTTCCCGGTCAATGGCAACGAAGCGGAGGCGCGGCGGCTCGCCCGCTTCGAGCCACGTGGCCATACGCCGTCCAGCTATGTGCTGCGCAACGAAGAAGCCTCTGAAGATTTCCCGATGACCCTTGACCTTCGGCGGCCGCAAAGACTCTGATCAGCCATGGCGAAGGGGAATCACAAAAGGCTGCGCAGCAAGCCGCAAACCCACAGTCTGCTGGAGCACTATCAGCCGATCGACGGCGTCGTCGACGAGATGGTCGATGCGTCGGGCAATCCGCGGCCGGCCTGGCGGCACTTCATCGAGGCGCTGGAGGACCTGGGGCCGGAAAAAATTGCCCAGCGCTTCGCCCGCGCCGACCAGTACCTGCGCGATGCCGGCGTCTATTACCGCGTCTACGACAAGGCCGGCGCCAACGAGCGGGAATGGCCGCTGGCGCATGTGCCGCTGCTGATCGAGGAGCAGGAATGGGCTGGTATCAGCGCCGGCCTGGTCCAGCGCGCCGATCTGTTCGAGGAGACCATCGCCGACATTTACGGGCCGAACCGGCTGGTCGAGAAAGGCATTCTGCCGGCCGGATTGATCGCGGCCAGCCCGGAATATTTGCGGCCGGTCGTCGGCACCAGGCCGGCCAGCGGCCATTTCCTGCATTTCTGCGCCTTCGAGCTCGGTCGTGGCCCGGACGGCCGCTGGTGGGTGCTTGGCGACCGCACACAGGCGCCGTCGGGCGCCGGCTTCGCGCTGGAGAACCGCGTCGCCACCACGAGGGCGCTGTCCGACATCTACGGCGAAATGCATGTGCACCGCCTGGCCGGCTTCTTCCGTCGCTTCCGCGACGCGCTGATCGGCATGGCCAAGCAAGCCGGCGGCCGTGTCGCCATCCTGACGCCGGGACCGCTGAACGAAACCTATTACGAACATGCCTATATCGCCCGCTATCTCGGCATCATGCTGCTCGAGGGCGAGGACCTGACCGTCTCCGGCGGCAGGCTGATGGTGCGCACGGTTTCGGGGCTGATGCCGGTGAGCGTCTTGTGGCGGCGGCTCGACGCCGCCTTCGCCGTTCCGCTTGAATTGCGGCCGGACTCGCAGATCNGTGAGCGTCTTGTGGCGGCGGCTCGACGCCGCCTTCGCCGATCCGCTTGAATTGCGGCCGGACTCGCAGATCGGCACGCCGGGGCTGGTCGAAGCGGTCCGGCAAGGGGCGGTTTCGGCCGTCAATGCACTGGGTTCCGGTCTGATGGAGACGCGCGCGCTGCTCGCCTTCCTGCCGAAGATTTCGCGCGCCCTGCGCAATGAGGAACTGCTGCTGCCGACGGTCGCGACATGGTGGTGCGGGCAGGAGACGGAGCGCGAGCATGTGCTCGCCAACATCGATGGCATGGTGATCGGCCCGGCGCTGTCGACGCGGCTTGCCTTCGAGGACGACGGCTCGACCAAGCTCGGGTCAGCGCTGTCGGTCGAGGAACGGGCCGAACTCGTCGCCAGGATCGAACGGGACGGCGGCGACTTCGTCGGCCAGGAAGCGGTGACGCTGTCGACCACCCCTGTCTATGTCGGCGGCTGGCTGGAGCCGCGGCCGGCAAGCCTGCGCGTCTATCTGGCGCGGACGCCGGAAGGCTGGACCGTGATGCCGGGCGGTTTTGCCCGTGTCGGCTTTTCGCTCGACCCGACGGCCATCGCCATGCAGCGCGGCGGCCAGGCGGCGGATGTCTGGGTGGTCAGCGACAGGCCGGTCGAGCGCGAGACGCTGCTGCCGCAGGAGCACGACAGCTTCACCCGAACCTTGCCGGGCAGCCTGCCCAGCCGCGCGGCTGAGAACCTGACATGGCTCGGCCGCTATATCGAGCGGTCGGAAGACACGGTGCGCATCCTGCGCGCCTACCATGTGCGGCTGGCCGAGACATCCGATCCCGAGATGCCGCTGCTCGCCGATATCAGCGACTATCTCGCGCCGTTCGGCATCGACGTCGAGACGGCAATCCCATTGGGGCTCATCGGCACGCTGGACAGCGCCGTTTACAGCGCCGGGCAGATCCGCGACCGCTTCTCGCCCGATGGCTGGCTGGCATTGAAGGATCTGTCGAAGACCATCCATCAATTTGCCGCGACAGTGGCGCCGGGCGACGACGCGACAAGGGCAATGACGGTCATCCTGCGCAAGCTGGCCGGGTTTTCCGGCCTGCTGCACGAGAACATGTACCGCTTTGCCGGCTGGCGTTTCCTGGAAATCGGCCGCAGGCTCGAACGCGGCATCCAGATCGCCCGCACGCTCGCCCGGCTGACCAGAGCCCAGGCGCCGGAAGGCGCGCTCGACATGATGCTGGAGATCGGCGACAGCGTCATGACGCACCGTCGGCAATATCCGGTGCAGGCGGGGCGGCGCACCGTGGTCGACCTTCTGGCGCTCGATCCGCTCAACCCGCGCTCAATCCTTTTCCAGCTCGAACGGCTGAAAGCCGAAATCGCGCTGCTGCCCGCTGTCGGCGCTGAAGGCCATATGTCGCCGGCGGCCAAGGAAATCCTGCAGCTCAACACGTCGATCGCCATCAAGGAGCCCTCGGACATGACGGCCAAGGCCCTCGGCGATCTCGCCAATGAAATCGGCGGGCTCTACAACAGCCTCGCCAAAGCCTATTTCGGGTAGAGACAGCATGCTCTACGACATCAGGCTTCACCTGCGTTACGACTATGATGCGGCGGCCGGCGGCGGCCGCCATCAGGTGCGCGTGCTGCCGCCGACCATCCCTGGCGTGCAGCGCGTCATCGCCGCTTCACTGTCTTTTGTGCCGGCGCCCAGCGAACGTTCCGACTTTTCCGACTTTTTCGGCAACAGTGTCACCTCGATCGCCTTTCGTGACGCGCATGATGCGCTCGACATCAGGATGAGCGCGCGTGTTTCAGTGTCGCGGCCCGAACCCGGGCTCGACGTATCGCCGGACATACGCCGGCTGAGGGAAGAACTCGGCGCAGTGCACTCGCTGGCGCCGGCTTCGCCGCATCACTTTCTGGCCGCCAGCGATCATGCCGGCATCGACGCGGCAATCACTGCCTATGCGAAAGGCAGCGCCGGCAGTTCGACGGTCGGCACGGCCACGGCTCTGTGCAACCGCATTCACCGCGATTTCACCTATGACGGCGAGGCGACCACGGTGCAGACGCGGGCCAGCGACGCCTTCGGCTTGAAGCGCGGCGTCTGCCAGGATTTTTCCCACATCATGATCGCCGGCCTGCGCGGCCTCGGCATTCCTGCAGGCTATGTCAGCGGGTTTTTGCGCACCATCCCGCCACGTGGGAAGCCGCGGCTCGAAGGCGCCGACGCCATGCATGCCTGGGTCAAGGTTTGGTGCGGGCGCGATGCCGGCTGGCAGGAATTCGATCCGACCAACGGCATGCGGGCAAGCAACGACCATATCACGGTCGGCTATGGCCGCGACTACTCGGACGTGGCGCCGATCGTCGGCGTGCTGAAAACCACTGGCGGGCAGGTTGGCGAGCAGGCAGTCGACGTCATACCGGTCGTGCTCGAAAAGGCGTGACGGCACCTCCTCGTTGCACGGCGTCGTCGTCAATCTGTCCTGGCAATCAAAAGGCGGTGGAACCCGCAGCCGGCAAGCGGCTTATCTACGGAAATTCCGTGGAGAGGACATGCTGGACAAATCCGGGTCGTCGTCTGGCCGATCGGCTGTGAGGAAAGCTGCACCAAAAAACGGGGTGCCGCAGAACGGAGCGCTGGAGAACGGCGCGCAAGCCTCGGCCGTTCGGGCCTCGCTCAACTATGTCACCGACACTGAACCCGGTATTCGCCGGCTGCGTTCGGGCAAGGGGTTCTCGTACAAAGGACCCGACGGGCGGATTGTCGACGGGGAGGCGCTGGCACGCATCAAGGCGCTCGCCATTCCACCGGCCTGGACGGATGTGTGGATCTCGCCGGATGCCGACGGTCACATCCAGGCGACCGGTCGGGACCAGCGCGGCCGCAAACAATACCGCTATCACCCGCACTGGGCGGAGGAGCGTGACGGCGTCAAATATTCGAGCCTGATCGCCTTCGCCGAAAGCCTGCCCGAACTGCGGCGGCAGATCGACGTCGATTTGCGCCGTCACGGCCTGCCGCTGGAACGCGTCGTTGCGGCTATCGTCTGGCTGCTCGACAACACGATGATCCGTGTCGGCAATGCCGCCTATGCCCGCTACAACAAGAGTTTTGGGCTGACCACGCTGCGTGACCGCCATGTCGACATCAAGGGCTCGAGCCTGCGTTTTGCCTTCATCGGTAAATCCGGTAAGGAATGGAGATTGAAGCTTGTCGATCGCCGGATTGCCAAGGTCGTGCGTGGAGCGCAGGACCTGCCGGGCCAAAAACTGTTCCAGTATCTCGACGAGGACGGAAACAGGCATCCGGTGCGCTCAGACGACGTCAACCGCTATATCAGGGAGAACGCCGGAGCGGAGTTCAGCTCCAAGCACTTCAGAACCTGGGGTGGCACCATCCATGCGGCGTCGCTGTTTGCGCAAACCGAGCGTCCGGAAAGCCAGGCGCAGCAAAAGCGGGTGATGAACAATGTCATCGACAAGGTTGCCGAGCGGCTCGGCAATACGCGCGCGGTTTGTCGCCAATGCTACATCCATCCGGAAGTGTTCCGCGCCTGGTCCGAAGGACGGCTGCTGGACGAAATGGCGGATGCCAACAAAGGCAAGCGCTCGATCGCTGGGCTCGACGACGAGGAGGCCTTGGTCTTGAGATGGCTGAAGGCGAGGGAATGACACCGGACGGAGCGTATTTTTTTGTCGACGCGGTGTCGGGATCGGTCCTAGTGTTTCGTCCTTTGACAGAGAAAAGGACGACCCATGCTCTACGCGATCCTCTGCTATGCCTCTGAAGACGTCGTCTGCTCCTGGAGCAAGGAGCAGGATGATGCGGTCATGGAAAAACTCCTCGGCGTGCAGGAAAAATATGCCCAGGCGGGACGGCTTGGCCCGGTGGCGCGGCTCTTGCCGACGACGGCGGCGACGACGCTGAGGAAGATCAAGGGCGAAGCGGTGGTCATCGACGGCCCGTTTGCCGAAACCAAGGAACAGTTCCTCGGCTTCTACACGCTCGAATGCGCCGACCTCGATGAGGCCGTCGACTTCGCGCGCGAGCTTTCCGAGGTCAACCCGAGCGGCGGCTCCTATGAAATCCGGCCGGTCTCGCTCTTCAATCCCGCCAAGGTTTCCGCATGACCGAACTCGCCTGGATCAGCACAGCAATCAGCACCGCTCGCCCGCAGGTGATGGGGGCATTGCTGCGCTACTTCCGCGACCTCGACGCGGCGGAGGAAGCATTCCAGGACGCCTGCCTGAGGGCACTGAACAACTGGCCGAAAAACGGTCCTCCGCGCGATCCGGCAGCCTGGCTGATCTTCGTCGGCCGCAACAGCGGCATCGATGCGGTGCGCAAGCGCGCCAAGCAGGCGCCGCTGCCGGAGGAGGACCAGATCTCCGATCTGGAGGATGCCGAGAGCGACGTCGCCGAGCGGCTGGACGGCGCGCATTATCGCGACGATATTTTGCGGCTGCTGTTCATCTGCTGCCATCCCGACCTGCCGGCCACACAGCAGATCGCGGTGGCGTTACGCATCGTCTCCGGCCTGACGGTCAAGCAGATCGCCCGCGCCTTCCTCGTTGGTGAAAGCGCCATGGAGCAGCGTATCACGCGCGCCAAGGCGCGTATCGCCGACGCCGGGGTGCCGTTCGAGACGCCGGGAGCGGTCGAGCGCTCCGAACGGCTCGCCGCCGTCGCCGCCATGGTCTACTTGATCTTCAACGAAGGCTATTCCAGCAACAGCGGCGAGGCTTCGGCGCGTGCGCCGCTTTGCGAAGAGGCGATCCGGCTGGCCCGGTTGCTGCTCAGGCTGTTCCAGACCGAGCCGGAGATCATGGGGCTGACGGCGCTGGTGCTGCTGCAGCATGCACGCTCGCCGGCTCGCTTCGACGAGAACGGCGAGATCGTGCTGCTCGAAGACCAGGACCGCAGCCTGTGGAGCCGCAAGATGATCGATGAAGGCTTGGCGCTGGTCGATAAGGCGTTGCGCCATCGCAAGCCCGGTCCCTACCAGGTGCAAGCGGCGATCGCCGCACTGCATGCGCGGGCGGAAAAGCCCGAGGACACGGACTGGAACGAGATCGACCTGCTCTACGGCCTGCTCGAGCAGATGCAGCCGTCGCCGGTGGTGACGCTCAACCGCGCCGTCGCGGTCTCCAAGGTGCGTGGACCGGAAGCCGCACTCGCCATGATCGAGCCGCTGGAGGGAAGGCTTTCCGGCTATTTCCATTTCTTCGGCCTCAAGGGCGGACTGCTGATGCAGCTTGGCCGCGGCGAGGAGGCGCGCGTCGCTTTCGACCGCGCTATCGCGCTTGCCAATACGGCCGCCGAGGCAGCGCATATCCGCATGCATATCGACCGGCTGATGAAAGAAAGCGCCGTGCGGGAAACCGCCAAGACGGCACACTGATTCGCTCTATCTGGCTGGTTCAACAGTCGGACGCCGGCTTGGACCATGCCGGGGTGGCGATTTCTCCCTGAAACGCGTAATGCCACGCCATGACAGCGCCTGGTATGCCGACCGGCAGGGAACCGGTATGGCGAAAAGCTTGGACCGACGCCATATGAGCGACGGGATCTGAAAGGGACGAAACGAAATGACGATTGCGAAGGAAACGGCCGGGCTTCTGGCGAAACTGGGCGTTGCCGAGGGCGCGCTTACGGGCGGCGACCTCATCGTGCGCAGCCCGGTGACCGGCGAGCAGATCGCCGCGCTGAAGACCATCTCGCCGGCCGATGCGGCAACGACCATCGACAAGGCCCACAAGGCTTTCCTGGCGTGGCGGCAGGTGCCAGCTCCCAAGCGTGGCGAGCTGGTGCGGCTGCTCGGCGAGGAATTGCGCATTTACAAGACCGAGCTTGGCCGGTTGGTATCGATCGAGGTCGGCAAGATCCCGTCCGAGGGTCTTGGCGAAGTGCAGGAGATGATCGACATCTGCGATTTCGCCGTCGGTCTTTCCCGGCAATTGTACGGCCTGACCATCGCCACCGAGCGTCCCGGCCATCGCATGATGGAAACCTGGCATCCGCTCGGCGTCGTCGGCGTCATTTCGGCCTTCAACTTTCCGGTGGCGGTATGGTCGTGGAACGCGGCACTTGCGCTGGTCTGCGGCGACGCGGTGGTGTGGAAACCGTCCGAGAAGACGCCGCTGACGGCGCTCGCCTGCGAAGCGATTTTTGCACGCGCGGTAAAGCGTTTTGGCACGGACGCGCCGCAGGGCCTGGCGCCGGTGCTGATCGGCGACCGTGCCGTCGGCGAGATCCTGGTTGACCATCCGAAGGTGCCGCTGGTCTCGGCCACCGGCTCGACGCGCATGGGCAGGGATGTCGGCCCACGGCTGGCGAAGCGCTTTGCCCGTGCGGTGCTGGAGCTCGGCGGCAACAATGCCGGCATCGTCTGCCCGACGGCCGATCTGGACATGGCGCTCCGCGCCATCGCCTTCGGCGCCATGGGCACGGCCGGCCAGCGCTGCACGACGCTCAGGCGCCTGTTCGTGCATGAGAGCGTCTATGACCAGCTCGTTCCGCGCCTGAAGAAGGCTTATGAGAGCGTCTCGGTCGGCAATCCGCTGGAGACAAGCGCTCTGGTTGGCCCGCTGATCGACAAGGCTGCCTACGAGAATATGCAGAAGGCGCTGGAGGAGGCGGCTTCGCATGGCGGTAAGATAACCGGCGGAATGCGGGTCGAGAACGGTCACCCCGAGGCCTACTATGTGCGTCCGGCGCTGGTCGAAATGCCGCGGCAGGTTTCGCCGGTGACGGAGGAAACCTTCGCGCCCATCCTCTATATGATGAAATATTCGGACTTCGACACCGTGCTAGAAGAACACAATGCGGTGGGAGCGGGGCTGTCATCCTCGATCTTTACCCGCGACCTGCAGGAATCCGAGCGCTTTCTTAGCGTCGACGGATCGGACTGCGGTATCGCCAACGTCAATATAGGCACGTCAGGGGCCGAGATCGGCGGTGCCTTCGGTGGCGAGAAGGAGACCGGCGGCGGCCGCGAGTCGGGGTCCGATGCCTGGAAGGCCTATATGCGGCGCGCCACCAATACGGTGAATTATTCCAAGGCGCTGCCGCTTGCGCAGGGCGTGTCGTTCGACATCGCTTGAAAAGCCAGACCTCCGTCGCGGCGGCGCCAAGGCTGCCACGACGGCGGTCGGCTCGCGGTTCAGCTAGTTTCGGAAGTTACAACACAATTGTCGAAGGCTGCATCGATGATGGCGAGCTTGACCGCCTGGGCGGTCATGTATTCCTGATAGAACTCGCTCGACACCCACATGACCGAGTGACCGCGCTGGCCCAGCCAGCCGATGCTGCCGAGTTCCTCGGCATCGCGCAATTTGCGTGACAGGTGAGTGCGGGAAAGCTTGAGCCAGTTCGCGAAATCTCCGATTGAGACGACACCGGTCGGGATTCGGTCCAGGTCGGCATGATCGGGGTCGACGCCGGACATCAGCCAATCCATGACGATGCCGCCATTGTCGAGCCAGGTGAACAAGGAAAAAGTCTGTTTTGGCTGCCGCACGGCATGCGACGAAAGCAGGCCGTCGGCCACCAGCGGCTGCAGTTTGGCGAGCACATCCGGTTGTACGACGAATGCAGCCAGTCGAGATCCACCGTCCAGGCTGTCCAGCGTTTTGAGATGAGCCATGACCCAGCCGGCAACCGTCTCCAGAGTGCCCGCGGCCGGCTCAAAGGGGCGGATGCGCCCATATTTAATCGGCAGATGCCGGATGAAACCGTAATGCAGCATCTCCTTCAGGAAGGCATCGGCGGTGTTGCGGCTGGCCACCGAATGCCGGCAGATGTCGTCCATGAACCGTGCGGACGTAAGTCCCTTGCGATGATCATCCGGCTCTCGATTGAAATACAAGCCAAGGCCGATATGGGCCATCAGCCAACGCTGTTGCGTGGCGAATACGCCGCGGGTTCGCTTCATAGGTCTGGAGAAGCGTCCGCGACTGAGCCTGGACATGGCGACGCAGTGCCGGATGGCTGGCAATGTCTTCAGAAACCAGCGCCATCCCCGCCGAGCCCAACCAAATTTGCAACTGGAAAATGCCGATCACAATTTCAGCCTTCGCGGGTCGTGTCCAGAGCCGGCGCATTAGGATACGAGCTGAATCCCGCCGGCTAGTGGGCTGAATTCCGCGACTTGATCGCCGAGGCCACTGATTTCGCTGCAGAGGGCCAGCCCGCTCGAACCCACCAACGATGACTTCGCCTGTCCAGCCCGTGCTCCCGCCGATGGCGACGCGGAACCAACACAAGCTTTGCTCGTTGAAGAACGCTGATTGGACTGAGACAGTGAGGGACTACAAAATGGAGAATGGCCTTTTCGCCACGCCGCCTGCAGCTTTCCGGCAAACAGAGTCGGTCTGGCCACGGGCGCTCAAGTGGCTGTTGCGCCGAGTGCGCAGCGCCTCCGACAGCTCGGGAACCATGTTGAAGCCAATCCTTTCCGAACCCGAGGACGATAGCGGGCCCACTCCGCCTCGACGTGCTTGAGGCTGACCGCGCTGCGATCTTGACGTCAAAAATGACCGCTCACATATCATTTTAGGGCCGCGCCGCAGCCGACAACCATGACCGCTTCGAAGGCCTGCCACGGCGGCGTGTCCGCCTGATGCAGCAGGCGAGAGCGGCAGTGCCGCGTAACGGCGGGAACCATCGGGCATGCTTGGCTATTAGATACAGGCGGCTGCTGGTCTGCCGGGCCAGGAGCCATTGCTTATGATCATCGATCCTCCACCGAAAAGTGCTATCCCGGCATCCGTTCCGTCGGTCGATCCAAAAGCCGCCCCGACGCTTCGCAATGCCGAAGCGGAGGTCTTTTATATCGAAGCGATCCGCGAACTTGTCGCGACCGGCATCCCCTTTCTCGTCGCCGGCACCTATGCCGTAAGCGCCTATACCGGGATCATCCGCCAGACCAAGGATCTCGACATTTTCTGCAAGGCCGGCGACTGCCCGCGCATCCTCGCCCATTTTAAGCAGATCGGCTACGCCGTCGTGGTCGAGGACGACCGGTGGCTCGGCAAAGTGTTCAAGGGCACCCATTTTTTCGACGTCATTTTCGCCTCGATGAACGGCACAATGCCTGTCGACGACCAGTGGCTGGAGCACGCCCGTCAGGGCGAATTGCTGGGCAGCCAGGTGCGGATCATCGGGCCCACCGAGCTTATCTGGTCCAAAAGTTTCATCCAGGACCGCGGTCGCCACGATGGTGCCGACATCTCGCACACCATCCTCAAGGCCCACGACCAGATCGACTGGCAAAGGCTGCTTTCCTACATGGAAGTTCATTGGGAAGTTCTGCTGATGCATCTCTTGAACTTCCGATGGATCTATCCGACGGAGCGGGGCCGCGTGCCCGCCTGGCTGCTCGACGAGCTGCTTGACCGGCTGGCCAAGCAGCGCGAATTGCCACCTTCCCGGATGAAAATCTGCCGTGGGCGCATGCTTTCACGAACTGACTATGAGATCGACGTCAACGACTGGGGTTTTGCCGACGTCGGCGGTGAAGGAGAACATAGCAATGGCTGACGAGCTCGAAACTGCTTCGCCGAAGGCGGAAAACGGCAGCGCACTCAAAGTCGCCGCCATTGGCGATCTGCATGTCGGCAAGGAGGACCAGGCCTCGTACCGCGATCTTTTCGGCGAGATGTCGCGTGCAGCCCAGGTTCTCGTGCTGACCGGCGACCTTACCAATCTCGGCAAGCCTCGGGAGGCCGAAATCCTTGCCGAGGAACTGCGTGCCTGCACGATCCCGGTCGTCGCCGTACTTGGCAATCACGACTATGAGTCAGGCGCCGTCGAGCAGGTCACCGACATTCTGCGCCAGGCGGGCGTTCACCTGCTCGACGGCGAGGCGACGGAGATTCACGAGGTCGGGTTCGTCGGGGTCAAGGGTTTCGTTGGCGGTTTTGGATCGCGCATGCTCGGCTCCTTCGGCGAACCGGCGATCAAGTCGATGGTGGCGGAAAGCGTGAACGAAGCGATGCGGCTTGAAAACGCAATGCGGCAGGTCCGCGCCAAACGCACGCTTGTCGTTCTGCACTATGCGCCTGTCGTCGAGACGGTCGAAGGCGAGCCGCTGGAGATCTTCCCGTTTCTCGGTTCGTCACGCCTGGCCGAGACAATAGACCGGTTCCAGGTTAGCGCGGTGGTGCATGGCCATGCGCATCGCGGCGCCTACGAGGGCCGCACACCGGGCGGGGCGTCGGTCTATAACGTTGCCATGCATGTCGCCAAGCCGACCGGCCGCCCCTACGCTGTGCTCGAAATCTAATAGGCTAGATGTTGAACGCCCGCTTCGGCGGAATATCGTTTTCATCCGGATTGGGAATGGGGTCCTCGTCGGGGAGCCTGTCGGGGTCCGGCTCACGCACGGGCTTGGGATCGGGGATGGGAGGCGGCGGCACCGGGGTCGGGGTTGGCTCGGGTGTGGGAATAGTGGCCATCGTGATCATCTCCTCTTGGCGCAGAACAACGCAATGGGTCAGCTGGTTCCCGCCTTCTGGTCAGCCCATCTCCGGATTCGCCTGTCTGCTGCCCGACTTGCTTGATCGCAGCAGCAGAGCAAGCGGAACGAGCAGGGCGGTTGCCACCGCGCAGTAGCGGAAGACATCGACATAGGCGAGCAGCGTGGCCTGGCGGGCGATCAACTGGCCAAGCCAGCCGATCGCCTGCTGCTTCGCCTCGACCATCGGCGAACCCTGGGCGACGAAATGCTCGGTCGCGTGCCGAAGCGC
This sequence comes from Mesorhizobium sp. LSJC280B00, assembly GCF_000502835.1. GTDB lineage: Bacteria > Pseudomonadota > Alphaproteobacteria > Rhizobiales > Rhizobiaceae > Mesorhizobium. Next base: position 354,554 of record NZ_AYVL01000004.1, read on the forward strand.
CTGCTGATAGGCGGGCGACGACTGCACGGTGTGGCCGACCAGATTCGATTGATGGATCTGGGAGCTTTGCGCAATGACGGTGTTGGACAGCGAGACGCCGATGCTGCCGCCGATATTGCGTGCAACGTTGATCAGCGCCGATGCCTGGTTGGTCTTCTGCGGGGGCAGGCCGACATAGGCCGCGGTCGAGATGGGAATGAACAGGAACGGCAGCCCGACCATCAGGAAAACACGGGCAAAGGCAAAGAAGCGGAAGCTGGCGTCCGGGGTGAGCGAGGTCATATGCCAAAGGGCCACTGCGACCACCGACATGCCCATCATGATCAGGTATTTGGGCTGCACGATGGTGCCTACAAATCCGGATACCGGCATCAAGATCAGCATGGCGATGCCGCCCGGCATCATCGAAAGGCCCGAGAGCGTCGCGGTGTAGGCAAATGTCGTCTGCTGCAGCTGCGGCACGATCTGGGTGGTGCTGAACAGGATAGCACCGACCGCCATCATGACCAGGAAGGCCGTGCCGAATTGGCGCGTGAACAATAGACGCATGTCGACGACCGGATCGCTGCGACTGAGTTCCCATGGGATAAGCAGCAGGAACGCGATCGCGGAAATCACTGCGAAAGTGGTGATGAAATCCGAGGCGAACCAATCGTAGCGCTGGCCCCGGTCGAGAAAAATCTCCAGGCACCCCAAGGCCGTCGCCACCAGGACGAACCCGATCCCGTCGATCTTCAGGCCGCCCTTCAGCCGTTCCTTGCGTTCGCGTTCGAGTACGTCCGGTTCGACCAACAGCCATTGCACCAGGGCCAGCGACAGGATGCCGAACGGCACGTTGATGAAGAAGATCCAGTGCCAGGAGAAATGGTCGGTCAGCCAGCCGCCGATCGTCGGCCCGACCGTCGGTGCGACGATGACGGCAATGCCGTAAAGCGCGAAGGCCTGCGAGCGCTTTTCAGGCGGAAAGGTGTCGGCAAGGATCGATTGCTCGCTTGGCGCCATGCCGCCGCCGCCGAGGCCCTGAAGGACCCTGAACAGGATGAGCAGTTCCAGGTTGGGCGCCAGTCCGCACAGCAGCGACGCGACGGTGAAGGTCGCCACGCAGAGCATGTAGTAGCGCTTTCGGCCGATGACGCTTGCCAGCCAGCCGCTGACCGGAATGATCACCGAGTTGGCAACGAGATAGGTGGTAATCACCCAGGTGCTTTCATCCATTCCGGCCGCCAGGCTGCCGGCGATGTTGCGCAGGGCGACATTGGCGATCGAGGTGTCCAGCACCAGCATGAAAGTGGCGATGGAGACGACGACGGCGATGAGCCACGGATTGTGTGTCCCGGCGGCGGATCGGCTTTCGCCCTGATTTCTGGTGGTTTCGCCGTTCATCGCACCTTGACCGTCGGCACCACCGACAGGCCTGGCCCGAGAAGCACATCCGGCGGCTTGTCGAAGACGATCTTGACCGGCACGCGCTGCACCACCTTGACGTAATTGCCGGTGGCATTTTCGGCCGGCAGGAGGCTGAAGGCGGTGCCGCTGCCGGCCTGGATACTGTCGACGCGGCCATGGAAGGACTTGTCCGGGTAGGCGTCGATGTCGATGTCGACCGGCTGTCCCTGCCGCATCAGATCGAGCTGCGTCTCCTTGAAATTGGCCTTCACCCAGACCTCGTCGGGAACGAACATCATCAATACCTGGCCGGGTTGGGCGTAGGTGCCCTTAGCGGCGGAAATGCTCGTTGCGCGCCCGGCTGCGGGTGCTGTGATAGTCGTGCGCGACAGCGTCGTGCGGGCTTGCTCCTGGCTGGCCTTTGCCTGCTCGAGCTGCGCCTCGGCGCTCCTGGCCTGTGCCTGCAAGACCGAAACCTGGCTTTTTGCGGAGGCGACATTGGCCTCGGCGCTGTCCAGCGCGGCCTGGTCCTGACGCAACGTCGATGCCGCCTGCTGCGCCTGCTGCTGCGTTGCTGTGCCCCTGGCCAGGAGTTCGCGATTGCGTTGATCCTCGGCCTTGGCGAAATCCAGCGCTGCCTTGGCCTGTGCAACCTGCCTCTGGGCAGCGTTTACCTTTGCGTTTTGAGCCTCGATCTGGGCGGCGACATTGACGATTTCGGCCTCGGCCGCGGCGACGCCGGCATCGGCCTGCTTCAGGTTTGCCTGATAGTCGCTGTCGTCGATACGCAGGAGGACATCGCCCGCCTGTACATGCTGATTGTCGGTAACCGCCAGCTCGGTAATGCGGCCGGCTATTTGCGCACCGATCATCACTGTGCGCGCATCTATGAAGGCGTCGTCGGTCGATTCGTACTGGCGAGCGTTCAGCCACCAGATCGCGATGCCTGCCGCGACGAGCAACAGCGCAAGCGCGATGGCTGCGGCCGCATAGGGATGGCGCCTGGGAAAGCCGAGCAGACCGGCCTTTCGTTGCGAGGCATTCCCGTCGGGTTTTTCCTGCCGGGGCTCTGCCGATCGCTCACGAGATTCTCGAACCGGGGCCGGTTGCTCCCGGGTTTCATTTACAGGCTCGACGTCTTGCTCGACGCGTTGAGGCTTCGTGTCCAACGGAATTGCTTTCAAGACTGATATTGCAGCCGCCGAAGCGGACGCAAAGCCAAACGGCAAGCTTCCGCAAAAGTTCCTGTCCGGAAACGGGTTCGGTTAACGGGTCGACATCGAACACAGGCGGGGGCGCGTCGGAATTCGAGCGCCGCTTCACCGGGCAGGTGATCCGTACGCCTCATGTTGCGACGGTCCGGCCTTGTCAGCGCTCCATGGCGCGATAATTGCTCATGTAGGCGTGGGCGAATTCACCTGTCGACAGGAGCCGACCATGAAACATCAAACACTCGACCAACTGCAGGCCGTCGCGGAAGTTGAGTCCTTCGCGGCGTATCCGGCGATGACTCGAACCCAGCGGATTGAACGTTGGGCGGAACTTCTCGAACAAAATCCGACGCGATGCCTTGGGGCGCTTCCAGGCACCGAATATATGAACAGGGAAGCGCGTGACAGATCGCGTGGCGCTGGGACGCCGCTCACTGTCGCCTTCGAGGATCCGGTTCTGCGTGCCATGGGCCTCAGCGATGATACCTATGGTGAGGCAAAGCGCTTCTTCGAACTGAGCGACCGGCAGTTGCACCAAATCGTCTGCCATTGCCATGTCGGCGCTACGATGCAAGCGAGATGGGCCGCTGCCAGGGTGCGCGGGATAGTTCGCGGCAACAGATTTGTTGCCTGGATGAAGGGCTTGATCGTGCATTGAGGCGGTACGAGGAACGGCGGAACACGCGTTCTTTCCGCGCCGTGGAGAGCGCTTCCGAACTTGGAAGGGCTCGTGCCCCGTCGGGCCGCGCAGATTGTGAAACTCCTCGACGCTTGGCTGCGCCTTGTCGCGGCCATGCGTGCGTCCTTGATGTGAGAATTTGAGCTGGCCCGCCGCAGGTGAGGGCCTTCGTCTGACCGGCGGTCGAGCGCCGTCCAGGCCTGCCTGCGCGGCTACTAACGACGAATGATCCTGCGATCGGGGAAGATCCTGCGACCTGGCTAAACTAGCGATCGATTTCTCCGAACACGATGTCGAGCGAGCCGATGATCGCGGCAACATCGGCGATCATATGGCCTCGGGACAGGAAATCCATCGCTTGCAGGTGGGCGAAGGAAGGTGCGCGGATCTTGCATCGGTAGGGAATGTTGCCCCCGTCCGACACGAGGTAGACGCCGAATTCACCCTTCGGCGCCTCGACGGCGGCATAGACTTCACCGCTCGGCACGCGAATGCCTTCGGTATAAAGTTTGAAGTGGTGGATCGTCGCTTCCATCGAGCGCTTCATCGTGGCACGCGGCGGCGGCGTGATCTTGCGGTTCGGGATCGCGACCGGCCCCTGACCTTCTGGTGAGCGCAACATTTCCAGACATTGCCGCATGATCCGGACCGACTGGCGCATTTCCTCCATGCGGACGAGATAGCGGTCGTAGCAGTCGCCATGCTTGCCGACTGGGATATCGAAATCCATCTCCGAATAGCATTCGTATGGCTGCGCCTTGCGCAGGTCCCAGGACGCGCCCGATCCGCGCACCATCACGCCGGAAAAGCCCCAGGCCCAGGCATCGTCGAGGCCGATCACGCCGACATCGACATTGCGCTGCTTGAAAATGCGGTTCTCGGTCAACAGCTCTTCGAGATTGTCGCAGACCTTGAGGAACGGATCGCAGAACTTCCAGATGTCGTCGAGGAGTTCCGGCGGCAGATCCTGATGCACGCCGCCGACCCTGAAATAATTCGCGTGCATGCGGGCGCCGGACGCGCGCTCATAAAAGACCATCAGCTTCTCGCGCTCGGCGAAACCCCAGAGCGGCGGCGTCAGCGCGCCGATGTCCATGGCTTGCGTGGTGACGTTGAGGAGGTGCGATAACAGCCGGCCTATTTCGCAGAAAAGCACGCGGATGAGCTGTCCGCGTTTCGGAACCGATATTTCGAGGAGCTTCTCGGCGGCGAGACAGAATGCATGCTCCTGGTTCATCGGCGCGACGTAGTCGAGCCGGTCGAAATAGGGCAAGGCCTGCAGGTAGTTCTTGTACTCGATGAGCTTTTCGGTGCCGCGATGCAGCAGGCCGATGTGGGGATCGGCGCGTTCCACGATCTCGCCGTCGAGTTCGAGCACCAGCCGCAGGACGCCGTGAGCGGAGGGATGTTGTGGCCCGAAATTGATGGTGAAGTTGCGAACTGCAGCCTCGGCCATGACAGTCCTCCGCGATCGGGCGGCCTTCGTTTCCGTGCCGGAGCCGGCTTGTCCGCTTTCAGCCGCTCACGTCGTCGTCTGGATGATCAGCGTCAGCGTGCCGTCGCCGTCGATATTGGCCGCCACGACCTGCGTGGAATTAAGCCCGTTCGCCGCCAGCGCCGATGCCGCCTGCGGGGATGCGTCGATCGAACTTTGCAGGATGCGCAAATCCTCGGCGCTGGTCTGGGTGACGACGGCCTCCGCCTGTGCCTTGATGTCAGGAGGCAGATCCTCCATCGCCACGATTGTCACTGCGGTGAAATTCTGGGCGGAGAAGGCTTGGTCAGGTGTAGTCTGGTCGGGAGTGGTCCCTTCGGGCGTGGCTTGCTCTGGCAGGGTTTGCGGGGCCGTCGGCGGGACAGGGGCAAGCTCTGGTCCCACGGATTGCGCATAGACCGGCGAGGCAAGGGCCAGCGCCGAAAGTGTGGCAATTGTCGTCGATAGGCGCATGGCCGTTCCTTCCGTTTGCTCAGCGGACGATCAATTCGGTGACGACAAAACCATCGTGTCGAAATATGGTTCCGTGACCGAGGTGATGTCTTGCCGAAAGCCGTGATTGTCGCGGAAAGCAGGGCGCGAAATCCGGCGTTGCCTGTCTCAGGCAGCGGTGTGGCTGCGATCGGGCTGCGGCCAGCGCTGCAACGCCTCACGGCCCTGAGCGGTCAGTTCGTAGATCCCGCGATCGGTGCGTGCGAACCAGCGATACACATTGTGCAGCAGGATCTTAGGCGCGTTCGGCAGGTTGGGCTTCAAGTCACGCGGCCGCTTTGGGCCGTCGGCGAGGGCTGCGGCGCATGCCAGCGCCTGCTGGCGATAAGCGGTCATGATCGGCGCACGCGAGCCGCCGCCGGCGACAGGATCGCCCTGCCGACGCCGATGTTCGTCAATTAGCTTCGAGCGGCGCCGGGGATCGCGACGCGGAGCCAATGCCGTCGGGCTGAGCAGCACCTGAACCTCGCCGTTCGGTCGCACGCCAAGCAGGCCTAAGCCGAGCCGACGGCAGAGATTGCGGTATCTCACATCGCTCTCACGGCCCTTGCCGCGGGCCGACATGCATGCCGCTAGCCAGACCTCGTCGCTCGCCGCCATACGGTCGACGCCCTGGAGGACGAGTTCGAGGTTGAACTTCAGCTTCAGCTCGCAGATGACGACGATCGGTGGAGAGTCGGCACTCAGCGCCAGCAGATCGCAGCCGCCGATCTCGCCCTTGACCATAAATCCCAGGCCTTCCAGGAAGGCCTTGACCGGGCTGTAGAGTGACGTTTCGAGCATGGGCCTTTGTCGGCTGCGAATCATCCCGCCGATCGGCGGTTCAGCGCGATGATCGCTCATTGCCGTTGAACAGGAGGTAAACGACGGCCGAGCAAGTGGTCAGAGCCGTGCCATGGCCGCTTGCCAATTTGGTATGCTGGTATAATGTGTACCTGAGGTAGCATGCTCCGCGTAGCTGCGCTGTGCTGGACATCCGGGCGCCCGAGACATCGTCCATGGCATCGTCATTTGAGCGGCGGCTCCCCTGCGTTCTCTAATCCGCCAACCGGCGGCAATGTGCTCACAAGTCAATGGGATAACGATCGGCAGGGCCGTCGTTGGAATTCAGGAGTAACGGACACATGACAACGATTGCGCTGTTTGGTGCGGGCGGCAAAATGGGTTACCGTCTGTCGACCAATTTTCGCGGATCTCCCTATACGATACGCCATGTCGAGGTCAGCGACGCCGGCCGCGAGCGGCTTAAGTCGGGCCTCGGCATCGATGCCGTCAGCGCCGATGAGGCGCTTGATGGCGCCGATGTGGTGATCCTGGCGGTTCCGGACACGCACATCGGCAAGGTCGCGGCGAGTATCGAGAGCAAGCTTGCATCAGGCACGATGGTCGTCGTGCTCGACGCCGCGGCACCTTTCGCCGGGCATTTGCCGAAGCGGCCGGACCTGACCTATTTCGTCACCCACCCGTGCCATCCGCCGATCTTCAACGACGAGACCGACATGGCGGCGAAGAAGGACTATTTCGGCGGCGTCAAGGCCAAGCAGCACATGGTCAGCGCCTTGATGCAGGGACCGGAGGAGGATTTCGCCAGGGGTGAGGCGATCGCCAAGATCATCTGGGCCCCGGTCATGCGCTCGCATCGCGTCACCGTCGATCAGATGGCGCTGCTCGAGCCCGGCCTTTCGGAAACGGTATGCGCTTCGCTGCTCGTCGTCATGAAGGAGGCCGTTGACGAGGTGGTGGCGCGCGGGGTCGACAAGCAGGCGGCGCTCGACTTCCTGCTTGGCCATATGAACGTGCTTGGCGCCGTCATCTTCGGCGAGACCAAAGGCGTGTTCTCCGACGCCTGCAACAAGGCGATAGAGTTCGGCAAGCCGGTGCTGATGCGAGACGACTGGAAGCGGGTGTTCGAGCCGGAGGAGATTGCCGCGAGCATTCAGCGCATCACTTGAGGGCAGCGACGCGTCTTCCGGAACATGTCACCTGTAATTGTCATTGACTCATCATACCAGTTGGCTTAGCTGTTCGATGGATCGGACCGTCAAGCTTCGCAGCAGGATCAGGCGCTGGATGAGTGGAGGATAGGGGGAGCGATCCGTCGAAGTGAAGCCGGCAAGGCTTGTGAATCTGACGCGACCCGCCGCCTACGGCCGGCTAACGAAATCGAATGCATATAGCCTTGGGATAAGGCACGGATTTTCAACGGGAGGAATACATGAAACTGACACGCAGAATGACGCTTGCGGCTTTTGCCGGCATGCTGGCGCTTGGCACCGCCGCACCCGCCTATGCGGCGGATTTGATCGCCATCATCACGCCCTCGCATGACAATCCGTTCTTCAAGGCGGAAGCTGTCGGCGCGGAGGCCAAGGCCAAGGAACTCGGTTACGAGGCGTTGGTGCTCGTCCATGACGACGACGCCAACAAGCAGTCCGAATTGATCGACACGGCGATTGGCCGCGGCGCCAAGGCGATCATCCTCGATAATGCCGGCGCCGACGCCACCGTCGCCGCGGTGCAGAAGGCCAAGGACGCGGGCGTTCCTTCCTTCCTGATCGATCGCGAGATCAATGCCACCGGCGTTGCCGTCGCGCAGATCGTCTCCAACAATTATCAGGGCGCCCAGCTCGGCGCACAGGAATTCGTCAAGCTGATGGGCGAGAAGGGTAATTTCGTCGAGCTCGTCGGCAAGGAATCCGACACCAATGCCGGCATCCGCTCCAAGGGTTACCACGACGTCATCGACGACTATCCGGACCTGAAGATGGTGGCGCAGCAGTCGGCCAATTGGAGCCAGACCGAGGCCTATTCAAAGATGGAATCGATCCTCCAGGCCAATCCCGATATCAAGGGCGTGATCTCCGGCAACGACACGATGGCGATGGGCGCTTATGCGGCACTTGCCGCTGCCGGCCGCAAGGACGTCATCGTCGTCGGCTTCGACGGGTCGAACGACGTGCGCGATTCGATCACCTCCGGCGGCATCAAGGCGACAGTCCTGCAGCCGGCCTTCGCGCAGGCGCAGATGGCGGTCGAGCAGGCCAACGACTTCATCAAGAACAAGAAGTCTCCGGCCGAGGAAAAGCAATTGATGGATTGCGTCCTGGTCAATGGCGACAATGCCGCCAAGCTGGAGACATTCGCGCTCACCAACTGAGCCGGCGTAACATCAAGCAGCAAGGGACGAGCCTCCGGTTCGTCCCTTGCTTCCATTTCGCCCTTGCCTCCATTTCTCTGGGTGCTCCTGACCGCCATGCCGAACGAGCCGACATGTTCAACACGCTGACCCGGCCGATCTTTGTCGCATTGTTCCTCGCAGCAATAGGCAGCCTGACCGCCTGCAAGATCTTGCCGACGCCGTCGGCGGAAAACGGCGGCACTGGCTCCGCGTTCAATCCCGACAAGATGGTCGAGGACATCTGGGCGGCGAAAGTGATACCCTATCTGCAGCAGAAGGCCGGGCCGTTTCCCGAGGTTCATGCCTTGGCCAAGACCGATCCCGCCGCTGCCGGCGCCAAATACGGCAATCCGAAAAAGCAGGCGAATTCGCCATGGACCTTCGCGGTTCGGCTCGAGGGCAAGGTCGTGGCAGCCAACACACAGTCACGCGCGGCGACGATGGACATCGATGCCGACGGCGACGGCAAGGCGGACGCGCGGGTGCAGATCGGACCCGCCATGCGCGGAACCGCGCTGCGCGACAGCCTCGACTTCATCCAGTTCAACGATTTCACCAACCAGATCGACTTCGCCCAGTTCGGCAAGGCTTTCAACGCCTATGCCGACAAGACCGTGCTTTCCAAGCTGCCGCGCGAGGCACTCGAGGGCCGCAGCGTCGAGGTACTTGGCGCCTATACGCCGGGCAGTGGCCAGGACCTGCCGCTGGTGACGCCGGCGGAAGCAAAGATCGGGCCGAAGCCATGACCGGCGATCAAGATGTCATCCTAAAGCTGGAGGACGTCTCGAAAGTCTATTCCGGCACCGTCGCGGTCAAGCGGGCGAATTTCGAGGTGCGCAAAGGCGCGGTCAACGTGCTGGTCGGCGAAAACGGAGCCGGCAAATCGACGCTGATGAAGATCATCGCCGGCGTCGAGCAACCGACGCTCGGGCGCATCTTGCTGGACGGCGAGGAGGTTTCATTCTCGTCTTCCGGTGATGCCGTGAGCCGCGGCATCGGCATGGTTTTCCAGGAGCTGAATCTGTTCGGCAATCTGACTGTCGCCGAAAATATTTTCGCCACCCGCGAGATCACCAACCGCTTCCGCAAGATCGACCGCAAGGAGCAGGAGCGCCGCGCGGCGGAGTTCCTTGAACGCCTGGAAGCCGGCATCCGGCCCGACATGCTGGTCGAGGATCTGCGCATCGGCCAGCAGCAGCTGGTCGAGATCGCCAAGGCGGTTTCGCTCGATGCGCGCATCCTGATCATGGATGAACCGACCTCGGCGCTCAGCGCGGCGGAAGTCGAGATCCTGTTCAAGGTGATTGCCGACCTCAAGGCACGCGGCGTGGCAATCGTCTACATCTCGCACCGGCTCGAGGAACTGATCCGCATCGGCGACACCATCACGGTGCTGCGCGACGGGCGCATCACCGGCCAGGCGGAGATGAAAGACGTCGACACCCAATGGATCGTGCGGCAGATGATCGGCTCGGACGCCAAGGACTTCGCCAAGGCCGACGGCCATGTGCCGGGCGAGGAAATATTCCGCGCCGAGGACATCTGCCTGCCGCGCGTCACCGGCGGGCTTGCGGTCGATCACGTCTCGCTATCGCTACGCACCGGCGAAATCCTCGGCATCTATGGCCTGATGGGCGCCGGACGCAGCGAGCTGTTCGACTGCATCATGGGCCGCCACGGCCATTCGACGGGCGCGATATTCATTGCCGGCAAAAAAGTGCACGAGCGCGACACGACGCGGCGCATCCGGCGCGGCCTGGCGCTGATCCCCGAAGACCGCCAGCGCGAAGGGCTGGTGTCGATCCTCTCCGTCGCCAGCAATCTGACGCTGGCCAGCCTGTCGCGGTTCGTGCGCCTGTTCCACATTCGTGGTGCCGCCGAACGACAGGCGGTGACCCAGACGGTGCGCGAACTGGCCATCAAGGTCGCCGATCCGGCGCAGGAAGTCTCGTCGCTGTCAGGCGGCAACCAGCAGAAGGTGGTGATCGGCAAGGCGCTGCTCACCGGCCCGAAGGTGCTGTTGATGGACGAGCCCAGCCGCGGCATCGACGTCGGCGCCAAGGCCGACGTGTTCCGCACCATGCGCAAGCTGTCGCGCGACGGCCTGGGGATTCTGTTTGCCACCTCCGATCTCGACGAAGTGATGGCGTTGTCCGACCGTATCGCAGTGATGAGCAATGGAAAATTGACCGGCATGTTCGATCGCGCAGAGGCGACGGAGGCCGCGCTCGTCGCTGCCTCGGCCTTCGGCCACGGACCGGTCCCGCACGGAGAGCAAGGCGCATGACTGACATCCCAGCCAAGGCGGCGGTCAACTCCATGTCGGGCGGCTCGGTCCTGCTGACGCTGATGAAGGCGAGGACGTTCATCGCGCTGATCGCCGTGCTGTTATTCTTCTCGATAGCCGCCCCCAATTTCCTATCGGCCGCCAATCTTATCCTGATGTCGAAGCACGTGGCGCTGAACGCATTCCTCGCAATGGGCATGACCTTCGTCATCATCACCGGCGGCATCGACCTGTCGGTCGGCTCGATCGTCGGCCTGTGCGGCATGGTGGCCGGCTACCTCGTGCTCAACGGCATCGACCTGCAGGTCGGCTACACCATCTATTTCAACGTCTTCGAGATCGCGCTGATCACGCTTGCCGTCGGCATATTGATCGGCGCCGTCAACGGCTTGCTGATCACCAGGCTTAACGTTGCGCCTTTCATTGCCACGCTCGGCGTGCTCTATGTCGCACGCGGCCTGGCGCTGCTGTCGTCGGACGGCCGTACTTTCCCCAATCTCGTCGGCAAGCCGGAGCTCGGCACCACCGGATTCGGCTTTCTCGGCGCCGGCCGGTTGCTCGGCCTGCCGGTCGCGCTCTGGATTCTGCTCGTCGTTGCGCTAGGGGCGGCCTATCTCGCCAAATACACCCCGCTCGGCCGCCACATCTTCGCGGTCGGCGGCAACGAACGGGCGGCGCGGATTTCGGGCGTCCGCGTCAATATGGTGAAGATGTTCGTCTACATGTTCTCCGGCTTCTGCGCGGCGATCGTCGGGCTGATCATCTCGTCCGAGCTGATGGCGTCGCATCCGGCGACCGGCGAGAGCTTCGAGCTGAACGCCATTGCCGCGGCGGTGCTCGGCGGCACCTCGATGTCGGGCGGTCGCGGTACCATCGGCGGTACCATTGTCGGCGCCTTCGTCATCGGCATCCTTTCGGACGGGCTGGTGATGATGGGAGTGAGCTCGTTCTGGCAGATGGTGATCAAGGGCCTCGTCATCATCGTCGCCGTCGTCGTCGACCAGGCACAGCGCCGGCTGCAGAGCCGTGTCACGCTGATGCAGATGGCAAAGGCCGGCTGACATGGCGGAACTGCGTGGAGCGCTGATCGGCTGCGGCTTCTTTGCCGTCAACCAGTTGCATGCCTGGCGCGACATAGAGGGCGCCTCGATCGCCGCCATCTGCGACCGTGATCCGGACCGGCTGCGGATCGTCGGCGACCAGTTCGGGGTCGCGCGGCGCTATACCGACGCGGCAGCGCTGTTTGCCGGCGAAAGGCTGGATTTCGTCGACATCGCCACCACCGCACCAAGCCACAGAATGCTCGTGGAGATGGCGGCGCAGCACGGCGTTCCGGCAATCTGCCAAAAACCGTTTGCGCCGACGCTTGCCGACGCCAAGGCGATGGTAAAGGCCTGTGCTGACGCCGGCGTGCCGCTGATGGTGCATGAGAATTTTCGCTGGCAGTCGCCGATCCAGGCGGTGCGTACCGTGCTCGACAGCGGCGAAATCGGCCCCCCCTTTTTCGGACGGATCTCGTTCCGCTCTGCCTATGACGTGTTTTCTGGCCAGCCTTATCTGGCGACGGGAAAGCGCTTCATCATCGAGGATCTGGGTATCCACATCCTCGACATCGCCCGCTTCCTGCTGGGCGACGTCTCGACCGTCACTGCGCGAACGGCGCGCATCAATCCCGGCATTGCCGGCGAGGACGTTGCGACGATGCTGATGGACCACACGAGCGGCGCCACTTCCGTGGTCGACTGCAGCTACGCGAGCAAGCTCGCTACCGAGCCGTTTCCGGAGACGCTGATCGAGATCGACGGCAGCGACGGCACGATCCGGCTGGCGCAGGGCTACCGGCTCACCGTCACCGGCAGGAGCGGGACAGCCGTGAGCGACGTCTCGCCACCGCTGCTGGCCTGGGCATCACGGCCGTGGCACAACATCCAGGAAAGCGTCGTCGCCATTCAAAAGCACTGGGTCGATTGCCTGACCAACGGAACCGAGCCCGCGACCTCGGGCGCGGACAACCTCAAGACATTAGCGCTGGTCGAGGCAGCCTATGCCGGCGCCGCAAGCCGGGAGCCGGTGCAACTCGACGCCTTGCTGAAATGACAGCCGACGCCTTCCTCCTCTACGGCACACGTGCCGTTGAAGCCGAACCGGTCAGGCTGCGCGCCGGCGCGCTGACGGCGGACTTCGTCAACGGCAATCTGCGCAGCATCCGCCACGGCGACACCGAAGTTCTGCGTGCCATCGCCTACATCGTCAGGGATCGCGACTGGGGCACCTACGAGCCGACGCTCACCGATTTAATCATCGACCAGGGCGATGACGCTTTCTTCGTCAGCTATTCGGCAGGTTGTTTCGGACCAGAGGGAAGCCGGCTCGACTTCCGTGCGACCATCAAGGGCTCGGCTGATGGCCAGCTGATCTTCGACGTGAGCGCTCTTCCCGACAACGATTTCGAGACCAATCGCTGCGGCTTCTGCATCCTGCATCCGATTGCCGGCCTGGCCGGCAGCCCGGTCACAGTCGAGCATACCGATGGCAGCGTGGTCGCGACGCGGCTTCCAGAGCTGATCGATGCCTGGCAGCCTTTCAAGGATCTGCGGGCGATCACCCATGAGGTCCGGCCGGGCGTCACCGCCGAATGCCGTATGCAAGGCGATACTTTCGAGATGGAGGACCAGCGCAACTGGTCGGATGCCTCCTACAAGACCTATGTCCGGCCGCTCGCGCTGCCATGGCCCTATGTGCTGCCCGCCGGCAAGACCTTCCGCCAGACCATCAGCTTGCGGATAGAGGGTCGCGGGAAACTGCCGGCGGCTGCGGCAACCGTCGAACCAATTCGCGTCACGCTCGGCAAAGCCGGACCGGCGCTGCCGGATATCGGCGTGATCGTCTATCCGGATGAGGTCGAGGCGGCGCTGGGCAAGCTGCCGATGCTGTCCGAGCTTGGTCCGCAGCAATTGATGTTCCATTACGACCCGACGCGTGGCCATGGGCTCGACGCCTTGCGGGCTTACGCCCAGCTCGCCGCCGCCTATCCGGTCCGGACAACGCTCGAATGTGTCATTGCCGGCGACGGCGATCTCGACGCCGAGCTTTCAGGCGTCGCCGACATGGTGCGCCAGGCCGGGCTCAAGCTTTCGGCCATTGCCGTCTCGCCCTCGGTCGACCGGCAGTCGACGCCGCCGGGCAGCGCATGGCCGCAATGCCCACCGCTCGAAGACGTCTATGCCGCGGCGCGGCGCGCCTTTCCCGACACCAGCCTCGGTGGCGGCATGTTCAGTTATTTCACCGAACTCAATCGCAAGCGTGTGCCGGCTGACCCGCTCGATTTCGTCACGCATTGCACCTGCCCGATCGTGCACGCCGCCGACGATCTCAGCGTCATGCAATCGCTGGGGGCACTGCCTTTCATCACGGCGTCAGTACGAACGATCTTCGGAACAATACCTTATCGGATCGGGCCGTCGACCATTGCCATGCGCCAGAACCCTTATGGCGGCGCGACCAAGGCCAATCCCGACAATCAGCGCATTGCCATGGCCGACCGCGACCCTCGCCATGCCGGGCTGTTCGGGGCCGCGTGGACGATCGGCTATGCCGCGCGCGTTGCGCCGGCCGGGCTCGAAATGCTCACGCTCTGCAGCTTCACCGGACCATTCGGCGTACTGGCCTCGTCGGGCGAACCTGTCGAAGAAGGTGCACCCCGGCCGATTTTCCACGCGGTGAAAGGACTTTGCGATCTGGCCGGCCATGCGCATATGGCGGCGACAACGACCGATGAGACGCGGGTGCTGGCACTGGCCGGCCGCTCCCAGACAGGCAAGATCATCGTCTGGCTGGCGAACCTTACCTCGGACGACGTTCCAGTCGATGTTTCCGGGCTCGGCTCCGATCGGGGTCCTCTGAAGATCTGGGATGGACGAATATCGCGCAAGATTCCGCGAGATACGTCGGTCCGAGACCATCTTGTGATGACACCCTATGCAATCGTCCGGATCGGCTGAAGTCATTTGCCGAGGCTCATGGATAGCCGCACTTCCGCGGCGGTTGCCCGTAGCCGCAGCACTTCCGTTGCCGACTTGTCACCGGATTTGCTTTCGAAACTCGCCTGGTGCCATTCCAGTTGTCTTGGAAAAAAGACGGCTGAACGAGGCGACGTCCTGATATCCGACGCGATAGCAAATTTCTGAAACACTCAGTTTCGTTTCCTCAAGCATGGATTTTGCCAACTCCAGCCGCCGTTCCTGGATCCATTTTCCCGGCGTTGTCTGGAGTTCGTCGAAAAATCTGCGAGACAGGGTTCGCGAAGACATGCCCAATTCAGTTGCGAGAAATTTCAGATCGATTTCCGACATCTTGTCTTTCGAGAGCTCGCGCAGCTTGTTCTCGAATGGGCTGGCCTCGTTCGAAATTTCGTCGAGAGAAAATTCGTAGGGACTCTGGAATTTGCGCGGCGGAGGAAGAACCAGAAGTTTTCGAATGATCCGCTCCTCTTTCGAGAAGCCCAGATCGATCAGCAAAGCCCTGGCGAGTTCGAGTCCGGAAAACCCGCCTCCGCATGTGTAAAGGCGGTCCTGGCGAATGAGCAGGCGGGAAGCGTCCCATCGCACTTGCGGAAACCGGCGGCTTGCCTCGGCTTTCAGCCACCAGGATATCGTTGCGCGTTTACCGTCCAATAATCCCGAATTGGCGAGCAGATAACACGCGCCGCAATGTGCTGCGATGATTGCGTCCTGCTGTTGCGCGAGCGCGATCAGCGGTTTTGAATGTTCACTCTCCTCGTCGAGCGAGCGCAGAAGCTCCGGAATCTCGACGCCCGGCATCGCAATGAGAATCAGGACATCCATTTTCCGGGATGGTTGAGCCTTCGTCGGGAAGGAAATTCCTGTACTTGATGTCGACGGCGCGCCCCTTGAAACGAACTCACAGGAGAGAACCTGTGACCGGCAGACGTCATTCACAAGCTGAAACATTTCCACGAGCGTCGAGACGACGGCCGAATAGAAATTCGTCGGCAGCCAGATCACGACGTGGAGGCTCCTGTCAGCCATTGCGGTTCTCCGGGTGTCGTTCTCGCCGATTGGCAAATCTAGCATAGTCTTTGCAAGAATTGCCAATTCAAGAAGAAGCCAGGCGCCTCCAAGACGGGCCTATGCGGGCCTGCTGACGAAAGCGGGCGGCGGAAATCCACGGCTGGGAAGATGCAAATGCTGAAATCGCTGAATGAAAACAACGCGGCACATACACCGGATTCAGACGGCAACATAAAACTGCGTCGGTCCGGGCTCAGGCTGATCTGTGGTCAGCCAGTAGGCCGAGAGCAAGGTCCGACCGCGACGCCGGTCGGGACCTGCACTTGATTTTCAGTTGCCGGAATTCATCACGTAGAGCGCGCGCGAGCGTTCGAGGTGCTTGATCATCGCCTTCTCGGCGCCATCCGCATCCTTGACTTCGATGCGTCCGACGATCTCTTCGTGCTCGGTTAGCGTGAACTTTTCCTTGCCGGTCCAGATCAGCATTTCGGTGTGGTATTCCTTTAGCCAGCCTAGCATTGCCTCGCTGACGGCGACATAGATCGGGTTACCGGATATTGCCGCGATCTGTGTGTGGAATTTCATGTCGGCGGATATGAAGGCTTCCGAGTTGCCACGATGGCTGCGCTGCTCGGCGACCGTTTCCCGCAGCCGCTGCACGTCCTCGGCTGTGGCCTTTTCTGCAGCTTCCTTGACCATTCCGCGCTCGAAGAAGATGCGCGCGTTCTTGAGGTGCTCGAGCGTGTCTTTCGATGACGACAGGATGATCTTGGCTGCGCCGTCGACCTGCTTGATGATCGACTTGGCGGTGAGCTGCAGCACCTTGGCACGCTCGCCATGCGAGATCGCGACCAGCCCCATATTGCTCAATGCCTGCATCGCCTCGCGGATCGCCGGCCTGCCGACCTCGAAACGCTCCATCAATTCGCGCTCCGACGGCATGTCGTCACCCGGCAGCAATTCGCCGCCGGTGATCAAGCGCTTCAGTCTCAAGAATACTTCGTCGGAAAGCTTGCGCCGGACGATCGGCTCCGAACGGTTCATCGTCGCGAATCACTCCTTTGGCCGGCCCCCTATCTAGCATTTCCGGCGTGAATTCCGGAACGCCTGCTGCCGGCTCGCCCGGCCCTGCCCAGCCGGATAGGGCTTGCAAAGCTTATGTACTCATTATACCAGATTTCAAGGGCCAAGGAACCTTTTTCGAACCACCCCGGCAGGCCGCGCGAATATGATTGTTCTTACCTATCGCATCGAAACGCCCGGCAATATCGAGGCGCTGGCGGCCAAGATTGCAAGCGACCAGTCGACCGGGACCTTCGTCGCGCTGGCCGGCGAGACGGAAGAGCTCAAGGCCAGGGTCGCAGCGCGAGTCCTGGCGATACGGCATCTGCCGGACGCGGACCGGCCGTCCCTTCCCGAAACCGGTTCGGGAGCAAGCCCCGAAGCACGCAACGGCCCGGTCAAGCGCGCCGACATCGATATCGCCTTTCCGCTGGACGCCATCGGCACCGACCTGTCGGCGCTGATGACCATCGCCATCGGCGGCGCCTTTTCGATCAAGGGCCTGTCCGGCATCCGTGTCGTCGACATGAAGCTACCCGAGGAGTACCGGGGCGCGCATCCGGGCCCGCAATTCGGCGTCACGGGCAGCCGCAGGCTGACCGGTGTCGCGGATCGTCCGATCATCGGGACCATCGTCAAGCCGGCGCTGGGACTCCGCCCGTACGAGACGGCCGCAATGGTGCAAGAGCTGATTGCCGCTGGCGTCGACTTCATCAAGGACGACGAGAAGCTGATGAGCCCGGCCTATTCACCGCTGTCGGAGCGAGTGAGGGCAATCATGCCGCTGATCCTCGACCACGAGCAGAAGAGCGGTAAGAAGGTCATGTATGCCTTCGGCATTTCACATGCCGATCCCGACGAGATGATGCGAAACCACGATCTGGTGGCAAAGGCCGGTGGCAATTGCGCGGTGGTCAACATCAATTCGATCGGCTTTGGTGGCATGGCTTACCTCCGAAAGCGCTCTAGCCTGGTGCTCCATGCCCACCGCAATGGCTGGGACATTCTCACCCGCCATCCCGGCCTCGGCATGGATTTCAAGGTCTGGCAGCAGTTCTGGCGGTTGCTCGGCGTCGACCAGTTCCAGATCAACGGCATCGCCTCGAAATACTGGGAACCCGACTGGTCCTTCGTCGAATCCTTCAAGGCGGTGACCACGCCGATCTTTTCGCCGGCCGATTGCGCATTGCCGGTCGCCGGCTCCGGCCAGTGGGGCGGGCAGGCGCCTGAAACCTTCCAGCGAACCGGCCGAACGGTCGATCTTCTCTATCTCTGCGGCGGTGGCATCGTCAGCCACCCGGACGGGCCGGGCGCCGGCGTGCGCGCCGTGCAGCAGGCCTGGCAGGCGGCAGTCCAAGACATTCCGTTGGCGGATTATGCCTTGAGCCATGTCGAGCTGGCGCGGTCGATCGAGAAGTTCGGCGGCGGCGAGGCGGCCTGACGCCATGCAAAACCTGCTTCTGAGTTACTATGGCGACGACCTGACCGGCTCGACCGACGTTATGGAGGCGCTCGAGCTCGGCGGGGTGCCGACCGTCCTGTTCATGCGCCAGCCGGACGAGGCGCTGCTTTCGCAATTTGCGCATTGCCGCGCCCTCGGGCTGGCCGGCACCAGCCGCAGCGAGACGCCGCAGTGGATGGACACGCATCTGCGAGATGCCTTCGCCTGGCTGAAGACCGTCAACGCCGAGATCTGCCACTACAAGGTCTGCTCGACCTTCGATTCCAGCCCGGCAATCGGCAGCATCGGCCGGGCGATCGAAATCGGCCGCTCGGTTTTCCGGCAAGACGGCGTGCCGCTGGTGGTCGGCGCGCCGCAGCTGAAGCGCTACACCGCCTTCGGTCATCTGTTCGCGGCCTATCGCGAAAAATATTTCCGCATCGACCGCCATCCCGTGATGAGCCGCCATCCGACCACGCCGATGGACGAATCCGACCTGCTGATCCATCTGTCGCGCCAGACCAGCCTCGCCTCGGGCCTGGTCGACCTGGCGACGCTGCAGTCTGCGTCGCGGTCGAAAGCATTCGACCGGCTTGTGGAGAATGGCTCAGGTATCGTGCTTGTCGATGTCGATAGCCTGGAAACCCAGGCACTTGCCGGCAAGGAGATTTGGCGCGCTCGCAAGCCGGGCGGTTATTTCGTCGTCGGCTCTTCAGGCATCGAATATGCCTTGCTGGTCGAATGGGCATCGAACCGGATCGTGGATACCAAATCCGCCTTTTCGCCGCCGGGCGCTGTCGACAGGATCGCCGTGGTCTCGGGGAGCTGCTCGCCGACGACGGAACGACAGATCCGTCATGCTCTGGCCGACGGCTTCGACGGGATCGAGCTCGACCCGGTCAAACTGGTTTCTGAGGCTTCGAACGACGCGATTGCGCGCGCGGTGGCAACCGGCCGCTCCAGCCTACGGGCCGGGCGCAGCGTCATCCTCTACACCGCGCTCGGACCTGCGGCCGACCGCGGTGCAGAAATCGATCTCCGGGAAGGCGCCCGCCATAAGCTCGGCCGCGGCCTTGGCGAGGTTCTCCGCGAACTGACGCTTCAAGAGAAGCTACTGCGCGTGGTCATCGCCGGCGGCGACACGTCGAGCCATGCACTTGGCCAGATGGGCGTCGACGCGCTGACTGTGCGAATGCCGCTGCCGGCATCGCCGGGCTCGCCACTTTGTGTGGCGCATTCAAGCATTAAGGCGATCGATGGGCTGGAAATTGCCCTCAAGGGCGGGCAGGTCGGAACCGACCGCTATTTCTCCACTATTCGCGATGGGGTCGGGTCGGCGGTTGAGAGCGGGGATATCAGGTCAAATCGGTGATGCTCGATCGGGATCGAGGATAGTCACTAGCCGGCAAACCAGAAATCTCAGGCGTTCAGATCAGCGGCAATGCCACTCATCCCGCTATCTGCCCATTGCCCTGCCTGGATGATACTGACGGGCGTAGGCGACACAGGCGTCCACCGTGCTGACACAAAGCGCATCGCGGTTGTTCGGCAGGTTGTTGTCGCCGGCGTAGGCAACCTCGGCAACATGACCGTCAACCATTCGAATTTGTGTGTTGCAATAGCCGCCGGGGGCGACGTTGACGGAACCTCCGAGCGCAGGGACCGGGCCAATGGCCACCGTCGGAACCACAATGTTGAGATTGCCACGTTGAACGACGCGCTGATAGGTCCAGATCTGGCCGGATTTGCCGACATCGGCAGTGGCGGTCGGAAAGCCGGCGCACATTCGAACGTCCGCCTCGCTAAGGCCGACCATCTCCCTGCGGGCTGCTGCCGCCGTGGCGTCCTCTTTTGCAGTGCTCGACGTGTCGTCGGGCATGACGCAGGAAGACAGGATGGCGGCGCTTGCCGATAGAAGGAGAAGGGCAAGCTTTCGGGTGTGGAAAGATGTCATACCAACTTCGGATTGCACGGGAGCCCCGAATGCCAACCTAGGAAGTGGGCCAATCGAGTCAACCGGCAGAAAATTCACGAAGTCGTTTGGTCCGCCATTCCGCCGCACGCATCTGCTGGAAGAGGTTGAGGCTGCCGCCGTGACCCTCGCGCCCTATCTTCCGCCTGGGCATCGGATTTCCCAAACCGATCCCTTCTTGTCAGACGTACTGGCGCACGGTGCTGTGACTTTGGTTCGGCCGACGGTGTGCTAGTTTCAGCCAATTGCTCCGGAGACGTCATGCCTATCAAGCTGCAAGAAATCGCCCTCGCTCTTCTGCTGTTGGTTGCCGGAACTGGGGTGGGTCACGCGGAGACGGCCCAGCGGCCGCCGCCCACAGGCGGGGTTCTCTCGCTCCTGCCACCGCCGCAGACTTCCGATCATTCGATCGTCATTGCCGGACGCACGCTCGATTACGAGGCCAAGGCCGGCACGCTGTCATTACCGTCCGGCAAAGGCGATATCACCGCCGAGATTTTCTATGTCGCCTATGCTCTGCACGCCGGGAAAGAAACGGGACCGGATCCGCGGCGCCCGATCACCTTCGTGTTCAATGGCGGTCCGGGAGCAGCTTCCGCTTATCTTCATCTCGGCGCGCTCGGTCCGCGGGTCCTGGCGACGGCGGCCGATGGAAGTTTCCTGCCGCCGCCGCAGAGGCTGTTCGACAACCCCGACACTTGGCTCGACATGACCGACTTGGTCTTTGTGGACCCTGTTGGAACCGGCTACAGCCGTGAAGCGCCCGGCACGGAAGCACACAGCTTCTGGGGCGTCAGCCAGGACGCCGCGTCGATAGGCGCGTTTATCCGGCTCTATCTGGCGCAGACGAACCGTACGGCATCGCCTGTCTTCCTGGCTGGCGAAAGCTATGGCGGCTTTCGAGCAGCATTGCTCGCCAGGAAGCTTCAGGAAGACATCGGCATCAGCCCGAGTGGCGTCGTGCTGATTTCGCCGGCGCTCGAATTCACGCTGGTGCGCCCGGACGAGTTCCAGCCGCTCCACTGGGCGCTGGAACTGCCGTCGCTGGCGGCAGTGCGCCTACACAGCGAAGGCGTTTCCGGCCCGGCCCTGCAGGAGCGGCTGGCGGAAGTCGAACGCTATGCGCTCGGCGATTATCTGGCCGCGCTGGCAGGTGGGCTGGAGCAGGGTGGACGCCTGGCGAGCCAGCGTGTCGCCGCAATCACCGGTCTGCCGCTCGATCTCGTCCAGCGGCACTTTGCACGCATTCCCATAGGGCTGTTCGCCAAGGAGTTTGCACGGGCAAAGGGCAATGTTCTCAGCGCCTATGACGGCAACATCGCGACAGCGGACGTGGCGCCAGAGAGCCTGGGAGTCGAGGGTCCCGATCCGGTGCTCGACCGAAGCGTGCCGGCGCTCACCTCCGCTTTCGTCGGCTATGTGCGTGATGAATTGAACTTCCGCACGGATATCAGCTATCGGCTTCTCAACCGTGAAGTCAGCGGCAATTGGGACTATGGGACGAGCGCGACGCGTCAGGGCTATGCGGGTGTCATGGACGACCTTCAACAGGCGCGCGTGCTAAACCCCAGCCTCGGCGTGCTGATCGTCAACGGCTACAGCGACCTGGTGACGCCGTACATGGGCTCGCGCTACCTGCTTGGTCAAATTCCTTCGCTTGCCGGCGCAAAGCCCATTCGCACCGAGGTGCTGGAGGGCGGGCACATGATGTATCTGAGGCCGGATGGACGGGCGGCACTGAAGCAGGCCGCGTCCGAGCTTTACCGAACGACGCAATGAGACGGTTTGCCCAAAAAAGCGCCGGATACGCTGTTCGCCCTCTCATCAGGCCCTAGTTCCATCGCGATTGATCGGTTACATACCTAGGATGGCGTCTTTCAGCGACGTTCGACAACGGATTAGCCGGCTCTCCAGAATCGCGCCACTGGTGCGGCGTGCCGTCGAGCGGGCCATTCGGAACACCAAGCCACACAGGCTGACAAGCCTTGTTGACCGTTGGAATGCGCTGTCGCTGGCAACGCAGTTCCTGCTCGCGGGCGGTCTATTTTCCCTGTCAGCCATGGTGGTGGTGGGGATTTCCGTCACGAACCATATAGAAACCGTGGTCACGCAGAATTCGGCATCCGCAACGGCTCTTTACGTGGACAGCGTTATCGCACCGCTGCTTCCGGATATGCGCAAGAGCGAAGTGCTCGACGAGAGCGTCGCCCACGCGCTCGATGAAACGCTGGGACAAGGGGCACTCGGCACAAGGCTCGAATCCTTCAAGCTCTGGCGTCGCGACGGAACCATCCTGTATTCGACCGACAAGACATTGATCGGCAAGCGCTTTGAACCCAGCGACAATCTCCGGACGGCATTCGCAGGCCAAATGGTTTCGGAGTTCGACAAGCTCGACGATCCGGACAGCGAGGCCGAAAGAGCCAGCGGCTTGCATCTCCTCGAGATCTACAATCCGGTGCTGCAGCCATGGTCGGGGGAAGTGGTGGCCGTTTCGGAATTCTACGAGGTCGCCACTGATTTTGAAAGAAACCTGCATCAGGCGCTCATTCGAACCTGGCTGGACGTTGCCGCCGTCACAGCGGCCTTCTTTCTCGGGCTGTCGGCAATCGTGTTCCGTGGCAGCCGCATGATCAGTTCGCAGAGCCGCTCGTTGAAGCAGCGCATTGCCGAGCTTTCCGATCTGCTTGCGCAAAACAGACTGTTGAGGCTGCGGGTGCAGCGTGCCTCGCAGCGTGCCACCGCACTTAACGAACGCTATCTCAGGCGCATCGGTGCGGACTTGCACGATGGCCCCGCGCAATTGGTTGCTCTCGCGGCGCTGGGGATCGACAGCCCCGTCATTGCCGATCCCGCTACGCCGCAATCGAAGCGTGCACAGGAATTGCTGGCCATCAAAGCACATCTGGACGATGCCATGCGCGAGATCAGGAGCATCAGCAAGGGCCTTGTCCTGCCGCATATCGAGCATGCCGAACTGGGTGAAATTCTCCAGCTAGCCGTACAGGCGCACGAAGAACGAACCGGCGTCAAAGTGAGATTATCGATGACCGGCGGCCATGCGCCGTTGTCGCCGGCGGCCAAGATCTGCATCTTTCGCTTCGTCCAGGAGGCGCTGAACAATGGATTCCGTCATGCCGGAGGTGAAGGTCAGTCGGTCGAGAAACATTTCGACGGCGAGCGCGTTTGTATCGAAGTGGCCGACGCCGGCGCTGGCTTTGACCCGCAAATCGTGCGTCCCGAGAGGCTGGGACTCGTTGGGCTGCGCGAGCGGGTGGAAAGCCTCGGGGGTCAGTTTACCGTGACTTCCTCACAGAGTGGCACAGTCGTAAGAATGGGCCTCAACATCGTTGAAATGGGGCAGACATGACAGTAGCCATCAAGCTCGCCATCGTCGACGACCACCCGCTGTTCAGGGAAGGCGTTGTGCGCACGCTCGATCAGATCGGCGGGTTCGAGATCGTCGGTGAAGGAAGCAGCAGAGACGATGCCCTGCGGATAATCGAAGACCAGCGGCCCGACATTCTGCTGATGGACATCTCGGTTCCTGGAGGTGGCCTTGGCGTGATCGGACCGGCCCTTGAGCGGCATCCGGCACTGAAAATTGTGATGCTGACCGTTTCGGAAGAAAACCAGCACGTGATGACCGCGTTGCAGAGCGGGGCAAGGGGCTATGTTCTGAAGGGGGTCGGGTCGAGGACGTTGGCTGCGATCCTGCGCACGGTAGCGTCGGGCGAACGATATGTCTGTCCACAATTGTCGGCGCGCCTGTTGGCCGATCTCTCGGCTCAATCAAAAGAGCCGGCGAAAGCTGAAGGACTTGCCGACCTCACCAGCCGCGAAAGGGAGATCCTGACGCTGGTTGCCGCGGGACTGAGCAACAAGCGGATCGGGCTTCGGCTGAACCTGCATGAAAAGACGATAAAGCACCACATGACGCGAATCCTGGCCAAGCTCAACGTCAGCAACAGGACCGAAGCCGCCATGACCTTGCGCGACGCGACTGAGCGCCGCCATCCGCCTGTTCGCGATCATGCTTGAGCCGAAATTGCCGCACTGCGCGGCCATGTGAACTGGGCCTCAGTTGATCATTCCAAGCAACCTGTCCCGATCGGAACGCGTCGCCAGGCGCCGAATGATGATGCGGCCCTCGGCATCCCGCATTTCATATTGGTCGCTGTCGATGCGCTCACTGAGTCCGTTCGAATGCACCACGCCAATGCTCGGGCCGCTCACCTCGACCCGGTCTCCTGTGGATGCGTTGACAAAGAGTTTTGGCTTGCTATCGGGGTTTACCGCAGGGGCGGGATCAGGGAGATTGTCGTCCTGCGACTTTGCTTTGCCCTTGCCGGCACCAGCGTTCGAGTTCGAATTGCCGGAGTTTCCACCCGAATTGCCCGAATTGCCGTTCCCATTCCCGTTCCCGCCATTGCCGTTCCCGCCATCTTTGGCCCAGGCAGCCTGCGGGCCGAGCGGCTGCGATGATCCATCGACCACGACGCGATAGGGGCTCACGACGAGAATGAAGGTCAAGACGACTACAGAAATGCCGACATGACGTCCTCGTGAAGATCCGGTCCTTCGTTTCCGGGTCGTCATCAATGAACTTGTCAGTCGCATGTCGGAACTCCCCTTAATCATACGGCTTTGTCGTACTGCCTCCTGTTCGAATTCGTGTGATGCTTAAAACAATGGTTTGCGTCCGGAACGTCAAGGCCCACCAGTCCCACGATGGTAACTGGTGGGTCTCGCTAGCGCAGGAAGGGACTATTTACTGCGCAAGTCTTTTGCCTTCCCGTGGTTGCGTCTCTCCGCGATAGCGCCGAGTTCCCACTGTCAGCCAACAATAAATCCAATGGCCGCGATCCCGAAACACAGGCCAAATAACGGAAAAAGCAGCCAACGTGCCTGGTGAATGCTCGGGTCCATGGCGGCCTCCTGTAACAGTCGGCATCGCAACGGGGCTCCTCGGAACTCAGTTCCTGAAACTCTCGCATTTCGGGCTTTTGCGATAGCAGCCTCGGACCAAAGTTTGGCTGTGCGGGTCCTTAGTCGATAGGCCTACAGACTGAAGTCCCTATGCCAGGAGCCACCCTGCATTCGGCGACCTTTGTGTCCAACTGGCAGCTGCGATCCACCGCCCCCTTCGAATGCTTTGCGTTTCTGGCTCTATGGCAGCAACGCCGTTGGTCTACTGCCGCATCGTTGAAACTCCACCAATACAGACCCATATGCGAATTGCGTCGGATGTCTCCTCCCATTGCGTCCGGCGCGTTCCCCTCTGGAGGTTATAGACCTTCACACTTGGCCGGGCTTAACAGTCCGGCCTTTTCTTTTGGCATTTTGCGCAATCCGCCTGATTTGCGAGACATCGGTAAAATCGATTTGCAAATGCATTCATGTGCTCATAACCTGTCATCATGAGCACGATTTCCAAAGTTGCCACGCGAGCGGGCGTGTCGCGCACGACCGTGTCGCATGTCATCAACCATGCGGACCGGGTATCGAAATCGCTGCGTGAACGCGTACAAGCGGCGATCGACGAACTCGGCTACACGCCGAACCCGCAGGCGCAAAGTCTGCGCACCGGCCGCACCAACATCGTCGCGATGCTGATCCCGGACATCCGCAACCCGTTCTATCCGGAGCTGGTGAAAACGGCGCAGTCGACGCTCGAAGTGGTCGGCCTCGACATGCTGATCTTCAACACCGACGTGCCGGGCGGACATTCACAGGATCACGGCCGCGAGTATTTGCGCCAGATAGGGCGCAAGCGGGTCGACGGCGTCATCGTTGCCGACTTCGCGCTGCACGGCATGCACAGCGAACTGCTCAGCCTCGATCTGCCCGCCGTCTTCATCGGCCATCTGCCGAACCATGCTGTCGACAGCGTCCAGCTGGACGATTTCGGCGGCGGCTATCTGATGGGCGAGTATCTGGCGAAGAGGGGCCATCGCCGCGTCGCCCATGTCACCGGGCCATCCTTTTTCAAGGAGGCGATGGCGCGTGCTGCCGGCTTCGAAAAAGGGCTCGCCCACAATGGCGTGCCAATCTCCGCCGATCTGCGGTTCGAGGGAAGCTATCTTGCCCCGTCAGGGCGGGAAGCGGTCACCTGGCTCAGGGAGAAGCACGGCGGAAACCTGCCGTCGGCGATGTTCTTCGCCAATTATCTGATGGCCTCCGGTGCGCTGACCGAATTCTACGACCATGGGATCAATATCCCTCAGGATATCGCCATCGCAGTCTTCGATGACCTGCCTCAACTGGAATATGTCAGGCCGAAGCTGACCCGTGTCGGCAACAGTCCGACAATGCTTGCCAAGCGCGCCACGGAAATGCTGCTCGAACGGCTGGGTGGCAAAGTCGAGAGCGCGCCGCGCACCGAAGTGATCCCATGCGCGTTGAGCCCATTCGACAGCGCGTGACGCCAGATGCCGGCAAAGGGAACGGAGGTCCCTTCGCCAACGTTCGACCGAACAACATCCAAGGGAGGAATTGATGACTGACAAAACGACCCGCGACCGGCCATTGGCCAGCCTGAACCGTCGTCGGCTGATCCAGGGCGGCGCCACTTTCGCTGCCGCCGGCCTCACAGGCTTCCCGTTCATCAACAGGATGGCCGTGCGCGCTCAGGAAGCGCCGCTGAAATTCTGGCAGTTCTATGCGCCTGGCGGAGACGTGAAGCCGCAGGTCCAGTGGTTCGAAAAGCTGGTGGCCGACTGGAACGACGGCCACGACCAGAAGGTCGAGCTCGAATATGTCGTCAACAGCGAATACATCTCCGGTTCCAAGCTGGCAACGGCCTTCGCGTCGGGCGAGGGCCCTGACATCTTCCTCATCAGCCCCGGCGATTTCCTGCGTTATTACAATGGCGGCGTGCTTGCCGACCTGACGCCGCATATCGAGGATGCCGCCAAAGCCGATTTCCCGGAAAGCGTCATCGCCAACCGCATGGTGGACGGCAAGATCTACGGTGTGCCGATGGAAGTCGAGCCGATGGCCTTCTACTATTCGGTCAAAGCGTTCGAGGATGCAAAGCTCAACGAGAACGACGTGCCGAAGACCTGGGACGAGCTGTTGGCGGTCGCCAAAAAGCTGACGACGCCCAGTCGCTACGGCGTGCTGTTCGAAACGACTCCCGGCTATTACCAGAACTTCACCTGGTATCCGTTCCTGTGGCAGGGCGGCGGCGAATTCCAGGGCAAGGACGGCAAGAGCGCCTTCGATTCGCCGGCCACCGTCCAGGCGCTGAAACTCTGGCAGGATGCCATCAATACCGGCGTGGCGCCGCGTCAGGTGGTCGGCGGCGGCTTCGACATAGTCGCCAATCTCGGGGCAGGGCTGTGCGCCATGCAGAACTGCGGCATCTGGGGCATTTCGGCGATGGACAACAACGCCAAGGACGTGCCCTACGGCATCTTCAAATTGCCGACACCGGCCAATGGCAAATACGTCACCGTCGGCGGTGGCTGGGCCTTTGTCGCCAATGCCGGAGGCAAGAACCCAGATGCCTCCGCCCAGTTCTGCGCCTGGGCGCTGGCCTCAATGGACCAGGCCTCGATCGACCGGGTCGTCAACTGGTGCACTGTCGCCAAGAGCGACATGCCGCCGCGCAACAGCGCGCTGAAGGCCGGCGCCGATGTCTTCAGCACCGGCAAGTTCGGCACCTTCGCCAAGGAGATCCATCCGGGGACGCGCGCCGAGCCGCGGGTTCCGCCGGAGGCCTACAAGATCATCTCCGACGCCATCCAGTCGGCACAGCTTGGCGGGGTCGATGCCCAGCAGGCGGCGACGACGGCCAGTCAGCAACTCGATGCGTTCCTCGCTTCCTATTCCGGCGCGCCGATCCTTTAGGCCCTTTCCAGCATGGATCAGATGAAACCGCCAGCCGCGGGCGCGAATTCCGCCCGCGGCCTCACCGCCAAGCAAAGGGAGCGCTGCGCCGCATGGCTGTTCGTCCTGCCCGATGCGCTTGGCCTGCTGGTGTTCGTCGGCGTGCCGATGCTGCTGTCGCTCGTAGTCGGGTTCTTCGAGGTCAACGGCTTCGGCGGCTACAGGTTCGTCGGGTTCGGCAATTACAGGCGCATGTGGGGCGACCCGCTGTTCTGGTCGTCCGTGAAGGTGACGGTAGCTTATGCCGTCATGCTGGTGCCGGCGCTCTACGTCGCCGGACTGGGACTGGCGCTTCTGGTGCAGAAGACCAACCGCTTCAACGCGGTCATGCGCTCGATGTTCTTTGCGCCGCAGATGGTCAGCCTGGTCGTGGTGGCGCTCGTGTGGCAGCTCATGCTGGTCGAAAAGGTCGGCATCGTCAGCCGGCTGGCGCCGCTCGTCGGCCTCGGCGGAATTTCGCTGCTCGGCGATCCAAATCTGGCGCTGTTCACGCTGGTGCTGGTCAGCGTCTGGTTCCTGATGGGTTTCTACATGCTGATCTTCCTCGGCGGGCTCCAGGACATCCCGGCAGAGTACTACGAAGCCGCAAAGATCGACGGTGCCGGGCCGGTGACAAGCTTCTGGTACATTACTTTGCCCTTGCTCAAGCCGACCAGCTTCTTCGTCCTCCTGGTCTCGCTCGTCGCGGCTGTCGCCGGCGGCCAGGTCTTCGACCTGATCTATGTGATGACCAAAGGCGGTCCGGTCAATTCGACCTCGGTGCTGATCATCTACATCTACAAGCAGGCATTCCAGTTCGGCGCGTTCGGCTATGCATCGGCAATGGCATCGCTGCTGGTGCTGGCGCTGATGCTGGTCACGGTCTTCTTCTTCGTGCTGACGCGCGGCGGACGCTTCGAGCATGACTGACGGCCGAACTCCTTCCGGCCGTTCGCAGATACGGGCGGCGAGACTTGCCTGGATGCTGGCAACCGCCGCACTTGGCCTGATGACGGTATTCCCGCTTGTCTGGATGCTGGTCATCTCGCTCAAGCCGGCGAGCGACGTCTTCACGCCGAGCCTCATTCCGGAACGGCCGACGCTCGGCAATTTCCTCTACGTACTGACCGAGGTGCCGTTCCTGCGCTATCTCTTCAATTCGTTCTTTGTGTCGGCCACAGTAACCGTCGCTGCGCTGTTCTTCCATTCGATGGCCGGCTATTCGCTCGCACGGCTGCGTTTTCCGGGCCGCGACATTCTGTTCCTCGCCATGTTCTCGACCTTCCTGGTGTCGCTGCCGGTAATCATCGTGCCGCTGTTCATTTTGACGCGGACGCTGCATATGCTGGACAGCTATGCCGGGCTGATCATTCCGGCGATCTTCAACGCGTTCGGCATCTTTCTGCTCAGGCAATACTACCTGTCGCTGCCCAGGGAGTTGGAAGAAGCCGCGATCATGGACGGCGCCGGCTACTGGCGCATCTATTGGAGCATCATCCTGCCGCTCAGCCGGCCGATCCTGTCGGCGCTCGCGATCCTGTTCTTCCTCGCCAACTGGAACGCTTTCCTGTGGCCGCTGACGATCACCTCCGACCTCGATCTCTGGGTGGTGCAGGTTGCGATAGCAAATTTCAAGAGCCAGTACGCCGCCGCCTGGAATTACGTCATGGCCGCCTCGACCATCGTCGCCGTGCCGATGCTGGTCCTCTTCGTGATCTTCCAGCGCCAGATCATGGAATCCATCAAGACAAACGGCCTGAAATAACCGCTGAAGCAAGAGGAGAAACACATGGATAATGCCGGCCTGTCGCCGCTTCGCGGGCTCGCCAAATTGCGCGACGCCAAAACCCGCCGGTTCTCAAGCTACGACCGCACCGGCGGCAATGACGACCGGCTGCATATTGAACCCGGCCAGACGGTGGTGATTGCCGAGCATGACGGTGCCGGCATCGTCACGCATATCTGGGCGACGCTCGCCTGCAAGAGTGAGGACTTCCTGCGCAAGATCGTGCTGCGCGCTTACTGGGATGGCGAGGAATATCCGAGCATCGAAACGCCGATCGGCGATTTCTTCGGCATGGGCCACGCCCGCACGCGCAATTTTGCCAGCCTGCCGGTGCAGGCAAGTCCAGAGGATGGCAAGGCCTTCAACTGCTACTTTCCGATGCCGTTTGCCAGCCACATGCGCTTCACCGTCACCAATGAGGCTGAGGACGACCTGCTTTTCTATTACTATGTCGATCTCGAACTGCATGAGGAACTCGAGGAAGGCCTGGGCCGCTTCCACGCCCAATACAGGCAGCAGCGACCTGATGGCATAGACGAGACGGGGCTGGCCAACGAGCAGGTCCTGTTTGGCGGGGAAAACACCGACGGGAACGGCAACTACACCATCCTGGAGGCGGAAGGTCATGGCCACTATGTCGGCGTGCTCTATTCCGTCTATTCGCGGCGGCGTTCCGCACTATGGGACTGGTATGGCGAGGGCGACGACATGATCTTCGTCGATGGCGAGCCGGGCATTTCCGTGCCGGATACAGTGCGCAAGCCCGATCCGCGCATCGGACCGAAGGCCGAACTGATCGACGATCGCGGCGAGACCGGCCCCGGCGCCAACGATGCCTGGCCGCCGACGCTGCACGGCACCGGCACGGAAGATTATTTCAATACGGCATGGTGCCCGACACAGGACTACAGCGCGCCCTATCACGGCATCATCGCCGCCGGCGGGCCGAACTGGACCGAGCCGGTTACGCTCTATCGCTGGCACATAGAGGACCCGGTCATCTTCCACAAACGCATCCGGGTGACCATCGAGCACGGTCACGCCAATCGCCGCTCGGACGACATTTCGTCGGTCGCCTTCTGGTATCAGGCCGAACCGCACAAACCGTTCGAAGCGCTTGCCGATGTCGAGGACCGCATCCCCACCTATCGCGCGCCTTATCACAATTGGAATGCCGCCTTCGACGAGAAGAGGCGTTAGGCCGGGATGCGTTCGAATTGAACCGTGCATCCCGCGCTATCTGTGTCGGGGCACGACCGTGCCGCAGCGCGCCACCTCAGCTGCGAGGTGGAAGTTGCTGGACAGACCAGGTGTTGCCGTCGGGATCCTCAAAGAAGACAAATCTGCCCCAGGGAAAATCCTTGATATCGCTGACCTCGATACCTTGAGCGGCCAGGTACCGGTGTGCCTCATCGACATCGGGCACGACCAGTTGCAGGCCCCTTATGGATCCCGGGGGGCTGTCGACGAGGCCCTTGCCCATGGCAATCGAACAGGCCGAACCGGGCGGCGTCAATTGCACGAAACGTATCTCGTCGCTTACGGTGTGGTCGTGATCGAGATGAAAGCCGACCTTCCCAACATAAAAGGCAATTGCTCTATCGACGTCCGATACGGGGACCGGGACCAGTTCCAGCTTCCAATCCATGACAGCCCTTTCGCAGCTTGATCGCCAAGTGGTGCCGAACACCGTGGGCGCCATCCCGCCATCTTCCCAATGCCATTGTCGGCGCGGGCCGCTCAGTCAGTCAAGAGATACCCGGGCTCGGGCAACGTGAGGACTGGTCTCATTGCTGACGGCGTTCGGAACCGATGAGCGCAAGCTCAGTTAGACGGAGGACAACCACCTTTCGGATCAGCAAAGACGACTTTAATGATCGGAACGCAGGGCGCCGAATACAACTGTGGGAAGGTTGAACGGGCGTCGTTGACGCGCGAAGGGATTGCTTGGAAGCGACGCTCGCCGAAGCTGGCGAGATCGTCGGACGGCGAAGCCGAAGCGCAATTATGCCGTGAATGCCTACGATTCGGCCTGCCTTCTCCTTGCCGCGATCAAAGACGCCAGCACTGTATCCAAGGGATATCCGAGCCGGCGCGACGTTCTGGCGGCGGTGCGCGATATCCGTTTCAGGGGAAACGCCTATCGCGAGCCGGTGCGGTGGGATGAAAAGGGCGACAATCTGGCCGCTGTGACTGCACTCAACGGGGTGGAAAACGGCCGCTTCCGACAGATCGCCGAAATCCAGCAGATGCAGAGGTCGAGCAGACCTGACGCCGACAGGCTCTCCGACCGAACCGGTTTCCGCCGCTTTGCCAGGACGATTTTCACAGGACCACGAAACAATAATCTCCGGTCGCCGTTTCGCCCGCAGAACCTTTCGAGGAGGCGACGATGAGCGCAACCGGCTTGGACGTTTTTGACAAAACGCTGCAAATAACAAACATCTGGCTTGACGAGATCATGGCGGATCTTGGTCCGGATCGACACGTGGCCTGGCATACATTGGGCGCCGTTCTGCGAACCCTTCGGGACAGGCTGCAGATCGGACTGGCGGCCAACTTGGGAGCGGAACTGCCGCTGCTCGTGCGCGGCGCCTACTATGATCGCTATCGGCCCGCCGACATGCCCGACAAGACACGCTCGCTCGAGAAGTTCCTGCAACACATCGCCGATGAATTGAAATCGACCCGTCCTGTCGATCCCGAGGATGCGGCACGCTCAGTGCTGCGTGTGCTTGCACGGCATATCGACCTTGGCCAGTCGGCAAAGGTGCGGGATGCGCTGCCAAAGGAAATCCAGGTCCTCTGGCCTGAAAGCGTGGGCGTCAAATAGCGGCGATCCTGCTCATGCGGACGCGCGACGGACCAACTGCCACGAAACGCTGAAAAGGGTAGGTATTGCGCCCGGTGTTGCCGAGATCAATGAGATCAGATGATCGGCAAGATGGTCGTAGTGGGCAGTTTCGGGGCCGATTGTCGTCAATGCCGGATGACTGAATTCGCCCTCGTCGATATTGCCGCAGCCGATGACTGCAATGTCGCCGGGCACGGAGAGGCCGGCCTCCTCGAATGCGTGCAGGGCGGTCACGGCAGCAAGATCGGATTCGACGAAAAGCGCGGTCGGCCGATCCTTGCGGGCGGCCAGCGCCGTAGCATTGGCAAACGCAGCTTTGCGCCCCTCTGCACCGCCGATCACCAGGTTGTCTCGCAGCGGAAGGCCGCGTGCTTGCAGGAAGCTGCGATAGGCGGCGAGACGGCTCCCGTCCACCGCTTGCTCATGCACCATATAGGCGATGCAGCGATGGCCGGTTCGGTAGAGGTAGTCGAGTGCCTCGAAGACGGCCCTGCCAGTATGCTGGCGCACAACCGAGAAGCCTGCCGGCTCGATGGTCGGATGGAAGATCACCGCTGGCCGGCCCGCGGCCGCCAGGCGCGCGGCCAAGAGCATCACCTCGGGCTCGGAGAGATGCTGCCAGTCGGCGATAATGCCGTCTGCCAGCCCGCTCTCGATTTCCCTCACGATCCGGTCGGTTCGCTCGAAGGTGTCTCCCGCGGTGACAATTGTCGAAAATCCCCTCAGCGCCGCTGCAGATTGGATATCCTGCGCGATCCGGTCGCTGAACGGCACGCCGAGACGAGGCAGTACAAGGCAGATTCGCTCGGCCTGCTGGCGGCGCAGCTGCCGCGCGGTGCGGTTTTGCACGTAGTTGAGCTCAGCGACGGCCTCGAGGATGCGCTGCCGCGCCTCCTTGCCGACGAACTTCAGGCGCGTGCTGTCGCCGCTGAGCAGGTACGACACGGCAGCGGTCGATACATTGGCGCGCCGGGCGACATCGGCCATGGTCGGCGCCTTTCTGCGATCGGAACTTCTCTCGTGCATTGTTGGATCCGCTGCGCGACGTGACATGATCAGCTGTCGCTCAGCCGGATTTCATTCCAGCTTCCATGTCCGGCGGCAAGGATCTCGGGCCTTGCCTCGCCGGCCTCCTCCATCAGGGCAACGATGCGGCCTCGCAGCCATGCACGCGTCTCTGCGTGATCGGGCGAAGCTATGAGATTGGTTAGCTCGTTCGGATCGCCATCGAGGTCGTAGAGCCTCGCCTCGATATAGAAATCGCTGCCGGAATCCCGCCAGCCGTCTTTTCCCGGTGCCTCGACCTCATATTTCCACCGTCTGGTGCGCAAGGCGCGGCCGACATGGTGCTCGCTGATTTGAATGAATATCTCGTCGCGCGGCGGCCGTTCGCCCTGCAGCGCGTCGAGCAGCGAGACGCCCTGCATCGAATTGGGCACTTTCAGGCCGGCCGCGGCGAGCAGGGTCGGCGCGAGATCGACGAGGCTGACCAGGCCTTCATATGTGCCGATGCGCTGGAAGCCGGGGCCGTGGAATAGCGTCGGCACGCGGATCGACGCCTCATGACAGGAACGCTTGTATTCGTTGTTGCGGGTCTTGAAGTGACATCCGTGGTCGGAGGTGAAGAGGATGATCGTGTCGTCAAGCCGGCCAAGGCTGTAGAGCGCCTCGATCAGCCGTCCAAACGCCTCGTCGAGGCGTGCGACCATGCCCAGATAGCCGGGGAAATGTTCCGCTGTCGTGCCGCCAAGTGCGGCGAGATCGCCGGGAATGGCGAGCTTCTTGCGGATCCTGTCCTCGTATCCGAGCGGGGCAGGGTAGTTGTCCGTCTGGTTCTGGTGATGCGGCTCGAGGAAGGACAGGAATAGAAAGAACGGCTCGTCTTCCCTCGATGCGACATAGCGGATTGCAGCGTCGGTTAGGGCATCGACGCGGTATCCCGGCAGCTTCACCGCCTTGCCGTCATTGTCGTGGACGACGGTGTCGAAGGGGCCGGAAGTGAACTCCAGGATGTTGGAGGCCAGCCAGTAGCGATACCCGCCGCGTTCTTCCTGGGTGACCGGCTCGGCGGACCCCAGGTGCCACTTGCCGATGTAGGCGGTGTCATAACCTGCCGCGACGAAATGATGCGCGAGCGTGCGCTCGCTCTTAGGCAGTGGGATATCGTTACGGTAGCAGCCGGTCGTAGTCGGGTACCGCCCCGTCTGAAAGACGGAGCGGGCGGGGCCGCAAACGGGCTGGCAGGTAAACGAATTCGCCACGAACGTGCCGATCCCGGCGAGGCGGTCGAAATTTGGCGTAAGCTGGAGCGGATTGCCATGGACGCCAACGGTGTCCCAACGCTGCTGGTCGGTGAAGAAGACGATCACGTTCGGTCGGCGGGACGTCATAGGGTGCAATAACTCCGAATGGTCATTTCATGCCTGCCAGCATCACGCTGCGGACGAAGTAGCGCTGCGTGAAGAGGAACAGCAGCAGGCTCGGGATGAAGAGAATGATCCCGCCCGTCGCCGTCAGGTTCCACTGGGTGAAGAATTCCTGGTTGAAAAGCGTCAGTCCCGTCGTGATCGGCCGCATTTCGGTGGTGTTGACGGCGACCAGCGGCCAGAGGAATTCGTTCCACTGGAACACGAAGGTGAGGAGGGCCAGCGTCGCCAGTGCCGGACGGACCTGCGGCAGCACGATGCGCCAGTAAAGGCCGAGTTCCGAGCAGCCGTCCATCCGTGCAGCGTCAAGCAACTCGTCGGGAATCGGACGGATGAACTGCCGCATCAGGAAGATTCCGTAGGCGCTCATGGCGAATGGAAGGATAAGGCCCTGATAGGTGTTGAGCCATCCCATCCGCGCGGTGAGCACATAGAGCGGGATCATGCGGATGAAGAATGGGATCATCAGCGTCGACAGCACCGCGACAAACATGACGCGCTTACCGGCGAATTCCATCTTCGCGAAGACGTAGCCGATCAACGGATCGAAGATCAGATGGAGGAAGGTAATCCCGCCGGCGATGATGAAGCTGTTGAGCGTGAAACGCGCGAACGGCGCCTTCTGCCAGATGTCGATGTAATTCGTGAATTGCCACGTCTCGGGGATCAGAATCGGAATGCCGCTGAAGACGTCGGCATCGCTCTGCAGCGACAGCGAAAGCATGTAGAGGAACGGAAAGATCGACAGCGCCACGCAGAAGAGCAGCAGTAGGTAGGACGGGAGCGTTTTTGCGAATGTCATGCCAACCTCAATAGGTGGTTTCGCGGTTGAGCAGGCGGAACTGAACGAAGGTGATGGCCAGGATCAGCAGGAACATCAGGAAAGACAGCGCCGAGGCGTAGCCGATGTTGAGCTCGAAGAAGGCTGCCTCGAACACGTGCAGGCTGAAGAACCGCGTCGCGTCGGCCGGTCCGCCCTTGGTTATCAGGTAGGCCGGCGCCAGCTCCTGCAGCTGGCTGATCGTGCTGACGACCGCGATGAACAGCGTGGTCGGCGTCAACAACGGCCAGGTCAGATAGCGGAATTGCTGCGTCGGCGTGGCGCCGTCGATGGATGCGGCATCATAGAAGTCGGACGGGATCGACTGCAACGCGGAGAGGTAGATCAGCATGGCATAGCCGACATCCTTCCAGACCGTGATGGCGATGAGGGTCGGCAGCGCGGTCGAGGTGTCGCCGAGCCAATTCTGGGTCGGCAGCCCAAGCTCGGCAAGGAAGCTGTTCAAGATGCCAGTGTAGGGATCGAGAATTGCCTGCCACATCAACGCGACGATCACGAAGGAGGTGATGTAGGGAAAGAAGATGATTGCGCGGATCAGAGTGCGCCCCGGGATCGGCCGGTTGAGCACGACCGCCAGTCCGAGGCCAATGGCGATGCTGGCCGCGGTGACGCCTATCGCGAAGGCCAGCGTCACGAAGAGCGACTGCCGAACGCGCGCGTCGCCGAGGGCAGCAACGTAGTTGTCCAGTCCGGCGAATCGGCTCTCGCCGATCAGCGGCTGGCCGCTGTACAGGCTCGCCCAAAACTCCAGTCCTATCGGATAGAAGAAATAGACCGAGAAATAGAGGATTGCTGGCGACAGCAGCAGGTAAGCGAGAAGCGTTTGTCTGGTGCGCCGGCTGAAGCGGGCAGCTCGCCGGGTCGGCATCGCGCCGACGCGAATGTCCGTATCGGCCGTATCGGTGCTGCCGCTGATAAACATCGACCTAGTTGTTGGCCAGGATGACGTTGGCCTCGGCCGCGAATTTCGGCATGATCTCGGCTGCTGGCTTCTGATTGTAGATGATATCCTCGAGCGCACTTTGCAGACGCTTCTCGATTCGCGCGTGCTTGCCGGTGAGGCGCAGCTCGGCGGTGACGTCTTGGGCGTAAGGCAGGCATTTGCTGAAGCTGCCGATGACCGGATCGGCCTGAACCTCGGCGTTTTCGGCCCAGGATTTGCGCGGCATCGTCATGCCCGCTTCCTTGGTAGCCGCTAGTTCCGTGTCGAGCGCGACGAGCCGCTTCAACAAGTCCCAGGCCTCCTTCGGGTGCTTGGCGTCCTTAGGGATCATCACGCTGACGCCGCCCGCGAACGTCGCCTGCACCTTGTGCTTGAGTGATGGCGCAACCGCCCAGTTGAGCTTCGGGTTGCCCGAGCGGATCGGCTTCACGTCCCACGGACCGGTTATGATCATTGCGACCCGGTTGGCCGTGAACAGCTTTTGCGGACCCTCATAGTCAGCACCCGCCGCCGGCTTGGTCGCTGCTTTTTCCTTGTGGATCAGGTCGGCGAGGAACTGGATCGCTTCGATCGCCTCAGGACTGTCGAGATTGACCTTGTTTGTCTTGGGATCGTAATAGCTTACGCCGTTCTGCAGCAGCCACGACGAATAATATCCGATGCTGGGGTTGGGAGCGAAGCCGAAGCGGGCGCCGGTCGTCGTCGCCTTGGCAACCTTCAGGAACTCCTCCCAGGTCGCAGGCGGCGTGTCGAAGCCCGCCTGCTTAAGCATATCGACGTTGTACACGAGGGTGGCGCAGGTGAGGTGGATCTGGACGCCATAGTACTGGTCGCCGAGTTTGTTGCGCTCGACGGAATAGGCTTGCCAGTCGTCGGGATAGCCGATCGCCTTGCCGTCTTGTTCGATGAAGTCGTTCAGCGGCCGCAGCAGATTCCGCTGGCCGAATTCCTGCACCCAGCCGCCGGGTTCGGCGACGAGATCGGGCGGGCTCTTCGCAGCAAAATCCGCCACCAGCTTGGTGCGCATATCCGGCCACTGGAATTTCTCCCACTGCACCGACCATCCGGGATGATCGGCCTCGAACTTTGCTATTGCATCGGCATAAGCTTGATAGGCGTGGCCGGCGTTCCAATAGAGCGTCAAGGTCTCGGCATAGGCCGCAGTCGCGGTCGTCAGGGCCACGCCCAAAACCATGCCGTGCAGGAATCCGACTGACTTGTAGCGGCTCATCTTGGTCTCCTCCCTGGTTTGCCAACCGCCTTCCTCACAATGGATGGCGTTATATTATTCGATTAATATACCCGCTATACCGCAGTTTTTGTCAAGCTGAGACTTAGTCGTCATCAATGGCCTTGGGGTTTAGAAACCCGCCGACGGTGTCCAGGTCGTCACGAACGCCGCACGATGTGTTCGACAAGGCGGGGCGCCTCCTCGGTGACTGCCAATATTGTGCCTGACTTGCGTGTGGAGGCCAGCGAAGTAAATGCCTGGCAGGGCGGCCACGCCATCCTCGTGAACAGGCTGTCCTTCCGGGTCGAGCAGACCGGAAAGCCTCACCCAACTGAAATCGCCCTTGAAGCCGGTGCACCACACCACGGTCGTGATGCCGGACCCGGCGAGGTCAA
Organism: Mesorhizobium sp. LSJC280B00; assembly: GCF_000502835.1. Classification (GTDB taxonomy): domain Bacteria; phylum Pseudomonadota; class Alphaproteobacteria; order Rhizobiales; family Rhizobiaceae; genus Mesorhizobium. The sequence continues at coordinate 393,135 of NZ_AYVL01000004.1, forward strand.
GCGAAACGATAGCCGGGTCCGGCCGATGCGCTGTGACAGTATCCGCTGGATCCGGCTCCGACACGGGAGCATCGATTCCAGAGCGGCTGATGTATTCGTCGATATAGCGTTTAACGTTGGCGGAGGCTTCATCCGCAAAACGAATATGCTCTTCGAGATCGTCGGCGAACGACAGACGGCGGTCGTCCTCGACGCCCGCGAGTCGCCCTAGCAGCACGATGCCTCGGGCGCCGAGCGCTTGCAGGCTTATCGTGTGTTCCACGCCAAGCAGACCACGAGGTGGAATGCGCCCCGCAAGTCGAATGATCTCGTCTCGACGTACGTCGAGAAACCCGCTTTCGACGAGCCAGATCATGATGTCGCGACCTCGGTAGCGCCGCGAGAGCCGCCCGACGCGGCTGGTGGCAAGGAAGACTGTTCGGCCTGCTTCTGCCAGGTCCTCCGCGATCTGGACACCAGACTGGCCGCTTCCGACCACCAGCACCGCTCCAGCCGGAAGATCGGCGGTGCTGCGGTAATCAGAAGCATCGAACTGGCGCAGGCCTGGCGGCAAGGCAGCGGCGAACACTGGGCGCACCGGACAATTCAAGTCGCCGCTTGCGATCACCACGTTGCGTGCCAAAACTTTGCCGCGCGAGGTGGTCAACCGATAGACGCCATTCCCGTTCCCACCGGAGAGCTCGGTCACAACAGTGTCCGGTTCGACCGGTAGTTCGTTTCGCCTGGCGAAATCCTCAAGCAGGGCGACGAACTGGTCGCGCGTCAGGGCACCGAACGGATCTGAACCGTCATAGAAGTCGCCTGGCATGACGGTCTGAACGTTTGGGGTATTCATCCGGAAAGAATCCCACCGCTGCGTGCGCCAGGTCTCTCCGATGCGGCCTCGCTCCAGTACGGCATGGCGCAAGCCTTGCCGTGCCAGCGAATAGCTGACGCCCAGGCCGGCCCAACCGGCCCCGACCACCACCGCATCAAGGATGTTGGCGTCATCCGTCATTTGCCGCGGATCCGGGTGTGCTGGCGCCGGAACAGCGCTTCGAGGCGGCACCAACGCCATCAGCGTAACGCCTTGGCCAGCGGACAACCGCCAAACAGCGGCCGATGCTGCCTGAACCCATCCCCGCGATCTGCATGGCTTCGCCCCCGATGCGAGGGCACGATAACAGCTTTATCGGGTCACGGCACAATCAAATACTCATCCGAAACCGGCAATGGTCGCGGCCTAACCTGGAAAGATCGTGAAACCGCCATCGACTCGGATTACCTGCCCGTTGATGAAGCGCGCGCGCGGACCGGCGAGGAAGGCCACCGCTTCGGCGATCTCTTCAGGCTCCGCATACCGGTTCAGCGATTTCTTGCTCGAATCCATGCGCTGCGGATCGACCACACGGCTCGCCTGGAACCGTGCCGTCTTGGTGGCGCCGGGGCTCACCGCATTGACGCGTACGCCATCGTCGATCAGTTCCTTGGCGAGGCAGCGCGTATAATGGACGACAGCCGCCTTGAGCGTCGAGTAGACCACCTCGGGCGAGCATCCGATATGCGCTGCCGCCGAGGCGATGTTGATCACCGAGCCTGAGCCACGCTTGACCATCGGCGGAACGAACGCCTGGCAGACCAGCATCGTGCCGATGAGGTTGTTCTCGGTTAGAACCTTGATGTCTTCGTAGTCGATGTCCAGTGCGTTGTTGGGATTGGGCTTTACGCCCTTGGCGCCGATGTCGCCGCCGGCGCAGTTTACCAAGACGTGCACGTCGCCGAGCTCCGCCTCGATCTTCCTCTTCATTTCCGCGACAGCTTGCTTGTCGCCGATGTTGCCGGTGACCGCGGTGATGCGCGTCCCATGCTTCTCCAAGCCCCTGGCAGAGTCGCCGAGGTCCGCGAATTCGCCATATTGAGATGGCCGGGCCCAATCGAGGTCGTGGACCGCGACGTTTGCGCCAAGTTCGGCCAAGCGGTCGGCCATCACGCGGCCGAGGCCGCGTCCCGAGCCGGTGACGAAGGCGGTCAGGCCGCTGAGGTCTCGGGTGGTCATGCTGATTTCTCCATTGCAATGAAATCGAACTTCTTCATGTTTGCGGCGCTGCGGCGGATCATGTCGAGCTCGTACGAAACGAGCGCGCTGTCATCATCGCGCTCCCATGGCGTGCGGTAGTCGGCGTCGTCCGCAAGGCGGTTCAGGCGCGCAGCACTCAGGCAGGCCGCGAACTCGCGGGCGGTCTTCGGCGCATATCCGTTCCACCAGTCGTCGGTAAGACAGCGAACGTGACGGGCCTCCAGCGCGCCGGGCTCAAGCACCGCCGTCAGCGTGTCGTGGTGCTCGCCAAGGATGGCTGCCAGTTCGGCGAAAGGCACGGCGCCGTCGCCGATCGCGCAGCGGACCAGGCGGTAGCCCTCATCCGTGAACTGGACGCGATAGTCCTTGAGGTGAACGTGGCGGACATGGGGCGCGATCCGGCGCGTGAAGGCAAGCGGCGCCTCGCCGACAGGAAAGGTGTTGCCGGTGTCGTAGGTGATGCCGACACCCGGCCCGCCGAGTTCGCAGAACGCAACCAGTTCGTCGCTGCCGAAGTCCTGATGGTTCTCGATGCCGAGCACGCGTCCCTCGGCCGCCGCACGCAGCCCCCATTCCGTCAAGGCAGCGCGAATCGTTGCGTTGAACTCGCTCCATTTCGGACCCCACGCATTGCGGTCGCCGCACAGGACAGGCGTCAGTGCGATACGGATCGTCGTCGCCTCGAGCAGGCGCGCAGCCCGAAAGGCGTTGTCCAGCGGACCTGCCACTAGAAGTCCGCCGCTCACCACCGGGACGATGTCCAGCGCGGCAAGACGCCTGCGCAGGGCGACGATTTCGGCGTCAGTCAAGTCGGTCAACCACGGTTCGTAGATCTCGAGCGTGCGTGCGCCCAGTTCCTGCGCCAGCGTGATGAAGCCTTCCAGCCCCACGCCGTCCGGATTGTGCCGCGGCGTGCCGCGGCCCTGCAGGCCGAGATAGTAGGTCAGTCCGTAAGGGTTGAGGCCGAGACGAAACATCAGCTTGGCGGTTCCAATGGAGAGCGGAGAGGCGTCACTAGCGTAGACCGGCATCGACGGTTATGGACTGTTTGGTGATCATGCGGCTGTCGTCGGCTGCCAGGAAGAGCACCGTGCGTGCAATCTCCTCGCCCAGCAGGACGCGGCGGATCAATTGCCGCTGCACCGTCTGGTCGACTGCCTCCTGCGTCTTGAACCACAGCTCACGCTGCCGCTCGGTCATGACGGCGCCGGGTTCGATCGCATTGACGCGGATGTTATCCGGTCCGAACGACCGCGCCAACGCACGCGTCAGCGCCACCACGGCCCCCTTGGCGGTGGCATAGGCCACCATCTGGTCCGCTCCGAACCGCCAGGCAATGGAGGAGAAGTTTATGATCGAGCCGAAGCCGAGTTCCTTCATATGCGGATGCACTGCCTGCGCGGCGAAGAAGTGATGCCTCAGATTGACATCGAAGCTGCGGTCCCAATAGTCGGCCGTTATCGCGTCGATGGGATGGCGCTGATCATTGGCTGCGTTATTCACCAGGACGGCGACCGGACCAAGCCGCGCGCGCACGCCTGCTACCGACGCCTTTAGCGCATCAACGTCGGTCACATCGCAATGGAGATATAACGGAGCCTGCCCGGCGGCACCAGCGAGCTCGCGCACCAACGCCTCCGCTGGTTCGTCCTGCACATCGAGAAAGGCTATCCGGGCGCCGTTCGCCACGAAGGCGCGGACCATATCGGCGCCAATACCGGAGGCGCCGCCGGAGATCACCACGACCCGATCGGTCAAGCTTGGATAAGTCGCGAATTGTACGGACATCAAACTACAGAAGCGCCTTGGTTGTTGGATCGAACAGACAGGCGCGCGACATGTCGATGCCGAGCGTTATCGTCTCGCCCATGACGGGAGCGTCATCCGGCTCGAAACGGCCGGTGATCTCCAGGTCACCCAGCCTGAGCACGGCAAGCGTCTCGGCCCCGGTAGGCTCGACCAATTCGACCGGCGCCTGCATGGACGCTACAGCAGGTTTGCGCGACTTCAGATCGGTCGTGAAACGGTAGATGTGTTCCGGCCGGATACCGAGCACGACGTCCTTTGGCGCACCGGCGGGCATCGGCGCGGCAAGGGCGAGGCTGGCGTCGCTGCCGTCAGCGGCGCGTACCGAGATGCTGGTCGAGCCCGTAAGCCGGGCGGGAATGAAATTCATCGCCGGCGATCCCATGAAACCGGCAACGAACATGTTGGTCGGCCGGTCGTAGATCCGCTTCGGCGTGTCGAACTGCTGTACCGAGCCCTGGTTCATCACCGCAATGCGGGATGCAAGCGTCATCGCCTCGACCTGATCGTGGGTGACATACACCGTGGTCTTGCCGACGCGATGGTGAAGCTTCTTGATTTCGGTACGCATGTCGACGCGCAGCTTGGCGTCGAGATTGGACAAGGGCTCGTCGAACAAAAACAGCTTCGGGTCGCGCACGAGGGCACGCCCCATCGCAACGCGCTGCCGCTGGCCCCCCGAGAGCTGGCCGGGCTTGCGTTTAAGCAGCTGTTCGATCTGCAGGAGTGCGGCAACCCGCTGGACAGCTTCCGCCTGCGCCGCTTTTGGCACGCCGCGGCTCTCCATGCCGAAGGTGATGTTCTGGCGCACCGTCATGGTGGGATAGAGGGCGTATGACTGGAACACCATCGCAATATCGCGGTCCTTGGGTTGCACCGAGTTCACCAGCCGGTCGCCGATCCATATCTCGCCCGACGTGACGGTTTCCAGTCCGGCGATCATGGCGAGCAAGGTTGACTTGCCGCAACCCGACGGGCCGACAAGGGCGACGAATTCTCCGGTCTTAGCCTCGAGATCGATGCCGGCAAGAATCTCGAGCGAGCCGTAGCTCTTGTGAAGGTTGCGGATCATCAACGCGGACATCGGCGACGCCTCATTTTATGGCGCCCTGGGTGAGGCCGCGCACGAAGTATTTTCCACCAAACAGATAGATCAGCAGCGGAGGCAACGCGCCGATCAGCACGGCTGCGCTCATCACATCGTAAGCACGCGCGGTCGTGCCGCCGGCCGTGAGCGCGACCAACGCCGCCGTAATCGGCTGCTGCTGGCCCGATGTGAAGACGACGCCGAACAAATACTCGTTCCAGATGCCGGTGAACTGCCAGATGACGGTGACAATCAGAATCGGCGGCGACAGGGGCAGGATGATCTTGCGGAAGATCCGCCAGAAGCCGGCGCCGTCGATGCGTGCCGCCTTGATCAGGTCGTCCGGTATGCTGACGTAGAAATTGCGGCAGAACAGGGTGGTGAACGAGATGCCCTGGACGACGTGGATCAACACCAGCCCGTATGTGGAATTGGTCAGGCCGAGCTTGCCGAGCAGGAACGCCCACGGCATCAACGAAATCTGGCCGGGCATGAATACGCCGAGCAGCATCAGATTGAAGATCAGTTCAGAGCCCCTGAAGCGCCATTTGGAGAGGATGTAGCCGTTCATGGCGCCGAGAATGGTCGAGATGATGGTGGCGGGGATCGTCATCGCCAGCGAGTTGAAGAAATTGCGCTTCATGCCCTCGCAGGTACCGCTGACGCAGTAGGATCCCCAGGCCTGCGCCCACGCATCGAACCGGAAGCTGCGCGGTACGGAGATGAGGCCGTTGCGGGCAATCTCCGACTGCTCGCGCAATGAGTTGAAGATCACCACCAGTAGCGGCACGAGATAGACGATCGCGAAAAGCGTCAGCACGGCATAGACAAGGAAGCGGCTCCAGAAATGCCGGCGCGTGGCCGCGGCAGCTTCCGGATCAAAGCCGGTCGGATTGGGGCGGGCCGGATCAAAGCTGGCATCGGGAGCAATTTCAGCCATTGCGGCCCTCCGCCCGCCGGCGCCAGACGATCCACAAGGAGTACGGCACCAGCACCACCGCGACCGCCGCGAGCATCATCATCGCCGCGGCGGCACCCTCGCCGATTTGGCCGCGCTGGAACATCAGGTCGTAGACATAGATGGCGGGGAAGGTGGTGGACACACCTGGGCCGCCTCGCGTCAACGCCGCCACCAGGTCGAAGGTCTTGATGGCGAATTGTATCTGAATGACCGCCACCGCCAGGAATATCGGAGCGATGGTTGGCAGGATGACCCTCCGATAAGTCCGGAAAACCGACGCGCCGTCGATTTGCGCGGCTTTGACGAGATCCGGATCGACCGACCGCAGACCGGCCAGGAAAAGTGCCATTGCGAAGCCGGACGACTGCCAGATAACGGTTATGATCACCGCATAGATCGCAGTGTTGCGGTTGGCCGTCAGGGCGAAGCTGAAGTCGGTCCAGCCGAGCCCGCGAACGAAGGCCTGGATACCGTCGACAGGATTATAGAGCCAGCTCCACACCGTGCCGGTGACGATGAAGGACACCGCCAACGGGTAAAGGAAGATGGTGCGCCAAGCCGCCTCGCCGCGGACGCGCTGGTCGATTGCGATCGCGAGCAGCAGGCCAACCGCCATAGAGCCAACGATATAGAAGCCGCTGAACAGGAAGAGATTGGTATAGGCGATGTTCCAGCGCCGGTTTGCCCAGAGCGAAGCGTAATTGTCCAGGCCGACGAACCCATAGGTCGGCAACAGCGACGAATTGGACAGCGAGATGTAGAGTGTCCAGAGCGTGAAGACGAAAACATAGATGAAACTCGCCGCTATCGACGGCGCCAGCACCAGAATGGGCACCATCGTGCCCAGGCGCTCGCGCCACGGACGGGCCGCGGCAGCTGCGGCTGGTACAATCAGATCATGGGTGGACATCGGGCTGCTCCGGCGAGGTCTGGCCGGGAGCTTCGCCCCCGGCCATCATGGGCAGCGTCACTTCTGCGCTTCGGCCGCATCCGCCATCGCATTGGCCGCGTCCTGCGCACTCATATCCGGCGTTGCTACAAACTCCGTGATGCTATCCATTATTGCGCCGCGGACCTTTTGCGGAACCGTCATGTTGTGCGCCATCGAACGCACGAGCGTGCCGGCGGCGATCGAGGCTTGCAGATCCTTTTGCGAGAGTTGCTGGCAGGGATTGAAGCCGTTCGAAAGATCGACGTCGAGGCGGGCCGGAATGGACCCTTTGGTCTGATTGAAAATGGTCTGGAATTCGGGCGACAGGATGATGCTGGCAAGCAGCTTCTGTCCCTCGATATAGTCCGGGTCCTTCTGCTTGAAGAACACGACGGAGTCTGAATTCAAGATGAAACCGGGCTTGCCCCAATCGGTCGGCGCCTGAGCGCAGACATAGTCGGTGCCCTCCTTGAAGCCGCCGGCCGTCAGCAGGCCGATCGTCCAGTCGCCCATGATGTGGAAGGCGGCCTCGCCGCGGCCGACGAGATGCGACATGGTATCCCAGTCACGCCCGTTCATGCCGGGGTCCATGTACTTCGAGGTCATGGTGCGAAACTGCTCGAAGGCCTTGACCATGCCGTCGCTGCGCATGGCATCGACGTCGCCCTCGACGAAAGCTTTCTTGTAGAGATCGAGGTCCTGACCGTACACGACCACTTCGAAGACGGTCGAGTCGGTCCAGTCGGCGGTCGAGTGCGAAATGCAGATCTTGCCGCTGGCCACGATCTTGTCGCAGGCGGCGTTGAATTCCGCCCATGTCTTCGGCATCTCGGTGACGCCCGCGTCCTTCATGACCTTCGGCGATGCCCACAGCCAGTTGATGCGGTGGATGTTCATCGGCGCGGCCACCCAATTCCCGGTCGGCTTCATCACCGGCAGCAATTCGGGAGCGACGACCTTCTCCCAATTTTCCGCCTTCGCCAGGTCGTCGAGATTGGCTGTCATGCCCGTCTCGTTCCATTCGGCGATCTCGGGGCCTTTGAGCTGCACAGCGGGAGGTGCGTTGCCGGCGATCACATCAGCACGCAGTTTGGCCAGGGTATTGGCCGTATGGCCTGCGATGGAGGTCTGCTGCCAGGTGCCACCCTTGGCGGTAAACATCTCGCCGAGCTTGGCGATAGCCTGGGCGTCCGATCCGGTGGCCCATTGATGCAAGAGGTTGGTCTTCGGCTCCGCGAGGGCTGTTCCGGTAATCAAGGTGAAGGCGGTAGCGGCCGCAAAGGCCGTCCTCAGGTATTTCATCGTTTCACTCCCATATGTGATGCACGGTTCGTATCGACCGCTTGTGGCCCGCGATTTGAGGTCGTGGCCGGCGAGATGCAGTAATCTCCGTTCTTTCCAAGATGACATATTTGGGCTATCAGTCAACGTGCTTTGTGCTCATCATGAACAAACCTTCGCTTAGAAATTGGCTGATCGACAGGCCGTCCGCGTCGCCGGAGAGCCTGATCGTCCGATGCCTGCGCGAGCGCGGCGTGCTTTCTGCGTCGCAAATTACCCGCATTACCGGTTTGGCGCGGTCGACGGTTTCAACCGCGCTCAACGGCTTGAGAAAGTCAGGGATGGTGATCGAATCCTCGGCCCATCATGACGCGGCCAGGGGTATCGGCAGGCCTGCCACGACATTGACGCTCAATCCCGCTGCGGGCACCTGCGTCGGCATCCATCTGGGCCTCGACGAGATGCGGTGTGTCGTCGCTGACGTCTCGCATTCTTTCGTTGCCGAACAAACTATCCCCATGGGTCTGGACTACCAGCCGCAACAGGCGGCCCAGCTCGCCAAGTCAGTAATTGCCCGATGCTACGAAGAGAACGGTCTGCCGATGGCGGGGCTCCTGGGGGTTGGGGTCTCCGTCTCGGGCCCAGTCAGCCGCGAAGGAGTGGTGCTGCGCGCGAGTATCGTTCCGACCTGGGCCGGGGTCAACATCCGCGATGTGTTCGGGCCGGTCCTTGAACAGCCGATCTTCGCCGACAATGAGAGCAACTGCTCGGCCATTGCCGAGCTGATGTGGGGTGCTGCCGTCGGCCAGGACGATTTCGTGCTGTTCAAGGTCGATCTGGGCGTCGGCGGGGCCATTGTCCAGCACGGTCGTCTGGTGAGCGGCATCGCCGGCGGCGCCGGCGAATTCGGGCACATTAGCATCGATCCCGGCGGCGACCTTTGCCGGTGCGGCAATCGAGGATGCCTGGAGCTCTATGCCAGCTTTGCCGGACCGCTCGAGCAGATTTCGCGCATCGTGCGGCGGCCGGTCACGATGAACGACGTGATCATGATGGCCGAGGAGGGCGACGTGAGGGCGCTGCGGATGATCGAGGACACCGCCGAGTTCGCCGGCCGTGGCCTTGGCCTGATCGGTTCGGTTCTCAATCCGCCGCTCATCATCATCAGCGGCCGCATGGCCTTGGCGGGCGACATTCTCCTGGCGCCACTGATCGCATCATATGAACGCCACACGCTCATCAAGTCCCGCGATGTGGCGCCTGCGCTGCGCACGCGGATAATCGTTGGCAAGCACACGGAGAACGATGCATTGCTCGGCGCGGTCGGCCTCGTGCTGCGCCACAACAGCCGGCTTCAGTGACCCGGCTTGCTTCGGGTGGCGCTCTGATTTTGCGAGCTGCTCGCCGAAGCAGCGGAACTGATGTTTGCGTACGCGACACGCACCGTGCGCTGCCTCGGCTTGATCGCGGTGGCGAGCAGCAGGCCGGCGATGATGAAGGCGGCGCCGGCGAGATCGTAGTCGTGCAAGCTTTCGCCAAGGACCAGATAAGCGAGAACGGCGACGAAGGCGGTCTGGAGATAGAGCAGCATGCTGGCGCGCCCCGCACCAAGCGTCTCGACGCTACGGTTGTAGAGATAGTACATCAGAGCGCCGCCGGGGCCGGCAACATAGGCGAGAGCCAGAAGGCCGTTCGCATGCAGCGCTGAACGATCCCCGGAAAACAGTTCCCAGAGATAGAAGGGCAGTGCGGCCAGCGCGCCGGCTCCCAGCAGCAGGACCACCATCGGCAGAAGCTCGATAGCGAATTTGGCGCGACGCAGCAGCACGGTGTAGAGGCCCCAACAAAACGCGCTGCCGACGATCCACAACTCGCCGGGATTGAACTGCAGCTGCATCAGCGCGGCAAGGTCGCCGCGCGCCACGATCACCACCATCCCGGCCAGAGCGACCAGCGCTCCAAGCGCTTTCCAGATACCGAGGGGCTCGCCGAGCACGAAGCGGGCAAGCACCATGGTCATGATCGGCGACAGCGCCATGATGATGCCGGCGGTTGTCGCGTTGGTGTAGTTGAGGCCCGTGTAGATCATGCCCTGACACAAGGTTAGCCCGATAGTGCCGATGACCAGCACCTCGATCACCCGGGATTGGATCAGCACGAGCATCGCCCCGTGATGACGATGGACGATAGGCAGCAGGATCGCGCACGCGAGCGTCAGCCGCCAGAAGCAGAGCGCCCAAGGCGGCATCTCGGGGGCAACCCACTTGGCGGCGATATAGACGCCGGCCGACAGGAGCCAGCAGAGCGTCGCGAGGGAATAGGCGAGCGGAAGTGATGCGCCGGGTGTCGCCTTCGCTACACTTGGATGTGCTATCGGCAGCGATTGGATATCCGTCTCCTCCCACCGCAGACTTTAGCAGATTTGCGGCGTCTTGCTAAGCAGCAACAACAGCTGTTTCACCAGCTGGTGCAATCGGTGGGTCATTGTGGGTCCCGCCGTTCACGGTCTCCTTCCATTCGAACGCATGTTGGCCCATGAGCAACTCGATACCGAAAAGCGCAAGCCGTACCGATTTCGCGCGATACAAATGTGAGATTTATATTGCGCGACAGATATTCGCGCGGTTGCCACAGTCTTCTCGCGCCATATTTCTACCGAGCGCAGATCTGTCGCGAATTCCTGGCCCTCGGATTACGAGCGCCGCTGTTTCGAGGCAATTGGAAGAATAAGCCACTGACTTCCGTTTGCACAAAGAGCGCGACACAAATCCATGCGGAGGACGTCCGATGCATGCCGGCTTCCCAGGAAGCGTACTCGTAGCGGTGTTGGGCACCGTCATGGCAAGCTGCGCTGGCATTCCGGCGCAAAAAACCGGGGCAATATCCGGCTATGGCCCCAACCCCACTTTACCGAAACCAAGACCGACGCTGATCCCGACTGTTAACATCGCCGAGGCGAAAGGCTGGCAGAAAGAAGGTATGCCGACCCCGGCGAAGGGGCTGACAGTGAACGCCTTCGCCACCGGCCTCGACCATCCGCGCTGGCTACATGTGCTTCCGAACGGCGACGTGCTGGTTGCTGAAACCAATGCCCCTGCCAAGCATGACGAAGGCTTCAGTCTTAGAAAGGTCTTCATGGACCTGGCTATGAAGCGGGCTGGCGCCGCGACCAAAAGCGCCAACCGCATCACGCTCCTGCGCGACACCGATGGCGACGGCATTGCGGATGTGCGCACGACGTTCGCGGAAGGCCTCAATTCGCCCTTCGGCATGACGCTGTCCAAAGGCAAACTCTTTGTCGCGAATACCGACGCGCTCGTCGCTTTCCCCTACTCCAATGGCCAGACCCGAGTCAGCACGTCGCCGGAAAAGATCATCGACTTGCCGGCCGGGGACCTCAACCATCATTGGACCAAGGACGTGATCGCAACTCCGGATGGACGCAAGCTCTATGTCACCGTTGGTTCCAACAGCAACGTTGGAGAAAACGGCATAGCCGCGGAGAAGAACCGCGCCGCTGTCCTTGAAGTGGATCGGTCTACCCGCCGCACTCGGGTCTTCGCCTCGGGCCTGCGCAACCCGAACGGGCTCTCCTGGAATCCTGAGACTGGCCAGCTTTGGGTCGCCGTGAACGAGCGTGACGAGATCGGCGACGACCTTGTGCCGGATTACATGACCTCGGTTCGTGACGGCGCTTTCTACGGCTGGCCCTACAGCTACTACGGACAGAACGTCGACGAACGTGCCAAGCCGCAGCGCCCCGATCTCGTGGCGGCAGCGATCAAGCCCGATTACGCCCTGGGCTCTCATACTGCCTCGCTGGGACTGACCTTCTCCAAAGGCGCGCGGCTCGGTCCGGCCTACGGCAACGGCGCCTTCGTCGGCCAGCACGGCTCGTGGAATAGAAGCGTGCACAGCGGCTACAAGGTCATCTTCGTGCCGTTCCATGGTGGCAAACCGAGCGGTCCACCGGAAGATGTGCTCACTGGCTTCATCGGGCGTAATGGCGAGGCGATGGGCCGGCCGGTCGGCGTCGCTATCGATCAGACTGGCGCACTGCTCGTCGCCGACGACGTCGGTAATGTCATCTGGCGGGTCCGCCGGGCGAATGGCCGTTGAGCGCAGGTGGCCTTTCTGATTCCGACCTCACCAGCCTTCGGCTACTGCGCCACGCCCGATATGGCTGCATTCGGCTGCGATTTCGATGCAAATGCCAGGTGACGACATCGCGCCTGCCGCATGTCGGTCGCTATGGCGACGTCTATTTTGCGCATGGCTATTCGGGCAAGGGGGTGATCCTGTCGACGCTGTCGGGCAAGCTGCTCGCTGAGGCGATCACCGGTGATGCTTCGCGGCTCGATCTGTTTTCGACCCTAAGCCCGCTGCCGTTCCCCGGCGGCACGGCGCTGCGCGGCCCGCTCTATGTGCTCGGCATGCTTTGGTACGCAATGCGTGACCGCATCAAACATTGAGCGCAGGCATGCGCAATGAGGCCGAGCGCCGCCACCAAGCGATTAACGGCTGATTTCGCGGCGGCGTCCGACTTGATCGATCTTGAATATGGTCCGTAGGCAATGGCCGCGAGTCGGTCCATGCCCTGCTCCCGAAGCCTGAGCGCCGATAGACCTGCCTGCTATTTCCTCAGCTAATAGATCGATATGATTGCAGGATTGACCGTTTCATATCCCAGGCGCGGCTCCGATTTGTCTTTCGAAATCGCGCTGGAGACAGTTCCGGTTGAACTGCTATCCAATTTTGTTTCCCTGTTTTTCTTGATCGTGCTGCCCGACAGGTCGGCGCAGGCCGACGTTACTTCTGTACTGACCACTCTCTTTTTCTCGTGCGCAACGGCGGCGGTGGATACGGCCATCACAATTGCCGCGCAAACAATCGTCAATCTCATTGATTCCCCCTTAGAGCACCGCAAAAATGTGGTCGGCTGCTTTGAGACGCCGGCGAAGGCGGTATTCGCGCCTGGCCGGCCCATGCAGCTTCCGACTGCACAAGATTGTAACTACATTAGCTGCAGCGCAAGTAACCATTTCGGACTAGGGAACGGGTTCCCCTTCGATCGAAAGCGCTGGGCTGCCGGCGAAAAAGCAGGCGTTTTAGCCGTTCTCGCCGCCGAGCGCCTTCCAATTTTGGGACAGAGGTTGGCTGATGCCCTTAAACTCACGGCTACGCATTGGTTGGATCTATGCAGCGACAAGGCCAACCTTGGCAAAGCCTCTACATAGTCACCTTCGGGCAGCACCAGTCTTGGAATTCACGCCCTCAAGCAAGGCGAGCAGGCCTTTCAGAATTTCGATTGGCGGCGGCGGACAACCTGGAATGTGCAGATCGACAGGCAAGGCCTCGGACACTCCGCGCACCACCGCATAGCTGCCGGCGAAACAGCCGCCATTGCCTGCGCAATCTCCCAGTGCGACCACCCATTTTGGGTTGGGTGTTGCGTCGTAGGTCAGCTTCAATGCCTCGCGCATGTTTTTTGTGACCGGCCCGGTGACGAGCAGTACATCGGCATGGCGCGGTGATGCGACGAACCGGATCCCAAAACGCTCGATGTCATAGAAGGCGTTGTTCAGCGCGTGCATCTCAAGTTCGCAGCCGTTGCAGGAACCGGCATCGACCGCCCGGATCGACAGGCTTCGCCCCAATCGTTTGTGAGCAGCCCCATCGAGCGCGCGTGCGAGTTCGTCGACTGCCGTGCTGCTTGCCAACGGCGGACGCTCGGTGAGAGGGGGGCGTATCAGGCTTTCAAAAAGAAGCTTGCGCATGACAGCGTGCCTTCAGAGATCATGGCCCGAATAAGAGCAGTTGAACGATTTGTTGCACAGCGGAAAGTCGGCAACGATGTTTCCTTCGATCGCCGCTTCAAGGAGCGGCCATTGAAACCATGACGGATCACGGAGGTGACAGCGCTCGACCAAGCCGCCCTTGCCAATGCGCAGCCAGGCCAGAATGTCGCCGCGGAAACCTTCGACGAGCGCCATGCCTTCATGCGATCGGTTTGTCTGCGCGAAATCGACGCGGATCGGCCCGTCTGGCAGCTGTCGCAGGACTTGTTCGATCAGGGACAGGCTCTGTTCGACCTCGTGGATACGAATCCATACACGGGCGTTCACATCGCCTTCCTGGAGGAGAGGTACATCGAAGGCGAGTTCGCCATAGGGTGGATAAGCGAGATTGCGTCGGGCATCGAAGTCCCGACCGGAGGCCCGGCCAACGTAGCCTCCGGCGCGATATTGACGAGCGAGTTCCACCTTCAGCCGGCCAGTCGCGACAGTCCGATCCTGCAGCGACGCAGTGTTGTCGTAGAGCTCGACCAGCGCGGGAAACCGCTGCCTGATCTCTGCGATCAGGGACCTGAGCGCTGTCGTGCCCTCATCGCTCAGGAAGCTTGCCACGCCTCCGGGCACGATGCAGTCGCGCATCAAACGATGACCGAAGGCAGCATCGCTTGCCCGCAATACGCGCTCACGCAGCACCCCACAGTGGGCATGCATGAGCGCGAAGGCGGCATCATTGCAGATAGCGCCGATGTCGCCCAGATGATTGGCCAGGCGCTCCAACTCGGCCATGAGCGCTCGCAGCCAGACCGCGCGTGGGGGAACCTGGACACCCAGCGCCGCCTCGACGGCGCGGGCAAAAGCGAGGGAGTATGCCACGGTACTGTCGCCAGAGGTTCTGCCCGCCAATTTGGCCGCACGGTCGATGTCGGACCCCGCCATCAGGCCTTCTATACCTTTGTGCGCGTATCCGAGGCGCTGCTCCAGCCGGACGACCGTTTCACCGCTCGCCGTGAACCGGAAATGGCCCGGCTCGATGATGCCGGCATGCACGGGCCCGACCGGGATCTGATGCAGGCTCTCCCCCTCTGCAGGCAGGAAACTGTACGGGAAGGCAGTCGCAGCAGACGTCCGGACGCGGGTACTCAACGGATAGCTGACACCCCAGTGGCCATGATCAAGCCACTGTCGTGTATCAGGCGCACCTTGTGGTAGGAGCCCGAACAGGTCAGCGGCCGCACGTTCCAGGCGCAATGCGGGCGGATGCAGCCGGCCGACCGATGGGTAGCGGCCACTGGGGCATTCCAGGCTGGCGACGCCAATGTCCCCGGCGCTTTCATCGAGAAGTGCCATGTGGACGGCGCCTGGCTCACCCCATAGGCCGAGCAAGCTCCAGTGGCCCTCGGCCAGTTGCTCGACGGCAAAGCCCCATTTTTTCGGAGTCACCACGGCGCGCGACCACGGGAAATGATTTTCGACACGTTGGCCAGCAAGGATGAGGTCGATCAGCCCGGGCATGCTCTTTCTCTCCTCTGCTCACCCCAGGATACTTGCGACGTGCTGGAACCATGTGACCAGCGGTGGCGGCAGATAGATGCCGGCGGCAAACACCAACGCCAAGTGGGAATACATCGGAATGTAGGACGCCTCGGCGGGTGCAGTGCTGCCGCGCGGTTCGCCGAAAGCGACGCCGGTCAGTCGAAGCAGCAGGGCGCCGAAAGCGAGCAGAATCCCGAAAACCAACGGCATCGCCAAAAGAGGGTGTCTTGCAAATGTCGAACTCACGACCAGGAATTCGCTCATGAAGATACCGAGCGGAGGGAGGCCGGCAATGGCAACGACGCCGATGACGAGCGCCCAGCCAAGGGCAGGATGTGTTTCCGTCAGTCCCCGGATTTCGGCGATGTTCTGTGTCCCCTTGACCTGGGCAATGTGGCCGACCGTGAAAAAGATCGCCGACTTGGTCAGGCTGTGCATGACCATGTGCAGCAGCCCGGCAAAATTGGCGAGCGGGCCTCCTATGCCGAAGGCGAACACGATGATGCCCATGTGCTCGATCGAGGAGTACGCGAACAGGCGTTTGATGTCGCGGCGGCGGTAGAGCATGAAGGCCGCGAAGACAAGCGACGTCAGTCCCATCGTGATCATCAATGGCCCAGGTGCGATCGCTTCCGGGCTTGCCGCGAGCAATAGCTTGAAGCGCAGCACGGCATAGAGTGCGACGTTTAACAGCAAGCCCGACAGCACTGCGGAAATCGGCGTTGGACCCTCAGCATGCGCGTCTGGCAGCCAGGCATGTAAGGGCGCAAGGCCGACCTTTGTCCCGTAGCCGAGCAGCAGAAAGATGAAGGCGACATTGAGCAGAGCCGGATCGAAGCGCGCGGCGTGAGCGATGAGCACCGTCCAGACCATCGCATTCGTCCCCTCGCCAACAACCGGCTGTGCAGCCATGTAGACGAGGATGGTGCCGAACAGTGCGAGCGCGATGCCGACGCTGCCCAGAATGAAATATTTCCAGGCGGCCTCCAGCGCTTCGTGCGTGCGGTAGATGCCGACCATGAGCACGGTGGTCAGCGTGGCAAGCTCCACCGCCACCCACATCAAGCCAATATTGTTCGACACGAACGCCAGGTTCATGCCGAACATCATGACCTGGTACATTGCGTGATAAAACCGCAAGTTCGGGACTGTCAGCCGCCCGCTCTCCAGTTCGTGGGCAATGTAGGAAGCGCTGAAGACGCTGGTGGTGAAGCCGACGAATGTGTTGAGCACGATGAAGACGATGTTGAGATCGTCGACGAGCAGATACTGCCCAGGCTGCGGGCGGTCGGTGACAAGAAGCGACAGTGCGGCGAGCAAGGTCAGCAAGCTCGCAGCGACATTGACGCCCGCCGATATCCGGTATTTCGGCAGCGCCGCCAGAAGTGCGGCCGCGAAGACCGGTATCAGCAAAATGGCGGCCACCGCATCGAGGGAAAACGCGGTCAACGGTGTTCTCCCCTGTAGTCGTCGAGCGCGCCGACATCCACCGAGTCGAACCTCTCGCGGATGCGGAACAGGAAGACTCCGATGACGATGAAGGCGATAAGGATCGAGAAGGCGACACTGATCTCGACGACCAGAGGCATGCCCTTGGCCCCCGTGGCGGCGAGGACCAGACCGTTCTCGAGCGACATGAATCCGACAACTTGGCTGACGGCGTTGCGGCGGGTGACCATCACCAGCAGCCCCAGCAAAATGATGGACAGCGCGAAAGCCAGGTCCTCGCGGGCGAGGGGATCAGCCTCGGGAGTGACGCGCAGCATCAGGACCATGGACAGGGTCACCAGGCCTATCCCCGCAAGCATCGTCGTACCGATGCCGACGGCGGTCTCGACGTCACGATGGATGCCGAGCCGCTGAATGATGCGATGAAGCCCGACAGGAATGACGATCGCCTTGAAGACGAGGGCGATCGCCGCCGTGACGTAGAGATGATGCGCGTCCTGAATGTATGCCTGCCAAGCTACGGACAGGGCCAGCACGATTGCATGAAGCGCAAAAACGTTGATCAGAGCAAAGAGGCGATCCTGATACAGCATCATGAAACTGACCAGCACCAGGCCGCCGGCGAGCAGGTGAGCGATGTCGAAGGTGAGGCCGTTCATCAGAGGCTCCGTGAGACGAACAGCAGGAGCGTGCCGAGCAGGGCCAGCATCAGCGCTGCCCCGAGGAAATCCGGGACGCGGAAGACGCGCATCTTGGCGATGGCAGTCTCAAACACGGCGAGGAGAACGCCACAGACGGCAAGCTTGCCGACATAGGCGACGACACCCGGAGCAAGGGATTCCAATCCTGCCCCGGCGCTCGCCAGTCCCCAAGGTAGGAAGACGCAGGAAATCAGCGACACATAGAGCAGAAGCTTGAGGAAGGCGGCAAACTCGATCATCGCCAGATGGCGACCGGAATATTCCAGCACCATCGCCTCATGAACCATGGTGAGTTCCAGATGGGTCGATGGGTTGTCCACGGGTATGCGGGCGTTTTCGGCGATCGCCACCATCACGAGGGCGATGAGCGACATCCCGAGCGACACCCGCAAGCCAACCTCCGGTGACCCCATGAAGGCGGCGACCGTTGAGAGTTGCGTAGCACCTGCGACGAGCGCCAGGCTGAACACGATGAGCAGCATGGCGGGTTCGGCCAGCGAAGCGATCATCACCTCGCGGCTCGAGCCGATGCCGCCGAAGCTCGTGCCGACGTCCATGCCTGCCAGCGCCAGGAAGAACCGGGCGCTTCCCAGCAGTGCGACAATGGCTATGAGATCGGCGGTCCAACTGAATGTGAGGCCGGCCGCGAATGTCGGGATGAGCGCCGCGCCGACCCAGGTGGTGGCAAAGATCAGATAGGGCGTCACGCGAAACAGCCAGGATGCGTTGTCCGCCAGAACGACTTCCTTGCGCATCAGCCGCAAGAGATCGCGGTAAGGTTGGATCAGGGAAGGACCCTGGCGGCGCAAGAGCCGTGCCTTCACCTTGCGCACGAATCCGGTCAGGAGCGGCGCCAGCAAAAGCACCAGCGCCATCTGCGCGCCTTGAACGGCCAATTCGAGAATCACGGCCATAGTGCGAGCACCAGGAGCAGGACAATGAGAAAGAGAAAGACGAGGGTCAGGTAGCGCCTGATCGTCAGGAACTGCAGATGGTTGAGGTGGTCGGTCGCAAAGTCGAGGGCCCGGCCGATAGGCAGGTACAGCGTCTCCCAGATCACATCATGCATTTCGACATTCAGACGAGCCGGACCGGTCTCGCCAGGTGCCGGCATTTCGACGGTTTCCCTTGCACGGAATACGAACGTGCCGAAGACGCGGCGGATAGGCTGCGCGAAGCTGACGGCCGTGTACTGCGAGCTCGGGACCACATCCAGGAAGCCACAACCCCAGGCGGGACCCCGACGGAGTGCATGTGATGCAAAGCGATGGATCACATATGCCGCAGCGGATGCGGAAAAGGCGATGAACAGGAACACTAACAGGCCGTTGTAGGAACTGCGGCTCGCTGCAATCGGCACGATAGACAGCCAGGGCTGGGCCATCTGCACAGGCATCCGACTGCCGATCAGTGGCAGTGTCACCGATGAGAGGCCGTCTATCACAAGACCGGGCAGAATGCCGGCCAGGAGACAAAGGGCAGCGAGAATGAACATTGCCGCCAGCGAGTAGCGGTCGACCTCATGCGCCAGTTCCACCGCGGCCGAGCGTGGCCGGCCGAGGAATGTAATCCCGAACGCCTTTACAAAGCAGGCCGCGGCCAGTGCCGCTGACAGCGCCAGCAGACCGCCAACGGCGGGCACCATGACCTTCAGTCCCCATTGTGGCAGATCGGGGCTCTGCAATATGGCCTGAAAGGCCAGCCATTCGGAGACGAAGCCGTTGAAGGGTGGAAGTGCCGAGATCGCGACGCAACCGACGAGAAAGGCAAAACTTGTAAAGGGCATGCGGTGGATGAGACCGCCCAGCTTCTCCATATCCCGCTCTCCGGTTGCCGTCAGCACGGCGCCCGCGCCGAAAAACAGCAGGCTCTTGAAAAAGGAATGGTTGAGGACGTGGAACAGCGCGGCGGTGAGCGCCAGCGCTGCAGCCGATGGCATGGCGTTCGCCTTGAAAGCGAGCGCGAGACCAAGGCTTACGAAGATGACGCCGATGTTTTCAATGGTGCTATAGGCAAGCAGTCGCTTCAGGTCCTTTTCCATCAGCGCGTAGAGGATGCCGAGAACCGCCGTCAGGCCGCCAAGGAAAAGCACGGCAACGCCCGACCACCATGCCGGCTCACCGAGCAGATCGAAAATAACGCGTATGAAGCCATAGACTGCGACCTTGGTCATCACGCCGCTCATGAGAGCCGAGACGTGGCTTGGCGCGGCCGGATGGGCGAGTGGCAGCCAAACGTGCAGCGGGACGAGTCCAGCCTTGGAGCCGGCGCCCAGCAGCATGAGAACCAGGACGAAAGCAGCGGCGAACGGGGTGGGATCGGCGGCTCGCATCGCGTCGAATGTGTAGGTTCCATCGGATCCGGCGAGCAGGCCGAACGCAAGCAGCAGCGCGAGTGTGCCGAAGCTCGCCATCACGAGATAGATGTAGCCCGCCCGCGCATTGTCCTGCTCGCGATGGTGCGCCATGACGAGCGCCCAGGAGGCGAGCGACATGAATTCCCAAGAAAGCAGGAAAGTGAAGGCGTCGTCGGCCACCACGACAAGGTTCATTCCGGCTAGGAAAGCCGGGAAGAACGGCAGCACCCGATGCGGCGCAGACTCATGCCTGCCGTAGCCGAGGCCATAAAGGCTGGCCATGGAGCCGCCGAAGTTGACGACGATGAGGAAGAAAGTCGAGAGCGCATCCAAACGGAAATGAGCGCCAATCCATGGCAATCCAAGAGGCAACACCACAGTCGACGGGGTGACGGGATTGTCGGCGATGCGGCTCGCGAGAACCATGAGCACGGCCGCCGATATACCTAGCGTCAAGCCGTAGATCAGGCGTGTTCCCGAGTCCGATCTGCGGCTTTCCGCAATCGCAAGCACCGCAGTCCCCAGGAGCGCAGCAACGCCCCACAGGAGGACCGCGGCCCCCGAAATCACGCCACGCTCCTCACGGGGAGTTTGGCATCCGTGTCGACCCCGCCAAGGATTTTGGCGGGGTCAAAATCCGCTTTCAGTCGCACGCCGCGCCCACCGATCTGGCTGGAGGCGCCTTCAGCGATCAATTCCACGCCGGCGAGGTCAAGTGCCCCGATCAGCTTCATGAGAGAATCGACGTTACCCCGAATAATCGACTCGCTGGCTTCCATGCGTTGAATTGTCGGCACGGAAAGACCGGACAATTCGGCAAGCCTGCGCTGGTCGATGCCAAGGAGCGCCCTCGCGGCACGCAACTGTGGAGCAGTTATCACGGTCGCATCCCCCTTTTTGATCAGCTTTGAGATATTATCTCTACGTCTTGCAGCATATATTAAAATGCGGCGCATTCAATTAGTGATGCGTGACGCATCTGTCTTGAGGCTGTAGAAAACCGGGCAATACGCCCTGCGCACCAAAGCCATGCGGCCATTCCCGTCACGGCCAGTCTTGTCGCCAGCCGTCTCGGATTGCGCGTGATGGGGCTGGCAATGGGCCTTATCTCGGCCGGCCACTCGATTGGAGCCGCCGCGGGCGCNTCTCGGATTGCGCGTGATGGGGCTGGCAATGGGCCTTATCTCGGCCGGCCACTCGATTGGAGCCGCCGCGGGCGCGTCGGCTATCTCTTCGACCCCACTCTACGTTATGAGTGGGTATGGCTGAGTTCGCTTGCTCTTGCCGTTGGGCCGGTCTCATCGTGTTCGTGCTTCAGGATCGGCCAAACAGATAGCTGCCGAAAT
Organism: Mesorhizobium sp. LSJC280B00; assembly: GCF_000502835.1. Classification (GTDB taxonomy): domain Bacteria; phylum Pseudomonadota; class Alphaproteobacteria; order Rhizobiales; family Rhizobiaceae; genus Mesorhizobium. Next base: position 414,437 of record NZ_AYVL01000004.1, read on the forward strand.
CCAGGAACAGCGCCTTCGCGAATGTGCTGCCAAATCTGGCATGCGGCAAAGCTCTGTAGCGCTACTGCCAAAGCCGCCTCATGCGAACGGAGACGTCCTCCAGGACTGGCATGGAGGCCAGCACGAGGAGAATGGCCGCGAGAAACAACGTCGCCGCGAAGCCGACATGCTTGAAACCCACAGCGCCGATGACGCCGCCGAGAAAGAACAATGCCACAAGCGACGCAAGCAGCCTCAGCTTTCTTCGATCTGCCTTCACGAACAGTTCGTCCGAGTCACTCCCCGAGATGTTCCAATAAAGCAGCTTGCCGAGTTCGATGCCCATGTCAGTCACCAGGCCAGTGACATGCGTTGTCCGGATTCTGGCTTCCGACAGCTTGGTGATGATGGTGCAAAACCGGGTGTCAAAATTGCAAAATCGCGCGACCCGCTACAATGAGACGACTGGCACCGGCACATCTCTATGTGTCTGATTTATCTTTGGAATTTGGTAGCGGGAGAGCGCTACCGCCTTTCCCCCCACTCATCGAGCTGCCAGTTCCGACTTCGCTGCAGCGGCTGACGAGGCCGTCCTGCCTACAAATCTGGCGCAAGGAGTGCCTTGCCTCCGAAGGCTCGTGTCAAGCGGCTGTCTATTCCTGCGGGGGTCGGACCGGCGCCCGCTACTGGCGAAGCCGACTCAGCCTGCCTCCTGCACCTCCGGCAATGTTATGCGATGCGTTTGTGACGTTCCTTCCGGTTCGAATCTGCTCTGTTGTGAAGCCTGTAGCATTATAATAGCATAATCTGGTCGAAGGTGGGGAATGACGCATGCGATGCGATTTGAGAGGTAAGACGGCGCTGGTCACTGGTGCAGCGGGAGCGATCGGCAGCGCTATCGCCAAACGGCTGTCCGACAATGATGCTGCAATCGTTGTCGCCGATATCGACATGGAAGGCGCCGAGCGCGTAGCGGCAACCCTGAGCAGCGCGATGGCCTGTGCCGTCGACATCCGCGATGCCGCCTCGGTGGACGACGCGATAGCCGCCACCATGGCGCGCTACGGCCGCCTCGACATTCTCGTCAACAATGCCGGCGTCAATACACTGGCGCACCGCGTCACCATCGATGAATTCCCAGTCGAGGAATGGGATCGCATCACCGGCATCGATCTCGACGGCCTCTACATCATGAGCCGCGCGGCGCTTGTGCCGATGCTTGCCGCCGGCAGAGGCGGCCGCATCGTCAACATCGCCTCGGTGGTCGGCTTGGCGGCGATGCGCCTGCAGAGCCCGTTCGTCGCCGCCAAGGCCGGCATCATCCACCTGACGCGCTCGATGGCGATTGAACTGGGCGAAAAGGGCATCCTGACCAATGCGATCGCGCCGGGTTCAGTGATGACAGCGCTGACCGCCAAACTGTTCTATGGCGAGGACGGCAAGTTCGCCGGACGCACCGAGGAGTTCCTCGCCCATGTGCCGCTTGGCCGGCCGGCCCGGCCGGAGGAGATCGCCGAGGCGGTGCTGTTCCTCGCTTCCCCCACCGCCAGTTATATCAACGGCCAGGTGCTGGCCGTCGATGGCGGCTGGACAGCAGGATACATGATGTGAGTGCGGGCATGGAAATCGATCTCGAGGGCACTGCTTACGCACTCGATGGCGACACAAATCCGGTGGCCGAGGCCGCACTTGCCGCGTTGCAGGCCAATGGCGGCCATCTGGTCGAGGGTTCCCATGCACGGGCCGCCGATATCCTGCTGATCTCCTGCGCGTTGTGGCCAGGAACGGCGACGCGCGATCCGCGGTCTCACTACGCCGATGCGCGCAAGGCTGCCGTGACCATGACCGAGCACGGCAGCGGACGCATTGTCTTCCTGCTCTCGGCGACCGCCGGCATGCCGATGCGCCGCCATCCGCGCTTTTCCATGGAGAACGCCTCGATCCTCGCAGGCATGCGCACGCTGGCCATGGAGTTCGGCCCGAAGGTGCTGGTCAATGCCGTCGGCGTCGGCGCGGTCGAAGATGAAACCATGGTTTCCGGCGACAAAGCGATGCTCAGCCACACACCGGCCGGCCGCTCAGGCAGCATCGAGGAAGCGGTTGCGGCCGTGCTGTTCTTCTGCGATCCGCTCAACACCTACACGACGGGCCAGATGCTGAGCGTAGACGGTGGATGGACGGCAGGCTATGGGCGCAATTTCTGAATGGGTGAACATCGGATCGGGAGCGCTCGAAGTCGCCCTGGTGCCGCAGATCGGTGGCTCCGTGAGTTCGCTACGCTGGCGCGGCATCGACCTCATGCGCCGGCTCTCGGACGAGGAACGCGAGGCCGGCAATGTGCTTGGCATCGCCATGTTCCCGATGACGCCCTATGCCAACCGCATCGCCGGAAATGCCTTTGAGTTCGGGGGAAAAAGCTGGCTGGTGCAGCCCAACAATCCGCCCGAAAAATTCAACGTCCATGGCAGTGGCTGGCAACACGCCTGGACCGTCACCGAGGCCGGAACCGCCGACGCAAGGCTCTCGCTGGACATCAATGCCGGAGCCGACCTTCATTCCTACCGCGCGACGCAGACTTTCGGGGTCTCCGATGAGGGCCTGCGCGTGACCATGACACTGACCAACACCGGGGCGATCTCCCTGCCGTTCGGTTTTGGCCTGCATCCCTGGTTCGATCGCGACCCAGACGTGACATTGCAGTTCAGGGCCAGGCGCTTCTACCTTGAAGAGCCCGATGGTATTTCGGGCGATCCGATCACGCTGCCACCCGAACTCGATTTTACCGCCGCGCGGCCCTTGCCGGATGGCTGGCGCAACAATGACTATGGCGGCTGGGGCGGTGAAGCGACAATCCACTTTCCGACGCGCGGCGCGGGACTGCGCATCAAGGGTGATGCGGTTTTCAAGCACCTGATGCTCTATGCCGATCCCACCAAACCATATTTCTGCGTCGAGCCGCAGACCAACGCCTCGGGCGCCTTCAACCGGGGCCGATGGGATGATCCGGAAGAAGGCGTGATTGTGCTCGCCACAGGTGAAAGTGCTGTCGGCACGGTTACGTTCACGCCCTTCGCGCTCAAGACCTAGAGCAGCCGCGCCAGCAGGCCGCCATCCACTTGCATGGCGCTGCCGGTGACGAAGGACGAGGCATCCGAAACCAGGAAGCCGATTGCGGTGGCAATCTCGGAGGGATTGGCGATGCGCGCGATCCTGTTGGGCTCGAACGACAGCCCCAGTGCTTCGGCACCGCCGGCCGCTTCCAACCCGTCCAGCGTCATCCGGGTGGCGACCGAGCCGACCAGGACGGCGTTGACGCGGATACGGTCGACGGCATAGTCGAGCGCCATCTGGCGCGACAGGCCGACAACCGCCGCCTTCGTCGCGGCATAGGCGGGCACGCCGGGAACCGTGGCATCGGCATGAACGGAGGCGATGTTGACGACCGAGCCGCCGCCGGCCGCGCGCAGCAGCGGCAAGGTGGCGCGGCAGACGCGGAAAATGGCCGTCAGATTGACGGCTATGGTTTTCTCCCAATCCTCGTCGGAAACCTCTTCCAGCCGCTTGCCGGTGGGATAGATGCCGGCGCAGTTGACGACCGCGTCGAGCCCGCCGAACCGTGCATTGACTGCCGACACGGCAGCCTGGACGTCGGCCTCACGGGTGAGATCGCTCTCGCGGAAGATCAATTGGCTTTCGGCGTAGCGGCTGGCGAGCACTTTTCCTTCCTCGCCATCCAGCCCGGCGCCAAAGACCTTGGCGCCCTCGGCGGCGAGGTACTCGGCCGTCGCGCGACCGATGCCGGTCGCAGCGCCGGTGACGAAAACGCGTTTGCCGGCGAACATCATGACGAAACCTGTGCAGCCAGGGCATGGCGCTCGGCTTGCGCCGCCGTTACCGACCACAAGACACGATCCTCGCCACCCTCGCCTCGGCCGAATTCGTCGACGATGCGGCCGTCGGCAACGACGAGACAGCGGTCGCAAAGGCCGATCAGTTCCTCGATCTCGGAAGCCACGATGAGCAAGCCCACGCCTTTCTCGGCAAGTTCGACGACAAGCCGGTAGATTTCGTGCCGGGTTGCCGCATCGACGCCCTTGGTCGGCTCATCGAGCAGCAGCACTTTCGGCGCCCGCATCAGCACGCGGGCAAACAGCAGCTTCTGCTGGTTGCCGCCCGACAGATGGGTGACCGAAGCCTGCGGCGATGACGCCTTGACGTTGAGCGCGCTCATGGCGGCGAGGATGGAACTGCGCTCCAGCCGGCCACGCACCATGCCGTGCCGCGACAAGGGCGCGAGATTGCCGATGGTGATGTTCGCGCCGACCGGCAGGTTGAACAGCAGGCCATCACGCTTGCGGTCTTCGGTCAGCAGTGCAATGCCAGCCGCGCGAGCATCCCTGGGCGATCTGATCGATACGGTCCGGCCAGTGACTCGGATTTCGCCATCGGCGGGAACGCGGCCATAGATGCCGTGCAGGATCTCGCTGCGGCCGGAGCCCAGTAGCCCAGCCAGCCCAACGATCTCGCCCGCCGCCACGGAGAGGTTGATATCCCTGGCGCCATGCACCGCGCCGCTGTGGCCGGCGACCGTGAGATGACGAACGTCCAGCGCTGTCGGCGCGCCGACGGGTGCTGAATGTTCGGGAAACAGCCGCTGCAGCCTTTGCCCCGACATCGAGAAGATGAAGGTCTCGGCGTCAAAGTCCTCGCGCGCGATCCGCACCGCCACCTGCCCGTCGCGCAAGACAGTGGCGCGGTCGCAGATGGCCAGCACCTCGGGCAGGCGATGGGTGATGTAGATCATAGCCACGCCTTGCGCCTTCAGGCGGCGCAGCACGCTGAACAGCGCGTCGACCTCGGTGCCGGAGAGCGAGGCTGTCGGCTCGTCCAGCATCAGCACGCGCGGCTTCTGTACGATGGCACGGGCAATTATCACCAGATGGCGCTGCGCCGAGGTCAGCGACGCGACATAGGCCCTGGGATTGATGTCGATGCCGAGGTCGGCAAAGATTTCCCCGGCACGCTGCTCGAGTTTGCGCTGGTGAACCAGCATGCCGTCGCCCAGACCGGTGCGGCCGGCAAAGACGTTCTCGGCGACCGAAAGCTGTTCGAGCACCTCGATTTCCTGCGGCACGTAGCCGACACCGTTCGATCGCGCATCGGCCGGCGAGGCAAAACTGACGGGCCGGCCGTCGAGCTGGATCGTGCCGGTGTAGGAACCGGCCGGATGCACGCCGTTGAGGATCTTGACCAGCGTCGACTTGCCGGCGCCGTTCTGACCGAGCAGGGCGTGAATCTCGCCGGTAACGACATCGAAATCGACGCCGCGCAGTGCCTGCACGCCGCCAAAATTCTTGGCGATGGCGGTGGCCGAAAACAGCGGCTCTTGGGTGGTCGACACGGCGATCCTCTCTGGATGTTGCCGGGCCCGCCAGATGCAGACCCGGCAGCAGGGTGTTACTGGCCGGCGCTGTCCAGCATTTTGTAATAGGGATCGAGGTCGGCAGCGGTGATCACCTTGGCCGGCAACGGATTGCTGTAGGGCACGGTCTTGCCCTGGGCGAGATCACCCAGCAGTTCGGCAACCTTGGCGCTCTCTTCATAGAGCGGCTGCGCGACGATGCCGTAGGCGGCACCCGACTTCACCAGATCGAGATTCTGCCTGATATAGTCCATGCCGATGATGACGACATCGCGTCCGGCCTTGCGGGCAGCGCCCGACCAGGTCTGGATGCTGTTGCCGGTGGTGCCGAAGGCGGCGGTCACATCAGGATTGCCCTGCAGGATGGCTACCGCTTTTGCCTCGGCCGCCGACGGCTCAAAGCCCTCCATCTGCGTGTCGAGCACCTTGATGCTGGGGTATTTCGCCGCGATGGTCTTGCGGAAGGCGTCCGACATGGCGTTCTCGGTATCGTTGGAGGCGCCTTGCGTCAGCGCAACCGTGCCCCTGCCGCCGAGCTTGTCGCCAATCGCGATCGCGGCATTGGCGCCGACCTCGGCGATGTCTTCGCCGGTCGCCGCCTTGAGGCCATTGACGGTGCCTTCCGGCGGCAGGACATGCCAGGTGACGATCGGGAAACCCTCCTTGGCAAGCTTGGTGATGTAGGAATAGATCGCCGGATCCACGCCATAGACGCCGATGGCATCGTATTTGGTGCGGGCAAGGGCGGCCTCGGCGAGCGGCAGCGTTGCGGGGATGTCCCAGTTGGTGGCGCTCGGGTCGCCGACGACCTCGCAGGTGTAGCCGAGCTCTTTGCACTTGTTGAGGAAACCGGCCTGCATCAGCCGGTGCACGGGATGATCCTTCATCGCCTGCACCCAGAGCAGGTGGATGTCCGCCGCCTGGGCAATGCTCGCTAAACCGAGCGAAGTGGCTACTGCCGCCGCGCCAAGCGCGCTGCGGATCAGTCCGTTCTTCAGATTTATTCTCATGTCGTACCTCCCTTGGTTCTCCGGCATTTTTTGCCGGCTCAATGTCCACTTCCCCGCGGTTTGCTCAGGCTCCGGCGATGAAGTAGCGGCGGCGCACGATGTCGAGGCCGACGGCCATGACCATGATCACGCCGACCGCGATCTGCTGCCAGTTGGAGTTGACGCCGATGACGACGAGGCCGCTCTGCACAATTTTCAGCAAAAGAATGCCGACAACGCCGCCGGCCACTGTGCCGGCGCCGCCGAAGAGGCTGACGCCGCCGACCACGACACCGGCGATGACCGTCAGTTCCCAGCCGCTGCCGATCGAGGTGCCGCCGCTGCCGAGATCGGCCATGACGAACATGCCGGCGATCGCCGACAGCGCGCCGACGACAATGAAGGCGCCGATCTTGTAGGCATTGGTGTTGATGCCGACGAGGTGCGCCACTTCCTGGTTGCCGCCGGTGGCATACATGTTGCGCCCGAGCACGGTGCGCCGCAGGACGAAGTCGGCGACGACGGCCGCAATGACGAAGAAGGCAAAGCTCCAGCCGAGACCGAAGGCGAAGTCGGTGCCGCCGATCGTGTTGATCGCCTCCGGTAGCGGGTAGACCGGATAGCCGCCGGTCACCACCTGGATCAGGCCCTGGCCGATGAACAGCATGCCGAGCGTCTGGATGAAGGCGGGAATGCCGAGCCTGACGACAATCAGGCCGTTCAGCAGCCCGATCAGAGCTCCGACGCCGATGCCGCCGAGAATGCCGACCGTCACCGGCAGGGCGGCCGCGGTCATCAGCTTGGCAGCGACCACGGCGGAGAGACCAGCCACCGAGCCGACCGACAGGTCGAACTCGCCGGTAACCAGCAGGATGGTCTGGCCGATGGCAATGATGCCGACAAAGGAGACGACGTTGAGAATGGCGCGGATATTGCGCTCCGACAGGAACGCTGGTTCGAGCAGCCAGAAGAACGCGATCAGCAGGGCCATCGCTGCCAGCACGCCGACTTCGCCGACGGCAATGAAGCCGATCAGTCGCCGCCGAAACAATTGCGCGTTCCGCGGCGGCGAGCTCACCTCAGCCACGCTGTTCATCCTGACCTCCCTTGCGGCGCCTGTTGCCGGCTCTTGCGACCGGCGCCACGCGCCCACGCCGATCTTGCCGCGCTCCTCTCGCCCATTAAGATTATAATATTATAACTTGTCAATGATGAAATTCCCTGATGGTGCATAGCTGGGTCCATCGCTGGAAAGCGTCCGCCGCAACCGCTATGAATGGCGTTTGTGGCGTGACCCGGAGAACATTGCTTTGGCGGGTCGCGCTCTCTTGGAGCATGCTGATGACCGACAGGCCGGACGGCCCGGGCGAGAAAAAGTCGCGGCGCCTTGGCGTCCGCGAGATCGCCAAGCGCGTCGGCGTCGCGCCGATGACCGTGTCGCGGGCGCTGTCCAATCCCGATATGGTCTCGCCGGAGACGCGCGCCAAGGTGCTGCAGGCCATCGAGCAGGCCGGCTTCGTACCCAACCGGCTGGCGTCCAGCATGCGCGGCAACGGCCGCATGATCGGCACGGTGGTGCCGCCGCTGATCAATTCGGGCATCGCCGAGCAAGTGCAGGGCATGTCCGACGAATGCCACGAGAGCGGCTATTCGATGCTCCTGGTGCAGGGCGAGTTCACGCAGGAGGCAGAGGAGAAATCGATCCGCACCCTGCTTGGCTGGCGCCCGGTCGGCATGATCCTGCAAAGCTTCGTGCAAAGCGACACGGCCCGTGCGCTTCTCAAGAGCAGCGGCGCACCAGTGGTCGAAATCTCGGAGATCAAGGGCCGCAAGCCGATCGACATGGTGGTCGGCGTGTCCAACTTCGAGACCGCCTACGCCATGACCATGCATCTGGCGGCCAAGGGCTACAAGCGCATCGGCTTCGTCTCGACGCCGATCCATGGCAATGATCGCCTGCAGCAGCGCCGCACCGGCTATCATGCCGCGCTCACCGAACTCGGCATCAAGAACCATGCCGACATGGAGGTCGAGGTGCCGATCACCCCGCAAGGCGGCGCCGAGGCGCTGGTGACGTTGACGTCGAGGCACAAGGACATCGACGCCATCTTCTTCTCCAGCGACACGCTGGCCGTCGGCGCCGTGCAGGAATGCCACCGCCGCCACTGGGCGGTGCCGGGCAGGATCGCCATCGCCGGCTATGGCGACATGGATCTCGCGGCCCAACTCTATCCGCCGCTGACCACCGTGAAGGTTAATCGCTACGAGATGGGCCGGCGCGCCGTGCGGCAATTGCTGGCAAGGCTCGGCGGCGACACCAAGGTGCCGACCATCACCAGCCTCGGCTTCGAGATCGTCGACCGCGAGAGCGCTTGATCAGGACGGCTGTTTCTTTGCCGTGTCGTCTCGCCGCCCGAGGCGCTTTTCCCAGCCTTCGGCGTGGACGTTGAGATAGGCATCGGGATCGTAGGGATGATCCTTGATCGCATCGATGTTGAGATCGATGCCGAGCCCCGGCGCGTCCGGCAACGACAGGTGGCCATTGTGGGGATTGATGGTCGGATGCCAGGTCGCGAGGTCGCGCGTCCACGGGTCGTTGAAGGCGTCGAAATGCTCCTGGATAAGGAAATTCGGCACCGCTGCCGCGAGCTGCAGGCACACCGCCGTAGCCACCGGTCCACCGCTCTGGTGCGGCGCGATATGGCTGCCATGCGCGAGCGCCAGATTGGCCACCTGCATCGACGGCCCGATGCCGCCGAGCGACATCGGCTCAGGCTGGAAGATGTTGACGCCGCCGCCGGCGGCCAGCGTGTAGAACTGGCCGACCGTGTCGTACATCTCGCCGGTCGCAACCGGGATCGGCGAGCGGTGCGCCACTTCGTGCACGGTCTCCGGCCGGTCGCGCGAGGTCGGCTCCTCCCACCAGTAAATATCGAGATCGGAAAATTTCTGGGCTGCCTGAAGCGCCGCGATCTCGGTGAAGCGGGCATGCACGTCGATCAGGATCAGCGTGTCCGTGGGCAAGCTGTCGCGCAGCATCCGGCAGATAGCGTAGGAGAGGTCCAGTTCCTCGCGCGAAATAAACCCTTGCGCGGTACCGAACGGGTCGAGCTTGAATGCCTTAAAACCCTTGGCCAAAACCGCTTTGGCGGCCTCGAGGAAGGCTTCCGGCGTGCGTTCCGTGCGGTACCAGCCATTGGCGTAGCCGAGCACGCTGTCGCGCACCTGGCCGCCGAGCAACTGGTGGATCGGCACGCAGAGGCTCTTGCCCAGGATATCCCAACAGGCGACCTCGATCGCCGCGATCACCGTGCGGTGGATATGGCCGCCATCGAGCGAAACGCTGTCCAGCAAGCGCTTGGCCAGCGCATTGATGCGGCGCGGGTCCTGGCCGATGGCGAGATGCTTCAGCTCGTGCACCCCGGCTTCGGTGGTCTTGATGAAGCCGTTCAGCGTGCCTTCGCCAATCCCATGGATGCCTTTGTCGGTATGCACTTTGACGAACAGCCAGTTCTTCCAGCCCGCGCCGACGGCAAACGTCTCGATCTCTGTGATCTTCATGCGGCAGTCCTAATTCAGGGCGGCGATCGTTGCGATGACGGCCTCGGTCGTCAGGCCGTACTTCGCTTGCAAGGTCGGCACCGCGCCGCATTCGATATAGCGGTCGGGCAGGCCGATGCGCGTTACCTTCTTCGCAATGCTGGCATCGAACAAGGTCTCGACCACAAGGCTCGCCAAGCCGCCGACAACAACATGGTTTTCCGCCGTGACGATATGGTTGAAGCCGGTCGAAAATTCGGCCACCGCCTCGGCGTCGAACGGTTTTATCGTCGGCACGTGCAACACTCCGACGGAGATGCCTTGTTTGCGCAAGGCTTCCGCCGCGTCCAGCGCCCGCTCGGTCATGAAGCCGGTCGAGATGATGCCGACATCCGAGCCTTCGCGAAGCTGTCGCGCCCTGCCGATTTCGAAGCGATAGCCAGCTTCAAATACCACCGGCACGTTGCCACGCAGCAGCCGCATATAAACCGGACCACGATGCTCGGCGATCGCGCCGGTCGCAGCCTCGATCTCGGTCGCATCGCAGGGGTCGATGATGGTCAGGCCGGGGATCATGCGCATCAGCGCCAGGTCCTCGATCGCCTGATGCGTGCCGCCATAGCCGGTGGTCAATCCCGGCAGTCCGGCGACGATCTTGACGTCGAGGCTGGAGTGGGCGAGCGCGATGGCGACGAAATCATAGGCGCGCCGCGTCGCGAACACGCCATAGGTGGTGGCGAACGGCACCTTGCCGGTGCGCGCCAGTCCGGCGGCGACGGCGACCAGATTCTGCTCGGCCATGCCGACATTGAAGAAGCGGTCTGGAAAGGCATCGCGGAACGGCAATATGTCGGTGTATTTGCCGAGATCGGCGGTCAGCCCGACAATGTCTGGATGGCTCTGGCCAAGACGGGCCAGCGCGCGGCCGAACGGTGCCTCAACGCTCTGCCGGCCGTCGCCAACGTCTTCGTCCTGGCCCATGGCCGGCGTGCGGCCAGCCTCCATCGCCGTGCCGCTCACTGGCCCGCTCCCACGCTGTTCTCGAACTCGGCGATGATGCCGTCCCATTGCCCCACGTCGATGCGGAAGAAGTGCGATTTCTCGCTGCTCTCGATGCGCGGCACGCCCTTGCCGGGCAGTGTGCGCAGCACGATCGCCTTCGGCTTGCCGTTGCGCTGACGTGCACCGGTCAGCGCGCCGACTATCGCCGTCATGTCGTTGCCGTCGATCTCTGATGTTTCCCAGCCGAAGGCGCGCCATTTGTCGGCGACAGGTTCCATGTCGAGCACGACAGGCCCGTCGGCCTGGATCCCGTTGCAGTCGATCAGCGCCACCAGCCCGTCGAGCTTGAAATGGCTGGCCGACATTGCCGCTTCCCAGGTTGAGCCTTCCTGCATCTCGCCGTCGGACAGCTCGACGAAGACGCGCGCGTCGGAGCGGTCGACGCGCAGTCCGAGCGCCTGGCCGACACCTTGTCCCAGCCCATGGCCAAGCGAGCCGCCGATCATTTCGACCCCGGGCGTGGTGTCGAGCGTCGACATCACCAGCCGGCTTTTGTCGGCGCCATAGGTGACCAGCTCCTCGATCGGAATGATGCCGGCCTCGGCCAGCGCCGCCCACAGCGCGATGGAATAGTGACCGGTCGACAACAGGAAACGGTCGCGCTCGGGCCACGCCAGATTGTGCGGGTCGTAGCGCAACTCATGGAAATACAGCGCTGCGAGCGCATCGGCGATGCCGAGGCCCTGGCCGATATAGCCTTGGCCCTGGCCGTGCGCCATGGTCAGCATGTGGCGGCGCAGCCGCGTTGCCTTGCGTTCGAGCGCGCCGACATCGGCGGTACCGGGAGGGGAGTTGCGCAGCATCTGGTCAGTCCTTGTCGAGCCCGCCCGACATGTTGAGCCGCTCGGCCGTCATGTACTTGGGCGAATCGAGGCAGAGCCAGACGACAGCCTCCGCGACCTCGGAAATCTCGGCGCGGCGGCCGAGCGGGATGCGGCGCGTGCGCTCGTCGAGAAAGGCCTGCAGGTCGTCGCGGCCGTTGGCGCGGGCAAGATCGGTCTCCGTCGAGCGCTGCATCTCGGTGTCCATCATGCCCGGCGCCAGGCTGTTGACCAGCACGCCATAGGGCGCCAGCGCCACCGCAGCGGCGCGGGTGATAGAATCGACGCCGGCCTTGCTGGCGGTGTAGGCGGTGTAGTCCGGCAGCGCCATGCGCGAGCCCGGCGAGGTGATGTTGACGATGCGCCCCGAACGCTGCTCGCGCATCACCCGGCCCGCCGCCTTGCAGGCCATGGCAAGTGCGGTGACATTGAGCGCCAGCGTGCGGTTCCAGGCCTTGAAGGTGGCATCGAGGAACGGCTCGATGACGCCATAGCCGGCATTGTTGACGAGGATGTCGATGCCGCCCCAGCGTGCGACCACTTTTTCCACCGCCGCTTCCGGCGCACCTTCCCTGGTGAAATCGCCTGTTATGGCCTCGGTTTCCGCACCGATATCCCTGATTTGTCGGGCGGTTTCGGCCAATCCTTCGCCATTGATGTCGGCAATTGCGACAGCACAGCCGCGCCGGGCCAACTGGATCGCCACTTCGCGGCCGAGGCCGCCGGCGGCCCCGGTGACCAGCGCCCTCGGTCGCGTGGTATCGTGAATTTCGGCAGGCAAGCGAGCACCCTCCCGGTGGCCATCTTGACGGGATTGATACCGGTACCATAAATGGCTGTCAACGGGGATGTGCTATTGTGCGCCGGCCGTGCGGTTGGTCGGCAATGGGGAGGAAAAGATGAAAGTCGTTGCGCTCGAAACGCTGCAGCTGGCGGAGTTCCCGTTCCTGTTCTGGCTGCGCGTCCACACCGATGCCGGCCTCATCGGCACCGGCGAGACTTTCTGGGCGCCGGGTCCGGTCGCCTCCTATATCCACGACAATGTCGCCGCCTATCTCCTCGGCAAGGATCCGCGCGACATCGAGCTGCATGACCGCACGCTGGGCAGCGTCTATGTCGGCGCGCGCGATTCCGGCGCCGAAGTGCGCGGCAATTCCGCCGTCAACATCGCGCTGTGGGATATCTATGGCCAGGCGCTCGGCGAGCCGGTCTGGCGGCTGCTTGGCGGCCGTACCCACAAGACCGTGCCGATCTACAACACCTGCGCCGGCTACAAGCATGTCCGCGCCACAAGGAAGAACGCGCTGTTCGAACGTGGCGAAGACTGGTCGCTTAAGGCTGGCGACTCGAACGAAGGCCCATATGAGGATTTGCTCGCCTGGCGCTACAATGCCGGCGACCTCGCCAAGAGCCTGAAATCGGAAGGCATCGGCGCGATGAAGATATGGCCGTTCGACATCGCCGCCGAGGCCTCGAACGGCACCCGCATTTCGCTTGCCGACCTCGACAAGGCGCTGGAGCCCTTCCAGAAAATCCGCGACGCCGTCGGCCGCGACATGGAGATCATGGTCGAGCTGCACGGGTTGTGGACCTTGCCGCCAGTGCTGCGCATCGCCGAGGCGTTGACGCCCTATGACGTCGCCTGGCTGGAGGAGCCCATCCGTTACAACGAGCTTGACGCCATGGCCGAGCTTGTCCGCCACACCTCCATTCCGATCGCCGCCAGCGAGCGGCTGGCCTCGCGGCAGATGTTCAAGCAATTGATCGACAAGCGCGCCGCTTCGGTCATCATGATCGATCTTGCCTGGTGCGGCGGGCTCTCGGAAGCGCGCAAGATCGCCAACTTGGCCGAGGCCAGCGAACTGCCGGTGACACTGCACGACTGCACCGGGCCGATCGTCTATGCCGCCAGTTGCGCGCTCTCGGCGACTTTGCCGAACGTCAACTACCAGGAAGCGGTGCGCGCCTATTTCACCGGCTGGTACACCGAGATTGTCGCCGACATTCCGCAGGTCAGCAATGGCCATGTCGCGCCGCTCGAAGGGCCGGGGCTTGGCCCCAGCCTGCGGCCGGAGCTGTTCCAGCGGCCTGACGCGACGGTGCGCGTCACCAAAAGCTAGCCGTCATCAGGCTCTTTTCGGAGCCAGTAGACATTATGCTATTATAATCTATGATGGACCGAAGCGAGTGACCGACAAGCTCGCCGCCGGCGCTTTGCCGCCCGGCACCGGACGGATTCAGGGAGGCTTTGGTGGCAATTTCTGCGGCGCGCGCACGCGAGGATCCCAGGGGTGCGCCAAACCTCCCCGACCGGAAAATCCTGCTCGACCTGTTCGAACGCATGGTGCTGTTGCGCCGCTTCGAAAGCATTGCCCAGATCGCTTGCCGCAAGGGCGAGACCCCCGGCTTCCTGCATCTCTATATCGGCGAGGAGGCGACCGGTGTCGGCGTCTGCGCGCATCTGCGCCCGACCGACTGGGTCACCTCAACCCATCGTGGCCACGGCCATGCGCTGGCCAAGGGCGCCAACCCCGGCCGGGTGATGGCCGAGCTGTTCGGCAAGGCCGATGGCATTTGCGGCGGCCGCGGCGGCACCATGCATCTCTACGACCGCTCTGTAGGCCTGTTCGGCACCAATGGCATCGTCGCCGCCGGCATCGGTCATGCCGTCGGCATCGGCATGAGCGCGCGCCAGCAAGGGCGCGACGACATTGGCGTCGCCTTCTTCGGTGACGGCGCCGCCAATCATGGCGGCTTCCACGAGGCACTCAACTTCGCCGCCGTGCAGCGGGCGCCCGCGGTCTTCGTCTGCGAGAACAACCTCTACGCCACGGCGACGCCGCTCAACTCCGTCACGCTCAATCCCGAAATCGCCACCAAGGCCGCCTCCTACGGCATGCCCGGCGTCGCGGTGGACGGCAACGACGTCTTCGCCGTCTGGCTGGCGATGAAGGAAGCCACCGAGCGCGCCCGCGCCGGCAAGGGTCCGACGCTGATCGAGGCCAAGACCTATCGCACCGTCGGTCATCATGAGGGTGATCCGGTTATCGGCACCTACCGGACGCAGGAAGAACTCGACGCCTGGATCAAGCGCGATCCGATCGACATGTTTCGCAAGCGGCTGATCGAGGACTATGGCATCGCCGATGCTGAGGCATTGGCGACGATCGAAAGCCGGATCGAGAAGGTGGTCGAGGAGGCGCTGGCCTTGGCCCGCAACTCGCCCGAGCCCGATCCGGCGACCGTGCGCCTGCATGTCTTTGCCGACCCAATCAACCCGCCGGCCGCCTTGCAGCCGCGCGCCGTCGGCGAGACGCGCACGCAAGGCTGGCTCGAGGCGGTGCGCGACGGCATTGCCGAGGAAATGCGTGCCAATCCGGCGATCCTCTATTTCGGCGAAGGCACCGGCGAACGCGGCGGCAGCTTCGCGCACACCAGGAACCTCTGGCAGGAGTTCGGCGCCGAGCGGATGGTCGACACGCCGATTTCCGAACAGGGCTTTACCGCCGCCGCCGTCGGCGCCTCGGCCACCGGTGCGCGAACCGTCTCGGACCTGATGTTTGCCGACTTCGCCTTCGAGACCGCCGGGCAGATTTTCCTGCAGGCAGCGAAGCTGCGCTACATGACGAGCGGCCTGATGAGCGCGCCGATGGTGGTGCGCGTCGGCGCCGGCGCTTTGCGCAGTTCCGGTCCGCATCACAGCGGCATCTATCACCCCATCTTCGCCCACATGCCGGGCCTCATCGTTTGCGTGCCCTCGACCCCGGCCGATGCCAAGGGGCTGATGAAGACCGCGCTGCGGGCCGGCGATCCGGTCATCATGCTCGAGCCCAAGGCGCTGTTCGCCTCCAAGGGCGAGGTGCCGGTCGGCGAGCATTATGTGCCCTTCGGCGTCGCGCGCATCGCGCGGGCCGGCACCGACATCACCATTGTAGCCGCCGGCCAGATGGTGCAACGCGCGCTGGAGGCGGCGCAGGCGCTGGCCACTGAGGGCATCGAAGCCGAAGTGATCGATCCGCGCACCATCATGCCGCTCGACATCGAGACAATCGTCGCCAGCGTGCGTAAGACTCATCGGCTGCTCATCGTCGATGAAGCCTGGGCGATGTGCGGCCTTGGCGGCGAGATCGCGCAAGCGATCAACGAACTCGCCTTCGACGAACTCGACGCCCCGCCCGGGAGGTTGCACACCGCGCCGACCTCGCATCCCTTCGCACCCGTGCTGGAGCGCGCCATGTTGGTCGACACGGCGCGCATCGTCCAGGGCGTGCGCGACGTCATCGCGGGCAAGCCGCCGGTACCGGATCACTGGTACACGGTCGGCCTGAAAAGTGCTGCGTCGGCTAATCCCGTGCCTGTTCCGGCCAAGCCGCAACCCGCCACGCCGGCGCCAACGACTGCACCTGCCGTCAGCGACGACGAGCCGATAACCATGCCGTTCGGCGATCTCACCGTCAGCGAAGGCACGGTCGTCAAATGGCTGAAGGCGGTCGGCGATGCGATCAAGGAGGGCGAACTGATCGCCGAGATCGAGACCGACAAGGCGGTGGTCGAGATCGAGGCGCCGATCAGCGGCACGCTTGCCGCGATCGACCAGCCGGTCGGCGCGGTCGTGCCGATGGGCGGCCGCATCGGTGGCATCAAGAAATAATCATTTGTTCCCAATGAAATCCGAAGGGCAAGCATGAAGATCCTGTGCGCCAACTGGCAAGCCGCCGACGAAGCCGAACTCGAGCGTGAGCACTATCCTGACATCGAGCACATCCTCGCCAGATCGACCAACGACAAGGCCGCCAGTCTCGATCCGGCTGTCTGCGAGACGGTCGATGCCGTCATCAACTATTCGCCGACCCACAATGTCGCCGCCGCCCCGTCAGCGTTTCCCAAAGCACGAATCGCCGTGCGCTCCGGCGTCGGCTTCGACAACATCGATACGTCAGGCTGGGGCGCACGCAGGATTCCGGCCTGCAATGTGCCGGACTACGGAACCACCGAAGTCGCCGACCACGCCATCGGCCTGATGCTGGCGCTGACGCGCGGTACATCAGCCTATGGCGCAGAGCTTTCCGGCAATGGCGCCGAGGGCTGGCATTTCTCCAAGGCGCCGCTTGTGCGTCGGCACAAGGGCGCCACCTTCGGCGTTGTCGGTCTTGGTCGCATTGGGCTGGCCACCGCCCGCCGCGCCGCAGCCTTCGACATGAAGGTGGTGTTCTACGATCCGCATCTTCTGTCCGGCGTCGATCTGTCGACCGGTTACGAGCGGGTTCATTCGCCGGCCGAACTGATGGGGCGAGCGGATGTGGTCAGCGTCCACACCCCGTTGAGCGAGGAAACCCGCAAGCTGCTTGGCGCGGCCGCCTTCGCCGCCGCCAAGCCTGGGCTTGTCCTCATCAACACGGCGCGCGGCCCGATCGTCGATCTCGACGCGCTGGAAGCGGCAATGCGCGAGGGCACCGTCGCCGGCGCCGGACTGGACGTGCTGCCGAACGAGCCCGGTGACCTCGACCATCCGCTGCTGGCGGCGTGGCGCCGCCGCGAGCCGTGGATCGCCAACCGGCTGGCCGTCACCCCGCACGCGGCCTTCTACAGCCCGGCGTCGATGCGCGACCTCAGGCTGAAATCGATCGAGGTCGTGCACGCCTATATCGCCGAGGGCCGGCTCACCAACTGCGTCAATGCGGAGTATCTCAAATGAACATGGCGGTGGCGCAGTCCCCGCGGCTGGCTGTTTCACCCTATGCACGCCGCCTGGCGCGCGAGCGCGCTCTTCCGCTCGAAGCCCTTCGCGGCAGCGGTCCCGGCGGGCGCATCCTGGCAGCCGACGTGCTGGGCTTCGTTCCGGTCGCCGCGCCCGTAAATCTGCCTGACATCGTCGCCCCTTCTGTTGCCGTTCCCCGCATTGCCGCTTTTGCGGCGTCGGTCGCGCTGACCGCGCTCCGAGACCTGCTGGCCGCGCTGGAGAGCACGGGGAGAGCGTTCGACCTCGACGACGTGCTGTTGCGCGCGGCGGGTCGTGTATGCGGTGAGGTCCCGGATGTCGCCAAGGCCGCCGACGCGCCGGTGGCGCTTGAACTGGCAGACCGTCAGGCGGTGTTTGCAACCGTCCCTGAGATGCCCCTGACGTCGCTGTATGCAACGCGGCTTGCAGCCCTGGCCGACAACCGCGACGACGCGGAAATGCCGGCGCTGCTTTCGATCCGCCTGCTGCTCGCGAGCGACATCCGGCCGCTGATGCTGCCGCTGTTGCCGGGCCGCGCCATGCGTCTGGCTGTCTCGGTCAGCGCCGCAGGTGACCATGCCGAATGCCTGCTTGTCACAGACGCGGCAAGCGTTGACGAGATCACCGCCGCCGCGTGGCTCGCCGCCTTCAAATCGGCGATCGAACACCCGCTCAGGCTCTTCGTCTGAGGCGGTTGATGGTCATCGGCGTTGGTGTTTGGCTTTATGTATATCGTTATCCCAAAACCGGAGCCACTTTTGGGCGACATGCATAGCCTCGGGCGAAAGAAGCTATTATAAAAGCTTCGGCACAGGCGCGACGAGGCTCATGGACAACTCCGTTCCCACCATCGACAGTCTTCCCCGGCGCACGCTCGGCCGCTCGAACGGGCCGCTCTATCGCCAGCTAGCCGACATATTGCGCGAGCCGATCGGCAACGGCACCTTCCCCGTCGGCGGCGAACTGCCGAAGGAGGCGACCATTGCCGAGCATTTCGGCGTCAGCCTGATCACCGTGCGTCAAGCCTTGCGCGATCTCGAGGCCGACGGGCTGATCCGGAAGCGGTCGGCGAAACCGGCGGTGGTCATGGCGCGCAACCCGTCCGTCAATCTGAGCTGGAAATTCAAAAATTTTGCCGACATGGCGGCCTTCACCAAGGACGCGCAGTTGACGGTGAAATCCTATCGCAAGGAGGTTTCGCCCGTGCTCCAGCGCCATTTCGGCATGGGCAAGGACGAGGCGGGCTACTGCCTGCGCGGCATCCTGTCGGTGGGTGAGCAGAAGAAGGCTCAGATCACCAGCTATTTCCCGCCAACTGTCGGAGCGAAGCTGAAGCGGGACGATTTTTCCGACGTGCTGATCTTTCGTTCGGTGCAACGGCATCTCGGCCTTCGGCTGGACGTCGCGCATGTCACGGTCCGCGCCGAGATCGCCGATGAGGTCATCGCGGACGACCTCGGCATCGCGCTGGGCAGTGCGGTGCTGAGTGTGGAGATGCTCTACCAGTCGGCTGACCAGCAGAGCATCGAGTTCACCATCGCGCGGCATCCGGCCGATCTCTTCAGCATCAGCTACGACGCGCCGAACGATCTGGCCTGAACCCCGAACGATCTGGCCTGAACCCCGATCGGCGCCACCGTCGTGCGGATTTCCCTATCGCGCCCATGGACAGTTTTATAAAATTATAATAGCATCATAGCTAGGATGAAGGCCGCGCCGAAAACCACGATCGAACGTGGGTGCGCGACCCCGTCCGATGTCGAGCACTCGCCTGGTGCATGTCCGAACGTGCGCAGCGGTTCCGGGATAACGGCATGCACAAAACAAAGTCTGTCCATAAGGGGGTGTGCCTGGAAGGCACATGAAAGGCGGCGGCGTTCGCGCGGCTGACACCAAACACGGGAGGAGGAAAATCATGAAAGCAGGCGCATTCTTCGCCGGCCTTGCGGTGATCGCGACGACTTTGCTGTCGATCGATACCGTGCCGGCCAACGCACAGGACAAGAAGCCCTACACCATATATCTGTCCAACAATTTCGTCGGCAACGACTGGCGCCAGCAGATGCTGCGCAGCGCCGACATCGCGGTCAAGAAGCCGCCGCTCGCCGGTCGCGTCGACCTCAAGGTCGAGGTGGTCGAGACCACGGTCCAGGCGCAGATCAATTCCCTCAACAACATCATTCGCAACAAGCCCGACGCCATCGTGATCGACGCGGGCTCCGGCGAAGCGCTCAACCCGACGATCGAGAAGGCCTGCAAGGCCGGCATCGTGGTCATCGCCTTCGACCAGATCGTCAGCGCGCCCTGCGCTTACACGATGGAGTCCGACTGGGGCCGCGCACCGCGCGTGGAGGCCGAATGGCTGGTCAAGAAACTCGGCGGCAAGGGCAAGATCCTCGTTGATCGCGGGCTTGCCAGTGCTCCGATCTCGGCCCAGCTGCAGGGTGGTTTCGAGGAAGTCATCAAGAAATATCCCGGCATTGAAGTGGTCGGCTATTTCAACGGCGACTATGCACTGGGACCGGAGCAGGCCGGCGTCGCCAGCCTGCTGGCGGCGCACCCGCAAGTCGACGCCATCTTCGTCCAGGGCTACGGCGCCGGAGCGATCAAGGCGCTGCAGGATGCCGGTCGTCCGATCGTTCCCATCACCGGCAGTCCGTTCAACCTGACGACGACGACCTGTGCGCAGACCCAGGGCGCCCAGTGCATCCTTGCACCCAACCCTGCCTATCTGTCGGCCGAGGCCTTGAAGCTCGCGGTGGAGATACTGGACGGCAATAAGCCGGCGGAGAAAAAGATCCTGCTGCGCAACGCCTTCCTCACCACCGATCCGGTCCCGTCGGGATTGTATCCCGACGCGACCATGCAGAAGATAGACGTCGGCAAGAATGCCTTTCCGGACATGGCGCCGGGCCTGTTTCTTCCCGTCAGCCCGGACTGGGTTGAAATCACCCCGGCCGAGGCCGCCGGCTCGAAATGACGATGCCTGCCGATCGGTGACGAAATGGTCGCCTCCAGGCCTCTCCAATGCGCCTTCGCTTAAATTGACAAGGCGCATTGGTACCGGTATCAATTTACACGCAGCACCCACCAAGATGGCGAAGTCCGTCACCGGCTGATGCAGGAAACACGAAGGAGGAGAGATCATGAAACTGAAGACATTTTGCGGGGGATTGGCAGCTCTTGCCATGGCCGCAATCTCGGTGAACACAGCGCCGAGCCACGCCGAGAACAAGAAGCCCTACACCATCTATCTCTCGAATAATTTCGTCGGCAATGACTGGCGCCAGCAGATGGAGCGTGTCGCCACCGTTTCGGTGAACAAGGGGCCGCTGAAGGGCCGCGTCGACCTCAAGATCGAGAATGTCGAGAACACCGTCCAGGCGCAGATCAATTCGCTGAACAACATCATCCGCCAGAAGCCGGACGCCATCCTTGTCGATGCCGGTTCGGACTCGGCCTTGAATCCGACCATCAAGAAGGCCTGCGACGCCGGTATCGTCGTCATCAGCTTCGACCAGGTGGTGACCGAACCGTGCGCATTTGCCGTCGCGTCCGACTGGGATCGCATTCCCTCGGTGATGGCCGAGTGGATGGCTACGCAGCTTGGCGGCAAGGGCAACATCATCCTCGACCGTGGCCTCGCCGGCGCGCCGATCTCGGCACAGTTGCAGCAAGGCTATGAGAAGGTGTTGGCCAAATATCCCGACATCAAGGTCGTCGGTTACTACAACGGCAACTATGCACTCGGTCCGGAACAGTCGGGTGTCGCGGCCCTGCTTGCCGCCAATCCGAAGATCGACGGCATCATGACGCAAGGCTATGGCTCCGGCGCTATCCAGGCGCTGAAGGATGCCGGCCGCCCGATCGTCCCGGTCGTCGGCTTCTCCTACAATGTCGCGGCCGTCACTTGCGCGCAGACGCAAGGCGCCAAGTGCATCCTTGGTTCCAACCCGGCCTATCTTTCCTCGGAAGCGATCAAGCTCGCGGTCGACATTCTCGACACCGGCAAGAAGCCGGCCGAGCGCTCGGTTTCGGTCAAGGGTGATTTCGTCACCACCGATCCCTTCGAGTCCAAGCTGTATCCTGGCACCAAGATGATCAAGATCGCGATTGGCGAAAATGCCTTCCCGGACCAGGCGCCCGGCCTGACGCTGCCGATCACGCCGGACTGGGTCGAGATCACCGCTGCGGAAGCGGCCGGTACCAAGTAACATCTTCTGACCACGACCCGTCTCCCGGCATCGCAAGATGTCGGGAGAGCTTCTCGAAGGCGCAAGCATGGACCTTGTCACCGTCAACGGCCTGTCCAAACGCTATGGCGGCATCGTCGCGCTGAGTGAGGCGACATTCAGCGCCCGTGCCGGCGAAGTGCACGCGCTGCTCGGTGAGAACGGCGCGGGCAAAAGCACCTTCATTCAGATCCTGTCGGGCGCCGTGCAGCACGACGGCGGCTCGATCCTGGTCGATGGCCAGGACTATCGCCCGGCCAATCCGGATGCCGCGCAGGTGCGCGGCATTGCCGCTGTGTTCCAGGAACTGTCGCTGATCCCCGATCTCAGCGTCGAGCAGAACATCTGGTTCCGCCACGAACCGCGTACGCTGCTGCGCACCGTCAATCGCGCAGAGATGCGCCGCAAGACGCTGGCGCTGCTCGAAAAATACAATTTTCCAGTATTGCGCCCGGACCAGGAATTGCGGCGGCTGACACTGGCCGAACGGCAGATCGTCGAGATCGCCAAGGGACTGGCCAAGGACCCGCGCATCCTGATCCTCGACGAGGCGACCTCGGCGCTGCCCGCGCGGGAGGCGGAGTGGTTGCTCAAGCTTACTCGGCAGCTCGCCGCCGAGGGCAGGCTGGTCATCTTCATCTCGCACCGCATGGCCGAGGTGCGCGCCATCGCCGACCGGCTGACCATCTTCCGCAATGGCAGCACCATTGCCGTGCATGAAGCCAACGCCGTCTCCGACAACGAGATCGTCACCCAGATGATCGGCCGGCACCTCGACCGGCTCTACCCCGAGCGTATTGCCACCGCGACCGATCGCATCGCGCTGAGCGTCAAGAATTTTTCGAGCGGCAGCCGGCTCTCCGGCGTCGACTTTGCGCTGCGCGAGGGCGAGGTGCTCGGCGTCGGCGGCCTGCAGGGCCATGGCCAGCGCGAGCTGTTCCAGGCGCTGTTCGGCGCCAGCAAGGCGAGCGGTACCATCGAGCTCTGGGGCAAGCCGGTTTCGATCGCCAATCCGCGCCAGGCCCTGATCGGCAAGGATGGTATCGCATTGGTGCCGGAGGATCGGCGCGGGCAGGGGCTGCTTCTGACCAAGAGTGTGCGCGAGAACCTGACCCTGTCCGTTATCAGGCGTTTCACCGAAAATGGCTTGCTCAGCCGGCAAAAGGAAGCGGCTCTGGTCAAGGAAATGGTCGACTTCCTGCGCATCAAGGCCGGCACGCCGGAACAGCTTGCCGGCACTTTGTCCGGCGGCAACCAGCAGAAGGTGATCTTCGGCAAGATGCTGCTCACGCAAGCGCGCGTGCTGCTGCTCTACGATCCGACGCGCGGCGTCGATGTCGGCACCAAGGGCGAGATCTTCCAGCTGATGCGCGACCTCGCGGCCAAGGGCTATGCAATCCTGTTCCATTCGAGCGACATGCCGGAGCTCGTTCATGTCGCCGACCGCGTGCTGGTGATGCGCAACGGCGGTGTTGCCGCGACGTTGGAGGGCGACCGCATTTCGGAGGCGGGCATTTTGCGCGCCG
This sequence comes from Mesorhizobium sp. LSJC280B00, assembly GCF_000502835.1. Lineage (GTDB taxonomy): Bacteria > Pseudomonadota > Alphaproteobacteria > Rhizobiales > Rhizobiaceae > Mesorhizobium. Next base: position 437,727 of record NZ_AYVL01000004.1, read on the forward strand.
CGATGCTTGAAAGCGAGGCGGCCTGAGGCATGGTGATGGCGATCGCGGAGCAACCTGTGGAAATGGCGCAAAGGCCCGCAGAAATGAAATCCGCCAAGCCGGGTATCGACTGGCGCGGCCGCCTGCTCGATCGCGCGCCGTTCCTCGTCGCATGCCTGATGCTGGCCTTGATCGTCGCCATCTATGGCAGCCTGCAATCCGGCGTCTTTTCGCTGGATGAGCTGAACCTGGACACGGCGGCGGCATTGACGCTGATGCTGGCGGCGACCGGCCAGACCATCGTGCTGGTGCGCGGCGGCATTGATCTGTCGATCGGCGGCATGATCAGCCTCGGTACGGTGATCGCGGCAACGCGCTTCACCGACGACCCCTCGACCACCGCCCTTTGGGCGTTGGCCATCCTCGCGCTCGGCTTCCTGATCGGCGCGCTCAATGGTTTGCTGATCTCGCTGCTCAAGCTACAGCCCTTCCTGGTGACGCTCGCCACATGGTCGATCCTCAACGGCGTCGCCATGATTATCCTGCCGACCGATGGCGGCAGTGTGCCAGGCTGGTGGGTCAGCTTCGGCTACGCGCAACTGTTTGGCCTGACCAGCCCGGTCTGGATGCTGCTGGCACTGCTGCTGTTCTGGTGGTGGTTCCGCGCTACCCTCGTCGGCATCACCATCCAGGCGACAGGCTCCAACGAAAAGTCGGCCTTCCTGTCGGGCGTATCGATCACCCGCGTCAACGTCATCACCTATGGCCTCTCCGGCCTGTTCGCGGCGGGGGCGGCACTGTTTCTGACGACGCAGACCGGTGCCGGGTCGCCAACCATCGGTAAGGACTACATCCTGCCTTCGGTGGCGGCGGCGGTCATCGGCGGCGTCAGCCTGTTCGGCGGCCGCGGCCATCTCGCCGGCACGCTGATCGGCGCCTTCGTGCTCACCCTGATCGGCAATCTGGTCTTCGTCCTGCATGTGTCGAGCTACTGGCAGCCGGTGGCTTCCGGCGTCATCCTGCTGCTCTCGGTGCTGGCCAGTTCCGTCGCCGAGAAAGCCGCAAGGGGCCGTGTCCAATGAGCGCCTTCCTCGCCCGCAACCGGCTCATCGTGCTTGCCTATGCCGGCATGGTCGTGCTGCTCCTGGTCACGGCGCTGTTCTCGCCGGGCTTCCTGTCGGTCTCCAACATGCGCTCCACCGTCGTGCTGGCCGCCTTCGTCGGCATCGTCGCGCTCGGCCAGACCTTCGTCATCATCGGCGGCGGCATCGACCTGTCGGTGCCATGGGTGCTCAATTCGGCGGCAATTGTCATGGCGTTGCTGTGCGGCGGCCAGGACCTGCCGCTGGTCTGGGTCATGCCGCTGCTGCTCGCCGGCGGCGCCTTCATCGGGCTGATCAACGGCGTCGGCGTCGCCCAGTTCGGCGTGCCGCCAATCATCATGACACTGGCCACCAACGTCATCCTGCAAGGCTTGATCCTGGTGCTGACCGGCGGTTCGCCGACGCCTTCGGCGCCGGCCTTGATCCAATACCTTTCGGTAGGTCGCATCGGCGCCTTCCCGGTCATCGCGCTGATCTGGCTTGCGCTGACGCTGGTGGCGACGCTGCTGCTCTCCAAGGCAGCGTTCGGCCGCCATCTCTATGCGCTCGGCACCAGCGCCACCGTCGCAGAATTCTCCGGTGTGCCAACGGCGCGCACCACCATCCTGACCTATGTGATTTCCGGCCTCACCGCCGCCTTCGCCGGTATGTTGCTCACCGGCTATTCCGGCCAGGCCTATCTCGGCATGGGCGACGCCTATCTGTTCACCTCGATCGCGGCGGTCGCCATCGGCGGCGCCTCGATCCTCGGCGGCAGCGGCCACTATCTCGGCACCGTCGCCGGCGCCATGGTGCTCACCATCCTCACCGGCCTGTTGCCGGCGCTGAACCTGTCGAGCGGTGCGCTGCTCATCGTCTATGGCGCGGTGATCCTGCTCACCGTATCGATCGGCAGCGAGACCTTCGCCGGTCTCGGCGGCAAGATGCGCAGAAAGGAGAGCTGACCATGGTCGAAATCATCTGTGTCGTCGATGCTAGGGCCGAGCTCGGCGAAGGCACGCTCTGGGACCCGAAGGCCGGCGTGCTGTGGTGGATCGACATCTGGAAGAAGCTGATCCATCGCTACGATCCATCGAACGGCAAGGACGAGGTCTTCGAGACGCCGGAATATCTCGGCTGCCTTGGCCTGCGCGAGAAGGGCGGCCTGGTGCTGACCATGACAAACGGCTTCCATTTCTTCGACCCGGCAACCGGCAAGTTCGAGGCGATCGTCGACCCGGAAGCACATATGCCGAAGACCCGCTTCAACGACGGCAAGCCGGACCGCCAGGGCCGTTTCTGGTCGGGTTCGATGTTCGAGGTACCGGGCCAGCCGATCGAATTCATCGGCGCGCTCTACCGGCTCGATCCAGACCTTTCGGTCCACAAGATGATCGACGGCATCGGCTGCTCCAACGGGCTGGCCTGGAGCCCGGATTCAAAGACCATGTATTTCTCCGACAGCCATGCCGGCGCGGTGTGGGCCTATGATTTCGATGCCGCCACCGGCGAGATCGAGAACCGGCGTACCTTCATCGACATGACGGTGACCGGCGGCGTCGCCGATGGCGCCACCGTCGATGCGGAAGGCTGCTACTGGGTGACGATCCCGGTGACCGGCAAGGTCTGTCGCTACGATCCGGACGGCGAGCTGATGCAGACCGTGCTGCTGCCGACCGACCTGCCGACCTGCTGCGAGTTCGGTGGCAAGGACCTCGACATCCTCTACGTCACCTCGGCCGTGCTCCGGCGTCCGGCCAGTCACTTCGTCCGCCAGAAGAATCCGGGCGGACTGTTCGCGCTCGACGTCGGCGTCAAGGGCCTGACCTTGCCAGCGTTCAACGGCTGACCCGCTTTGGCTAAACAGCCGGCATGACCAGCGGTGTCTCGACTTTGCGTATCCAGATAGCCTGCATAGAGCGATAGCGGCCAGCACAGCGCGAAGTAGATGATCGACACCGTGCCGAACGCCACGACCGGCTGAAAGTCACGGTGTTGACCTGTGTGGCGGCGCCGGCAAGCTCGGTCAGCCCGATCAGCTCTCGTCTTGACGATCTGCACCATGAAGCCGACGGTCGGTGGCAGCATCAGCCGCACCGCTTGCGGGACGATCACCAGCCGCAACGTGCGCGTGAAGCGAAAACCGAGCGCCGTGGCTGCTTCCCACTGGGCTTTGGGCGGAAGATTTCGCCGAAGAACTACAAGCAGCTTGAGGCGTTCCGGGCTGTGATGGAGGCGGGAACCGTGACCGGCGCAAGTGAGCATTTGCATATCGCCTAGCCATCGGTCAGCGCGCACATCTCCAACCTTGAACACGCGTTGAAGATTCAGCTGTTCATACGGCGTGCGGGTCGCCTGGTCCCAACCGCAGAAGCGATGCTGCTCAACGAGGAGGTTGGCCAGATCGTCAAGGGTATGCCTCGGATTCGCCGCTTGGCGGACGACATTACGCAGCTCGAGGCCGGCGGCCTCGCCATCGGCGTCTATCCAGCTCTTGCAAGTATCGTCCTGCCGCGTTTTCTCAGGGATTTTGCCGGCCGCCATCCGAAGGCTCGGATGGGCATTTTGCCCAACGCCTCACCGAGGATTGCCGAATTGACCGCTGGACGGCAGATTGACGTTGGCCTCATCCAGGCGCCGGTGGTCGACACCGCGATCAGCTGCGATCTGATCTTCGAAGCCGAATGCGTCTGTGTGGCGCCGCTCGACCATGCCTTTGCCAACGAAGCTGTCATCGACCCACCCCACCTCGCAGAGCAGGCATTCATCGCCTTGGGACGAGACGATCGTACCAGGCAGGATATTGACCGCGCGCTCGTCGATGCGGGCATTTCCATCGACTGCCGTTTTGAAACCCCTTTCGCCGACACAGCTTGCGCGCTCGTCGCACAAGGCCTGGGAGTTTCGATCGTCGATCCGTTTTCTGCAGCCCGGTGGGAAGGCCAACTTGCCATCCACCTTTCGCTGCTCGACTTCCCTGTCACATCTACATGACACGCAACCGCACGCAGGTGTCGACGATGCTGCAGCAGGTATTCGAGCGGGAATTCCGAACCGCCCTTGAGGACAACCTAAGTGGTAATGTGAGGCTGCTTTAGCAGAAGCGAGGCGACGCCTGGGTCGGCTAGCGACAGAGCGGGTTCGGCACAATCACTGGATCATGAAGCGCGAGCTGAACGGCAGGCTCGCCGCTCCCACGGCCTTCGGGCTGATGGTGACCCGCGCCGGCAACGCTTCGATGGTGACGAATTCGCGGTTGATGTCGGCGCACAACGCCTTGGCGATTTTCCGCGGCGCATAGCTGGACAGGACGACCGTCCTGAACTCAACAAACTGGGTCAGCGCCGAAATCGACGCTTTCAGGCGATTGGAGCATTCCCCCAGCCATTCGCTGTAGGCCTCTCCGAGATCAGGCCACTCCGGGTTGCTGCTCCAGATGATTTGGGACGGGCGCCCGCGCCTGGTCAGTTCGCTCTCCAGGCGCACAAGGCCATGATCGAAGCTTGCGCTGGAGTTTCCCTTGTAGATCTGGTGATTGAGGATAAGCCTGCTTTGTAGTCTCGCGCCGAGATAGAAGAACAAATAGTCGTTCAGCGGCTTTGCGACGCCGAACATGCTCTCGCCGCCGGCTGCCGCGGTGATGTCGTTCTGCACGAAAACCGGCAGCTTGCTCTGCTCTTCGATCTCGCCTTGCAGAGCCTTCAAGGAGGTGCTCGATCCGTTGCGGATTGCAGCCATGGCGTCGACTTCGTCGGGAACAGCCAGCCCGATGCCGGCGACCCGGCCGCGCGCCTCGATCGGCAGGCTCGTCATGGCCTGCCCGATCGCTCCCAGCAAATCGCTGCTTTGCGGAAAGGGATTGGCTTCATCCGCCGGCAGCTGCTTGTGGAAGCGCACGGTGCCGATGAAGTCGATGAGCGCGATGTCGATCCTGCGCCGGCTGAAGCCGACGCCGACCGCATAGGCGCCCTCCGGATTGAGCGAAAGCGGGATGGTGGGCGGCCCGACGCGGCCGCGCTGCGCCTCGCCCTGCGAGACCAGGCCTTCCTGCTCGAGCGAGCGGACGATGACCGAGGCCGTCTGCGCCGACAGGCCGGTCTTCTCGCCGATTTCCATCCGCGAAATGCCTTCGTTCTGAAGCAGCAACGATAGCACCAGCCGCTCATTGTAGCTGCGGACGCTCAACGCATTCAGCCCGCTCGCACGATCCGCGATGCGCAAGGGATTGGGTGGTGCGAATCTCATGTCAGGCAAGGGTCGCCCCGTCGGTAAGAGCGCGTTGCCTGGCAGCGGTTTGGTTGCTCATGTCGAGCGGCTCCAGCCGATGGCGTCGACCGCGCGGGCCAGCTCCGTGCCCAGCAATCTGTGGGCTTCGGCATCGATGTGAAACCCGTCCGCTTCGCTGCAGGATACCACCGAGCCGGCATCGAAAAAGTGCAGTTCGAGCGAGTCCGCCAGAACCTCGAACTCGAGCGCCAGCAGGCGCGATTTCTCCGGCGCGCCGGCGAAGATGGACTTCCATTCCTTGACGTCGTCCTGCATCGGCGGCGGCGCCACGATCATGATTTCGGGCGTGGTGCCGCCCGGACCTGGCGCCAGCTCCTTGATGTCGTAAACGAGGCAGCCGATCCCCATCGCCACTTCCGACGGCGGCTTGTTGAAGCGGATCTTCAGGTCGTTAGTGCCGAGCATGATGATGACGAGGTCGAGCGTCGCATGGCTCTGCAGGCAAGGGCGAAGATAGGTTCGGCCGTTCTTGTGTGCTCCCTCGATCGGATCGTCATGGACGGTGGTGCGACCGCTCAATCCTTCCTCGATGACATACCAATCGGCCCCCAGCTGTGCACGCAGTATCCCCGGCCAACGCTCATCGGGACCATAGCGCTCGAGCGGCCCCCTGCCGGGGATCTGGCCGTGCGTGTTGGAGTCGCCGTAGCACAATACTGATCGCATGTTTTTCCCGCCGGGACTGACAGCGCGCCGAAGCCGGCGAGCGCCATTCATGATGGATAGAGGAGCGGTGAAAGGCAAGCAATGGAATAGTCATTCAACATGACTAACTATTGACAGGCCGAATCCGCTGTGCTTCTAAAGTGCCCGGAGGAGTTCTCAACCGTCATCATCGTCCAGCCCAGGTTGGACCTCGACACGCATGTGTTCGGGGGCGGGAGAATTGCGTGCATCGGTCGGTTTGCGACGACGAGCGTGCATTGGGAGAGCGTCTCGCGGCCGTACGCATTCGTACGGCCGGGGCAACCACAAGGAGGAGAATTCAATGTTAGGATTGCTGAAAACCGTCAGTCTGGGAGTGCTCGTTGTATCAGCGCTTGCCGTAACATCCCTGGCGCATGCGGAAGATGTCAAGCTGATGGACGGCGTCGCGCCGCGCCCCGACGACACGCGCATGACCGCGGCCGGTGCGTTCAAGAAGGACCCGCCCTGGGTCATCGGAATGAGCGACTTCGGCGTCAACGCAAACACCTGGACCGTGCAGGTGGCGCACGAGGCGGAAAATGCCGCAGCAAAGGACAAGCGCATCTCGAAGTTCATCCTGCTCGATGCCGGCTTCGACCAGAAGAAGCAGGTGGCCGATATCGAGGATCTGATCGCGCAACATGTCGACGCGATCATCGTTCAGCCGGTGACCAGCACATCGGCCAACGCCAGCATCGCCAAGGCGGTCGCCGCCGGCATCCCCGTCATTCTTCATACCGGCCGCATCGATTCCGATGCCTACACCACGGAAATCCAGGGCGGCGCCGAACATTTCGGCAAGGTGATGGGCGACTGGCTGGTGAAGACCGTCGGCGACAACGGCAAGATCTGGGTCCTGCGTGGCCTGGCCGGCCATCCGGAAGACACTAACCGCTACAACGGCCTCTTGGAATCGCTCAAGGGCACGCATGTGCAGATCACCGCCGAGGAGCATGGCGACTGGCAGTACGACAAGGCCAAGAAGCTGTGCGAGACACTCTATCTGAACAATCCGCAGGTCGACGGCATCTGGTCGTCCGGCGCCGACATGACACGCGCCTGCGTCGACGTCTTCAAGCAGTTCGGCACGCCCATTCCACCGATTTCGGGCGAGGGCAACAATGGCTATTTCGGCCAGTGGATCACGGACGGATTCAAGTCGATCTCTCCCGAATACAGCCCCGCCCAGGGCGCCGCCGGCGTGCGCGCCGCTGCTGCGCTGCTTGAGGGTCAGCAGCTCTACAAGCGCTATGTCTACAACCCCGACGGCTGGGACAAGGACAAGGCTGCCAAATACTATCGCGACGATTTGACGGCCAATGTCTGGTGGCCGAGCGAACTGCCGGAGGACAAGCTCAAGGAATATTACGGCAAGAAGTGACGGCGCCGTGGCTGGCGGGGAGTGGACAAGCATTCCCCGCAGGCCGTTCCATCTGTCGAATCCGGTTCGTTCGAGGGTTTCGTGACCAATCTTATCGAGATGTCCCACATTTCGAAGGCGTTCGGAGGGAGCAAGGCGCTCCACTCCGTTTCCCTCGATCTGAAGGCGGGCAGCGTCCACGCCCTGATGGGGGAGAACGGCGCCGGGAAATCGACGCTCATGAAGATCCTGGCGGGCGTGCATCAGCCCGATTCCGGCGAAATCTTCATGAACGGGGAAAAGCTCGATCTGAAGTCGCCGCGCGACGCGCTGGATGCCGGCATTTCGACCGTTTTCCAGGAGCACTCGCTGCTGCCCAATCTGTCGATCGCAGAGAACATGTTTCTCGGCCGGGAGCCGACGACCCGGTTCGGCTCGATCGACTATCCCGAGATGAGCAGCCAGACCGCCAAGGCGCTTGGCGAACTCGGCCTCACCCTCGACCCATCACAACTCGTCTCCAACCTGACGATCGCCGAGCGGCAATTCGTCGAGATCGCGCATTGCATCCAGGCGGACGCCAGCGTGCTCATCCTGGACGAGCCGACGGCGGCGCTGAACGCGGCCGACGTCGATGTGCTCAACCGCAACATCCGCCGGCTGCGCGATAAGGGAAAGGCTGTTGTCTACATCTCGCATCGCATGGAGGAGATCTTCGAGCTGTGCGACACGGTCACGGTGCTGAAGGACGGCGCGCTGGTCGGCACCAGGGTGGTATCCGAGATCACCACCGACGAACTCATCGCCATGATGGTCGGACGCGAACTCCAGGACCTTTTTCCCGATCGCACGGGCGACAAGGGCGACGAGATCCTGCGCGCCGAAAACCTCAGGATCACCGAGACATCGCAGCCGCTGTCGCTGACTTTGCACAAGGGTGAGATCGTCGCTTTGGCAGGGCTGGAGGGGCAGGGCCAGCAGCGCTTCCTGAGATCGCTAATCGGCCGCTACCATCCCTTTGCCGGGACGATTTCCATCAACGGCAAAGCGCTCAAGATGCCGCTCTCGACATCATCAGGCGTTCGCCATTTGCAGCAACTGAAGGTCGGCTTCGTTCCCGAGGACCGCAAGGAAGAGGGGCTCTTTCTCGCCCTGCCGATCGCCCACAACATTGCCATCGGATTGCATTCGAGGCGATCCGAACTTGCGTCGGCGCGATCCTATCGAAGCGTTATCGCCCGCTTGATGGAGGTCATGAACATCAAGGCGGTAGGTCCATCCGCTCCGCTCGCCTCCCTATCGGGCGGCAACCAGCAAAAGGTTCTGCTCGGCCGCTACCTCGCCGCGGATCTCGATCTTCTGCTGGTGGAGGAGCCGACCCGCGGCGTCGACATCGGCGCCAAGTCGGAGATCTACCACCTGCTGCGCGACTTCACCCGCAAGGGCGGCGCGGTGCTGGTGTTGTCGCGCGAGACGATCGAGTTGATTGGGCTCTGCGACCGCATCTACGTCGTCCACCACGACACCATCGTTGCCGAAATGCCGGCGGCGCAGGCGACGGAACACAAGATCCTCGACGCGGCCCTGATGGGCGGCTCCACGCGCCAGCATTAGGGGCTTCCATGTATCATTCGCTGTTCAACATCCTGAGTGGCCGGAACACACGACAGGGCCTGTGGGGCCTGCCGCTGCTGGTCGCCTTGCTCATTTCGCTGTGGCTGACCGTCGAGACGACACAGTTCGCCACGGCCGAAAACCTTTTCAACCTGGTTGCCCAGGCGATGCCGCTGATCATCGCGGCGCTCGGACAGCTCATCGTCGTGCTGATCGGCGGGCTCGACCTGTCGGTCGGCTCGGTCATCAGCTTCACGACGGCGGTGCTGGCGCTGGACCAGCCGGCGATCGTGCTGATCCCGGCGGTCTTTCTGCTGGCCGCGTTCATCGGGTTGATCAACGGCCTGGCGATCACCAGCTTCAACGTCCATCCGATCATCGCGACGCTGTCGACGCAGTATATCGTGCTCGGCATAACGCGCATCTTGCGTCCTGTCTCCGGCGGCAGCGTGCCGGAGATCGTCATCGCTGCCGTTTCCGGCAGTTTCCTCGGCATTCCCTATCCGGTTTTCTGGGGGATCGTCGTGATCCTGGTGGGCTGGAAACTGCTCTACGGATCGCGGTACGGGCTGCACCTGTTTGCGATCGGCGGCGGCATCGCGTCCGGTGCCGAGAGTGCGGCCCGCAACTTCGGCGTCTCCGACCGTCGCAACATCATCCTCGCCTATGTGGTCTGCTCCTGTTTCGCGGCCGTTGCCGGTGTCTTCCTGGCCGGGCGCATCGTGTCGGGCGATCCGAATGTCGGGCTGCTTTTCGAGCTCGACACCGTCACCGCCGTAGCCCTCGGAGGCACCCAGCTTTCCGGCGGCATCGGCAGCCTGCACGGCACGGTGATCGGCGCGCTGGTGATGGCGCTGCTGGCCAACGGCATGAACCTTGCCAACGTCTCGCCCTTTGTCCAGACCGCGATCAAGGGCGGCATCCTGCTGGCGGTGGTCGGGCTGCAATCCCGCAAGAAAATGGGGCTCTGAGCGATGGCTGCCGTTCTTGCAAGTCCGATCGCCCGGGGCCTGCTGCGCATCCCGCCGTCCTATTTTGTTTTCATCGTGCTTTTGGCCACACTGTGGATCGCGCGGCCGAACATGCTCAACCTCAACATCATGGGCATCTTCATCCGGCAGATCGTTCCGCTTGGCATCCTGGTGCTGGGGCAACTCGTCGTCATGCGGGTGAAGTCGATCGACCTCTCCGGCGGCGGCATCATCCTCTTGATCAACTATTTCATCTCGTCGGGCAGCTTCCCCGGCGCGTCGATGCCCTTCTTCGTCGTGTTGGCGCTCGCCACCGGCCTCGTCATCGGCCTGTTCAACGGCTTCATGATCGGCAACCGGCGGGTGTCAGCGGTGATCGTCACGCTGGCGGTCAGCATCATCCTGGTCGGGCTGGTGCAGTTCCTGTCGAGCGGCAATCCACCCGGCGACGTGCCGAAGCTGTTCAACGACCTCTACAACACGAAATTCCTGTCGGTTCCGACGCCGGTTCTGTTCTGGATCCTGCTGACCGCCGCAGTGTCGCTGCTGCTGTCGCAGACGGTGTTTGGCCGCTATGTGGCCTCGGTCGGGGAGAATGCCGAAGCCGCCCATTTTTCCGGCGTGCCGGTTCAGCGCACCGTCATCTTGGCGCATGCGCTCGCCGGCCTGATCGCGGCGATCGCGGCCCTGGTGCAGACCGGTTCGATTGCCGTTGGGAGCGTCCGCGTGGGCCTCGATCTGCCGATCCTGGCCGTCGCGGCAACGATCCTTGGCGGCGTCGTCTTCGGCCGCGGCGACGGCGGCGTCTGGGGGCCATTCTTCGGTGCGCTGTGTTTTGCGCTGCTGTTCGTGGTGATGACGGTGCTCGGCATCGACGAGCCCGGCAAGCTCATCGCCCAGGGCGTCATCATCCTCGGCGCGGCGATCTTCTACGGAGTGCGCGTGCGAACCCCATGACTTGAGACAGCGAAAGGCAAGACCGCCCGGCGCTGGCCGAGACCGACAAACCGCGCGTTCAGACAATTGTAAACAGATGGAGAGACATGGATGTCACCGCCAAAAAACATCATGTGCTATGGCGACTCGCTGACCTGGGGCTGGGTTCCGGTCAAGGAGGGGTCACCGACCTACCGCTACCCCTATGACCAGCGCTGGACGGGCGTAATGGCGGCGGCGCTCGGCGAAGGCTATCACATTGTCGAAGAAGGCTTGAGCGCGCGCACGACCTGCCTCGACGACCCCAATGACCCGCGCCTGAACGGGGCCAGCTACCTGCCCTCGGCCATCGCCAGCCATCTGCCGCTGGACCTGGTCATCGTGATGCTCGGCACCAACGACACCAAGTCTTATTTCCGCCGGACGCCTTACGAGATCGCCAATGGAATGGCGAAACTGGTCGGGCAGATCCTGACAAGTGCCGGCGGTGTCGGCACGCCCTATCCGGCTCCGAAGGCGCTGGTCATTGCGCCGCCGCCGCTCACCCCGATGCCCGACCCATGGTTCGAGGGCATGTTCGGCGGCGGTCACGAAAAGTCGAGGGATCTGGCCAGGCAGTACAAGGCGATGGCCGATTTCATGAAGATCGACTTCCTCAACGCCGGCGATTTCGTCACCACGGACGGTGTCGACGGCATTCACTTCACCGCCGAAAACAACGCCGATCTCGGGCGCGCGGTCGCCGACAAGGTCAGATCGATTCTTGGGCCAAGCCGCGTCAGCACCGCCGCCTGAAGCTGCAACCCCGCCGGCTTGCGGCACACAGGCCGACGGAGTGTGTCGCACCTTCCTCCCGCGATGCACAAAATACGGGGCCGGACGATGAGTTCGACCCCGTATTTTTTGTTGCTTGGATGGTTGTCTTAGCCTGGCCCTGATCAGCTGGCCGCCGCAATCGAACGGCTAAGTACGATCGGGGAACGGGGGCGGGAGAGCGCTACCGCCTTTCCCCACACCCGTCAGGTGGGCGGTTCCTGCTTCGTTGTCTCGAATAGGGGTTCATTTTGAGCCGGAACTTTTGACCGTGAGCGATCATTCGCTCCGAGCAGGACAACCATCCACTTTTGGGAGCCAACGTTGACGTAAGCCACTTCGTGATCTAAGTAGTTGCTGGCATTGCCGCATCTGCAATTCGTCATTCAGATGGATCAAACACCGTGATGCCCATCAACGTTCGAGACGCTCGCGCCAGTCGCAATGTTGCTACCGCCGCACAACAGCCGTGCTTTCCCTGACAATCAACCTTATGGCAAGTTCGCGTTGCCTCAAGTGGAGCCGCTGCGAAGGCGAGGCGAGGATATAATCGGCCGCAATACGGCCCATGTCTCTGGCCGGCACTTCCAGTGTGGTCAGTTCGGGCGAGGTAAGTTCCGCAATCTCCAGATTGTCGAATCCGACGACCGAGACCTCCTGCGGTACAGCGATGCCTTCGGCGTGACAGTACTTGATGGCGCCGGCAGCAAGGATATCGCTGCCGCAAAAAACGGCCGTTGGCCTCCTGGCGTCTTCCATCAGGCGCGTCATGCAAGTCCTGCCGTCGTCTAGTCTGTAGGCCCCTTCGACCACCGGCACCGTGCCGCGGTGGATGCCGGAACGTTCGAGTTCTTTCAGGAAGCCGTCGCGGCGACCAGCCGCACGATCATTGTCCTGGGTGATGCCGGCGATCATACCGAGTCTGGTGTGTCCGAGGTCGAGCAGATAACGTGCCGCGGTGCGGCCTGCCTTTTCATTGTCGAAACCCACGGCGGCACCGATATCGGTCGCTTGCGACGTGTAGGTATAGACATAGCCGATACGCTTCTGCTCAAGCATGGCCAGAGTGGCTGGCCGGTGTGTTGAGCCCACGAGGACCACCGATTCGACCCCGCGCTCGACTAGGAGTCGCGCCTGCTCGTATTCAAGATCGATGTCGTAGGTCGAGGTGTTGATGATCAGCGAAACGTTCTTTTCGGCAAGCCGTGCCTGGAGCCCGTCGACCATCGTGGCGTAGATCGCGTGGTCCAATGTCGGAATGATCGCGCCGACCAACCTTGTCCGGGTCGACCGCAGCGCCCTCGCGGAACCATTGGGCACATAGCCTAGATCCCGTGCCGCCCGCGCAACACGATCCCGTACCACCTCGTTCACGGTGGGGTTGCCATTGAGCACGCGCGAGACGGTGGCCGGCGAACAGTTCGCAAGCCGGGCTACGTCAATCAGCTTTGCGCCGCCATCCTCGATATCCATTGAGTCCTCGAATCCGACGGTTCCGAGAAACCGTTTTCCAGATGACACACTTTTTTTCTCAACGCTACACCATCTTTCTTTGAGAAAGCCTTTAGACTAGGGCTTGACAGCTCTGTGAAAAGGCGTGAAAACGATTTCACAAATGCGCAAGCCATAGCGCAGAACCAAGGGAAGAGAAATGCTCAACGGCATCAAAGTCGTCAGCTTCTGCCATTTTCTGCAGGGTCCTGCGGGTGCCCAGTATCTCGCGGACATGGGTGCGGATGTCGTCAAGGTCGAACCTATCGACGGCGCCCATGAACGCCGCTGGTCGGGTGCCGACGTCTATGTGGAAGGGGTCAGCGGCTTCTATCTCTGCGCCAACCGCAACAAGCGCTCCATCGGCATCGATCTGAAGAGCACCGAAGGCAAGCAGGTCGCCCGCCGCCTGATCGCCGGTGCCGATGTGGTGATGGAGAATTTCCGACCGGGCGTGTTCGCCAAGCTTGGCTTTGACGAGGAAACGCTCCGCGACATCAACCCAAATCTGATTTTCGCTTCGGCGAGCGGTTTTGGCACCACAGGCCCGATGGCGATGAAGCCCGGTCAGGATCTTCTCGCTCAGGCACGGTCCGGGCTGATGAGCGTCACTGGAACTCCAGAGCACGGCCCCACGCCGGTCGGCGCGGCGATCGTCGACCAACATGGCGGTGCATTGCTTGCGATGGGCATCCTGGGTGCGTTGGTACGCCGTTTGCGGGACGGCAAGGGCACGCGCGTCGAAGCAAGCCTGATCAACTCCGCAATCGATCTGCAGGGCGAGCCTCTGGTCAACTACTTTGCTGGTGGCATGAACCGTGAGGTGCTGAATCGCGAGAAGAACCTGGCCACCTGGTTTCATGCGGCGCCCTACGGCGTGTATCCGACGAGTGATGGCCATGTGGTGGTGTCGCTGTGCGAATCGGCCGTGCTGGCCGAGGCGCTCGACAGCGACAGGCTGCTCGAGGTGGTCGGCGTCGACCGCTATGTCGAACGCGATGAGTATGCGCGCCGGCTAGCCCTCGCTACGGCCCGCTTTAGTACCGCCGAGCTCGCCGAGCGCTTCGACCACCATGGAATATGGTGGGCACCCATCAGCTACTATGACGACCTGCTGGCCGACCCTCAGCTCACCCACTCCCAAGTGTTTCGGCAGGTGAGCGTGCGCGGCCGCACGATCCACCTCGTCAATCATCCAAACAGATACGATGGCGAAGTGCCTGCATTACGGTTTCTGGCACTGGAGATCGGCGAGCACACGCGCGAGATTCTGGATGAGCTTGGCTATGCCGATGGTGAGGTCCAGCGCTTGCTGGCATCGAAGGCCGTGGTCGCTTCCCGTGAAAAGGACGATAGCATGATGGCACGGAAGGCTTCGTGATGCTGGACCAGGCCTCCCAGGCTGCGATGCCCGAGCATGCGGCGTCAGTCAATCGCGGACTTGCCATTGTGACGGGCGGCCGTCGCGGCATCGGGCGGGCCATCTGTTGTGAACTCGCTCAGGCGGGTTTCAACATCGCTGTCATTGACATCGTCGACGATGAGAATGCCAGCGAGACTGTCGATCTTGTCCGCAAGTACGGGCGAAATGCTGCTTTCTTCCGCAAGGACATATCCAAAACCTCGGACAATGCGGCGTTCATCGAGCGCATCGAAGCCGATCTGGGGGGAACCACTTGCCTAGTCAACAACGCCGGCGTGCAGGTTTCCGTGCGCGGCGATCTTCTCGATGTTACCGAGGAGAGCTTCGACCGGCTGGTCGGTATCAATCTGCGCGGCACGTTCTTCTTCACCCAGGCCGTGGCTCGCGCAATGCTTTCCCGGCCGCAAGCCCGGCTCGAACGGTCGGTGGTGACGATCACCTCTGCGAACGCCGGCTTGATCTCGCCGGAAAAGGGTCCGTACTGCATATCCAAGGCCGGACTGTCGATGGCTTCCCAGCAGTTCGCCATTCGTCTGGCGGATGCGGGCATCCGGGTGCACGAGATTCGCCCCGGCCTCATCCAGACCGATATGACCGCCGATGTCTACGATAAGTACTCGGCGCAAGTCGAGGCGGGGGAGCTTTCGGCGATCAGGCGGTGGGGGCAGCCAGAAGACATCGCCCGCGGGGTGGCGACGCTGGCCGTCGGGGGCATGCCATTCAGCACCGGGGATATCTACCACATCGGCGGCGGCATGCAGATGCATCGCTTGTGATCTTTTTTGACGAGTTCAAGAAAACGATTTCTTGGAGTGGACATGATGAAGGACGCGGTTCTCGAGATGCGTGGCATCCACAAGCGCTTTCCCGGCGTCTATGCGCTGAACAATGTCAGCTTCGCCGTCCGCAAGGGCAGCGTGCACGGCGTCATCGGTGAAAACGGCGCCGGCAAGTCGACACTGATGCGTGTCCTGTCCGGCGCGTTCTTGGCCAATGAGGGTGAAGTGGCCATTGACGGGAATGTGGTGGCGGCGCCGACGCCGGAGCGGATGCTTGAGCTCGGAATCGCGGTTATCTATCAGGAGCTCGCCCAGGCTCCGCATCTCACGGTGGCTGAAAACATCTTTCTCGGCCGCCTGCCGAAGACGCGTCTGGGCATGATCGACTGGCGCCGAGCGGAAGCCGCGGCTCGGGATGTGCTCGACAGGCTTGGCTTCCGTGTCGATCCGGCTGCGCGCATCGATACGATCAGTGTCGCGCAGCGCCAGATGGTCGAGATCGCAAAGGCGACTGCCCGCGATGCTCGCATCGTGGTGCTCGATGAGCCGTCCGCTGTACTAGGCGACGCCGAGCTTGAACATCTTTTCAAGACGATCCGGCAGCTGAGCAGCGAACATGGCGTTTCGTTCATCTACATCACCCATCGCCTGAAGGAACTTTATGAAATCTGCGATGAGGTCACCGTGCTGCGGGACGGCCAGGTCGTCGCCTCGATGCCACTTGGCCAGACGACCACGCCCGATCTCATCCGCCACATGGTCGGGCGCGAACTCAGGGATGTCTTTCCAGCACGCCCGCAACCAGGCGATCAAATCCGCCTAGATGTGCGCAATCTGTCGCGGGCCGGCGTGCTGAAGGATATCTCCTTCAATGTCAGGCGCGGTGAGATCGTCGGCATCTGCGGCCTTGCCGGTGCGGGCCGGACCGAGGTGCTGCGCGCCATCGCCGGCGCCGATCCGATCGACGGCGGTGAGATCAGGATCGACGGCCAATTGGTCGCCATCGACGGGCCGCGTCGGGCACTTGCGCACGGCGTCGGCCTGCTGCCCGAGGATCGCAAGACCGAGGGTCTTTTCCTCGAGCAGTCGGTCGCCTTCAACGTCACCGTTTCAGAGCTGGCGCCGCTGACCCGCGGCGGCCTGATCAATGGCCGTCGCGAGCACGAGGCTGTCTCCCGGTTCATCCAGCAGATGCGCATCAAAACGCCGAACCCCAGCACCAAGGTCCGCACCCTGTCGGGTGGCAATCAGCAGAAATGCGGCATCGCCCGTCAACTGCATGCCGGAACGGAGATCCTGCTGGTCGACGAGCCGACGCGTGGCGTCGATGTGGCAGCCAAGCGCGAAATCTACGACCTGCTCGCCGAACTGACTTCGAAGCGCGGCGCAAGCGTCGTGATGGTGTCGTCCGAATTGCCGGAAATCCTCGGCCTCTGCAATCGCATCATCGTCATGCGCGAGGGCGCCATTTCGGCGGTTTTTGAGGGCGAGGGCGCGACCGAGGAAACAATCATGGCCCATGCGGTTTGGCAGTGAGGAACGACATGAGTACCCGCAGCTATCAACAATTCATCGGCGGGCGATTTGTCGAGGGTTCAGGCTCCGGTTCGATCGAGCGCCAGTCGCCGGCCACTGGTGAACTGGTCGCCCGCTATTCTGATGGCGCGCCCGAGGATGTCGATCTTGCCGTCGAGGCGGCGCGTATCGCCTTCGAGGAAGGGCCGTGGTCGCGTATGAGCGGCATGGAGCGCGCGGAGGTCCTGAACCGTCTCGCCGATTTGATCCGCATCAACCGCGACCGGCTCGTCAGGATCGAAGTCGAGGAGGTCGGTAAGCCGATCCGCTTCGCGCGCGGCGATATTGACGGTGCAACCGGCCTGACGCGCTATGCAGCTTCGCTGGCCATGCAGATGGCGGGCCTGACCTACACGAACATTGGTGATGGCAAGACGGCGCTGATCAGCCGTGAAGCGGTAGGCGTTGTGGCGCTGGTCACGCCATGGAATTTCCCGGCGCTGATCCTGTCGCAGAAAGTCCCGTTTGCGCTCGCCGCCGGCTGCACCGTGGTGCTGAAGCCGTCGGAGTTCACGTCAGGTTCCGCGTTCGAGATCGCCGCGCTTGCGGACGAGGCCGGCGTGCCGGCCGGCGCCTTCAATGTCGTCAGCGGCTATGGCGCAACCGTTGGCGACCATCTCACCGGGCACCCGGGCATCGACTTCGTTTCCTTCACCGGTTCGACTCGCACCGGCAGCCGTGTCGTCGGCAACACGTCCCGTCACCTAGTCAAATCCTCGGTCGAACTGGGCGGCAAGTCGGCCAATATCGTCTTTGCCGATGCGGATCTGGAAGCCGCGGCGGATGGCGCGCTGATGGGCGTGTTCTTCAACAATGGCGAGTGCTGCGTTTCGGGTTCGCGGCTATTCGTGCAGTCGTCCATCGCAGACGATTTTATCGCCAAAGTGATCGCGCGCTCCCGCAAGATGAAGGTCGGCGATCCGTTCGACGGCGACACGGATGTCGGAGCGCTGATCGATCGCGACCATCTGGCCAAGGTGACCGGCTTCGTCAAAAGCGGGATCGAGGAAGGCGCCCAGCTCGTACTCGGCGGGAACGTAGCGACGGAGGCGGTCGGTCATTTTCACGAAGCGACCATTTTCGACCGGGTCGAGCCGCATATGACCATCTTCCGCGAAGAGATATTTGGCCCGGTGCTTAGCATCACCCGGTTCGATACGGTGGATGACGCGGTGCGGTTGGCCAACGACACGGCCTATGGCCTGTCGAACTACATCTGGTCGAAGAATATCGACACGGTCCTAACCGTCGCCAAGCGCCTGAAAAGCGGCTGGGTGCAGGCCAACACGATCATCGACGGCGCCCCGCAGCTTCCGCTCACCGGGGTGAAGGGATCCGGTTTCGGCTACGAGATGGGCCAGGCCGGCTTTGAAGAGTTCACCCAGCTTAAGACGCTGCTCATTCAGACCGGGCCGCGCGCCCCGGTCTTTCCGGTCTGAGACGGGCCATGACCATTCCGCGCCTCATCGTCACCGATGTCGACCGTACCTTGCTGACACACAACCATATGCTGCCACAGCGTGTGGCCGACGCGGTGGGCGCGGTGCGGGAGGCAGGTATCACTGTTGTTCTGGCGACGGCGCGCTCACCGCTTGGCGTGAAGCCCTATGCGGAACGGCTCGGAGTTGCCAGCCTCGTCATCTGCTTCAACGGCGCTTGGATCGGCGATGTCTCCACCGGCATTGCGGTGTCGGAGCAGCGAATCGGGCGCGCCGATGCGCTGCACGCCATGGCACTAGCTCAGGCTGCCGGCGTCCGGCCAATGTGGTTCACCGGGACCGCCATTCACGCGCTTGCCGAAGACCCGGTCATCGTCCGCGAAGCCGGCGTGACTAACGAGCCTTTGCTGTTGGCGGACGCGATGGAAGACCTGCCGGGTGCGCCGGGCAAGATCATGTGCGTCGCCGCTCAGCCGGCCGGCCGCGTTGCTTTTGGAGCGCTGCGCGCGAATCTCGGCAACCGCCTGTCGGTATCGGGGTCGCATCCGCGCCTGCTCGAAATCGGGCCGGCCGACGTCTCCAAGAAGGTCGCCATCGCGACCGTTGCGGCCAAACTGAGAATTGCAGCGGAAGACTGCGCCGCCGCCGGCGACGCCGAAAATGATCTCGACATGCTGGCCTGGGCCGGCATGGCGGTCACGGTCGCTAACGCGGTGCCGGAGGTCAAGCTCTTGGCACAGTTCGTCGGACCGTCCTGCGACGATGGGGGACTGGCCGATGCCGTGGCCTGGCTGATGCAGCGGCAATGCACCCTCGCAACGGCAGACGAAACGGGAGGAAGGAATGGTTGAGATGACAACTGGACAAGGATTGGCGTCGAGGCCGGGGTCGGCGGGACGCCTGCGAGGCTGGGCGCAGAGCCTTGGCCTGCTCTGGGTCCTGATCGTGTTGTGCGCTTTCGCGGTGTACCTGTCGCCGAGCTTCATCCAGACCGGCAACATGTTGAATGTCGGCCGCCAGGTCGCGCTCTTTGGCATCGTCAGCGTCGGCATGACCTTCGTCATTCTGACACGCGGCATCGATCTTTCTGTCGGTTCCATCGTCGGCGTCGTCTCGGTTGCCACAGCGCTAATGCTCTCATCAGGCGTTCCAATCCCGTTGGCGATGATCGCGGCGCTGGGGATGGGAGCCGTGTTCGGCGCCATCAACGGAGCTGGCGTCGTTTTCTTCGGGATGCCGCCCTTCATCATGACCCTCGGCACGCTGGTGATGGGGCGCGGCATTGCCATGACCATCGCCAACGGCGAGCCGAAGACGCTGGGCGATGCTTCGGATGCCTTCTCCTATCTGGGCAGCGGTTTTCTGTTCGGCATTCCCGTGCCGATCTGGATCTTCGTTGCCATAGCCGCCGCGGCTTTCGTGATCCTGCGACACACGCCATTCGGTCGCCAGATCTACGCGGTCGGCTCAAACACCGAGGCGGCGCGGCTTGCCGGCATCAACGTGCCGCGCGTGCTCATGTTGGTCTATGCCATCTCCGGTGTGCTTTCGGGGCTGACCGCCCTGGTTTTTGTCTCACGGCTCACTGTTGGTGAGCCCACCGCCGGCACCAATCTCGAACTCGAGGCCATCTCGATCGTCGTCATCGGCGGCACCAGCCTGTTTGGTGGCGAAGGCGGCGTCATCGGGACGGTGATCGGCGCCGCGATCATTGCTGTCATGGCTAATATATTGAATTTGCTAGGCATATCACCATTCACGCAACAGATCGTGAAGGGCGCCATCATCATCGCTGCGGTGATGTTCGAGGTCTACCGTCACGAAAGGCGGTCCTGACATCCATGCGCGGCGGCAGTCACCAAACGGACTGGTCGTCACGCATTGGAACCTGAATGAAAATCAATGGAGGAGTGAAAAAATGACCAGTCGCAGACATTTCCTACGCACCACAGCACTTGCTGCAACCTTGGCGATCGGTGGCCTGCTGCCGGGTGCAGCTTTCGCCCAGGACAAGATCAAGATCGGCTTCAGCCAGGCCACCATGAACCACCCATGGCGGGTAGCCATGGTGGAAGGCAACAAGAAGTATGCCGCCGAGCACTATCCTGATGTCGACCTCATCGTGACCGACGGCAACAATGACGCGACCAAGCAAGTTGCGGACGTCGAAAGCCTGATTGCACAAGGCATCAAGGTGCTGATGATCTCGCCGCTTACCGAGCAGGCGTTGACGCCCGTCGTCAAGGAAGCGATGGACGCCGGGATCAAGGTCGTGACCCTCGATCGCAAGGTCAACACGCCTGTCACCGTCCATGTCGGCGGCGAGAACCTGCCGCTCGGCGTTGGCGCGGGCGAATTCCTTGCGAAGAAACTGAACGGCAAGGGCAACATCATCGAGTTACAGGGAACCGCTGGTGCTTCCGCTACCATCGATCGCAACAAGGGCTTTGCGGAAGCGATCGCAAAGCACCCCGACATGAAGGTCGTTGCCTCGCAAAACTGCGACTACACCCGCGACAAGGCGGTGAAGTTCATGGAGGATATGGTTCAGCGCTTTGGGCCGGGCCAGATCCAGGCCGTCTACGCGCACAATGATGAGATGGCGCTCGGCGCGATCCAGGTGCTGGAGGCCGCCGGCCGACTCAACGAAGTGGCAGTGGTTGGTATCGACGGCCAGGAGACTGCCTTCGAGGCGATCAAACAGGGCAAGCTCGCTGCGACCTTTGTCTATCCTTTCGTCGCACCGGAAGGGATCGAGACCGCCTACAAGGTGGCCAAGGGCGAAGAGGTCCCGGAGACGATTACCTTGCCGACGGTTTCGGTGACCCCGGATAATATCGCGGACATGATCGGCAAGGGCTTCTGAGGTTCTTCCGTGGACAAAGGGACGCCGCGGTATTGGCGCGGCGTCCCGAAGTTTCAAATAGGAATTGGATGATGAGTGACAAGAAACCGTTTGCTGCCCAAGGCGTCATTCCCGCGTGCCTGATGCCGTTCACCGCCGATCTGGCTGTCGATGAGCGCGCCTACCGCAAGCACCTCGCTGACATCTCCTCGGTCGAAGGCATTTCTGGCATCACCATCAATGGCCATGCGGCCGAAGTGCATGCGCTCACCATCGACGAACAATACCGCGCGATCGCGGTAACCAAGGATGTGCTGCAGGACCAGGTTCCGACCATTGTCGGCGTCTATACAAACTCCAGCCTCGAGGCCGCGCGCATCGCCGCCTGTGCGCAGAATGAAGGGGCCGACGCGTTGCTTGTGTTCCCGCCCGACTTCATGACGCTCGGTGGGCACCTGCGGCCAGAGATGATCGTCGAGCATCTCAAGCGCATCACCGATGCGTCCAACCTGCCGATCATTCTGTTTCAGTATCCACTGGCATCGAACCTTGCCTACCCGCTGCCAACGCTGCTCGAACTCTGCCGCCGCTTTCCCTCGATCGTCGCGATCAAGGACCAGTGCGGCGACGGCAATTTGCACGAACGTCAGATCCGTGAATTGAAAGCCCTCGACCGTCCGGTCAACATTCTCACCACCCACAGCGCCTGGCTGCTCGGCTCGCTGGCACTTGGCTGCGACGGGCTCCTGTCAGGCGCCGGCAGCGTCATCGCCAGCCTTCAGGTTGCGCTGTTCCGTGCCGTGCAGACAAACGATCTCAAGACGGCCAAGGCGATCAATGACCGTATCTATCCGACGGTCCGGGCCTTTTATGACGCGCCGCTTCTCGATATGCACAATCGCATGAAAGAGGCGCTGGTCCTGCTCGGGCGACTGGACGAAGCCCATGTCCGGCCCCCATTGATGAAGCCAAGCCCCGCCGAGATCGAGAAGATCCGGGGACTGCTGGCTGCTGCCGGATTGAGCGCGGAGACGCTTTACAGGAAGGTCGCCTAATCAATGATGGACCGCCTCGTGCAGGCAGCGGAACCGTCGCCCGGCATCCGGCTGCTGACCCTAAACCGGCCGGAAAAGCTGAATGCGTTGTCCAAAGCGCTGCTAGCCGAATTGAGCCAACTGCTTGCTGGCTATGACGCTGACGCAGAGGTCGGCTGCGTAGTGCTGACGGGCGCCGGTCGCGCCTTCGCGGCTGGCGCCGACATTTCTGATATGCTGGAACGCGGCGTCGCCTCCTATACCGATCCGGAGCGCCTGGCATGCTGGCGTGCCATAGAGTGCTTCTCCAAGCCCACTATCGCCGCCGTGAATGGCTATGCGCTGGGCGGCGGACTGGAGCTTGCGTTGCTGTGCGACATCATCATTGCCTCGCAGACAGCTCAATTCGCAACGCCGGAAATCAAGATTGGCTCGTTCCCGGGCGATGGCGGCACGCAGCGCCTGCCGCGCCTCGTCGGCAAATCCTTTGCCATGCAGATGGTGCTGACCGGCGAGATGGTCGATGCTGCCCTTGCCGAGCGAAAGGGGTTGGTCAGCGAAGTCGTTGCCGCCGACAGGCTGTTGCCGCGCGCGCTGGAGATTGCCGCCGCGATCGCCACCAAATCCGTTGCCATCACGCCCTATGCCAAGAAGGCCGTTCTGGCGGCATTCGAGACCGATCTGCAAACCGGGCTGCAGATCGAGCACCGGCTGACGGTCAAAGCCTTCGCCACGGAGGATCGGGTCGAAGGCCTGCGGGCCTTCGCCGAAAAACGGCCGCCGGCGTTCAAGGGCAAATAGCAGTCATTGCTGTCGGCGCTAGCCGCCGACGCGACGAAAGCGCCGTCAGGCGCGAAGGGAGGCAGCACATGTGGGACTATATCATCGTTGGCGCGGGTTCGGCGGGCTGCGTGCTGGCCAACCGCCTGTCCGAGGACCCCGATGTCAAGGTGCTCCTGCTCGAGGCCGGCAGCCGCGACTGGAATCCGATGATCCATATTCCAGGCGGGATCGGCAAGCTGTTCGGCCCCGGCGTCAACTGGCGGTTCCACACGGTTCCGCAGAAGAACCTCGACAACCGCGCCATCTGGTATCCGCAGGGCAAGACGCTTGGCGGGTCGAGTTCGATCAATGCGATGATCTACATCCGCTGCCAGAAGCAAGACTATGACAATTGGGCGGCGCTTGGAAACGATGGATGGGCGTATGAGGACATCTTGCCCTATTTCCGCAAATCCGAGGACAATGATCGGCTCGCCAATCGCTATCACGGGCAGGGGGGCCCGCTCGCAGTGTCGGATCAGGTCGGCCCGCACACATTGACCCGGGCCTTTGTCCGTGCCGTGCAACAATATGGCCTACCGTACAATCCCGACTTCAACGGCGACACCATGTATGGCGCCGGCTTCTACCAGGTCACCTGTCGCGATGGCCGCCGCCGGTCGTCCGCTGTCTCCTATCTGCATCCCGTCGGCAAGCGCCCCAACTTGACGGTCAGGACACATGCCCGGGTCACAAGGATCGTTGTCGAGAACGGCCGCGCCGTCGGCGTCGAACTTTCGGAAGGCAAGTCGCGGAAGGTGCTGCGGGCCGAAAGCGAGGTGATCGTATCGGCAGGAGCCATCAACTCGCCGCGCCTGCTGATGCTGTCCGGTATCGGACCGGCCGACGAGTTGAAAGCTCTCGGGATCGCGCCGGTAGCCGATCTCAGCGGTGTCGGCCGGAATCTGCAGGACCATCTCTGCACCAACGTCCATCTGACGCTCAGGGACCCGATCAGCTATGACGGCCAGGACCGCTATCCCAAGGCACTTCTGCACGGCCTCCGCTGGCTGCTCTATCGCAATGGCCCGGCTGCATCGGTTATCGTGGAGGGCGGCGGCTTCTTCCAGAGCGAGGGTGCGTCGCGGCCCGACCTGCAGATCCACATCGCGCCCGCCATGGTGGTGCGTGGCGGCCAGACCCGGCTCGACGGTCATGGCTTCACCATCAACTCGACATTCCTTCGGCCACGCAGCATCGGGTCGGTCAAGCTGCGCTCATCGAACCCCGCCGACGAGCCGCTGGTCGACCCCAACTATCTGTCCGATCCCTATGATCGCGACATGGCGCTGAATTCTGTACGGATCATCCGGGATGTGCTGGGGCAAAGCGAGATCGCCAAGTTCATCAAGGTCGAAAGATTGCCTGGACCGAATGCCAGGACTGACGAGGAGCTGATGGCCTATATCAGGCAATATGCCTGTTGCGATTATCACCCGGTCGGCACCTGCAAGATGGGCGTCGACGAGACCGCGATCGTCGATCCCGAGCTGCGGGTGCGCGGAATCGACAGCCTGCGGGTGATCGACTCATCGATCATGCCAGTACTGATCAGCGGCAACACGAATGGGCCAACGATGATGATCGGCGAAAAAGGCGCCGATCTGATCAAGGGGGTGCAATCTGCACGCGCCCGACACGCGATCGCAGCAGTCGCGTAAGCCCTCGGAAACCAGGCCGGTGCAATTTCTTGTTTTGTCTCGCCGTCGCACGGAACAGTTCAGCGACGCTGATTTCGAGCTGTTGGTCCCGAGTGAGGGCGCACAGGCGCGCTATCTCTACAGCATCGGCTTCACACGCCAGATCTGGCATCGCGGCGACATGCCCGGCGCCTGCCAGATGGTCGAGGCGAAGGACGAGATCGAGGTTCACGAGAAGCTGGCGACGTTGCCTTTAGCAAAGGCGGGGATGCTCGACTTCGAAATCATTCCGCTGAAGCCCTATGCCGCATTCATCTCGTCGTGAAAGTATCCAGGTACCGATGATCGATTCTCAACCCAATGCCGCAACGGTCCACTGCGCCTTTCCTCCGAAGGCAGAGGTCACAGGTTCGAATCCTGTCCGGTGCCAATAAGACCAAGTTCTTATGCGATATTTGGCTGTTTGCTTGCCGGCTTCCCACACGTCGGTCCCACATAGCACTCGCTGAGGACCGTTTTCGTCCAGCGAAACGGAAACTTCATAACCCCAGATTAACCATGATTGCCAACTAGGAGGATCGTCCTATGGCGGAAACTTCGATCGAGTGGACTGACGCGACGTGGAACCCGGTCGCAGGCTGCACCATCCTGACCGCTGGCTGCACTAATTGCTACGCGATGCGCCTGGCCGCTCGGCTCGAAGCGATGGGCATAGAGAAATACCAAGGCCTAACGCGCAAGACGGGGGGCCGCGCCAAGTGGACGGGCAAGGTGACGACGAACCCGAAATCTCTTGCGACGCCGACGACTTGGAAGAAATCCCGCCGGGTATTCGTCAACTCGATGTCCGACCTTTTTCATATAGACGTACCTGCCGATTTTATCCGACAGGTCTGGACCGTGATGTCAGGAACGCCGCGGCATACCTATCAGATTCTCACCAAACGACCGGAACGAATGGCGGAAATTCTGACGCGCGGAGATTTTCCGGTGCTGTCGAACGTCTGGCTTGGCACAAGCGTCGAGGACAACCGCGTTCTCGATCGATTGGACGAGTTGCGCAAAGTGCCGGCGGCCATCAGGTTTGTTTCGCTCGAGCCGCTAATCGGATCGGTGGCAGGCGCGGATCTAACCAATATTGATTGGGCGATCGTGGGCGGTGAATCCGGGCCGGGCTCGCGGTACATGGATCCCCGCTGGGTCGATGAGATCGAAGCCATGTGTCGGCGTTCCGGCACAGCGTTTTTCTTTAAGCAATGGGGCGGTCGCAACAAGAAGGCGACTGGGCGCACGCTCAACGGCCGGACCTATGACGAGATGCCGAGCCTGTCGATTTGAGAATGTCAGCCCCGAAAGACTTGGCGAGCTTGATCGCTCGTTCAGAAGGATTCGATATCGCGCAGAAGAGCGAGAAACGCTGAGGCTTTTCAAGAACCGGAAGGGGGTAAGGGTCCAAGACCTCAGCAAAGATCGTCTTCAGCCGCTGCCTCACATACTGCTCCAGCCCGCCGACGTCGGCGCCGCGTTGGAGCGTTTCGGAGTCATCAAGATAGCCAAGCAGATCCACAGTCGGCGGTGCCTTCACCTTCGAATAGAGTTCGCCTTTCCATTCGTCAGTCCCCAGCATGCGAGTTATGGCCGCTTCTTTGATCGCGTCGATCTTCGACATGTCCCTGGCGGCCTGTCGATACAAGCCAGCCAAAGGAAAGAGATACCAGACATCGATCGCCTTGGTGGCAGCGATCTTCTTCAGCGTCTCCCACTCGACCTCCATGCCATAGGGATCGAGGAACATTACTGCTCTGGTTTTCTTCCAGCCGTTCCACTCGATTTCACTCTGTATCAGACTGTTCGCATCACCCTGCAAAACTGAAATGTCGCGATGAGAGTTTGCGGCCTTCAAGCCTTCCAACGCCGCCACGTGTTTACGGCGCGTGTCCATGAAAACCAGGCGGTCGAACGGCGGGGTGATGTCGATCGCACTTTGGGCCGAACCTCGTCGCTGCTCGACTTGCTCGGGCGCGGGCTCTTCCAAGAGGTCGCCGGCCCGAGCCTTCACCCGAACAGTACGTCTACCTGTGCCAGCAAATGCGTCGATGTACCAAACGTGATCGCACCAATTGTGCAGAGCGGCAGAATAGCGTTTCAGGTACGCCTCAACAATGGCGAGCTTTATCTCAGTGTGTTGTCCGCCGAATTCGTGGTCATCCCCCGCCATTTCCAGTCCTCCTCGCCGCGCGATCGTCTACGGATCACATATTGAACATGCGCGCATATCGGCGCGATTGAGTTGGGCAGCTTTGGCGAATGCTGTCTCCCGATCAAATGGCCCGTGCCAGCGGCCGTTCCTGTCCCCTGTTCCGGCCTGCGTGCCTTGACCCCCGTTGCAGAAGCCGCATTCGGCTCGGTGGATCCGCCCTCGATCGCGGGTCCAATTCTCGTAGATGTAGTAATCCATCCCACCCTCATATTGCCAAATGCGTGACTGCCGGTCTGTTTTAGTAGGCGTATTTTGCAGGCCAGCGGCAATCTGTCCGTGCTTTGCCGTAGCAGTTGCTGTAGTCGACAAACTGACCAGTGGAGATGTCCCGGCATGCCCAAACGAGCTGGGGATATGGGTTGTAGAATTCGTCCCAATCGGCGCCCTGGTAGTAGTTCGGCCTGACGTACCCTCCTCGCCGCAGTCGTTGTTCGAGCACACCGCAACAGCCGCGCCTATCGCAGCGATCGCCACGCCGGCTGCGATTGCCTCGTTCTGCTTCCTGATCATTTTAGCGCAGTGGTCAACCGTCATTGATCGGCGCACCAGTTCGGTGTAGAGATCCTGCTGAAATTTCGCGTCCTTCGTTGACGCGAACGTCCTGCAAAGAGCGGAAGCGCTGACACCACTCGGGTTCTTGTTGAGCGCCTGTTGCGATGTCGTGCATGAGGCGCTTGCAAGCGCCATGGCTACCGCAGCCGAAACTGCGGCTCGTCTACCCGCCCTCATTGTACTTCCCCGACCCCAAATCATCCGGGCCGCGAACGCCGCGTCCGTTTGTCAGTCACTAGCAGAGCGTCTCGCACGCCATTCCGTCGCCGTCGCGGTCCAGCTTGCGCCCCCACGGGCAGTTGCTGAGATACCATTGGGCCTCATCGCAGGAGCTGATTTGCGAGCAAGTTCGCCGCGGCTGGCATGAATAGCCTTGTGCGACCTGCCCACTGCCGACGATGCCGAGCGGTTTGCTGATCGCCGGTTGTGCATAGTCCGCATGATTTGCGCGCCAATCCCAAGGCGCCTGAAACGTTCCGGCCCACAAGCCGGTCTTTGCCGCCTGCGCCTTCGCCTGCTGCTCTGCATAGGCTCCTCGGCTGTAGCGGGGCCAGTCTAACGCCTGGCCGTGCTCCACCATCCATGACGCGACGCCGCCGCCGTCCGCGCGCCTGCAATCGCCAACGAAGCGACCATAGCTGTCCCACGAGACAAACGTACACTGGACGGGCTTGGAGGCCGATAGGAAGCTGTCCAGCGCTTCGGCGGAGCGGCGCCCGCACGGATATTCGAAGCCTTTGGCGTCATCGCAATATTGCCGGCTCTCGGGCGCGTCTATGCCGGTGAACCGGATGCGTTGGCCATGGATCTCGATCGTGTCGCCGTCAATGACCGAAGCCACCCCGGCGATAGGCGCCGGTGTCGGCCCGATCCAGCTTGCCAGGTCCGTCTCAGGAAGGCGGTCGCTGTGCTGAATGAAGAACTGTGTGATCAACGCAGCGAACGCGGCGACCGTCACGAAGACCAGCCGCAGAGGCATGGCCACCTTCTTTCGTCCTGATGGTCTTGGGAAGCGAAACATGGCTAGTCGTTTTCTTGGCCGGTTCGGCCGCCTTCTTTGGCTTCAGCGGAACGCTCGCCGCAACGTCTACCCGCGCTGTCAGTCTGGGTTCGAAGGTCGCAGGGATGTTGGTCGTTGGCGCCAACATTCATGACAATGCCGCCCTGTGGAGTGGCTGGCGCTGGGTCGTTCCCCGATAGCGCTGCACGACGCCCGCAATGCGTTGTCCGTCGCCTTCAATGTGCGTGTTCTGGCTATTCGGATTGAACGGATCGACCGTCTGCAAAAGCATGTTTGAGTGGTTCGCATCGCCAGCCGTGAGCGTCCCCGTATCGTAGTGGTTCAAGTAGTCGGCTGCGCAACCCGAGATAAGCACTGCGGACAAGACGCACGAAAATTCGCGCACGCGCATGAATGAATTCCCCCAACCCCAGATGAGACCATGCGCTATTTGCTTTTTGTTGTCGAATCCAGAAGAGGTTCGATGGTCCGTGAAGGCACCATTGTCGTCACGCGACGTCGTCTACAGTTGATAGATCAGCAATGTTGGGTTCGGGGACGAATACATGCATGGTGCACTCGTCTTTAGTTTCGTTCTTGCATTGTTCCTGTCGTCGCCTCCTGCACTGGCCCGGTAGGACGGCGGCCATATGCAGATCGCTGCCGTACATTAGGTGTTCTAATGGTGGTCTGGAACGATGGAAAGCAGGCCGCGGACGTGATGTTTGCGAGGCTCGCAGCTGCCGTCAACGCCGCTGAATTGCTGGCGCGCTAGATTGCCGAGGCCTTGTTCGCTCAATCACTTGCCTTTAACTAAGACTCGTCAAAGTTGCAAAGATAGTTACTTTTATGTGTATGCTTGGGGGAGATCAGGACGGACAGCCGTGCTGGTTTAGGGGCGGAAACAATGCAAACAAGTATGAGCCAAAAGCTGGCGAGCTATGGCCAGTGGACCTACCGTGGCGCTTGGGCGCTTGAGATTGCAGCTGCAGCGATTGGCCTTACGACAGGTGTAGCTCTTGGCGTTCAGGCGTTTTCGGCAAGCGAATCCGTAACAGCCATGGATTTGACGCTCGCTAGTGCGCCCTTTCTCATGGTGGCAATTGCTGAGCTCACCAAAATACCGATAGCCACGCTGCTCTTTAGCGCATCGTGGTTCTGGAAGCCGGCAATTTTGATTTTCCTGCTCGTATTGGCCGGCATAACGTTTGAAACTGTCTTCATGGGAATGGAAAGAGCGGGTGCTCTGCGCCAACTGCGTTACGAGGAACTTGTAAACAAAATCGACGCCCTGGACCAGGAAGCTAAAAAGCTGGCTTCAGCCGACGAACTTGGCCGAAAATCCGATCAGGTCGAACAAGCGCGTTCCGAAATTGAGCAGCTTACGTCTCTTGCGGAAAAATCCCGCGCGACCTTTCAGTCGCAAATTGCCGAGGTCAATGCTGAGTTGGAGGGAACGACCGCCCTTACTCCAGAGGCCTCGCGCGTTCGTGATCAGGTGGACGAAAAAAGTGCGGTTCGATTGGCCTTGATTCAGCAGCGAGACGGCGAAGCAAAGGAAGCCGTTGATCAGTTCGAGCGTCAACGGGACAGCTTTGTTGAACGCATCAAAATGGCGCGCGATTCCGGCGATGGCGACTCGGCACGCCGGCTAGAATCAGAAGTGGCGAAACTCGCCAATCCACGCACTAAAATTATAGCCAAGTTCGACACTCAAATCGAACCGCTCGATCAAGAGGTCGCCGCCCTGCGTGCAGGTTTCGATCGTTTGCGGGCAAGCAGCCCACCTATGACTGCCGACCAGAGGCAAAAACTTATCGATAGACGCTCGACGTTGGAACAGACGCGCGACAGTGATGCCGAGGGTTGGCAGCGCCGATTGGATGACGCCGGCAACCAGCTGACAGAGGCTCAGAGCGCCGAAGCCAACAAGGCAAACACTTCGGCGCAAAACCAGGTCCGACAGGACCAGATTGCCAAAGAACTCAGTGTTTTGGAGAAGGAGCGGATCCCCATGGCGCGGACCGATCAGGTCCGGCGCATTGCTTCACGATGGTACGGGAGCAAACCGGAGTTAGTCACTGAAGCGCAAGCGGGAAAAATCTCTGTAATTTGGTTTGGCTCCCTCGCGCTCATTGCCGCCCTCGCGGGACCAATCACGGCAATGGTGGCACTCGCCCTCCAGCGAATTGCCGCCCGAGAAGAGGATAATTCAGAGAGCAAGTTTTCCAAACTGCTTCGCAGGTTGCTTTTGAGCTGGCGTTGGCGCCGAGTTCGAACAATTGAGGTTCCAGTAGAAGTTGCGGTCGAGAAAGAGGTTGAGAAGCGGGTAGAGGTGCCTGTCGAAAAAATCGTCAAAGAGATCCTCTACGTTCCGCTCTTCACCGACGATCCCGAAGTTCTTCGAAAAGCCTTGGACCAAGATTTGCCGCCTGAGGTCGCTGATCTCGTGACGGTATCAATGCAGGGCCGTAAAAGTGCTCGTCAGGCATAACACCACGCTGCTTGAACAAGCCGTCGATCTCGCCGTCAAGAGGTCGGCAATTCCGACCCTGCAAGCTCAAGCCGCGGCTCAAGAGAAAACAGCTCGAGCGACCGCCTTCCGTCGGATGGCGACAGGCGGAGCCATTGCAGTGGCGGCGGTCGGGATTGGGCTGGGCATTAAGCTTGGTCTCTGGGATAAGAACTTGCCCGAGCCAGTAAAGTTGCCGAGGGTGGAGCAACCGAGCGCGCGCACAGTCCCCAATTATGATTCTGCGCCTATTCCGATCCCAACTCCAAAGCCGGCGCCGGAAGAAACGCCACGGGCTGAAGTGCCTGCCAAGCCTGACGTGGTGACGGTCGACTTCAATAAGTTCGCCACCAAGAATGTGGAATTCCAAGGCAGCACCTGGGAGCTAATCTCGGGCCATTACTTCAAGGATGAAAACGACGAAACCTGGGACCGGGCATGGTGCTATTCTCGACGAAATGTCAACGGCGTGGACGTGAACGTTTCGTTGGCGTCTCGATCTGCCCCGAGCTCGCCACCAGTCGGGCCCGGTGCTGCCGTTCAGACGCTCCAGCTAGTCGGTCTCGATGATTCATCGGCTCTTGATCTGGCAACAAGATGTGCGTGGTTGGACGGTCGCACATTTATCTCGGCACAGTTCATTCCCGACCAGAATCGAGAACAAGGCAGTACGGTGCCGGCACTAACTCCTGCACCCGAAGTCGATCCAGATAGCGGATTTGTGGTTATGGCGGGATGGGACGCGATCGGAAACGACTTGCCCGATATGCCGATTAGAAACGTGAGTTCCGAACAGTGCCAGAGCGTGTGCGATAGAGACTTCAAATGTTTGGCGGTGACCTACAATACGAAATTCCAGGCTTGCTTTATGAAGGGAGACGCCTCGCTGCTGGTCAAAAGCGATGAGTCCATCATGGCCGCCAAGAAGGTGGTCGAAGGCAATTTGCGGTACTCCAATTTGGTGTTCGCTACCAAAACAGAAATTTTCGGGAATTCATATTGGAGCGCTGCTCTCCGGTATCCCGACTGTATTCTGCAGTGCGCGAACGACAACTCTTGCGTTGGGTTCAACTTCCGCAAAAAGGAAAGCGCGTGTGTTCTCTTTAATCGCATAACCGAATCCGCTGGCAACGCTGCCGTGGCATCAGGCATCAAAAGCGTCGCGAATTAGCGAATAAGCGTTCGCGCCGCAAGATTTCTCACAGTGCTTCCGCCACTGATCGGCCCGTGATCGTAGTGCGATCGGTCCACAGTCGATCCTACGCCGACCAACCCGGCCATGTGCTGTCGACCATCGGCACGCCGTTGCAGTTGTAGTCGTAGACGAACCGCCCTGTAGCCTGTCTCGGCAGCGCCAGATCACACTGTAGTTCTTGCCGTAGAGCTGATCCCACGCGACACCGTAGACCTGCGGCGAATAGTATCCTCCGCCACCATTGTTCGCTGCGGCATCGGCCGCGGCAGCGACACCTGCGACCGTTATCCCAGTCGCTACAGCATTGTCAGTTTGTATGAGCCTGATAGCCTGATGCACCGTAAGCGATGTTCCGACGGCACCTTTCGGGGATCGGCGTGAAGGACGATGTTCGGAGCCTTTGAGGTGACCTGCCACTGAACTGTCATCCAGTGGCGATTAGAGCCTTGGCCGTTTTGCTCCGATACCATTCTTTGGACCGCCGGAAGGTAGAGTTTCCCGGCCTTCTCACGATGGCGGGCTGGCTGCGCCATCGGGATTGAGCAACGAGATCGGCACCTTATGCAGGGACAGGCGGAGCAGGTGGAAGTGGTGGACCGGGAGGGACAGGTGGAGACGGAGGTTCCGGTGGCACCTTTACCTTTGTTAGCAGCAAAGATAACTATGCCGCCGCGTCAGCAGCAATGCGCGTCGATTTATCGCCTGGACTGCCTGGTCAGGCTGGGAACCCGGGAAATCCTGCCCCAGGAGGCGATGGCGGACAGGGGGCCGGCAAGAATCTGCCCTATTATAGAACGTCAGAGAGCAACGGCGGCCGGGTGCACAGGGAAATGCGGGCCTGCCCGGTACAGAAGGAAATCCCGGTCGTGCAGGCGACTATTTGGTCGGTACACTTTCGGCTCCCGATATTGATCAAATCCTGACGAAGAGGTGACGGAACATAGTTCCGGCGTTCTCCTGGTAGTCGCGGCGTCGCGCTGGACGCTGCCCCGCGCCTAAGTTCGGTTCTATCGACATTTCCGAGCCCGCGTTTTCGCGGCCTTATGCAGCCCTCCTACGCTGCACCGCGCGGAACGGGTGCAGATTCAAACGATCGGCGCCGTTGGGCAGTCGGCGGGTGGACGCAGCATACTCAACAAAGGTTAGGGTGCCGGCCTGCAAAGCGGCGCGGCAGGCGGCTGCCGTCGCGTCGTGTCGATGAATGGGACGGCGGTGTGCGTCGTCGACGATCAGGGCGCGGTGCATCTGGAGGCGCTGGTGGTGACCGATCCCGAGGCGATCTCCGACATCCTCCCTTCCTGGGGCGACTTCGCCGCGTCGGTCACGAGGCGGGATCGCTGTCGCCATGGCTGCACCCGAAGCTCAAGAAACTCGGCCTGCCTGCGATCTGCTTGGAGACGCAGCACGTGCGCGCCGCGATGTCGGCGCAGCGCAACAAGACCGACAAGGCCGATGCGCTTGGCATCGCCCACATCATGCGCCTGGTTCCGCCAAGCCTACATCAAGTCGGAGAGCTGCTACCGACCACGGCTTCTGCTGACGCATCGGCGCAATCTGAAGGCCAAGTTCCTCGACCTGGAGAACGCCATCCGCCACTCGCTGAAGTCGTTCGGCATCCGCTTGACAAGGTCGGACGCGGGGCTTTCGAGCAGGCGGTGCGCCAGGCTGTGGCAGACGATCCGCTGTCGGCCGAGCTGATGGACGCCATGCTGTCGGCGCGCGCTGCGCTGTGGAGGCAGTACTGCCGGCTGCACGACCTCGTCGTGAAGCTTGTCGGACGCAGCGAGCCGTGCCTGGGTTCATGGTGATCCCCGGTGTCGGCCGGTGACGTCGCTCTCGTTCATGCCCGCGATCGACGATCCGTCGCGCTTCCGCCGCTCGCGCGACGTCGCGGCCTACTTCGGGCTGACGTCGCGGCGCTGGCAGTCGGGCACTTCGCGTCCAGGGCCGCATCTCGAAGGCCGGCGAACGCGGACGTGCGGCGCGCGCGCTACGAGGCGGCGTCGGGACTGATGACGCGCTTCAAGGGCAAGGACAAGGTCAAGAGCTGGGGCCGGGAGATCGCCAAACGTTCATGCCACCGCAAGGCCTGCGTGGCGGTGGCGCGCAAGCTGGCGGTGATCATGCACGCCATGTGGAGCGACGGAACGTTCTACGTCGGCGATGCGACCGCGAGCCAAGCCGACGCTGCTCAGAGCGCATATCAAGGCCGCAAGCTTCTGGGGGGCGCATCAATGAGCGGTGCGACGGCAGCTGAACGCATGGCGCCCGCACGCTGACGGACGCCCTCTGCAACAAGGAGATCCGCCTTGGGCGGATGAGGACCGATGCAGACCAGGAACGACGGAACGCACGTTATCCTGCCTGCGGCCGCGCCGATCGACAGGCGGCCGGACCGCCGCTCGATTGCCTGTGACGATGCTCCGTCAGTCCGATGGAAAAGTGCCCCACGACGGTTCGAGCGCTGCCAGAGCGCAGCCAAAACACCCCGTCGCAGAGCGCGAAAGACTGCACGGCGCCATCAG
Organism: Mesorhizobium sp. LSJC280B00; assembly: GCF_000502835.1. Taxonomy (GTDB): domain Bacteria; phylum Pseudomonadota; class Alphaproteobacteria; order Rhizobiales; family Rhizobiaceae; genus Mesorhizobium. The sequence continues at coordinate 472,548 of NZ_AYVL01000004.1, forward strand.
AACTCGGCGCCAAAAAGCGGAATCGTAGAGAATAGATTCGTGTATTATCGCAACCTGGAAGAGTAACGACGATAGCAACCGAGTCTCGCCAAGCACAACCGCACAACCAATTACGACTGCCGCCCGTAATCGGCAAGCGGCGCCGGCGTCTGGAAAAACGCTGCTTGCAGGCGTGTCGGCTGCTAAGAAACCTCCTGTCAAACAACGCAGGAGAGGGACGATGGAATTCTTTTGTGGACTGGATGTTGCGATGGACGAGACGGCGGTGTGCGTCGTCGACGATCGCGGCGCGGTGCATCTGCAGGCGACGGCCTTGACCGATCCCGACGCGCTGTTGGCGGTGTTGAAGCCTTTCCTGCGGCGGCTGAGAAGGTCGGCCACGAGGCCGGTTCGCTGTCGCCCTGGCTGCATCCGGAACTGCTGAAGCTGCAGCTTCCGGCAGTGTGCCTGGAGACGCAGCACGTGCGCGCGGCGATGTCGACGCAACGCAACAAGACCGACGCGGCCGATGCCCTGGGCATTGCCCATATCATGCGCACCGGCTGGTTCCGGCACGCGCACATCAAGTCGGAAGCCCGTTATCGGATGCGGTTGCTGCTGACGCACCGGCGCAATCTGAAGCGCAAGTTCCTCGATCTGGAGAGTGCTATCCGCCATTCGCTCAAGAGCTTCGGCATTCGCCTGAGCAAGGTCGGCCGGAAGGCTTTCGACCAGGCTGCGCGCGATGCGACGACCGGGGCTACGCTGACGTCAGAGCTGATGGACGCCATGCTGACGGCACGCGCCGCGCTGTGGAAGCAGTACTGCCGGCTGCACGAGCTGGCCGTGAGGTTCGTCGCCCGCGACGAGCTGTGCCGCCGCTTCATGGCGATCCCCGGCGTCGGCCCGGTGACGGCGCTGAGCTTCATGACGGCGGTCGAGGACCCGTCCCGCTTCCGCCGCTCGCGCGATGTTGCTGCTTACTTCGGCCTGACATCGCGGCGCTGGCAGTCGGGCACCTCGATCGACTCGCAGGGCCGAATATCGAAGGCCGGCGACGCGGACGTCCGACGCGCCCTCTACGAGGCGGCGTCGGCGCTGATGACGCGCTTCCGCGGCAAGGACAAGCTCAGGACCTGGGGAACGATGCTCGCGAAGCGGGGCAATCACCGCAAGGCGACCGTCGCGGTGGCGCGCAAGCTGGCGGTGATCATGCACGCGATGTGGACGGACGGGACCTGCTATGTCGGCGACCCGGCGGCGAACGAAGCCGACCTTGTTGCGCGCGCCCGGGTCAAGGCCTGGGAGACGCTTGGCGCAGCCCGATGAACGACGCAACCACGCTTGACGCGCAACGCCGGCGCGGCATGACAGACGCAAACTGAACACACGAGCTCCGCTGCGAAGCGGATGAGGACCGGTGCAGACCAGGAACGACGGGACGCACGCTATCTTGCTTGCGGCCGAGCCGATCGAAAGACGGCCGGACCGCGTTGGACTGCCTGTGACGATGCCCCGTGAATCCGATGGAAAGATGCACCCCGACGGCAAAAGCGCTGCCAGCATGCAGCCCGAAAACGCCGTCGGCGAGTGCGCAGGACTGCACGGCGCACCGGATCTCGGCCGCTTCCCGGGAAAGCATGTTGCGGAAAGCCGCAAAGTGTTTTTGAGTAGAAAAGAGGAGAGACGACGATGGTAAAAAGAGTACCGGAAGCACAACCGATTAGGACGGCTCTCCTAATCGGGCTCGCCACAGAGATCGACCGCCGAGAGTGGTAGAGGTGCAAGGAATCTGAGAGCCTGACAGCGTATTTGTTCACTGCGGTCAGGAGAGATTCATGAACAGCCCGGTTTACATTGGCCTTGATGCGTCGCTGGATGAGACGAGCATCTGCGTGGTCGACCACGATGGCAAAATCGTGTTCGAGACGAAGGCGGAGAGCCATCCAGAGGCGCTCCACTGCGCTTTGAAGGGTTACGTGGAGCGCGCTCAGCGCATCGGCATCGAGGCGTCTTCGATAGGCGTCTGGCTGGCGCGTGAGCTGCTGTTCCGGAAGCTGCCGGTGATCGTCGTCGAGGCCCGTCACATGCGCACGAGCCTGAGCGCTATGCGCAACAAGACCGACAAGAACGATGCGCGCGGCATTGCGCAAATGATGCGCATGGGGTGGTTTCGTGCCGTCCACGTCAAGGGCGTGGAGAACCAGCGGTTTCGCACGATGCTGGCCAATCGCAAGCTGCTCAAGCGCAAGCTGGTGGATCTCGAGAACCACATTCGCGGCTCGCTTCGGGTGCATGGCTTGAAGGTTGGCGCAATCGGCCGGCACGAGTTCGAGGCCCGCGGGCGCGAACTGCTGGACGGCGCCGATTTCGCCTTCGAAGGGATGATCGACAGCCTGCTGGCTGTCCGTAGCGCGGTCATTGAAGGCTACGAACGGCTGCACACGATGCTGCTCAAAGCTGTCGCCGCCGATCCTGTCTGCCGGCGCTTCATAACCGTGCGTGGCGTCGGACCGGTTGCGGCTTTGACCTTCAAGGTAGCGATCGATGATCCGCATCGGTTCACACGTTCTCGAAACGTCGGCGCTCATTTTGGCCTGACCCCGAGAACGCCATCAGACCGGCAGCTCGATCGACTTCACTGGGCGCGCATCGCCAAGCAGGGCGACATGACTGCACACGAGTCGCTGTGCGAGGCGGCGGCCATGTTGCTGCGCTCGCGCCGCGGCTCGACCCTCAAGGCGTGGGGGCTCAAGATAGCCAAGAAGCGCTCGATGCTGTGCGCGATCACAGCAGTCGCCCGCAAGCTTGCCGCCATCCTGCACCGCATGTGGCTTGACGGCAGTGTGTTCGATCCAGGCGCCGGGGCGGTTGTCACGCCGGCGATGCGCGCAACGCTGAAGGCATTGAGAACGGCTTGACGATGGTCGCGTCCCGACAGTTTTGAGGAGGTTCTGAGGTCTGAATTAAAAGAGTTCCCGTGCTCACGGGCGGCGTCCAGGCAGGGCGTTGGATGAGACTGAGTCCGCTATCTTGCCGGCATCCGCCCGTCACCGGGATGAATGCGCCGTGATCGCTAGGACCGTCTCGTCATGAGGCCATTGATATGGCCCGAAGGAGAGCATGCGACGGCTGATTTGAGCCGAGCGCGTAGTAACGCAGGGACCCTGCCGAGGGAAGCGTGGTTGCAAGAAGCCACGAGTTTACGGGTGACTGTGAAGCAGAATTGGAGATGTCATGCAGCCGGAAAGTCATTATTGTAGTTGACATCAGGGGCCCGATTAGTAAGGCAAGATAAAGCGAGCTGGCGCTCGCACTCGCTTCGCTCGTAAGTGTCTGTCTGCACATTGTTTTTTCCGACGTATGCTAACGCCAGGCTGAATGACGCGAGGTGCGGATGATGCCGGCTGGTTCGCTATCCTGTTGATCTGAAAAGCAAAGATGCGGTGTCGCAGCGATGTGCGATCCGCCGTTTTACGCCGCAGCAAGTCTTTGTGCGCCATAGCACACTCGGCAATCCAGCCATCTTGAAGCGCGAAATCCGACTGCCGATGCTGTCGTTATGGCAGATCGTGACAGCGACAGATTCCAGGTTCGCACCGGCCGGACGCGGGATGGCGGCGCGCCGGTCAATTCGCGCACGCTGCCCTTCGTGCGCCAGGTCGAGATCGCTGTCCGCAAGCAAGGCGGCAATCCCTATCGCATCGGCGGAAGCAGCGGTGCCGGGAAGGGGAGTGGCCGCTTCAACGCCCGCGGCCGCGGCGGCAAGGTGGCGGCAGGGTTGCCAAAGGATGGTGGCGGTTGGAAGCAGGACGGCAATGGCATCCGCTTTCGCTCGCGCCGCGTCGTGGTGAAGGCACGTGTGGTCAAGCTGCCGGGGCGAGGGAAGGCCGCCGGGCGCGGCCAAAAGTTCGTGACGACGAGCAAGGCTGTCGATGCGCATCTGCGCTATCTCCAGCGCGACGGCGTCACCAGAGACGGCGAGAAGGGCAGGGTATACTCGGCCGTCGACGACGAGGCCGACAGCAAGGCCTTCGTCGAGCGCGGCCGCGGCGACCGGCATCAGTTCCGTTTCATCGTTGCGCCGGAGGATGCCGCCGAGATGCAAGACCTGCGCTCATTCACCCGCGATCTCATGCAGCAGATGGAAGCCGACCTTAACACGCGCCTCGACTGGATCGCTATTGACCATCACAACACCGGCCATCCGCACACCCATGTGCTGCTGCGCGGCGTCACCGACGACGGCAAGATCCTGAACATCGCCGGCGACTACATCGCCCATGGCATTCGTCACCGGGCAAGCGAGCTGGTCGAACGGGAACTCGGCCTGCAAAGCGAGGTCGAGGTCGCCCGCAAGCTGGCCAACGAAGTCGGGGCCGAACGGCTGACCCGGCTCGACCGCATGCTGATTGCCGAACANTGTTGTCGATCTCCGTCCCAACGCCAGCGACAGCTACACCATTTCCAGCAATCGCTATCTGCTGATCGATCGGGCGAAAAGACTGGAGCACTTCGGCCTGGCGAACGAGATGGAGCCCGGCCGTTGGTTGATCTCCGACAGAGCCGAAAGCACGTTGCGCGCGCTTGGCGAGCGCAACGACATCATCAAGACCATGCACCGGGCACTCGAGGAGCACGGCCTCGCCGATGAACGGGGCGCGGCGCAATATGTCATGCACCGCCAGACCATCACCGAGCCGGTCGTCGGCCGTGTGCTTGCCAAGGGGCTTGCCGGNGGCGCAATATGTCATGCACCGCCAGACCATCACCGAGCCGGTCGTCGGCCGTGTGCTTGCCAAGGGGCTTGCCGGTGATGAGATGAGCGACAAGCTGTCGCTCGTCATCGACGGAGTCGACGGGCGCACCCACTATGTCGAGACCGCCGATGCGGCAAAGCTAAATGACGTTCAGCGCGGCCATATCGTGGCGCTCGATCCCATCCTGCCGAAGCAGGAGCCGCGTGCGGCCGACCGCAACATCAGCGCAGTAGCGGGCGAGGAGGGCATTTATCGGCCGAGCAGACACCTGGAGGCGATCCGCGAGACATTTTTGCAGCAGGGCAAGGACCCGGAAGCCTTCGTCCGCTTCCATGTCCGCCGTCTCGAAGCGCTGCGCCGGGCCGGCCATGTCGAGCGCATCGACGAAGACCACTGGCGCATTCCAAAAGACCTGTCCGAGCGCGGCATCGCCTACGATGCCCGCAGCCGCGGAAAGGACTTCTCCGTCCGCGTGCTCTCGACCTTCGATCTCGACGCGCAGATCGGCAGCGACGGCGCCACCTGGCTCGATCGGGAGCTTACCGCCAGGACCCCTGTGCCGCGGGTCCGGTCAGGCTTTGGTCTCGACGTGGATAACGCCCTCGACAGACGGGCTGCCCAACTCGTCGGGATGGGCCATGCCGAACGCGATGCGGCCAGCGGGACGATCACCTTCTCGCGCGACCTTGTTGCCACGCTCGAGCGCCAGGAGGTCGCGCGCGTCGGCAAGGAAATGGCCGCTGCACGCGGCCTCACCTTCGCGCCCGTACAGCCCGGCAACCATGTCGGCGGCACGCTTCTTGGCTCGGTCCGTCTTGCCAGCGGGCGCTTCGCCATGCTGGACGATGGCATCGGGTTTCGGCTTGTGCCCTGGCAGCCGATGCTCGAAAAGCGCATCGGCCAGCACATCACTGGACTCGTGCAAAACAGCGGCGGCATTGACTGGAGCTTCGGCAGAAGACGCAGCATGGGGATTGGGATGTGAGGGTAGCGCGCATTAAACACCCGCGGGTAGGTCACGGTGCCGCGGGGCCGAGATCGTCAGCGTGCCGTTGGCCGGCGAGCCGCGCACGGCGAACAGAAACTCATCCTCAGTTGGCGGGACGTTTTTTCGTTCATAGAGACATTGCCCCGAGGTCATGCTGACTGCCACTGATCTGGCAGCGACTGCCGGCTGTGTATGCCGGTCGTCGGCCGTGGCTGAAAACGATCCTGAATCTTGCGCTCAACCGATCAGCAACCGGCTAGGGTCGCCGCAATCTGACGCCCGGGCGATCGCCATTGGTAAACTCCACGCCTTCGGCTTCAAGAACGGTACGAATCTTTGCTTGGGTTTCGGCGGATACAATCGAACCGTTCTTACCATCGCTTTCGCAGCGCTTAATTGTCGGAACAGATACCCCCGCACGGCGAGCAAGCTCCGCCTGGGCGATACCAATCAACGCGCGGGCTGCCCGCATCTGTCCTGCTGTCACCAAGCCTGTTGATCCCTTTAGATCATTCCTATATGATCCAAAGGTATCAGCGATACCCTTGGGCCGATGGTCCGAGGTGCGGCTAGGCGCGGTGTTGGCGCACCGTGCCCAGCCTGACCACAACCCAAGCTTCTGAGGAGCTCGGATCATGGGTGATTCCGACAATACCACGACTCCGCCGTTCGTCACTCGCAGGGAAGTGCTTGCGGGAGGGATGATCACGTCCACTGCTTTGGGGCTTGAGAAAAGCGCTTCTGGCGGATCGCCCGCAGCCACGAGTATGCCTCTCGCCGACCCAGCGCTGGCGCTCTGGCACGAATGGGAGAGAGTCCACAAATTGACCGGGCAGCTCTGCCGTATGCAGCAACACCTGGAGACGAGGCTTGTTGAGAGCATCGGCTTTCCATGTGTGACCGTCCGCCTGCCGGAGGGAGAAGACGTGACCGTCCACTCGATCGGGGCGGTCAATGATGTACTCGGCAAAGGGCCCGACATGGCGGCTCTCCGCGAGAAGGCCGAAGCTGATTTGGCGGCACATCAGGCCCGCTGGGACGCGGCTGCCGAGGAGGGCGGCTACACCGCAGCGCTCAGGGACGAGCGCGAGGCTGGCGACCGGGCGGAGGATCTGCTTGAAGCGTTCTCAACCACCCCCGCCACGACGCTCGCCGGTGTGGCGGGCAAGCTCGATGCCGTATTGCGCGAGGGCGAAGCCTGGGAGGGATCCTCCGAATTCCCCTGGCCGCAAATCCGCTCGGCGCTCAGTGATCTGGTGCGCATGGTGCAAGAGAAGATGCCTGAATAGTTCTTTCACTGCGGGCGGTGTCCCGAGCTCCGCAAGTGGCGGGCTGGTGCTGTACAGTCGCATAATATGCGGCGTGGAACTCAACAGAGGACCTGATCAGGTTCCTGATCCATCACAACTTGCACCCTGGCAAATCGAGGTAGAAATCATAAGAGGCGGACCGTGAGTGGGGGTCGTTAGCGAAAGAAGGACCAGATTTGCATGTTCAGGAGCGCCGGCCGGCGGCCGACACCTCCGAAGAAAGATCATTGAGACGACTTCGGGCAAGCCCGCGCAGGAGCCCGACCTCATCTGGCGCGCCAGCCGGCATCACCGAGAAGGGCAGGCGAATAGCGTCTCCAAACGGTTTGCCGCGCCTGCGTGAGTTCAATCCGTATGGATGCGAACCCTAGTTGGTCTTCAACTGGCCGACGCGGTTTTCCGCGATCCAGCGGGCGGCAAGCACCAGCGCGCCCATGCTGAAATCCTTGCCATGCTTGGCCACCATTTCTTCCGACAGCTTGGCCAGCCGTTCGAAAAATTCGTCCTTGCTCTCGTCCTCGGGGGTGGGTTCGGTCTCCATGTGATCCTCCTGTTTCATGTGGGCTGCGTCCGCTATTTGAACATCTGCGCGGGAAAGGTGACGATCGCGGCGGTGCCATCGACGGAACCCACCGCGAGGTGTCTGCCGTCGCCGGCCCAGGCAAGCGCGGTGACGGCGCTGCCCAAAGGCCTGATGAGGAGTTCGTCGCGCGCGCCGATCTGGGCGATGGTGATACGGCCGTTGGCGTAGCCCGCCGCAATCAGTTTCTTCTGCGGGTGCGCCGCCACCGCCTCGACAAGAACCAGCCCGGCGCGACCTGTCTCCAGCGCACCCGAGGTCTCGCCGCCAACAGGCGGGCCGGTCATCGACCAGCCGGCGATCCTGAACGCGCCGGACGCAAACAGCGCATGCGCCGGCTGGCTCCAGCACACGGTGCGGACCGGCGATGGAAACCCTGCGACGACGTCTGCTCTTCCATCAGCCAGACTAACCAGAGCAAAGCCGCCGGTTTCGAGCCCGCAGGCCAGCCAGGTCCCGTCTCTGCTCCAGCGGATCGACACCGGGCGCGCGGAAAGGGGGATGTCACGTATCAAGGCTGCGTCGCCTTCGACCGCCCAAATCGACAGCCCTTCGCCAAGGCCGCAGGCAAGTCGCCGCCCGCCCGGCGACAAGGCAAGGGCATCTGTCGACGATGTCACACCGCGTTCCAGCCGCGTGGCATTGCCTTGGCCGTGCGACAGGAAGACATCATGCCCGTTGCTGACAGCCGTCATGTCCACCTTGGCGCTGTGGTCGATGGCGACGACTCGTCCGTCGATCTTGAGCAGTGCGGCTGCGACGTCACCGCCGGCGCTCATGTGCAGTACTTCGCCGCTGGCCGCGCCGACGAGAAAGCCGGAATGCGCATAGGTGGCGAGCGGGACATCGCCGTCACCGAATGCCGCCGTGGCAATCAATGGCACTGGCGGCTTTTCCCTGGGGCGGATCGTCGTCTGGCCGAGATCGTTGCTCACCCTGATCCGCGCTTCCGGCGGCTCGTGATCCGCGACCGCGGCGATGGCGACGGTTCCGTCGACTGCGGTGAAAGCGACAGCCGAACCGTCGGCGCTGAAGCGCAGATCGGCGATCGCCGACGGCCGCTGCCAGCTGCGGGCCAGAAGGTCGAACAAGGTCAGGTTCTGCATCGTCTGCTGGTTCATGTTTCTCTCCCATCAGTCCTCGTTCGACGCTGCGGCAAGCTTACGGTCGACGTCCTCGACATCGCCCTCCGCAGCTATGATGCGATCCTCGCAAGCCGAGCACGCCTGCGCGATCACCGCCGCGTTCTGCCCTGCCTCATGCAAGTCCCGCACCAGTTGCTCGGTGGCGCCGCTTCTGCCGATTTCGAGTTCCAGGCGCAGCACGTCCATTTCGATGCCGGCGCGTTTCTGGTTGAGCCGCAGCGCTTCCGCGGTAAGCGCCGAGACGCTGGCGACGAGACGGAGCCGGCGAGCAAGCAGCGCGTCACGCCGGGCTGTGTGGGATCCTCCGGTCATTTTTCGCTCCCCAAAGGCCCCTGCGGTTTCTCGAAAGCCGACAGCAATTTGGGCAATGTGCCGGCCTGCGACTGGAACTGTTTTTCGGCCGTTTCGATGTGGCTCTTGAGCTGGTCCCAGATGTCGACGCGGATCATCGATGTCGTGTCACCGGTCAGGCGCTCGATCTCTTCGATGCGGAACTGGCGCGTCAGCGAAACCCCGGAAAACACGAAGTCGCGCAGCAGGATCGCATGGCTTTCGATGAACAGATGGATCATCGGATGCGTCTTTGTGGTGACGCCGCCGCCGGCAAGCTCGGCCCTGATGAAGTCCTGGAAATGGTTCTGCAGGCGGTGTTGGCTCTCGCCCATGAAGCGCATGACGAAGACCAGGTCGCGCGGCATCAGCTTCACGAGATCGCCGCTGACGCCATCGGCATGGCTGGATATTGGCTCGGGCGGTTCCCTTCGGTCTCTATCGTTCGGCATGGTCTTTCTCCAGCGCTAGGCCTGTGCGTGGGCCATGACCGTCAAATAGTAGAGATAGACGAAGAGTTAAACAGAAAATATGAGTGTTGGGATTTTCTGCAATTGCTAACTAAATATGCTGCGCGTGCGAATATACGGTAAATATTACAGGCGTAAGTTACAACTGTAAAAGAACGTTACAGTTGGCTGCCGGGTGCGCGCCGAAAGAGCGGCAATTTTGCTTTGAGCGCCAGCCATGGGACTGTTTCGAAACTGGCACGACGCTTGCACTGTTCATTCTCACAAGAAGCCCATCGCGCTTGACGCGGTGCCAAAAGAACGAAGGAACGGAGGAAGCAGAACCGCTTCGATACGCCCATCGCAGATGCGGTTGGCGCTGCGGCTCCCTGTCAGACGCCTCGAAACCTTTGCCCCGATCCACTTGAACGGCCGGACCTCGGGTCGCGCCTCGACGCGCAACGCTTTGTCATGCCGCTCGCACTCTCACTGGCGGTGCTTGCCGCTTCATGCCGGGGTCAAGGGACCTGCGGCTCAAACCTGGTGGAGGCTTATGACCATGACGTCTCTGACGCTCAACAAGATTACCTCGCAACGCGGAATCTCCGTCGGCGAGGCGACCAAGAAGATTGCCGATCTCGGCTGGAATCCGTCCTACGTGCAGGAAGCAATGACGTTTCCGACCGACTACAAGATCAACAAGACGCCGCGCGACCCGATGAAGCAGGTCCTGCGGTCCTACTTCCCGATGCAGGAAGAGAAGGACAACCGCGTCTATGGCGCGCTCGATGCCGCCTTGCGCGGCGACATGTTCCGCAATGTCGAGCCGCGCTGGGTCGAGTGGATGAAGCTCTTCCTGGCCATCATTCCCTTCCCGGAAATTTCGGCTGCCCGCTCGATGGCGATGGTCGCCCGCATCGCACCTGGCGAGGAACTCCGGACCGGTTTCACCATGCAGATGATCGACGAGTTCCGCCACTCGACCATCCAGATGAATCTGAAGAAATGGTACATGGAGAACTACATCGATCCGGCCGGCTTCGACATCACCGAAGAGGCCTTCGGAAAATGCTATGCCACCACCATCGGCCGGCAATTCGCGGAAGGCTTCATCACCGGCGACACCATGACCGCCGCTTGCATGTACCTGACCGTGGTCGCCGAGACCGCCTTCACCAACACGCTGTTCGTCGCCATGCCTTCGGAAGCCGCCCGCAACGGCGACTACGCGCTGCCGACCGTCTTCCTGTCGGTGCAGTCCGACGAGAGCCGGCATATCGGCAATGGCCACTCGCTGCTGATGGCAGCACTCAAGGAGCCGGAAAACCACCTCTTGCTGGAGCGCGACCTGCGTTACGCCTTCTGGCAGAACCATGCCATCGTCGATGCGGCAATCGGCACCTTCATCGAATACGGCACCACCAACCGCGACAAGAACAAGGAATCCTACGCGGAAATGTGGCACCGCTGGATCTATGAGGACTATTATCGCACCTACATGCTGCCGCTCGAGAAATACGGCATCAAGGTCCATCACGACGACGTCCAGGCGGCCTGGGAACGCATCACCAAGAAGAACTATGTTCACAAGGTAGGACAGTTCTTCGCGGTCGGCTGGCCGGTCAATTTCTGGCGCATCGAAGCCCAGACCGACAAGGACTTCGAGTGGTTCGAGCATAAGTATCCAGGCTGGTACGCCGAGTTCGGCGACTTCTGGAAATGGTACGCCAAGCTCAGCCACAAGGGCGAGAAGGTGCTGCTGTTCAACAGCGACGTCGGCTACGTCTACCCGCACCGCTGCTGGTCCTGCCTCGTCCCTTGCCTGATCCGCGAGGACATGGTGGTCGGCGAGATCGACGGCCAGCTGCACACCTTCGCCCATGAGCTCGACAAGTGGACCGCAACGGTCGCCTTCGCCGACGAGTATCAGGGCCGTCCGACGCCGGCGATGGGCCGCTTCAGCGGCAAGCGCGAGTGGGAGACGCTCTATGACGGCTGGGATCTGGCCGATGCGATCAAGGACCTGAACTTCGTCCGTTCCGACGGCAAGACGCTGGTTCCGCAGCCGCATCTGCGCTTCGACGACAAGGAGATGTGGACGCTCGACGATGTGCGCGGCAACAAGCTCGGATCGCCGCTCAACGCGCTGCGTGCCATGTCGCCCGCGGACCGCGAGAAGCACCTGGCGGAATACGCCAAGGGCTTCACCATCACCCCCTGCAACTGATCAGGCCAAAGGGGGGCGGGTTGGTCCCGCCCCTTCCTTTCACTGGAGGTCCGTATGTCGGAAACCCACACGGTCAGGCTCAGCCCGGTTGGCGTCGAATTCGACGTCGAGCATGGCGAAACGGTGCTCAACGCCGCCTTCCGCCAGGGCATTGCGCTGCCGCACGGCTGCAAGGAAGGGCAATGTTCGGCCTGCAAAAGCGTGTTGCTCGAAGGCGAAGTCGACATGCTGAAATACTCGACCTTCGCGCTGAACGACATGGAGAAGGAGAGCGGGCACGTCCTGTTGTGCCGCTGCATCGCCTTCTCCGACCTGGAAGTCGAGCTTCTCAACTACGACGAGGAGATTTTGGCGAAAGCGATCGCCGTGAAGACGTACAAGGGCCGGATTGCTCGCATCGAGCACCTGACCCACGACATTCGCGGCATCGAGATCGAGCTCGGCTCCCCAATGAAGTTCTGGGCGGGGCAATATGTCGACATCACGGTTACCACGCAAAAAGGGGAGACGATTACGCGCTCGTTCTCCATGGCAAATACGCCGGACCAAACCGAAAAACTCTCCTTCATCATCAAAAAATACCCTGAGGGAAAGTTTTCCGGAGAACTCGATTCCGGAGGCATCGAAGCCGGAGCCGAAGTCACCGTCGTCGGACCCTACGGAACCTGTTTCCGCCGCGACGAACGGCAAGGACCCCTGATCCTGGTCGGCGCCGGCTCGGGCATGTCGCCGATCTGGTCGATCCTCAATGACCATTTGAAGAGCGGCGAGAAGCGTCCGGTCTATTTCTTCTACGGCGCCCGCACCCGCAATGACCTGTTCTATCTCGACAGGATCGCCGAGCTGGTCGGCAAACATTCCGACGTCACCTTCATTCCCGTGCTGTCGCACGCGAATGACGACGCCGAATGGCAGGGCGAACGTGGCTTCGTGCACCAGAGTGTCGACGCCGTGCTCAAGCAACTGGCGGTCGACGGGCAGGGCGATGTCCATGCCTGTGGCCCGCCGCCGATGATCGATGCGCTGCAGCCGGTGCTGTTCATGAACGGCTTCGAAACCGAGCGGATATTCTTCGACAAATTCACCACATCGGCGGGTGCAACGCCGGCCCATTGAGGGCGGCCGCGCCAAGCCAACCACAACTGCAACAAGGGAGAGAGACTATGCCTGCAACCTCGAGTTCAGTCGGATCCGGAGCCGCCGGCGCGGCGATCTTCGCCGACTCCGACAGCCGGAAATACCGGTATTTCGACCCGAAAGGCCAGCGAGCCACCCACTACGAGGACATGACGGTCGACGTTCAGCCCGACCCGGAACGCTACCTGATCCAGGACTGGATCATCTCGTTTGCCGACGGCAAGGGCGCCTATGTCAAGCAGAACACCGCCGCGCAGAGTTCCAACTGGCACGCCTTCCGCGCTCCCGACCAGGAGTGGGAGCGCACGCACTACCAGCGCCAGTCGAAGATCGAGACCATGGTGCAGAGCGTCATCAACAATGCGCGCAAGTCGGGCACCCCGAAGACCTTCGACAAGGCCTGGATCAAGATCCTGCAGACACAGCTCGGCGCCTGGAAACACGCCGAATTCGGGCTCGGCACGTCGCTGATGCAGGCGCAGCGTTACGGCTACACACAGATGATCAACAACGCGACGCTGACCAACTCGTCCTACAAGCTGCGGCTTGCCCAGGACATCACGCTTTACCTCGCCGAGATCGGGATGGACCTCCCCGGCTGGGACGACGAGCTTGGCAAGAAGGCGTGGCTCGAGGACAAGAACTGGCAAGGCACGCGCGAGGCGGTCGAGACCATCATGGGCGCGACCGACTATCTCGAGCAGTATTTCGCCATCAACATCATCTTCGAGCCGCTGGTCGGCGAAGTGTTTCGCTCCGGCTTCCTGATGCAGATCGCCGCCGCCAACCATGATTTCATCACGCCGGCGGTGATTTCGGCAGCCGAGGCCGACTACGAGCGCAACCTCGCCAACACGATCGACCTCATGCACCTGCTCGCCAATGACGAGAAGCATGGCGCGGCCAACAAGAAGCTCTTCCAGGGCTGGGTCAAGAAACATGGCGCGCTCGCCGACAAGGCAGCCATCGGCCTGCAGCCGATCTGGTCGATGCCGCATTCCAAGCCGGTCGCATTCGCGGATGTCCGTGCCAAATCCGAGGAACGGATTGGGCAGATACTCGGCGAACTTGGCCTCAAGCGCTGAAACAGGAGAAATCGTCATGTCACTAGCAGCACGCGACGCAACGCATTCCAACATCTTCAAGGCGATGAAGGACATCACCTTCGAGCAGACGATTTCGCACCAGTGCGGCGTCACCATGAACGACTCGGTCGAAGCCAGGGCCATCGCTGAATTCATGGGCTTGAAACCGAACGTATCCGTCACCTACCAACCGGCGATGATCCGCATCGACGGCACCGGCAAGCTGATCTTCAAGATGGACGAGATCAGCGAATATCTCGGCCGCGAGATGACGGCGGAAACCTTCGAGGTCAACAGCTCCACCCACTACGGCCGCATGGTTCGCGTCGACGACAACACCGTGATCCTGTTCGGCAACATGGACGAGATGTTCGAATACATCGAATAGCCAGCGAAATGAGTGCCGGAAAGGCAGGTATTTTTCCGGCACTCCACGCAAGTCGACTGAAAACTGCCGGACTGTAGAGGAAATACGAATGTCTTCGAAAATGAAAGCTGCTGTGTTTGTCGAGAAAGGCCGCATTGTCCTTGAGGACAAGCCAATTCCCGATATCGGGCCTCAAGATGCGCTTATTCGCGTAACCACCACGACCATTTGCGGGACCGACGTCCATATCCTCAAGGGCGAATATCCGGTCGTCAAAGGCCTCACAATTGGTCACGAGCCGGTTGGCATCATCGAGAAGCTCGGATCAAGCGTCAGCGGCTTCAAGGAGGGCCAGCGTGTCATCGCTGGCGCGATCACCCCTTCCGGCTGGAGCCATGCCTGCCTGTGCGGATGTGGTTCTCAGGATGGCGCCGGCACCAAGCACGGCTGGCAGGCGATCGGCGGCTGGAAGTTCGGCAATACCATTGACGGCTGCCAGGCCGAATATGTCCGCGTGCCGGACGCAATGGCCAATCTTGCGCCGGTTGACGACGGCGTCACCGACGAGCAGGTGCTGATGTGCCCGGATATCATGTCGACCGGCTTCGCCGGCGCCGAAACCGGGGGCATCCGGATTGGCGACACCGTTGCGGTATTTGCCCAAGGACCGATCGGTCTCTGCGCCACCGCCGGCGCAAAGCTCATGGGCGCAACGACGATCATAGCCGTCGACACTGTGCCGGCTCGCCTGGAGATGGCCCGCCGGATGGGCGCTGACATCGTCGTCGACTTCAAGAAGGAGAATCCCGTCGACGCCATCATGAGGTTGACGGACGGGCGCGGTGTCGACGTCGCGATCGAGGCATTGGGCACTCAGGCAACGTTCGAGGCCGCTCTGCGTGTTTTGCGTCCGGGCGGCGTGCTGTCCAGTCTCGGCGTCTACTCCTCCGATCTCAAGATTCCGCTCGATGCATTTGCCGCGGGCCTGGGCGACAAATCCATCCGAACGTCCCTTTGCCCCGGAGGCAAGGAGCGGATGCGCAGAATGCTGGGAGTGATCTCGGCAGGCCGGGTCGATCTCGGCGGCCTGGTCACGCACCGCTTCAAACTCGACCAGATCGAGGACGCTTATGAGCTGTTCGCAAACCAGCGCGACGGCGTCCTCAAGGTCGCAATCACAATCTGATCCGCAGCCATTCAAAGCAACGCATTCGCGTGGAGGAAAAAATGTACAGAACACCGGAAGGCAAGGACATTTTCGTGGTCGACGGCCACACCCATTTCTGGGACGGCAGCCCGGAAAACCAGAAGAACATCCACGGCAAGCAGTTCATCGAGTGCTTCTATGCCTATCACACTGGCTTGAGCCCGAAGGACCAGCTGTGGGAGAAGAGCAAGTTCGAGAAATACAGCGCCGACGATCTCTATCGCGACCTGTTCATTGACGGTCCCGACGATGTGGCGATCGTGCAATCGACCTATCTCAAGGACTTCTACAAGAACGGCTTCAACACGATCGAGCGCAACGCCGAGGTGGCCAAGCGCTATCCCGAGCGTTTCATAGTCAACGGCGCCTTCGATCCGCGCGACGGCGAGAAGGCACTTGAGTACATCCACTTCCTCAAGGAGACCTACAACGTCAAGGGCGTGAAGATGTACACGGCCGAATGGAACGGCGCTTCCAAGGGCTGGAAGCTCACCGATCCCGATGCCTACAAGTGCTTCGAACTCTGCGACAAGCTCGGCATCAAGAACATCCACGTGCACAAGGGTCCGACGATCATCCCACTCAGCAAGGACGCCTTCGACGTGCATGACGTCGACCACGCGGCGACGGATTTCCAGAACCTCAACTGGATTGTCGAGCATTGCGGCCTGCCGCGCCTCGACGATTTCTGCTGGATCGCGACGCAGGAAACCAACGTCTATGGCGGGCTAGCGGTGGCGCTGCCCTTCATCCATTCCCGTCCGCGCTATTTCGGCGAGGTCATCGCCGAACTGCTGTTCTGGATCGGGCCGGAGAAAATCCTGTTTGGTTCCGACTACGCGATCTGGACGCCGCGCTGGCTAGTCGAGAAATTCTGGGCCTACCAGATCCCAGAGGACATCGCCGCAGAACGTGGTGTGCAGCTGACCGACGAGATCAAGGAGAATATCCTCGGCCTCAATGCGGCGCGTCTCTACAACATCGACGTGGAAGCCAAGAAGAAGGCGCTTGCCAGCTCGCCCTTCAGCATCGCGGCGGAGTAGGAGCCATGGCAACCGCCAGCGTTTCCGGCGGCCGCGAGAAGGAACTCTGGCGGCGCCTTGGTGAGGTCAACGACCCGGAACTCGACGAACCTGTCACCGAGATGGGCTTCGTCGAGCGGGCCGCGGTGACGGGCGATGGCAGCGTAGAGATCGACTTCCGCCTGCCGACCTACTGGTGTTCGCCCAACTTCGCGTTCCTGATGCTGGACGGCGTCCGCAAGGCGCTCGACCAGCTCTCCTGGAAGCCGGCCTATCGCGTCAAGCTGCACGACCACATGTTCGCGGAAGAGGTCAATCGCGGCATGGCAGAGGGCAAGGCCTTCGGCGACATCTTCGCTGTGCTTGCCGAGGATCAGGATCTTGGCGCCTTGCGTGAGACCTTCAGGATGAAGGCATTCAAGCGGCGCCAGGAGGCGGTCCTGCGCGGCCTGCGGCAGCACGGCCTGACCGATCGCGAAATCCTCGGCATGGACCTGCCGGCCTACGACGTCGCGCGGTTCGAACCGGGTGAGGCGGCCCAACAGCAGCCGAGGTACCGGGCGGCTCTGCTTGAGCGTTTTCCCGACCGCCGGGCCGACGATCCTGTGTTCGTGACCTGGGAAGGGCAGAAAATCCCACCGGCCGCACTCAGTGCCCACCTCGCCGAACTGCGCGGTGTGCGCATCAACATGGAGTTCAACGGCGCGCTGTGCCGGGGGCTCAAGCAGACCAGATACAAGGAACTGGATGTGATCGACGGCGAACCGACGCTGGTCGATTTCATTCTGGATCGCGTGCCGGCCGGAACGGCGCCGACTGCCTGAAGCAGAACTGACACAACGGCCTCCCTTGCACGAGGCCCCTAACCAACAACCCGCCCGTAAGGCGGAAGGAGGAATCATGCCCAAGATAATGCTTCACAACTCCGAAGCCCGCCGTGCTCTTGCCCGCGGTGTCTTCCGGCTGGCTGCGGCCGTCGAGCCGACGCTCGGCCCCAAAGGCATGAACGCCATGATCGACCGACCGATCGGCACGCCGATGGTGACCCGCGACGGTGTCAGCATCGCCTCCGAGATCGAGTTGCACGACCGTTTCGAAAATATGGGCGCGCAAGTCGTGCGCGAAGTGTCGATGCAGACCAACGAGGTCGCCGGCGATGGCACCACGACGGCGATCGTGCTCGCCAACGCGCTCATCCAGGGTGGCGTCGAGGCGAATGAGCGCGGCGCCAAATCCGTCGATCTCTGCAAGGGCATCGACCTTGCGGTGGCGGCGGTGGTGGCCGCGCTCAAGGCGTCGGCCAAGCCGGCCAAGGGCAACGGCATCTTGGCTTCGGTCGCCAACATCGCGGCGACCAACAGCAAGCTTGGCGCGCTGGTGGCGGAAGCCCATCAGCGGGTAGGCGCCGAAGGCGTCATCACCACCGACTTCAGCGTCACCACCGAGACCACGCTCGACGTCGTCGAGGGCATGTCCTTCGAACGTGGCTATCTCTCCCATCACATGGTGACCGATCAGGAGAAGATGGAGGCCGTGCTCGAGCGGCCCTACATCTTGATGACCGACCTCAAGATCAAGGAGCCCGGGCAACTCGATGCGGTTCGCCGCATTGCCGACGAGGCCGGCCGCCCGCTGCTGATTGTGTCCGAGGAAATGTCGCCGGAAGTGGTGGTGACGCTGCTCGGCAAGCAGGGGCCAGGACGATATCTCGTCGTCCATCCGCCGGAATATGGCCACTGGCGCAAGGCGATGATGGAGGATCTGGCCATCATCACCGGCGGCAAGGTGATCGCGCGCGATCTCGGTGGCCGGCTGGAGGATATCACCGCCGAGGATCTCGGCACGGCCGACCGGGTGAAGACCAGTTCGTCCTACACCTCGATCATTCGTGGCGGCGGCGACCATGCGGCAATCGCCTCGCGCCGTGCCCAGGTGCAGCGGCAGTATGAAGCCGCGCCGCCGAACATCGACCAGGACAAGCTGCGCGAACGCCTGGCCAAGCTCTCCGGCGGAACGGCGATCCTTTATGCCGGCGGCGTCACGCCGGTCGAGCAGAAGCGGACCATCCAGCTGATCGAGGATTCCTTGAATGCGGTTCGGGCCGCATCCGAAGAGGGCGTGGTCGCCGGCGGCGGCTCGGCGCTCGCCCAGATCGCGCCGCTGCTCGACAAGATGGCGGCCGGCGTCGACGGCGATGTCGCCGAGGGCGTGCGCCTGGTGCGGTCGGTTTTGTCGCGGCCGCTGTGGCGCATCGCCGCCAATGCCGGTGCCGATCCTGACGCCGTGGTAGTCGAGGTCACCCGCATCAATGGCGGCTATGGCTACAACGCATCGACCGGCGCGTACCAGAACATGTTCGAGGCAGGCATCATCGATCCGGTCCGCGTCACCTACACCGCCCTCGCCAACGCAGCTTCCGTGGCAACGCTGATCCTGACCACCGAAACGCTGATTGGCGATCTCGCCGAGGATGAGGATCCGACGGCCGGACCGGCGCGTGGCGGCGGCTCGGAAAAGCTCGGCCGCGCCTGAAGCGACAAATTCCAACGGAACGATTTCGACGTTGAAAGGATACGACGATGAAAGCTGCCAGACTGTACGAATACGATCCCAAGATGAACGTCCTGCTCAAGATCGAGGAGGTCAAGGCACCGACGATCACTGCTCCCGACGAGGTGATCGTGCGGGTGGGTGCCGCCGGCCTCTGCCGCACCGACCTGCACATCATCGAGGGTGTGTGGAAGCCGACCATGGATCCCGAAGGCACGCTGCTGCCTTACATCATGGGCCATGAAAATGCCGGCTGGGTTGAGGAGGTCGGCAGCGGCGTCCGCTCGGTCAAGCGCGGCGACGCCGTGATCTGCCATCCCTTCCGCTCATGCGGCATCTGCCTCAACTGCCGCCATGGCGAGGACATGTATTGCGACAACGGCCAGTTCCCCGGCCTCGGCATGAATGGCGGCTTCGCCGAATACTTCATCACCAGCGAGCGATCGCTGATCAAGCTCAATGCCAACATCACGCCGATCGAAGTGGCGCCGCTGGCGGACGCCGGCATCACCGCCTACCGCGCCGCCAAGCGGGCCGCCAAACTGCTCCGCCCAGGCAGCTATTGCGTGCTGCTCGGCATAGGCGGGCTTGGCCACATCGCGCTGCAATCGCTGCACGCGATTTCGGGCTGTCGCATCATCGCCGTCGATCGCGAGCCGGCGGCGCGGGTACTGGCAAAGGGCCTTGGCGCCGATTTCATCCTCGATGGTGGGCCGAATGTCGTCGAGGAAGTCGCCCAGATCACCGGTGGCGGCGCCCATGTGGTGATCGACTTCGTCGGTGAACTCGGTGTCGAGAACATCTGCTGGAAGATGGTGCGCAAGGGTGGGCAATTGTTCGTCGTCGGCTATGGCGGCAACATCAACGTGCCGACCGCGCATCTCGTTATCGAGGAGATCAATATCGGCGGCAGCCTGGTCGGCAATTTCACCGAGCTTGTCGAACTGATGGAGCTCAACGCCGACGGCAAGGTGAAGATGCACTACACCGAGTATAACCTCGCAAGCATCAACACCGCGCTCGACGATTTCAAGAACCGGCGGTTCACCGGACGCGGCGTCGTCGTCCCCTGAAACATTTGGACCGAACGTGGCGCGGAACGGCTACCGCGTCCGGTTCGATCTGACTGCTTGCCTGACCCGGCAAGCCTTCCTTCTGAGCTCCGTGGCTGATGCCATGGCATTTCCGTATCGGGACGTCAGCGAAGCGCGATCCTGAAACGAGTTTCCTTGCTTCGTGGTGTGGAAAACGGGAGGACAACATGGATCTTGTTACAGGGCTGGCCGTCGTCATCGGCATTATGGGTGGCATTGCAACGTGGGCAGTGATCACGATCGGCAACCCCTATCTGCTGATCTGGGCGGTATTTGTGGGCTGGGGGAGTTTCTATCACTGTGGCGGCAAGGCAGCCGGGTTCAAGAATTCGGCGGTTGCAAACCTCTGGGGAGCGATCTGCGCCGCCGGCGCATTGATAGCACTGACGTCCATTGGTGTTACGGCGATCATGGCCGGCATTTGCGTCGGCATTTCAATCATAGTCCTGATTCTCGCCGCCAAGCTGCCTTTGCTGAGCGCCATTCCGTCAGCGGTCTATGGCTACGCAACAACCGCCGCGCTTTTTCTGCTTGCCGCCGCCGCTTACGGCGAAGGCGCCAGCGGCATCACCAAGGTCGCGGCCGCTGCGGTGATCTCGCTGATCATCGGCAACATCCTCGGCTATGTCTCAGAGAAAGTGACCGGTGCTGTCGTAAAGGCCTGATCATTTCCGCGTCCGCTGCCTGAAGGCAAGCTAGTCGACGAACTTCCCCCAGCCCCGCGGCGCGAATGCCGCGGGTTTTGTGCCGGTGAACGGACCTGGGTCTAGATGAAACCGCGCCGGATGCCGTATTGTCCGAGCTTGCGATAGAGCGTCGGCCGCGAAATACCGAGCCTCAGCGCGACCTTGCTGAGATTGCCACCCTCTGCGGCGAGCGCGTTCTTGATGACCTGGCATTCTGCATCCTCGAATGTGCACACCGGTGCTTCGAGCATGGCTGCGGGATGATCGCCGTGCATGGTCATATTGTTGCGATTGCCCGTACTGATTTCCCCGGGAAGATCCTGAAGCTCAACGGTGCCGCCGCGCGCCAAGATGTGCAGCCGCCCAATGAGGTTCTTCAGTTCCCGCACATTGCCCGGCCAATGGTAGGCGAGCAGGGCCTCGAGCGCTTCGTGCGAGAATTCAAGCGGGTCCTCGCCTGCTGTGGCGGCGATCTGCCGGTTGAAATGTTCGATCAGCAGCAGCACATCCTCACCGCGCTCGCGCAGCGGCGGGACCGTGATCGAGACCGCACCAATTCGATAATAGAGATCGCGCCGGAAGCGGCCGGCGGCAACTTCCTGCTTGAGATCGCGATTGGTCGAGGCGACCATGCGCACATCCACTGGGCGACCCCGGCTGTCGCCAATGCGGTTGACCACGCGCTCTTCCAGGACGCGCAGCAGAAACGNGCAGAAACGGCTGGATCTCGAGTGGCAATTCGCCGATCTCGTCGAGACTGAGGACGCCGCCGTTGGCGAGCTCGAAAACACCTGGCTTGCCGTCCCGCGAGGCGCCGGTAAAGGCGCCGGCGACATGGCCGAACAATTCGCTGCCAAAAAGATCCTTGGTGATCGCCCCGCAATTCATCGCGATGAACGGATCGTTCGCCGCGCGCCGGCTGCCTGCATGGACGAGCCGGGCAAACAGCTCCTTTCCAACTCCCGTCTCACCTTCGACCAATAACGAAGCCGCGCTGTTCGATTGAGCGACACGACAGGCGATTTCAACGGCGGCCAGCAGCGCCTCACTCTTGCCAACGATCATGGCGACAGCATCCTGAAGGTGCTTGCTCGCTTCCCTACGGACCACCGTCACGCTGGAGACTGTCGGCACGGACGGGAACACCAGTGCCGCGCCGCGGAGATCGCCGTCGAGCTTGAGTGGCGTGATGTGGCAGGATCGCAGATGTGCCGGCAGCGCCTTGGTGAGGTCGGCGTCCGACCCGGACGACGGAAGGTTCATCAGCCAACGGCCACGACCAGGTTCCATCGGACCGTCCATCATTTCTGTGGTCTCGCCGTCGGGCACATTGTTGCAGAAGATGGCGCGGCCGCGATGGTCGACGATCACCAGCCCGTCTTTTCGGCGGTAGCTGGGAGCCGAGGAAATGAAGGCTTCGAGCAGGCGCGTGCGCTGTTCCTGCTGCTGTTCGGCCAAGGCCTTTTCGATTTGCCGGGCTGTGGCGGCAACGAGCGCGGTGTTGTGCGGCCGGAAGATCGGCGAATAGCCTGACAGGTCGACGACGCCGATGATCTTGCCGTCGAGCGGATCGCGGATCGGCGCGCCAGCGCAAGTCCAGGATTTGATGCCGGCGCAGAAATGCTCGGCCGCATGGACGAAAGTCGGCTCTCCGGTCCACAGCGCCGTGCCGATGCCGTTGGTTCCGACGGCATCCTCGTTCCATTTGCCGCCGATGGCGAGGTGGATATCCATGCCGTCATGCAGCGTCTTCTTGTCGCCGATGGCGTCGATCAGCACGCCGTCGCTGTCGGCCAGAACCAGCATCGCGCCCGTCCCATCCAGCAGCTGGCCAAGGGAGGCGAACGACCGCCGCGCCGCCGAAAGCAGTTCGGCATTGGCGCGGGTCAGATATTCGATCTCGTCGCGATCACTGCTCAGCGGCGCTTCAATACCTTGAGCGTTGATGCCGCCGGTGGCGCTGCGATACCAGGAATCGTGAATGAGAGAGCGGACGTGGTTGGGGTGGATTGGACCGCGGGCACATTTGGGCTCGTCGGCCAGAAAAGTTTCCCAGGCGCGCATGGTAGCGCGCTCGTCATAGTCGATGTTGCTCAGAACCATTTGCCCGGCGGCCAGCGACGCACGCGCCGGAACAGCATCGATCTTCATCTGATTGGGGCCTATCTCGCGTTTCATTCAGCCATCACAGAACCTTTTGAGGTATGCCATTTCTGTATGCTGTCGCGTTCGTATGCTGACGCGGATTGGACGTGCACAAGCACAGGCGTCTGCACGGTCAGTCGATGCCGAGTTTCGCGCCGATGTCGGCGGCAAGCTGTTCTTCGGTGTAGGTGGCGGCAAGGCGGGACCCGTCCAGGTCGGCAAGCGCCTCGGCGACGGTTTCGTCGACCGGCGAGAAAAAGCCATTCTGCTTCGTTGCCAGGACGAAGATCTGTTCCCCACTCCGATTGCGGATATCACCGATATGATGAAGTTGGCGGCCTGTGTTCTGATCTTTCGAGACCACGCGGCCGTTCATGGTGACCTGGATGGACGGCCTGGCTTCGGGCACAGGCACCGCGCCGCCACCAACATGGATGATCAGGCCTTCCGCCTTCGGTTGCTGGCGTGGTTTCCTGGAAGCCGAATAGCCGCCGCCGCTGATCTGGTCGGCAAGGCGAACGATGGTCGAACGGTTCTGCTCGATCAGTCTTTTGACTTGTACGTCCTCGCGCCGCGGGCCATCCCGCTTGGAGATAATCTCGACCATGAATCCTCCCAGATTCGCTCAGCATTGCCGTTGATACGGCTCATTTCTTCTTTTGTGGTGAACTCTACACCGCCTCGGTGAAGTTCGCCATTCATATCACATAGCGCCAAAATTCGGGTCGCTGGTAGCAGGCGGCTGCTACACGGGATTTCCGGTACCCCGACGTTTTGAATAAATGCCCGCGGGTCAGGCTGCCTTGTTCGTGAATTCCGAGGGTTCGCTGTCGAGTGGTTGCCTGTCGCGCAGATAGAGCGCGCACGTGGTGCGCAGCATGGAGGCAAAGTTCGGGATATGCCCGTTGATCTCCAGTGCTTCATCGTAAAGCGTCGAGAGGAATTTCGGCGCCGTCATCCCCTGTCCATGGGCGATCTCGTCCAACAGCGTCCAAAAAGTGGCCTCAAGCTGGATGCTCGTTGAATGGCCACCTATTCGAATGGAGCGATTGACCAGCCGATACCCTTCCGGATCCTGCCCGGCAAAGACCTTACACATGCGAAGACCTCCCGTTTGATGGCTTTGTGCGAAAGCGCGGTGTCTGCGCTCATCCGCCGGGATGATACCAACCCGACGCGCATTTTCTGCTCAATTTGCAGTGACTACAATCGGACCTTAGTGCGTAGACCAGCTTTAAGCCAATTTCTCGACGTGGTAACCGGCTGCCACCCCTTTTTGCAACCAATGGGCCACGGTAGGCGCGTTACCGAGACCACGCGGCAGACTGGAGGCTCCTTTGGCGAAAGCAATTCATTCCATGATCCGGGTGGTGGACGAGAGCCTGTCGGTCAGTTTCTACAGAAGGGCATTCGGATTCGATGTTGCGGACCGATTGGATTTCGTCACGTTCACACTGGTTTATCTTCACAATGCGGAAGCCGATTTCGAGCTTGAACTGACGATCAACAAGGGCAGGGAAGAGCCCTACGCGCTTGGTGACGGCTATGGCCACATGGCTCTTTGCGTCGACGATATCGAGACAGAACACAAGCGCTTGGCGGCGGCAGGTTTCAATCCGCGAAAAATTGTCGAGTTCAACCACGAAGGCGAGCTGCTTGCGCGGTTCTTTTTCGTGAGCGACCCCGACGGTTACCAGATCGAAGTGCTGCAGCGCCACGGCCGCTACCAATAGGGCGTTGCGCGCCGCATGTGGCAGTGCAATCTGACTTGGCTGTCGGCCAGGGCATGAGTGCCAGCGTGCGGCTCCACTGGCGGCCGATCGATGCCTGAGGCTTACCGGATCGGCGTCTCGCCGCGAAACAGCGGCTGGTGCGCCCGCATCAAGGCGGCGATCCGGTCGGCGACTTTCCGTACCGGCGGGGAATGACGTTCCTCGTGATGGGTGACGATCCATTGGTCGGTTTCAAGTTCGGGGATAGGCTGAGCAACGCGAACCAGCCGCGGATCGCCGTCACCGACGAAGCACGGAAAGACCGAAAGGCCGGCGCCGGCGGCCACCAGTTCGCGCACCGAATGGGTGTTGTTGCCGCGTACGGCGATGCGGTCGCCGTGATGGGCTTGCAGCCAGCGCGCCGAGGCAATGTTTGCGCCTTCGCCGGTGACGCCGACGAACAATCCGGCGGCGATGCCGTTGATCAGGTGACGTCCGGAATAAATGGCGTGGGCGACCTTGCCGCTCTGACGGCCGGCCAGCCACTGCTCGGTCGGGCGCTCGCTGCGGATGCCGATGTCGGCGGCACGGCGGCCGATGTCGACCCGGTCGGTGGTGGTGACAAGCTCTACCCTTATGCCGTCATCGACCGTCCAGATCTCGCCGATATGGGCGGAAACGAAGGCCGAGGTCCATGGCCCGGCCGAGACGCGGNCGTCATCGACCGTCCAGATCTCGCCGATATGGGCGGAAACGAAGGCCGAGGTCCATGGCCCGGCCGAGACGCGGACAATGCGGTCGGGCAGGTTTCCCTCGCGCCAGCGGGTCAGCGACTGCATTGCCGCCTCGACGTCTTCGGCGCGCCGCAGCAGTTCCTCGCCGACCGGGGTCAGCCGGTAGCCGGTCTGCTGGCGCACGAATAGAGGTTCGCCGATCTGCTTTTCGAGCGCGGTGACGCGTCGTCCAAGGGTGGCTGCGCTGAGGCGCGTNACGAATAGAGGTTCGCCGATCTGCTTTTCGAGCGCGGTGACGCGTCGTCCAAGGGTGGCTGCGCTGAGGCGCGTGGTTCCCGTCGCTGCGCTCAAGCCACCCAGCCGCGCAACGTCGAGAAACAACCTCAGATCGTCCCAGCCGATATCCATTTTGCAGAAATGAAAAACTCCTTGCGACCGTGGCTGTAGCGCGTGAGGAGCTCAGGCGGCCTCAGACCTGTGGATCAGATTCATGATGCCCTCGCTCATGCCGGCATAGGATCCGTCATTGATTAACTGGCCCTGAAGCCGGTAGTCGTTCATGACCAGAATCCTGTCAGCGAGCAGGATCATTTCGGGCATGTCGCTCGTGATCAGCAAAATGGCAGTGCCGTTGTCGGCGAGTTCGCGCAGCAAATCGTGCAGGTAAGCCTTGGTCTTGATGTCGATGCCGACTGACGGCTCGTCAACCAGCAAGATNAAACAACCTCAGATCGTCCCAGCCGATATCCATTTTGCAGAAATGAAAAACTCCTTGCGACCGTGGCTGTAGCGCAAAGCGGGCATCGTGCGCAAGTATGCAGGCATTGGAGGCGTTGGACAATCCTGCCCGGCGGGACAGGGACAAGCGCCTCGGCTGGCCAAGAAGCGAACTGAACCCTTTCGATCGCGCATGCGATTCGCGCAGAGGTTTTGCGCTTCCGACCAACCCAGGCGCGCAGGCATTCTGCGTACCAAAGGAGACGATCATGTTGGATGAACTTCGATACCGTTTCGCCCGCTGGATTGCCTATCGCCAGACGCTTGCGAGCTTGAGGCAGGCCCGGGACAGCACACTGGCGGATGCCGGCATTTCTCGCGAAGAGATCCGCGAGCGTGCCCGCCACGCCAGCTTGCGTCGTTGAGGAGCCGGGCATGCAGATGATGATGCTTTGGGATGGCCGCTCGGTACCGCGCATCGGCATCGGCACCTGGGCGGCGGGTGGCCCCGCGCGTTGGCGTGACACGGCGACAATCTATGGCGAGGTCGACGATATCAGGTCGCAAGCCGCGCTGGCGATGGCTTATGAGATCGGCGCGCGGGTGTTCGACACGGCTGCCGCCTACGGCGCCGGCAATGCCGAACTGATCCTCGGGCGGGCGTTGAGGGGTAAGGACGAAGCCGTCATCGTCACCAAGGTCGGCTATTTCGGCGATCCCGAAACGCGTAAGATCGCACCCGAGGATGCCTCTGCCGCGGCAATCCGGACATCGATCGACAATTCGCGGCAGCGCCTGCAGCGGGATTGTATCGACGTCGTGCTGCTACATATCAACGAGTATCCGATCGAGCGCGCCGGCGAGGTGTTCGATACGCTCGGCCTGTTGCGCCAAGAGGGCAAGATCGGCGGCTTCGGCTGGAGCACCGATCACCGCGAACGGCTTGCCGCCTACGCGCCGCGCGAGGGGTTCGTCGCCGTAGAGAACGACTTCAATGTGTTTACCCCGGCGAACGAGCTGATGGCCGTTGCGGCGCGCGAGAACCTCGTCTCGTTCAGCCGGCTGCCGCTGGCAATGGGGCTGCTCACCGGCAAATACACGCCGGCCATGCGGCTGCCCACCAACGATGTGCGCGGCGGGAATGCCGAATGGATGGTGTTTTTCAGGGATGGCGCCGCCAACCCGCACTATCTGTCAAGGCTCTCGGCAATCCGCGACCTGCTCACCTCGGGCGGACGCACGCTTGCGCAAGGCGCGCTCGGCTGGATACTCGCCAAGTCGGCAATCGCCTTGCCGGTTCCCGGCTTCACGCGGCCCGAGCAGGTCGAGGACAATCTCGGTGCGCTGGAAAAAGGGCCGCTGCCGGCAACGGTGATGGCCGAGATCGACGCCGTGCTGAAAATTGCCTGAGACTGCGTAGGGTGTGGTGAATCCGGAATTCGCATTGGCGATAATGCGACCAACTTCGATCTCTCTGATGTCTGCCGATATCGCATTTTTCTTAGTCAAGCTTCCGTGGCGCAATTGAACACGGACGGAGCGGCGGACACGCTCGAGTTGAAGGTCCGCCGCTCCGGTTTTCAGATCAAAGAGTGATGCTGCAACGGGAGATGGGTAGCGAGCTGCGCTTGAGCTGCGCCGCCGACCGCGTCGCTGTCGAGAGAGAGCGACCCGGTTGAGCTGTCAAAGATGATGTGGTGGGAACCATCATCCGTAGCCGTACCAGCAGGGGAAGTATGCAATGAAAGCCCGCCCGACTTAAGCTCGGTAAGAGCGGCTTGATCGAGGTGGAGCTTGTCCTGAAGCTTGCTGAAGTCGAAGGCATCGTTGCCTCCGTGGCCAGACATGATCTCGGCGGCGGCGCCGTTTTTTGCCTGGGCGCCGACACTTTCATCGGGCTGGACGGTTTGCGCGAACCCGTGGCGGATCAGGCTGGTTGCCGTCTTGTCGGATGGATCGTTGGTCGGGAGAAGTTCCGAGCCGGCCGAAAGAGAATGGCTCAACGAGGCCAATATGCGGTCAACGTTGCTGCCCTCGCTTACCTTGTCGCCGGCATTATCGTGGGTGGTGTCAGTCGAACTGCCATCGCTGGCGAGGAGGTGAGAAAGCGCGGTCTTGCCATGACTGCCATCGCTGGTGGTGGCACCGGAGGCGGCGGTATCAGTCGAACTGCCGTCGCTGGCGAGGAGGGGCGACAGCGCGGTCTTGCCATGACTGCCATCGCTGGTGGTAGCGNAGTAGTCGAACTGCCGTCGCTGGCGAGGAGGGGCGACAGCGCGGTCTTGCCATGACTGCCATCGCTGGTGGTAGCGCCGGAGGCGGCGGTAGTAGTCGAACTGCCGTCGCTGGCGAGGAGGGGCGACAGCGCGGTCTTGCCATGACTGCCATCGCTGGTGGTAGCNGTAGTAGTCGAACTGCCGTCGCTGGCGAGGAGGGGCGACAGCGCGGTCTTGCCATGACTGCCATCGCTGGCGGTAGCGCCGGAGGCGGCGGTAGTAATCGAACCGCCGTTGCCGGCGAGGAGATGCGAAAGCGTGGTCTTGCCATGATTGCTATCGCCGGTGGTGGCTTCGGAAGGGGCGGTGGCAGTCGAGGTGCTGCCGCCGGTGATGGTCTCGGCCGGGGCTGTGGCGGTCGAGGTGCCGCCGCTGGAGGTGGCTTCGGAAGGGGCGGTGGCGGTCGAGGTGCTGCCGCCGGTGGTGGCTTCGGAAGGAGCGGTGACAGTCGCGGTGCTATCGCCGGTGGTGGCCTCGGAAGGGACCGTCGCCGTAGAAATGGGATCGGTGGCCGCAGCTTCGGAAGGAGCAGTCCCGGCGGTGCTGAGATTGTGTTGCCGGAAAACGGCCTGCAGTTCCGGGGAGCTCTCAAGCGCGGTGTCGCCTCGCTGTGAACCCCAGGCGTACGCGTACTCGAAGGCGGGTGACGGAACCAGCTTGGCCCAGTGGTCCATCATGGTTTCCATCTGGGCGGCGGTGGGCACGACATATTTGCCACCCATGTCGGTGTTATAGTCGCCACCGCCAAACGTCTGGTAGCCTGGAATGATCTTGCTCGTCGGGATGCCCGATGCCTGAGCGGCGGCAACGAATTTATCGATCATGTTATAGTCGACCGCGCCATCCGTGCGGACAGGATAGACATCCACGCCGTAGTAATCGATACCGGTATTGGCGGGATTGTACGTGTTCGAAAAATCCGGATTCGCGGACGTCCCCAAGCTCATCATCGTGATGTAGGTCTTGGCGTCCGGCACATTGGCGTGAATCCAGTCGGATTCTGCCTTCAGATTCGCGGCGGAGGCGTAGGTGCCCCATTGGCCGGTGGGATCCGGCTCGTCGACAAGGAAGAATCCGAACAGCTTCGGATTGCCGATGAAAGGCGTGATCTTGTCGATAAAGGACGACGTCGCTCCGTCGGTTTCGTTGAGGTAGACCAAGCCCTTCATACCGTCCGGCAGCGCATTGAGTTGGTCAACAGATGAAACGTCGGCCAGATTGAATCCGGCTTGCGAAATTTCCGTGCCCGATCCACCTGACGTGTAATGCAGAGTTGTCATCCAATATTCCTTTTTCTGTTTCGACCGTGCCTACTTACAGACGGCGTATATTAGCGCCAAATCACATACCGACACCCTCTGACAGAAATATTGAGGTTTGAAGTAGGATTGAGCGTTGGAGGGGCGCTCCCTTCGAACTCGTTTCCGCAACGGTATCGACGACCAGCCAAGGATGGTTCTATTCGGGATAAGACTCGGCTAACTTGATCCGACCGTGTGGAGCTTGGCTCGAATGGCGCGGTCGAGAAGCCGTCCGACGCAGGACGGCCGGGAAATCTGAAAACCAGACCAAAAACAAAACCCGCCTAGCGGCGGGTCGTCAGTGCGAATCTGCACCGTACCCAAATTACTAGCATAGCTGCCGGCACAAAGCAAGAACAAAATGTGACACAATCGACGAAGCTGCCGATCTAGACGGCGCTTCTCCGAAATGCCAATGCGCCTCGCAGCCGGCATTGCCGCAACAGCGGTGCCGTGCAACATCGGCGGCTTGGAAGGAACCCCGGTGCTGTCTCGCCTGATCGCCGGCCTGCTGCTCGCCTGCGGATTGACCCACAGATCATGTATTCGCTTGCGCAGGCGTCGTGGGGCTACCCAGTTGCCTTTTCCGCGAGGCGACGGTTGGACTCAAACATCTTCTGCGGCATCCACCGAAAGCTCCTGATCATGACGTTCGCGCGGAAGAGGTTGGCCGGATTGGCCGCGAGGCTGGTGCAAGGCGATATATCCCAGACACCAGGGCGCGGACGAGCGGCTTGCGTACCGGCGTCTCGATGAAGCGCCAGACGATAAAAGAGGCAAGGAGGACCCCGGCCAACACGACGAAGAATGCGGCGTTCTTGCCGACATGAGGCGCCAGCGCGTTAAGCGAAATGTAGCCGATATACTGGTGCAAAAGATACAGCGGATAAGTCAACCCTCCGAGCATCATGATAGCCTTGGATGGAGCAATCACGGAGCGGAGCAATATCGCGCCAGCGAAGACTCCGTAGACCACTATATTGGCAGCGAGGAGGGCCGGATACGAAATGGCTGCGCCAAAGTGCTCCTGCATCCAGTTATGAGAGAACATTGCGGTCTGGCAAGACACCAGGAACGCGACGGCAAGAAACAGGAACGCAGCCGGTGAACGGCCCCTTGCAACGATGTCTTCCGCGAGGATGCCGGCGGCAAACAAAGGCGCATAGTTTGTAATGAAGAGAATGCGTATCACCGGGTTCCCAAAGAAGAACTCGTTGGTTGCCGAAATTGCGAGCCAGATGGCCGCGATGGGTATTTTCCAGCGCTGAAAGGCGCCGGCAAAGATCAGCACTGCAACCCAGCCGTAAAACAGGATCTCGAGCATGATCGACCAGTAGACGCCATCCATGGACGGCCTGCCGAAGAGGCGGGCGAACATGGAAAGATTGGCTACATAGGTTGGAACATCGGTCGGAAAACGCTGATCTTTGGCGACGACGAGAACAACAAACGTCGCGGTCATGCAGACGAGGAATCCGGGATAAAGCCGGGCGAAGCGGGCGACCGCGAATTCCTGCCAGGTTCGACCTTCGGCCGACCACGCGATGACGAAACCGCTGATCAGGAAAAACAGATTGACGCCGAGATAGCCGTAGATGGCGTAAGGTGCTGCGGCAGGATATTCCACGTCGAGATTGCCCGCGATCGCGCCGCCAAAAAGATAGTGAAAGAGCACGACCGCGAGGGCTGCAGCTAGGCGCAGCAGGTCGAGTGATGGCATGCGCGCCGGAATGGCCTTGCCTGCCGGTTCCACAGCTACCTCCCGCAGCCGTTTCAGCTTTTGACAACCATCAGCGGCCTGATCCGCAATACCAGTGCTAACGCGAAGACTGCAAACCGGCGGCAGGTCAAGCCTTTACCTTCTCAAGTACGAACAGCTGCTCGCAGGACAGGAACCGCAGGACGCTAAAAGAGCGTACCAGCTTGAGCCCCGCCGCCGCGAAATCCTGTCGTGCAACGGTGAGATTGACGGGATGAGGCGCCGACATCCTTCCGGTGATCAACTTCCGCAGCCTTAGCCGTATTCTCTGGAGGCGGGTGCCAAGGCCGTAGGATACGATCAGGCGACGGCTGGCAACGCGCGCGAGCTCAATGATAATGTCGCGCCTGAGATGTGGCGGGATAAGGTGAATGAGGCGAAGGCAGACCACCGTATCAAAGCTTTCGTCGGCGAACGGCAGCTGCGTCACGTCACATCGGATGAATCCCCGAAATCCGGATTGACCTTCATATGCTGATTTAGCCAAGGCCATCATTTCCATTGAAATGTCTGCAGCCAGCACCCGACAATTATGCTGGCCCAGCACGCCGGCCAGCTTCCCGGTTCCGCATGGGATATCGAGCACCTGAGATGGAGGCGGGCTGCACCTCTCCAGCGCCTTGGCGATGCAGCGTTGCTCCCGTCGCGCAATGACGTATGACGCAACGGTGGACAGCTTCAACCGGCCTGCATAGCCGTTCAGGTACCAGCTCGCAAAACTCGGATCTTGATATCTCTGTTTTGTCGGGAGCTCATAGGCCGCGACTGCCGCGACCTTGGCGTTGTAATTGGCAGGTATAGCCGTATTTGCCGCTGCCGTCTGATGTGGCTCGAGGTTCTCGCTCATATGCCTGCTTTCATACGATTTCTCCTGCAGATGAGATCGAAGATTTTTGTCCGACACGTTCATTGGATAGCCGACCAAGCTGCCCTATTGGCGATAGAGGGGATAAACGGCCAGTTGGCTGCGTCCATCACAGAGAAGGTTTCCAGAAGGCTGGGTGTCTCGCATCCCTCGAACGGATGAGACATGCCGAACTCATGACTGCCGCGCCCGCGCGGAAGTGTGCTGGGGAATAGGGCTACTGCACACCCCTTTCGGAGACGGAACGGTAAACGGACGGTAGGCAATCCGGAAGGATAGTCACCGAAACGCACTCCTTCCGTTCACGATTTTGGCGTCCGTCGATATCCTAACGTGACCACACCGTCATTCATACGGATGGCGCGGATTCCTGGCTCGTCGGCTAGACATCCCAGGAAGAGATGGGCGTTCGCTTCAGCAAATGGACATGACGTCACTGCCAGTAGGCTTCCCTCAGTCTGGATTGAAAGATGATCTTGGAGCTATTTGGGCCGTCCGGTGCTGGTAAGACGACGTTAGCGTCCGAGCTGGTGCACGTTTTGCGAGCTCAGGGCTACTGTGTTGTTTTGCAGACCGGTGACCGCCGACATCCGGTTAGGAGGGCCGCCTTCAAACTGGTCTCCGGCTTGCATTCAAAGTGGATCGGACAGCGTTCTCTCGGTGCAGAAGTGCTTAAGATTCTTCCACCCAAGAATGAGCTGTGGGCGGCTCGCCTGAACTGGCATCTTGAAGCTCTTCTTCAAGCTTGGCGCGCGGCAATAGCGTCCAATGACACGATCTCAATTTTTGACCAGGGTATGGTGCAATTCGTATGTTCACTGGTTTTGTTCAGCGGCGTAACGGATCGTGAAAGGGTGTCGCGCGCGCTCGAGCTTCTACCCAAACCGGATCTGCTTGTCCGATTGCAGGCGCCAAGGGAAATTCTAGAGGTCCGTCTGAAGGAACGCCGGCGTAACCTCGGTATCATTCAGAAGTTCCTCGAAGTCGATCTGCAGAGCAGTCTTGATCATATTGACCACGTTAATCTCATTGGGGAACAACTTGGATCGTTTCCCGTGCCAACAACTTGCGTCGAAAGTTTAGATTCGAACGGGCTCACAGCCGCCACAGAAATGATAGCGCGTGGAGTAATCGACAAGTTCGGCGCGGCGCGGGCGAAATTTAAAAGAGTTGAAGCTTAGAGAGATGCGGTTTTGAAGCGTCGATAAGAAGATATCCAATAATATGGAAAATCGAATTATTGAAAAGGAACCGCGCGAGTTGACATGACATGCGCTTTTCTCGCTACCAGACTGCCTTGGCGTTGACGTTAGCTGCTGTCAGCGCGATATCCATAGTTATCCACGGGGCGGTGAGTGGAGAAGACGTCGCATCAACAAAGTTCGTCGCGCCGGTAGCCATGGACCTGCCGGATTACCTGCACGCCGCGAAGGATGCGGCATTTGGCACAACTTTCACCCGAATAACCAAACCCGGAATCCTCGGCGCCGGCATCGCATGCGGGAGCAAATATTGCAGCCACCGCTATTCGAGCGCCCAGGCCTGGAATGCGGATCAGAGCCTTCTTGTCATCAGCAACGGCTGCGGCGGCTTATGCTTCCTGGATGGGCGCACCTACGCCCCGCTTTTTCGCCGTGATCGATCGACCGAATGCGAATGGCATCCTCACGATCCCGACCTGATGATCTGCGTCGGTGGTCGGAAAATCTCGACCTGGGCGCCACGCACCAATCATGAGGAGGTCCTGTTTGTTTCGACTGACAGTAGCAATCTCCAGTTCGGGCCATACAAAGGTAATCCAAGCCGAGATGGCAGCCGTATTGCCGTACGCGCGGTTCGCCGGGACGGCAAAGCGGTCGTCTTTGCCTACGATCTCAAACAGCGGCGGAAATTTCCGGAAATCAATCTCGCACAGCTTGTCGGGGCCAACGGCGCCTGCTCAATCTCGCCGCTGGGCGTCAACATCTTATGCATTCAGAACCTGAAAGACGACACTGAACAGACGTTCATCTTTTCTGTTGACGGCGTTCTGCGCCAGAAATGGACTGAGCATCATCGGCCTGGCCATGGCGACATGACCGTCGATGCCGACGGCAGCGAAATCTATGTGGGGATCAGTAAGTCCGATCCAGACATATTCCAGGTGATCAAGCGAAGGCTGTCAGATGGGAAAGTCACCTCGCTCATGAGATATGGTGAAGCACAGCATGCATCGCTCAGGTCGCTGGACAGGCCCGGTTGGGTGTTCCTTACCTATTCGGGCAATCCGGACGAAGTATCGAAATATCCGGCTTGGGCGCCGTATGCGCGGGAAGTCATCGCGTTGCGCATCGACGGCAGCGGAGAGGTCCGGCGCATTGTGCAGACGAAGAACGTTCCATTCGACTACTGGAGTGAGACCCACGCCTCGCCGTCCCCGGACGGTTCACAGGTGATCTGGTCAAGCAATTGGGGAGTACCCGGCGGCCCGGTTTACGATTTCGTCGCCCGTATTGACTGGCCGGAAGGATCAGACACTGGCTCGAGAGCATTAGCCGCGAGCGGTCTTCAATAACAAAACCTTCCGGTCGCCTATGGCGATATGGCCGATCGTGCTTGCTCCATTCACGCTTTTAACGCCTCACGTTCAACTTCGCCGCCATACGGCTCCGTTCGATGTCGATTCATTCAAACGGACGACGACAGTGGCCAAGCCTGCACCTAGCGTGATTGTGCAGTTTGCAAGGCTTATGACACTTGCCGGAATCCTACGAATTACAGCGATGACGTCGGGTGACGGCTTGTATCGCCAAGGGCGCTCGCGCCGGAGCTCACTGTTGATGTCACGGCCGAGAAAGGAATAGCAGATGGATACGGATAAGCGAGCCGAAGAGAATGCCTCTTTCAACCCTGAGTTGTTAGAATGGTTGGTATGCCCAATGACCAAGGGCTCACTTGCCTGGGATTCGGATCGCGATGAACTCGTTTCGAAGAGCGCAGGACTTGCCTATCCGGTTCGCGACGGCATTCCAATCCTGCTAGCCTCGGAGGCACGGACGATCACCTCCCGCGTGGTCAAACTTCGCGCATCCAGACGATGATGGGAGCCGCGCTAAAGTAGGCGGCTTTCCGACGACAGCCAGCAATGACAGGAAAGTGTGCCGCGGAGCGCGAGCCGTTTGTCTGCGGACCACTCTGCGCTCGGCACCCGGGCAGTGCCGACCTCTTTGATGCAACGCGCGGCGACCTGAACCGGCTGGGTACGGCGGCCCGCTGCCGGGACAGGGTTTGCGTCATTTAAACAGACGAGGACAGTGGCAAGACCTGCCCCTACCGTGACCTGGGCGAGATGGGTAGCGAAACCAACACCATGAAAGCAAATTCAAGGGCCGGCCACTTCGCGCGATCGGGCTACAGCGAACGGTCAGGAGACGCAGGATGAATCCGCATCTGGTGTGTGTCGGAGGCGAGGATCATGCCCTGCGAATTCCGTTCTTGATGTCGCTGCGAGAGAAGGGATTCCGTGTTACTGCGGTGTCGAGCGGCGGTGAAGCCGCATTCCTGCGGCATGGCATTCCGCATCGCAGCTACGGTTTCGACCGATTTTCCAGCAGCAGCGGAGAATGGGCCGCCATCAGAACCATTCGAAAGCTGATGGCGGAACTCCGGCCGGACATTATCCAAAGCTTCGACACCAAGCCCAACCTGGTGACGCCACTTGCGGTGCGCGGAAGCGTTCCAGTCGTGCGCACTATCAACGGTCTGGGCTGGACGTTCTCGTCCCTGGAACCGCGCGCCCTTGCCCTGCGCCCAATCTTTTGCGGACTGCAATGGCTTTCGTCGTTATGGACGGCGGCTACGGTGTTCCAGAATCGGGACGATCAGGCATTCTTTGAACGCTACCGACTGATCGGACGCGGCAGCGGACGAGTGATCCGCAGTTCTGGAATCGACGTCGATGCGTTCGCCATGGCAAGGCATCTTGCCCCGTCGGCGATGAAAATGCGCGAAGAGCTTGGGCTCCAATCCGCCGAGATCGTAATTTTTGTCGGCCGGCTAACGCGCCAGAAAGGCATCCCGACACTCCTCAAGGCAGTCCCTCGCATCCTGTCGGAAAGGCCCAATGCCCGTTTCGTGCTTGTCGGCCCATTGGAATCCGAGGGCCCATTTGCAGTGGACAAGGCTGAGATCGATCGACATGTGCCGCATGTCATCGCCTTGGGTCCACGACGCGACGTTCCTGCCCTTCTTGGCATGGCCGATCTGTTCGCCTTTCCAACACAATACCGAGAAGGGATTCCGCGCGTCCTGCTGGAGGCAGGGCTCGCGGGATTGCCTATCGTCGCCTCGATGATGCCTGGTTGCAATGAGGTGGTCGAGGACGGATGGAACGGCCATCTCGTCCCCCCGCACGATGCGAACGGCCTTGCCTCTCGAATTATAGAGGTCCTGTCCGACCGCCGGAAAGGACGGACCATGGGCGCTCGCTCTGTCGAGCTCGTCCGGACGCAGTTCTCGCTGCCCTGGGTGGTCGAGCAATATTGCGATCTCTACGACAATGTCCTTAGTGCCAAATCCCAGGGCGGCTTCGCTCGACCGGCATCGCCGGTGTTGCTTGAAGAGCCTGCTGCAAACCGCGGATCGGGTGGAGCGCGCCGATGATCCGGGACGCGATCCTGGCCTGCGGCGTGGCCATGTCGTATGCGGCGCAGCTCTCAGTTCCGGGCTTGCCCTTCGGCTATGGCGAATTGTTTCTCGCGCTTTGGATCATGCTGTCGATCGGGCGGGTGCTCGCCGGCGGTCACTTGGTAGTCAGGCCCGCCCTGATCCGTGTTGCGGGCTTCTGGCTGATCATCACGCTCGCTCTGGGTATTGGCACCATCGTTGGCTACCTGACCACGGTACTGTATCTGTCGGTGGTGATGCACGATGGGGTAGCCTACCTGCTGCTGATCTGCGTCACCTGCCTGGCCGCCGCGGAGCCCGACGCGGATCGCCGTCTGCGCAGTGCTGCCTGGTGGGTGGTCGCGATTGCGAATGCATGCTTTATTGTTCAGCTGGCACTTGGATGGGGTTGGATCCACCAATCCGGCGTCGATCCCTGGTACTGGGATCGCTTCCGAGGCTGGTCCGAGAACCCCAACCAGCTCGCGCTCTATTGCGCACTCCTTGGTCCGCTCGCCTTGCATCTTGCGACGACTACAAGCAAGCCGTGGGCGAGGTTGGCCGGGCTCAGCAGCCTTATCCTGATCATCTATGTCGGAAGGCTGACGAAGAGTGATACCTATCTTTACACGACGGTCCTGGTCGGCCTGATATTTCTTGGGCTGCGGGTTCGGACATGGCTCGCAGCCGGTGACGGCAAGGTCAGCCTGTCCCGGCAAGTTACCCTCCTGCTGATGATTGGCTTCCTTCCGTTGGCCATGTCGATGACGCCTTACATCGTCACGGAGGTGGGCAGCGTCGAACAGTTCGCCTTGAGTCTTACCAAGGACAAGGGCGGCGAAGCGACCGCCGAAACCGCTGCACTTCGAATCCATCTCTGGGGAGATGCATTGGGCAAGGGCCTAACGTCAGGATCCCTGGGCCTTGGTCCTGGCCCGCATCTGGAGCGCCCGCCCATTTCCTACAGCCAATTTCTGCCCCGGCCTTTCGAGGCTCACAACACGATTCTCGATCTGTACACTCAAGGTGGTTTGGTTGCGGTCCTGGCCCTGGCCTGGATTGTCGGCGCGGCGGCTTTATGCGCATGGCGTGCGAAGCTCGATGCCCTGTTCGTGCTGGTGGTGTCGATCGTCATCTTCGGAATGCCACATCTGATCATCCGCCATCCAATCGTGTGGTTTGCGCTTACCATTTGCCTTGTTGCCGGAACGCCGCGAACGATTTCGGCAACCTCTAGCGACCTGAGGTGATGGCATGTGTGGGATTACCGGAATTCTCCTTGCACCCGATGCCGCCAACATCAAACCGCTCAGGGCAATTGGCCAGATGACGACGGCCCTTCGTCATCGTGGGCCTGATGGCGAAGGCTTCTGGATCAATCGCGAAGCCGGCATTGCCTTCGGCCACCGACGTTTGGCTATAGTCGACCTATCGGAAGCAGGACGCCAGCCGATGCATTCGGCAAGTGGCCGATATGCCATTACCTTCAACGGCGAGATCTACAATTTCCGCGATCTGCGCCGCGAGCTTGAAGACGCTGGCCATCGGTTCCGTGGCGCCAGCGATACCGAAGTGATGCTGTGCGCAATCGAGAGCTGGGGTCTCGACACCGCACTCACGCGCTTCGCTGGCATGTTCGCATTTGGATTGTGGGATCTAAAGACCAGGACCCTCCATCTCGCCCGCGACCGAATGGGCAAGAAGCCGCTCTATGTTGCTGCAACGCGCGATGCGCTCGTTTTTGCCTCCGAGTTGAAGGCAATCCATCGTTTTCCAGGTTTCTGTCAGGAGCTCGATCTCGACGCGGCCGCGACAATGCTTTCGAAAGGATGGGTACCGGGAAACTGTTGCATCTGGCGAGGCGTGTTCAAGCTACCTCCGGGCTCGGTCCTGTCTGTGACGGCGGCGGATTTTGCCGAGGCGCGCAGCGCCGCATCCCTTTCGCAACGCGCCCGACACTGGTGGTCGCTGTCTGAAATCGCCGCGAACGGTCGACAGAATCCAATCGCCGGTACCGACGAAGAACTGACCGATGGACTCGACGATCTGCTTCGACTTGCCGTCCGGGAACGCATGATAGCCGATGTGCCGCTGGGTGCCTTTCTGTCTGGTGGCCTCGACAGCTCCACGGTTGTGGCGCTGATGCAGGCCCAATCGCCAAAACCGGTGCGCACATTCACGATCGCTTTCGGAGAAGGCGGGTTTGATGAGGCTCCCCA
This sequence comes from Mesorhizobium sp. LSJC280B00, assembly GCF_000502835.1. GTDB lineage: Bacteria > Pseudomonadota > Alphaproteobacteria > Rhizobiales > Rhizobiaceae > Mesorhizobium. The sequence continues at coordinate 511,836 of NZ_AYVL01000004.1, forward strand.
CGCGGCGGAGGTCGCGCGGCACCTGGGCACCGATCATACTGAACTCCACCTTTCAGCAGCCGCTGCGCGTGAAGTCATTCCGGAACTGCCGCGGATCTGGGATGAGCCGTTCGCCGATGAATCGCAGATACCGACTTTGCTCGTGGCGCGGCTCGCTCGCCAGCACGTTACGGTGGCGCTATCAGGCGACGGTGGCGATGAATGCTTCGCCGGTTACGCTCGTCATTTCATGGCTGCGCGGTTGAAACGACAGCATGCGCTGCCGTCGCCGCTGCGTCACGCGCTTGCTGCAGGGGTCGGATTGCTGGCCCGTGCAGCGCGTCACGATTTCGTCGGCAAGCTGCCGCTTTCGGCGAGTGGACGGCACGCGCTGCGGAGCGACCGGCTGCATCGCCTCGCTCGGCTGCTCGCTGCGCCAGATGAGGACGAATTGCATCGACGGCTGACCGGAGCATCGACCGGGAGCCTCGCACTCCACACGCCGCCCACATCAATTCAAGGGTCCCCCCGGCTTGATGGCCTGCTGTCCCGTCTCTTGTACGACGACATGGCCGGTTACCTGCCCGACGATATATTGGTGAAGTTGGACCGCGCCAGCATGGCCAATAGCCTCGAAGGCCGGTGCCCGCTTCTCGACCATCGGGTTGTCGAATTCGCCTGGCGGCTGCCGGCACATGCGAAGGTCCGCAATGGCAAAGGCAAGTGGCTTCTTCGTCAGCTGCTTAGCCGCTATGTTCCGCAACGGCTGATCGACCGGCCGAAGCAGGGTTTCGATGTTCCCATAGCAGTCTGGCTGAGCGGCCCGTTGCGCATCTGGGCCAGCGATCTAGTCGCCGATATACGCCTCTCCGGAGATGGGATCTTCGACTTTGCGAAGGTCGAAACCTGCTGGCGCGACCATCTTGACGGAAGACAGGATCATTCTCGCGATTTGTGGCCCGCGTTGATGTTCCAGGCCTGGCGCAACGAGGCCGGGCGGTCCGCCGGGCCGGCAACGGGCATGTCCACAGCGCTCGAACTGACAGGAGTATGAGATGGAAGGTTCCATAGTCAGCCGAATTCACCTTCCGCGCGCCACTGAAATGCACGTGCCGACGCGCGAGATCAATCCGCGCATGAGGCCATTCCTGCGCGAACAGGTCGACGCGCAGACCCCCTTCCATCAACTCCTCATTACCATCGCGAGGAGAAAATGGTTCCTGCTTGCAATGGTGATTTTGGGCGGAGTGTTGGCTGGGCTTGCGGGTTTTGTGCGTCCTGTCCTGTTCGAGGCGACCGCACAGGTGATTGTCGATGCTCCTGGCAGGAACGCGGCTCCCGGAGGTGCGGATTCTGCTCAGGAGATGCTGGATGCGAGCATTGATGACCACTTAACCATGCTCTCTTCGCAGGGGCATCTGCGTCGCCTGGTGGCAGCCCTACGCGAGACAAAGATCGGCAACATTGCTGAGCAAGGTGATGTCGGAAATTCCCGCGCCGCCCCGGTAGGCGGCAACCTGCAGAACATACGCACCTTCGCAGCTGGTCTGCTAGAAAGGATTTGGCCGCAGGGCAGGCCGGAGGCGGCCGATGCAGCCGAACTCAAGGCATTGCGGAAGGGCATGAGGGTTGGACAGGAACTGAGATCAAGGGTGATCACCGTCGGCTTCACCGACGACGATCCGGCGCGAGCCGCCCTGGTGGCCAATACGTTCGTCCAAGTATACATCGACGATCTCGCACAGAAGCGCAGGGCGTCAGACAGGCTGGAACTCGCCTCGATCGTCGCCAGCCTGCCGGTCGTACAAAGCGACTTGGCGAAAGCGACCGACCGCCTGGAAAAGTATCGACTGAGCCATGGCGCGGTCGATCAGGGTGCGGCGGATAACGCTGCCAAGGAGACAGCCGAACTTAGTCAGCAGATATCCTTGTCGAAAGCGGATCTCTCAGCGACGGAATCTCGCCTTCAGCACATCGAGGCTTTGCGAGAGGAAGGAGCATCGGTGGCGGCGCTCGCCGAAGCGATCGGGTCTCCGGTATTGGCCGACATGGCGGCCCGCCAAGCCAACGACAATGCGGATGTGGGCCTTAGCACTGCGATCAACGGCGAGATCGAACAAGGCACTGCTCGCATTGCGGCGGAGGGGAACATCTACCGTGCCCAGATCGCTGCTCTGGAGGGCCGTAAGAATGTGCTCGATGCGGTGGTGGCCGACACAGCCGGCCGGCTTTCCGGCTTGCGTGCGCTCGAGCCGCAGGTCAGCATCCTGACGCAGCGATACAACCAGCTTCTCACCCAACAACAGGATCTGGTGCAGCGCATCGCAACTCCCTTGCCCGGGGTCTCGATCCTTTCAGCGGCATGGCCGCCAACGAATCCAAAAACCCTGCCGCCCATCTTTCTTATTCCGCCCGGCATGATCGTGTTTGGCCTCATTGGCGGGGTCTTCGTCTTGGTCCGCAGCCGTCTCAATCAGACCTTGCGCGGCGGGGCCGAAGCTGAAGCCGCGCTCGGGGTCCCGTGCCTGGGGCTGATACCGGAAGCGCCCACATTACACGCGAAACGACTACAGCAGCTGGTTCTCGGCCAGCAAAACTGCAGCTACAGCCGAGCCGTCACTTCTCTCCTTGTCACCGTGGCTCTCAACAAAGCGAGAGGCCGTGCGTCGCACGTCATCCTCGTCACGTCCAGCGTCCGGCATGATGGCAAGACCGAGCTCGCATGGAGCCTCGCCTTGGCAGCTACCCGACTTGGGGGACGAGTGCTTTTTCTCGATCTTGACGGCACGGGCGCCCGCCTCACGAACGAGTTTCTGAACGAATTCGGTGCGTTCAAGCCGCATAAATCCTTTGGAGACTATATGAGCGACCGTTGTCCGCTGCACGACGCGGTCACGGGAATGCCTGAAATTGGAATTGACTTCATGGCACTCGCACCATCAGAGGATCTGCTGCCGCAACTGTCCATGATCGACGGGTCCCTGGTCACAGATGAGCTGCGCTCGATGTACAGCATCGTCATCATAAATGGACCGCTGGGACTTGGAGGACCTGAGGCCAGGCTACTGACGGGCTGGGCTGACGCAGTTCTTTTTGCTGTTCGCTGGGCCAGGACGCGTCGCAGCATCGCGCGTGGTGTTCTGCAGTTGCTGACGGAGGACGAGACGGCTCAGGTCCCCGTAGGCAGCGTTCTCACGCAGGTCAATCTTAGGAAACACGCCGGCTACCGGTTTGGGGACAGCGCGGATCTCTTGCTCGAGAGAACATCATGAATGTCACATGCGGGATTCCGCGTAACGACCGCCACGGCATTCGACCTGTCGAGCGGAAGATAATATCGACGATCTCGCAGTCCGGAGCAGGGTCCGCGGCCAAAGGCGATCAAGGCGATGAAATGCGCGACGCCGGCGCAAAAGACATCGACGATTTCAGCGATCCGAAGCTCGCCCGCTTCCCTGCGGCCTCCGTTGCTCCAACGAATATGGTTTTGCCGCACAAGGAGGACACGGGCCGGGGTCTCGGCTATGCCAGCATCTTCGCTCTTTTGGTCTATATCGGGGGTGCGGGCTTGACCAGCTTGGCGCAGTTATTGATTGCGCGCATCGTTGGCTCCACCAGCTATGGCATCTACTCCTATGTTCTGGCCTGGACCTCGGTGCTTGCCTATCTTGCAACGCTTGGTTTCCACGTATCCTTGTTGCGTTTCGTCTCCGCCTACAGTGCCAAAGGGCGGCTTGACCTGGTACACGGCGTAATCAGGTTTGCTCTGCAGAGGTCGCTGGCGGCGGCGACACTATTCGGCATCGTTGGCGCCGCCTTGATCTTTTTCTTTTCAGATCCTTCTCACAAGGAGCTTCAAATCAGCCAGCTGCTAGGCATGGCAGCAGTGCCTTTGGTCACGGCCTACGCTTTGGGCGCAACACTTGTTCGTGCTTTCGGCGGCGGTGTCTCGGCCCTCCTGCCGGAACGCATAGTGCGCGACGGCCTCTTGTTGACGTTACTGGGAATGGCGGGCTTATCCGGATCATGGACCCCCAACGCACCCTTGGTGATGCAGGCGGTGCTGGCAAGTTCAGCCATCACGGTCGGCCTGGTGTTCGTCATGGCGACAAAATTTCAGCCGCCTGGCTTGCGGCAGGTTCAGCCAGGCGACGAGTCGCGGGAATGGTGGTCCGCGGTTCCGCCAATGATGCTCATGGCTGGGCTCGATGTTTTCATCAGCCGGGCCGGAGTCATGGTGCTGGGCTGGACGCATCACATTCGCGAAGCAGGCATTTTCGCATTGGGATTGAACGTCGCCTTGCTTGTGAGCCTTTCCCTGGTTGCCGTCTCTACGATGTTTGCGCCGACAGCGGCCGCCCTTCATGCCCGAGGCGATCGGCTGGCTCTGCAGCAGCTGTTTTCACGGGCCGCCCTACTTTCCTCTGGTGGGGCTTTAACGATGGCCATCCCGATGCTTGCGATTATTGAACCTCTGTTGAGCTGGTTCGGCGGGGATTTCAGTACCGCGGCACCCGTCGCGCGGATACTCATTCTCGGATATGTCTTTGTCGCGCTGTGCGGACCCCAGATGCTCCTCTTGATGATGACCGGAAACGAATGGGCGGCAGCCGCAACCATGATCGTCGGCGCTGCGGCCAGTATCATAGGCTGTGCCACAGGAATTGCGCTCTACGGCGCGCCGGGCGCCGCAGTGGGCCTCGCGCTTGCGTTGGCGATTTGGAATGTGGCGATGTCGATCTACATCAGCAAACGGCTGAAAATTATCCCTGGGCTGATCTTTGCGCTAACATCGTTCAGAACGCACGCAGTCGAAGGCCAGCGGCGACATTGGTTCCTGCGCTGATTTGAGACCGTCGCGCCCCGATACGCGACGGCATCAGCGTTCAGGAATTTCGAGTCCAGGGTTGTGTCGGATAGAGGCTGGCGAGTGCGGCTTTGTGGCCGACGCGTTACGCGCCGAGTGGCAGATCATCGCCCGACAGGGCCCGCGGCCTACACGGTGGCCTCATTCACCAACGTCTGTTGCCGTATGCTGGCCGCGGCATCCGTTCCATGAAAGTCCCGGTACCATTCGACAAAGCGTCGCACTCCGTCCTCTAGCGGTGTTGCCGGGGCGAAGCCGACGGCCTGGCGAAGATCGCTGACGTCGGCGCGCGTCTCCAGAACGTCGCCAGGCGGCAACGGCACATCCACGCGAACTGCCCGCCTGCCAAGAGCGGTCTCGATGATCGAAATCAGCCGGTTGATCTCCTCGGGCCGGTCGTTGCCGATATTGTAGACGCGATACGGCGCGGAACTTGTGGCAGGGTCGGCGGTGCAAGGGTCCCAATTCGGATCCGGCTGCGGCGGTGTAGCAAGTGCTCGAACCACGCCCTCAGCGATATCGTCGATATAGGTGAAATCTCGCCACACGCGGCCGGCATTGGCTACTTCAATTGGTTTGCTCTCGACGATCGCGCGCGTGAACAAGTAGACGGCCATGTCGGGCCTGCCCCAAGGGCCATAAACGGTGAAGAAGCGCAGTCCGGTCACGGGCAGGCCGAACAAATGGCTGTATGAATGCGCCATGAATTCATTCGAACGCTTGGTGGCGGCGTAGAAGCTGACGGGATGATCGGCGCCGTGATTTTCGGAAAACGGTATGGTTCGATTCAAGCCGTAGACGGAGCTCGAAGAGGCGTAGACGAGATGACCGACGCCATGATGCCGGCAGCCCTCAAGGACGTTGAGAAACGCCACTATATTCGATTGCACATAGGCGTGCGGGTCAACAAGTGAATGACGCACGCCGGCCTGAGCCGCGAGATGGACGAGGTGTGAGGGGCGAACGTTTGAAAACAGCAACTGAACGCGCGCGGCATCCGCCAGATCCATTCGTACCGGCGTGAACTTCGCCTCGCTACAGAGGCGTGCAAACCGCGCTTCCTTGAGCCGCAGATCGTAATAGGGCGTGAAATTGTCGACGCCCACGACTTTGACACCAAGACGCAAAAGCCGTGAGGCCACGTGAAAACCAATGAAGCCTGCGGCGCCGGTGACGACGATCGGTCCTGTCCGTGCAAGTTTCTTCACCGCGCGGTCCGAACGGGATCGAGCGATTTCCATCTTCTCCGCTGCGGCAAGGACAGAATCGCTGCATAGATCGTTGTCCACTTGTCGCCTTTCGAAATCCGTTCGACAGTACCGAATAGCCGGTCCGGGATTGCGGCTTCCGATATTTACGCTGGCGCATCGAACCTAGTGGAGTGCGCAATGCGGTGCACGACCTGCCAAGTCATGACACGCCAACTTGCGTAGTTTGAATCCCGGGCGGATGCCGACGTCCGGCGATTGGATCTAAGTGGCCGGCCTTACGGCAGGACCGAAATACGCCCAAGAAGGGCCACCAGTTCCGCCTGGCGTTTTGTTTCGGTCTTGGCGAACAGCGAGGCAAGCTGGGAACGGATCGTGGTGCGGCTGAGACGCCAGCTGCGAGCGATCTCCAAAGGTGCGTCGCCCTGGGCCAAGCGCAAGGCGAGGTGCGTTTCTGCGCTCGTCAAGCCAAACATTCTTTGCAGCGTCCGAGGATTTGGCCCCGACCTGTTGTCGCGATCCAGCAGCGCCACAATGCTCGTTCCGTCGGGAGCGATAACGCCGTTCTCGTTCAGTATCACCGGTCGGTCGCCCCTGCTGCGGATCACCACCCAAGACAACGAGCCCGGCAGGAATTGGCCCGGAACATTCGCGATCAGCCGCCTTAGGGCGGCCGTAAGTCCGCTCGCCGTGTCGGCCGCTTCGCCCTGGCGCTCAAGCGTGGTTTGGGCGGCTGCGTTCCACTCGACTACTTTTCTTTCGCGATTCAGCACGAGATAGCCACAGCCAATGCGATCAAGCACGCCGGTTATGGATTCCAGACTGCGGCCTTTTGGTTCGGCGAACCTTGCGTCCAATGGATCCGATGCGCGATCGGGAAGGTGACCAGAAGAGGGCCGCGTATTCCGCGCTTCAAAATCATACTTGGTCCTCGTAACAATGTACCGATTGCTCGAAGAAGCATCGACCTGTCTATCGATCAGATTCATTTTCTACCCCTAACCCAAAGTTTCACACGCCCGAAATAAGTATTCGGGATTCATGTAGTCTTCTATGTGTAGCTGGATTCTAGTCTTCTATGCGCTGACGGATAATACGTTCATCACCACCTTGAAAACTTAATATGATCCGACAGTTCTAAGGCAGCTCTTAGGCCCCGCTGCGTCCGATAAAATGCGCGCTATGATAGCGGTATGGCAATCCGGCAGTGGTACTAAGCTGTACGTTTTTTGCTCTAGTCTCGACGGGCTAGTCAGAAGGTTGTAGTCTGTGTCCATGAGCTCGCAGTCGCGCAGGTCGAATTCGAACCCGTCGGGCAGATTGCTAACTCATATTGCCTCTGCATCGGTGTTAGCTGCCACACTGATATTTGAAATAAAATCGTCAGCCTATATTGGGCAAGGCGCCAGTTTTCTGGAATTTATTCCGGCTATTATTATTATCGCCTATCTCGAAGACCGCGTACCGGCGCTCGCTGCGACCATTCTGATGGTGGCTGTCGGGCTGTGGGCACGAGGACACGATCAGATTTCAAGTGGAGATTGGGCACGCGCAATCCTGCTTCTGGTTTCGGGTGGCGTGATTGCCATGACCTTCCATCGTCTGCGGCAGGACTTGCGTGAGTTGCTGGAAGTCGCGGAGGCCAGGCTCGCTGCCGTCGAGGCGACCGAAAGCCGCTATCGTTGGGCCTTCGAACGTGCTGCCATGGGATTCGCGAACACCAACAAGAAAGGTGAGTTGCTGCAGTCCAACAGACGCCTTTGTGAGATGACCGGGTACAAGGAGGAGGAGCTTGCCCAACTGCAGCTCGATACGCTCGCCCATCCGAACGACCGGGATACCTTGGCGCAATTGCTGGCGAGGCTGGGCAATGACATTTCTTCGTTCGTTTCGGAGGTGCGTCTGTCACGAAAGGACGGTACGGCATTCTGGGCCAGGCTAACGCTTTCTTCGTCCGTGCCCGAGGGTGGCCTCTCGGAGAGCATCTTCGTGGTGGTCGACGATATTTCGGAACGACGCGCTGTTCACGAAGCGCTTCGGGCCCAGAAGGAATGGCTGGACCTCGCTCTGTCTGCTGGACGCTTGGCCACGTGGCGCATAGACCTTAAAGGCGGGATAGTCACGGGCTCGGACACGTTCTGGGACATTCTCGGCCTGGCCCAGGCCAATAGCCGCAGTTTGGAGGAGCTGTCAGCTGTCGTTCATCCGGCGGACTGGCCAAAGCTGGCGGCATCGAGAAAGGCCGCACCATCGGTCACGAATTACGATGTTGAGATACGCGTCCGCCGACCGGACGGACATATCCGCTGGGTTGCGCTGCGCGGAAGGGAGGAAAGACATGATGATGGTGGACAGCGGCTTGGAGTGGCTGCCGACCTGAGCGAGAGACGACAAACCACGCTGCTGCGCGCCGCGGCAAAGAAGCGGGAGCGCATCATGCTCGAACAGCGTCACAGATTCGGCAACGTTTTCGCGGTGATCACGGCGCTCGTGAAAATGGTCGATGTTCCCGGAAACAACGTCGCCAAATACAAGGAAATGCTGATCGACCGGATACGCGCGCTCGAGGCAACCCATCTGCTTCTTTCACGCAACGGCAGCGTATCGGGGGCGATAAACGATCTCGTTGCGCAAGAATTGCACCCATATATTGGAACACGTGCGATATCGGTCAGCGGTCCTTCCGTGGCGATGTCGGGAGGCGCCGCCGAGAGTTTTGCAATGATCGTTCACGAGCTTGCCACCAATTCCATGAAATATGGAGCGCTTGCCGATCCAAAAGGCCGGATCGACGTAAGCTGGACGTTCGCACCTGAAGAAACAGGCAGCGATATCGTGTTCGAGTGGGTGGAATCGGGGCGGCGTAGGACCTCAAGCGTAGTCCGTCATGGCTTCGGTTCCATGATAATCGGAGTGGATGGAGCGCCGCTTGTCGGTCACTCTCCCAGGCTGGAAATATCGGACCAAGGGTTGCGGTATTCGCTGCGGCTGTCACGCAAGGAAATCGGATTGTAGTGCAGTGCTCCAATCGGAAAGCAGATATCTAAAGGCGGGTCGCGCTGAGCGGCCTTTGAGATGCGCAGGGTTCCTTCCAAGAATGTCGTCGGCCCAAAGCTGCGCCGCGGCTTTGGGATATGCAGTAAAATGCATGAGGAGTCTTGGGACGCCGTTTGCACGTCCAAAAGGACGCGCGGCGCTCTAGCTGGCATGTCTCGAAAGCCAAGTCTTCAGCATAACGGCAGCCTCGGTCCGATTGCGTACCCCCAATTCACGCAGAACGGCAGCAGCGTGGATTTTCGTGGTCGCCTCTGCGATTTCCAGATCGCGCGCAATTTCCTTGTTTGAATAGCCTTCCGCCATCAGCTTGAGGACTTCCTTTTGCCTCGAAGTCAGCCTGCCAAGGTTGACGCCAGCGGTACGCCTCTGTGGGCCTTTGTCGTCGGAATGGGTATGCGCGTGGGTTGTTTGCGTCGCTCCCGGGCGTGACAGAAGTGCAGGAACATAGATGCGGCCGGAGAGGATTTCATTGACGGCCAAAACAACCTCTTCGTCCGTCTGCGATTTTACGATGTAGCCGTGAAGCCCGATCGACAGAGCCGTGAGTATTTCCGAGCGTGAATCGTTTCCGGAAACGATCGCAAATCGCGTGTCCGGATAGGCAGACAGGATCCCGCCGAGCACTTCTTGATTGAACAGGCCCGGCATATTCAGATCCAGGATCGCAAGATCCACGAACGACTGCTCTGCCAGCAAACTGAGCACCGCGTCGAAACAGGACGCTTCAAAGATCTCCACACCTGGAATGCCTGCGGTCAGTGCCAATCGCAAGCCGCGACGATACAAGCCGTGATCGTCGGCGATGACGATTCGATACATTGAACTACCCCAACGCCTATCTGAATGGATTGAACGGTAATGGCCTGAAAGTCGTGGCCATCATCTCGTCGATTCATCCAGCCGACGCTGCGGCACCCCCAACACCGCAAACGCCAGATTTCTAATATAATCTTAAATGACGGGAAACGCTCCTCTTTTTTTGCCCCTTGTGAGCGAAACCCGCCGAACGTCGTCGAACATACGTTCTGACCTTTTGGACAGCTGACAGACCGGCCGGTCGTTCAGCAGTGCTATAGGTCTAAAGATATAGAACAGCAAAACGGCTGAATTGTTACCATTCGAATGCACGACGACATCCACCCTGACGGCCACATACCATCCAGATGCAATGTCCGGATCAGGGGACAGTGGAGAAATCTCACCGGTCTTCTACGGGAAATCTCACCGGTTCTTCTGAGGGGACAAGAACGCGTTTCCCGGGTGCTGACCAGGGCAGGATAGCCGGCCCGTGACGATAGCGTTCAGGCCGAATGAACAAGGGAGGACCAGGATGAAAGCGGTTATTCAATGTGGAGGAATGGGAACACGCCTCCGCCCCTTCACTTCGGTCTTGCCGAAGCCGCTCATGCCGATCGGGGCACGGCCGGTTCTCGAGATGCTTCTGAAATGGTTGCGACGCAACGGCATTCAGGAAGTTTATATTACAACCGGGTATCTCGGCCACTTGATCCGCACCGTGTGTGGAGATGGCTCGCAGTGGAACCTGAAAATTCGATATACGCAGGAGATGGAGCCGCTTGGCACCATCGGGCCACTGTCTTTGATCAGGGATGAACTGACGGAGCCATTCATCGTTCTCAATGGCGATGTCCTCACGGATCTAAGCCTCAGTCGATTTGTAGCAGCGCACCGTAAGCACACCGATCCAGTGACGATCGCAACAGCCTGTCGCCTGATCAAGATGGATTTCGGCGTCATCGACGAAGTCGACAATACCGTGCAGGTCTTTCGCGAGAAGCCGACGCTTTCGCATCTGGTCAGCATGGGAATTTACTGCATGAACCCGGATGTTCTGCAGTTTATCCCATCCGGCATACCCTTTGGGTTCGACGACCTGATGCTGCAGATGATGCAGAACGGCACAACCGTGCACGTGTACAAACATGAGGGTCTCTGGCTCGATATCGGGCGCGTCGACGATTTTCAGAACGCACAGACCATTTCCTGGGAAGACCAGTCGGCCTCGATCGAGGTCACTGCGACGGCTGCATGATGAAGTCACGAGCCCGGTTCCCACAGTTATCAGTCTAGGAGGTTGTGATGCTCTTGGTCAGTGCCCCGATCTTGGGTGTGCCGGAGAAGACTGCTTTGACCAAGGTCATCGACAGCGGCTGGCTGACCATGGGGGAGCAGGTACGAGCCTTCGAACAAGCTTTTGCCGACGTTCATGATGCGGAGGATTGCGTCGCGGTCAGTTCTTGCACCGCAGCGCTTCATCTCATTTTGCACGCACTTGGCATCGGACCGGGCGACGAGGTGCTGGTGCCATCCTTGACGTTCGTGGCGACCGCAAATGCGGTCCTCTATGTCGGTGCGACGCCGGTTTTCGTCGACATCGAGTCAGCCGACGTGCCGCTGATGTCGATCGTAGAAGCCGAAGCGAAATGCACGGCCCGCACCAAGGCAATCATTCTCGTTCATTTCGCCGGCTACCTCGCCGATCGGGAACAATGGCAGAGGCTCGCCCGTGCCCGGGGGCTGCACATCGTCGAGGACGCGGCGCATGCGCCGGGCTTGAAGGAGGTGGGGACATTTGGTGCCGCAGCCGCCTTCAGCTTCTACGGCAACAAGAACATGACCACGGCGGAAGGCGGGGCTGTGATCGCCAGGGATGCCGGTCTGCTCGAGACAATCCGCCAGGCGCGTGGACATGGGATGACCACCGGGACGCGTCAAAGGCTGAACAGCCGCACCCCTCAGTATGATGTCACCATGCTCGGATTCAACTATCGCATGGATGAATTGCGGGCTGCGATCGGACTGGTCCAGCTGCAAAATCTGCAGGAGTGGAATGAGATCAGGCGTATCCTGGTCATGCTGTATCGCCGTCTCATAGCGAAGCATTGCCCGGCCGTGACCATCCCGTTCCACGAGCCGCGGACGTCGGCCTACCACATCATGCCTATCCTTTTGCCACGTTACGCCGACAGGCAAGACGTCATCGACGCACTGCGCGGGCAAGGGATACAAACCACTATCCACTACCCGCCGGTGCACCAGATGACGCTCTATCGTGAGCTCATTCCCGGTACTCACTTACCGCGCACTGAAGATTTCGCGCAGCGCGAACTGACTGTACCGCTGCATCCGCAGATCACCGCGCCATTGGTCGAATCGGTAGTCGTCGCTCTTGCCGCGGCGGTCAATAATTGCGCTCAGACAGGAACAGCCGCATGAATGCCCTGGACCTAGCCATTCACCGGTCTAACGTCTCGAGCGCCGCCCATGGGTCTGCGAGACGAGCAATCGATCTCGTCATTGCGGCAGCCGCGGCGATCGTCTTCGCCCCGCTGATGCTGCTGATTGCCGTGGCGCTGCTGCTGGAAGGCGGTCGGCCCATCTTCTTCACACAGACCCGCGTCGGGGCCGGTGCTCGCCCATTCCGCATGTACAAGTTCCGCAAGTTCAGCGTGCAATGCGACCCCGGTGGCTTGGCTCTGACCATGGCCGATGACAGCCGCATGACGCCGATAGGACGGTTCCTCGCCGTCACCAAGTTCGACGAACTGCCACAGCTTTGGAACGTCTTCAGAGGCGAGATGGCAATCATCGGGCCACGCCCGGAGAGCCTTGCCTTCGCCGATTGTTTTCGCGGGGGCTTCGAAGACGTTTTACAATACAAGCCAGGCTTGCTGGGTCCAGCCCAGGTTCTCTTCCGGCATGAAGCCCGTTTCTATCCGCGATCGGTGGACCCGCTACTGTTCTATCGCCAGGTTCTGTTTCCTGCCAAAGCCAGGCTCGACCTTTCCTATTATCCGCAGCGCACGATCGGCTCCGATGTTGTGTGGATGGTGCGCGGCTTGCTGGCGGTGCTTGGCGTGGTTTCGCCGCCGCCGATTGGACCTTGAGAGCAGGTGGGACATCCGCGCTCTCGTGGATTTGCAACGTCAGTGCCTCACGTCATAGGGGGAACGCTTGGGTCATGGCATACAAGGGCAGGAAAGTTCTGGTTACGGGTGCCGACGGGTTCATCGGTTCTCATCTCACCGAAGCACTCGTCCGCAGCGGCGCCGACGTCACCGCGCTGGCACTCTACAATTCCTTCGACAGCCACGGCTGGCTGGACGATTTGCCCGACACCATACGACGCCAGTTGAATCTTGTCCGCGGCGATGTTCGCGACAGCGCGTTCCTTAACCGGATCGTGCGTGGCCAGGCGGTCGTGTTTCATCTCGCCGCACTGATAGCTATCCCGTATTCGTATGCCGCTGCCCAGTCCTATGTGGAGACCAACATCCTGGGCACGGTCAACGTTCTCGAAGCGGCGCGCCAATGGGAGACGGAGCGTGTAGTGCACACTTCGACAAGCGAGGTCTACGGCACCGCGCTGACAATGCCTATCAGCGAATCCCACCCGTTGCAGGGACAGTCACCATATTCGGCATCCAAGATCGGCGCGGACATGATGGCGGAGTCCTACGCCAGATCGTTCGACATCCCCGTGGTCATCATGCGGCCCTTCAATACGTACGGCCCGCGCCAGAGTGAGCGGGCCATCGTACCGACCATTATACGCCAGGCTCTCGACAAAAAATGCCCGGCGATCATGGTGGGAGACACAAGCCCGATCCGCGATCTTACTTTCGTGGAAGACACCGCGGCGGCGTTTTTGACCGCAGGTTCCGCCGAGCTCGAATTTGGCCATGCCTACAATGCCGGAAGCCAGCGCGCTGTGACGATCTCGGACATATTGGATCTGGTGATCGAGTTGAGTGGCTGCAAGAAACCAATCCACCGGGACGAGCGCCGCCTGCGGCCGCAGAATTCCGAGGTGCGTGCCTTGCTGGCCGATTCTTCGCTCCTCGAAAGCAAGACTGGATGGCGTGCCCAGACCAGCCTGCGCGAAGGCTTGGAGCGGACCATCGGATGGTGGCAAGGGCGCCTCAGCGAAGGCCGGGTGCGACACGAAATGGGTTACATGACATGAGCTTTCGCCCGGGAGGATTGGCTCCGCTGTTGATTGCGGCCGCGGTATCGCCGGATTCGAGCCAGAAGGAGATTGTCGCCCATGGTCCTCGCTGATCGAATCCTTATTGTCGTGCTCGGCATGCTGGCTGCCATGGATACGGCTGCTGCAGCGGAACCGCGGGTCGCCTATCGACTTTCTGCCGGCGACACCGTCGAGATTGGAATTGCCTCCATCCCGGAGCGAACGCAACGTGCGGTGGTCCAGATGGACGGCACGATCGCGCTTCCCGAAGTCGGTATGGTTTCGGTGGGCGGCTTAACTCCGGCTGAACTGCAAACGCGCATGCAGACGATCTTGCCGACCAAGATATTCCACCAGCGTCTGCCTGATGGGCGGGAGCAAATGATCGTCATCAAGCCGACAGACGTGACCGCCGTGGTTGCGGAGTACAGGCCGATCTATGTGACCGGCGACGTGCTCACTCCCGGACAGCAGGCCTACCGCCCGCTGATGACCGTGCGGCAGGCGATTGCCGTGTCAGGCGGTTTCAGCCTTTTGCGGTCCCGGGCAAACCAGGTTGGCCCAGATCCGGTGGATCTGCGGCGCGATTACGAGTCGCTTTGGGGGGAATATACGAGAGATTATTTTCATAGCGCCCGCATCCGCGCCGAACTTCAGGACAAACCGACTTTCGACATGCAGCCACCACAAGGATCTCCCTTGCCGGCAAGTTTTGCGTCGGCGATCGCGCAGGCTGAAGCGGAAGGGCTGAAGCTCTCGTTGGACAACTTCCAGCAAGAGCAGGGCTTTCTGGATAAAAGCGGCAAGGATGCCGCCGCACAAACCGAGACCTTGCTCAAACGCGAGCAGGCCGAAGCGGATGGGGTGAAGGCGGACGAAGACGATCTGGCGCGCGTAAGGAAAGCGTTTGAGTCCGGAAATCTCACCAACAACCGGCTCGCCGACGTTCGGCGCGCTTTGGTTCTCTCTTCCAGCCGGGCACTCGAAACGTCGGTTGAGCTTATGAGAGCACGACGTCAGCAGGACGATTTTGCCAGACAGCACGAACGCAATGACAACCAAAGAAGGATGGGTCTGCTGATCGAGTTGAAGGATACCAACGTGCGCCTTGCCGACGTCAGCGCAAGGCTTCGCGCCGCCAGCCAAAAGTTGCAGCCCACGGGAGCTGCCGCACTGCCGTTGCCGGTTGCCGGCGAGAAGGTCCAGGCCGAGGTCACGATCATTCGCAAGGTCGGCGAAGAATGGCGAAAACAGCTTGCCCAAGAAGACACCGAGGTCATGCCGGGAGACACGATCGAGGTCAGATTCAGCAGCGCTCTCGAAAATGCGGCGACCCGATAGATCGGGCCGCGTTTCGCAACCGCTTTACTGCCTGAAGGCCCTGGAAAACTGGTCGGTAAGGGGCTTCATCAAGTAGGACCAGACACTGCGCTCGTCGGTTCTTATGTGGACTTCGGCGGGCATGCCCGGTTTGAGTATTTTCTCTCCTGTCAGGCACGTCGCTTCATTCTCGACGTCGATGCGCGCCGAAAAAAAGGAAAGCTGGCGTTGCTGATCCTTGATCAGATCCGCTGAGACGCGCTTGACCGAGCCTTCGCAAGCAGGTGTGGTGCCGGCGTCGAACGCTGGAAAGCGGATCGACACCTGCTGTCCGGGATGAATCTCATCGATACGCGACGGAGGAATGGAAGCGTCGACGACAAGGTTGTCGGAATCGGGCACAATCATCATGAGCACCTCTCCTGCGCCAATCACGCCTCCTACGGTATGGACCGAGGATTCTTGTACTGTGCCCGATTGCGGGGCACGAATGTCTGTCCTGCTGAGTTCGTCTTCGGCCACCACCTGGCGCTCGCTGAGCTCGGTCTGCTTGGCTTCCGTTTCGCGAAGTTCGTTGGTCACGTCGCTCCGCATTTGTTCGTCGAGCTGAAGCACCTGCAGGTCCGTTTCACTGATGTGAGCTTGTACCTCTGCTATCGCTGCGACAAGGCGTCCCGATTCGCCGCGAGCCCGGGTCTTATCCAGGCTGACATTGCTCAACCTCTCCTTGGACACCAACTTCTTTGCGTAGAGAGATTCGACATCCGCAAGGTTCTTGGTCAGCAGATCCAGAGACTCGTCCGTTGCAGACTGCTGCGATTTGAGGCCATCGATCTGACGTTCCAGCTGCTTCGCGCGGCTTTGTAATTGTGCCTTCTGGCCAGCCAGCGCCGCAGCACGGCTTTCAAACAAGGCACGCTCGCCACTGACAAGTGCCACCACTTGCGGGTCGCCCATTTGAGCGCGAAGGTCGGGCGGGATCTGCATTTCCGGCAGACCCTGGCGCTCGGCCTCCAGTCGGGCCAGACGAATGGTGGCGCGATTGAGGTCCTCGGTGATTATCTGCAGGTTTGCTCGGGTCAATGTGTTGTCCAGCCTGACCAACACATCGCCGGCCTTCACATGATCGCCGTCCTGCGCGAAGATTCCGCCGATGGTGCCGCCGGTTTGATGCTGGACTTTTTTAATGTTGCTTTCGACCACCACGGTTGCGGGCGCAATCACCGCGCCGGCAATCTTGGTCAATCCCAACCAGAGCCCTCCGCCAAAGATCAACAGCAAGCTGGTTGCCAGGCCCAAGAGCAGATTGGCCCGGATGCCATCCGGCTCTGGCTTCGTCTCCAACGAACGGCCTTCGCCACCGGCTGCGACGTATGACACGGCAACAGCAGAGCGATACCTCGCATATGCCCGGCTGCACGCTTGTGCGGCGGAACGACAATGTGCTGCTAGGCTCCGGACCAGAGTACCCCGGGGTAGATTGGCTTGAATCCCATCCGGCTGCGGCTTCTGCCCGGTCGGCGGGCCTTCGCCGCCAACCGCAGCATATGACGACATGGTCACGTTAGACACTAAGCAATACCTCACGCATGCCCGCTTGCACCGTGCTGCAGCGGAACGACAATGTTTGGCTTGTCCGGGCGCGGGAAGGGCCGGACCACATTTGCCAGAACGTCTTCGCGCGAGCCGAACGAATGGAGCATCCCGTTCGACAGGACGAGTACCTGATCGATGTTGACGAGAGCGGAGGGGCGATGCGCAACGACGATCACGATACCGCCGCGCTGACGCACTGCCAGGATTGCGCCGGCCAAAGCAGCATCACCGTCTGCATCCAGATTGGAATTTGGTTCGTCAAGAACGACGAGGAATGGATCGCCGTAAAGTGCCCTGGCAAGCCCGACGAGCTGCCTCTGCCCAGCCGAAAGGGCCGCGCCGCCTTCTCCGATGCGTGTTTGAAAACCCTGCGGAAGACGCATGATCATCTTGTCCACGCCCGCAGCCTTGGCAGCTGCCAGCACGCCTTTTGCGTCGCTTTTGCCGCCGAACCTCGAAATGTTGTCAGCGATCGTCCCGTCGAACAGCTCAACGTCCTGCGGAAGGTAGCCAATATGAATGCCGAGCAGTTCTGAATTCCACTGATCGAGCGAGGCGCCGTCCAATCTTACCGTGCCACGAAGCGGCTTCCATGCCCCGACCAAAGCGCGCACGAGCGTGGTCTTGCCGGAGCCGCTCGGGCCGACGACCGCCAACCCTGCGCCTCTCGCCAAGCGGAAGCTTACATTGAAGATGGTGGGCTTCTGCAGGCTTGGTGGCGCGACGGTCAATTCCTCGACCGCAAGCTCAGCCTTCGGGCCGGGCAGTTCCATTGGCTCTTGCTGGCTATCAAAAGCATCCAGGGCTGCCGCCAGCTCGGTATAGCTTTTGCGGGTTGCCAGAAACCCTCTCCAGTTTGCGATCGCCACATCGACCGGCGCCAGCGAGCGGCCCAGCAATATGGACGATGCAATGATCACGCCAGGCGAGGCCTCGCCGCCGATCACAAGGTAGGCACCAAGCCCTAGCACACATGATTGCAGGGCCATTCGGAGCGTCTTCGACAGTGAGCTTGCTGCGCCGACGACGTCGGAGAGCCGTTCCTGGTTCTTCAGATAAAGATGACTGACCTCGTTCCAGCGCCGGCTAAGCGGGGCGGAAAGGCCCATCGCCTGAACAACCTCTGCGTTGCGGCGGCCGGAGTCGGCCAGAAGCCGCTGCGCTACGAGTGTCTCAGATGCACGAGCCGCAGGTTTGCGGCCGATGATCTCGGCAACCACCGTCAAAAACACAACGGCACATGCGCCGAGCGTTGCCAGCACGCCAAGCGCGGGGTGCAGCAGATAGATGACCACCATATAAAATGGTATCCAGGGAGCGTCGAATAAGACTGTCGGCCCGAGCCCGGAAAGAAAGCCACGTAGCTGGTCCAGATCACGAAGCGGGTGTACCCGGTTCGCATCCGGCCCGGCGACGAGGGGCAGGGAAAGCGAGGCTGCGAACGCTTTTTGCTGCAGATTTCTATGCAGGCGGCTGCCGATGCGGACCAACAGGCGAAGCCTCACGAAATCGAGGAGCCCATAGGCCGCGTAAAGTCCCAGCATCCCGACTGTAAATCCGACAAGAGTCGGCACGCTCTGCGAAGGCAGCACGCGGTCATAGACCTGGAGCATGTAGACGGAGCCGGTCAAGGCGAGGATATTTATCAATGCCGAGAAAATGCCTACGCCGACGAGGCCGTGCACACAGCCGAACATTGCGGAGCGGAGATCGAGCGAGCGCCCTTTGGTCGACTTCATGATGTGCGCTCGTTGACGCGAAATTGCCGCGCAATCTCGTCGATTCTTTCGATGAGGGACAAACTTTAACCTTCCGGGAAGCAGCAGCCCCGCCCCGCTGCTGGAAACATTACGAATTGCTTACATACGTGCCTTCTTTGATTAAAATGTAGCAAAATCGTGACGCCAGGCTGAGAATTCGGCAACCGGCTCGCTAGGCTGGGGATAACCGGGTCGAGTAAGGAGATATTCCTAATCATGACACGGCGCAGAAGCTTATGGTCATCTTTGTAGCATCAAGGCTTCAAAGCGTCTGGGGAGGGATCGGTTTTGATTTTGTCGATCGAGAGTTAAACGGTTTTGAGATACACTTCATCGGTACGCAATTGTCGGCCACCAACGCCGGCTAAATCGGGGAGGCGAGTGTCGTGAGCGAAGAGATCAATGTTGCCGATGCCTACGGCAGGGGGCGCAGCACCTTCATGGGATTGCAGTTGCTGGTCTCGCCCGGTGCGCTTGTTCCTCGGCCGGAAACGGAACTGCTCGGCAAGGCCGCTCTCGATGTCCTGAGCCAACTGAACCTGCCGGTGCCTCGCGTTGTCGACATGTGCTGTGGGGCGGGCAATCTGGCGTGCGCCATCGCGCACCACGCTCCCACCGCGCGCGTGTGGGCAAGCGATCTTACCGACGGATGCGTGGAGGTCGCGCGCCGCAACGTCACCCATCTTGAAATCGAGGACCGGGTAACGGTGCTTCAGGGCGACTTGTTCAGCGCCTTCTCAGGCTTGGAGCTCGATGGCACGATCGACGTGATCGTTTGCAACCCGCCCTACATTTCGGAAAAACGGCTCGAGGGCGACCGTTCGCATCTGGTCGAGCTCGAGCCGCGTGAAGCATTCGCAGCCGGCCCCTACGGCCTGAGCATCCACATGCGGGTGCTCAAGGAGGCGCCGCGCTATTTGCGGCGCGGAGGCATCCTGCTTTTCGAGGTGGGGCTTGGCCAGGACCGGCAGGTCATGAGTTTGCTCGAGCGTTCCAAGGCCTATTCGAGTATCCGGGCAGTCACCAACCAGGCCGGTGAGGGCAGGGTGGTTGTGGGACATACGAGGGCGCAGGCGTAAGCATCGCAGCCGCGGCAGGTAGACGCGCTGTCGCGGCTAGAAACGGCCGGGAAGTTGAAACAGAGTTGCGCGAGATTTCGGCGATCAGTTTCTCTTGCGTCAGTTTCTCTTGCGCATGACGTATTGCGCAATTCCCTCGATGGAATCGAGATTCTCCGGCAGCAGCTCGCTGTCTTCGACCGTGATGCCGAAGGTCTCCTCGATGAAGCCGATAACCTCGAGCACACCCGTCGAGTCCACGATGCCCTGGTCGAGTAGCGAGGTGTCGCTCTCCAGGCTCTCGGGATCGGCTATATAGAAATTCGAAGCCAGGAAAGCGCGAATTTGTTCGCTGCAGGTATCGGTTCTATCCTTGGTAGATAACATTGATTTCGCCTCCGGTACAAAAGATGAATGCTGATCAACTTCGCCCTGGTACCGACTCATGACAGGGCCGTTTTTTTGAGCTTACCCGTGTCGGTCATCGGCAGACTGGGTACGATGACGATGGACTTCGGAACCATGAAGTTTTCCAGCCGTCTCTGGCACTCTTTCTGCAACTGCTTTTCACCGATCATGCTTCCGTGCTCCATCACGACAAATGCCTTCACTGCTTGCCCGAGCAGCTCGTCCGGAACGCCGATGACCGCGGCTTCCCGTACGCCCGCAATGTTCATCAACACGTTTTCCACCTCCTTCGGCGCTATCTTCTCTCCGCGCGATTTTATGATCTCGTCGCCGCGACCGACGAAGTAGAGATAGCCCTCGGCGTCCATCCGGCAGTAGTCGCCGGTGTATAGGACCTGCTCACCCGGCAGCGGGCCAGGCTTGAGCTTCCTGGCTGTCGCCTCCGGCTTGCCCCAATAGCCCTTCATCACCGTCGCTCCGCGGATGACGAGCTGACCAACGATGCCGGGGCCGACCCGCCTGTCATGCTCGTCGACAATCCACATTTCCGTATTGGGGATGGCGATCCCGACGCTCGACGGCTTTCGCTCCAGATCCTCCGGCGGCAGGTAGGTGCAGCGCTTGCATTCGGTAAGGCCGTACATCGAATAGATGCGGGCGCCAGAAAACAGCTCCTGCAGCAGGAGAATGTGCTTGAGCGGCAGGGCGGCCGCAGTGTTCGTGACGTAGCGAATACTCGAAAAATCCTGATCCCTGAGAGACCTGAGCTCCCCGAGTGCGGCGAAGATGGTCGGTACGCCGGGAAAACCCGTCACCCTTTCTTGCTTGATCAGCCCAAGGATCTGCGCCGGGAAGGCGAACGAGCGCTCAAGCACCAGCCGGGCGCCCGCGCCGAATGCCATGATCATCTGGTAAAGACCGTAGTCGAAGGCGAGCGGCAGGACATTGAGGATCACCTCGTCTTCGGCAAGCGCCAGGTATGAGGAAATCGAGGCGCACGCGGCGATCATGTTTCGATGTGTCAGCATCACCCCCTTGGGCTCGCCCGTCGAGCCGGATGTATAAATGATCGCAGCGAGATCGATGTCGATGCAGCGGCGCGAGGGCGGCGTGCTGCGGGCTGCCGCGACCGCGGCGTCCCAGCGCACAGCATGCGGCAATTCTTGCAGGTCGCTGTGTTCGATCGGCCCGGAGACGATCATGCGGCGCAACGATGGGCAATTCCGCGCCGGCTCCCTGAAAATCGAGTGCAGGTGTTTGTCGGTGATCAGTGCCGTCGGGCGGCAATCGTTGAGCAGATAATCAAGCTTGTCGCTTTTGGTGAGCGGATTGACGATGCACACCACGGCGTTGGCCTTGAGCACCGCCCAGAACGCAATGACGGCCTCGACAGTGTTGTCGGCGAAGACCACCACGCGATCGCCACGCGCAATTCCGGCATCGGTCAAATGGTGCGCTATGGCGTTCGAACGCATATCGAGATCGCCATAAGTGACACGTTGATTGCCGCACACCAGGGCCACCTTCTCGCCGAGCCGGCTGGCAGAGTGGGTGAGATAGTCATGCAGGAGCGGTACGGCGCCATGCATCATGCGAGCACCTCTTCGCGGTGTTCGCGGTCGATATCGATGCTGAGCTTGAGCGTGCGAGCCCCACTTGGAAGGCTCGCGATAAATTGCCGATGAAGAAGCTGCGTCGACAGCACCCCGACAAGCGCCATATTGTCGGAGTTGGACAGGTCGCCGTCGCCGGCGCTGGCCTGGCACTTGTTCAGGAGCCGGGTAACCGACTTGGGATCGAAGACGTTCGCTTCGCGCAGCGCCGCCTCCGAAAGTGCTTCGCGAATGTAGGCCGGAGCGCCATCTGCGACAAAGCAGAGCGCGTTGGGGGCCCGGTAAGGCTGCTTCTTGCGGGTGACGATTTCCGACGGCACGATCGGTTGCGCTACGCGCTTCAGCACATGCTTTTCATCGAGCACGCGCAGCTTGTAGGCGGCAGGAAGCGAATTCGCGAGTCTCACGAGTTCATGATCGAGGAACGGGAAGCGCCCCTCGACGGAATGAGCCATCAGCATTCTGTCCCCTTGTGAGGAAAGCAGGTATCCCGACATCAGCGTCTGAATCTCTATATACTGGTCCTGCGCAAGAGAGCCCCATCGCGAAAACTCCGGCGGCAGGCGGGCAAGCAGCTCGGACACGGCGTTGCGGCGCTCCGTTTGGGCGCGCATGTCTGCCGAAAACAGCCGCTTGATGGCGCTTGTGGTACGCCAGCGCGTGCCATGCGCAAAACCAGGCGCGTCACAGGCGTGGATGTCGCGCCCGAAGAACTGGCGTGCCATCGCCTGCTGCTGCACCGGCGAGCGGCTGAGATAGGGATAGAGGCGCTCCAGCAGCCGCGAGCGTCGCGTCGAGGCGGGCTGGCGTCCCCAGAAGCGGCGGACCTTGCCCTCGCGGAACAAATCGTAGCCGGCGAACATTTCGTCGGCCCCTTCGCCGGTCAGCACGACCTTGATGCCGTGCTGGCGCACCAGTCTCGAGAGCAGGAACAGCGGCGCCGGCGCGGTCCTGAGGATTGGCCGCTCGGTGTGGTAGATCACCTCAGGGAAGATGCCAGCGATATCGCTGCGCGAAACAACCACCTCATGATGGTCACTGCCGGCCACGCCGGCAACCAGGCGCTGGAAATGCGTCTCATCATACTCGGCGTCGGCAAAACGCAGCGAGAAAGTCTGGAAGCGCTCGCCCGCGAAGCGTCTCCCCAGCGTGGCGACCAGCGAGCTGTCGAGCCCGCCGGACAAATAGCAGCCGACCGGCACGTCGGCGCGTACTATCCTGAGCGCCGTCGCGGCTTCCAGGGCGCTGCGCACTTCCTCCACCGCGTCATCAAGCGAGCCGGTGAATTCATCATCGCCGGGTCCGTCAACCTCTGGATAGTCAGGCTTCCAAAAAGCCCGCTCCCGGACGACGCCGCTGTCATAAATGCGGACATGCCCCGGCGTGAGTTCGCTTACTCCTCCAAACACGCCTTGTGGCGGCGCGACAGTCCAGAGTGTGAAAGTCTGATCGATGCCGGCTGGATCGAAGGCGCGGGGTATATCCGCATCGGCCGCGAAAATGGCCTTCACCTCGCTGGCGAAGTAAAGCCGTCCGCCATGCTCGCAAAAGTGCAGCGGGCAGATGCCGAACCGATCCCGCGACAAGACGAGACGACCTGCCACGGAGTCCCAGATGGCGACTGCCCACTGCCCATTCATTCGCTCGAAGGCGGCCTCGCCCCAGGCATGATAGGCATGGACGATGACCTCGGTGTCGCTGCGTGTGCGAAAGCGATAACCGAGCGCGACCAGGTCTTGTCGCAGCTCGACGTAATTGAAGATTTCGCCGTTGAAGACGATCCACATTGTGTCGCCCGCGCCGGCGAGTGGCTGCTGGCCGCTTGCGAGATCGATGACGGACAGGCGGGCATGCGCCAATCCCGCACGTCTGTCCCGGTAAAGGCCGCGTTCGTCCGGGCCGCGATGCGCCAGCGCGCCCGCCATGCGTATCAGCGCATCGCGGGAAGGGGGCGCCGCTGCGGCGCTCAGCGACACAATTCCGGCGATGCCGCACATCGCCTAGCCCTCGCCCATTGAAGAGGACACCAACGGCCGCGCGTGAAGATAACGTGCGGCGCGCCGCTTGCTGTCGATATCCTTGAAAACCTTCTGGACCTGCATCACGGTGAGGCCGGTTGCCTCGGCGACGTCTTCGTCGGCGATCCCATGGTTCAAGCCGTAGAGGCACAGATCCATCAGATAATAAGGAAGCGCGAAGTAGAACTCCTCCTGACTCTGCGCCATCGAGAAGGTGTCTGTGGTGGGCGGTCTGCGCCGGACCTCTTCCTCCACCCCAAGATATTCGGCCAACTGGTAGACCTGGGTCTTGTAGAGGTGGACGATTGGCATCAGGTCGGCAATTCCGTCGCCCTGCTTGACGAAGAAGCCCTGGTCGTACTCCAGGCGGTTCGGCGTGCCCGCTACCGCGTAGTTGAGGCGGTCGGCATGGTAGTATTCGGTCATCTTGCGCAGGCGCTGCTTGTAGTTGGTTGCAGCGACGATCTGCAGATAGGCTGCCGACGGCAGGCGCACCGTGTCGGTCCTGCCCTCGGGGTCCTGAACCGTGAGGCGCGTGATGTTGAGACCGTTGCTCTCGAGAACCGAGGCGAGCACCAGCTTGCATTTCCAGCCGTCCCCATATTCGGGAACGACGGTCTGGATTGCTTCGGTCTGCCGTCTATAGGCGCCGATCGCTTCCAGGGCCGGCGTTATATCCTCCAGGATCGTTTCGATACCAAGGTGTGCGGCGACAATGCGGCCGAGCCTCAGTGAGTCGCCGGAGGAATGGCGCTCCGGCATGAATATCCCGAGGACCTTGCCTTTCCCAAAGGCGCGAACACACAACGCCGCAACGACGGAGCTGTCGATGCCGCCTGAGAGGCCGACAACCACCCCTCGACGTCGCAGCGTGCCGAGGACCTGCTGGCGCAAGATCTGGACGATGCGATCGACTTCCGCGCCAGCGTCGAGCACCAGGGCGTCTTTGCCGAATGTTGAGATCAGGTCGATGGCTTGTACTCCAGTTTGCGAGACTCGATTGGCGAATAGGTTTTCGCCACCGCTTTCTCGATAAGGGGACGATTGGTGGTAAGGTGAGGCTCTACAACCAGATCGATGTGGCTGCCGACGATCGGAATCACGTCCAGATGGGCGAAGACGCTATCCCAGCCGATTGCCAGAGGCATTCCGGGTCGAGCACAGCGGAACAGGGTGCCTGTGATCGGCAGAGCCGGCTTTGGCTCGGCCACCCACTGGAAGAAGGCTTGCGCGCGCAAAACCTCTTGCAGTTCCAGTTTGGTTCTAAAGCTCGTCGCGTTGAACTGTCCTTGAGCGAAGCGGTCGAGAAACTGGACCAGTTGTGCCTCGCGCTTCATTGCCACGGCGACTTTCGCGAGGGCGCGGCATGCCATCCGGTAAGCGGACACGCGGTTGGTTCGGATTCGATTGAATGTGCGCGTAAACGTCTCCCAGCGGGCGCTTCGCTCCCCGACGAGGCTGGTGTCGAGGATGCCGAGGAACTTTACGGTTCGCCCCGCTGCCAGCAGCCGCGCCGCAACTTCGAAGGCAACAGCGCCGCCGAGCGAATGGCCGAGAAGTCGTACATGGCCCGAGGGTTGGGCGCGGCGGATCTGGTCGACGGCGGCGTCGGCCATATCGGCGAGGCTGTCTTGTCCGCGCAGTATCATAGCCAGGGCCGGATACCTGATCGGGGCAACGCGGGTCACCTTGCCCATCGCTGCTGCAAAGGCTGCAAGGCTCGGGCCATAGCCGACGGACCCCGGGAACAGAAAAAGAATGGGAGGGTCGTGCTTCTGGGCGCGCGCGCTTTGATCGCCTGCCTGGGCGGACACGACCGCCTTGACCATTTGCTCCAGGCTCATCCCGACGGTGAAGGCCTCAAGGCCGAGTTCCTGCCCGATGGCGCTTTCGATTTCCATGACGCAGTGCAGCAGCTTCAGCGAATCTCCTCCGGCGTCATCCCAGCGTCCTGCCGCCACGCGCGTATTGAGAATGCTGGTCCATGCCCGCTGGACAACCTGCTGCGCGGTCAGCTTGCCTCGCGGCTCGAGCGGACGCGCGGTCGCCGCTGTCTCTCTGGCTGAAAGATCCATCTCTGCAAGTGTCGTGATGTCGACTTTGCCGCTCGGCAGACGCGGAATCTCGGCGATCGTGTGCAACCGCAAGGGACGCAGCGGCGGCGGCAGATTGGTCCTGACAAGCTGGCGAAGCTCGTCCGAAAAGGTCGCTTCGGCCGAGCGCCGAGGAACAGCAAAGGCGACAAGCTCATTCGCGGCCGTCACGATTGCCACGGCATCCGCGACAGAGGGTGCACAACGCAGCACCCGTTCGAGTTCGGCTGGCTCGACGCGTCGACCGTTGATTTTTACCTGGCGCCCCTTGCGACCGACGATGTGCAGTAGGCCTTGATCATCAAGTCGAACGAGGTCACCTGTCGCGAAAATCCGAAGGCCTGGATCGTGCGGGTCTGATGTTGCCGGCACAACCGCCCCGTCCTCCCAATGGCCAAGCAAGACATACGGGCTCCTGATCAGAAGCTCTCCGCTGCGGCCCGGTTGAACGCGGCGGCCCGCTTCGTCGACAATTGCGAAGGTGATTCCAGGCAGCAGCCAGCCAACTGGAACCGAATCTCCATGCTCTGGCCAGTCTCGCGGCAGGAACCATTGCGAGCCGGTGGTCTCGGTTGACGAGTAACCGATCTGGATAAGGCACGTATCGGAGACGGCCTTGCGCAGCAGGGCGATGTCGGTCCAGGGCACCTTCTCGCCACCGATCCGGGCGACTCTGAGTGAATGGAACGCTTCTGCAGGTCCGTCTGCCATAAGCGCGCGAAGCAGTGCCGGCACCAGATAGGTGATTGTCACGTCTTCGGATCGCACCAGGCGTTGAACGGCGCGCAGGCCGACCGCTTCGACTTCGACCAGATGCAAGGTGGCGCCGGTGAGAAGAGCAGCAAGAATCTCCCGGCACCCGGCGATTGTGGCGGGTCCGGTCAATGGCAGGAAAACATCATCCGAGTTGATGTGGCACGCATCGACATATTGCTGGACCCGGCACAGCAAGCTGCGCTGGCTGTTAACGATGCCTTT
The DNA here is from genome assembly GCF_000502835.1 of Mesorhizobium sp. LSJC280B00. Lineage (GTDB taxonomy): Bacteria > Pseudomonadota > Alphaproteobacteria > Rhizobiales > Rhizobiaceae > Mesorhizobium. Next base: position 538,781 of record NZ_AYVL01000004.1, read on the forward strand.
GGGCCGGCCCGTACTCCCTGACGTATAAAGCACGATGGCGGGCGCATCGACCGAGACGGAATAAGAACGAGGCACTTGCCCAGCCTGCGAGGCCGCACTGGTCGACACATCGATCCAACTGACCAGGTGGGGCAATCCATCGGGTCGGACATTGCCCTCGCCCAGGACAGCTGAGAGCCGCGCCCCGGCCACGATTTCAAGGATACGCGAGCTAGGATCTCGCGCGTTGAGTGGCACCGAAGGCCGCCCAGCCGTCATGCTTGCCAGCATGGCAATGGGATACCAGGCTGAGTTGGCCTGAAGAATCCCTATCGCCTGTCCGTCTGGGACGGTCGCCGCGATCTGGTGGGACAGCGTCTCGACTGACCGGAGGAGCTGGGAATAGGTCAGACGATTGGCGCCGTCGCTGATTGCAAGCTTGTCGGGGTACTGGCGGACGACATTTCTCAGGTGATCGAAGGCCGCAATGTTGGTAAAATCGACGCCCAATCTTTGAAATGGGCGCAGTACGGGACCACCCTGATCCAGTGCGTATTGTGGGACACTGGACCAATTATCGGAGGTCGTTGTCTGACAATCCACCGCTAGATCCTGATCCGCGACTTCTGATCCCAAATATGCCGAAGACATGAGTTGCCTACGCTAAGATTAGGGTCACTTATCGCCCCCCGCCCCAATCTTTTCATCGATCATTCTGATGATGCCCTGATCTTCCCTCAAGGGCGCTTGGTTAGTCACTTCGCCTGTTTCGCAAGCCGCCGGCCGAGCCAATCATGCCGGGCTCGCTGGCTGTTGTGGTGCGCATGACACGGACACATGCCAAGGCGGGCTCGAAGACCAAGGTGGGGTCGAAGATGGAATTGCCGCTATTCAGGCATATTGCCTATTCGGTGGTTCTTCCGGACGACACCGGCGATGCTTCGGTGTCGGAATAGCTGCCGGGGACGAAACAATAGGCATAGATCTGTCCCCGATTTTCGTCGGTCACGCGGATCCAATCCTTTTCCCACGTTCGGAAGGTAATACGCCCGCCCGTCATCATAGCTGCGGCTCTGAACGGACTCGGCGCGTTGACAACGCGCACCGAGATAACATCGTCGCCGTCCATACGCTCGACGAGATACGTCTGCATGAAAGCCTCCCCATGCCCCGCTAGATCACCCGCACTTTAACGCCGGCTAATGAATTCGGTTGCAACTGCTTGGCGAAACTTTGGGTCCGATACTTTCCGTACCCACCGGCAACTTGGTCCTCCGTATCCGTCAGGTTTTTCAGCGACGGGATGCCAGTTCAGGGGAGGGCAGGCTGATTGCGGCCATGCCGGCGACATGCCAATCTGCGCCGCAACGTTAGGCCCCTGCCTCCGCGGGCAATGGAAAAGGCGCTCGAATGGGCTCCTTTATGCTGTCCGTGATCTGGCATTCTGCCCGTGATTTGGCCTCATCGGACGACCCTGCAGGCCTTTGCGGGACATCCACATAGCGTGGCGTCGCCATCACCGAGGCATAGCAATGTGCGTCGGCAGAGAAATGGGACGGTTCGAGGTTTTCTGAACCTGCCTCACGACGACTGCGTCGTGTCGACGATCCGTTGGAACAGAAGACCTGGCGCTGGAACGTCAATCGTATTTGGCCAGGAAGCGCCCGACGGCGCTGAGGCAGTCGTACTTTTCCTCCACATGCGGCATGTGGCTGGAATTCGGGAAGACCAGGCCTTCAACGTACGGGATAAGATCCAGAAAGGGCTGGACGCAGGCCTCGGTCGCTTCGTCGTAGAAGCCGCGGAAAACCAGGGTCGGCGCCTCGATCCGATGCAGGCGGTCGACGATGGTCCAATTCCGCATCGTGCCGATGACGTGGAACTCATTGGGACCGTTCATGGTGTGATAGACGGTCGGATCTTCCTCGATTGCCGCAAATGTCCGGGCGACCTCTGGCGGCATCGGAACGACGCGACAGACATGACGGTCGTAGAAAGCCTTCGTCGCCGCAACATATTCGGGGTGATCGGTGGTTCCCGCCGCTTCGTGCCGGTCGAGCGCACTTTGCACATCGGCTGGCAACTCGGTGCGCAATTGCCGGGCTCCTTCCACCCACAGCGCCATCGAGGCCAGCGAATTGGCCAGGATCAATGCCTTGAGCCCCTCAGGGCGGCGCACGGCGTGCTCGGCCGAGAGTATGCCGCCCCAGGACTGGCCGAGCAGGGCATAATGGCCGGCAATGCTGAGATGGGCGAGCAACGCATCGAGTTCGCCCAGGAAGAAATCGACGGTCCAGAAGTCGCCGCCCTTGTCCGGCAGATGGGTCGATTTGCCGTTGCCGATCTGATCGTAGTGGATGACGGCTCGCCCGGTTCCGGCAAGCTCCTTGAATGAGTCCACATAGTCGTGGGTGCAGCCCGGTCCACCATGAGCGACGACCAGGGGCAGCTTGCCCGACCCGAGGTCCCCGGTCACACGGTACCAGGTGCGATAGCCCTTGTAGTCGCTAAATCCTTCGGTGATCGCATGTGCCGTCACAGTCCAAGCTCCGCATCATGGCGCGGCAGGAGCCACTTTGGTGCACCCCTCCCAAGCCTTGTTTGCGACCGACGGTACTAAGCGGCCCAGCGCATTTACAGCTAGCACTTTTTATAGGTTCGCCGGTTATGGGTTTGCCCGAGGCAAGGCCGATCCCCCGCAGGTCGCGAGCCTCAATGCTCCGGTTCGAGCAGCCGGTAATGGGCGGCGAGCGCGATGGCATGGAAGCGGTTGCGCGCGCCAAGCTTTCGCGTCGCCGCGTTGAGGTGCAGCGTTGCGGTAGGCACCGCGCGGCCAATCTCACGCGCGACCTGCTTGGCCGTCAGTCCGGCAGCGGCCAGGCGCAGGCACTGACGTTCGCGTGACGTCAGATGGACATGTTGGCAGGTGCGGATTCCGGCGTCGAAACCGGCGTAGGCGGAGTCATGCAGCAGATGACCCAGATCTCCGATCTCGGCGATCAAGGGTCTGGCTTCGAGCTCGAACCCGGCCTCCGGGTCGGCACGGATCGCGGTGAAGGTGGCGAGATCGCCGCCGGCAAGGCGAATGGGTACGGTGACGCCGCAGGTCATCCTGGTGTCAAGCAAATAGCTGACCACAGGATCGTGCTTGGACTGGAGCACGCGCTGCATGACGGTGCTCTGAACGCCGCTGTGCGACCAGAGAAACGGTCTCGATACGGTGAGCGCGGCCTCCTGCACCGGGTCAAGCTGATAATATCCGCCCTTGCACCAGAGATCCTGCATGTCGCGCGGCACGTTGCGCAGAGCCATCAACGAGGGCGTGATAAGCTCGCCCTTGTGACTGACCGGCACGGGCGTATAGTCGTAGATGAATGCGGTGAAACCGATGGGCTCCAGCACCTCCGTTGCCACCGCCATGGCAGCGTCGATGCTCATTCCGGTTTGGAACCGGCTCTCTAGATCGCCTGGAAGGCTTTGCATCGGGCAAGCTTACCCGCTGATGATTGCTTGTCAAATAGCCATGTCGGCCGGCTGCTCAACAAATAGGCGGGGATAAGCCTGTCCGACCCTATCTATCTTAATAGCTATCCCGTCCGGCTTCGCTCGCCGTAGTCTTTTGTGATTGGGCCAAGTAGCGGACACCGTTCGCAAACCCAGACTGTTTCAGCCGCGCAATGGTCGATCGATCGGGTTCAGCGCGGCAAAAGCCGACACGCCTCCATGAGGGAATAAATATGCGACCCCAAAAAGCATTTGCAGCGTTGATACCCTGCCTGGCTCTGCTCGGCGTGATCATGATGTCGCCGGCAAGCAGTGCCTTGGCCACCGAGGGCAAGCCAGGCGGCACACTCCGACTGCTGGCCAATGCCGCGGCAGGCACCGCCGATCCGCACATCAACTACACGCTGCAGTATTTCCAGATCAATTATGTCCTCTACGATGGCCTGGTGACCTACAAGAAGGCCGGGGACAAGACTGGCTTCGAAGTCGTCGCGGACCTGGCGGAAAGCCTCCCGCAGGTCGAGAACGGCGGCAAGACCTACGTCTTCAAGCTGCGCAAGGGCATCAAATTCGCGGATGGCTCGGATGTCACCACGAAGGACGTGGTGGCTTCGTTCCAACGCATCTTCAAGATCAGCGGGCCGACGGCCGGGACCTTCTACAAAGGCATCGTCGGCGCGGATGCGTGCTTGAAGGCCCCCGCTGCATGCACCCTCGAAGGTGGCCTGTCGGTCGACGATGCGGCCGGAAGCATTACCTTCAACCTGGTCCAGCCGGATGCCGAGTTCCTGCAGAAGCTGGCCGTTCCACACGCGTCGATCCTGCCGGCGAGCGCGCCGCTGAAGGACGCCGGCACCGATCCGATCCCGGGTACCGGACCGTACATGATCGCCAGCTACGACCCCAACAAGCTAATGAAGATTGTGCGCAATCCTCACTTCAAGGAATGGAGCAAGGAAGCGCAGCCGGCCGGATATCCGGACGAGATCGACTATGAATTCGGCCTTACCGACGAGGCGGCGGTGACGGCGGTCGAGAATGGCCAGGCGGACTGGATGTTCGACCCACCGCCGTCCGACCGTCTCGCCGAACTCGGCACCAAATATGCCGCGCAGGTCACGGTTCACCCGCTGACGGCAATGTGGTATGCGCCGATGAACACCAATCTGGCGCCGTTCAACGACATCCGCGTTCGCCAAGCCGTGAACTTCGCGATCGACCGCGCCGCGATCGTCAAGCTGTTCGGCGGCAGCAATCTGGCGCAGCCGGCCTGTCAGATCCTGCCGCCGGGCTTCCCGTCATTCGCAGCCTATTGCTCGTTCACCGCCAATCCAGGTGAGAAGTGGTCGGCGCCGGATATGGACAAGGCCAAGCAATTGGTCGCGGAATCGGGAACCGCAGGTCAGGAGGTGACGATCATCACCGAGGACACCACGGTCTCCAAGGCGATCGGCGTCTACCTGCAGGATGTGCTCAACCAGCTTGGCTACAAGACGTCGGTCAAGCCGATCTCGCAGAACATACAGTTCACCTACATCCAGAACACCAATAACAAGGTGCAGATTTCGATCTCGCAATGGTTCCAGGATTACCCGGCGCCATCGAATTTCCTGCAGGTCTTGTTCAGCTGTGCCTCGTTTACGCCGGGCTCCGACGCCTCGGTCAATATTTCGGGGTTCTGCGACAAGTCGATCGACGCATCGATGGACGAGGCAGAGGCAGCCACCATCGCCGATCCGGCCAAGGGCGCGACACTCTGGACCGCCATCGACAAGGCTGTGACGGACAAGGCTCCGGTCGCTGTCCTGTTCACGCCAAAGCGCGTCGATGTGATCTCTTCCAGGCTGAAGAACTTCACCTTCAGCCCGCAATTCTACTGGATTGTCAGCCAGTCCTGGGTGGAATAGCCGACCGGAGCCAATGCGACGGAGTGCCGCTGGCTCTCCGTCGCATTTCCTTTTCCGGCGGATCAGCGCATCTTCCAGGCCGCGATTTTTCCCAGGCAATCCTGTTCATGGTCAATGTCATTGCGGACCAGCCTGCCATCCCGGTTCGCCGGGCCACCGATGGCCCGTGGCGCACCGCTTGGCGCAAGCTGAAAGGCGATCGTTCGGCAATATCTGCCTTCGCCGTGCTCGTCGTCATTGTGATCGCCTCGCTCGCGGCGCCGCTTTATGCGCGATACGTCTCCGGCACCGATCCATTTGCGACCAATCTCAATGGCGAGATCGTCGTCGATGGGGTGACCCAGCCGGTGCTGCAGCCCTCCACCGAAGGCCTTGGCCTCGGCATGACGCCGGTCGGGCCGACCTGGCGCATCGGCCCCTATATGCTCGGTGCCGACAACCAGGGCCGTGACGTCGCGGCGCGGCTGCTTTACGGCGGACGGGATTCGCTGTTGATCTCGGGTGCTGCAGCCGTGCTGTGCCTTGTCCTCGCGACATTCCTGGGGGTCGTTTCCGGCTTCTTCGGCGGCATCGTCGACATCGGCCTGTCGCGCATTCTCGACGTGCTCTGGGCTTTTCCGATTTTCCTGTTGGCGATTTCGTTGTCGATCGTGCTGATTGCGCAGAGTATCCAGATCGGTCCGTTCGAAATCCGCTCCGGCAGCCTGTGGCTACCGGTCTTCATCATCGGCATCGTCTATGTGCCCTATGTGGCGCGGCCGATCCGCGGCCATATCCTGACCTTAATGCATGCCGAATTCGTCACCGCTGCGATCGGCGTTGGCGCATCGCCCTGGCGCATCCTTTTGCGCGACATCATGCCCAATGTGGTGACCCGCATCATCGTTTTCGTGCCGTTGATCCTGGCGCTCAACATGATGACGGAATCCTCGCTGTCGTTCCTGTCGATCGGCGTGCAGCCGCCGGATGCCAGCTGGGGCACGATCATCCAGGACGGCCAGGGCCTGCTCTATTCGCGGCCGGTCGTGGCACTGGCGCCGGGGCTAGCCATTGTGATCACGGTGCTGGCCCTAAACATTCTGGGCGACGGCGTGCGCGACGCGCTCGATCCGAAATCCTCGCCGAGGGGCGTCTAGTGGTTGCCGCGCTCGGCTTCCGGCTTGGCCAGATGGTGCTGGTTATGTTCGGTATCAGCGTCGTCGCTTTCCTGATCTTCTTTGCGACGCCTGGCGCTGATCCATCGGCGCGCATTGCCGGCCGCAATGCTTCGCAAGAGACGCTGATCCAGGTGCGCCACGATTTCGGTCTCGACCGGCCATTGCCGGTGCAATATGGGCTGATGATGAACCGGCTTTTCGTCAGCCGCGATCTCACCTCCTTCGTCAATCGCGGGCAGCGCGTCATTCCGACCGTGATAAGCGCCATTCCCGTGACGCTGTCGCTGGTCGGCGGCGCGGCAGTGCTGTGGGTGCTCGGCGGATTGATCGTCGGTGTGATCGCAGGCGCAACGCGCGGTACATTCATTGATCGCGCGCTGATGATCCTGAGCCTGGTAGGCGTGTCGATCCCGGTCTTCTGGCTGGGCGAGGTCGCCAACCTGCTGACGCAAAGCCGCTGGCACGACAGCTGGCTGTTTTCCTGGGTTCCTCCGCTCGGCTACATCCCCCTGACCGAGAATCCCTGGGGCTGGTTCAAGGCGCTCGTCATTCCGTGGTTCACGCTGGCAACCCTTTATGTCGGCCTCTACGGCCGGGTGCTGCGGGCAAGCCTGATCGAGATGATGCAGGAGGATTTCATCCGCACCGCCCGAGCCAAGGGGATCGGCGAGCGGCGGGTGGTGCTGCATCATGGCCTCAGGACCTCGCTGGTCGCATTTGTTACCATGTTCGGCCTCGACTTCGGTGCCCTGGTCGGTGGCGGTGCGCTGCTGACCGAAGTGGTCTTCGGACTGCAGGGCGTCGGAAAACTGACCTATGAGGCGCTGCAGACGCTCGATCTGCCGATGATCCTTGCCACGGTGATCTACGCCGCCTTCTTCGTGGTGATGGCAAACTTCGTCGTCGACGTGGTCTTCGTCTTCATCGACCCGAGGGCTCGCGATGTCGGCTGATGCTCCTCTTCTGGTGGTCAAGGACCTCGCCGTCTCCTTCCGCAGCGACGAGGGCCTGGTGCGCGCGGTGGGAGGTGTTTCGTTCTCCGTCGAGCAGCGCGAGATCGTCGGTGTGGTCGGCGAATCCGGTTCGGGCAAAAGCCAGACCTTGCTCGCCATTATGGGGTTGATCGACAGCCCCAACGCTATCGTCTCCGGTTCCATCCGTTTCATGGGACAGGAGCTGATCGGGCTCAAGCGGCGTGCGCTCGATGCCATTCGCGGCCGCCAGATCGCGATGATCTTCCAGGATCCGATGTCTGCGCTCACCCCGGTGCATACGATCGGCAACCAGATCGGCGAGCAGGTCCGCGCGCATGAAAAGGTGTCGGCGAAAGCGGTACGGGCGAGGGCCGTGCAATTGCTGGATGCGGTCGGCATCGCAAATCCGGATCGGGTCATCGACAGCTACCCGCACCAGCTTTCCGGCGGTATGCGCCAGCGCGCGGTGATTGCCATGGCGCTCTCGTGCAACCCGGCGCTGCTCGTCGCGGATGAACCGACCACAGCCCTCGATGTTACCGTGCAGGCGCAGATCCTCGAACTGATCGGACGATTGCGCGACCAGTTCGGTTCCGCTGTGATCCTGGTCACGCACGATCTTGGCGTCGTCGCCGAAGTCGCGGACCGGGTACTGGTGATGTATGGCGGACGCTTTGTCGAGGAGGGCGGCAAGAGCAGCGTGTTCCGGGCGCCGCTGCATCCCTACACATGGGGCTTGTTCGGCTCGATCCCGCCGATGGAGGGACCACGTCCAGCCCGGCTCGCTGCCATTCCGGGAATTCCGCCGTCGCTCTCCAACCTACCGAAAGGCTGCGCCTTCAGCCCCCGCTGCGCCTTTCGCCACGACGCCTGTCTGGTTCAACTGCCGATCATGCAAGGCGAGAGCCATCGCGCCGCGTGCCTGTTGCCGGAGCCTACGCGCAGACAATTCGCTGCCCAGAGGCCTGGCGGCGTGGTGGAGATGCAACGATGAATGCCAGGCCACGCGAACGTCCGCTGCTTCGTGCCGGCGACCTGTCGAAGCGCTATAGCGTCGGCCGCTCAATCTTCCCGGCGCAGCGCCGGACCGTGCATGCGGTTGATACGGTGTCGCTCGACATCTGGCCCGGGGAGACCCTCGGCATCGTCGGCGAGTCCGGTTGCGGCAAATCCACGCTTGGCCGGTGTCTGGTGCGTCTGACCGAAATCAGCTCGGGGTCGCTGGAATTCGAGGGCCGCGACATCAGCGACGCCTCCCAGCGCCAGCTTCGTCCGTTGCGGCGGCAGATGCAGATGGTCTTTCAGGATCCCAGCGCTTCGCTCAATCCGCGCCGGCGGGTCGGCGATCTGCTGGCCGATCCGTTCCGCATCCATGAACGCCTCTCGGCATCGGAAATGGCGGACCGCGTGGCCGAGCTCCTGCGCCGGGTCGACTTGTCGCCCCAGCACGCATCGCGCTACCCGCACGAATTCTCCGGCGGCCAGCGCCAGCGTATCGGCATCGCCCGCGCGCTGGCGCTGCGGCCACGGCTGATCGTGGCCGACGAGCCGGTCTCGGCGCTCGACGTGTCGATCCAGGCGCAGATCGTCAATCTGCTCGCCGACCTGCGCGAGGAGTACAACCTGACCTATGTGTTCATCGCCCACGATCTTTCCGTGGTGCGTCAGATCTCGAGCCGTGTGGCGGTGATGTATCTGGGATCGATCGTGGAGAGCGGGCCGACCGACGAGGTCTTTGCGGCGCCCAGACACCATTACACCGCGGCGCTGCGTTCCGCCGTGCCGATACCCAGCATCGACCGGGCGCGGCGCGGCCGGCTGGTGCTCAAGGGTGATCTGCCCAGCCCGATGAACCCACCCTCGGGGTGCCGGTTCCACACCCGTTGCCCAGCTGCCACCCCGATCTGCCGCAGCGAGCGCCCGCTTCTCCAAAGCATTGGCGAGGGCCGCCTGGTCGCGTGCCATCATCCCGCCGACGGTTGACTAGGGGAATTCTCGTTCAACGATATCGGATCAGGACCGTTCAGCCGCAATCGTCGCTTCGGCGAGAATAGAGGCCGATCTGGACGCCGCACGATCCGACGGTATGTTGCGCTTCGGCGCTCAAGGCGATCGTTTTTCAGTTTGCCACGCTCACCGACGTCACCTGGCAGATGTCGGGCGAGGTGATCCTGATGACGCTCCTCGGCGGCATCGGCACCATGGTCGGGCCGATCATCGGCGCCAGTTTGGTCGTCGGCCTGGAAAACACGCTCGCCACCTCGAACTTTCCGGTGACCATCGCCACCGGCCTGACCTTCATGGTCTGCGTGCTGGTTTTCCGGCGCGGTATTGTCGGTGAGGTCTATGCGCGGTTTCTCGGGCCAAAGGGTGACGCGAAAGACTGAACGGCTCAGTTCCGCCTCGCTAGGCGATGCGTAAGCCTTGCGCGTCGAGAAGCACGCAGCCCAGCGGGTCGAAGCAGACATCGACCGCTTCGCCTTCACGCAGCGGCTGGCCGTCGATCAACGTGTTGGCGCGCACCAGCGTGCCGGCGCCGATGTCGATCTCGTAGACCGCATTGCCGCCGAGATAGGAGGTCGAGACGATCCGTCCCGCCAGCCTGTTGGCAGCACCGGCGGTACCGACGGTAAGCTTCTGCGGGCGAACGACAACGGTGACCGCGCTGCCGGTCGCGAGCGCCTTCGGCGCGGCCGCCTTTACGACATGGCCGGTGGCCAGCGCGATCGTCGCCATCTTGCCGTCCATCGCTGTCACGCTGCCGGGCAGCATGTTGGCCTTGCCCAGGAAATTGGCGACGAATGCGGTGGCCGGCTGGTCATAGACCTGCGCGGGGGAGCCGATCTGCTCGATCAGGCCGGCGTTCATCACGACGATGTGGTCGGACATCGACAAGGCTTCTTCCTGGTCGTGCGTCACGAAGATAGCGGTGATGCCCGTCTCCCTCTGGATTTTCTTGATCTCGACGCGCATGTCCTCGCGCATATTGGCGTCGAGCGCCGACAAGGGCTCGTCCAGCAGCAGCACTTCCGGCTCGAAGACGATGGCGCGGGCCAGTGCGATGCGTTGCTGCTGGCCGCCCGAGAGCTGCGACGGCAGCTTTGTCTCACTGCCGGGCAGCCGCACCATATCCAGCGCCTTCTTGACCCGGCGCACGATTTCCGGTTTAGGCACGTTTCGGTATTTCAGGCCGAATGCGACGTTGTCGAAGACGTTCTTGTGCGGAAAGAGCGCGTAGTTCTGGAACACCAGACCAATGTTGCGTTTGTAGATCGGGATGTCGTCGACCCGCTTTCCGCCGATCGAGATCTGGCCACCGGAGATGTCGACCAGGCCCGCGATCGAGCGCAGGATCGTCGTCTTGCCGCACCCGGACGGCCCCAGCAAGGTGACGAAACTACCTTTGCGGATCGCCAGTGAAAAATCGCGCACAGCGGCGAACTTGCCGTAGAAAATATCGATGTCGCGAAACTCGACCGCAGGCTTTCCTATCGGCTGCCGCTCGCTCTGGGCGAGCGGGTCGCCATCAGCCCCGGCCGAAGCCGGCCGGGGCTGCTGGTCGTGGCTGTTGTCGTCATGCACCTTTCGACACCCTGTCCCATTGCTTGGTCCAGGCGTCTTCGTTCTTCGCCCAGTAGAGCGGATCGGCGAAGGTCAGCGATTTCATCGATCCAGTCGGGTCGAAGGCCGGAAGCGCCGCGATCTTGTCGGTCAGCTTCACCTTGGTCGGGTCAAGCGATGGCGGATAGTTCTGGCCCTCGGCGACGGCGATCGACGTGGCCGGATCCAGCATGAAATTGATCAGCTCCTCGCATTCGGCCATCGGCGATCCCTTGAGCACCAGCATGTCCTCCATCCATGCGTATGAGCCGGCAGGGTCGAGATAGCCGATCGGCTGGCCCTGCTGCTGCAGGGCGGCGACACGTCCTGACCAGGCGTCAGTGACGACGATCTCGTTTCGCGACAGGAGGTCCATGAGTTCCGCGCCGGAACTCCAGAACTTCTTGGCCAGGTCGCGGGTCTCGCGAACCTTGGCCCAGACCGCATCCATGTCCTGGATGTTGTTGGGGTCCTGTTTCGTCTGCAGTGCCGCATACCAGACGCGCGTCGTCATATCGGCGTAGCCGCCGATCTTGCCGGCATATTTCGTGTCGGTAAGCAGGTTGGCGCCCTTTTCCTTGGCTTCTTCCGGCGAGATGACCTTGTTGTTGTAGGCGATGCCGGTGGTGCCGTAATCATATGGCACCGCCGACAGCTTCGGCGTGATCTTACGGAACGGCTCGATCATGGCGGTCAGCACATTCGCCATGTTCGGAATGTTCGCCTCGTTGATCTCGGAATTGAAACCGCCATTGACGTATTTGATATAGTAGTTGACGCCGGAAGAATGGACGATCTGGAAGTCGCCTGGTTTCGACGTCTTGATCTTGGTGATGATCTCGTTCTCGTCGCCAAAGGTGCCCTGGACGACCTTGACCTTGGACTTGGCGGTGTAAGGCTGGAACGCGTACTTATCGATCGCCTCCTGCACCACGCCGCCCCATCCGTCGAAGCGCACTTCCGAAACCGCGGCGAGCGCCCGTCCCATCCAGGGCATGGAAAGCCCGGTGGCGGCGGCAGCGGCGGCCGTCAGCGTCAGGAACGATCGCCGGCTGATGTCGCCATTGGCATAGCGTTCGTTGAGCCGTTCCAGTCGTTTGGTGGTTGTCAGTTTCATTTCCATTCTCCCATTTTCATCTTCACTTGCCTGCCTTGAACCAGGTGAGGCTTTGCAGGACGAGCCCGCCAGCCAAGGGAATGCCGACCGTCAAAAGGATCATGACGGTTCCGAGCGCGTTCACCTCGGGGCTGATCGAGATCTTCAGCATCGAAAGGATTTGCGTCGGCATGGTCTCGACGCCCGCCGGCCGCCAGAACAGGCTGGCCGAGGTGTTGTCGAACGAAATGGTGAAAGCGAGCAGAACACTGGCAAGCACTGCGGGAATGAGCAGCGGCAGCGTGATTTCGCGGAATGTCGACACACGCGGCGCCCCGAGCGAAAGCGCCGCCTCCTCATAGGAACGTTTTATGCCGACCATGCGCGCCTGGACGATCAGCACCACGTAGGGGAGCGTGAGCAGAATGTGGCCGAGCACCAGCAGCGTCATGCTGCGCGGCTGGTCGACGGCTTTGATCATGACCAGCAGGCCGACGCCGAGTATCGTTTCGGGGACCAGCGCGGGAAGAATGACAAGCGTGTTGATCGCCTGCTTGCCACGGAACTCGAAGCGCACCAGCGCCAATGCCGCCATGATGCCGAGCAGCGTCGTCACCGTTGCCGTCACCAGGGCAATCCACATCGATGTCCGGAAGGCGTCGAGAACCGGCTCGTTGGTGAGCAGCTTTTCGTACCATCGCAGGCTGAAGCCGGTGAGGGGAAAGCCGCCGAACATCGAGGCGTTGAAGGAAAGCACGACCGTGGCGAGGATCGGCGCAAACATGAAGATGTAGACGCACACCGTGATCGCGCCGGTCAGCCGCCACGCCCATCTGCCTTCGCGATTGGGATGATCCGCTCTCATGCACTGAGGCCCTTCATGATCTGCGATAGGCCCATATAGCGGCTGTAGGCGGCCGCGGCCGCGCCGAGCAGGACGAACAGGACGATGGAAAGCGTGGCGCCCATCGGCCAATTGAGCTGCCCCATGATGGTGTCGTAGATCAAGTTGCCGAACAGCGCATCGCGGCTGCCGCCGAGCAGCTGCGGCGTCACATAGGAGCCGGCCGCCAGCACGAAGCAGAGCAGCAGCCCGGCGCCCAGCCCCGGCATCGATAGCGGCAGGGTCACTTCGCGAAACGCCTGCGCGCTGGTACAGCCCATCGAGCGGGCGGCGGCGATCAGCGTGCGGTCGATGCTTTCCAGGCTGACATAGACGTTCAGGATCATATAGGGCAGCAGAAAATGCAGCAGCCCCATGATGACGGCGCCCTCGGTGTAGAGCATCGGCAACGGCTCGTTGATAACCCCCAGCCTGATGAGCACGACGTTGATCAGCCCCTGTTCGCCGAGAATATGGATCCACGAGAATGTCCGGATGGTGAAGCTGATCCAGAACGGCACGATGAGCAGCAGCAACAGCAGCCATTTGTGCCTGAAGGTCGTGGCCCAGATGAAATAGGCGGGGAAATAGCCAAGGATCGCGCAGATCACAGCGGTGATGGCGCCGACGCGAACGGTCTTCCAAAGAAAACCGTGATAGTAGCTGTCGGTGAGGAATTCCTTCCAGTTGTCGAAGGTCAGCACCGCCGATTCCACCCCCGCGGTGACGAAGGTGAAAAACGTGTAGACCGTCATCATCGCGATCGGCAGCAGCAGAAGCAGGGTAAGCAGTAAAAGCACAGGCGCGACGAGGACCCAGGCCAGTCGCTGATCGTATAATTTCCACCCTTTGGTCACGACCCGTCCAACCACTCTATGTGCAAGCCGCCATCACCGGGCTCGGCTCCGGACTAGATTGGGCGATCGGCGTTCAGGTGTCCACTCTGCATATGGCTCCTGCACAAATTCTGTGCAGGGCCACCGCGCGACCCTCGCCCTGCCGGATTCAACAAATTGCTCGGCGTTCCGCCTGCACATTGATTAAATCAGATATCCCGATATACAGGGTAATTTCGGATATAGATTTTACATGGGCCGGGCAATTTCATGAGTCGCAATTTTCTGGTGATTGAACCTGAGGAAGGCATTGCCGTGCTCAAGGGGCTTGCCTCCTCGGCGCGGATCTCGATGCTGAAACTGCTGCANATCGCCGCCGTGCTGTCGCTTCCGCAGTCGACCGTCTCGACCAACATCCAGGTGCTGGAGGATGCGGGGCTGATCCGCACCGAGAGAGCGAAGAAAGGCAACCGGAAAATCTGCTATCCGACCGCCGAAAAAGTGCTCGTCGTGTTCAAGAGCGAATATCGTGCGGTCAAGAACGACGCGATCGAAGTGTCGATGCCGATCGGGCTTTATACCGGCTTCGAGGTTACCGCGCCCTGCGGCCTTTGTTCGCCGGACGGCATCATCGGTCTGCTCGATGTGCCGAACACTTTCCTCGATCCGGACCGCATGAAAGCCGGTCTGCTATGGTTCACGCGCGGTTTTGTCGAATACCAGTTCCCCAACAATGCCAAGCTCGCCAATGNGCCGGTCTGCTATGGTTCACGCGCGGTTTTGTCGAATACCAGTTCCCCAACAATGCCAAGCTCGCCAATGCCGAGATCACCGGACTCGAAGTTGCGATAGAGCTGTCTTCGGAAGTGCCGGGCACCAGCGCCGATTGGCCCTCGGACATCACGCTGACGATCAATGGCGTCGATGTCGGCACCTGGACGTCGCCGGGGGATTTCGGCGACAAGCGCGGCGTCTTCACGCCCTCCTGGTGGAAGCTTAAGGGCTCGCAATACGGTAAGCTGAAGAACTGGCGAATTGCCAATGACGGCACCTATGTCGACGGCCTCAGGAT
>NZ_AYVL01000005.1 GCF_000502835.1 Mesorhizobium sp. LSJC280B00
CACTCTGCAATGTCTGGCGAAAGACGTCCTCATCCGACAACAGCAACGCTTTCAACTCGCCTCTGCTCAGTCTAACGTCTCGATTGGTCATGGCACTTCCCCTTCCACGGGAATCGGTGATCGCAACGTCACCACCGTGCCATGGCCGCTCGCCCCTCAGAGCAGGCGCCGTTCTCTCTCCAAAACTTTTTGCAGAACCTTCAGCACACTATCTCGCCAACCGAGCGGGGACACCCTAATTGGTGGTGACTTGCGTCACCGCCACGCCGGTTATCCTGCCGTTCCCGGCTGTGGAGGTGAGCGTCTGCGTGACCGTGGCGTCCTTCTGGTCGGGAGACGAAGCAGGATAAGAGGCGGCGAAGCCGAAATGGCCGTAACGATCGGGCTTGGCGGCGCCAAATTTCGCGGCCACGTCGCTCAGCGGCGCTCCGACGCCGGGCGTATCGAGTTCAATAGCTGTCAGGCTGGCAGGCGCGCCGGCGCATCCTTCCGGCACCTTGCCTTCCGGGTTCGGCTGCAGGGCGACGGACAGGACACCGTGGTCGGAGCCGCCCATCTCGCCGGATACGAACCAGAAGATCGACGGCGATCCGCCGGCGTCGGGGCCGGCATAGCAAAGCCAGTGGCGTGAATCTCCGGCGTCACCTTCATCGTGCATCGCTCCGCCGAAGGCTTTTTCGACATCGGCAAGCGTGGTTTCCTCAAGCTTTATCTCCAGCGGCCCAGCTTTGACCTGCTTGAATAGCGGGCTGGCCAGCGGCGAGTTGATATCGCCCAGGGATGGAATCGCCCGGTCCGGGTTGAGCGGCTTGGCCAGCGTCGTTGCATTGGTCACCAGTCCGGCAACGATGAGTGCGAAATATCCGGCGTTCTGTCCCATGCCGATCTCCTGTCGTTCGAAATGAAGGTGCGGAAGGATTTGCGGGCGGGTGCTACCCTGTCTGGCTGATGCCCAAACCGGTGCACGACCAACTGGACCGAAGATAAATTCACAAGTCCGCAGCCTTCAACGTCATTCCGGCGACTTGGCAACCAAAGTGTAATCGAGGCTCACAATTCCTTCTCGGCCAGCTCCCGAAATGCGTCGGGAACCGACCGCTGTAGCCCGAGCGCGACCGAGGCGTAGCCGACCGCCTCCCAGCCGAAGCGGTCGCGGATCTTGTCGACGGCGCGATCCGCGGTCCAGCGCGCCGCGCCCTTGCTGGTGCCGGGGCGGCGGCGGTAGTCGTCGAGCCCGAGCGGCAGTTCCAGTTGCAGGCCGGCATGCTGCTCCAGATGCGATACGGCGATCGCCAGCAGCGAGATTGTCTTTTCGTGCGGATGGTCGATGAGCACCTTGCGCACCAGCGCCTCGGCGATCTCGGCCAGCATGGCGGTTGCCGAAATCGGCTGATCGAGCGTGATCGAGCGCGTCACCGAGCGCAAATCGGCAAAGCGGACGCGAACCGTCACCGTGCGGCCGGGCCGGGATTTCGCCCGCAGCCTTGTGGCGACCCTGTCGGCCAGATGCAGCAAAGCGGGCACGAAGACCTGCTCCTCGGCGGGTTTCCGGCCGAGCGCCGATTGCGCGCCGGCCGAGCGCGCCCGGCGCTGCGTCTCGAGCTTGCGCGGATCGCGGTTCCACGCCAGCGCGTTGAGTTTCTCTCCCGCCGCCGGCCCGAGCAGGCGCTCAAGCGCCCCACCATTGGTCTTCGCCAGCTCGCCGATGGTGTTGACGCCGATGCCGGCCAGCCGCTGCCTGGTGACCGGGCCGACGCCCCACATCAACTCGACCGGCAGGTGGTGCAGGAACTCCAGCTCGTGGCGCGGATCGACCACCACCAGCCCGTCCGGTTTTGCGACCTGTGAGGCGATCTTGGCCAGATGCTTGGTGCGGGCTACGCCGACCGAGATCGGCAGGCCGAGCTCGGCCCGCACGCGGCGGCGGATCTTGCCGGCGATCTCGGCCGGCGAGCCGAACAAATGGGTGCAGCCGGCGACGTCGGCAAAGGCCTCGTCGATCGAAATCCGCTCGACCACCGGCGTGAAATCGCCGAGCACCTTGATTGCCGCATCGCCCAGCCGCTGATAGTCCTTGAAATGGCCGCCGACGAAGATGAGTTGCGGGCAGAGTTCCCGCGCCCGCCGTCCCGGCATACCGCCGCGCACGCCGAACGCCTTGGCTTCATAGGATGCGGCAAGCACTACCCCGCCGCCGACGGCAATCGGCTTGCCGCGCAAGGCCGGGTCGAGCAATTGTTCGACCGAGGCATAGAAGGCATCCAGATCCGCGTGGAGGATGTTGGCTTCCATCCGGCCCGTTCGCCCGCGGCGGTTCGAACGCCGCATTGTCTCGAGTTGTGATGAGAACATAAAGAGAACATTGTGGGTGAATTGTCAAGCAGCGCGGACGACAGGTGAAGGGGCAATCGCTTCAGGTTGGCGCCGCCCCTCATCGCCCTGCCGGGCACTTCTCCCCGTATAGTGACGGGGAGAAGGACGCTTTCGTCGATGGCTTCGCCAATCACTAACGTTGCAGGAAAGTGCCGAGTTTGCGGACAGCCCCTTCTCCCCGTCGCTATACGGGGAGAAGGTGCCGGCAGGCGGATGAGGGGCAGCGCCGACTTCGGCAATCAGCCGAGCGCTACAGCGCCATCTTGTAGCCGAGATGACTGGCGGTGAAGCCGAGGCGCTCGTAAAAAGCGTGCGCCTCCCGTCGACCTTTGTCCGTGGTGAGCTGGACGAAGCTGCAATTGCGCGAACGGCATGTTTCAATCGCCCATTCGATCATCAGCTTGCCGAGGCCGCGCGAGCGCCATTGCCGGGCGACGCGAACGCCTTCGATCTGGCCGCGCCAGGCGCCTTTTCTCGAAATGCCTGGAAGGAAGCTGAGCTGCAGCGTTCCGACCACTTGCCCGGCGTTGACGGCGACGGCCAGCAACTGGTTGGGATCGATATCGATTGCGCTGAAGGCATCGAGATAGGACGGCGCAAGCGGCGTGGACGGGTCTTCCCGGTCTGCGCCGAGCACATCGTCGGCAAGCATTGCAACGATCGCCGGCAGGTCGGGCGCCTGCGCGCGACGGAATTCGATCTCGCTCATCGCGTGGAGACATACGGCGCGGATTTGGGGACGACAAGCGTGAAGGGATGCAACTTTGCCGGTCTACTGGAAAGCAGCCGTTGAAAGACCTATGACAGGCGAGATCGGGAGGCTACGATATGGATGTTCCAGCCAGCATGAAGGCTGAATTGGCAGCCTGGAACAATGGGTCCGGCATCGATCTACAAAGCTGGGTCGGGTGCGAGGGCCGATTTGCGCTTGCTGTGGGATACAGCACCATTTTCTGGCCGAAATTCGTGACGTTCGAACGCTACGTTTTGATGGAAGGGTTTAGCGAGGAAGGCCTGCGAAGCTTTGAACGAGACCCCAACGCCACACGACAGTCCGTGGAAGCGGTTATGAACCACCTGCACATTGCCGACATTCACGCCTTGGGCGCCGCCGACATCTCTCGCGACAAACTCGTGTTTCTCGGCTCGGTTCTCAAGGAGATTTATGAGGCAAAACTGCAATGGCAGTTTGCGAACCGAAGGTTTGTCGTCGAGTTTTTCGCTTCAGACTCCAGAGACCTGGAGGATTATCAGCTGTCTTTCTGGCAAGCAGACTAGGGCAATGGGCGAGGCGAGCAACTTAGCGAGGGTCAACCCTTCAATGCGGATCGAAATCGAGGGTGTCTCCCTGGAGACGTTGAGGGCGCTGTCGCGCGCGGACCAGGATGCGTTGCTGGCCTTCGGCCGGCCGATCTCCTTCGCCATGGGCAGCGCCACCGTCCTGGCCGAATTCAATCGCAATGGCGGCACGCTTCTGGTCAATTTTGCCCATATCGACGGCGGTGGCGAAGGCGTCCTGCTCGTCTTGTGGAGGCTTGTCCGGGCCTATGCCATCGATCGGCAATTCAAGCTGATCCGTTGGAATGTCCATGCCGCCACCTGCGCCACACCGAATCCCCGGCTGCAGCGTTTCCTGCGCTCCCATCACTTCGCAGAGATCGACGATGCCAGCTACGGCCGCATTTTCGCTCGCAGCCAGCAGCTTTGATCGGCTGGCTGGCCGCTCCGCTCGGGCTTACGCCGCCTCGAGCGCCCAGAGGCGGTGGCCGTAGCGGCGGAAGAAGCGGGCGAAGAGGCGTTGCTGCCTGGCGCGGGTGAGGTCGGCGGCGCGCCTTTCCTGTCGCCAGCGCGGCATGTTGCGGAACATCGACAGGAAGCGGGCGGCATCCTCGAGTGCCTCCTCGGCTGACTGCGCCGGGCGGATCGCCGCCAGGACAGAGCGCGGCTCGGCTTCATCTGGTCGATCGCCGCCTTGCGCTGGCGATGACCCTGGCGTGCCTTGCGGATGCCGTCCTGGCGGATGGCCGCGAAAGCGGCAAGCATGGCCGGGCTGTCGCCGCTATAGCCGCAAGCATGGGCGAACTGGGCTGGGTCCATCGTCATTCCCTTGCTGCCGGCCGGCTGCGGTTCCGTTGCTCGCGCCGATTCCAGTCCGCACCACGTATAAGCATAACTCAAATAATCGAACAAGTGAAACTTTCACATTGATGTAAGCGGAACCGACTCGACTCCGCTCCAAAAACCGATAATGTTGCGAACAAAGCAGGAACAACGATGGGGATGATCATGGCATTGGCAGGCAAGGAAGCGACGATCGCCGATGTTGTCTCGATTGCCGTCGAATGCATCGACTGCGGCCGTAACAGGTGGTGGAAGCCGGCCGAGCTCAAGCGGCATGGGGTGATGCCGGAGACGCCGCTGGCCGCACTTTCGGGGCGCCTGATCTGCAAGGCCTGCCGGGCCGACGGCCTGCCGGGCGCCGCCGTCTCGATCCAGGCCGCCTTCATCGACGACCGGCAACGGACCCGCGCCGAGGCGCGCCTGCTCAACGGTCGAGAGCTGCAGCCGAGGCGGGCTTGAGGGGGCGGGACGGTGTTCTTCCTTCTCCCCTTGTGGGAGAAGGTGGCCGAGCGAAGCTCGGTCGGATGAGGGGTGTTGGACGGATCGCTACCNCCTTGTGGGAGAAGGTGGCCGAGCGAAGCTCGGTCGGATGAGGGGTGTTGGACGGATCGCTACCTTGATGGCGTAAGTGCTTAAAAATCGCTTCTACATTTCCTCCGCCGCGTTCCTTCCAGCACCCCTCATCCGGCTCGGCGCTGTGCGCCGATCCACCTTCTCCCACAAGGGGAGAAGGCAACAAGCCCTCAATACCCCAGCAATTCCTTGAGCGGGATGACGCGGAAGACGTTCTTGATGGCGTAGCGGTTGAAGGACAGCGTCTTGGGCGGGTTGTACTGCTCGACGATCAGCTCGGCGGCGGTGCGCTTGACCAGCTTCTTGATGAAGGCCTTGCCGTTTTGCTCGTTCTCCTCGGGCAGGGTCTCGATCACCACATGGTCGCCGGGCAACGCTTCGCGGCCGCCGCAATAGATCATCTCGCCGGGCTCGTAGCGCGGCACCATCGAATCGCTCAGCACGTGCAGCGCAAACACGTTGCGCAGATGCCGGATCCCCGGCGGCCGCTGGACATAGCCGGCCGGCTGGCCGTTGAAGGTGAAGTCGCCATCGTCGCCGCCGACGGCGGTGCCGAGAAGCTGGATGTCCATCGGCCCGGCGGGCAGGGGGCCGGAATCGGTGACGATCTCGGCATCGGCAACCGGCCCGGCATCTTCGAGGAAGACGACCTCGCCCTTGCCGAGCGCCACCGGGTCGACGCGCAGGAACGCGGCGGTCTTCAAAAGGTTCTCGGTCTTGGGCAGGTTGCGCCCGGTTTCCCAATTGCCGACGGCAGCGACATCGGTGTCGTTGTGCTCGGCAATGTGGCGCATCACCAGGCCGCGCTGCTTGCGCGCCCGGCGGATCGCCGCCCCGACCTTGATCGACAGTGCAGTTTTCACCATGGCTCCATCTGAGGCACAAGATTCGGTTTCGTCTATGCAAGAATCGCTTGCATTATGGTTTGAGTTATGCTCTTATGTGGTCATGCACAAGTCGCTCCGCCAGCTTTCGGTCCTCGAATCCGCCCTTCAGCGCCAAGGCGGCGGCCGAGGTAGTCATGTGCCAACCCTTTCCCCTTCGTCGCGGCTGTCCTCCTCCCCGGCCGGGACGATGCCCGAGGCTCGCGCCTCGGATCCGGCAGCGCAAGCGGCCGGAACGGCCGGAGCCGTTCCCCTCACGGCTCCGGCCACGAATTACCTGCCGGCCGGCAATGCGGAAGCCGCGGTTTCCTGCATCCGCACCGAAGACGGCACGGTCATCGCCTTCGACGAGCGGACGGACAAGGCAGTGTCCGGCGCAACAAGGCAGGCGGCCGAGATGAAGCTCGATCGCAGCAGACCACGCGAAGGCTGACCGGCTTTCGAGCCTGAGGCCGGCGAAGCCGGCGCCGCACACAACCATTTTTGCAGGAAATGAAACATCATGGGCGCCCGCTATTCCGCCTCGGAACTGGAACAAATAGAGAACTGGCTGATGAGCGGGCTGTCGGCCGCGAAGATCGCCACCCGGTTGACCGCGCTGCGCGGCCGCCCGGCCTCGCGCGCGGCCATCATCGGCATCGTCCACCGCACCGCCCGTCTGCGCGCCATCGGCCTTGCCAGATCCAAAGGCTGGTGTGGCGGACGCTCTGGCGGCCGGCTCGGAAATTCGGCGCCTGAGCCATCAAGCACTGCTGATCAAGCGGAGTCGGCTCCGAAGGCCGAGCCACGCTGCCGCCCGGCAAGGCTGTCGGCCAGGCTGGCGCCGCCGGCCTGGCAGCCGGGTCCGACTCGGATCACCGGGTCAGATGGCGCGCCGCTCGAAATGCCGGCGCCGCGCCCGATCGCCGCCGGCGGTCGCCAGCCGCATTTCGTTGCCATGCGCTTCATCGATTGCCTGTTCGAGCGCTGCCGCGCGCCGCTCGACACGACGCCGCAGGAGGATGCGGAAAACGACGCCCCCGGCAGCCGCCCCGGTTTGGACATGCTGTGCTGCGGGCTGCGCACAAAGCCTTCGAAAGCTACTGCGCCTATCACGCTGCGCGCTTCCTGCGCACGCTGCCGGCCGAAGCGATTTGAGCCCGCTGCAATGAGGCTGGAAGTTCGCCAGAGCCCGACGACCAAAACCTAGGAGGACCGAGCCGATGAGCACCAAAACCGCCCAAAAGGCCACAGCCAGGCCACCGCGATTGCCGAAAGGCGAGGCCGAGCAGGTGCGCATCCGCAAGGAGATCGGCCATGATTTCGCACTGAAGGACGACCGGTTCGGCCGCAAGCGGCTGGCGAAGGGGACGCAGGAGGGAGCGCGCCTCTATGAGGTCTCCAATGACGGCCACACAGCGACCGGCGGCATCGTGCGGGTGCGCAACGTCGACCCGCTGAGCGGCCTCACCTCGCTGTCGCGCCAGCAGCGCGAGGCGGGTACGCGCTACCGCCAGGATTTCCGCAACTCGTCCGAGGCAACCGCCAAGCCGATGGCTTGGGCCGAGCGCGTCGACGGCGGCCGTACCGGCAGCGGCGTCGCCGAACACATCCTGTCCGCCGGCCGCGACCATGCCGAGGCAACCAGGGCGCTTGTCCATTGGGAGATCGCCGGCATCGTGCAAAAGGTCTGCTGTGCCGACGCAACGATCAAGAGCCTGGCCGAACAGGCCGGCGAGCCGCGCGACGTGGTGGTGAAACTACTCAAGATCGGGCTCGACATATTGGCCGTGCATTACGGCATGATGCTGATGCGCAAGCCGAGGTGAGAAGCCCCGCCGATCCGGCCGGCAATACCGGCCGGATCGATCCCTCAACGACGGCAGACACGGATTCTTTCGATAATCCGGTGGTGATGACGCCAGTGCTTGATGACTTCGGTGTGGCAGCGCCGGTGGTGGTACCGGTAGCGCGGCCTGTAGTCCTCGTCGTAGACATCATAGCGGTAACGGGGGACGTACTCATCGTCGTAATCGGAATACCGATGGTGGCGATAATAATAGTCGTCGTCATAGCCGTTGCCGATGCCGATCGTGACGCTGCCGCCGGCATTCGCCGGGCCGATCACGGAAGCCGCCGAGGCGATGGCGATCACCGAGGCAAGCAGGAGCTTCTTCATAGCTACCTCCTTCTTTAACGTCCCTCTAATAGAAAAACCCCCGAGGGGCAGCCTCGTTCCATAGATTGGCAAGATGTAAGGAACGGACGGGCCCGAAGTTTAGCGCCTGCTGGCGCGAAAACGCCGCTGGCTGCGCCGGGGTCGGATCGTCGACGCAGCGTGGCCGCTCCTCTCATCAAACAGCGGCAATCGCGCGTCAGTCCCGTCTTTTGCCGACGTCTGCCTACAGAACATGGCCCAATTCCAGCAAAACGAACGCGGTCGCACCCAGCACAGCGAGGGCGTAGGCCGCATAAAGAACAAGCAGCATTACCTCAAAGTCCCGGACGAAGCTTGTGGCAATCCTGGTCTCCTTAGGCTCCGCTTTCTCGATGCGGTCGGTTTCCAGTTGCTCCGTTGCCACAACGAGGCAGACAATCCTGTCGTTGTCGGCCGCCTGTAATATCCGTTCCGTCAAATCGACTGCAATCACTGGATCATCGGCCAACTGATCTCGCGATAGCCGGCTTTCAGTGACGGTCTGGATTTCACGCTTTCTCACGCACGCATAATTGCGTCGACTAAATTAGGTTCCACTAAAATAGATAGATTGCCTCGACCCGATCACGACGTGATGAGGCGTGAGCCCAGCTGGGCGGTGAACTCCGCCTGAGGCCGCCATTTGCCGACCGTCGAGGCGAATCTCGATCGGCGCATCCTCCGATCAAACGGCGCGGGCTTCTTTATAGGCTGCTACGGTGCGCCATTGCTGGTAGGTCGCAATGCCAAAGCAGCCAAACTCTCATATCGCGAACGCAGCGCCGACGTCTTCGGTGCCGACCGGTTATGACGAAGATCGCATGCTTACTTATATCCGGCTGCTCGACGCATCGGCTGAAGGGACCGATTGGCGTGAGGTCGCCCGCATCGTTCTGCACATTGATCCGGAGCGGGAGCCGGAGAGGGCTTTCCGGGCGTGGGCGACACATCTGGCGCGTGCACGATGGATGACCAGGAAGCGGAACGAGTTGCGCCAATTGCATGATGAGTGGTGGGGATGAGCACCATCTAAGCGGAACTGCCGTCTCGGTCTGGCCGTTTGAGGGAGGAGGCCAACATGGAAAAGCGCCCAATGACTTCTTGGCGAGCCAATACTTTCGAGCTGTGCTGCCTTCTTGCAGTTCCGCTGTCGCTTATTCTTACGGTTTTCCTGGCGGGTCTCATCCTTAGCTGACCCCCGCGTCGGATCCGACAAGATCCGGAACCGTTACTTTACAGCCGCCGCCATCACATCCGAAAACAGCGCCCGCTCCACTGCCGGTTCCAGCGTTTCGGCGAAGGGCGTCGCCAGGTGGTGGCGGTCGCGGAAGGCTAGTTTGCCGTCGATGAAGACATGGCAGGTGGTCTGGTCGCAAAAGCGGTCGGTCATGTCGATGTAAGCAGCGTTCGGTGTCGAGCGCACGATATCGCGCTCGATGGTGGCGATGTCGTCGTTTGCCGCCATGATCCTCGGCGTGTCGCATGTCGCGGGCGTCTGGCCCCGCCACAGCGCCCGCGCCACGCATTTGTCGGCGTAGCTTGCATTGTAGGGAACGTCCCTGATGACCGCGACCTTGATGCCGGCCTGGCTGAAGGCTTGAAGCGTCCAGGTGAGGCCCGTCCGCCACTGCGCTTGCCAATCGGCGTGCTTCAACTCCTCGGGCGATTCTTTCATCACATTGCCGATCGAGAACTCCGAGATCACCACCAGTTGCGGGTGGAGCGCGATGATGTCCTTGACCGACTGCTCGCGCCATTGATCGCATTCGGTGTAGTCGCGCTTCAGCCGCCAGTTCCAGGTCGTCACCCGCGAAGCCCGGCAGGAGGATTTGAGAAAGGTGACGACGCGAAAATTGTTCTTCTCGGCCGCCTCGATCAGCGGCGTCGACCAATGGTCGGCATGCGAGTCGCCGAACAGCACGACCGAGCGCTGGGCATCCTTGCGGCCGAACATGCAGGGCTTCGGCTTGACGGTCTCGAAATCGAGCACGCAGCCGCCATTGCTCGCGCGCACGGTGGAGAGCTGCGCGGCGCTGTCGGCGATGACGTGCTGTTCGGGGCTGAGATTGTGCTCGGCAAAGCGCGCATTGCCATAGGCCGCGACCACGCCGGCGCCGGTCAGCGCGACGGCGGGCACCAGCGCCCGCGCTGCTCCGGCCATCAGCCAGCCGTTGCGGCGGATCGGGTTCTCGATGAAATGATAGGTGAACATCGATAGAAGCAGCGTCAGCGCCGCGCAGGCAAGGCGGTCCAGGATGGACAGGCTGGGAACCACCATCGCCGCATAGACGATGACCGGCCAGTGCCAGAGATAGAGCGAATAGGACAGCCGGCCCAACCATTGCATGGGCGGCAGCGCCAGCACGGCGCTCGGCAGATTGCGGCCGCCGCTGCCGCTGAGCAGCAGCAGCACGGTGCCGACAACAGGCGCCAGCGCATTCACCCCGGGAAACGGCGAGTCTTCGTCCAGCATCAAATAGGCCCAGGCGATCAGCGCCAGACCGAGGCATGCCTGGAGCGTGGCCAGCAGCGGCCGGTCGCGCCAGATTTTTGCCGGCGCCATGGTCGCGAGGCCGCCGGCGGCGAATTCCCAGGCCCTGAGCGGCGAGAAATAGAAGGCCCAGGGCTGCGACACTTCCGTCAGCCAGGCGCAGGCGGCGAAGGAGGCCGCGCCGGCGACGCCGATGACGATTATAGCGGCGCGCTTGCCGGGACGCAGCCAAGCGGCGGCAAGAAGCAGCGCCGGCCATGCCAAATAGAACTGTTCCTCGACCGAGAGCGACCAGAAGTGGATGAACGGGTTGTTGGTGGCGTCGGCGGCGAAATAGTCGAACGACCAGCGGATCAGCCAAAGGTTGATCATGTAGGCGGAGGCGAACATGGCGCCTTTCGAATAAAGCGCCTGTTCCTCCGGCGACAGGATGAAGTAACCCGTGAACAGCGTGGCGAGGATGACGAACAGTGCCGCCGGCAACAGGCGCCGGGCGCGCCGGGCGTAGAAGCGCCAGAGGTTCAGCCGCCCGGTCTCGGTGATTTCCGTAACCAGGTGACGGGTGATCAGATAGCCGGAGATGACGAAGAAGATGTCGACGCCGGCAAAGCCGCCGGGCAGGCCGGACAGACCAAAATGGAAGGCGATGACACCCGCCACCGCCAGCGCGCGCAGCCCTTCGATGTCAGGCCGAAATGATGCCGACACAATCACCTCATGCAAGGAATGCCCACCTCGCAGAGGCTCGACCCGATGCGACGATATTGCAATGCAACAAATCTAACGCAGTGCAACATAGGGGGAGGGCGCGGCTCCTCCAGTTCCTCGCGTGGGCGATTCACTCACATGAGCGATTCGAGAGCGACTGATATGGAAGCGAAGCGAAGGGTGCCGATGCGATCACGCCTTTTTCAAAAACTCGGTCTTCAGCACCAGGCCCTTCACCTGCCTGGTGCTGCATTCGATCTCGCCGGGATTGCCGGTGAGGCGAATATTCTTCACCAGCGTGCCGCGCTTGATCGTCTCCGACGTGCCTTTGACCTTGAGATCCTTGATCAGGGTCACGGAGTCGCCCTCGTGCAGCGCCGTGCCATTGCTGTCTCTTATGATCGCGTCGGTCATGGCAGGTCTTTCGTGGGACTCCGGTGCGGAGGTGGTTGGCTCATTACCCGGCCTATCCCACGGTTGGCGGCGAGGTCAAGCGTGCCGGGGGCAGCGTGCCGGTAACCAAGCGTGCCGGCCGCTAATGCTAGGCGGACGGCCGACCGGAAAACCCGGATTGTGAGCAGACTGGGACCCCTGGGCGGTAGTGGCATTGCCGCTTCGCGACATGCGCTCAGGCCAAGCCATGCCAATGGCGCCACGGCAATCGAAGTCGTGGCCTTTTACGCGGATATTCCGGCACGAGTTCAAATAGATGAGCGCCCGCCCGTGCGGACAGGAAGGTCGCAGTGACAGACCTGCCCGCCCTTTCGCTTGGTGCGTTATTTCAATTGGCAACGATCACTTGTTGGCGCCACCGAGCTGGTTGGCCATCTTGCAGAAGTCGGCATGCATCGTGGCAATGCCTGCGTCGCTGCATTCCTTCAACATCATGGCCCGGTCGCTCGTGGACATGGCCATCCATGCCGCCTTGAATTCGGCTTCCGACTTCATGGTCTTCATGCCGGCGTCGGTGAAGAAGGGGTTCATTTTCTGCGGATCGTCGAGCGCCGAAGTGCCAGTGGCACCGGCGGCAAGCGCTGCGCCGGTCATCATCGAAAGCGCCATCGCGCCCATGCAAAGCGTCTTGATGTTCATGATCATTCCTCCTGAGCTGCTGCTTTGAGGTTGTCCATCAGCGATCTACGAAGGAACGGTGTTTTGACCCAAAAGTTCCACGTTCTGGCGCAGACATGGAACAGGATTGCCCGTGACGTCATTAATGCAAAAAATTCTACCATGACTGAATTTGCCGCGCTGCCGACCAGGGCAATCGGCGTCCAGCTGGGTGAGACGCTGCGAAGTTGCACGCCGGCTCAATATGCCCGATCATGGCGACGGCGGGGCGGAGGTATCAAGTGGCGGCAAATCGTCGAAACGACGCGCACCTGTCGGAGCCCCGGCGGGCGGGCATTGTTTCCGCGGCCAGGGCGCTTCCGCGCACATCGTTGCCCAGCGTAGCGTCGGTCGTGACGGCCGTCGCGGCGCTCTATTTCGGGCGCGAGGTCTTTCTGCCGATCGCAATCGCGCTGCTGCTTACCTTTGCGCTCGTGCCCATGGTGTCGGCACTCAAGCGAGCCGGCATTCCGCGTCTTCCTGCCGTGATCGCCAGTGTGCTCGGCGCATTCACGGTGCTGGCTCTGTTCTCCTTCATCGTCGCCACGCAGGTCAGTGAACTGGCGCAGAACATTCCGCTTTACCAGGCGAATATCCTGACCAAGGTCCGGTCGCTCAAGGAAACCGGCGTCGGCGGCGGCATCGTTTCCAGATTGAGCCGGGTGATCGAACGCGTCGGCCAGGAGCTCGACAGACCCGAGCCCGCACAACCCGCCGCCGATCAGCCTCCGCGGGAACCGATCCCGGTCGAAATCGTCGCGCGCGAACGACCGCTCGAGGTTCTCCAGAATCTGATCGGCCCGCTGCTGAGCCCGCTGGCATCGGCCGGACTGATCGTCGTGGTCGTCATATTCATGCTGCTGGAGCGGGAGGACCTGCGCGATCGTTTCATACGCCTCGTCGGCTACGGCGATCTGCACCGAACCACCGAGGCGCTGCAGGATGCCGGCAAGCGCGTCGGCCGCTATCTGCTCATGCAACTGGTCGTGAACATCGTCTATGCCGTCCCAATTGCAATCGGACTTTGGCTGCTGGGCATACCCAATCCATTGCTGTGGGGCTTGCTGGCGCTGGCGCTGCGCTTCGTTCCCTATATCGGCCCGGTCATAGCGACGCTGTTGCCTCTGTTCCTGGCGCTGGCCGTGGCGCCCGGCTGGTCGCTCGTGCTCTGGACTGCAGGGCTTTTCGTCGTGGTGGAACTGATCACCGGCAACGTGATCGAACCTTGGCTCTACGGCTCGCGCACCGGGCTGTCGCCATTGGCCATCATCGTTGCGGCGATCTTCTGGACCTGGCTTTGGGGGCCATTGGGCCTGGTTTTGTCGACGCCGCTCACGGTCTGCCTCGTCGTGCTCGGCCGCCATGTGCCGCAGTTCGAATTCCTCGACGTTCTGTTCGGCAACGAACCCGTGCTCGAACCGCACGCCCGGCTTTACCAGCGGCTGTTGGCCGGCGATCCCGAGGAAGCGACGGACCATGCCGAGGAGATGCTGGAGGAAGAATATCTGGTCGAGTTCTACGACAAGGTCGCGATTCCCGCACTTCTGCTCGGCGAGCAGGACCGGGTGCGCGGTGTGTTGAGCGATGAGCAAAGACAGCAGGTCGCGGGCAGCGCGCTGACGATGGTGGCGAACCTCGACGACAGCGCGCAGGAGGAGGCGGAAGCGGACGACACGGCCGCGGCCGAGGACCACGGCTCACGCGAGGACAAGCACGTTCAGGGGGAGGTTCAGGGCGAGGAAGACACCGAACTGCCGGATGGCACGGGCATGTCGGTGCTGTGCGCCGGAGGGCGCGGCGAACTCGACGACGCGGCTGCCGCCATGCTGGCGCAGGTGCTCGAAGTCCAGGGCGCTACGGTGTTGAGAGCGAGCTTCGCCGAGATGGAACCGGGGAGCATTCGCCGCCTTGAGCTCGACGCCGTCGATACTGTCGTCGTCGGATTTTTGAACCGGGATTCCGTCAAGCACGGGCGGTTCCTGGTCCGTCGGCTGAAACGCGCCAAACCAAGGTTGCGAGTGGGCATCGTGTTGTGGTCGGAAGCCGACAGCGACAACCAGGAGGCAGATGCCAGATTGGCCAACGAGATCAACGCCGATTTCGTCGCACATGGCATGGTAGGCGCGGTGCTCGGTGCGTTGTCCAGCGCTGCGCCGGTGGCGCTGAAGACCACCGCCAAACGCCGCATGCGCCGCCTGACGCCGGCGCGCAAGAAAGAGCCGCTCGCCGCGGCAAAATGAGCGCGGCGAAGACTGCGGCAGGTCGGGTTATTACCGCTTTCGCGAAAGTGGTAACAACGAAACGGATCAGGTTATCTTCGCAAGGTCGCGCTGAACCGTCCGCCGCGGCAAACGGCGCCAACCTTCATACAGTCCAGAAATAGCGCACCGTATGGAAGAAGACCGGGGCGGCGAAGACCAGGCTGTCGGCACGGTCCATCATGCCGCCATGGCCTTCGATCAGATGGCCCCAGTCCTTGACGCCTTGATCGCGCTTGATGGCGGAGGCGACCAGCCCGCCAAGGAAGCCCATCAGGCAGGCGATGAAGGCGACGCCGGCTGCCTGCAGCGGCGAGAACGGCGTCAGGAACGACAGCAGCGCGCCGAGCAGGCTCGATGCCGCCAGCCCGCCGACCAGCCCCTCCCAAGTCTTCGACGGCGAGACCGTCGGCGCCAGGAGATGCCGGCCGAACAGCTTGCCGAAAATATATTGCAGCACGTCGCTGCCTTGCACGGTGATGATCAGGAAAGCGATCAGCAACAGGTTGCGGCCTTCGAAGCCTGGCACCTCGAGCGTCAGCAGCGCCGGCACGTGGCTGACGCAGTAGACCGAAATCATGACCGCCCATTGCTGCGCCGAGACGCGCTCGAGAAAGCGTTCGGTGTCGCCGTGCAGCGCGGTGATCGCCGGCATCAGCAGGAAGCAGTAGACCGGGATGAAGATGGTGAACAGGCCGTACCAGGCGGTCCACACCAACCAGTACTGGAACGGGATGACGATGCCGAACATGCCGAGCAGCACCCAGTGGTCGCTGCGGCGGCTGTGCGTCAGCGTCACGAATTCGCGCAACGCGGCGAACGAAATCAGCGCGAACAGGATGGTCATGCCGGGGCGGCCGAAGAAGAAGGCGACGGTGATCGCCACCACCATCACCCACCAGGCATTGATGCGCTGGGTGAGATTGACCAGCGTCGGCGACAACGGCTTTGGCGCGCGCCATGACAAGACGCCGGCGACGACGCTGGCGCTGATCAGCACCGCCAGCAGGCCGACAATCAGAATGAGGGTTTCGTGCATCATCGGCAGCATTTTGCCTTGGTCCTCAATCGTCTCGCTGCGGCCGGGGGTTCAGCGCCAGCAGCGTTTCGCGGGCGCGGTCGAGAAAGGCGCGGCGTTCCTCACCCGGTTGAATGGCGATCGGCGCGCCGAAGACGACACGGCAAAGCAGCGGCACCGGCACGAATTGCCCCTTGGGCAGCACCCGCGACATGTTCTCGATCCAGCACGGGATGAGC
Organism: Mesorhizobium sp. LSJC280B00; assembly: GCF_000502835.1. Lineage (GTDB taxonomy): Bacteria > Pseudomonadota > Alphaproteobacteria > Rhizobiales > Rhizobiaceae > Mesorhizobium. Next base: position 15,952 of record NZ_AYVL01000005.1, read on the forward strand.
TCGACATCGGGCCGCGCCATCGACAGATTGTAAAGGCCGGAGCGGAACGGCAGCAGCGGTTCGTCGGTCATGTTGCGCGTGCCTTCGGGAAACAGGATCAGCGAATGGCCCTGGTCGAGCACCGACAGCATGATCGAGATCGGGTGCTGCGTTTCATCCGTCCACTGCCGGTGGATCAGCACGGAAGACAGCATGTCCTCGGCAATGAAACGGCGCAGCCGCGTCTTGCTCCAATAATCGGCGGCCGCCACCGCATGGGTACGGGCGCGCTCCTTCTCGCTGAGGCAGGCCGACAGCAGGATGAAATCGCCGTGGCTGGCATGGTTGGCGAAGTAGATGCGCTGCCGGTCCGATGGCTGGCTGCCGTTCCAGATCGGCCGCACTCCGGTGACCACCCAGGCCAGCGCCGACAGGCCGACCGAGGTCACCGTCTGCAGCAGGGTATAGGTGCTGACGCGAAGCTTTGTCATGGACGGGCTCAAAAGAATGCCGCGACGACCGAGGCCGCCGCGAACAGGCTGAAGGCGATACGCTGCTTGGCGAGCAGACGGCGCGTGCCGGCCATCCGCTGGTCGAGCGAGCGGCCAGCGGCCGCCGTGGGTTTCAGCCGCATGCGCGCCAGCACGTCGTCGATCGCCGCACCACCGCCTGCCTCGCTGGCGTGGCTGGCCATCAGCCGGAACAGCAGCGCGTCGAACAAAAGCAGGGCCGAGAGAATAATTGTGGCTATGGCACCCGCGGCGGCGATCAGCCAGGCCGCCGCGGACAGCGACGATGTTTNCCGCCAGCAAGGCAGCAGCAATCAACAGCAGCGGCCACGCAACCTGCACCATCAGTCCGGCGGCGAACGTCTCGGCCTTGTCTCGAAAGGCGGTCATGTCGGCGCGTCCATGCCAAGATGCACAGGCCGGCCGGCAGCGGCGAGCTGGCCTCGCGCCTGATCCGGCGTGGCGGCCCGGCCGCTGGCGACCAGCCATTCGGCGACGACGGCGGCGCTGCGCTGGAAGCCGAGCGCACAGCAGACCAGCACCGTGCCCTTGCTCTGCGCCGTCTCGATCGCCGCCACCGCTTGCGCACGCGCCTCGCGAGACGGCGGCAAAAGGTCGACCATGGGCAGGCTCAACCAGCGGATCGAGGCGCCGCGCGGCCTTTCCAATTCGCCGGCAAGGTCGATCACCGTGCCGAAGGCGTCGGCCTCGGCGGCGGTCGGAAAACGGCCAAGGGAAACACCGTCGGCAATGACGATCTGCGCCGGAAGCTTTCGCGTCCATGCCCACACATTGACCTTGGCGGCAACCCGGTAGGGCCACAGCAGAAGACGGCTGGCCAGCGACACGCGGCCATCGGCTGTTTTCTGGAACACCTTGGCGCCGGCGCCGGCATAGGCGAAAGCGACTATGGCCAGCGCCAGTGCCGGCCACAACAGGATGAGCCACAGCGCCGAGACCAATGCGCCGGCAGCGGCGCCGGCCAGCGCAAGGCTTGCGCCGAGCGCATAGAACAGCGCCAGAAGCCGCGCCTTCGGATCAGTGCTCAGGCGGAAGCCGGCGAACGGCAGCTCGCCGTCGCGCGAAAACAGCCACAGCGCGAAAAGGCCGAGCAGCGCGCCGGTCGGAATGTCGATGAAATGGTGCTGCCACGTCGTCAGCACCGAGGCGCCGATCAGGAAACACCAGACATGCCAGGCGACGCCGGCGATGCCGGTCAATCGGTGACGCCAATGGTCCCAGATGATGACCAGCAGCGCAATATGCAGCGACGGCGCCTGGTTGAAGGGTTTGTCGAAGCCGCCGAGCACGGCGAACATGAAGCCGGGCAGGCCGCTCGTCTGCGGGCGCACGAACGTCGCAGTCAGCGGGAACAGGATGAAGCAGGCGACGGCGACGATCTGTGCCGTCAGATAGCGGCCGGCAAGGCGGTCGACGCCGCTCNACAGGATGAAGCAGGCGACGGCGACGATCTGTGCCGTCAGATAGCGGCCGGCAAGGCGGTCGACGCCGCTCTTCGAACTGTTCAACAGCAACGACAAGCCATAGAACAGGTTGATCGACCAGTAGGGCACGATCGTCCAGGCAAGGAACGCGACGCCATGCTCCCAGCCGAACACGATGCTGCCGAGGTCGTCGCGCCGCGACGCCAGCCAGTTGGCGAAGCCGTAGGTGGCGTAGAAGAACGGCGCCAGAAATGCCAGCCACAGCGCGGCGCGCAGGACTATCCCGGGATACGGCTCGTGCGGCAAGGCCGGAAGGGCAGGGGCATCGCGAGGTAAGGCAGAGGCAGGCAAGTCCATGTTCAGACGCGCCGCGCGACCGAAACGGTGAAGATGCCCCACTGGTCGATGCGCTGGTCGAGCTTCTCGAAGCCGGCGGCCGCCACCAACTGGTCCATCTCGGTCTGCGTGCGGCGGCGCATCACCCAGGCCTGGCCGCCGCGGTGCGAGGTCAGGCTGCGCGCGATCATCTCGAGCTGCGGATGCCAAGGCTGGTTGGTGTAGACGAGCAGGCTTCCGGGCTGCATGGCGCTGGCCAGTCCACCGAGCGAGCGGGCGATCATGGCATTGTCGGAAAACAATTCGTAGAGCCCCGAGACGATGGCGAGATCCGGCGCCGGGTCGAGCCCGGCCAGCATCGTGGCGTCGAAGGCGTCACCTTGATGGAAAGTGACGCTCGCCGGCAGCTTGCGCTCGGCGATCAGCTTGCGGCCGAGCGAGACGTTGAGCTCGGAGAAATCCTGCAGCCGCACGCTTGCCGGCGGCGCGGCGCCTTTCTGCACGGCATCGAGCACATAGCGGCCATGGCCGGCGGCGATATCGACGATATGGACCGGCCGGCCGGCGGCCTTGAGCGAGGCGGCGGCGCTGCCGATCAGCTCTTCCAGATGCAGCTTGCGCTGGCGGATGCCGCGCCAGCCGATGGCATCGAGAAAGGTGCGGTCGATCATGCGGCCAATGGGGCTGATGCCGCGCGCCTCGTTCTCATAGACATAGTCGAGCGTCGAGCCGGAATCGAAGCCGGTGGCAATCCCCGTCTTCATGCCGGACGACAGCCAGGCGCCCATGCGGATCGAAGCGCGGCTGATTGTCCAGTAGAGCCCCCTGGGAGACAGCAGCGGCAGCGGCGAGGCCAGCCGGTCGGCCTCGTCGCGTGTGTAGCCGGCACGGTCGGCCTCGGTCAGGTCGACCGGCTTTTCCGGCGCTGTGAACTGCCTTTCGAGGAAAGGCCTGATCAGGTCGAGTGCCTTGTGGCGGTCGCGCTCGCCCAGCGTGTCGTGAAAGAAGCCGGGCAAAATATGCCGCTCCTTGGCCGGGCTCGCCAGATTGACGAAAAACTCGTGCTGCGGTCCATGGCGCACCACCCAGTCGCTGCCGGAGATCAGAAGCTGTGTCGGCACGGTGATGGCGCGGGCGTCGGCGACGATGCGCGCGGCATGGTCGTAGAGCTCGACCAGGATGTTGGAGGCGATCGGCCGGGTGATCAGCGGGTCGGCGTCGAAGGAGGCGATGCGCTCGGGGTCATGCGTCAGGAATTTCGCCTTGACGTAGGAATTGACGAAGAAGCGGCCCTTCAGCTTCTGCCACAACGCAATGCCTTGCTTCGCGAAGGGCACGTAGAGCTTGACCGAGAAGGCCGGCGAGGCCAGCACCAGGGCGCGAATGTCGGGCGCGTAATCGTGCACCCAGGCGGCGGCAAGCACGGCGCCGAAGGATTGCGCGATCAGCGCGATGTCGCGCCGGGCAAAGCCGTCGCTGCCAATCTCGCGCACGAAACAATCGATGTCGCGCACCAGCGTCGCAAACGACGGCGCATAGCCGCGTTCGCCGGCGGAGCGGCCATTGCCGCGCGCATCCCAGGCATAGAACGCGTGGTCGGGCATCTCAAGCTCGTCGACCAGATGCGCCATGCGGCCGCCATGCTCGTGGCCGCGATGGAACAGCAGGATGGCACCCTTGCGGTGTTCCGACAGCGCCGGCCAACAGCGGTAAAAGATCTCGGTGCCGTCATGGCTCTTGAAGCTGCGCTCCTGCGCCACCCGCTCGATGTTGGCTGAAGCCACTGCCGCAACCGTCTGTTGGTGAAGCATGTTGTTCTCCCTGGCGAGACCGGAATTCAGCTGCCGCTCCCGTTAAGGCCGCTGTGTATCCGGTTGATGGCGGTCGCCAGCGAGAGTGTAGCCATGGCCGGAAACACGAGCGGCGTGAGCGCCGGGACCCACAGGCCGGACGCGATAAGCACGGCGAGGATGCCGAGCGCCAGCGCCCGGTCGCTTTTGCCGAACGGGCCGGCATAGTTGCGCCCGGTTCCTGCGGCGATGCCGAGCACGCCGGCGAACTCCGTGATCATAGCCGCGATCGCAAATGCAACGACGCCCCAGGCAGGAAAAATGACGGCAAAGGCCAGGATCAAAGCGAGATCGGAGACAACATCGCAGAGCTCGTTGAGATACATGCCGAGCTTCGAGGCCTGGCCATGTTCCCTCGCGAGCATACCGTCGATCGCATTCAGCGCCATTCGCGTAAACAGCACGAGCGGCATCAGCAGAAAGACCACGCGGTGGCCGGCAAGGGCTGCCACCACAAGGCCGGTGGCGAGCGAGAGGGCAGCGGCCAGCAACGTGATCTGGTTGGCGGTGATGCCGGCTCTGGCCAGTCCGTCGGCAAGCGGCCGCAACCTGGCCTGGAAGGCCGGTTTCAGCGCATAAAGCGTTGGCATATGCGAACCCCCCGGCCGCGGTGCAAATTGATGTTGGCGAGGATGGTCAATTGGCGCGCAAGACGCAAGGGCGGCGCCCACTACTTTCCGCAAACTTGCCGGACGGCTATGTCCTCGCTTTGACCGTGTCGCCCGGGAACAGTGCGGGCAAACTTTGTTCGGCCGCCGCCCAGGCGCGACTATGGTAACGCCGCAGGATGAGAATGCATGCGGCGAAGACCAGCAGCCCGCAAATCACGCCGGGCGTCATGCCCCCGCCGAAAGCAGACTTTACAACGATGCCGGTGAAGACGCCGGCAATGGCGCCATTGATCGTGCCCACCATCCCCGCGGTGGTCATGAAATATTGCAGCGGCGAGGGTCTGAGGCCCTTGTCGACCAGCACCGCCGAGGGGTCGTCATGCGTGGAATTGACAAGGTATTTTTGCAGCACGGGCGCCAGCTCGACGAAATAGTGGCGGATCCGGGCCATGCCGCGGGCATGCACCATGTCCTCGATGGCAACCTGCACAGCGCGTACGAAGGTGACCAGGCCGATGAAGAACAGGCAAGGCAGCAAGATCAGGCTGAACAGGATGAACGGCCTGCCCATCTCCGTGACCTGCGCGACGAAGGACAAGGCAATCGTTGCGCTCGAGACCGAGGTCAGGAACAGATCGGCTCGCTGGTTCGCTTCCTGAATGGTCGCGGCGCGAGCGTTTTGCAGCACGAAATGCTCGGTCGTCAGGCACTGCAGGGCGTGCTGCGCCTGGTCAGGCGGAACCGGAGCGTCGGGAGAACGGGTCATCGACATTTGCCCGCTTCTGCCCGCCGGAACCGGCAGGCAGAAGGGGGCGTCGTCCTGCGAGCTGTCAGGTCTTGCCGTCGCCGCCGCTGATGGCGATACGCTTGGCCTTTGCCTGGGCGCGCTCCGTCTTGGGCAGCGTCACGCTGAGCACACCGTTCCGGAACGCGGCGTTCACCTTGTCTTCGTCGACTTCGTAGCCGAGCGGGATACGCCGCTCGAAACGGCCATAGAAGCGTTCGGAGAACTGCCTGTCCTTGTCCTCGGTCTCTTCGCGCTTCTCGCCGCGCAGCGTCAGCACGCCGTCATCGAGCAGCAGCTCGACATCTTTCGCGTCCATGCCGGGGATCTCGGCGGTGACGCGGATCTCCTTTTCGCCATCGGCGATGTCGATACTGGGCCAGCTGGCGCTGGCCGCGGAGAGGCCACCGAGCGACGGCAGCCGCGTGTCGAAGCCGCGGAACGCCTCGTCGAACAGGCGGTTCATTTCGCGATGCAGCGTCAGGAAGGGATCGCGATCGGCGTCACGGAACAGGCTGGGGCCTGATTGTTCTCCCGGCCCCAGGGAATGAGATCACGAATAGCCATTGCATAGTCTCCTTTCTCGACTGGTGCATTCAGGCAGCCTGCTCGACCTGCGCGACCTTCGGCCCGGTCTTCGGCGAGGCGACATCGGTCGCGATGGCGATGCGCCGAGGCTTCATCTCCTCGGGCACCTCACGTACCAGATCGATGCTGAGCAGGCCGTTGTCGAGCGAGGCGCCTGCGACCTTGACGTGATCGGCAAGCTCGAAACGGCGGGTAAAGGGCCGTGTGGCGAGGCCACGATGCAGATACTCCGCGTTATCCGGCTCCTTGTGCTGGCCGGAGACAATCAGGAGGTTGGGTTCATGGGTGATTTCGAGGTCGTCCTCGGAAAAGCCAGCGACGGCGATGGTGACGCGGTAGCTGTTCTCGCCGCTGCGCGCGATGTCATAGGGCGGCCAGGCGTCGAAAGCCTGCGGAGCATTTTCCAGCAGGTTGAAGACGCGGTCGAAGCCGATGCTCGACCGATAGAGCGGGGAAAAGTCGAATGCGGTTCTCATAGCTACATCCTCCATCGAGCAACATAGATACGAGGAGCGCCAAAGAGCTGGCGCTCCCTGGTTTCGCCGGCCCCATTTCGGCGACCGGTGCCTTCGATCTGGTTATTGTCCGCCGCAAGTCAAGACCCGGCGGCTTTCGCTTTGCCGGTTTTTCGGGCCGGTTTTCGGTCGGCTCGGCGAGGCTGCCAATCCCCCTTTTTGCGGCGAGATGTCCGGCAGGAGATTGCCTGTTTGATTTCAATTGCCAACGCTGACTTCCCCGGCCGGTTATTGTCTGCAGCAGGTCAAGACCCAGATTTCTTGTGTTGCCGGGCCCGTTCCCGGCACCCGCAGATGGAGCTGACCATGACACGCGACGAGATCATTTCTGTGCTGGGCCCGGTCGACGAAGCCGTGATCGCCGACATTGCGGCGACGGACGGGACGGTCCAGGAATTGCGCGAGGCCCTGGCCTGGATCGCCGCCGACGAGGCGTTGGTGAACGAGGGCCGACCGCTGCCGACGGCAAGAGTAGCGACGCTGATCGAACTGCTGCAAGGGCCGGACGAGGAGGAATAACCGGCTGTCGCCGCGATGCTCTTGAACCGCGCAGAGAGACGAACCATGTCCTTCAGCGGCGCCGGCCGGCCGCCGGTGCCGCCAGCATAACGTTGCTTGCTCAAACAAGAAGACGATCAGAAAACAAGGAGGAGGTGATGGACGACGTCCGCTTTGCCGAGCCGATCACGTTGAAATTCCAATCCAGCGAGCGCAAGGTCGCCAGCAGTTGGGAAGCCATCGAATGCATGCGCCAGCAGTGGCCGGACCGTGCACGCAGCCGGAGTTGGCGCGCCGCCTATCGGACCTGCCGCGACGCGCTCGACGGTTGGCGTACCGGCGTGATGCGCGCAAGGCCTTCGTCCGGGCGGCGCGCAAGGCCCGATTGCTCGCATCGGCCCGCAAGCCTGTCGACCGCGCCGGCTAGTCCGGACCCCCCTCCGATATTGTGAGATCCAAAACAAGTGGGGAGAGGCAGCTGCCTTTCCCCCGCTTCGGAGACTTTGTCCGCTGTCTAGCGGCAGATCGGCTTGCTCCTCAGTGGACGGTAATAATGCCGTTTACGGCCCGCCATTCGGAGGGCTGGATCAGGTGATGATGGGCGACGCGCACCGAATGCAGCGGGCCTTCGATCTCGCGCTCCCAGAAATCGAGGAAATGCTTCAGCGTCGGGAAATCGGGGGCAATATCGTATTCCTGCCAGATGTAGAGCTGCAGAAGGCTTCGATGATCGGGCAGGCGGTAGTGGATCTCCGCCGTGGTGAGGCCAAACCCTTGCATCTGGAGCTGAAAGTCCCTGCTGATCATGCAATCCTTCCTTTCCCAATGAACCTCCGTCTGCAAAACGCCTCGCCTTCCACATAGGTTCCAGCCGCCGCAAGCGGCTCAGGAGACGGACAGATTTGGAAATCCGGCCGGGTCATCGCGCCGGAAACGGCGAATGTGCTAACAATTACAGCGTATTGGCACTCTCAGGCGTCGAGTGCTAAAATTTTTGCATGATCCTCTTGAAAGCTGAAAAAAGCGCGACTAGTTCGTATGCGCGCGATGCCTGATGAAGGGGTCGCGCACCCCGTGCCGGGCCGATATTGCCGGTCCGGTCAGGAGGATGTTCGAAAATCTGTTTGTCCAGAGAGGAGAACGACATGGCGTTCCGTCCATTGCATGACCGTATCCTGGTCCGCCGCATCGAGGTCGACGAAAAGACCGCGGGCGGCATCATCATCCCCGACACCGCCAGGGAGAAGCCGCAGGAGGGCGAGGTCATCGCCGCCGGCCCCGGCGCGCGCGACGACAGCGGCCAGTTGCAGCCGCTCGACGTCAAGGTCGGCGACCGCATTCTGTTCGGCAAATGGTCCGGCACCGAGATCAAACTCAATGGCGAGGATCTGCTCATCATGAAAGAGAGCGACGTGCTGGGTGTGATCGAAGCCACGGGCGAGATGAAGAAGGCTGCCTGAGGGGGGCCTGAACAAGCATTCCAGTCAACGAAAAGCTGCCTATCGAGGAGTGTTCCAATGGCTGCCAAAGATGTGAAATTTCATACCGAAGCGCGCGAGAAGATGTTGCGCGGCGTCGACATCCTCGCCAATGCGGTGAAGGTGACGCTCGGTCCCAAGGGCCGCAACGTTGTCTTGGACAAATCGTTCGGCGCGCCGCGCATCACCAAGGACGGCGTGACGGTGGCGAAAGAGATCGAGCTTGAGGACAAGTTCGAGAACATGGGCGCGCAGATGGTGCGCGAGGTCGCCTCGAAGACCAGCGATACCGCCGGCGACGGCACCACGACCGCGACGATTCTGGCGCAGTCGATCGTCCAGGAAGGCGCCAAGGCGGTTGCTGCCGGCATGAACCCGATGGACCTGAAGCGCGGCATCGACAAGGCGGTCGAAGCAATCATCGCCGAACTGAAGGCCAATGCCCGCAAGGTGACCAGGAACGACGAAATCGCTCAGGTCGGCGCCATCTCTGCCAATGGCGATGCCGAGATCGGCCGCTTCCTCGCAGAGGCGATGGAAAAGGTCGGCAATGAGGGCGTCATCACTGTCGAGGAAGCCAAGACCGCCGAGACCGAGTTGGAAGTGGTCGAAGGCATGCAGTTCGACCGCGGCTATCTCTCGCCATATTTCATCACCAACCAGGATAAGATGCGCGTCGAGCTCGAAGAACCCTATGTGCTGATCCACGAGAAGAAGCTCTCCAACCTCCAGGCCATGCTTCCCGTGCTCGAAGCCGCCGTGCAATCCGGCAAGCCGCTGCTGATCATTGCCGAGGACGTCGAAGGCGAGGCGCTGGCGACGCTGGTCGTCAACAAATTGCGGGGCGGCCTGAAGGTTGCAGCCGTCAAGGCGCCGGGCTTTGGTGACCGCCGCAAGGCCATGCTCGAAGACATCGCCATCCTGACCGGCGGCACGGCGATCTCGGAAGACCTCGGCATCAAGCTCGAGAACGTCACGCTGGAGATGCTCGGCCGCGCCAAGAAGGTGCTGATCGAGAAGGAGAACACCACCATCGTCGACGGCGCCGGCAAGAAGGAAGAGATCCAGGGCCGCGTCGCCCAGATCAAGCAGCAGATCGAGGAGACCACCTCGGACTACGACAAGGAGAANAACGTCACGCTGGAGATGCTCGGCCGCGCCAAGAAGGTGCTGATCGAGAAGGAGAACACCACCATCGTCGACGGTGCCGGCCGCAAGGATGAAATCCAGGCGCGCATCAGCCAGATCAAGGCCCAGATCGAGGAAACCACCTCCGACTACGACCGCGAGAAGCTGCAGGAGCGGCTGGCCAAGCTCGCTGGCGGTGTCGCCGTCATCCGCGTCGGCGGCTTGACCGAGGTCGAGGTCAAGGAGCGCAAGGATCGCGTCGACGATGCCATGCACGCCACACGCGCGGCGGTCGAGGAGGGTATCCTGCCCGGCGGCGGCGTGGCGCTGCTGAGGGCGGCGAAGGCGCTCGACAATATCGAGGTCGACAATCCCGACCAGAAGACCGGCGTCGAGATCGTGCGTCGCGCGATCGAGGCCCCGGTGCGCCAGATCGCCGAGAATGCCGGTGCGGAAGGTTCGATCATCGTCGGCAAGCTGCGCGAGACGACCGACTTCGGCTATGGCTGGAACGCCCAGACCAACGAGTTCGGCGACCTCTACAGTCAAGGCGTCATCGACCCGGCCAAGGTCGTGCGCACTGCTCTCCAGGGCGCCGCTTCCGTCGCCGGCCTGCTGGTGACGACCGAGGCGATGGTGGCAGAGAAGCCGAAGAAGGAAACGCCCATGCCTCCGATGCCCGGCGGTGGCGGCATGGACTTCTAAGGCCAGGCTTCCAAAGCGCGACTTCGAAACGGCAGATGGACCGTGTCCACCTTCGTCGCCTTCGCCCGCCGCAACGACCTGCTTGCGCCGCAGACGAACGGGATGGTTGCCGGCGAGAGCGTTGCTGGCGCGACGGTTGCCGACTGGGCAACGCGCGCACAGCGCGTCAACGCCCCGGTCTGAGCGGTCGGAGAAGTCGCCAATCTCCCCCCTTGAGGGGGAGATGTCGCCGAAGGCGACAGAGAGGGTCGGTACGTCCTGGCGCGACGCCCTGTGGGACGAAAGAGAAGGTTGGCGCTTCACGCGAGGCGCCCCCCTCTGTCCTGCCGGACATCTCCCCCTCAAGGGGGGAGATTACGCGCTCAGCCGCTTTCGCTTGCTAAGCCCGTGGTAGCAGCCGGCGCATGATCAGCGAGGCATGGCCGCCCACGCCGTGTGCAGCCGGCCGGCGCTCGACGACCTCGAAGCCGTGCTTGCGATAGAAGGCGATTGCGCGGTCGTTGCCCTCGATCACTTCCAGGGCGATGCTGGGAATACCCGCATGCGCGGCAAGAACGGCATGCAGCAGGTCGGCGGCAAGGCCGGTGCCGTACTCGCTTTTGTCTATATGGAGCCGCTCGAGCATGACCTCGCCTTTGTCGTCCATCGCGGCCATCGCATAACCGGCGAGCGAGCCGTCAGCCCGCTCGGCGACGAAGGACATCTTGTTGTCGTCCCCGAGCTCGGACGCCAGCCGCTCCGGCGCGTGCCTCTCATCCGACAGCCGTGCCGTGGTCTCGGCACCCAGGATCGGCGAATAGGTGTAGCGCCAGGACCCTCCAAGCAGCCGCGACACCGCCGGAACGTCCTGTTCGGTCATGGTCCTTATTTGGGTCATTGGCACCTCGCCTCAGAAACCTGCCCCTTTTGAGCGGAGATGTCCGGCAAGACAGAGAGGTGCTGTCCCGCCGACCCTGCACGGCTGAGTTCAGCGCACATCCGCGCCGACCACCATGACTATGTGCTGGCAGACATTATCGATATCGCGAATGACGTCGTCGTTCCAGAACCGCAGGATAGTCCAGCCCAGCGCTTCAAGCCGTGCGCTTCTGGTAGCGTCCGATATTGAGGCATCGGCCCGGGCATGCTGGGAGCCATCCAGTTCGACAATCAGCTTTTTGTCCGGGCAGGCAAAATCGACAATATGGCCTGCAATTGGCATCTGCCGCCGAAATGCCAGCCCCATGAGTCGATGCGCCCTGACCTCATTCCAGAGCTTCAGCTCGGCATCCGTCATGGCCTTGCGCATCTTGCGCGCATTGCCGCGGTTGCGGGGAGGTACGGGATAGTGATTCACTACTTCTATTCCTCAGCGCGAAACTTGCCCATCTTCTCTATGCTGCGCTTGAACACCCCCCCTCTGTCCTGCCGGACATCTCCCCCTCAAGGGGGGAGATTGGCAGCTTCGCCGAAAGTTCTCCCTTCTTTAGAGATTGGCGAAAGCTGGAGCGACGTCCAATCTCCCCCCTTGAGGGGGAGATGTCCGGCAGGACAGAGGGGGGTGCTGGCCCGCCGACCTGGATAGGTATGGCACCTGTATCACCGCCTCACCCGCGATTTCAGCCAGCGATCGAAGGCCACCGCGAGGATGAGGATCAGGCCGATGACGATGCTTTGCGTGTAGGACGAGACGTTGTTGAACTGCAGCCCGTTCTGCAAGACGCCGATCAGTCCTGCACCGACCACCGTGCCGCCGACGCTGCCGATGCCGCCGAATAGCGAGGTGCCGCCGATGACTACCGCCGAGATCACCGTCAGCTCGTAGCCGATGCCGGCGACGGCTTCGGAGGAGTTGAGCCGCGCCGACAAAACGAAGGCGGCAAGGCCGGCGAAGAAGCCGACGATGATGTAGACCGAGATCAGGATGCGGTCGACACGCAGGCCGGAGAGCCGTGCCGCCTCGGCATTGCCGCCGACGGCATAGACCGCGCGGCCGTAACGGGTGTAGCGCAGCACGATATGGCAAAGGAACGCGGCAATCGCGAAGATGATCGCCGGCACCGGCACCGGGCCGATCAGGCCGGTACCGAACCAGCGCATCGAGGCGTCGAAGCCGGAGATCGGGCCGCCATTGGAAATCGTCAAGGTCAGGCCGCGAAACACGGTGAGGCCGCCAAGCGTGACGACGAAGGGCGGCACTTTCAGCCTGGTGATGGCAAAGCCCTGGACGCCGCCGGCCACGGCGCCGACGACGACGGCGGCGAGAAGGGCGGCGAACCAGCCGTAGCCTTGCGTGCCCGTTGTCGACAGCGACAGCGTGTTGGCGGTGCCGCCCTTGGCCACCACCGCCGCGACCATACCGCAGAAGGCGAGCAGCGAGCCAACCGACAGGTCGATGCCGGCGGTGAGGATGACGAAGGTCATGCCGAGCGCGATCAGGCCGGTGATCGAGATCTGGCGCATGATGTTGAACAGGTTGATCGGGTCGATGAAGCTCGGCTTCAGCACGGTGAAGACGACGATCAGCAACGCCAGGAACATCAGCGGGCCGAAGCTCATCAGCAGGCGCGCAATATTGACGCCGCGGCGCTGGCTCCGTTCGGTCGTGCTGGTCATTGCGTTGCTTCCTGCTTCTGGTCGAGCGCCATCAGTTCCATCAGTTTCTCCTCGGTCGCCTCGATGCCAGGCATCTCGCCGGTGATGCGCCCGCGCCGCATGGTGACGATCCTGTCCGACACCGCAAGCACTTCGGGCAGCTCGGACGAGATCATCATGATGGCGATGCCGCGCGCCGCGAGCTCTACCAGGATCTGGTGCACCTCCGCCTTGGCGCCGACATCGACACCACGCGTCGGTTCATCGACGATCAGCACCTTGGGATCGCGTGCCAGCCAGCGGGCAAGGATGACCTTCTGCTGGTTGCCACCGGACAGTCCCTCGATCGCCTGCTCGGGCGAGGCCATGCGGATCGACAGCGTCTTCCTATAGTTCGCCAACGCCTCGCGCTCTCGCCGCTCGGCCATGAAGCCGACATTGGAGTAGCGGTCGAGCGCGGCGATCGAGAAATTGGTGAGGATGGCGAGTGCTGCGAAGATTGCCTGGTGCTTGCGGTCTTCCGGAACCAGCCCGATGCCGAGCTCGATGGCGTCGGCGGGTNCGGCGGGTGAGGCGGGCGCGATCGGCTTGCCGTCGAGCATGATGGTGCCGGCTGCAATGCGGTCGGCGCCGAAGATGGCGCGGGCGAGCTCGGTGCGGCCGGAGCCGACGAGCCCGGCGACGCCGAGGATTTCGCCCGCCTTGAGGTCGAGATCGACGCCTTCGAGCACGATGGCGTGCGGCGCCTGCGGATCGCGCACCGTGCGCAGGCCGCGCACCGAGAGCCGGACGTCGCCGGCGACGTCGCGCTGCGTCGGCCTGGCATAGAGCTCGGAAGCGGCGCGGCCGACCATCTTCTCGATGATCTTCGGCAGTTTGATCGGCCCGCCTTCGCGGTCGAGATGGCCGGCCAGCCTGCCGTCGCGCAGCACCGTCATGCGGTCGCAGATCGCCGAGGCCTCCTCCAGCCGGTGGGTGACGAACATGATGGCGACGCCATGCTTGCGCAGCCGGCCCATGATCGACATCAGCCTGTGCACTTCGGTTTCGGTCAGCGCCGAGGTCGGCTCGTCCATGATGATCAAGCGGCTCTTCAGCGATAGCGCACGGGCGATCTCGACCAGCTGCTGCTCGGCCACCGACAGCGCCGACACCGGCGTCGCCGGGTCGAGGTCGAGGCCGACGCGAGCGATGATCGCGCGTGAGTCTTCCACCATCTTCCGCCAACTGACCAGCCCGAACCGGCCGAGCGGTGCGCGGCCGATGAAGATATTCTCCGCCACGGTCAGCGTCGGGATCAGGCTCAGTTCCTGGTAGATTGTTACGATGCCGTGGCGCTTGGCATCCTGCGGATTGTGCGGGCTGAATTCGACCCCATCGAAGACGATGCGGCCGCTGGACGGCGGCATCACGCCGGACAGGATCTTGAGCAGCGTCGATTTGCCGGCTCCGTTCTCGCCGAGCAGGCCGAGGATCTCGCCGGGGCGGACTTCGAGCGAAACGTCGTTCAGCGCGGTGACGCCGGCAAAGCGCTTGGTCACGCCCTCGACGGTGAGCAGGGCGGGAGAGGGCGCGATGGCGGCTGCCTTGGGCAAAGTTTGCTCCTGGATTGCGATTGCCGGCGGGACAGCGCCCCCCCTCTGTCCTACCGGACATCTCCCCCACGAGGGGGGAGATTGGATGTCACCTCGGCTTTCGCCAATCTTCCTGCGTTGCAGAAAAGGCGCCATCGGCGAAGCTCCCGATCTTCCCCCAAGTGGGGGAGATGCCCGGCAGGGCAGAGGGGGGCGCGACAGAATGCTACTTTTGCCGCTGCGCGCCCTTTGTGCAACCTTACTTCGTCTCGCCCAGCCTCTCCGCCTTGTCGAGATTGTCCTTGCCGATGACGATCGGCGTCAAAAGCACCAGCTTTTCCTTCGGCTCGGTCTTGTCCCTGGCGTAGGCGACCGCGATCTGCACGGCGGTGCGCGATTGTTCGCCGGGGAATTGCTCGACCGTTCCGGCCAGCTTGCCGTCGCGCACGGCGACCAGCGCTTCGGGAAGCGCGTCGAAGCCGTAGATCTTGACGTCGGTGAAGTTGCGCGCCGCGCAGGCTTCGACCGCGCCAAGCGCCATGTCGTCATTGGCGCAGATGATCGCGTCGGGCTTGCCGTTGGCGGCAAGGCCGGCCTCGGTGACGGACAGCGCCTCGGCGCGGGCGAAGTTGGCGGTCTGCTCGAAGATGATCTGGTACTTGTCCTTCATCGGATCGAGGACGTTGTGCACACCCTTGTTGCGGTCGATCGCCGGGCCGGCACCGGGCTGGCCCTGCAGATGGAAGATCTTGGCGCCGTTCGGGAACGCCGCCACCATGGCCTGTGCTTCGGCCTCGCCGCCCTTGACATTGTCGGCGCCGACATGGGCGAGGATGCCTTCGACGCCTTCGACGCGGCGGTCGATGGTGACGACGGGAACGCCGGCCTTGACCGCTTCCTCGATGGCTGGGGCCAGCGCGTTGACGTCGAGCGGCGAGATGACGATGGCGTTGACCTTCTGCACCAGCGCCGCTTCGATATCGGCGGTCTGCTTGGGCGCCGAATTCTGGCCGTCGCTCTCGACCAGGTTGACGCCTTGCGCCTGGGCCTCAGCTTTGATCTGGTTCAGCATGTGCACGAAGAATGGAAAGCCGAGGCTCGGCACCGAACCAAGGATGGTCAGCTTGTCCTGCGCAAAAGCCAGTCGCGGAGCGGCCAGCGCCAAGGCGCCCATCGCCGCCGACGACAGCAGGAATTCACGTCTGTTGATCAATTTAGTCTCCTCCCAGATGAGCGCATGACCCCGAAACCGGAATGGGTTTTCCGGAAGGTTCCTTGCGTCGATTCAAACATGGAGTGTCCTTTGAGCGCCCAACTCGCTTTGAAGGGACGCACGGCGCTCCAGCCGGTCCACCGCGACGTTCTCCTCCGCTCGGTGCCTGCCGGCGGATGCTAGCCAAGGCCGGAGCTTTGCGCAAGAACGGGAGCAGGCAAGACCTACCGATCGATCATCACCATGGTGCGCTCGCCGTAGCGCGGCCCGGCGACCTTTCCCGGCGCCAGCGCGTCGTCGAGCACTTGCATCTCGGCTGGGTCCAGCCTGATCGAAGCCGCGGCGACGTTCTCCTCGAGGTATTTTCTGCGCTTGGTGCCGGGGATCGGCACGATGTCGATGCCGAAGTCGCTCCCCTTGTGGAGCAGCCAGGCCAGCGCGATCTGACCTGGCTTGACGCGCTTGGCGGCGGCGATGTCGAGTACCATGGCCGCCGCCCGCATGTTGGCATCATAGTTGGCGCCCTGGTAGCGCGGGTCGCCGCGGCGGTAATCGCCCTCCGGATAATCTTCGGCGCGCCTGACATCGCCGGTGAGAAAGCCGCGGCCGAGCGGCGAGAACGGCACCAGGCCGATGCCGAGCTCCTTCAGCAGCGTAATGATTTCCGGCTCCAGATTGCGCTCCCACAGCGAATATTCGCTCTGCACGGCCGACACCGGATGCACGGCATGCGCCCGGCGGATATTGGCGGCGCCGGCTTCAGAGAGGCCGAAGAAGCGGACCTTGCCCTGAGCGATCAGCTCGCCGACAGCGCCCGCCACATCCTCGATCGGCACCGCCGGATCGACGCGGTGCTGATAGAGGAGGTCGACGTGGTCGGTGGCGAGCCTCCTCAGCGAACCTTCCAAAGCCTCGCGGATATGTTCGGGCCGGCTGTCGCGCTCGGTGCCGACTTGCTTGCCGTTTTCAATGCGGAAGCCGAATTTCGTCGCGATCGTCACCTCATCGCGCCGGCCCTTCAGCGCGCGGCCGAGCAGTTCCTCGTTGGTGAACGGCCCGTACACTTCCGCGGTGTCGAGGAAGGTGCAGCCGAGTTCGATGGCGCGGTGCAGCGTGGCGGTCGATTCCGCCTCGTCGGCCGGGCCGTAGGACTGGCTCATGCCCATGCAGCCGAGACCGATTGCCGAGACTTGCAGCCCCTGGCTGCCGAGTTTGCGCATCGTCACTGTCATGTGAAGCTCTCCGGATCAGCATCGCGTTCCAAGCCGCCAGGGCAATATAGCGCACCGGCTCGATTTCCACAGAGCGGGAGGCGCCACCGCGCGAGGGCTCAGTGCGGCCGCCAAATTGACAGCCGAGCCGCTCTCGGCCATCCTTAAGGCACGCCGCCTTGCGGCTTGTGCGTGAGTAACCAGCATGGCCAGTTCCGTCGCCAGTCAGAAATCCAAGCGCGCCGCGGTGCGGAACGCGCTCGACCGCCACAAGGTGTACATCACTGCGCAGCGTTTTTCGGCCGGCAGCTACAGCGCGCGCGTGCTGGTGGACGGCGAGGCCTATTGGGTCGACGAATTCCGGCTCAGCCAGCTGCAGCAGGGCCTGTCGCCGGCCGAACTCGAATTGACGCCGGCCACCGACGATTGAGCGGCGTGACCTGCCATCCTTCGTCATCCCAGGGCGGAGCAGGAGCTAAGCGACGTCGCGGAGACCCTGGGATCCATGCCGTGACATTGGAGCGCCGCTGCGATGGGATTTTGATGCCGCGCTCGTTGCTTTTGCCCACCACCCGCGCCTAGTCCATGCCAGCTCCTTCGAAGCTCAAGGCTTATCGCGCCAAGCGCGAGTTCACGAGGACGCCGGAACCAGCCGGCGGTCTGGTTGCCGGTGAGGGCAATCGTTTCGTTGTCCACAAGCATCACGCCACCGCCGACCACTACGATCTGCGCCTGCAGGTCGGCGACGTGCTGAAGAGCTGGGCGGTGCCGCGCGGCCCGTCGCTCAACCCCGCCGACAAACGGCTGGCGGTCGAGACCGAGGACCATCCGCTCGAGTATATCGACTTCGAAGGTGTCATTCCCGAAGGCGAATATGGCGGCGGGCCGATGATCGTCTGGGACACCGGCGTCTGGGCGCCGATGGACGATGTCGAGAAGAGCCTGCGCACCGGTTCCTTCAAGTTCCGCCTCGCCGGCGAAAAGCTGAATGGCGGCTGGATGCTGACGCGGCTGAAACCGAAGCCCGGCGACGATGAGGGCAAGAAGAACTGGCTGCTGTTCAAGGAGCGCGATCTCGCCGCCGACGCCAAGCTCGACATACTGGAAGCCCGGCCGGAAAGCGTCAAATCCGGACGCCGCATCGAGGAGCTGGTGGCAACGCCGAAGCCTGCCGCCAAACCTGCCAGGCCGGTGGTGCTGAAACCCGGCGCTTTGCCGGGCGCCGTCAAGGCGCCGCCGCCTTCCCGGATCGAGCCGCAGCTGACCACGCAGGTTCCGAAGCCGCCGGGCGGCGATGACCCAGCGGCCCGAACGCGCGAAGCCTGGCTGCACGAGATCAAGTTCGACGGCTACCGCACCATGGCGCATGTTTCCGATGGGAAGGTCAGGCTGATCACCCGCGCCGGCCTCGACTGGACGAAGCGCTATGGCGACCTTCCGCTTGCCTTCGCCAGGCTGCCGTGCCGCGAGGCGATCATCGACGGCGAGGTCGTCGCGCTCGACGCCAAGGGCATCAGCCGCTTTGCCCTTTTGCAGGATGCGCTGGCCGAAGGCGCCGGCAACAAGCTCCACTTCTATGCCTTCGACCTTCTCTATCTCGACGGCTGGGACCTGAGGCAAGTGCCGCTCCGCCGGCGCAAGACGCTGCTTTCGCAGCTGCTGTCCGGTCTCGGCGCCAACTCCGCCATCCAGTACAGCGATCACGCCGAGGGCGACGGCCAGGCGCTTTATGACCAGGCATCGGAAATGGGGCTGGAGGGCGTCGTCTCGAAACGTGCTACGGCGGTCTACCAGAGCGGCCGCACCAAGACCTGGACCAAGACCAAGGCGCTTCAGACCGGCGATTTCGTTATCGCCGGCTACACTGTCTCCGACGCGGCCGAGGGGCTGGCCGCACTCGGCCTCGGCGAATTCGAGGATGGCGAATTGCACTATCGCGGCAAGGTCGGCACCGGCTTCGATGCGAGGACCGCCGGCGAATTGCTGGCCAGGCTGGAGCCGCTAAGGGCGGGTGCATCCGCGCCCGAAGGGGTTCCCCGCGAAATCATGCGCGAGATGAACTGGGTGCGGCCGCTGCTTTCGGCGCATATCCACTACGCCAACCGGACCACCGACAATGCGCTGCGCCATGCCGTGTTCCGCGGCCTGCGCGACGTCGGCCTGTCGACGCCGGTTTCGGCCAAGCGCAAGCGGCTGATCGCCGAGGCCGACCTCGCCACCATCTGGGTGACCAACCCGACGCGACGGCTGTTCGGCAAGACCGGCCCGACCAAGCTCGACATTGCCGTCTATTACGCGCTGGTCGGCGATTTCATGCTGCCGCACATTCTCGGCCGGCCGGTGTCGCTGGTGCGCTGCCCGACCGGCAGGCCGCAGGACTGTTTCTTCCAGCGCCACGCCTTCACCGGCATGCCGTCCTCTGTGGCGACTTTCGAAGCGACCAATTCGGAGGGCGAGACCAAATCCTATCTCTCGGTGGAAGACGCCAAGGGCTATCTGGCGCTGGCGCAGTTCGGTGTCGTCGAGTTCCACACCTGGGGCACCCATCGCACGCGGCTCGACAAGCCGGACCTGATCGTTTTCGACCTCGACCCGGGCGAGGGGATCGCCTGGCGCGAGGTGGTTGAGGCGGCGGTGCACATTAAGGGCGAGCTGGAAGCGCTAGGGCTGGTGCCGTTCGCCAAGACGTCCGGCGGCCACGGCATCCACATATCAGTGCCGGTGACGCAAAAGCAGAACTGGAAGAAACTCCACCAGGCAACCAGCGTCATCTCGACCCATCTCGCCGCCACCGCGCCCGACACCTTCACCACCACCATGGGCAAGGAAAACCGCAAGCGGCGCATCTTCATCGATTATCACCGCAATGCGCGCGGCCACACTTCTGCGGCTCCCTATTCGCTGCGCGCCCGCACCAATTTGCCGGCCTCGACGCCGGTGAGCTGGAGCGATCTGGAATCCATCGACGCTCCGCAGGATCTGAATTATTCGTCGCTGCCGGGCCTGCTGGCGACGTCAGGCGATCCCTGGGCCGACATGGAAGATTTCGCCCGGGATTTGCCGGTGATAGGCACCGGGAGATAGTCCCGCGGGCGCGGCCCCAGACTCCATCGACGCTCCGGAAAATTTGAATTATTCTTCGCCACGGATCCCTTGCCTGCAGGCGGCTCTCAGCGGAGGAAGATTTCGCTAGGGATTTGCCGGTATTGTAAGGGGCAATGTAGGATTTCGGCAGCCCCGTTCGTCCTCCGGACGAATGAACGCTGCGAACAGTTCGACAGCACAAGGCCGCGTAGGAGTATTTCATGGCGCCCAGGGCAAGTTGGAAAGGTTACCTCAAGCTCAGTCTGGTCAGCTGTCCGGTCCGGCTCTATCCGGCGACCAGCGCCAGCGAGCGCATCAGCTTCAACCAGCTGCACAACAAGACGCACAACCGCATCAACATGAAGCCGGTCGACCCCGAACTCGGGCTGGTCGAGCGTTCGGACCTGGTCAAGGGCTACGAATACGAGGACAAGCAGTACATCATCATCGAGGACTCCGATCTCGATGCGGTACGCATCGAATCCAATCATACGATGAACATAGAGGCCTTTGTCGACGAGCATTCGGTCGACGTCATCTATCAGGACGCGCCCTATTACCTGGCGCCGGACGGCGCAATGGCCGAGGAGACCTTCGCCGTGCTGCGCGAAGCGATGCGCAAATCCGGCAAGCTGGCGATCGCCCGCCTGGTGCTGTCCAGCCGCGAGCGCGTGGTGACGATCGGCGCGCGCGAGAACGGCATGTTCGTCTGCACCTTGAGGAATCCGAACGAAGTGCGTGGCACGGCTGAGTATTTCGGCAATATCCCGGCCGGAACCCCCGATCCCGAAATGCTGCAATTGGCCGAGGCGCTGATCAAGCAGAAGGAAACCACCTTCGATCCGAAGAATTACGAGGACCGCTACGAGATCGCGCTGATGGCGATGATCCGCGAGAAGCTGAAGGGCCATAAGCCGATCATCGCGGCGGCGCCTGAGCGCGGCAATGTCATCAATCTCATGGATGCGCTGAAGGCGAGCCTGTCGCAATCGGCCAAGCCGCCGGCCAAGTCCAAGAGCAAGGCCGATGAAACGGCCAAGCCCGCGGCGAAATCCGCCAAGGCCGGCGCCGCCGCGGCCAAGGAAAACCCGCTCAAGGCGAACCTTCTCAAAGCCGTCGGCAAGAGCAAGGCGTGACGGCTCTCGCCGGCACGGTCTTCGGCATCGTCGGCGCGCTGGCCGCCTTTCCGCTCAGGTTGGCGGCGCGCGAGGTCGAGCGCCAGCACGGCGAGTTGCGGCGCGGCGTCACTCGGCGCACCACACATGTCGTGTTGGGCCGCATGTTGCTCGCCAGGGCCGATGATGCCGAGATTGAGCGCCGCGTCGTCACCGAGCGCGCGGCCGGGCGCAAGCTGGTCAGCGAGAACGGCTTCCTGCGCCTGCTCGGCCTGATGAAAGCGCCGGAGGCTTCGGCGCTGTCGCGGCAGTCGCTGATCGACCAGTCGCGGCTGACCGGCGAGGATCTCGACCTTTTGTCGCTGTTCGATGCCTTCGAGCATGATTGCGAACCGTATTCCTTTCGCGACCTGATCCTCGCCCGCAAATATGCCGGGCTGGTTGCCGGCGGCGCCTCATGGGGGGCGATTGCGCGCTCGGTGCACCGCTCGGGCCCGGTCGCCTCGCTCACCGCCAAGTCGCTCGCCGTCGGCTCGCAGCATGGGCGGGCCGATGCGATCTATCTCGAGGGCGGCCAGAGCGAACTCGACGGCCAGCTGCTGTTCGATCTGGGAACGCAGGATGACGACACGCTGGAAGAGCTGTTCGCCGATGCCGAGGCGGCGGAAGGGGCTGAAGACCACGAGCAGGCGGCGGCGCTCTACCGGCGCTGCCTGGCCATCGACCCAAGCGATGCCATCGCCGCTTTCAACCGCGCCAACTGCCTGCGCGCCGCCGGCCACGCGGCCGAGGCGGCGCACGACTATGCCCGCGCGATAAAGCTCGATCCCGGCTTCGTCGAGGCCTGGTTCAATCTCGCCGGGCTGATGAGCGAAGAGGGGCGGGTGGCGTCGGGGCGACGGCATTTGCTCAAGGCGATCGCACTCGATCCCAATTATGCCGACGCGGTATTCAACCTTGCGAGGCTGGAGTTCGACGCCGGCAATCTCGCCGAGGCGCGGCGTCGCTGGGTGCGCTACCTCGAACTCGATCCCAACTCCGAATGGGCGCGCACGGCCGCCAAGGGGATACAGTTCGTGGATTTGCAGCTGGCGCGGATGTCGGCGGGGTGAGGTAGTAGCGCCTCCTTCTCCCCTTGTTGTGGGAGAAGGTGGATCGGCGCGCAGCGCCGAGACGGTTGAGGGGTGTTGGAAGAAATGAGGCGTCGGCGTTCCCTGGAACACCCCTCATCCGACCGAGCTTCGCTCGGCCACCTTCTCCCACAAGGGGAGAAGGGGTCACCAGCGTTGGAGTCCCCATGACAACCTTCCTCTTCGACGGCCCCGACACCGCCGCCATCACCATCCTGCTCGCCCATGGCGCAGGCGCTCCTATGGACTCGCCCTCGATGACCGCCACCGCCAAGGCGCTGGCCGCAGCCGGCTTCCGCGTCGCGCGCTTTGAATTCCACTACATGGCGGCTCGCCGCTACGGCCACCGCAAGCCGCCGCCGCGCGCCGAGACGGTGAACCCGGAATACGTCAAGGCGATCGCCGACCTCCGGGCGAAGGGCGTGGAGGGTCCGCTGATCATCGGCGGCAAGTCGATGGGCGGACGCGTCGCTTCGATGATCGCCGACGAGATGTTTTCGAAGGGCGAGATCTCGGGCCTGCTTTGCCTTGGCTATCCCTTCCATCCGCCGGGCAAACCGACGCAGCTTCGGACAAAACACCTCGCCGGCCTCAAGACGCCGACTTTGATCGTCCAGGGCACGCGCGACGAGTTCGGCACGAGGGACGAGGTCGCGACCTACGATCTTTCCGACGCAATCGAAATCCTCTGGCTGGAGGACGGCGACCACGATCTGAAGCCGCGCAAGAGCATTTCCGGTTTCTCCGCCGCCGACCATTTGAAGACACTCGCCGATGCGGTGAAGGCGTGGACCGAACGCATCGTGCGCTGAAGCAGGCCGATGAAGATCGCCACCTTCAACGTCAACAACATCAACAGCCGGCTGCCGAACCTGCTCGCATGGCTGGCCACCGCCAAACCCGACATCGCCTGCCTGCAGGAGCTCAAGGCCAGACAGACGCAGTTTCCGCGCACTGCGCTGGCGGCCGCCGGCTACGGCGCAGTTTGGGTCGGGCAGCCGACCTGGAACGGCGTCGCCATCCTTTCGCGTGGCGCAGAACCCGTTCTGACCCGCGAGGCGCTGCCCGGCGACGACAGTGACCAGCAGGCGCGCTACATCGAGGCAGCGGTCACCGGCATCGTCGTCGCCTGCCTCTACGCGCCGAACGGCAATCCGCAGCCCGGCCCGAAATTCCAGTACAAGCTGGCCTGGCACGAAAGGCTGGAGGCGCATGCGGCACAGTTGCTCGACACCGGCCTGCCGGTGGTGCTGGCCGGCGACTACAACATCGTGCCCGAGCCGCGCGACATCTACCCGACCCGCTCCTATGACGACAACGCGCTGGTCCAGCCGGAAAGCCGCGCATCGTTCCAGCGGCTGCTCGACCAGGGCTGGCTTGACGCGCTGCGCAAGAAGCACCCGACGGAGACGCTCTACACATTCTGGGATTACCGCCGCAATCGCTGGCCGCGCGATGCCGGCCTGCGCCTCGATCATATCTTGCTCAGCAAGAAGCTGTCGCGCCGGCTGGTAGCGGCGGGCATCGACCGCGACGTGCGCGGCGAGACCGGCGCCAGCGATCACGCGCCGGTCTGGGTGGAGTTGAAGTGAGGCACGGAGGCTGGCGCCGCCTTTCCGGGCGGCAACGAGTCAGGTTGGCCGCGCCGCTTCGCGGGCGAACGCCTCGGCATGCCGGCAACCCTCGACGATCTCGAAGGCCATCTGATGGTCGGCTTCCGCTCGTCGCGGACCGGCGAGGTCATGCCGCTCGAATTCACCGTCGGCGGCGGGTTGCGCTATGTCAGCCTGCCCAACCGGGTGACGGTCAACGGCTCCGACACGATGGCGGAGCTGGCGCGTCTCGGCTTCGGCTTGGTGCAGGCGCCGCATTACCGCTCCGCCGGGGATTTCGCACGCGGCACGCTTGTCGAAGTGCTGCCGGGTTACCCGCCGTCGCCGACACCGCTGTCGGCGCTCTACCCACAGAACCGCCAGCTCGCGCCACGGGTACGCGTGTTCATCGACTGGGTGACCGGGATTTTTGGCGAGGATGGGACATCGGGCCGGGTGTGATCGTCCGGGCCGCCGGCTACTTTGCGAAGGGCGATCGGACGAGATAAACATCGCGCTTGGGTTTTAGTGACAAGCGCACCGCCGGCGCCTATGCCGTGACGGGCGGATTGGGTGAGGACAAAAGCTGCGCTCTCGCTGCGTTCGCGTCGTAGGGCCGGCAAACTGTAAGAGATCTCCGACATCGTTGCGCTGATCGAAGCGAGGGAAGCCGAAAAGCGATGGTCGCGGAACGTACAAAAACGGACCGCCTCACCTTCACGATGGAAAATTCGGACAGTTAGCCGACAACTCGGCCCATGCTCGATCCAATTCGAGTTTCGATTGGGTCTTTTCAATGCTTTTCGCGGTAGAGTTGTCGATGAAGTTGCTTTCGACCCGCATGACTCGAAAATTTCCACCTGATGGCCGCTGATAGAGGACAATATAGCCGCAGTAACGATCGATGTTTTCAAACTTCGCCGCTATGTCGACTGCGGCATAGACGCCAGGAAAGGCAGCGTTCTCTGGGTCCTTCAACCACGTGAATTTGAGTAGCCGGCGCTCGCGCACAGCGCCGGCCTGAGAATGAAAATGTTTACTTTGCTCCACGAAGGCATTCGATGGGATCGAAGCTTTGGCGGTATCAGTTTTCATTTCGTATGCCCGCCCATACTCTTGATTATCGAGCGAAAGGAAATAGTGACCAACCGTTTCCGTTGCATCTCGAACCGCGTCCTCCGAGGGCGTCCACTCTTGCGATTGTGCGGGTAGGATCGCGACCAACACCGAAGTCACGATCGCAAGGAAAGCTACGGCTGCATGTGTCATGGTAATTTCTTCGCAGGAGCTTGCCACGAATGCAATCCGGTCACGGCCGATAGCCAGAATTTCGAACTGACCCACATCCCAATGGCGCGCTATGTTAGCGCTGCCGCAAGCGGATTGTCACATATCTCGAACTCCAGCCACTTGCGGTTGCCCGTGCGCGCCATCGCGGCCCTGATCCTTGATCAGCTCCGCCCTCGTGCTATAAAAAACCATGTCAGGGACCAGCCCCGCGGCCGCTGCGCCGCTCATCGTGATCGACCTTCAGACCGGCATGTTCGACGGTGTCGCCGAGCCGCCGATCCATGATGCCGACGGCATGGTTGCCCGCACCCGCGCGCTGATCGAGTGGGCACGGCGCAGCGGGCGCAAGGTCGCCTTCATCAGGCATGACGGGCTGCAGGGCGATCCACTGGCGCCGGGTGAGCCGGGCTGGCCGGTGTGGCCGGCGCTCGGCCAGGCCGGGGACGAGCCGACGTTCGCCAAGCGTGTCGGCGACGCGTTCAGCAATGCCGCGCTTGCAGAATGGGTAGTCGGGCAGGGCGCCGGCGAGGTCGTTCTGATCGGCGCGCAGACCGATTTCTGCGTGGCGGCCACGGTGAAGGGCGCCTTTGCAGCGGGCCTGGGCGTCACCGTGGTTTCCGACGCCCACAGCACGCTCGACGCCGCCAGCGAGACCGCCGCGGAGATCATCGCCCGGCACAATGCGGCATTTGCCGCCGCCGGGGTCAAACTTGCGACGACAAAAGCCCTGACCGATAGCTGATCCGCCGGCTCATCCCTACGCCGTCAAAGCCTGATCCAGCCGGGAAGCAACTGGCGGGTTCAGACAATTTGGCGCGGGGCGCCTCACCACTGCGGGCTTCCGCCGGCGCGGCCTATCGCGTATTGGCGCGGGAACGCTCCTTTGGCCTTTCCGGAAAACCATGATTCGTCTCGAAAGCATCAGCAAGCAGAACGGCCGTCAGATCGTCTTCATCGAAGCCTCCGCCGCCTTGCAGAAGGGCGAGAAGGTCGGGCTGGTCGGGCCCAACGGCGCCGGCAAGACGACGCTGTTTCGCATGATCAACGGCGAGGAGCAGCCCGACGAAGGCCAGGTCTCGGTCGATCGCGGCGTCACCATCGGCTATTTCAGCCAGGATGTCGGCGACATGTCCGGCCGCAGCGCCGTTGCCGAAGTGATGGACGGCGCCGGCCCGGTGAGCGAGGTGGCGGCCGAGATGCGCGAGCTCGAGCACGCCATGGGCGACCCCGATCGCGCCGGTGAAATGGACGAGATCATCGCCCGTTACGGCGAGGCGCAGCACCGTTTCGAGGAGCTCGACGGTTACGCGCTGGATGGGCGTGCTCGCGAGGTGCTGGACGGCCTTGGCTTCAGCCAGGAGATGATGGACGGCGACGTCGGCAAACTGTCCGGCGGCTGGAAAATGCGCGTAGCACTTGCCAGGATCCTTTTGATGCGGCCCGACGCCATGCTGCTCGACGAGCCGAGCAACCATCTCGACCTCGAAAGCCTGATCTGGCTGGAGCAGTTCCTGAAGAACTATGACGGCGCGCTGCTGATGACCTCGCACGACCGCGAGTTCATGAACCGCATCGTCAACAAGGTGGTCGAGATCGACGGCGGTTCGCTGACCGCCTACTCCGGCAACTACGAATTCTACCAGCAGCAGCGGGCGATTGCCGACCGGCAGCAGCAGGCGCAGTTCGAGCGCCAGCAGGCGATGCTGGCCAAGGAGATCGCCTTCATCGAGCGCTTCAAGGCGCGGGCTTCACATGCCGCCCAGGTACAGAGCCGGGTGAAGAAGCTGGACAAGATCGACCGGGTCGAGCCGCCCAAGCGCCGCCAGAAGGTATCGTTCGACTTCCAGCCGGCGCCGCGCTGCGGCGAGGACGTGGTGACGCTGAAGAACGTGCACAAGGGCTATGGCAGCCGCTCGATCTACGAGGGATTGGATTTTCAGGTGCGCCGCCGCGAGCGCTGGTGCATCATGGGCGTCAACGGCGCCGGCAAGTCGACGCTGCTGAAGCTGGTCGCTGGCGCTTCCGAGCCGGACAATGGCACGGTGGCGCGCGGGCCCAGCGTCAAGATGGGCTATTTCGCCCAGCACGCCATGGAAGTGCTGGAGGGCGAGCGCACCGTGTTCCAGACGCTGGAAGATGCATTTCCGCAGGCCGGCCAGGCGCCGCTCAGGGCGCTGGCCGGCTGCTTCGGCTTTTCCGGCGACGAGATCGAGAAGAAATGCCGCGTGCTGTCGGGCGGCGAGAAGGCGCGGCTGGTGATGGCGCTGATGCTGTTCGATCCGCCCAATTTGCTGGTGCTGGACGAGCCGACCAACCACCTCGACATCGCCACCAAGGAGATGCTGATCACGGCACTGTCGCAGTACGAGGGAACCATGCTGTTCGTCTCGCACGACCGCCATTTCCTGGCGGCGCTGTCGAACCGGGTGCTGGAACTGACGCCCGAGGGCATCCACACCTATGGCGGCGGCT
Organism: Mesorhizobium sp. LSJC280B00; assembly: GCF_000502835.1. Taxonomy (GTDB): domain Bacteria; phylum Pseudomonadota; class Alphaproteobacteria; order Rhizobiales; family Rhizobiaceae; genus Mesorhizobium. The sequence continues at coordinate 43,633 of NZ_AYVL01000005.1, forward strand.
ATACCGAATATGTCGAGCGCACCGGGCAGGAGGCGCCGGGGTTGCGGAGCTGAGGCCGGCTCTGCCGCTCACGGTCACGTAGACGCTCGGTTCCGGAGGCCAAGCACGAGGTGCTCAGCCATGTATCGCAATTTCGCGCAGCGGATCGCCGCCGTCGATGAACAGCCGGCCTTGCGCGGTCAACGCCGCCTTGAGCCGTCGCAGGGCAATTTTTCCTGCTTCGGGATGACGCCCGTCCAGCGCGCCGACGCGCACCGCAACGGCAATGTCGAAGTGCTTCTCATCGGCCTCCAACTCGAAATCCTCGATGGCGATCTGGCGAAGGCTCAGCCGGCCTGCCGCAATCTCGGCGCGCGAGGCGGCCCCGGCCTGCGCGATGGCCTTGGCCGAGCGGTCGATCGCCAGCACGTGCCCACCGCCGATCCGGCGCGCGATCTCGCGCGCTGCAGCACCCGGTCCGCAGCCGATCTCCAGCACTCGCATGCCCTGCCGCAAGGGCAGCGCATTGACGATCTCCAAAAGCCTTGGCGACAAGTCGTTCGCCATACGCTCTTCTCCAGCTTTTTCGCAATCCGAGATTAGCGACCGCGGCCGGCGACGGGAAGGCCGAGAGACGCGGGCATCGCCGATGTGTTCAGCTGGTATGTTCAGTTGGGTGCTGCTTGAGGGGGATGATCGACATCGAAGAGGTCGACGATCCGGTCTCGACCGCGGGCGACCGGGCGGACCCCGAGCGGCCCGGCGTCGTTGACCTGAGGGGTAGGGAGGGAACTGGCGCCGAGCCTAACCGGTTGGGGGGTAGATCACCGGCCGTTTATGTGTATACGCTCAAGCTAATATAAGAGCAAGCTAATGTTTTGCGTCAGCTATGTTGGACGATTGTTCTGATCAGTGGCCGGTTGTGGCTTCCTGCCGCGCCCTCCAACCCGGCCAAACACCGCTTATTGCCTTCAAGTCCTGGCTCCAATGCTGTACCCCGGCCCGAAATTCAAGGAGCCTGCGATGACCTCACATCCCGACATCCCCGACGCCAGCATGGCGGTCGATGCGGCCGGCGTGGCAGCCGATGACCGGCGCGCTCGCGAGGCGGATGCCGCATGGCGGGACGATGTTCGCGAGGGCGTGCGGTATGTAGGCGATCTGGATTCGCTGCCGCTGTCGCCGGCCGAGCGGGCGGCGGCCGAAGCCGCGGCCACGCGCCACAAGGTTCGCATTCCCAAGGCCTATCTCGACCTGATCGACTGGAACGACCCCGCCGATCCGATACGGCTTCAGGTCATCCCGTCGCCCGACGAACTGGCAGAGCAGGAGGGCGAACTCGACGATCCGATCGCCGACCACGCCTTCAGTCCCGTGCCTAGATTGACGCATCGACATGCCGACCGGGTTCTGTTGTTCCCGACCTATCAATGCGCGGTCTATTGCCGGTTCTGCTTTCGCAAGGAGCAGCTGACGTCGATCGGCCGCGGCTATACGCGCGAAGCTCTCGACGAAGCCTTCGCCTATATCGCGGCCCATCCGGAAATCCGCGAGGTGATCCTGACCGGCGGCGACCCGCTATCGCTGCCGGACAGGGCGCTGACGGAAATCCGCGCCCGTGTCGAGGCGATCCAGCATGTGCGGCTGTTGCGCATCCACACTCGCGTACCCGTCGCGCTGCCGTCGCGCGTCACCGGCGGGTTGATTCAAGCCTTGCAGGGCCGGCTGATGGTCACTGTCGTCACCCATTTCAACCATCCACGCGAAATCACGGAGGCGACCGAGCGGGCCTGCCGCACGTTGCGGCAGGGCGGCTTCGTGCTGCTGAACCAGAGCGTTCTGCTGAAAGGCGTGAACGATACGGTCGAGGTGCTGGAAGAGCTGTGCCGCGAGCTGATGTATCGCCTTGGCGTCAAACCCTATTACCTGCACCACGGCGATCTCGTGCGCGGCATGGCGCACCGGCGCACCACGATCGCCGAGGGCCAGGCGCTGGTCAGCGCCTTGCGTGCGCGCCTGTCGGGCATCTGCAATCCCGTCTACGTGCTGGACCTGCCGGACGGCGGAGGGAAAGTGCCGCTCGGCCCGTCCCATCTTGAGGCACGGGAAGGGGAGACGTGGCGAATACGTGGGCTTGATGGGGCGGTGAGGGGGTATGGAGAGCTGGTTGGGGAGGAGGGGACGCGCAGCCGCCGTCCAAGCCAGCCCACCTTGGTGACCTGACATGCAGCCCTTGATCACGGAAGCATGCGTTAACTGCTGTTCTATTTGGTGCTTGCGCAATTGCTAAAATGGTGGAAATGTTGGTGCGGGGTAATGGGTTAGGGGAGTTCGTCCCGGCTGTAGCGAGTTCCGGGGCGGCGCAGAAAAATCATGAACTTTCCACAGTTCCTGGTGGGGCTGACCACCACATCGTCCATCGTGGCGATCTCGACTTACCTTGCGACGGGTTCAATCTGGAAGACGCTGGCCTGGACGATCTTGACCTTGATCGTCATGCAGGTTGGATATTTCCTGTTCGTCGTCCGGTTGATCTACGGATCCGGGGCGAAAAGCGCGGAGGCAAAGCCGCGGCGTCTGAGGGCTGTGCCGCCGAACCGTCGAGGTCGCGTTCAGCTTATGTAGTAATGTCCCATATAGATATCATGGTCTAGACAGGACATGTTCGGTTCTGGGAATGTGCATTGGACGTTCCGCTAGTTTAGTCAACTAATATATATCGCCCAACTCATATCGTCGTTTTTGGGCTAGCGGGAAAACCTGCCTGCTGCTTGTACGACGGTGCCTAAGGCCACATTTTACAACCGGCTGGCAAGCTGCCTTTTGTTGATGCCAGCTTAAATCCGGCTGGTGTTTTCGATGGGCCATTGAGGCTATAAAGCCGTTCAACCGGGCGGCATCGAGATGCATTTCGGCCGGTCGAGAGGGTTGTGGTGATCGACGGAACGCCAAACGTGATCTTGCTGATCGGTAGCGCCCCCGATGTGGTGCGCTCCGCCGCCTGGCCCAAGCAGGCCTTCGGCAAGATCGTCGCCATCAACAACGCCTGGCGCGTGCGCCCCGACTGGGATTTCCTCGTCCATGCCGGCGATTTCCCGGCGGAGCGGATGCCGCAAGGCGGTCCCCTGCAGCAGGCGCAGATCTTCAGCGCCTCGCATTACGTGCCGGCGCAAAACAGCTTTGGCGGCTTCGTCTATGCCGGCGGCACCATGTCGATGACGGCGGCCTACTGGACGATCCACAGTCAGAAGCCGGACGTGCTGGCATTCCTTGGCTGCGACATGATCTACGACCAGCCCGGCAACACGCATTTTTACGGCGTCGGCCGCGCCGATCCGCTGCGCAACGACGTCACCCTGCGCAACCTCGAGGCGAAGTCGGCCCGCCTGCTCATCCATGCGCTTCGGCGCGGCTGCCTGTGCGTCAACCTATCCGACCTGCCGCGCAGCCGACTGATCTTCCCGCGGCTGACGCTCGATGAACTCGGCGCGCTTTCTTCCTCGCAGCTTTCGGAAATGAAGGCGGAGATGCTTGCCGGCCTGCGGCTCGATCAGGCGGAGGAGGCCGACAGGATCGAGAAGGAACTCGGCTATCTCTTCGAGGACGGCATGTACTGGAAGCACCTTGACAAACTCGACGAGAAATTCCTGGCCAACATCGACCGGCTGTGGATGGCGGCGGTGGAGGCGAGCTTGAGCAGTCGGCCGAAGCTGCCGATCTCCCCTACAAGGCGGGAGATCGGCGCGTCGTCCGCTTAGCTTTTGGCCGCCTCGAGCTTGTCTTGCATCTTGGTCTCGAAGTCGCTGGCGTCATGGCGCTCGTGCAGCTGCATCGAAGGCTCGCCGAAGGTGCGGTTGACCATGCGGCCGCGCTTGACCGCCGGCCGCGCGTCGATGGCGTCGGCCCAGCGCTGCACGTTCTTGTACTGCTCCACCTGCAGGAACTCGCCGGAATCGTCATACATACGGCCCTTGGCCAGCCCGCCATACCAGGGCCACACCGCAATGTCGGCAATCGTATAGTCGCTGCCGCCTAAATACTCGCTTTCGGCGAGGCGTCGGTCGAGCACGTCCATCTGCCGCTTGGTTTCCATGGCGAAGCGGTCGATGGCATATTCGATCTTCGTCGGCGCATAGGTGTAGAAATGGCCGAAGCCGCCACCGAGATAGGGCGCCGAGCCCATCTGCCAGAACAGCCATGACAGGGTCTCGGCGCGAGCCGGCTGCTCCGTCGGCAGGAATTCGCCGAATTTTTCGGCGAGGTAGAGCAGGATCGAGCCGGATTCGAAGATGCGGACCGGCTTTTTCCCACTGCGATCCATCATGGCCGGGATCTTCGAGTTGGGGTTGACCTCGACGAAGCCGCTGCCGAACTGGTCGCCGTCGTTGATCCTAATAAGCCAGGCGTCGTATTCGGCGCCGCTGTGGCCGAGCGCCAGAAGTTCCTCCAGCATGATCGTCACCTTGACGCCGTTCGGTGTCGCCAACGAATAAAGCTGCAGCGGATGCTTGCCGACCGGCAGTTTCTTGTCATGCGTCGGGCCGGCGATCGGCCGGTTGATGCTGGCGAAAGCGCCGCCATTTGCCTTGTTCCAGGTCCAGACTTTTGGCGGCGTGTATTGGTCCGTTGCGTAGTCGTTCATTTGGGAGGCCTTTGGAAGGGTTGGTTGGGAGGATATCCGATATCAACGTGGGTAATGGCGGAGGAACTTTGCATAGGGCAGCTTGGGATAGCCGTAGGTACAGATAGGGCTGCCGGCGCTGTTGCAAAACCCCGGCGCGAACGGCGCGGCGCCGGTCCACGCCAAAGCCGGCGCCGCCTCTTGCGCCTGATCACCTGCGCCATACCTATAGCCCATATCGGCCTGCGAACCCCATATCGGCCTGCGAACATTGCCAGGAACCAAAGCATGAATATCGAACCCCTTTTGCGATCCATCGTGGCCGTCCGCGCCACCGTGCCAGAGGACGCCTTCACGGCAAATACACTTGGCACCCGCCGCGAGGGCAGTGGCGTGGTCATCCGCGGCGACGGGCTGGTACTCACCATCGGCTATCTCATCACCGAGGCCGAGGAGGTCTGGCTGGCCGACCAGGACGGGCGCGTGGTTCCCGCCCATGCGCTAGCCTACGACCAGGAGTCGGGCTTCGGCCTGGTGCAGGCGCTGGCGCCGCTCGGGCTGCCCGCCATTGCGCTCGGCGATGCCTCCAGGGCCAAGATCGGCGATCCCGTCGTGCTCGCCGACGGCGTCGGCCGCTCCGTGCGGGCGCGGATCGTCACCAAGCAGGAATTCGCCGGCTATTGGGAATATCTGCTCGACGAGGCGATCTTCACGGCGCCGGCTCACCCCTCATGGGGCGGCGCCGGCCTCATCGGCGCGGATGGCAGGCTGCTCGGCATCGGTTCGCTGCGCCTGCAGATGAGCCGCAACGGCGAGGTCGCCGACATCAACATGGTGGTGCCGATCGATCTTCTGCCGCCCATCCTCGACGATCTGCTGACGCGCGGGCAGGTCGCCAGGCCGCCGCGGCCGTGGCTCGGCGCCTTCTCGGCCGAGAGCGACGGCAAGGTCGTGGTGATGAGCGTCGCCGAGGGCGGTCCGGCCGCCCAGGCGGGCCTTCGCCAAGGCGATGTCATCTCGGATGTCCGCGACACGGCGGTCGATGGGCTTGCCGATTTTTATCGCAAGCTTTGGAAGAGCGGCCCGGCCGGTGCCGAGATCCCGCTCCGGGTGCTGCGCGATGGCCGCGAAACCTGGCTGCGCGTCAAGTCCGCCGATCGCAACAGCCTGCTGTGGAAGCCGCCGCTGCAGTGAGGCAACCGAAACCTCTCACTCTCCGCAAGCGCTGAAGCCAGTGCCCGGGGTCCATTCCGCAAATGGGATGACCTTGCCTTCGACCGATACGGTCGCTTGCCTGGTGCTGCCGTCCGCCAGCTTCTTGCTGCTTTTGCCCTTGCCGGTCAGCACATTGTAGTCGCAGTCGCCGGCAACATTGTCGTCCATGTAATCCCAATACTCGTAGGCAAAACCGGCGACGACGAACGTGCCGTTGCGCCAGGCGAGCGTCAGCGTCTTATTGGTCCGCTCGCTGCCGATCTCCATCGCCGGAATATAGAGCTTGATCGAACCGTTGGGGAGCGTAGTGAGTTCGGGCTCGGTGTCGGATGTGGCGGGGCCCGGCCGGTCGTAATCCTTCCATTCCCCGTCAATCTGATCATGCACGATCCCGGCAGGTTTTAGAAAATCCCCATTGCGATCTTTGAGGAAAAAATACAGGTCCATGGGAGAGCCGGGCTCGGTCTCGACGATCATCGCCAGATCGGCGGCGCCGTCGCCGTTCCAGTCGCCGGTCGCCGCCGTGATGATCTTCTGCGTCTCGATCGGCTCCGCCAGTGCGGCGGCCGGCAGCAGGACCAGACCGAATATTGTCGATCGCATGTAAAATCCTCTTAGCCTGGGCAGGTCTGAGACGCACGCGCTTCTCAGGAGGCCCGGCTCTGCCGCGTCTCGGAACGGCTCGTCTCGTTGAGCAGCCGGCAGAGCGAAACGGCTTCACGACGGCTCAGGCCGATCAGCGCGATTTCCGAAAATTGCGCCGGCAGATCGTGAACGATGTCCCACACCATCCAACGGCCGTTCGGCTCCATGACACATTCGTAGCGCAATAATTGTTCCTGCATCCGACCCCCGGCTTTGCTCACCGGACTGGTACAGCGTCGAGGTAAATGAGTTGTTGCGCCGCGCGAGTATTCCGCGGCTGTCAAAACCAGGCGTTGAATCCCACAGGGGCGAACCCGACAGGTCACGGCTGACGGTGCCGATACTCTCGACAAGGCGGCAGGGCAGGGACGCTTCCGGCATGAAGGCGGCCGCCGCCAGAATTGGATCAGGCGTTGCGGCTCGCCATATGCGCGTCGAGCTTCCTCCTCGAGGGGCCGTAACGCTTGATGATGGTCGCGGCCTCGCTTTGCGGTATGCCGTATTTGCGGGCAAAGGCAGCGACCTCGTAAGGCTCTTCGCCTGAGACCAGTTTGCGATCCTGCTTGGTCTTGGATTTGTCGTCGGCCATGGCGTCCTCCATCACATCTGGTCGTTATAGGGCTCCTTGGTCCGGCCGACCATCCTGGCCAGTTCGGCAAAGGACGGTACGCCGGTTTCACCCTGGGCATTGTTGGCCGCCTGCAGCAGCCTGAGCGGAAAGCAGACGGCGTCGCGGTTGGATGGCGACATGTCTTCATAGAGACGCTCGTCGCTGGTCATCGCCGCCTCGGCGCGGCGCAACGCCATGTCGACCTCGTCGACCGACAGCAGGCCCTTGTGGACCAGCGCGTTGTTGACGGCCGCGATCGCCATCATCAATCCTTCGAGCTGGAGATTGGCGACGTTCATCGTCTTGCGTCCTTGCCGGGCTTCTTGGCGGTAGCCTTGCCGTCTGGCCGGATCGCTGTGCGCGGCGGGTTCTGGCCCTCCGAATGCCGGGTCTTGTCGTCGAAATCGTCAGCCGGCCTGGTCAATCCCATGCCGCCGGGAGGCGGCTTGTTGCCGGCCGCATCCTGCGAGAATTCGTCGGCCGCGTCGGGGCTCGTCTTTGCCGGATATTTCCTCGCGCCGGTCTCGTAGCGGTTCTGGTCGTCGGCCATGTCCTGTGCTCCGGTTGCAATGAGCAGATAACCTTCAGGCGCCGCCAGCGGTTCCGTGGTGAAATCGACCTTGCCGGCGCCGAAGGCTTCGCAATCTGTCGGGTTTTAGTGCATTCTTGTGCATGCCAACAATGCTTCGCCCCGACGCGCCGGCACAATGCTGCTCCTACTGCGGCGGGCGCGACCACAATTACGAGGATTGCCCGAAGCGCAAAAGCGATGCCGAACGGCAGAAGGAGACGCCAGGCAACGCGTCCCAGCCCGCTGCGGCGGCTGCAGGGGAAATCCGCCAGCCGGCCTGAACCACCCCGCCGGTCCGGCCGGCTGGCGCGAAGGTCCTTCCATATCCAGAGGATTGCAATGCCGCCACTATTGTGGGCAAAAGCAGCACGGGCAATCAGGTTGGGGTGGGGTGATGACCGAAACGCAAGGCAATTCAAGCCGTCCGCAGGGCAAGCCGGGGATGGCATCGGGATCGATCGGTTCCGGCCTGATCGCACTCGTCATCTTGGCGCTCGGCGTCTTTGCGCTCCTGGGGTCCTGGTACACGATCGACCAGGGCGACCGCGGCGTGCTCTTGACCAACGGGGCGCTGAGTTCGGTCGTCGATCCCGGACTGCATTTCAAGCTGCCGTGGCTGCAGCGCGTCGAGAAGATCAGCTTGCGCCAGCAGGTGCTCAAATGGGGCTGCGAAAACCAGAACGATTGCAGCGGCCTGCCGGCCATGCAGGCCTATTCGCGCGACCAGCAGCCGGCCGACATGCGCGTTACCGTCAACTTCCACGTGCCGGCCGCCGAAGTCAGCAACGTCTACACCAATTATGGATCGATCGAGGCACTGGCCGACCGTGTCATTGCCAGGAAAGCACCGCAGGAGATCAAGACGGTGTTCGGCCAGTACGACGCGGTGTCGGTTATCCAGAACCGGGCGAAGTTCAACAAGGACGTCGCCGACGCCATCGCGGCGGTAACCGACGGCCCGGTGATGATAGACAGCGTGCAGGTCGAGAACATCGACTTCTCCGACGCCTACGAGCAGGCGGTCGAAGCCAGGATGACGGCGCAGGTCGAGGTGCAGAAGCAGGAACAGAACCTGCAGCAGGAAAAGATCAAGGCCGATATCGCCGTCACCCAGGCCAAGGGCCGCGCCGACAGCGTCAAGGCCGAAGCCGAGGCCAGCGCCTACAAGACCAGGGTCGAAGGCGATGCGACCGCGGGCGCCATCAAGGCTCGCGCCGCCGCAATCGCCAACAATCCGCTGCTGGTCGAACTGACCAAGGCGGAGAGATGGAACGGCGAATTGCCGAAGTCGATGATCCCGGGCTCGACCGTACCGTTCCTCGAACTCAGCACGCCTGCCGCAGCATCGAACTGAGGCGCGGCGCAAACCAGATCAGGGCGGCGGCGCGATAGCCGTCCTGGTGCGGTTACGGCTGAAGCACGGCGCCTCGGGCGATTGCCTGCGTTTGACTTAGAAAAGCTGTCAGCAGCTCCATTCCCGCCGGCCAGTCGCCGAGCCCGCTGTCGCCATTGATGTGGCCAAGCGGTCCGGCGATATGGAGATCGCTGCCCCATCGCTCGGATTTCGCCCTGGCATAGTCCAGCGAGCCGTAGGGATCGTTGGTGCTGGCGACAATCAGCGACGGAAAGCGAAGCCGTTGTTGCGGTGCGTCGGCGAAGGCCCGGGCGGAGGAGGGGAAGGCCGGCGACGCAGGGTCCGGAACCGCGACCAGCAACGCGCCGCCGATAGAGCGGGGGGAGATCCGCTGCCAGTGCACGACGAGCAGACAGCCGAGGCTGTGGGCGACGAGCACCGGCGGTGTCCTTGCCTGGCATACAGCGGTTTCCAGCGCAGCCACCCAGTCGTCGAGGTCCGGCGCGTCCCAACTCGCCGGGTTGAACCGCCGCATCGCCGGGTTTGCCTGCTGCCAACGTGTCTGCCAGTGGGCTTTGCCCGATCCGCCGATGCCCGGCACAATGATGACGTCGGTCATGCGAAGCCCTTCTTTCCTGATGCAGCGCGTGCAATTCTAGGTCTTCTCCCAGGTGGCGGAATGAGAGATCATCGGAAAGCAGCGACGAAATCCGATGGATTAGAGGCGATCATGCGGAACGGCGATTATCGGCCAAGGCTCGACCCCACCGATCTGGCGATCATTGAGATCATGCAGGAGGATGGCCGCATCGGCATCTCCGAGCTTGGCCGCCGCGTCGGACTGTCCCAGCCCGCCACCTCGGAACGGGTGAAGCGGCTGGAGGAGCGCGGCGTCATCACCGGTTACAAGGCGGTGATCAATTCGGCAGCGCTCGGGCTCGGCACCATGGCGGTCATCCGCCTGCGCACCACGCATGAGCATATCCAGGCCTGCCTGAAGAAGTTCGCCCAATTGCCGGAGGTGGTCGAGGTGCTGCGGGTGACCGGCGAGGATTGTTTTCTGGTCAAGGTCGTGGTCCCGTCACCGCCCGATCTTGAAAGCATCGTCGACAGCATCGGCCACCACGGCACGGTGACGACAAATGTGGTTCTGCGCGCCGAGCAACCGAAGCGGCTGGGACGCGAATTGATGACCAGGGCCTGACCGGTCTATCGCTTGGTCTGCGTATGCCCGACGGCATTGGCGAACGAGATGCCGCCCTTGATCTCGCGCATCGCCATCGAGGTGATCGTGCGCCGCACGCCGGGCAGCCGGCTGAGCTCCTCGCGCAGCATCCTGTCGAGCGCCATCATGTCGACGGTGACGATCTGCAGGAGATAGTCGGCCTCGCCAGTCGTGGCGTGGCAGCGGCGGATCAGCGGATGCTTTTTGACCGCCGCCTCGAAGGCGTCCGATAGCTCGAAATCGATCGACACCTGGATGAAGGCTTCGATGCCGAAGCCGAGCTTGGCCGGGTCGATCCGGGTCGAGTAGCCGCGGATGACGCCGGCGTCCTCAAGCGCCTTGACCCGCTTCCAGCACGGCGTCTTGCTCAAGCCGACCTCATCGGCGAGCGCGGCAAAGGAGATGCGGGCCTCGCGTTCGAGCGCCGCGACGATCTTCCGGTCGACCGCATCCAGCATCATTCGTTCTTCCAATCTGCTTCAGTGACAATTTTCGTCCTTCGTTTCCCGCCAATCGAATAACAGAAAGGGACAATGTTCGGCAAGAAAGCGATTAGACTCGGGCTGGGATCCAACAAACGCCTGCGGCCCAACGGCCGCGGCAAGGAGCATGGCCATGGACAAGCAGGACTATTATGCCCGCATCGAAACGCCTGAGATGCGCGACTATGGCGTCTACCTCAAATGCGACAGGCTGCTGGCCTGCCAGAAGCCGCTGGCCGAGATGGTGAATGCCGACGAGTTGCAGTTCCAGATCGTGCACCAGGTCGAGGAGCTGTGGATGAAGCTCATCGCCTACACGCTGATCGACGTCGTCGATTTCCTGGAAAAGCAGGACACGCATCGCGTCGTCACGCTGATGGGGCGCGTGCATCGGCTGATGCGGCTGATGACGGCGCAGCTCGACCTGCTCGAAACCATGTCGCCCAAGGAGTACCAGCAGATCCGGCTGCAGCTCGGCAATGGCAGCGGCCAGGAATCGCCGGGCTTCAAGCAGCTGCTGCGCCTGCCGCCCGATCTGTGGCGGGCCTTCAAGGCGTCATACCTCGACGACCGCGGCCTTTCGGTCGAGGATGTCTACGATACCGGCTACGATCACGGCGACAGCTATGTCGTTGCCGAAGCGCTGATCGAGTTCGACGAGCTGTTCCAGAAATTCCGTGCCAACCACCTCTATCTCATCCACCGCACGATCGGCCTCGGCGCGAAATCGCTGAAGGGCCGGCCGGTCGAATTGCTGGAAGCCGGCGCCCGCCACCGCTTCTTCCCGGAACTCTGGGACATACGCTGGGCGATGACCGACCGCTGGGGCAGCCAGTATGGAACGGTACGGGAGCCGATCAGCAAGCCGGGGGTCAAGGTGGGGTAGTACAACCTTCCTTCTCCCCTTGTGGGAGAAGGTGGATCGGCGCGCAGCGCCGAGACGGATGAGGGGTGTTGGACGGAGTGCCGCCGGCGCCAAGCTGGAGCACCCCTCATCCGTCGCCTTCGGCGACACCTTCTCCCACAAGGGGAGAAGGGAAGGCGCCACTTTGGTGTCGCCCGCTTGTATCCTGCAGGTTTTTCGGGGGATGATGTCGGGCTTGCGGTTGGTGGTGCGTCCTTGGGGCACAACCATCGTAACTCTTGGGAGGACATCATGACCTTGGAAACCGCTCAATCAACCGTTCAGTCGCCGTGGCAGACCGCGGCAATCCTTATCGCCCGCCTGATCTTTGCCGCCGTCTTCCTGATGGCCGTGATCTTCAAATTCGTCGATATCGGCGCCACCGCCGGCTATATCGCGGCGGCTGGATTTCCGTTCCCGCTGTTCCTGGCCTGGTGCGCAGCCCTGCTCGAGGTCGTCCTCGTTCTATGCTTCCTGACCGGCGCCTTCTTCTCATGGGCAGCACTCGTCGCCGGCGCCTATGTGCTGTTCCTCGGCTTCGCCTTCCACGGGCCGTCGCACTGGGCCGGCAACCAGGCCGAGTTCGGCTTCTTCGTCGATCACTTCACCTTCCTGGCCGGGCTGCTGTTCGCCGCCGTGCACGGGCCGGGCAGGGTCCTGGCGCTGAGGCTTGGCAGGGCGTGATGCCCAATCTCGCATCCGGCGTTCTCGTAAAGGCGCTCAGAAGGGTGGCTGCGACGATCCCGGCCGGGTCTATGACCGCGACCAGGGCCAGATCGGCAGCACGATCCGCACCAGCATCGTCGTGACGATCGAGAACGGCTGGATACCGTCATTCAGGCCATCGCAGTTCGATTGAAATAAAAGCGACAGCTAAAGTACGAGCGTTCGAGGTTTATGCTTTTCGTAGATGCGCCTGCATTCCCTCTGTACTTCCAACATTCGGCGGGCTAAGCAAGACGCGGGTCTTGAGGGGGAATTCATGAACATCGCCACGCGTTTTGCTGCCGCCATGATAGGCACGTCTCTGCTTGCCGGCTGCACTACCTTGACCGAAGGCGAATTCAACACGATGCATACCACGCTTGAAGGCAGCCCTGTCACCAAGCGCGTGGCGATCAACGAATGCATTGCACGCGAGAGGTCCACGCCGCTCAACGAAAGAACGACTTACGCGGCAATCATGAATGTCAGTGTCGCAAAATACGATAGCGCCTTTTGTAACCGGCTCTTTAATGCCGTTGCTAATGGCAGGCTGACTTACGCGGACTACCGCAGGCTTTCTTCGCCGGGGGCCGACAGCAGCAAGTTGATCAAGATCCTGCAGGGCCGCTAGCAGGCGCCGCCAGCAGTCTTGCCGCCCTGGCGCGGCAAGCCGTTGTCGCGGCGTCAGTTATGATCGCCGCGTCACATCTGGTCGTTGTAAGGTTCCTTGATCTGACCGACCATGCGTGCCAGTTTCGAGAAGGACGGCATGTCCGTCTCCGGCTGACATTGATTGGCCAACTCCAGCAGTCGGATCGGGAAGTTGACGGCGTCGCGGCTGGACGCCGACATGCCTTCGGACCTTTCCTCGTTGGTCTCGCTGGCTTCGGCCTTGCGCAAGGCGATGTCTATCTCCTCGACAGAGAGCACGCCCTTGCGGACCAGAACCTGATTGATCGATGCGATGGCCATAAGCAGGCCTTCGAGTTGCAGATTGGCGACGTTCATGATTTTTGCTCCCATGGCTAAGGGTCAAACGCGCGAATGCCTGTTCTGATCCGCGGCTGCGGCTGCTCGTCGGCCGGTGAGATGCCTCGGCAAATGGAGGAAGCGCCAATTGCCGACGCTGCGTTCGCGCCCACAAAGTGGCTGGCGGGCAACGCGAGGCGCCGAAGAGAAATTCGGTTTTTTGTCGCCGCGCCACATTTTGTTCTTGCTTTGTGCCGGCAGCTATGCTACTAATTTGGGTATGGTGCTAATTGGCTCCAACGANGCGGTTGTCCGGTTTGCCACATTTTGTTCTTGCTTTGTGCCGGCAGCTATGCTACTAATTTGGGTATGGTGCTAATTGGCTCCAACGACCCGCCCGCCGAGGCGGGTTTTTGTTTTCAGGCTTCTTTTCGATCGAACGTTGCTTGTGTTGCCGGCTGTGAAGTCGGCGGGACAGCGCCCGGGACAGTACCCCCCTCTGGCCTGCCGGCCATCTCCCCCTCAAGTGGGGAGATTGGCGGTTTCGGCGCTGCGCTCTTCCTGCAACGTTGGAGATTGGCGAAAGCCGGCGCGAAAGCCGATTTCCCCCCAAGTGGGGGAGATGTCCGGCAGGACAGAGAGGGGCGCGAAGGAATGCAGCCTAGCGGTCTTCTTGGAAGGTCAATCGGGAGGCGGACAAGGCGAGGCGCTGAACGGAATTCGCATTTTTCTGCCACTGCGCCACATTTTGTTCTTGCTTTGTGCCGGCAGCTATGCTACTAATCTGGGTATGGTGCCAATTGGCTCCAACGACCCGCCCGCCGAGGCGGGGTTTTNCACATTTTGTTCTTGCTTTGTGCCGGCAGCTATGCTACTAATCTGGGTATGGTGCCAATTGGCTCCAACGACCCGCCCGCCGAGGCGGGTTTTTGTTTTCAGGCCGATTTGGAGACGATCACGGCGAGCGAGGCGAGTTTTCCGTCACTCAGGCTTCGGATGTAGTTGCGGCGGCGCTGCAGGAATTCCGCGCCCATGACGACTTCATTTGCCTGCTGCTGCGCCGGCGAGGGCACGATGCCGGAATTGGCCCTCTTCAGCGCCAGCTCAACATGTTCGCCGGTTTCGTCGACGATTTCGTCGATGCGAAATCCGGCATCGACAAACAGGGTTTTCAATTTTTCCCGATCGGCGAGGTGGCTGGTCGCCGCAGAAACCGCCCAGGGCATGGGATAGTAGGGCTCGCCGCCGGCGAGCACGGCTTCGGTCCAGATCAGCCTGCCTCGCGGTTTCAGCACGCGCCAGGCCTCGTCGATGACCGCGGCCTTGTTCTCGATGTTCATGCCGACATAGAAGCAGATCGCCGCATCGAAGGTGCTGTCGCCAAAAGGCAGTTTCGTCGCGTCGGCCTGATGGAAGCGAACCTTGTCTGCCAGTCCGCTGAGTGCGGTCAGTCGGCTCGACGCGGCGACAAAGGCTGGTGTCAGGTCGATGCCGTCGACCTGGCAGCCATAGGTCGAGGCCAGAAACCTTGCCGGCCCGCCAATGCCGCTGCCGATATCCAGGATCCGATCTGTCGGCGAAGGAGCAAGACGGGCCGCATGCTCCCGCGTGGCGATCAGTTCGCGGCCATGGAGCTGATCGAATGGATAGAGTTGCGCGGCCGCGAGTTTTCCGGCCGGGTCGGCGTCCGGGATCGCGGCCAATATGCGATCGACGATGCCGTCGCTGCCGTAGTGACTGGTGACATTGCCCATGACGCGTTCCCCTCAAGCGCAACCACCATCCCATCAACGCAAGTCTCACGCAATGCCCGCCCTTTTCGCCCTCCTTCCAGCCGTTCACCGACGAGGGTGCGAGGTCGTCAGTGCATTTTCTTCCACCGCGCCACATTTTGTTCTTGCTTTGTGCCGGCAGCTATGCTACTAATCTGGGTATGGTGCCAATTGGCTCCAACGACCCGCCCGCCGAGGCGGGTTTTTTATTTCCGGCTCCTGTTCGACCGAATGTTGCGNCACATTTTGTTCTTGCTTTGTGCCGGCAGCTATGCTACTAATCTGGGTATGGTGCCAATTGGCTCCAACGACCCGCCCGCCGAGGCGGGTTTTTCATTTCGGGCTCCTGTTCGACCGAATGTTGCGTGTGCTGCCGAGGTATGTCGGCGCAAATGAACGCGACCGACTATCCCGGTCCGCAACCACCTATCGTCCATAGATTTCCCAACGCGCCCGTGCGCCCACTTCAGAGAACACCCCATGTCCAACCGTTATGCCACCATCATCACCGACGATGACGGCCGCGAGGTCGTCAGCGCCATTGGCGAGTTCGCCGGCACCGCACCCTATGCACGCCATGGCCGCTTCGAGCAGGTGGCCGCCGGCGTGCGGATCGGCATGGTGCGCGGCGGTACCGTCGATGCGGTCGGCGGCTTTGGCTTCCCGTCGGGAGCACTCGACGGCAAGGCGGTGGCAATTCTCAGGGCAAGGCTGAATGCCTTGCCTGACGCCGGTGCGATGAAGCCCGGCACGACGACTGATGCGAAACCGGCAAGCCAGCCGCGGAAGCCGAAGTCGGCACGCGCCGGCAAGAAGGCCAGGCCGCGCAAGCGCATCGTGCGGCCAGGCAACAAGAAGCCGGCGGTCTCCGCTGGGACGGCGGAGTAGGGCATGGCCGAAGCTCCTTCCACCGGCGATCCGCAGCCGCACGATCAAGCACCCGGCAGCCGAACCAAGCGGGCGAAGAAGACGCTGGCCGACGGCTTTCTCGAAGCGATCCGCGCCGATTTTCGCGCCCATGGCGCCGGCGTTATCGCCGAGGTGCGCGCCGAAAAGCCCGACCAGTACCTGAAGCTCGTGCTGTCGGTGCTGCCCAAGGATATTAGTGTCAACATCAACAATCTGGATGCATTGAGCGATGACGAAATCAGGCAGCGCATCCGCGGCCTCGAAGCCGTCCTTAGGCCGTTCCTCGAGAAGCCGGGCTTCGCAAAAGGCCTCGCACAGCCGGGCGGCAAGGACGGAATATCTCAGCCTGCTGGCGGAGCTGGACCGCAGGCGCCGCACTAACCAGCTTGCCGCCTATCGGCCCTATCCCAGGCAGGCCGAGTTCCATGCAGCCGGCGCGACCAATCGCGAGCGCCTGTTCATGGCCGGCAACCAGCTCGGCAAGACCAGGGCCGGCGGCGCCGAATGGGCGATGCACCTCACCGGCCGCTATCCAGATTGGTGGCAAGGCAAGGTTTTCGATTGTCCGGTTCGGATGTGGGCGGCCGGCGTCACCGGCGAAAGCACGCGCGATAACCCGCAGCGCATCCTGATCGGCCCGCCGCAGCAGCAGGCGGCCGGCACCGGCATGATCCCGGCCGACGCCATCGTCAGCACGATGGCGGGACGGGCGCCGGGCGCGCTCGACAGCGTCGTGGTGCGCTGGGGCGGCGGCGGCGACGTCCAGGCCGGTGAATCGGTGCTGTCGTTCAAGAGCTACGAGAAGGGTCGCGAGAAATGGCAGGGCGAAACGCTGCACGGCGTCTGGTTCGACGAGGAGCCGCCGCTCGACATCTATTCCGAAGGGCTGACCCGCACCAACGCCACCGGCGGCATCACCATCGTCACCTTCACGCCGCTGCTCGGCATGTCGGACGTGGTGCTGCTGTTTTTGTCGGCTGAGCAGGTCGAGTTCATTGGTGAAGGGGAAGCAATCGGCTGAATAAGCCAGCCCGGCGCAATCATTATCCCAGCTGACTGTGGCGCACGGAATAGTGTGGAGCACTTCTCTTTGCAGCAAAATTGTAGTTATTTGGACGGAGGATGAGAGCCGCAACGGAGGGGTGGGCAGTGGGAAATCACTATCGGTCGCTAGTCGTGATCGGTGCAATAATGCTTTCAGGATGCGTAGTGACTGAGAGCCGGTTCAATACAATCAACGCTGGAATACAAAGAAGTCCAGCTTTCAAAAAGGATTTTATGACTCAGTGTGCGGTGGGATTAGGGGCAAAGCCACTAGGTTACCGCAAACAATGGGCAAGAATAATAAACACAAGTGTTGAAGCATTGCCAGAGGTGTACTGCAAACGCTGGACTGATGCGGCGGTGAGCGGGCGAATGACGTACGCGGATTACAAAAATGGATTGTCGCGACCTACCTACGAAAGTAAGTTGATCAAGATACTTCAGGGCCATTAGCCGGCCCGCCTGTGTTCGTCGCGCGCCGTCCCGGTTTTGCTCCAGCAAGGTATCGCGCATGAGCCGCCACGTCCCCTTCATGACCAGCGCGGTTGCCAAGCCATGATCCGGAACTAGACTGGCTACATTGGGCGGGAGATCACAACTATGAATAGACGAATGGTGTTGATCGGCGGCCTTTCGTCAATTGTCGTATCACCAGAAGGCAACGTCGGCATGTCAGCAACTTCTCCTCCTGTCCCGAAATGGCGGCCATCGTTTTCGCAGCCCATCGATCGCATCGAAGAGCGCATTGGCTACTACTTCAACCAGGAGCGTGACTTTGCCATCCTTGAAAACGGCACCTGTGTGCTGACGGAGGCTGGTCTTTCCGATGGCGCTGCATCCTTGGCAGCCATCCAGACGCTTGCCGAGATCTACAACTACCACCCGGACATGAAACCATCTGATATGGACGATGGCAATTTGTTGGTCAGTTACAATCATCCTGCCTTCAACGTCGTGCTGACCGATATTGCAAAGGCGCATTGGCCAGAGATCGAGGCTCGCCACCAGGACGGACTGACGACCGACGAGGTGTTGTTCACGCCGCTCGGGCAGAACGTATTCGATGATTTTGGCAAAAAGGCGCTGCTAGGCCGGTGCTACATGTTCATGGATGCACAGGCGCCGAAAGTCGTGCGCATCAAACGTCGGACGATCTGATCCCGACTTTTCGACCGGCTCCGTGGCAGGTGTTCCGAGCGATGCAAACGGAGCTGCGAGGCGGGGCGTTGGAGCGCGCGCCTGCCACCACGATTCAATGCCGCGAGGGCGCACAATGACCCGCCACGTCACCTTCATGACCATCGACGATGCCGAGCATTATACGCCGCAGCAGCGCGCCGAGGTCATTGCCGCCTATCCGGCGCATGAGCGCGAGGCGCGGGCCAAGGGCATTCCGGTGCTCAGCTCCGGCCGCATCTTTCCGGTGGCCGAGGAGCTGATCGCCTGCGAGCCGTTCCCGCCGCCGCGCTATTGGCCAAGGCTCGGCGCGCTCGATTTCGGCTGGGACCATCCGTCGGCCGCGGTCGAGCTCGCCTGGGATACGGAGGCCGATGTCGTCTATGTCACGAAGGCCTGCCGTGCCTCGCAGCAGACTCCCGCCATGCAGGCGCTGACGCTGAAACCGTGGGGCGATTGGCTGCCATGGGCATGGCCGCGCGACGGCCGCCGCGAGACGCTGGAAGGTGCCGGCACCGCACTTGCCAGGCAATATTCCGCGCACGGGCTGAACATGCTCGCCAGCCATGCGCAGTTCGCCGACGGTTCGGTATCGGTCGAGGCCGGGCTGATGGAGATGCTCGACCGCATGCAGAGCGGCCGCTTCAAGGTGTTCTCGACGCTTTTGCCGTGGTTCGAGGAGTTCCGGCTCTATCACCGCCGGGATGGCCAGGTGGTGAAGCTGCGCGACGATTTGATGGCGGCGACCCGCTACGGCGTGATGATGCTGAGGGAAGCGGTGGTCGACCCGGCTCTGTTCAAGGCCGCGCGGCGGAAGGCGGGGCAGAGCGATCCGCTGGGGGCGTTTCGGTGAGGAAAATCGGGGAGGGAGGCAATGCGCTCCGGCTCCGATTGGAAAACTGTAGTGAACGTCCGTGGACGTGGTGTAGCATCGAATGATCCCGCTCAAGGGACGCATCGGCGTGGCCTCACGGGGGCATTCGCCGATAGGGGAGGATCAGATGAAAAACGGAATTTCTCCAGACCACATACTGCAAATTGGCTTTGGGTTCTGGCCAGCCAAGACATTGTTGAGCGCCGTGGAACTGGGACTCTTCTCGCTGCTTGCGGACGGCCCCAAAACGGGCCTCGAACTGCAAGGCGCGATGAGGCTGCATCCGCGCGCAACGTATGATTTTCTCGACACCCTCGTCGCGCTCGGATTGCTGCAGAGGGACGGCGCCGGTGAAACCGGCAAATACGGCAATACGCCATCGACCGCGCTGTTCCTGGTCAAGCGGAGCCCCCAATACATCGGTGGAATCCTTGAGATGGCGAACGCACGACTGTATCGGTTCTGGGGCGATCTCACACCGGCATTGCAAACCGGAAAGCCTCAAAACGAGATCAAGGAGACAGGCAAGTCGATGTTCGGCGAGCTCTATGCGGACCCGGCGCGCCTGGAGCAGTTCATGGACGCGATGAGCGGCATCTCCATGGGCAATTTCACGGCGTTTGCCGAGAAATTCGACTTTTCCAAATATAAGACGCTGGCCGATATAGGCGGCGCAACCGGGCAGCTTTCGGCCATCGTCGCGGCGCGGCATCCGCACATGCAATGCCGGACGTGCGATCTCGCCGATGTGCAGCCGATCGCCGAACGGCGCTTGAGGGAGCGCAATCTCGGCGGCCGGGTCATCGCCGAGACGATCGACTTCTTCGCGGACGAATTCCCCAAGGCGGACATCATCACGATGGGAATGATCCTTCACGACTGGAATCTCGAGAACAAGAAAATGCTGATCGCCAAGGCCTATCGTGCATTGCCGACCGGCGGCGCGCTGGTCGCCATCGAGAACATCATCGACGATGAACGCAGGCAAAACGGCTTCGGTCTCATGATGTCGCTGAACATGCTGATCGAATTTGGCGAGGCGTTTGACTTCACCGGCGCCCAGTTCACCGAGTGGTGCAAAGTGGCAGGGTTTAGTCGCTGCGAGATTATTCCATTGGCGGGACCTGCAAGCGCAGCAGTGGCTTACAAATAGAGGCTTGGCACCCGCGCGCAGTTCGCCGGCGGCTCGGTGGCGGTCGGGCCGATGCTCGGCCGCATGCAATCAGGCCGCTTCAAGGTGGTTTCGACGCTCTTGCCCTGGTTCGAGGAGTTCCGTCTCTATCATCGCAGGGACGGCCAGGTGGTGAAGCTGCGCGACGATTTGATGGCAGCGACACGCTACGGCGTGATGATGCTGAGGGAAGCGCAGGTCGACCCCGCGGTGTTCAAGGCCGCGCGGCGGAAGGCCGGGCAGAGCGATCCGCTGGGGGCGTTTCGGTGACGATGCTTGCGTTTATGCACGCCCGGCGGCAAAACGACGACGTAGCGGCAACATCATGTTAGGGGGCAATATGGAATCGGAAAACTCGCTGCTCGGGATATTCATCTCCTGGATGCCGATGCTGATTTATCTCGCAGCAAGCCTTTGGGTAACGATCTGGCTCACCTTCAAGCTGATCCGCGTTCAACAGGCGATGGTGCAGGCGCAGGAAGGCATTCTCGCCAAGCTGACCGAGATCGACAGCCGGATGTCCGCGAAGATACGCCAGGACTGAGATTCGCGGCGGACGCATAGGACGAAGCGCCGAAAAGCTTAGCCGGGCTCCTTAGCCCATTCGCCGCCGCTGCCATGATAGGTCTCTGCGGAGAGCAAGAAAACCTGTGCGCAGGTCGTGCACCGAAAGCGGTAACGAAGCAGATCGTCCCATGGTCCATCCGGGTTGAGATCCGAAAACGGGATGACACTCGACATAGGACCACCCGGTACTTCCTGCAGAATACCGTCGCGTATGGCCTCTTTGGCCATCGTGATCGCCGCCGCGAGACGACCGGTGCTAAAGATCGTACGGGTCTCCTTGATCGGCGCACAGTTACGACAAGTCATGCGCTTGTCCCATAGGTACATCCACAAGTCACAGGCCAAGGAAATCCAGACGGCAAAGAGAGTCAATCTAGCTTGGCGGCCTCGTTTCCCTAGGGCTCTCCGCTTCGCAGCGTGCCGGAAAATGACCCAACATGACCGTCCGCATCATCCCTGCCACTTTGCGCGATCTCTCCTACATCGCCGCCAACCTCCGGCCCGAAGACCGGGCCGAGATCGATTGCCAGTTCGATGACTGGTCGCCGGCGCTGCTGGCGTTGACGGCGCTGCAGGGGTTTGCCTATGTCGCCGAGCTCGACGGCAATCCGGAGGCCGGCTTCGGCGCTGCCGAACAGCGCGGCGGCTTATGGATCGCCTGGAGCTGGGGCACGCGCCGCATGAGGCGCTGCGTGCCTGGGATTACGGAATTCTTTCATGCCGTGCTCGGGCCTGAAGTTGCCGCGCGCGGCGCGTGGCGGGTCGAGGCGCGAGCGCTGGCCGCCAATGAATTGGCGCTGCGCTGGCTTGCCCGGCTTGGCGCGACGCAACGCTGCCGCCTGCCGGGCTATGGCCGGAACGGCGAGGATTTTCTGCTCTACGACTGGACAAGAGCCTCTCACTTTGGAGAAAACCATGTGCCTTTTTCAAAAGCCACCGGCGCTGAAGCCGTTGCCGCCGACACCGACCATTGCCGACAAGGACGTGCAGGCGCGCGAAGCAGCGTTGCGGGCCCAGCTTGCGGCCAATGACGGCACCGCCGGAACCGTGAAGACCGATTTGTCGCCCGGCGATCTGACCGGCCAGCGCCGCGTGCTGCTGGGGGTTTGACATGGGCGCGATGAGACGAGTGTTCCGCAACCGGGTGCTGGCGTGGTGGTACTGGCGCCGGCACGCGCGGTTGGTGAAGAAGAGAGGCGGGATGAGGGCTCTTCCTTCTCCCCTTGTGGGAGAAGGTGGATCGGTGCGGCAGCGCCGAGCCGGATGAGGGGTGCTGGAAGGAATGAGGCGAAAAAACCTTCAGCGATTTGAAGAGCTTACCTCTGCAAAATAGCGATCGGTCCAACACCC
Source organism: Mesorhizobium sp. LSJC280B00 (assembly GCF_000502835.1). Lineage (GTDB taxonomy): Bacteria > Pseudomonadota > Alphaproteobacteria > Rhizobiales > Rhizobiaceae > Mesorhizobium. Next base: position 65,776 of record NZ_AYVL01000005.1, read on the forward strand.
CTCATCCGACCGAGCTTCGCTCGGCCACCTTCTCCCACAAGTGGAGAAGGTCAAGGCAGCTTCCGCCTTTTCCGTAACAGCACAGCGCAAATCGTGTTCCTTCCGCACGGTTGACATTCCTCCCTCAGCCGCCATGCTGCATTGCAACATGGCAATCGAGGAGTTCGGCATGACAGAAGCCCGGTCATCGCGCATCGAGTGCCTGGACGGGCTTCGGGCGCTTGCCGCGATCTGGGTGCTCATCGGGCACTGCTTGTTGTTGACCGGCTGGCAGATTCCTATTCTTGGCGAACCGGACCTCGGCGTCGATCTGTTCATCATGCTGTCCGGCTTCCTGATGGTGTTCCACTACCAGCTGCGCCAGGACAAGGAGCCCTGGCAAAGGCCGGAAACCTGGCTGAAATTCTGGACCCGCCGCTATTTCAGGATAGCGCCGCTGTTCTACGTCATGCTGTTCGCTGCCCTGGCGCTTGGCCCTTATCTCTACGGGTCGAGAATGATCATCGACGAGTTCCTGCTGCGGTCGCCGCAGGCGCCCGAGCGTTATCTCGACAGCGGGCTGAAGAATATCTGCGCCCATCTGCTGTTCCTGTTCGGCCTGGTGCCGAATTTCGCCTATCGCACGCCGCTGCCCGACTGGAGCCTGGGGCTGGAGATGCAGTTCTACGCACTGTTCCCGGCCATCATGCTGCTGGTTCGCAGGCTTGACTGGATATGGGCGGCCATCCTGGTCGCGGCGACCGGCAGCGCGATGGTGTTCTTGATGGGACAGTTGTCGGTGCATTTTCCGATGCCGTCGTTCCTGCCGCTGAAGATGCAGATTTTCCTGTGCGGGATGCTGCTGGCGGGCGTCGTCCATCAAAGGCAAAAGCGGCCCTTCGTGCATCTGGCATTGGCCATGCTGCTGGCGGCGCTGCCGTTCGGCGGCGGCTATGGGCTGAGCAAGCTGTTGATGCGCGAAGCGCTCGTCCTGGGGTTCTTTGCCTTGGTTCTCTACCGCATGCTGCCGGGAATGGCGGGTATCGTGGCCAGAAACATCGCCATGACGCTCGCCAACAGGTTCTTTCATTTGATGGGTGAGCTTTCCTTCAGCATCTATCTGATCCATCTGCTGGTTCTCCAGCCGGTTGCGGCTCTGGTCATCACCCAGTTCGGCCACGAGCTGTCGGCGCCGCTGCGCTTCGCGATCGTCACTGTCGTCGTCTTGCCAGTGGTGTGCCTGCTGTCCTGGATCACCTACATGCTGATCGAAGTACCCGGCCAGAAGATGGGCCGTTTCGTGGTGCAGCGCTTTGGGCGGAGCCCGGCGCTGGAGACGACGCCGGCGGAATAAGGCGCTTCCAATCTCCCCCTTGAGGGGAGATGTCGCCGAAGGCGACAGAGGGGGTCGCNGAATAAGGCGCTTCCAATCTCCCCCTTGAGGGGAGATGTCGCCGAAGGCGACAGAGGGGGTCGCCGATCCACGCGAGACGACCCCCTCTGTCCTACCGGACATCTCCCCCTCGAGGGGGGAGATCGGCAGCCTCGGCGTCCCGCCATTTCTTTCTTTTCCCCATTGAGTTCATCAAGCGAGGCTGACCATGAGCGATTCCCGTGCCCGCGATATCCTGGCGCGACAGGCTGAACTGGAGAGCGAGCGCAGCCAGTATGAGCATGTCTGGGAGGCGGTGTCCGAATTCTGCGATCCCGACGCGCCCGATATGTGGAGTGGCCGCCGCCAGGCCGGCGTCGATTCGCAGGCTGAGCGGCAGGAGCGGCGCGGTGCGCGTGTCTACGCCAACACCATCAACTCGGCCGCCAACCGGCTGGCCGCGGGGCTGGAGAGCCTGATCATCCCGCAGTCGGAGAAATGGCATGGGCTGTCGACCGCGGCCATCAACGACGATGAGACCGACGAGGAGAAGGAATGGGCGGAAGCGCTGCGCGACTTCCTGTTCTCGCTGCGCTACTCCGCCAATTCGAACTTCGTGCCGGCAACGCAGGCCTGCCTGCGCAATGTCGTGCGCTATGGCCCGGCCTATCTCTATGCCGAGGAAGGTTTTGGCGACACGCTGATCCGCTATGCCTCGATCCCTGTAGTCGAGGGCTATCTCTCGCGCAACCGCTGGGGCCAGGTCGATATCTTTCACCGCCGCTACGAGCGCACGGCGCGGCAGGCGGCGCAATTGCTCGGCTACGACAGACTGCCGGCGCGGATCAAGATTCTGGTCGACGACCCCGCCAAATGCGAGACGAAAATCTCGCTGATCCAGTGCATCCAGCCGCGCGACGAGCGCAAGATGTACAGTCTGAGCGGCTCCTACCAGTATCTCGACACGGCCTTCGCCTCCTACCATGTCATCGAGGACGAGGAGGCGATCGTCAGGGAAAGCGGTTTTCGCTCGTTCCCGGTATCGTGCTTCAACTGGCGCCGCTACGAGGGCGATCCCTACGGCATCTCGCCGACCATCGAGGCACTGACGACGGTGCGCGAGGAGAACGCCGTGCGGCGCTCCGGCCTGCGCGCGCTGCAGCAGATCACCGATCCGGCGACCGCCTCCAAGGCAAGGCTCGACTATGTGCCGGTGCTCAATCCCGGCGAGAACTATCCCGGCCTCATCGACGATGCCGGCCGGCCGCTGATCGCGCCGATCGCCACCGGCCAGAACCCGACCTATGCCTTCAATTATGCCGACAGCCGGGCCGAGGAGATCCGCGACATGATGTTCGTCAATCTGTTCCAGACGCTGGTGCAGAACCCGCAGATGACGGCGACCGAAGCCTTGATCCGGCAGGAGGAGAAGGGCGCGCTGCTCGGGCCGTCCGGCTCGATCATCCAGGCCGGCTTTGCCAGCAATCTCGACCGCGAGCTGGGCATTCTCGAGGACAAGGGACTTTACGAGGAAGATAGCCGCTTCCTGCCGCCGGCGAGCCTTGCCGGCAAGGCGCTGCGGCCGACCTTCACCGGCCCGCTCGACGTGCTGCGCCGTTCGGCCGAGGCGCGCGACACCATCCAGGTTGTCACCACCGCCATGCAGATGGCGCAGTTCGATCCCGGCGTGATGGACAATATCGACGGCGACGCGGCGCTGAAGATCGTGCAGGGCGCCGGCCGCAGTCCGCAGCGCATCTTTCGCCGCCAGGACGAGGTGGCGGGCATTCGCGATGCCCGCGCCAAGGCTCAAGCTGAACAGGCCGGCATGGCGGCGGTTGCGGCCGCCGGCAAGGTCGCCAGGGATGCCGTGCCGGCGGCAGTGCAGGCGCGCGACAGCGGCCTGCTCGACGGGCTCGGCGGACTGATGCCGCAGGCTGCGCAAGATGCTTCGGGCGGGCAGGGCGCATGAGCGGCAAACGCTTCGCCCATTCCAGCCAGGCCGGCGGCCCGGCCAAGGCGCGGGATGCCCTGGCCAAGGCCTATCTCAGGGTGTTCTCGGGCCAGGACGGCGAGATGGTGCTGGCCGACCTGGCGGCCGCAACCGGCTATTACCGCCGCCCGTCCTATGGCGAGTGGCTGGCCAAGACCAAGACGCCGAACGGCTTCGAGCTGCACAGCGCGCTCAGCAATGCCCGCGCCGAGGTGGTGCAGCACATTATGGGGTTTTTGACGCTGGACGAGGCGCAGTTGGCTGCGCTGGAGAAGGCGGCGAGGCTGGAGGCGTAGGGGCTTAGGAGCGCCGGCCTTGCAGGGGTCACGGCCCGCTCCGGCCGATCATTCCGGCGACCTCGGCCAGTTCACAGCAGGATCACCATAGGTTGCCGCGGCCAAGCCCCGTTTAGCCCACGCCCGTCGGCTTTGAGCATCATTAATGCCGGCCAATTCCTCATTGGCGACCTCTCCAAAATTCATGACCCGACGAAGGCGGCAGGACCCGGCCGGATCGCCGGTGCGGCGCCCGACCGCGCGGTGATCTTCGGCAGTTCGAGTCTGCGGGCTCCTTGGGCAAGGAATATTAAATGGCGACTATACCTCTCCAGCTTGCTCAGCGCCGGCTCGATACCGGCAATGTGCTCTCCTATCCCGAAGGGTCGCCGATCGGCAGGGCGATGCAGGGTTTTGGCGACGAGCTCTCTGCCGTCGCAGAGCGCTACCAGCAGCAGAAGCAGCAGCAGGAAGCGTTCGACGCTGAACTCGCGCGGCGTCGGTTCAACGGCCAGATCGCGCAGGCGGAAGACGAGGTGGTGGCGAATGCGCCGGCCGATGGCGGAGGCCTGCATGACACGATGTACGGCCAGGTCGATCCGCGCACCGGGCTCGTCACCAAGCCTGGCCTGTTCGACACGCTGTTCGACGACGCCTTGCCGAAAATACCCGAGAGTCAGCGCACCGCTTTCGCCAGGCAGAAGGAGGCCATGCGCGAGGCCGGCTCACTACGGATGGCTGCGAGGCAGCTTCAGCGGCGCGACGAATATGAGCAGGCCGAGTGGACCAAGGTCGATAACATCTCAACCAGTGCCATCGCGCAAAGCAACCCGAAGGACACCGAGAAGTTCGACGCGATCCGGCAGAACGGCTTTGACCTGATCGCCAAACTTCGCAACCCGCTTGCCCGACAAGCGGCGGAAGTCGCCTGGCGCAGCAATACGGCCAAGGCGCTGGTTCAAGCGATGATCGCCCAGGATCCGAAGCAGGCTGCCGAGATGCTGGGTGCTGCGCAGGCTGGAAGCCGAACCAAGGACGACACCGCCGCGGCCGTGGGTGGCTCCAGCGCCTTTGGTGCGCCCAATGCGGCGGCAGCGAAGGGTGACCGCGTCGGCAAGCGGACGCCTGATGAAAGGGTGGCGCAGGCGTTCAGGGACGACCTTCCGCAACAGGAACAGGCAGCGCTGATCCGACAGGCGCAGGCGGCCAACACTGCTCAGCAGGTTGAGCTTCGCACCAACATCGGTCTCGCCGAGCAGAACGCGCCGGACGCCATCGCACGGACTGGCGCTTATTCCGGCAAGATGCCTGGCCGGGACGCCTTCAGGATCGCCTATGGGCTCGACAAGGGCGACAAACGCTTCCGGGATTTCGACTGGCGAGCCGATGTCGGTAGGCAGGTTTTCGGCATGCGCACCATGCCGAACCAAGCGATCCATGCCGCCCTTCACGATGCCGATTCCGGGCCGAACGGTTCGCAGGAAGACCAGGCGCGCCGTGAGACGACCGCCGCGGCGGTAGGGCTGGTCATGAATCACAGACGAACCGATGGCGGGGGCTACGTCAGCGAAGTGTTTCCCAATATCGCTGCCGCATGGAAAGCGGTGACCGGTGGCAGACTCGAGGACCCGAACGGCTATGACAAGGACGCCTATGACAAAGCGATAGCCATGTCTGTCGCCGCGCAGGAACAATTGGGTATTGAGGACCCTCAGCCCGTGCCGCTGTCCATTATCCGTGATCTCTCCGATAATTATGACAGCGCGAGCATGTACCAGCAGGACATAAACGCGAAAGTAAGCACGCTGCTTGCCGGAACGTCCGGCCCTGCCGCTCGAGCAGGCGTGGCCCGGCAACTGGCGGATGCCGATCTGGCCTGGATTATGCCGGTTGAGGCCGGCTACAAGCCTATGTCGACGCGCGCAGTGTTGGCATCGCAGGCCAAAGGTCTTGGCAAGGCGGCCGCCAATGCGGGGATCGGCGCAGCTGAACTTGCGGCCAAACTGGTTACTCTGGCCGCCGACGGCAATACCCAGGCAACACTCAGCCCGCCTGATTTCACGGGTGCTTACTACGAGCCGTCGAACCGCGATGAAAATCTGATGATGCATCAGGGATCTGACGCATTGGGCTGGTCGATACCATGGCCCGGGGTTGGTCGAGCTGCTGTTACCGAGAAAGGGATAACGCGCGCAATCGAAGCGGTCGGTTCGGGAGCCGCGAAGCGCGCCGAAGGCCTCGTTGCCAACAAGCGCGTGTCCGAACTTGCCGCAGAAGATGCGGGTACCGGAGCAATTCGGGCGCCGACAGGCCAGTTCTATAGTGTGATCTTTGAAATGAGGTTGAGCCCGACCTTGTATCCGGGCTTCTCGCGCGAGGTACATTACCAAGCTGCCAACGAATCCTTATTGCAAACGATGGAAGGAGAAACGGCTTTCGCTCAGGATTTGCGGAATCAGGGGGTCAATCTTCAGCGAACGCAGACAGGGCTCGCTCCCCGGACCGCGCCTCCTGACTTTAGCTGGCACCACGCCGCAGAACCCGGTGTGATGCAACTTGTCCCTAGATCCCAACATGATGGTGGGAGTACCTTCCAGGAGACATTACACCCGGATCGCCGAGGAGGATTTTCTTTGTGGGGAAAACAATAAAGTTGCTGGATATCGTTGGACGGTTGCCGGAATTTGACGAGGAGGACACGATTTATGTGTCGGAGCCTTGGACCGAAGATTCAGACGCAATGGTTGCAACTGGGCCGGAAGGGGCATTGGTGCCAGCGGAGGCAGCCAAAGAGGGCCTGACATACTTTCTCGAAATCCACATTGCGATCGAGGTTATCGAGGCCTGGGTTGCGTCGCTGAAAGAAAGGCCCAGCCTTTCCGCGATCTGTGAAAGACTCATTTATTACGCCACCTATGATGCATGAGAGGTAATATGTCGACTGACCCACGTTATGATGGACAGCCGCTGCTTAGGCTACTGGAGCTTTATGTGCTCTGGGCCATCGGAGAACTTTCTCAGGAGTCGGAGGATGGCTTGAAAAAGATGGGCCCCAAACTGCAATCTATCTATGGCGGCGATGGACAATGGCATGACGCAATAGCCCAGTCTATGCACATGCCTGAGGGGATGCCGGCAGCAATCCGGGATATGTGGGCAAGGAACCTCAAAATCGCCCGCGACAATGATGTAACTCTCACACCGCAGAAATTTGCGGAGATGTTCGTGGACGAAAATTTCGTGGGTTGAACGTTCTTCTGATTGGAATTGCGAATTGAGGTGATGATGCCCCTAATTCTGCCCTGCCGTACACCCGGCTTGGCCTGACAGATCGTCCCTTAAAGGGCGTCGCGTATCGACGCGCCTTTAGGTCTTTGTTCATCCATGTCGTTGTCCCAGAACCGCTGCAAACTTTTGGGCGACATGCACTAGCCGCTGAAGCTGGCTCCACCGCGCCAACCGCATTCTACACTCAATAATCGCCGTTGTAGTACCGGTCGTCGCAGGGGGCGGTGTAGATGCGGCCGCTGTTGCGGTCCTGATAGCGGCAAAGCTGTTCGCTGCGCGGCTGGGGCGTGGTGGCGTTGCCGACGACGGCGCCCAGCAAGGCGCCGGCTCCGGCACCGATGACCGTGCTCTTGGTGTTGCCGCCGATCGCCTGGCCGGCAAGCGCGCCGGCGCCGGCGCCGAGCAGCGCACCGGTGCTGGTTCTCTGCTGTGCTTCGGTCTGCGCGCAGCCTGCCAGCGCGGCGGTTACGAACATGGCGGCAATGGCTCTGGACATGGTCATCGTCTGATACTCCCTTGAAGTCTATGAACTAATTCGCAGGCTGATTTTGCCAAGTACGGTCGCATTTGCGGCGGAACATAGGCACCGTGCCTCACGAAATAAGACATGGTTGTTTTTGTCTGACGGCCTGAGACGACGGCTCGGCAAGACGATGCCCAAACGAGACTAATCTTTGACGGCCCCATGTCGCCCGATCTGCTTTTTCTACGCAGCGGCCAACTCTTCCTCAAATCCTCAAACGGAGATACCAAATGACCCGAGGTCTTGCCCGGACGCTTTCGCGTGCCGCCGCCAGAGAAGCCGGCCTTGCCCCGCCCAAGGCGGGGCTTACCGCCAGGACGACCGGACAGGGCGGCGCCTACCGCACCGTCTTTTCGTTCAATGCCATGCCGGTGCCGGTCACCGATGCGCAGGGCTTTGCCAGCCAGAAGCTCTTCGACTTTCTCGATGGCAAGGTGCGGATCAAAGGCGGCACGGCAAGACTGCAGTTCGCCGTGCTGACGCCACGCGCCTCGACCATCAACGACAATGCCGCGCTGACCTGGTCGCTCGGCTCGGCGGCAGCATCGAGCGCTGTACTGGCAGGCACCATGGTCAATGTGGTGGGCGCCACTGGCCGTACGCTGGATGGCGCGGGTGCCGCGCCGTCGAGCGCATCGATTGCCGATGTTGCCGCAGCCTTGACGCTCGACGGCACCGTGACGCCGGTCGACCTCTATCTCAACCTGGCGTTTGCCACCGGCACCGATATCGACGCCGATGGCACGCTGGCGGTGTCGGGCATCATCACGCTGCTCTGGGAGAACTGGGGCGATAATGCGTAGGCGCTAATCTCCCCCCTTGAGGGGGAGATGTTGCCGAAGGCGACAGAGGGGGTCGGTTCGACCGGGCGCGACGCCCGGCGACAGATGAGGTCGGCGCTCCACGCGCGGCTACCCCCTCTGGCCTGCCGGCCATCTCCCCCTCGAGGGGGGAGATACCAAGCTTCGCCGCCAGCGCTCTCATCACCGGCCTTTAATTCTCAACAAAAGGAATCTTCTCATGACAGATCTGGCAGACGCCGGGTCCGTGGTGGCGGCGCCACCGGCGGGCAACCTTGCACGGCCACCGGCCAACGGGGACAACGGGTCCGCCCCGCCTGCGGCCACAAGCTGGTTTGACGGTCTCTCCGAAGGCAACCGCAAGCTTGCTGAAACCAAGGGCTGGACCAAGCCTGACAGCCTCGATCGGGTTTTCAACTCCTATGCGGAGCTGGAGCGGCAGCAGGGCGAGAGCCTGCGCGTTCCGGCAGCCGATGCAGCCGCGGAAGACTGGGACAGGTTCCATGCCCGGCTGCCCGAGGCGATGCGTCCGCTGACCTCACCCGAGAAGGTCGAGTACCGGCGCCCCGACGGGCTCCCCGAAAACTTCGCCTATTCGGACGAACTCGCCAATGCGTCCAAGGCCTGGGCGGTCGAGGCAGGTGCTACCCCGAAGGTCGCACAGGCCTATCACGACCGCTTCGTCGGCTACATGGCCGAGCAGGCCAAGGCACAGCAGATCGCCCTTGCCCGTTCGGTCGAGACGACGCACGACGATCTCGTCAGGGATTGGGGGCCGACCGGCAGCGATGGCTTTCGCCAGAAGCTCGAGGTCGCCAACCGGGCGATGAAGAAGCTCGGACTGGTCAATGCCTACAAGGCGAAGGGCATCCTTCTGCCGGACGGTGCCTTGACCGACCCGCAGATCGCCAAGGCGTTCCACGCCATCGGCGAGGCGATGTTCCGCGAAGACACGATCGACGGCAATGCTGCCTTGAGCGGAGGCAATCCCTTCAAGCGCAATGCCGCCGGCGAGCGCAACCTGACTGGCATCTCGGCGCTCGTCAAAGGCGACCCGGCCCGTGCCCGGCGGCTGGCACGCGAGGCCGGCGAAAATCCCGACCTGTGGATGCCCAACAATCCTCTTTAACCCAAACCTGAAGGAAGACAAAAATGGCAGATGCCTATACCCGTATCGCGGACGCGATCGTTCCCTCCGTCTATGCGCAATACTCGTTCGAGGAGCACGTCCAGTCGCTGGAGATTTACCAGGCCGGGATCCTGTTTTCCGACCCGTCGATCGCCTCGAAGCTCAGCCTGGGCGGACGTTCCGTCGACATGCCCGGCTGGAAGGACCTCGGCAATGATCCGTCCGAGCCGGTCAACGACGACCCGGCCGACTCGATCGAGATGAAGAAGATCGGCGCGCGCCGCGAAGTCGCGGCCCGCAATGTGCGTGCGCAGGCCTGGGGCATCCCGGATCTGACCTCGATCCTTGCCGGCGACGATCCGCAGAAGCTTATCGTGCGCCGCCAGACCGACTACTGGCAGCGCGCCAACAAGCTGACGCTGCTGGGCATACTGAAAGGCGTGCTGGCCGACAACATCGCCAATGACGCCGGTGACCTGGTGCGCGTCACCGGCGCCTCCATCGTAGACACCGACATCATCGAGGCCGCCTATCTGATGGGCGACCGCGCCGACAAATTCAAGACGATCTGGATGCATTCCAAGCAGATGAAGGCGCTGAAGCTCGCCGACCTCATCGACTATGTGCCGTCGTCCGAGCAGGGCGGACCGCTGATCCCCTATTACATGGGGCTCAGGGCCGTCGTCGACGACGACATTCCGGTTGCCGGCGGCGTCTACACGGCGTTCATGTTCAAGGACAAGGCGATCCTGTGGAACGAGCTGCCGGTCAACACCGAAGGCGGGCCGCTCGAGTTCGACCGCAAGCCGCGGCAGGGCCATGGCGGTGGCGTCACCGAAATGGTCGGCCGCCGGCATTTCGTGCCGCATGTGCCGGGCACCCGCTTCCTCGACGCGTCCTCGGCCGGAGAATTCGCCACCGATGCCGAGCTGGCACTGGCGGCAAACTGGGACCGCACGGCGTCGAGCGTCAAGCACATGACGTTCATCGCGCTGAAGACGACGGAGGCCTGATCGGGCTGGAAGGGGGCAGGAGTGAAGAACTCCCGCCCCTTCTGGACGGTAGGTCGGCCGATGTGGCGAACCCCAAGTTCACCCGCTGCGCTGCGCCAGAGTGATGTGAATTTTGGCGTTCACCACATTATTCGTGTTGCCCTTTGGCCAATCGACGGCACCAAACAGTTACAAGAAAGGGCGATGCTGCCTTGTCTTGGTAAGGGAGGTCACCATGAACATGAAGTACAAAACAGTTCAGGAAGTGCTCCGAAAAGCGGGCATTGTCATGAGCAAGAAGGGGGAAGTTCATCGCATAAACTTCTTCAGCGGCCTGGAAGACACCGCCTACTACACGCCAAGTCTTCAGGACGCCCTGGACAGGGGCTTGGCTTTGGCGGGAGGTGCCGGAAGGGTGAAAGCAAGCGTCTTTGCCAAGTCAGCTGAAACAGGGATCTCGACCGGCGCACACGTCGGCTGACACAATTCATGCAAGACATCGCCGCGTTGCGCGGCGGTGTCGTGAACCGCAATAGCCGAAGCATTGCTTCCTTACTTCGAACGGAAAAGAGGCGGATCACGCAGCGCCTGCCACCCGTGTCCTGACGGGCGGTTGGCGTCGTGACGCTCCATGCACGAGACGTGCAACGTTCCGCCCAAGCCAAAATCACAAGAAATCCCAGCCGCCTTGAAGCGGCTTTTTGCCGTGGAGGCACCATGCCCCGTTTTCCCCGACCAACCACACAGCCGGAGGCCTGAGCCATGGCCATCACCCCGCTCGACATCGCCAACATGGCGCTCGCCGTGCTCGACGAGGCGCCGATCGAAAGCCTCGACCAGGATGCCAAGGCGGCACGCCTGCTCAATCTGCATTTCGACCTGACCCGCGAGGCCGAATTGACCAAGCACGCCTTTGTCTTCGCCATCCTGGCGGCCTCGGTCGCCGGCTTCGACACCGGCAGTGGCGCCGGCACGCTGAACTTCGCCTATGAGCTTCCCGCCGATTGCCTGCGGCCCTTGCCGCTGACCCATAGCGGCGAGCCGGACGGCGTTCCGCTCTCATGGCGGCAGGAGGCCGGGCTGATCTATTCGGATCAGGCCGGACCGCGCGTCATCCGCTATGTCGCCAATCTGACCGACCCCAACGACTGGGACGCGCTGTTCAGCGAAGTGCTGGTGGCGGCGCTCGCCATCAAGATCGCCCATCCCTTGACCCACAAGGCCAGCATGATCGACGTCGCCCGTAGCGCCTATGACAGGGCGCTGGACGCCGCCTATTCAGCCAATGCCATTCAGCGCGGCGGCAGATTTTCCACGACGTCCTGGGCTTTCCAGCGCGGCGACAGCCGGTTCGTCGGCCGATGACCACGCTCTATCCGATCCAGGACGCTTTCATCCGCGGCGAGATTTCTCCCCGCTTGCATGCTCGCGCCTCGCTCGACCTTTACCGGGCGGCGCTGTCGAAATGCACGAACTTCGTCACGCTGCCGCATGGCGGCATCAGGAAACGCGGCGGCACGTATTTTTGCGCGCAGGTGAAGGCTCCGTCAAAGGCGACACGGCTGATCCCGTTCATCTTCTCGGCCGATCAGGCCTATGCGCTCGAATTCGGCGATCTCTCCATCCGCGTCTATGCCTATGGCGCGCGCGTCGGCACGGTCGAAGTCGTTTCGCCTTATCCCGAGGCCGATCTCTTCGACCTGCAATTCGTCCAGTCGGCAGACCAGATGTGGATCACCCATAAGGATCATCCGGTCAAAGTGCTGACGCGCACCGCGCACACGACCTGGACGCTGGCCGATTTCGTCTTTCTCGACGGCCCTTACGACAAGATCAACATCACGGCCACGACGCTAACGCCGGCCGCAACCGGCAACGCCATGCCGATCATGGTCGCGAATACGCTGCCAAGCGGCACGGTCAGCAACAGCAACGGCTCATCCGACGTGTGGCAGGTGTTCGATGGCGACAAGCAGAAGGGGGAGAACATAGCGGGCTTTCCGAGCGGGTATCTGCGCTACCAGTTCGGCGGCGGGGCCAAGACAGTCGACGCCTACTGGATTACCGCGACGAATGATCACTCAGACACTGCATCGCCAAGCCAGTGGCAATTCCAGGCCTCGCACAACGGCACCGACTGGACGACGCTGGACAGCCGCGACGGAGAGACGGGCTGGTCCAAGTCGGAAACCCGTTTCTTCGACGGCTTCAACAACACGGTTGCCTACGAATATTATCAGCTGCTGTTTTCAGGTGGCGGCAGCGACGGAACCGCTATCGCCGAACTGGCCCTGCACGAATACGCGCCGTCGCAAACGCCGTTCGATCTTTTGGCCTCCTCGATCGTCGGCATCAACGACGGCATCGGCTTCCAGACCAGCGATGTCGGCCGTGCCGTTCGTCTGCTTGGCGCGGATGGCTTCTGGCGCTGGGCCAAGATCGTTGCCCGGACCAGCACCATGGTGGTCACGGTCCAGTTGTACGGGCATGCTCTGCCCGATCTCAGCCCGATCATTCGCTGGCGTCTCGGCACGTTCGTGCCCGGCAAGTATGTGCAGAGCGGTTCGCTTTACGAGGAGCGCCTGGCGTTCAGCCGAAAATTCTCGGTCTATGCCTCGCAAACCGGCGATTTCGACAACTTCGCCACCGGTGAGAAAGACACCGACGCGCTGGAATTCGTGCAGGCAGGTGGCGGTCAGGCCAACGACATTACGTGGGTGGCGGAATCGGACGGCGCGCTGATCATCGGAACGCTTGGCGGGGTGAGGGCGCTGTCGGGTTCCGGGATCGACGAGGCGCTGACGCCGTCCTCGTTCAAGAACCGCCGGTCGCGGACTTTCGGTTGTGCCCCGCTGCGTCCCGTCGATGCGGGGCAGTCGTTCCTCTATGTCACCCGCTCCCGCAAATCGATCGCCGAGCTGACGCAAAACGCCACCGGCCGCTTCACCTCCGACGATGTCGGTCAAATATCGGAGCACATTCCGAAGAAAGGCGTCGTTGAACTCGCCTCCAGACCGACCCCGACCCGCTGCTGTGGTTCCCNGGCGTCGTTGAACTCGCCTTCCAGACCGACCCCGACCCGCTGCTGTGGTTCCCGCTCGGAAATGGCGAACTCGGCGGCCACACGCACCAGCCGTCGCAAGACGTTCGCGGCATGCATATCCACCAGATCGCCGGAAGCTTCGCAGGATCGAACTGGGCCGTTGTCGAAAGCGCCGTGGTGACGCCCGGCCAGGACGGCAACGACGATCTCTGGCTGATAGTCAAGCGCACGATCGGCGGCGTGACCAGGCGCTATATCGAAATAAAGACCGCGCCGTTCGAGTATGGCGGGATCGGCGATGCATTCGAAGTCGACTGCGGCCTGACCTATGGTGGCGTCGCTGTGGGCACGGTCTCAGGGCTTGATCATCTCAACGGCGAAACAGCCGACGTCCTGGCCGATGGCAAAGTCTACAAGGGCCTTGCCGTGGCCGCTGGCGCGGTCTCGCTGCCCGGTGGGGCTACGGCAGCCAAATGGCAGGTCGGGCTCGGCTACCAGTCCGAAGCCAACACGCTGGAGCTCGATGTCGGCGGCCGCGACGGATCGATCGTCGGGCGGCGCAAGAAGGTGGCCAAGCTCATTCTTTCGCTGCTGGAAACCGACACAACCGGGCTTCAGGTCCAGTCGTTCATCCGCGGCCGCTGGGAGCAGGTTCGCATCCCGTCCGTGGTTGCACCCGACGGCATGGCGAAATTGTTCACCGGCAATGTCGAGGTGCCGATCGACGATAGCTGGGAAGGGCAGGGGCGGGTGAAGATCCGCCACGTCAATCCAACGCCCTGCACGATCAGGGCGATGACACCAGTGTTCGACGCCGAGCCTTAGGAACTGCTGATCTCCCCCCTCGAGGGGGAGATGTCGCCGAAGGCGACAGAGGGGGTCGGTTCGTCCTGACGCGGCCTCCTATCGCCTCCATCGCGGGGGAAGAACGCCGGCGCTCCACGCGAGACGACCCCCTCTGGCCTACCGGCCATCTCCCCTCGAGGGGGGAGATCACCCGCTCCGTCTTCCATCGCTTCCCCAACCAAGGAACCCACCAGTGACCCCAACCCATGCCGAAGACCTCGGCAAGGCGCGGACGGCTGCCGATTTCGCTGCCATCCGCGCCTTGCTCGACACCGACCTCAACAATGCGATCGCCCGCAAGGGCGAGCTGGAAACGGAAAAGTTTCACGCGATCTTCGGCGCCGGCAATTTGACGGCGGCGCGTGCCGCATTGGACGACTGCAACGCTGAAATCGCGCTGATCGAGAAAACCATCGAGGACGCGGACGAGCGCCGCGTCGACGCCCCCCTGGACGACCCCCCCGCCGAAGCCGTCGCCGCCACGCCGGCGCCGGGCGACGAGGTCAGGACAAAGGCCGAGGCGCTCGGCGAGCGCTGGCGCACGGTCCACTGGCTGATCGAGCAGNCACCGCCGCCAACGGCCTGTCCGACGGCGCTGCCGGGGTCAGAGTCAACCTGACCACCATCCGGCGCATTGCCATGGCCGGCCCGCGGGCCGTCGCGCCATCGCGTCTCAGCCGCCCGGCGATCCAGGCCGACCGGCTGCTTTTGTCCTTCCTCAGCCCCGGCGGCGTGCTCGACCGGCGGCCTGCGATCGGCGCGCCGGTCGACGGCATCAAAAGCAAATTCATTCCCGCCGGCGAACGAGGCTGACCATGTGCACACTAGCTCTTATCGGTACGGCGCTTTCGGTCGGCGGCGCGCTGGCGGAAGGCCAACAGTCGAAGCAAATGGCCGAGTACCAGGCCAAGGCCTATGAACAGCAGGCGCGGGCCGACGCCCAAAGCTCGGCCTTCGAGCAGGGCCAGGAGCGCCATAAGCAGGATCTGCTGCAGGCGCAGGCGCGTGCCCAGGCCGGCGCTTCGGGCGTCGCTATTTCTGGTTCGCCGACCGAGGTGATGGCGGCCAATGCAAGGCAGGGCCAGCTCGACCTCAAGGCGATCCAGTACGGCTCGCAGCTGCGCCAGAACGGTCTCGCCACGCAGGCGGCGATCGCGCGCTTTTCCGGCAGGCAGGCGGTCGGCGCCTCGATCTTCAAGGCCGGCAGCAATCTCGTGTCCGGCATCTCCGGCCTCCACGACCCGGCCAAGGCGGTGACGTTCGGCAGAAGCGCCTTCCCGCCGGCGCCGGGTGGAGGCCTCTACTGATGGCCACCATCCCGCTCCAGCTTGCCCAGCGCCGCCTCGACACCGGCACTGTGGCCTCCTATCCCAGCGGCTCGCCGGCGGGCGCCGCCATGCAAGGCTTTGGCGACGAGCTGTCGGCGATTGCCGAGCGCTTCCGGCAGCAGAAGCAGCAGCAGGATGCATTCGACGCCGACATTATCGGCCGCGAGCTGAACGCACGCATCGCGCACGCCGAGGCCGTGGCGGTGCAGACCGCGCCGGCCGACGGCGGCGGCCTGCACGACTTCATGTATGGCCAGCTCGGTCCGCGCAGCGACGGCGTCGTCAAGCCCGGCCTGTTCGACCAGATCTTCGACGACACCGTAGCGAAAGTGCCGGAGGGCGAACGCGCCAATTTCCTGGCGCAAAAGCAGGCGTTGCGGCTCGCCGGCTCGGCCCGCATGGCCGCGCAGCAGCACGCGCGGCGCCAGAACTATGAGCAGGCCGAGTGGAGCAAGGTCGAGCAAATCTACACCGGCTCGATCGCGCAAAGCGACCCGAACGACACAAAAACATTCGAGGCGATCAGGCAGAGCGGGCTCGACCTGATCGGCAAGATGGGCAACCCACTCGCCAGGCAGGCGGCCGAGGCTGCCTGGCGCGCCAACACGGCCAAGGCGCTTGTCCGGGCGATGATTGCCCAGGACCCGAAGCGTGCTGCGGAGATGCTGGGTGGGGGGTCGGGAGCGACTGACGGCAGGACCAAGGACGATACCGTCGAGGCTGTGAGTGGGCCTCCGGCGGATGGAACTGCCGCACCGGCTTCGCTCCGTGACCGCGTAGGCAAGCTTACGCCGGACCAAACGTTGGCGCAGGCTTTTGGGGACGACATTGCCCCCGAAGAGCGGCCAGGGTTGGTCCAGCAGGCCCGAGCCGCCGACGCGATGCGGCAAGTCGAAAAACGCACAAACATTATCCTGGCCGAGCAGAATGCGCCGGCCGACATCAGGGACAATGGAACCTATTCCGGCCCGATCCCAACGCCGGAACAGTTCGTCGCTCTCTATGGCGCTACCGAAGGCGCCAGGCGCTTCGAGGCGTTCAACAGGACCGTTGAGGTTAATCGTCAATTCCACGGCATGCGCGACCTGTCGAATAACGCCGTGCGGGCCATGGTCAAGGACGCCGACCCCACCGCAGATAGTTCAACGCCGGAAGTGCACAAGGCGCGCCATGACGCTATCGCCACCGCCGCGGACCTGACGTTCAAGGCCAGGCAGGCCGATCCGGGCGGCTATGTCCGCGAGGCATTCGCGAACCTTGATGCGGCCTGGAGCAACCTGTCGAAGCCGGGAGACTATCGGGCGGCGATCATTGGCTCCATCGCCGCCCAGCAACAGTTGGGTTTTGAGACCGCCCAGCCGCTACCCAACTCTGTCGCTGAGGACATTGTCGGCAGACTCAAGGCCCAGCCGCAAGACCAGACCGCAGAGCTGCGCAATGTGTTCGCCGCGCTACCGAATCAAGCCGCGCGCGAAGCGGTGCTCAGCCACCTGTTTCAGACCAGCGCGTCCCAAACAGATAACAGCATCGCGGATAGGTCGGTCCGGGCAGCTGTAGTCGACCCGATGATGCTGCTCGATTTAGCCAACACTGTCGAGCCAGGACGATCGGTATCAAACGCGGAACTCACCAACTACTTACCGACGAATCAAGAGTGGCTCGGGAGATTGATAGCCGGCGACAGTGAGCGGGGGAGCCTGTGGCGTCGTCTCGCACAAAAACTCGTGGGCTCCGATGGGCTTGGCGAAGACAGCATCTCGGTGGCCGACTTCACGCCGTTGGGGACGTCATTTGCACTGGAGAAGGCTGGAAATGCAGCGCTGGAAGGCAACTACGAAGAAACACTGCTCAATGCCGCGGGCGCAATTCCTGGCGATAGGTTGGCGGCCGTGGCCCTGGAACGCGCCGCGGCGAAGATTGCCAAGCCCTGGGTAGAGAAACTCTCAATATTTTCGAGGCGGCCGACTGACCTAGTCGAAGGCGGCGAGGCGCTTGTTCGTGGGGTCGATGCCGAAACCCTTAGGCACCAGCAAGCGCTTGCGCGCTCGGTCTCGCCACCAATGCCACGCCGGAAGACACCACCCGGCGAAATATCCGACAGTGGCGTTGAAACCGCGCTATTAGCTGCGATGCTTGCCAGGGATACGTCCAAAGTTAAACATGCCGGGGGCGAAGGTTGGCTGGGCTCCATCCAAGGACTATCGAAAAACCTTTTTCGACGCGAATCCTAGCCTCAACAAAAGCAACTATATAGTGCATCATGGCGTCGAGCAGGGGATTTTAAAAAGGTATCTCGGGCTTTTTACAGAGCAAGAGCTGCATTCAATCGAGAATCTTCGTGGAATCCGGAACGAGTTCGACATAAATTTGCACCAGAAGGTCATTCGGAACGAGTGAGAATATTTCTATAAGAATAACTCTCATGCTACCCGCCATAACGTCCTTGACTATGTTACCGAAATCGACAAGAAGTATGGACATTTGTTCTATCCGCCAATAGGTGAATGATGAGATACTTTGACATTCTGCCCGATGTGGCCGGCGGATTGGGTGACGGCACTGTTATGGATACCAGCGTCCACCCTCCTATCGTGAGCAAGCTTGTGTACCAGATGGAGGGATGGATCGGTGATGTTCTTATAACAAGCTTTCCATGTTTCCTCGTGACGGAAGAGGCCGCGCACGCGTTGTCAGAAATCGGCTTCACCGGAGCGACATTCGCCCCTGTTGAAGTCACAACGTCCGAAGATTTCCGCGAACTTCAGCCCGAGGTAGAGCTTCCATCTTTCGTGTGGCTGAAGGTAAACGGGAAAGCGGGTCACGATGACTTCGGCATCGCCAAGAACCTTAACCTCGTCTTATCGGAGCGAGTCTTCGATGTGTTTGATGAACGAGGTCTCCCTTCCGCTACCATCAAGCCGTTCGACGTTCGGCAAGAGTAGGTTAGGCACCGTCAGATTGATCGGCTGGTAGATTGGAGGTCGCAATGTTCGAGAAATTTCGCCAAAACTTCCCGGTGGATAGTAGGATGCCGGCGGACACCGGCAATTTCTCCCTGGATACGAAAGTGCCTGGATTGAGCGAGTTGCTGGCCAGTTTCGGCGGCGCTTCGTTCAAGCACGGTTTGTACAGGATAATCCGGGCGCAGGACGTGGCACGTTGGAACGCACGTGTCTGCCTGGGTTTTCCGGAATTCACCGGCCGGATCACCTGCTTTGGTTATGATTGGCTGGGGACGGCGCTTGCAGTCGATAGCCAAAGGCTGGAACAAGGGGAACCTGGTGTCGTGATGTTCGAGCCGGGCACGGGGGAGGTGCTCCAGGTGCCGGCCAACATCCGCACCTTCCACGAGGTCGATGTCATAGAGGATGAAGACGCGGCGTTGGCCGCCAACCTTTACGCGGATTGGCGCGAGGCCGGTGGCGCCGAACCGGCTTACAACCAATGCATCGGCTACAAGATACCATTGTTTCTCGATGGCAAGGACGAAATCAAAAACCAGGAGCTGTCGGACCTGGAAGTCTATTGGCACATAATGGGCCAACTTATCGCGAAGGTGAAAGACCTGCCGCCGGGAACACCTGTCAATATCCGAGACCTTCTCTAAAACAGGGTTTCCGCTGATCTGCCATTGGGGACTCCCGTTCGAAGCTTGGCTAGAGGCGGTATTCGCCTCTGGTCTGAAGGGATGCAACCCCCGCAGTCTGTGATGCGGTATCCGTTTTGTGGCCGGACGGTCCGGGTAGAGCGTGCCACCATCGGGACAGCGGTCTGATTGTGGTCACGATGCTGGCTTATGGCCTGCTAACCGCCGGGCGGTCAGTTGGCGGTCCGGATCGCCTCCTGTTTCAGATGAAGGATTGACCTGTTGCGCACAGACACTTTTCCGACCATGGCAAGGATCGCTTTTCTGCTTACCTTGGCCGGTGTTCTCCTGCTCGCGCTTTCGCCGGTGCGCTTCCTGCAGGAGTTGGACATGGGCTTCACCTTCCACCATGACAAGCTCAACCACGCCGCGGCGTTCGCTGTGCTGGCGGCGCTCGGAAGCCTCGGCTGGCCGGAACACAAGACGAGGCTGGTCGTGCTCCTCGCTCTTACCGGCGCGGCGATCGAGCTGCTTCAGGGCGCCCAGCTGATCGCGCGCGATATGGATATCCTCGACTGGGTCGCCGACTGCGCCGGCATGGCCTGCGGGCTGGCGGCCATGGGCGGGACAAGAAGGCTCATTGGCGGGCTGCTATAGCCCTGGACCGCGCTGCTCACTATCCGCAAAATCGTCCGTGAATACACCGGCTGCGCCGGATAGCGCGGTGTCCGGCCGCGTAGCTTAAGTCTCCCACCGACAGCACCGAACCCCTTCCAGCCTCGCTTATGCGGGGCTTTTTTTATGGAGCAAGCCCTCATGTCCCGACCTGCAACTGCCGCCGTTCGCCTCCTGACCGGCGAACGCGAACCCGTGCGCCTCGCAACCACGGCCGACGTCCTCCTGCACGGCCTGCAGGCCATCGATGGCGTGCCGGCCGAAATCGGCGACCGCGTGCTGGTCAAGGACCAGGCCGACCCGACGCAGAACGGCATCTACACCGCGAGCGCAGGCGAATGGTTCCGCGCCGCCGATGCCCGCACTACCCGCACCCTGCAGAAGGGCACGACCGTTCACACCCAGATCGGGTCGGACAATGCGGACCGCGTGTTCGAGTTCACGGCCGACGAGCCGGCCGTCGGCGCCGATGCCATCACCATCGCCGCATCCGTTCCGCCCGACATCGCGGACGTGGTCGAAGAGGTCGAAGCGCTGCGCGATGAAACCCAGGCGCTGAAGGATGCTGCCGCCGCCAGCGCCGGCCAGGCATCCGCGAGCGCTGCCGCTTCCGCCGCGAATGCCGGCCAAACCACTGCCGACCGGGCTGCCACCAATTTCGATGCTGTCGCGGCCGCGGCGGCCGTCATCAGCGCTCAGGCCGCACGCGACGCTTCGCTCTACGGCAAGGGCATTTTCCCGACGACTGCGGCGGCAATCGGCTTCGGCGTCGTCGGCAACGGTGCGATCACGGCGGGCTCGGGCGGCGCCAATGGCACGTTCGACCTGGCGTTTACTGGCGGGACCGGTTCGGGCGCCGCCGGCCGCTTCATAGTGGCGGGCGGGGCGCTGACGCAGATACTGATCACGGCGCCGGGCTCCTACACGGTGGCGCCGACGTTCAGTTTTGCAGCCTCGGCAGGGCTCGCCGGCGCCGCCGCCGCGGCGGTGCTGGGCAGGAATGTCGATGTCGGCGAGTATTTCTGGACCGAAGCTTCGACTGGTTCGTTGGGGTTGTACAATGTCGGGGCAGGCCCGATCGCCGTCGATACAGGTGTCCGGGCGTCACCGGCGGAGATTGCGCTGATCAGCTCAAGGGTCGTCGGGCCAGTTCCGATCACTGGTTCCGTCGGCGGCACGGTGATTACGAACGACAGCATCTATTTCTGGCCCGGATCGCTGTCGACGGTCGACGAATATCTGGCAACCTTGGAGCTCGGATTTGGCGCCGTGCCGGGGACAGCCCACATCGTCATTGCCCACGTCGAGGGCGACGGGACGCTTAGCCTGGTTTCAGAGCAGACGATATCCTTTCCAGCCGGCCCGTCGTCTGTTGTTTCAGGGCTTTCGATCCTGAAGCCTGCCGGCAGCGTCATGGGCGTCCAGCGCACTGGCGCTGGTAGCTGGTACTACACTGCCGGGCCAATTCCGAACGGCGAACTCGAGTGGTTCACGGCCGCGGTTCCGGCCTCGCACGCGGCCAAGACTATAGGCGCGGTAAATGGCCCGCAGTGGAAGGCGACCTTCACCGGCGAAGTCGCCGTCAAGGCGCGTGCTGCCTATACCACGGCAAACGGTCTCGTTTCCGCTGTCGGCATTAGCCAGGAAATCGGCTGGCCGACGCTGGTCAACACCGGGTCGGACGTTCCGGGCAGCTACAGCGTCATCATGCGGACGCCAGCGCCGGCCGACGGCTATATTACAGCGGTCGACGTTGGCGCTGGCGCTGGCGCCGGCGCTGCGCTCATTCATGTAGTGGACTATCTCGGCGGGTTGGTGGTCAACGTCCTAAGCACATATGCGGTGACGCTGATCAACGGGGTCGCCCATATTCCGCTGGGTATCCCAATCCCAGCCGGCAAATATCCGGCGATCAGCGGTGGCGCCTACAAGTTTCAAAACAGCGTCAACCCGCAAGGCATCCCTGCATGGATCAAGTCAGGCGCGCTGTCGAATGGCGCGACCATAGCATCATCCGCCCAGCATCGGTATGAGGTCCGCTTTACGATCAAAACCGGTCTGCTCGCCGATGCCGATCGGGCCTTGGCCGGGGGCGGCGGAAATGACGGCATGAACCTGCTGGGTGGCGCCGATCCGAACGGCGTCGTCGATGCGACCGCGCTGTTTGCGTCGGCGGCGAGCACTCATCCGAATCCCTATGTGCCGCCTGGAAATTTCGCTTTGACGGCCATTCCTGCATCAGGCGACGGCCTCTGGGGGCCGGGCAAGCCGATGGTCGGCGGCAAGCGCTTCTTCATTCCGCGCCAGCCTTCTTTGCAAAACCTCTTTGACGGGTTTCGCGCGAAGATGGCCGAACACATCGCCAACAACGATGTGCTCTGTCTGATCGCCGATAGCATCGGCCATTGGGCGCTTGCCAGCGACGGGCCGAAACACTGGTTCAACCTGGTTACCCGTTTTGCCAATATCGGCATTGCGGACGATGAACCGGGCATGACCGCGTTGCGGCCAAGCTCTACCTACCTTCCGACGTTTTATGGCGTCACCGTCGCCGGGAGCGTGTCGACAGGGTCGCGCGGGCCGATCGGCGAGAGCATCATCCTCGCCGCAGGCGCATCCTTGGCGTTCACCGGCGCCTGTGAACAGGTCGACGTCCACTACACCCAGGACGCCGCCCAGGGCTCGCTTGCCTTCGCCTTCAACGGCGCCGCGGCGTACAAAACCGTCAACTGTGCCGGCGCCCTGGCGCTTGATCAGTATTCGGGGCCGTCGCTCACCGGGCAAGCGGCAAGCGGCAATTACACGCTTACGGCTGTCGGCGGGCCTGTGGAGATCACCGGGCTCATCCGGCTTGGCGTTAAGGCGGCCGGCTCGCGTCCGCGCCTGCGCACCTTGCGCGCGGCACACGGCAGCTATACCTTCTCGTCATTCAACACCGAGCGTCTTACATCGGCCGCCGCTCAATGCGGCTACGCCGGCGGCAAGATCGTGCCCATCCTGGCGCTCGGCATCAATGACAGTTTTGGCACGCCGCCGGCCACGATATCGGCAAACATCGCAACAATCATCAACACGCTGGAAGCGGCCGCTGCACCGCGTATCCTTGTCATGCCGCCGACGCGGCCTTCGGCGGCATGGGATGCAAGCTACACCGGCGGCCGCACCTATGATGCCGCTCTCGGCGCGATCCGACAGATCTACAGGTCCCGGAACGTGCTGACCATCCCGGTCGATGGCTTCGATTACATCAACTCTGGGAACTACCAAGAGGGGCTGCATTTCAACGATGCCGGCCATGACGGCAACGCGCTGCGCTTCATCGAACAAGTCGCGGAACGGGGATAGCCAATGCCGTTCCCTATTCAGCACAAGGGCGAACTCGTCACCGAGCTCGAGGAGGGCGAGGAATGGCTGGTGGTCGGCGCGATGATCATGGTCGCAAAGCCGAAGGATCCGGCACACAGCCGCAAAATCCCGGTTCCTGAAGGCGACATTGAGGGTCTCGTTGAGGTCTGGGTAGGCGTCGCGTAGTCGAAGCTGGACGCCATTCGCAGGCAATGGCAGGATGAGGTTGGCGGGGGGCTATCCTTGGAGGATTGTCCATGGCGCATGCCGGCAGCATCATCGACATCTATGACGACTATTACGCCGATGGAAAAGTAGCCGCAAAACGGGATATAGCTTCAAACCAGTCGGTCGGGCACATCGAAGCGATCATTCAAAGCCAGTGCTTCGACAGGATTCTTGACATCGGGGCGGGCGAAGGTGCGGTGCTGGATAAGCTGAACAGGAAGGGGCTCGGTAAGAAACTTGGCGCCGTCGAGATTTCGAAGAGCGGCGTCGAGGCCATCAAGGCAAGAAAAATCGCCAAACTGGCCAACGTCGACGTATTCGACGGCTATCACATCCCCCATCCCGACAAGTCGTTCGATCTCGGGCTTGCCATTCACGTCGTCGAACACGTCGAGCACGAACGGATGTTTCTGAGGGAGGCGGCTCGGGTCTGCAAGAAGCTCTATATCGAAGTGCCTTTGGAGCATACGCGAGATATCAGTAAGGCCATTCGGATGTCAGGGCCGTATGGGCATATCAACTTCTACACGACCCAAACGTTTGAAAACCTTCTCAAAACGTCCGGGCTAAAGGTCGAGCGGCTAAAGGTTTTTGCGCACGACCTCGCCTATGAACAGCACCTGGCTGGCGAAAAAAAAGGATGGGTAAAACACAGACTGCGAACCGAATTTCTCAGGTTTGCACCCAAGATGGCGATGCGCAGCATGGCCTACATGGCTGGAGCTCTGTGCTCAAGTCGCTGATCTAGCAGCAGCGCCGCCGATTTGCTTTGCAGGATTACCGCCGACCATACTAAAGGGCGGCACGTCTTTTGTGACCACAGACCCCGCACCGACGACCGATCCCTTGCCGATCGTTACGCCCTTGAGAATGATGACGTTGAAGCCGATAAAAACACTGTCTTCAATCTTCACTGGCGCAACGGTGATCTTTGACCAGTCCTTTTTCCCCTGATGCCAGTCGGCGATATCTTCCTGGCGGTCTTGCCAACCCGTCGCGTGAGAATTGTGATCGACGACTGTGGTACCCCAACTAATGATCACGTCATCCCCGATTTCGATCCTCTCAGCCGCTACGAGGTGGCTCTTGCCGATATAGGATCTTTTTCCAACGATGATCTTTGCATCGGCGCGATCGAAGGAAAAGACGCCATTGATGATGCATTCTTCGCCGATCGCATGCTTGCCTCGCCGCAAACTGCGGACGCTCCGCAAACTTAGCTTCGTCGCGGGACCGGAGTTGATGCCGGCTAGGCGGTAGAGGAATGATGGAACGAATGGCATATCAGTTACGGTTGAAGTGCGGCTTTGACAACCTCTCAGCGAAAGGCTTTGATTGCTCAAAGAATCTGAAATGCTTCCAATGTTGGTGTGCCCCTTCGAAGAATGCCGGCGCTGCGTCTTCGAGGTCTGTATCAATGATTGTGCGTGGGATTAGTTGCCCTTCGGCTAACTGAACCGACAGCCGAAATTGGTTGTTCGCAATAAGCAGGTCAGGCTCTATCATCCATGCGACTCCTCACGGCCTAGGTATTGCGACAAGCGGCGGCGGTTTGCAAGCTTGCAAACGCGCGTGTCCGCCAGTCTGGAGGCCATTTGAAAATCGCCGAAAAGTTCGTCAGAAGAATTGCTCTGCGAGGGCCGCTCGGGATGCTGTGCGCACCAACAATGGCACAGCAGGCCGACCAGAAATCCTACAGCTGGGCGGTATTTCGGAATTGTCAGGGTTCATCGCCGACGCAGACCCACCGCGGCGGAGCCGCTACCGTCTGCTGTCCTGCGGCTTCTGGTGAGGTTCCTGGCTTTTCGACCACCAGACAAAATACAGCGAGCCCATCTTCATCACAGGCACGCGGCGGTCGCGTTCCCTGGCCCGCAACTCACGATAGGTCTTCATCTTCAGAGTGCCGCCAGGCAACCTGATACGCACTGCCATCGGTCCAACTCCCGTTGTGCAACGCAGCAATTTTCGTGCAATGCGGTAAGTAGAGACCTTCCGTTGCGGAAGAGTCAACAGCAGGATCATCAACTTATTTTGCGAGCTGCGGAGGCTTCGCGGTGCCGGGCGGGCAGGGCCGGCCGAAAGAGCTTTATCCTGGCGACTGATCATCAATCAGGCGCTGGCGGTTCGACCACCAGGTGAAATAGATCCGGCCGATCTTGACGACGGGTATGCGGCGGGCGCGTTCGCGGTCGCGCAATTCGCGGTACACCTTCACCTTCAGTGTGCCGCCAGGCATCCTGATACGCACCGCCATCGATTCCGCCACCCCATTGTGCAATGCAGCATCAGAGACCTTCCGCTGCGGAAGAGTCAATGCCTGCCCGCTGACTATTTCTGGGACTAGTCGAGCGGTCTTGAGGTTCGGGCGCGCGCGGCGGTTCCCGATCCCGCACGGGGCGCCAGTGCCAGTTGGGATCGTCGGGTGCGGGGGCTATTTCCTGGGCGAGGATTTATTGGGCGAGGATGGGCGACCGGACATGCCGCTCGGCCACCAGATGACGAAGTAATTGCCGAACTGCCAAACCGGCACCTCGCGTTTCTGCTCGCGGCGCCGCAGCTCGTCCCTTTTCTTGATCTTCAAGGTGCCGCCTGGAAGCCTGATTCTTATCGTCACGTGTCCTCCCGTACCCGCTACAGGTACGAACGATAGACGGGAACAGTTTCATCCCGGCTAAGCAATTTCATCCAGGTCGAGCAATTTCGGGCGCGGTAGACGCAGGAACCGGGACCTGAGCGAGATCGCCGGAACTGGCTTCATTTGAAGAAATCCGCAATGCCGTTGATGGCCAGCACCGCATAGACGATCGGTCCGGCGATAAACGCACAATAGAGGCAGAGGATCGCCGACAGCACCAGCAGCAGCGGCTTGTCGCGACCGACGGTGCGGAGCTCGGACTTCACCGTCCAGCGCGCCGCAGCGGTTTGTTCATCATCAGACATGTGCACCATCCCGCGGCCATTTCACACGGCAGGTCGAAAACATCAACCTTCCTTGCAACATCGGCACGGGCTGCCGCCCAATTCTGCTTTGCCGCCACGCATCTGCTTTTTCAACCTCAAAACCTTGCCCGCGAGGGCGGAAAGGACTGCCCATGGACATGACGTTCAGGGGCGCCGCCAGGCGCCTCGATGATATAGACTTGCCGAAACTCGGTGCCCGGATCGGCGTCGGCGAGGACGAGATGCACGCGTTCCTCGATGTTGAAACCAGCGGGCGCGGCTTCGACGCCGTTGGCCGGCCGGTCATCCTGTTCGAACCGCACGTCTTCTACCGCAACCTGTCGGGTGCCAAGCGGGCAAAGGCGGTAGCCGCCGGCCTCGCCTATCCGAAGTGGGGCGCAAAGCCCTATCCCAGGGACAGCTACCCACGGCTCAGGGCAGCTTGTGCGATCGACGAAACCGCGGCGCTCAAATCCGCTTCGTGGGGGCTGGGTCAGGTCCTCGGCGAGAATTTCAAGGCCGCGGGCTTCCTTACCGTGCAGGCGATGGCCGAGGCAATGATGGCGGACGAGGCGCTGCAGCTCGGTGCGGCGATCGATTTCATCGTCGCGAACCGGCTCGACGGCAATCTGCGCAATCATGACTGGGCTGCTTTTGCCAAGGGCTACAACGGCGCCGGCTACCGCAAGAACGCCTACGATACCAGGCTTGCCGAGGCCTATCGCAAATGGTCGCGCATCAAGGACACGCCCTGGCCGTCTGCCGGTCCGGTGTCATCGGCGGTCGTCCCCGCAGTCCCGCCAGAGCCCGCTAAGCCAATTGCCGTTCCGCAAGCGACCGCTGCGCCCGCGTCCTCTGCACCTCCCGTGCCTGCCGCCAGGCCCGGCCTCTGGGCAGCGCTGATCGCAGCCATCCTGAAACTATCAGCCATCCTGAAACTGTTTGGAAGGAAATGACATGTGGACCCGGATCAAGAGCTTCTTCCGCGGCAGCGAAACAATATTCTGGGCGCGGCTTCAGGCGGCCATCGGCGTTATCGCGACCGTCGTTACCTATGTCGACCCGCAGGTTCTTTCGCCGATTATCCCAGGGGAATGGTTCCCCTGGTTTCTTGTGATCAACGGCGTTTTGACCGAGTTCCTGCGCCGCCGCCGCGCGGAGGATTTGTGATGGCCGCACTCCTCGCCATTCTCAGCGCCATCCTCGGCAACAAGGTCGTCATGACGGTATTGGCCGCTGCGGCCGGCGGCATCGGCCTTTATGTTGCCGGCGGCATCAACCGGGCGAAGAAGGAGGCGGTCAAACAGGCCGAGGCAAAAGTCGCGGCCGCCGAAGACCGCCTGGAAATGAGCCGCGAGGCCGCCGCCGAAGAGCGCAAGGCCGCCGGCATGACCGATGCGGCAGCCAGAGCGGAGGCTGGGAAATGGGCAAGGCGCTGATCCTCTGCCTGGTGCTCGCCGGCTGCACGACAACCGCGCCGGCCGGTAATCCGCGCCAGGTCTGGTGCGACCATAACCAGCCGCGCCGGCCATCGGCGGCCGTGGTCGCCGCCATGACCCGGCCCGAGCTCGACGAGATGAATGCCTTCAACGGGCAGGGCGCCAGATGGTGCGGGTGGACGCCATGATGCACGAGTTGCTCGACGTCCTGGGCATCAAGGCGCCGGTGTTGGTCGCCGGCCTGTCCGGCGGCATTTTGCGGGCCTTGTCGCGCCATCGCTACAAGGTCCGCGAAATGGTGGCCTCGCCGATCTGCGGCGCGCTGGCGGCGGCCTATCTGACGCTGCCGGTCGTGCATTATTTCCGCGCCGCCGGCCTGCCCATTCCTTCTCCGGACGACGACACCACGACGCTGGCCGCGGCGTTCCTAATCGGCGTCTCGGCCATGTGGATTTCGGACATCGTCTTCGAAATGATCGTGCGCCGGTTCGGGCCGGTGAAGGAGGAGTAAGCCGCCCAAGCCCGACGAAATAGTGACGTTCAGTTGGAGCCCGCCGCACCGAAAGGTNCCGAAAGGTGCGGCGGGCTTTTTTGCATTTTCCCTCGCATTCTGTACGATCTTTCTTTCGCGACAGGGCGGCTCGATCCGGCGCTGCCCGACCAAGATGCGCGTTAGGCATGGGAGATGGTGTCATGCTTGCCAAGGTCCTGACACAAGCGGCAGTCCTGACAGCCGGGGCGCTTCTGTTTGCCGCGACGGCCCACGCCCGGCCGGACAGCCGCGCGATGACGTGCGAACAGACACAGCTTCTGATCCAGAGGCATCGCTCGGTGGTGCTGACCACCGGCCAGAACACCTACGATCGATACGTCCGCCAATTCGGCAATGAATGCGACTGGCCGCAGGTGCCGCGCGCCGCTTATATCAAGACGCGTGACGGTCAATGTCCGGTCTATCGCTG
This sequence comes from Mesorhizobium sp. LSJC280B00, assembly GCF_000502835.1. Classification (GTDB taxonomy): domain Bacteria; phylum Pseudomonadota; class Alphaproteobacteria; order Rhizobiales; family Rhizobiaceae; genus Mesorhizobium. The sequence goes on from NZ_AYVL01000005.1 coordinate 94,522, forward strand.
CCAGGATCCGGTCTTCGACCTCCCGGACTGAAAGCAAGGGTTTTTCATCCGACCGCCGATGCAGAATGCGGAAGGCGGTGGCTCATTCCTCGTCGAAAGGACCACCTTCCCGTTGGAGATCGCGCGAAATGACGCGTTCATCGGTGTCGTCCGGCAAGGCCTCGTCGCTTTCCTGGTAAGCGTTATCGTCGTCCTCCTCCGGCAGTTCGCCGCTTTTCTCGACGTCGTAGCGAATATCGCCGTTTTGCGGCACGCCGTCAGGGAGGATTCTCCCGCTCCGGATGGCGTCCCAGTCCTGCTGCTGGATCGTCGGGCTCTCCGTCTCGTCGTCGGTTCGTTCTTTCCTGCGCGGTTTCATCGCGGTTCTCCATAATGTCAGGGGCCCTGAATTGGCTCAGTGGTTGAACTCATAAGTCTGGCGGCCGGTTCCGGGCCGCTGCGGTCCGGGCGCATTGCCGCACGACGGAACCAATCGCGCCTGCCCGCCTTCACATTCAGAAGATACTGGCGCGAAAGGAGCTCGACATGAGACCGCTCATTTTCTTGCCGTATATGCTAGGTGCGCTGCTGCTGGCGGTGCCGGCGGCCGCGCAGCCGGGCGAACAGGCGCAATCCGACCGCTGCAAAGTCGAGCTGCCCGACAAGAACAGCGAGCAGCAGAAGCCGGCCGGCAACAATTTGTCCGATACGCTCGAGCCATGCGGTGGGGTGCTGAAGCCCCCGCCAACGGGCGATCAGGGCATGGCGGCGCCACCGCCGGATGAGGGCAAGACCCCGGTGATCAAGCCCGGCGAGGTGCCGCCACAGCCGCCAAAGCAGTAGCAGCGACGAGCGGCAACTTCGCGCCGCTTGCGCCGGCAGGTTTGTTGCACTCGCTTAGGAACATTAGCTTGTCCTAAATGTTATTTCAGACGCAGTAGATATCACCCCCCTCCGGTATCGCTGCTGATCGGGAAACCGATCGGCCCGCGTCTTGCGACGCGGGCCACCGCAGTTCATTCGCAGTCCATTCGCCGCATCGCGCGGGCACTTCACCGGTGTTCGATTAGCCGCCACTTACGGAACAACAAGGTGGCGTGGGCGTTTGCCTAGAGGGTTCGCCGCTTCGACCGGAATGCCGCGTCGCAATTGTAAGGGCGAGGCCCGTAACAACAGGAGTAGACGATGAAAATCCACCTTGTTCCTGCTGCGGCGGGATTGGCGTTGCTTGCCGGCGTCGGCGTGGCCACCGCGGACCAGGTGATTGTCACGCCCGAACAGCAGACGGTCATCCGCGAATACGTCCACAAGCACCCGCTTGCGTCGATCAGTCTTCTGGGGGTGGAGCTCAATATCGGTTCCACGTTGCCCGATACGGTCGAGCTGCAACCGATCGATGTTCCAGACGTGCGGTACAGATACGTCGTCGTCGGCAATCGCACCGTGCTCGTCGACCCCGGCACCCGCAAGATCGTGCAGGTCATCGAGTGATCGGCGTTGCCAAACCGCGAACCGGGTTTGGAAAGGTCACGGTCTAATAACCAAATCAGAGCTCCATCCCGAGCGATCGGGATGGAGCCGCTGTCGTCTCGAAACAAGGAAAGGAGCCATTCCCATGCTGCCGCATGTCGAGCCGGTCAACGTGGCCGCCGCCGTCGACAAACTGCTTGCTGAACGAGGCGATGGTCTGCTGTCGATGAAGGCGGCGATAGCACTGTTGCGCAAACGCACCGGAACCGAGCGCTCGGACGCCGACCTTGAAGGGCTGATCATCAAGAAGGCGGCGCTCCTCGGCGTCGCTGTCCTGTGTGACAGAGAGGCTCAATGACGGTGTTGCCTGCGCCTCAAGACGCGGGTCGAAATTTCAGCTAGAACAGCGTTGCTTACGCATGAACCGAGCCGACGGAGGCAACAGTGACGGACAGGCAGGAACGGATTCGCCAGCGAGCACACGCGATCTGGGAACAGGCAGGCAGGCCCGACGGGGCCCATCAGCAGCATTGGGATCAGGCTACCGCCGAAATCGACGCAGAAACCGCCGCGCCGGAGACCGCCAGCCGACCGAAGCCGAAAGCACGCCAGCCTAAGCCGGCGCCCGTCACCAAGGACGGAAGCAAACCCAAGGCGCCACGCAAAGCGTGAACGAGCGGATTTAGGCAGACTTGGATTGAACGCGTCCAAACGGCAGAATTCAGATCCATTATAGGCTACGTTCATGGTATAGGCCCGGCCGCCTTGTCCGGATCGGTCCGGTCACGGCGGAACTGCCCTGCCCAAGGCAATGGCAACAGCCATTCCTCGTGCCTGCCAGTGCAGAGCTCATATTCAGGCGCGAGATTCGTCGGCGCCAAGCCCGCCATCCCAATGGCGGGCTACTTACCGCCTTGCACGTGGCGGCAGCAGGGCGGGGCTCACACGAGCACGCGCCTCAGTGTGTTTGACGGCCAGGATCCGGCGAAGCGGACGCTCCGTCTTCCAAGGCGTCCCAGCCCACGGCGGGGCTTCTTTGCATCAGCTGAGGGCACGCAAACTCCGCCAGATCGGTTTCCGCGAAGCCGTCGAACTCGATAGCCGCCCCGTAGAGCTGGGCTGCTTGCATGACGAGCCATTCGATGTCTTCGCGCGCAACATTCTCGGCGAGGTTCTGCAGTCGCGCGGCTTCGGCGACAGCAGTCAGATTGATGGCAATCCCGGACCGCAATGTAGCCCGAACTCGGGAACTGACGTCTTCGTGCAGGCGAACCGAAAATCCGTAGCGCATGGAAAACCTTCCCTTCAGGAGCGGTTTATCCCTCGCTTTCACCATGCGCCCAGAGTCGGCGATTGACAAGCGAAAATCTTGAAAAATCATTTAGTATCAAATAGTTAGTGTATTTTGTCGATTGTGCGGTTGATGCTTGATCCGCTTCATTGGATTTCTGCACGGATCACGCATCTGGAGATCTTGACGTACTCTGCCAACATACCTAACTCTACGAAGAATTAGGAACATGCTAACTCAGCTAGTTTTAGCCTGGTATGACTGGAGGCCGAGATGTCCGAACTGGAACGCCCGGAACGATTGCAGATCATGCTGACCGCCGATGAACTGGCGGCGTTGGAGAACTGGCGCTTCGACAAGCGCATGCCGAGCCGGTCGGCCGCGGTACGGGAACTTTTGAGGCGAGGCCTCACAGCCGATGGTTTCCTGACGGCGGCGCATGGGACCAAGTCGCGCGATTTCGGCATTCTGCCGCATTCTGCAGATGGCGACGGGGCAGTCGACGGGGTGCCCCAGAAGGAATAGCGCCGTTTCCGCCGCGGATCGCCCGCTCTCCGACCGTGCTTCGCGTCTCTCTTGCTTCGCGATGAGCTGTGAATGTCTGGTCTGCTGATCGCTGCGAAGTAGAAGAGATCCAAAGCTCTGTCTTGCCAGACGCTCCGCAATCAGGGAGTGCTTGATCGGCATGGTGTGGGCTCGGGAATTTTGCCGATGACGCTGGAATTGACGGCCGGCGACCAGTCGATGCTGCATGGCGAGCAAGGCTCGGCAGCCGCTGCCGCCATGAAGATCCTGGTTGCCTTTTCGAAGGCGGTCGGCGCGCGCAAATTGCTGGACATTGCCGGTGCCCATATCGACGGCTGCCTTTATCACGGCCAGGCCAGCCTCGATTTCGTCGAAATGCTGATCGAGGGCGGCGGCCGCGTTCGGGTGCCGACGACGCTGAACGTCGGTTCGTTCGACCTCATCCATCCCGGATTGGTGAAGATGCCGGTGTCGCAAGAAACGCCGGCGCGACGCCTGATGAAGGCGCATCTGGAACTCGGCTGCCAGGCGACCTTCACCTGCGCACCCTATCAGACCCGGTTCCGGCCAAGGTTCGGCGAGCAGATCGCCTGGGGTGAGTCCAACGCCATCGTCTTTGCCAATTCGGTGATCGGGGCGCGGACCAACCGCTATGGCGATTTTATCGATTTGTGCTGCGCAATGACCGGGCGCGCGCCGGCATGGGGGCTGCATCTGAGTGAAAATCGACGAGGCCAGGTCCTGTTCGAGCTGACTGACGCTGCTTTCGAGCCAAGCGACGCTCTGTTTGTCGGCGTCGGGCTGATCATCGGGCAAAGGGCTCGCGACCGCATCCCTGTCATATCGGGCCTGCCGCAGCCGCGCGACGAGGACCAATTGAAGGCGCTGGGGGCGGCGGCGGCAACGACGGGTGCCGTGGCGCTGTTTCATGCCGTCGGCATCACGCCGGAGGCGAAGACGCCGGATGAGGCGTTGCACGGCCTGGCGCCGGAGGAAAAAATCCGGATCTCTCGCGCTGACATCCACCATGCGCTGGCCAGGCTGTCGAGCGTCCCCGACGGCGTGCAGCTTGCAGCCGTGTCGTTAGGCACGCCGCATTTCTCCCATGAAGAGTGGATGCGCCTGTTGCCGCTGCTGCGCGAAGTCGGTCCAGGCAAGGGTGTCCCAATCTATGTCAACACAGGGCGCGCGACGCTGACGCGGCTGCAGGACGAAGGCGCACTGGCCGGCATGGAAGCCTTCGGCCTCGTTCCGGTCACCGACACCTGCACCTATGTCACGTCGATCCTCGAGCGTCTCGATGGCGTGGTGATGACCAATTCGGGCAAATGGGCGCATTACGCACCTGGCAATATCGGTGTCTCGGTGGCCTTCGGTGACATGGAAGACTGCGTCCGCTCGGCTGCGGCCGGCCGCGTCGTGCGAGGCGCGCCATGAAGACGCCGGCCAGAACCGGTACATTCCACCTTTCCGGCTCGGCACAAGGCCCAGCGCTGGTGCTTTCGCAGGCGCTCAGCTTCTGGGGCGGGATCGACGTCGAAACGGGCGACATCATCGACCATTCGCATCCGGACCTGGGCGGCAATATCGCCGGCAAGATCCTGGTGATGCCGAGCGGGCGAGGGTCGTCGTCCTCGTCTTCGGTTCTAGCCGAAGCGATCCGCAGAGGCACGGCGCCGGCCGGCATTATCCTGGAGCGGCCGGACCCGATCCTTGCCGTCGGCGCCATCGTTGCCGAATTCCTCTACGAAATCAGCATGCCGCTGGTTGTCTGCGACATGTCAGGCATTGTCTCCGGCGACCGGATCGCAATCGGTCTGGGCGAAGATGCGCAAGCGATGGTGAGCAAGCTCTAGCCGGCCATCAGTCCCGCCGCGCCCCGCCGCCAGTAGGCTGCCGCCAGTGTTTCGTTGCGGCCGAGCGCCAGCGTGCCGCGCCAGTGTTCGCGCACCGTCGTGGCGGCTGCCGCTTCGGCCGCAAACCAGCCGAACGCCGAACCGGTCGGCCATGCGAGCAAGCTTACCCACAGGGGCGAAATGGCATGGTCGGCAGTGATAGCCGGCGCGGGCACATGCGCTGGTTTCGATCGGGCAGCATGACGGTTATGCTGCCGATGGCGTGTCTGTCCTTGCGCCGTCTTGCGGGTTCAAGGCACTGGCCGCCGAGACGGTCGTCGCCGGCGGCGGAGACGAAGGCGCTGTTCGTATTGGGCGGCGCATCTATGATCGGCATCGGCCCTTCTTTCAGATCTCCGGGATGCTTTCCCTGAAGATCACTTGCAGCCGTGGCTGGTGCAGTTCGTAAGGCAAGCCCCTGACCGCATGGCTCAAGGTGTTGAGCGCCTCGCGGGCTTCGACACGCGGGTTCTGGTCGATGACCGCGTCGAGCGTGCCGTCGAGCAGAAGCTCCTTGGTGCCTTCCGTCACCTCATGGCCGAGAAAGACCGTCGACAGCGCGCGCCCGCGCTCCTTGAGTGCGCGGGCGATGCCGGTGTTGCCGGCGCCGACATTGTAGATGGCGGCCAGGTCCGGGTGCCGGTCGAGCAGGGCGGAGGCCTCCGAATAGGCCTTCTCCCGGTCGTCGAGCATCTCGCGCATCTCGACGATCTGCAGATTGGGCGATTCTTCCGCCAGTATGTGGCGGAAGCCCATCTCGCGCTCCTCGTGGCCGCGGTAGGAGAGCGAACCGGCGAACAGCGCGACCTTGCCCGGACGCCCGGCACCCATGAAGCGGTTGAGAAGGTAGCCGGCGAGCCGGCCGGCGGCGCGGTTGTCGATGCCGATATAGGCAACCCGCGGCACATGCAGGATGTCGGAAGCGATGGTGACGACCCTGACGCCGCTGGCCGAAAGTGAGCGGATCGCCTCGCGGACCGTCGGATGGTCGAGCGCGATCACACCGACGCCTTGCGTCTGCCCGTGCAGTTCCTGCAGCAGACGCGCAAGCCGGTCCGGATTGAAGCCTTCGATGGTAGCGACGCGGACGTCGAGGTCCGGCCGCGCCTGCGCCTGCGCCTCGATCTGGCGGTGCAGCATCTTGATGAAGGAATTGGTGCCGGCGGGCAGGGCGAAATCCAGCCGTATGACCTCGCCAGTAACCGCGTTGCGCTGGTTCGGATTGTTCGAATTTTCAGCGATATAGCCAAGCCGCTGTGCCGTTTCGAGCACGACCTCGCGGGTGCGCGCCCGAACCCCGGCGCGGTTGTTGAGCACACGGTCGACCGTGGCGGCCGAAACGCCGGCCTCCCGGGCTATGTCTGTCAGGGTGGACCGCACTGTCGATCACCTCATTCCAAAACGCGCCAGGGGCGCATCGAGATCACGCATTTCATGGGTCCACCGTCGGAGAGCGGCTTCATCGCCGTCCGCGATTCTGATGGGAAATGATGTAACCGGCCTTGGCCGATGCGCAAGCCGCCGCGCTACACCAAAATGCCCAAGCAGACCAAAGCGGGGAGGTGGGCAGCCGGGCTCCCTCAAATTCAAGCACCGGCTTCAGTATGAGAGCCTTTACAAACGCCATTCTTCCCCTCCCATGAGATGTTATGAGGTGTATTGATTATTTATGATGTTGACAGCCTTCGTATAGTGCCGTCAATATCCATCATAAGGGCCGTGGAGGAACAAGGCCCTGAGGGAGGAGTTCCAATGTCGAATTTGATCCGCGTGTCGCGGCGCCGTTTGCTGGCGTCCGGTGGAAAGGCGGCAGTCCTTGTTGCCGCCGCAGGTATTGCACCGAAATTCATTCGCCCAAGCCGTGCCTATGCGGCCGATGCCCTGGCGCCCGGCATGATCGGTGGCCCGACGGGCTTCGACGGCTCGGAGCGCTACCAGTATGGCGCCGACACGCCCGAGGGCCGCGCCATCGAGGCGGCCAGGGCGATGAAGGGCGCCGGCAAGGCGCCGGCCAAGATCGTACTTGGCCTGTCCGACGGCTCGATCGGCCAGTTGACCCAGCCGTTTCCGGCCGGCGCGCCGTCGATCAAGGATCTCTGGGAGAAGGAAACCGGCATTCCGTTGGAAATCGTCGGTGTGCCAAACGGCCAGGAATTCACCAAGACGATGCAGGACATCTCCACCAAGGGTGGGGCATATGACATCTACGCGGTCGAATGGAACCGCCTTGGCGACCTCGCCGAAACCGGCGGCATCCTCAAGCTCGACGACTTCGTCGCGCAATACAAGCCGGAATGGGACGATCCCGAGCGCGGCTATGTCGACGGCGCCAAGGGCGTCTCGCTGCTCAACCAGTATCGCGGCTCGACCTACGGCGTGTCGCTGGATGGCGACTTCCAGACATGGGTCTACCGTACCGATCTGTTCGGCGACGCAAACGAGAAGAAGGCCTTCTCCGACAAATACGGCTATGAACTGGCGGCGCCGAAGACCTGGAAGCAGCATGACGAGATCGCGGCCTTCTTCCAGCGCCCGGACAAGGGCCTGTTCGGCTCGACCGATCTGCGCAACCAGGGCTGGGGCTACACCAACTGGTATCAGCGTTATGTCTCAATGGCTTCGCCCAATCAGTTCTTGTTCGACGATACCGGCAAGCCGCTGATCAATTCTGAGCAAGGTATCGCGGCGACCAGCGAGTACATCGCTTCGCTTTCGCACCATTCGCCGGACGCGATCTCCTGGGGCTGGCCGGAGCAGTACGGCAATTTCGCCAAGGGCGGTGCGGCCATGACCTGCGCCTTCTCCAATCTGCCGAAATTCCTCGACAATGCCGGCAACAAGGATTCAGCTGTCACCGGCAAGATCGGCTCGATGCTGCCGCCCGGCCGCGAAATCGACGGCAAGCTGGTCAGCCGGTCGGTGCTGTGGCTCAATCTGTCGGCGTCGGTGTCCTCGCAAGCCAAGAATCCGGAGGCCTGCTACCTGTTCCTGCAGTGGCTGGGCTCAAGCCGCATCTACGCCTGGATGACTGCCAATCCGGGCGGCTACTTCGATCCGTTCCGGCTATCGGATTTCTCGGATCCGCTGGTTCGCCAGACCTATCACGCCTACCACATGGACGTGGTGCGAGAGACGGTCGCCCGCACCGTGCCCACCATCAACTATCCCGGCGCCACCGCCTTCCACAACGCGCTGGACGAGAACCTCGTCGCCGCGCTGACCAAGGCCAAGACAGCCGAGCAGGCGATGGCCGACACCGAGGCCGAGTGGAAGAAGATTGCCCGCCGCACCGGCGAGGAGAAGCTTCTCGAAGCCATCAAGACCAACAAGGAGGCCTGGCCGACCGTCCTCGATCCGATCGCCTGATCGTCGCAGGATCTTACCAAGAAGGGGAGGAGCGGTCGCTCTTCCCCTCGGCAACGAAGGACCCAGCAAAGCCGCAAGATGAAGCGTTCAGTTCCTTTCGAGATATTCCGCTATGCCGCGATCGTTGCGGCGATGGCGGTGACGCTGGTGCCGATCCTGTGGATGGTGTCGATGGCGTTCAAGCCGATCGCCGAATGGTCGGCGACCGGCGCCGACCTGACCTGGTGGCCGAAGAACCCGACACTCAGCAATTTCCGCTTCGTCTTCGGTGAATCGACCAACAATCTGATCGTCGCGCTCGACCGCACAGCTTTGAAGCCGATCCTGTCGTCGCTGCTGTCGGCCACATTCGGTACGGCAATCGCCATGTCGGCGGGCACCGCGGCGGCCTACGGCCTGTCGCGCTTCGGCTCGGGCCAGAACCTGCCGCTGGCGCTGATCCAGCTTCGCCTGTTTCCGCCGATGGCGGTCATGACCCCGGTGATGATCATGTGGGCCTTCCTCAATTTCACCGACAGCTGGTGGGGGCTGTCGTTGATCTACGGCATCGTCACGCTGCCTTTCGCCTTCTGGCTGATGAAGACCTTCTTCGACGACATGCCGCGCGAGATCGAGGAAGCGGCGCTGGTCGAGGGCTGCTCGCGGTGGCGCGTCTTCACCCGCATCACGCTGCCGATGATGCGCGCGCCGCTGGCCAGTGCTGCGCTGTTCGTCTTCATCCTCAACTGGTCGGACTATCTGATTGCATTGCTTCTGACGACGCGCGAATGGGTGACGGTCCCTGTCTACATGGCCTCGCTGTCCTCATCGATGACCGGACAGCTCTACGGCGCCAAGGCAGCCCTCGGCCTGATAGCGGCAGTGCCGCCTGTCATCATGGGCATCGCCATCCAGCGCCATCTGGTGCGCGGACTGACCTTCGGGGCGCTCAAGCAATGAGCGCGGTGACTGCGACGATTTCGGAGGGCGACATGCAAGCCTCCAAAGCGGCGTCGGTGCTGCCGGACGAGGGCGCAAAGCTCGGCTTCCGGCTGACGCTGCCGGCGCAGATCCTGGTGCTGTTCATCGCCGTCTTCCCGCTCCTGATGCAGCTCTACATCAGCCTGACCGACTGGTCGCCACTGTCAGGCACCGGCTGGTGGAACGCCTGGTCGATGTGGAACAGTTTCGCCAACTACACCGACCTTGCCGCCGATGCGNCTGTTTGCCGACGAGTTCCCCGGCAAGCGGATCTTCTACTCGATCCTCTTGATGCCGATGATGGTGGTGCCGGCGGTGGCCGGCTACATGTTCTTCATGCTGTTTCAGTCAGGCGGCCCGGTCAACGACATCCTGTCTGCGATCTCAGGCTTTCCCGTCACCATCGCCTGGCTGTCGGACCCGACGCTGGCGCTCATCGCCGTCATGGTCGCCGACATCTGGCAGTGGACGCCGCTGATGTTCCTGATCCTGCTTGCCGGCCTGGTCGGCGTGCCCGACGACCAGATCAAGGCGGCGACGCTGCTCGGCGCCAACCCGTGGCAGCGCTTCGTCACCATCGTGCTGCCGAAGATGAAGACGATCATCATCATCGCGCTGGCGATCAGGGTGATCGAGAACTTCAAGATCTTCGACACGCTTTACATCATGACCGGCGGCGGTCCCGGCGTCGCTACCGAAACCATCTCCGTCTACATCTACAAGCTCACCACCCAGGACCTGATCTGGGGCTATGTGGCGGCAATCGCGCTGGCCATATTGATCGTGCTGTCCATCGCTGCGGTGTTTGCCATGAAACGCATGGCCCGGGTACGCGAGGTGGCGGCATGAGCACCATCCACCTGCAGAACCTGGTCAAGAAATTCGGCGACTTCACCGCGCTGAAGACGATGGACCTGGCCATTGCCGACGGCGAGTTCATGGCGCTGCTCGGGCCGTCTGGCTGCGGCAAGTCGACGACGATGAACATGATCGCCGGCATGGAAGGGCCGACCAGCGGCAAGATCCTGTTTGGCGAGCGCGACATGGCCGGCGTGCCGATGGGGCGGCGCGGCGTCGGCTTCGTCTTCCAGAACTATGCGATCTTCACTCATATGAGCGTGCGGCAGAACCTCGCCTACGGGCCGAAAATGCGCGGCGCACCAAAGGCCGAGATCGGCCGCCGTGTCGACGCCATTGCCGAGATGCTGCAACTGACGCCGCTGCTCGACCGCAAGGCGGACAGACTGTCGGTCAACATATTGCAGCGGGTGGCGATCGGCCGTTCGGCGATCATGGAGCCGGCGATCTTCCTGCTCGACGAGCCGCTTTCCAATGTCGACGCCGCCTTCCGGGCAGTGATGCGGACCGAACTGAAGCAGTTGCAGCGGCAGTTCCGGCAGACCATGGTCTACGTCACCCACGATCAGCTCGAAGCAATGACCATGGCCGACCGCATCGCGGTGATGGACCACGGCGTGCTGCAGCAGGTCGGCACGCCGCTCGAGGTCTACAACAACCCGGCCAATGTCTTCGTCGCCCGCTTCATCGGCGCGCCGGGCATGAACCTGCTCAAGGGCAGGCCGGCGGAAAGCGACCGAGGTCTGGTCATCGATCTCGGCCCGCTCGGCGTGACACCGCCGCTGCCGGTCGAGATCGCAGATGCCGTACGCAGGATGCGCGGCGAGGTGTTTTATGGCTTTCGACCGGAGCAGGTGACGCTGGCTGAAGGTGGCCCTGGCCTGTCCATGCCGGTGAGTTTCGTCGAGCGGATCGGTGCGCGCACCATCATCCACCTTGGCGACGGCGAGACTGCGGTGAAGGCGGTGTTCGACAATGATGTCGGGCTGGCGATCGGGCAGACAGCCGTCGTCGCGCCTGCGGCGGAGGCGGTGCGCGTCTTCGACGCCGCCTCCGGTCTTGCATTGAGAGCAGGTTGAGATGGCCGACATCGTTTTCCGTAATGTGACAAAACGCTATGGCGGCACGCTGGCCGTCGACGATGCGTCGTTCGCGGTGAACGACAACGAGTTCTTCTGCTTCTTCGGGCCGCCGCTGTCGGGCAAGTCGACGATACTGCGCCTGGTGCTCGGGCTGGAAACCCCGGACGCGGGCGAGATCCTGATCGGCGGAAAGCCGGTCAACACGGTGNCTGCGCCTGGTGCTCGGGCTGGAAACCCCGGACGCGGGCGAGATCCTGATCGGCGGAAAGCCGGTCAACACGGTGTCGCCGGCCGAGCGCAACGTCGCCATGGTGTTCCAGAATTTGGCGCTGTTTCCGCATATGAGCGCGCGCGACAACATCCGCTTTCCGCTGGTCGAACGCCGGGTCGCCGAAGCCGAGATCGAAAAGCGCGTCGCCGATGTCGCGGCCAAGCTGCATATCGGCCATATCCTGCACAAGCCGCCGGCACAGCTTTCCGGAGGTGAGCGGCAGCGCGTGGCGATTGCCCGCGCGCTGGTGCGGGATCCCGCCGCCTATCTGATGGACGACCCGATTTCGGCGCTCGACGCCCGGCTGCGCGAGGAGACGCGGGTCGAGCTCAAGCGCATCCAGCGCGAGCTCGGCAAGACGCTGATCTATGTCACGCACGACCAGGAAGAAGCGATGTCGGTCGCCGACCGAATGGCCATTCTGGAGAACGGCAAGATCAGGCAGATCGGCGCGCCGGCCGAGATCTATGACCGGCCGGCCAGCACCTATGTGGCGCGGCTGCTCGGGTCGCCGATGATGAATATATTGAAGTCGGTGCACGGCGCGGAAGGCGTGGAGGCGGCGGAAGGCACGATCCGCGTCGCGGACAAGGCTGCGCCGGCCGATGCCGTCGAGATCGGGCTCAGGCCGGAAGACATCAAGGTCAGGTCTTGGTCGGGTGGAATGCCGGAGGGGGGCGCGGGCCGCCCGGCGCGAGTGTTCGAGGTCGAGCCGCTCGGCGGCTACACCGTTGTGACGCTCGCCGCCGGAAAGACGCGTCTGCGGGCGCTGTTACGCGGCCAGCCGGACATCAGGCCGGACGCGATGGTAGTGATATCCTGCGAGCCGGGCAGGGTGCATTATTTCGGACAGAGCGGGGGAGCCTTGGCACGATGACGGCGGCTGCAAGGAACGAGCTTCGGGAGGAACATATGGCAAGCCAAGAAATGGTGGGCAACGGCTTCGAGCCGGACGTTAAAGTCCGCACCAGGGAATACAGGATCGGCTGCGTCGGCGCCGGCATGATCATGGCCGAATGTCACCTTGCCGCCTACAAGGAAGCCGGTTTCCCGGTGGTGGCGATTGCCTCGCGGACCAAGGCCAGCGCCGAGAAAGTCGCCAAACGCTGGGATATCCCAACCGTCCACGACACGCCGGAACAGCTCATCGAGGACAAGAACGTCGAGATCATCGACCTTGCCTTTCCGCCGGACAAGCAGCCGGCACTGATCCGTCATGCTCTGAAGCAGGCACATATCAAGGCGATCCTGGCGCAGAAGCCATTGGCGCTGTCCCTTGAAGAGGCCGTCAAACTTCGCGACGAGGCGGCCAAGGCAGGCAAGATCCTCTCGGTCAACCAGAACATGCGTTACGACCAGTCGATGCGCGTCTTGAAGCAGATCATCGACAGCGGCGCGCTCGGCGACATCGTTTTCGCCCAGATCGACATGCATGCGATCCCGCACTGGCAGAGCTTCCTCGAGGACTATGACCGGCTGACGCTCGCCAATATGAGCGTCCACCATCTCGACGTATTGCGCTTCCTGTTCGGCGATCCCTTGGAGATCACCACCCTGACCCGCAAGGATCCGCGCACCCGCTTCGATCATTCGGACGGCATCACCGTGTCGACGATAAAGTTCCCGTCGGGCGTGCTCGCCGTATCGCTTGAGGATGTCTGGTCCGGTCCGCGCCAGGAGGGCTACAAGGACGACCAGCACATCAACTGGCGCGTCGACGGCACCAAGGGCGTCGCCAAGGGCACCATCGGCTGGCCGACAGGTTCTGCCTCGACGCTGACCTATGCCTCGACCGAGACCACCGGTGGTGAATGGGTGACGCCCAGCTGGGACACGATGTGGTTCCCGCATGCCTTCATCGGCGTCATGGAGCAGCTCCAGCACGCGGTCAAGACGGGCGAGCCGCCGGCGCTGTCCGTCGCCGACAACGTCAAGACCATGGCGCTGGTCGAAGCCGGCTACCGCTCCATCGACAAGGGCCGGACCGTCAAGCTTTCCGAAATCTCGATCAACTGAAACACCGGACGACTGAATCACTTACAGGGAGGACTTCACACCATGATGCAGGCAGGTATTTTCACGGGTTATTTCCCGTATGGCCTCAAGGAAACCGCGCAGAAGATCCGTGCGCTCGATTTCAACACCGTGCAGCTCGACCTGCATTTCAGGGATATCGACCTTTCCGCCGGACAGATCACCAAGGACAAGGCCAAGACTGTCCGCGATACGTTCCGCGACCACAATCTGCCGATCTGCTGTGTGTCGGGCTACACCAACATCATCCATCCGGACCTGGGCGAGCGCGAGCGGCGCGTCGGCTATTTGAAGGAGATCATCCGCAACGCACGCCATTTCGGCACCCCTTACGTGATCTCGGAAACCGGTACCTACAACACCGAGTCCGACTGGGTGCATCACCCGAAGAACAAGACCGAGGAAGGTTTTGAGGAATGCCGCAAGGTCATCGCCGACCTTGCCCAGACCGCCTATGACCACGGCGCAGTCTTCCTGCTCGAAACCTATGTCAACAATGTCGTCGGTTCGGTCGAAGAGACGGTGAGGATGTTCGCGCAGATCGACCACCCAGGCCTCGGCCTGCTGATGGACCCGACCAACTATTTCGAAACGCACAACATCGACAGGATGGACCAGATCCTGAACCAGGTGTTCGACACATTGACCGACAAGATCAAGATTGCCCACGCCAAGGACGTCAAGCGTTCCGGCGGCGACAAGTCGGAAAAGCACGCAGACATCGGCGACGAGGACGCGCTGGAGAGCCACACCTTCCGCGGCGTCGGCGAGATCGAGCTGCCGGCGCCCGGCCTCGGTTCGCTGAATTACGACCTCTATCTCAAGCGGCTGGCCGAAAAGCATCCGAACATCCCGGTCATCATCGAGCATCTTTCGGAAGACGACGTGCCCCGTGCCAAGAAATTCCTCGACGGAAAATTCCGCGCCAACGGACTGTGATGGCGCGGTTCGGCTACGAAACAAGGGAGGAAGAGAAATGTTGAAATTCGCGTTGAAAATCGCTGCCGCGGCGACGGTTCTCGCCGGTGTTGCGCTGGGTACGCCGGCGCTGGCGCAGGACGCCCAGAAGACGTTCTACCTGCTGTCGCATGGCGGCCCGTCGGATGCCTTCTGGATCGACTGGAATGCCGGCGCCACCAAGGCCTGCGACCAGCTCAAGGTGACCTGCAAGATCTCGTTCAGCGGCGGCGACATGGCGGCGCAGAAGGAAGCCTTCAACTCGGCACTCGCCGCCAAACCGGACGGCATCGCCACGACCTCGGCGCAGCCCGGCCTGTGGACCGAGGAGGTCAAGGCAGCCAAGGCGGCCGGCATCCCGATCGTGTTCTTCAATACCGACGATCCGGCAACCGGCCGGCAGGCCTATGTCGGCGCCGACCTTAAGGAAGCCGGTGTCATCTGGGCGAAATATCTGGTCGACCACAAGATGGTGAAGCAGGGCGACAAAGTGTTCCTGCCGGTCGAAGTGCCGGGCGCCAGCTACCAGCAGCTCGAGACCGAAGGCATTGCCAGCGTCTTCGATCCGCTCGGCATCAAATATGACGTGGTCGATTGCGGCACCGATCCGGCCGGCATCATCGCCAAGATGACCGACTACATGGTTGCCAACAATCCGCCGGCAATCATCGCGCTCGGCGATTCCGTCGCGGCCAGCGTCAAGCGGGTGTTCGACGGCGCCGGCGTGCCGGCCGGCAAGATTCCGGTCGTCGGCTGGGGCAATTCGAAGGAAACCGCCGAGTCAGTCAAGTCCGGCTTCATCAACGCGGCTGCCTGGCAGTTCCCATCGGCGCAGGGCTTCATGCCGGTGGCGCTGCTCGGTCTCGCCGCCGCGGGCGAACCGATCGGCTACGACATTCACACGTTCAGCCTCTACGACGCCTCGAGCGTCGAACCGATCCTGAAACTCTACAACAAATGATTGAAACTGACGCTCGCCGCGCAGGCGGCGAGCGTCACCCTGGCGTATGGTTCGAACTGTCATGACAATTGCCGCAGAAGAGGAAATGCCGCGTGCCAAACGCAGGTCGAGCCTGATGCGCTCGCCGCAGTTCTCTTCGCTCGTCATCCTGATCGTCCTGCTGGCGGTGTTCGCGATCGCCGACGCGAATTTCCTGTCGCCGCTCAACATCTCCAACATGATGGCGTTCCTGCCCGAGCTCGGCATCATCGCGCTCGGCATGACGCTGCTTCTGACGGCGGGCGAGTTCGACCTTTCGGTCGGTGCCGTGTTCGGGCTGGCGCCGGTCGTCGTCATGCTGCTGGTGCAGAACGGCGGGTTTGATATTGGCGTCGCGCTGTTGGCCGGCCTGCTGCTCTGCATAGCGATCGGTGCGATCAACGGCCTGATCGTCACCAAGATCGGGATCTCGTCCTTCCTGGTGACACTGTCGATGTTGCTCGTCGTGCGTGGGGCAGCGCTTTACATCACCCAAGGCTTTCCGCTGAAATCCTGGAACCAGCCAGGCTTCTTCGTGACGCTGCTGGCCGGCAGCTTCAATATCGGAACGTTCCGTTTCTATACCTCGCTTTGGTGGTTCATCGGCCTGTCGCTACTGGCGATCTATGTGCTGCACTACGCCAAGCTCGGCAACTGGATCAGCGCTATCGGCTCGAACCGTAACGCTGCCGTGGCGCGCGGCGTGCCGGCCGATGCGGTCAAGATCTGGCTGTTCATCCTGACCTCGGTGCTGGCCGGTCTCGCCGGCATGATCAGCGCCTTCCGCATCTCTGCCGCCTCGCCGGTGGCCGGCACCGGCTACGAGCTCGAAGTGATCGCCATGGTGGTGGTCGGCGGCACTGCGCTGACCGGTGGGCGCGGCACCATCCTAGGCACCATCGTCGGCGCGCTGATGCTGCGCAGCATCCGCAACGGCATCGTGCTGATCGGCGTGCCCGGGCTCGCCTATAACATCTTCGTCGGCGTCATCATCCTTGCCATGCTCATCCTGCACGCTTTGCTGCAGAAGAACGCCGCCAGGAGCTGATCATGGAAGTGCTTCGGCTGCAGAATTTGCAAAAATCCTTCGGCAGCGTCCGCGCCCTGAAGAGCGCCTCCTTCACGCTCAACGAGGGCGAAGTGGTGGCCTTGCTCGGCGACAACGGCGCCGGCAAATCGACATTAATCAAGGCGATCTCCGGGGTCTTTCCCGTCGATCGCGGCGACATCTATGTGCGCGGCCAGAAGGTCTCCATCCGCTCGACGCGCGACGCGATGGATCTCGGCATCGAGACCATCCACCAGGACACCTCGCTGGCTCCCGATCTCAGCATCGCGCGCAATCTTTTCCTTGGCCGCGAGCCGGTCAATCTCAAATGGCTTGGCGTGTTCGCGCCGCTCGATCTCGCTCGATTGCGCGATGCTGCGTCGGCTCTATTGAAGCGCGTCGGCATCTCGAAGAAACTCGACGCCGATGCGCTGGTTAGCACGCTGTCAGGCGGCGAGCGTCAGTCGATCGCCATCTCCCGCGCCATGCAGTTCGCCGCCAAGGTCATCATCCTCGACGAGCCGACCAACAATCTCGGCGTCGAGGAAACGCACGGCGTGCTGCGCTTCGTCAAGGAAGTGCGCGACGCCGGCCACTCGGTGCTTTTGATCACCCACAACATCCATCACGTCTTCCAGGTCGCCGACCGCATCATCGTTATGCGCCGCGGCGAGATCGTCGCCGAGCAGACGGTCGCCGGCACCGATCTGCTGACCGTGGAAAGCATCATCACCGGCGCCGACATGTCGGCCCTGCTCAAGGAGACGAGAGCGAAGTGAAGGACGGGAGCAAAGTGAAAGAACTGGCCGTCACATGGTAGAGCTTTACGGCAAGACGCTGTCGCGCCGGCAGGTCTCGGAACGCTCGGGCATGCTGTCGCAGTTCGCCGGCGTGCGGCTGATGACGCTTGGCGACGGCGTCGAGCGCGGCATCCGCATGCTCGAATTCCGCACCGGCTCCGGCCTGCGCTTCACCGCGCTGGTCGACCGGGCGCTCGATATCGCCGATTGCGATTTCAGGGGCCAGGCGATCGGCTGGCACTCGCCGAGCGGTTTTCGCCATCCCGGCCTGCACGAATATGAAGGCGAGGAGGGATTGGCGTGGGCGCGGTCGTTTTCCGGCCTTCTGCTGACCTGCGGCCTCGACCATATATTGTTCATGAACGAAGTACCGGCCGATACCTACAACTACCCGCCGAAGACGATGGTGCGCCATTCGCTGCACGGCCGCATCAGCACCATCCCGGCGCGGCTGACCGGCTATGGCGAGACCTGGGACGGCGACCGCTGCGTGTTGTGGGCCGAAGGCATCGTTCAGCAATCGACTGTATTCGGCGAGGATCTGCACCTGCTGCGGCGGATCGAGGCCGATGTCGGCGGCAACGAGATCCGGCTTTCGGACCGTGTCGTCAATCACGGTTTCAACCGTACGCCGCATATGTATTTCTACCACATCAATATCAGCCATCCGGTGCTCGACGAAGGATCGCGCTACCTGGCGCCGATCCGCGACGTCGTCTGGGCGGGCCATGCCGGCGAGCGCTATGAAGTGCAGAAGGTCGGCTACCGCACGGTGCCGGCGCCGCAACCGGGATTCAAGGAACAGGTCTGGCAGCACGAGCTCGGCGCCGACAGCGCCGGCGAAGTGCCGGTCGCGGTGGTCAACGACAGGCTCGGCCTCGGCTTGCAGGTGGTCACGCGCAAGGACCAGTTGCCTTGCGCCTATCAATGGCAGAATTTCCAGGCCGGGCAGTACGCGCTTGGCATCGAGCCCTCGACGCATCATGTGCTGGGAAATCTGGCCGCGCGCGAACGCGGCGAGATGATCTGGCTGGAGCACGGCGAGAGCCGCTCCTACGATGCCGTGTTCCGGGTTCTCGACGGCGCCGGCGAGATCGCCGATGCGGAGAGCCGGATCGCGGCAATCGCCAGGCAGCCGCGAGAGGACTACCCGCAGCCGTCGGGCCGTTTTCCTGTTCTTGGAGGCAGGTCGTGATAATGGCGAACAAGATACGGGACACCAGTTGGGAGGCTGGCTCCGGCCGGAGCGGGGAGGGCTCGCGGCAGATCGGGAATCGGAGGTCACAATGGCTGGCACGGTAAAGCGCGATTACAGCCTGGTCGGCGAAAGCACGCGCAGGGCGATCGAGACGGGACTGGCCTCGGCGGAGTGGTACCACACGGATGTCCCTCGCAAGGCGATCAAGGAGCTAATGCAGCGCTCAGACGGCCCGGCGATCCGCGACACGATCATCTGGATCGTCGCCATCCTCGGCTCCGCCGCCGGCGCCATCTATTTCTGGGGCACCTGGTGGTGCGTGCCGTTCTTCTTCGTCTACGGCGTGCTCTACGGCTCCTCCAGCGACTCGCGCTGGCACGAATGCGGCCATGGCACTGCCTTCCGCACGCGCTGGATGAACGATGTCGTCTACCAGATCGCCAGCTTCATGCTGATGCGCAACCCGGTGACTTGGCGCTGGAGCCATGCCCGGCACCATACAGACACGATCATCGTCGGCCGCGACGCCGAGATCGCCGTGATGCGCCCGCCGGACCTTTTGCGTGCGGCGCTGGCTTTCACCGGCATCCTTGATTTTCGCTATTCGCTTCCGGCGCTGGTACGCCAGGCGCTCGGCAAGCTGACGCCCGACGAGAAAAGCTACGTTCCCGAGATGGAACAGCACAAGGCCGTCATCGCGGCGCGCTGGCATATTGCCATCTACATCGCCACGATAGCACTCGCCCTCTACATGCAGTCGTGGGTGCCGGTGGTGCTCATCGGCGTGCCGCGCCTCTACGGCACCTGGCACATGGTGATGACCGGCCTGCTGCAACACATCGGTCTGGCCGACAACGTCGTCGACCACCGGCTCAACACCCGTACCGTGTACATGAACCCGATCAGCCGGTTCATCTACTGGAACATGAACTACCACGTCGAGCACCACATGTTTCCGATGGTGCCCTATCACGCGCTGCCCAAGCTGCATGAATTGATCAAGCACGATCTGCCGGAGCCGAACCCGTCGATATGGCATGCCTATCGCGAGGTCTGGCCTGTCCTGCTCAGGCAGCTCAAATACGAGGATCATTTCCTCAAGCGCGAACTGCCGCCAACGGCCAGGCCCTATCGTGGCGAGTTCCACGAAGTGAACATGTCGGCGGCGGCTGAATAGGCACCGCACCGGCGCCATGCAGAAAATTTCAGGAGAGATATAGAATGGCCGATTGGGTCGAAGCGTGCGCCGTGGACGATGTCGAAGAGGAAGATGTCATCCGCTTCGACCATGGCGGCCGCACCTTCGCGATTTACCGTTCGCCGGACGATGAATTCTTCGCCACCGACGGGTTTTGTACGCATGAGAAGGCGCATCTGGCCGACGGGCTTGTCATGGACGACATCATCGAATGCCCCAAGCACAATGGCCGCTTCAATTATAAGACCGGCCAGGCGAAGGGCGCTCCCGTTTGCGTCAATCTCGCGACCTATCCAGTCAAGGTCGAAGCTGGCAAGGTGATGATCCAGATCGCCTGACCGGCCTTCTGTCACGTAGCAAAGGGGACCAAAATCCATGAGCCGGAAAAGACCGACCGTCGCAGACCTGCGGGCCATGAAGGGCAAGCGGCAGTTGACCATGCTGCGCGTGCTGACGATGGACGAGGCCGAGGCCGCCGAACGCGCCGGCGTCGATATCGTCTCGGTGCCGCCGGAGCTGGTGCTCAATCCGCAATACCGCGATGCGGCACCCAGCCTGTTCACCATGCCGGGCGAGAATTTCTTCGAGATCGGCACCGCCGACGATTTCGTCCGCTGGGCGTTCCGGCTCTACAAGGCCAGCGCCGATGCGGTCTACTGCAGCGCCGGGTACGCCACCATCAAGCGGATGGCCGACGATGCCATTCCGGTAATCGGCCATGTCGGCCTCATCCCGTCACGCGCCACCTGGACCGGCGGCTTCAAGGCCGTCGGCAAGACCGCCGACACCGCCATGCAGGTGTTCGAAGCGGTGAAGCAACTGGAGGCCGCCGGCGCGATCGGCGCCGAGATCGAAGTGGTGCCGGTCGAGGTGGCCAAGGCGATTTCGGAACGCACGTCGCTGATCATGCTGTCGATGGGAGCGGGCACCGGCTGTGACGCGCAGTATCTGTTCGCCGACGACATCCTCGGCCAGAACCGCGGCCACATGCCTCGGCATTCCAAGGTCTATCGCAATTTCGCCGCCGAATACGATCGCCTGCAGGCCGAACGCATCGCCGCCTTTTCCGAATATGTCGCCGATGTGAACAGCCTGGCCTATCCCGAAGACAGGCACGTCGTGCACATGGACCCGGACCAGCTCAGCCTGTTCCTGGAGAAGATCGAAGCCGCATAAGACGCCCCGGCAGCGGCACAAAGCGTCATCGCGGATCGTAAAAGGCCGGTTCGGCGCCAGGGCCAGGTCATCGCATGGCCGGCTGCGATGCCACACGAAAGTTTGTTGGACCAGGTCTGGACGGCACCGGCCAGATGCTGTTGAAACCGGTGCGTCATCGGTTTGCCGGACAATTGTGCGGTTGCCGATGGAGCGGGTGAAAATTCCCCTTCGGACAGTTCTGTGCATGACCGCCATTCCCGAAAACAAAGCCTTGCCCGAAACCGCGCCGGCGGCGCGGCAAGCCCGGCGGGTGGCGCTGATCGTCGCCGTCGCCTTCTTCATGCAGCTTCTGGATTCGACCATCATCTCGACCTCGCTGCCGCAGATGGGAGAATCCTTCGGCGTGCCGGCGGTGGCGATGAGCATCGGCATCACCGTCTATATGCTGACCATGGCGGTGTTCGTGCCGCTGTCCGGCTGGCTTGCCGACCGTTTTGGCGCGCGCAACATCTTCCTCGTGGCGATCGCCCTGTTCACGCTGGCCTCGCTCGTTTGCGGCATCTCACAGAACCTGGCCGAGTTCGTCGTCGCACGCGCGGTTCAGGGCCTGGGCAGCGCGCTGATGACGCCGGTCGGCCGCATCCTGGTGCTGCGCAACGCGCCGAAATCCGAGCTTCTCAACGCCACGGCGCTGATCACCTGGCCGGCGCTGTTTGCGCCGGTGGTCGGGCCGGTGCTTGGCGGCTTCATCACCACTTATCTCTCCTGGCACTGGAATTTCTTCATCAACATTCCGCTTGGGGTTGCCGGTTTGGCGCTGGTTGCCCGCTTCATTCCTGGGGACCGCGAAGCTGGGGCCAAGCCGCTCGACTGGCCGGGCTTCCTGCTGACCTCGGTGGGGCTCGCCGCGATGCTCTATGGCCTCGAGCGCATCGCGCATCCGCAGGAGGGTGTGTTGCCGACCGTGGCACTGCTCGGCACGGGCATTTTGGTCGGCTGGCTGGCGGTGCGGCATCTGCGACGCGCCAACCATCCGCTGCTCGATCTCACAGCTTTCAAGGTGCAGACCTTCGCCATCTCGACGCTGTCGGCCGGCACGATCTTCCGGATCGCCATCAACGCCACGCCATTCCTGCTGCCGCTTTTGTTCCAGGTCGGCTTCGGCCTGAGCCCGGTCGATGCGGGCATGATGATCCTGACCTATTTCCTCGGCAATCTCGGCATGAAGGCGGTGACGACGCCGACGCTGAGGCGCTTCGGCTTCCGTTCGGTGCTGATCGTCAACGGGGTGATCGCTTCCTTGTCGATCATGGCCTGCGCGGCGCTTTCGCCGCAGACGCCGCAAGCGTTGGTGGTGGTGCTGATGCTGATCGCCGGCCTTTCGCGCTCGATGCAGTTCACCGCGCTCAACACGCTGGCCTTCGCCGATGTGGCCTCACAGCAGCGCAGCTCGGCGGCGACATTGTCCAGCATGCTGCAGCAGGTGGCGATGCTGTTCGGCGTGGCGGTGGCGGCGGCGCTGCTCAACCTGTCACAGATCGCCAGGGGCGCGGCAGCGCTCGATCTCGTCGACTTCCGCCTTGCCTTCCTGGTGATCGGCGCAATCGGTCTCGTCGCCTCGTTCCGCTTTCTCGCATTGTCGAACGCTGCCGGCGCCGAGGTCTCGGGCCATGTTTCGCGGATTTGACGCGGGAATCCAGCGGCGATCGCGGACATAAATTCTGCCTGCTTCGCTCGTTGTGGAACAAACTTTTGCGAGCGCTCCGATCGGCACGGTTAATTGCAAAAGTGCTTGAGTTCCTGGCATTGCGCCAGCCTCGCCAATCGGCGCGTCCAACCGCAGAATTTCCTCGCAAGCCGGCCTGCAATGCGCGGATTCATTTGACGAATTGGTCTTGAGCCGATTAGCTTTCGTTCCGATGGCCGCAGAGGGAGCAGGGCGTAGCCATCGCGGGTGAAAGCGGGCAATGAACGCGACCGGCTGGCTAAACTGGAGAAGCCTGAACCAGGAGGGCATTGTCTTTGCCATCGCGGTTGTGCTGTTCATTGCCGCCGCCATCGGACTGCCCGGGTTTATCAACTCGAACAATCTCGTTGCCATCGTACGCTCGGTCTCGGTGCTGGGCATATTGGCGCTTGGCATGGCGGTCGTCATTATCGGCAGGGGCATCGACCTGTCGGCGGTGGCGATCATGGCGATGTCGGTCGCGTGGTATCTGCAACTGCTGAATTCGGGAACATCCGACGGGCTGGCCTTCGCCTATGTGCTCGCTGGCGTTCTCGCCATCGGGCTGTTGAACGGAATCCTGGTCGCCTACGCCGAGGTTCCGGCGATCTTCGTGACGCTGGCGACCGCATCCTTCGTCTTCGGCTATGTGCGTTCACAACTGATCACGCAGGACGCCGTGCCGGTGCCGCCCGGCCATTGGGTCGAGCTTCTGGGCGGGCTGCGTTTCCTCGACATCCCGGTCGAGGTGTTTGTCTTCGCCGGGCTGGCTTTCGCCTTCTTCCTGTTCCTGCGCTACACCAAATGGGGCCGCTACGTCTATTTCGCCGGTGACAACCCGGTCGCCGCGCGCAACATCGGCATTCCAGTGCGCCCGATGCTGGTGCTGCGCTACGTGCTGTCGGCCCTAGTCTCGCTGGTGGCCGGCCTGCTCACCGCCGCCAGCCTGCATTCGATCAACACCCGCATCGTCAATTCCACGCTGCTCTACGACATCGTGCTGGTGGCGGTGATCGGCGGCATCGGTCTGTCTGGCGGGCGGGGCGGGGTGCGCAACGTGCTGGTGGGTGCCGCGCTGATTGGCATCCTGCTCAACGCCATGACCATCATCGATATTCCGCTGCTCTATCAGAACCTGATCAAGGCCGCGATCCTGCTGGCGGCGATCATCGTTGATGGGTTCATCAATCCGCGCGATGAGCAGACCGCGCAGCAAGGCGACATTTAGATTGACGCGAACGGTTGGGGCCGGCCGCGAACGACATACCAAACCAGAGGATGTGACATGAAAATCATCAGGACATTTATGGCTGCCGCGGCAGCGCTTGCCGTCTCCGCCTTCCTGGCGCCAGGCTTCGCCGCCGAAGATCCGGGTCCGGCCGCCTATTCGCAAGCACTCAAGGGCAAGCGCGTGATGCTGGTACCGATGGCGATGGGCTTCGACCTGGCACAGGGCTGGGCGCATTACCTGAAGACGGAGGTCGAGGCCTGGGGCGGCGTGTTCGAGACGCGTGACCCGAACTGGGTGGTCGATGCCGGCGCGCAGGCGATAACCGACGCAATCTCGTCGGACGCGAGGCCGGACGTGCTGATCATCCACTCGCCGGACCTCAACTCCTATGCCAAGCTGATGAAGAAGGCGCAGGCGGCCGGCACCTATGTGCTTTTGGTTGACAATCCGGCGAACTTCCCGGCCGATGCCTTTGTCGGCAGCGACTGGGATCGCCTCGGCCAGCTGGAAGCCGAAGCGGCGATCAAGGGTTGTGGGCCGAACTCCTCCAAGAAGATCGGGCTGGTGCAGGGCGACCAGGCCAACTCATCGAGCCTCTACCAGTATGCCGGCATCATGAAGGTGCTGGACAAGAACCCCGACTTCAAGGTCGTGGCCAAGCCGGACTCCAACTGGGATGCGACGACCTCGCGCAACGTGACGACGACGATGCTGCAGCAGAACCCCGACATCTGCGCCATCATCGATTTCTGGGATGGTGACGCGACCGGCGCATCTGCTGCGATCCGCGATGCCAAGCTCGAAGGCAAAGTCTTTCTGGTCACCACCGGCGGTGGCGAAAAGACCGCCGACTGCGACAAGCTGCAGGACGGCACCTATGGCGCGGTGGTGATGACCGACCTTGCCCGCCAGTCGGGCGACATGAACGCCGTCATCAAGTTCCTGTTGCAGAGTGGCCAGCCGGCCGGCACCTCGCACACCTACATCTACACGCTGGAGAAGGCGACGACCAAGGCCGACCTCAAGCCGGACAGCTGCTGGGACTTGAAAGCACTGCAAGCCCAAGCTGCGGCCAAGTAGGCCGGCTTTCCTGAGCTTGGCGCTGCCCCTCATCCGCCTGCCGGCACCTTCTCCCCGTATAGTGACGGGGAGAAGGGATACGCTCCAACGCTGGCGACCCCCTCTCCCCGTCTCTATACGGGGAGAGGGTAAGGGTGAGGGGCAGCGCAAACCTGAGGCGATTGTTCTGCGGATAGCCCGGCCTCTTTTTCCCTTTTCTCTCGAATAGCAGCAACCGATGTCCTTTCGCGAACGCCTCCAGTCCTGGCGCTACAATCTCGTGCCCGACCATCTCGTCGGCGAGATATTGAGCAAACGCTGGACCGACAACGCCATTCCGTTCCTGGCGCTGGTGGCGACGCTCGGCGTGTTCGGTTCAATCATTCCCGGCTTCTTCAAGCCGATGTCGCTGCAGGAATCGACCCGCCAGCTCGGCGAGTTCTCGCTGGTCGTCACCGGCATGACGGTGGTCATGCTGGGCGGCGGCATCGACCTTTCGGTCGGCTCGATCTTCGCGCTGTCGTGCTTTTCCGCCGTGTTCGTCTTCTTCATCCTCGAACAGTCGGTGTGGCTGGCGCTGGCCGCCTCGATCGCCACCGGGCTGCTGTTCGGCGCGATCAACGGTTACCTGATCGGCTATTTCCGCCTGCGCGCTTTCCTGACGACGCTGGTCACCTTCATTTTCGGGCGGGCGCTGTTCGACATATTGGTCACCACCTATGCCGCCGACGTGCAGCTTTCCGATGCCACATCGGATGTGCTGGACTTCATCGGCGACGATACCTTTTGGGGCCTCTCGGTTGCGGTGTGGGCGGCGATTATCCTGGCCATCATTACCCACGTCGCGCTGACGCGCTCGCGGCCCGGCTGGCATGTGCAGGCGGTAGGCGGGTCGCGGCGCTCGGCCCACAATGCCGGCATCCGCGTGCGCCGCACCGTATTCATGACCTATGTGTTCTCCGGCTTCTGCGCCTCGCTCGGCGGCTTTCTCATCGCCTGCCGGCTGAGCGGGGCAGGGCCGGGAACCGGCCTCAACCTTGAGGTCATGGCGTTGACGGCGGCGGTCGTCGGCGGCGTCAGCCTGGGCGGCGGCCGCGGTTCGGTGATCAAGGGGCTGATGGGCGCGATCATCGTGCTGACCATGACCAACGGGCTGATCCGGCTGGGCTATGGCACCGGCACCAACCAGATGGTGCTGGGCATCATGCTGGCCGTCGCCGTCACCATCGACATTCGCTGGCTGAAGAACCGCCACAAGGTGCTGGACGAGGTCTATGTCGCACCGGTCTATCTGAAGATGGGGGCAACGCAGTCGGCTGCACCGGGCTCGGGCACGCCTTACGAACTCGACAACCGATTGTCGGAGGCCGACCATATCGGGCTCGGCGAGCTGGAAGGGCCGGAAGACGTCATCCTCGACCGCGACGACCATCTCTATTGCGGCACCAGGCATGGCGAGATCGTCCGCTTCTTCGCGCCGGACTACAAACGCTCGGAGGTCTTTGCCCATATTGGCGGCTTTCCGCTCGGCCTGGCCTTCGACAAGACAGGCGATCTGATCAGCTGCGTTGGCGCGATGGGCCTCTATTCGGTCTCGCCGCAGCGCGAGGTGAAGCGGCTTTCGGCAGAAACGTCGCGCTCCTGGACCTCGATTGTCGACGATGCGCGGCTGCGCGATCCCAATGATTGCGACATCGCGCCGGACGGCCGCATCTATTTCACCGATTCCACCAAGCGCTATGACGCGCACGACTGGGCGCTGGACTCGATCGAGAACCGCGCCACCGGGCGGCTGCTCGTCTATGACCCGAGGGACGGCTCGACGAGAACGCTGCTCGACGGCTACCGTTACACCAACGGCGTGTGCATGGCGCATGACGGCAAGTCGCTGTTCTTCGCCGAAAGCTGGGCCTGCCGCGTGCACCGCTACTGGCTGGAAGGGCCGAAGGCGGGCGTTGCCGAATGCGTCATCCGCGACATGCCGGGCTACCCCGACAACATCAACCGTGCCTCCGACGGCAATTACTGGATGGCCTGGCTCGGAATGCGCACGCCGAGCTTCGACCTGTCGCTGCGCCATCCCGACATGCGCAAGCGCATGACGCGCCGGTTGCCGCAAGACGAATGGCTTTTTCCCAACATCAACACCGGCGGTGTGGTGAAATTCAACGAGAAGGGCGGCATCGTCGAGGCGATGGGCGACCTGTCGGGCGCCGCGCATCCGATGGTGACTTCGATGCGCGAGCACAAGGGTTTTCTGTTCGTGGGCGGCATCCTCAACAACCGGATCGGCCGCTACCGGATTGCCGGCGCCGACCCGAACTGGACCAGCCCCGCTTCTAACTGGGGGGCGAAGGCATGATGCTGGACCCGATCCTCGACATCTTTCGCGGCAAGGCGGTGACCATCCCGCCGCTCGACGGTGCCTTCAGGCCGAACACGCTGCTGGACGATGTTGCGGCCTTTGCTGAACTGCCCGAGCCTGACAATCTGCTGATCGCTGACGGTCAGCTGCTGGCGTCCAGCGGCAATGCCGTCTACGCGCTCGCCGCCGGTGGCGCGCCTGTTCTGGTCGAGACATTTCCGGCCGCGGTCACAGCGCTCGCGCGCTCGCCCGCCGGCGAACTGACGGTCGGGCTCGAAAGCGGCAGGCTGCTGATTGCAGGCAAGGAGGCCGCCCTGCCGGCCGAGATCCGCTGCATCACAGCACTCGCCTATGCGGAAGATGGCACGCTTTGGCTGGCCAATGGCTCGGCCGAACACGGGCCGTCGGAATGGGCCGCCGATCTGATGAAGAAGGGGGCGTCGGGTTCGCTGTGGAAGCGCGATCCGCCAGGCAGCGAATTCCGCAAGCTCGCCGGTGACATCGCCTTTCCCTATGGGCTGCATCCAACCGGCAAGGATGTGTTGGTCAGCGAGAGTTGGCGGCACCAACTCGTCCGCTTCGACAGCGCGACAGGCAGCCGCTCGACGGTGCTGGCGCATCTGCCCGGCTATCCCGCGCGGCTATCGCCCGCCGCCGATGGCGGTGCCTGGCTGGCGCTGTTTGCGCCCCGGAACCGTCTGATCGAATTCGTGCTGCAGGAAACGCACTATCGGAACGACATGCTGGCGCAAGTGTCGCCGCAACACTGGATCGCGCCGGCACTCGCCTCCAACCGCAGCTTCCTCGAGCCGCTGCAATGCGGCGGCATCCGCACCATGGGCATCCACAAGCCATGGTCGCCGAGCCGCTCCTACGGGCTGGTGGTCAGGCTCGATCGGGACATGCGGCCGCAGTACAGCCTGCACAGCCGCGCCAACGGCACGCGCCACGGCATCTGCAGCGTGGCGGAGACAGACGGTCGCCTGTTCATTGCCTCGAAAGGCGGCGATTGCCTGCTGGCCATCGACCTGGCTTCAGGAGGGCATCGCTGATGGAACCGATCGTCCGCCTGGAGAACGTGACCAAGACCTATCGCGGCGTGCCTGCGGTGAAGAATGTCAGCTTCGAGCTGCGCAAGGGCGAGATCCACGCGCTGCTCGGCGAGAACGGTGCGGGAAAATCGACGCTGACCAAGGTCATCGCCGGCGTCGTCGACGCGACATCGGGAAAGATGTTCCACAAGGGGCAGGAGATCGCCTACGCCTCGCCGCATGCGGCACTTGAAGCCGGCATCGCCATGGTGTTCCAGGAGACCAGCCTGGTGCCGTCGATGACGGTGGCGCAGAACCTTTATCTCGGCACGGAAAGCTTTCTCAACCGGCTGCGCGGCACCTACATTTCGGCGCAGCAGTTTCTGCAATCGCTGAACTTTCCCGTCGACCCGAACGCCATGGTGGCGACGCTTGGCGCGGCCAAGCGGCAGATGGTCGAGATCGCGCGCGCCGTCCACCACAATGCCGAGATCATCATCTTCGACGAGCCGACGGCGACGCTGACGCCGGAGGAAAAGCGGCACTTCTTCGCGCTGATCCGCCGGCTCAAGGCAAGGGGCGTGTCGATCGTCTTCATCAGCCATGCGCTCGAAGAGGCGCTTGATATCGCCGACCGCATCACCATCCTGCGCGACGGCGAGCTGGTGATCACCGACGATACCGCCGCTTTCGATCGCGACAGGATCGTCGCGGCGATGGTCGGGCGGACGCTGTCGGGGCAGCTCTACAGCCAGCGCGACGAGACCAAGCTGCGCAAGGCCGGCAAGAAGGTGCTGTCGGTGCAGGACATCTCGATGAGCAATGTCGTGCGCAATAATTCCTTCTCGATCTTCGAGGGCCAGATCACCGGGGTGTTCGGGCTGATCGGCTCGGGCCGCACCGAGACGTTCAAGATCGTCTCCGGCATCTACAAGCGCGACTTCCTGCGCGGCGGCACTATCGAGCTGCACGACCGGCCGGTGCGCTATCTCGTGCCCAGCGAGGCGGTGGCGGACGGCATCGTCTATGTCACCGAAGACCGCAAGAGCGAGGGGATTTTCGAGACGATGGACGTCGCCGAGAACCTGTTCGGCGGCTTCCTGGCGGCAGGGCGAGAAAAGGGCTGGGTGATCAATGCACAGGAGATGCGGACGCTGTCGGCCGAATGGACCAAGACGCTGAACGTCAAGGCGATCAACGACAATGCCCGGGTGGTCGAGCTTTCCGGCGGCAACCAGCAGAAGGTGGTGATCGGCAAGGGGCTGGTGCAGAAGCCGCGCATCGTCATCTTCGACGAACCGACGCGCGGCGTCGATGTCGGCGCCATCGCCGAAATCCACCAGATCATCAACCGGCTGGCCGATGAAGGCCTCGCCGTCGTCGTCATCTCGTCCTACCTGCCGGAGATCATGAACCTGTCCGACCGCATCCTGGTCTGCCGGCAAGGCCGCATCGTCGAGGAGTTCTCGCCTGCGGAGGCCACGGAGGAGAAGATCATGTACGCGGCCGTGCATTAGGTTCCCGGGCGCGGAAGGTTGACATTTGGATGGTTTTTGCGCCGGCGGATCGTACACTTTGGAGATTGGCCGAGGCGGCCGTCGTTTCGTCATCCTGGGGCGAAGCAAGGAGCGAAGCGACGCGGCGCAGACCCCAGGATCCATGCCGCTACATCAGAGCGCTGCCGCGGTGCAGAATTCTGCTCCGCTGCACCCTTCGGCTAAGGTCACGGCATGGATCCCAGGGTCTCCGCGACGGAGCTTCGCTCCTGCTTCGCCCAGGGATGACGAAGGTGAGGGGCCTCGGCCAGCCTTACGGTCTTGCCTCAGCGCGTCAATTGCTGATTCATCCAAGGCGGTTAGCCGCCTTTTCTCCCGACCTGATTCAACGACCTCGCATAACGATCCAAACGAAAGGACCAAGCCATGGCCACGACGAAACTTCTGACCGATGCCGAGGTCCAGGCGATTCCCGCCGTGAAGGCTGTGTTCGACGACATCCGCGCGACGCGCAAATCCGATTTCGTCAACAATTTCTGGCGTGGGCTGGCCAATGATCCCGTCTCGCTGAAGCGGGTGTGGGAGCAGCTCAAGGCGGTGATGGTCGCTGACAGCGCCATCGATCCGCTGACCAAGGAGATGATCTACATCGCCGTCTCGACCGCCAATGGCTGCTCCTATTGCGTCCACTCGCACACCGCCGCAGCGCGGGCCAAGGGCATGACCGATGCACAGCATGGCGAGCTGGTCTCGATCGTCGGGCTGGCCGGGCAAACCAACCAGATGGTGACAGCGCTGCAGATCCCGGTCGATCCGGAGTTCGAGGTGAAGTGAGGCGAGGCGCGGCGCGGCGCCTTCCCTTCTCCCCTTGTGGGAGAAGGTGGCCGAGCGAAGCTCGGTCGGATGAGGGGTGCTGGACGGATCGCTGCCTTGGAGACGTAAGTGCTTCAAATCGCTGGGATTTTCTCCGCCGAGTTCCTTCCGGCACCCCTCATCCGTCTCGGCGCTACGCGCCGATCCACCTTCTCCCACAAGGGGAGAAGGGATGCGCGCTACACCGGCCGATAAACCTTCGCCGCAGTGTTCCAGAAAATATCAGCCTCTGCCGCCGTGCCGTGCTTGCCCACCGCCTCGCGGTGCGCCTTGATCAGCTCGGCATGGCTGGTCCACAGTTTCTCGATCGGGAAGTTCGAGCCGAACATCAGGTGGTCGCTGCCGAGAATGTCGATGGCGTTGTCGACGATATAGCCGATCAGCGCCGGGTCGTTGCGGTGGACGAAGGTGCCGAGGCCGGACAGCTTTGCATAGAGGTTGGGCGCCGCTGACAGCGTGCGCAGGCCGGACTTCCAGGCCTCGGTGGTCTCCGGCTCCATGTCGGTCAGCATGCCGGCGTGGGTGAGAATGAAATTGGTCTCCGGATTGTCGCCGACCAGCGTCAACCCGTCTCTCATCTGGGCGGGGAAAAGCTGCAGGTCGAAGGACAGGCCGTAATCCTTGAGCCGCGCGACATTGGCCCGCACCTTGGGGTCGATGACCTGATCGGCCGAGGCGGCGAAGCGGAAGGCCGGCGTTCCGTGCCAGTGCAGCTGCATGCGCACGCCGCGCAGCAGCGGATATTTTTTCAGCCGGTCGATCTGGTGACGCACGTCGTCCACCGTCATGTCGGCATAGCCCACGATGGCGTGCGGCCAGCCGGTTTCTTCCGCGGTCTTCTGCAGGAACGCCACCTCGTTCTCGAAATCCTCCTTCGCCCAGTTGGTCTGGACATAGACCGCCTTCTCGACGCCCGAACCTTGCTGGTCGGCGAGGAATTCCTCGATCGGATAGTCACGGCGGATCGGCTCGTATGGACCGAAGATGCGCGGCACCATCGGCCCGCGCAGCCAGGGCTGGTCCTCTCGGCGCCAGATGTGGAAATGCGCGTCGATCGCTTTCTGCATCACAAAACCCTTTTCCAGATTGCCGCGGCCGCCGGGGCTGGGCGGGCGAGCGACAGGATGAAATCGGTGAGGCCGGCGATCGAGGAGCCATCGACCAGATCGTCGAGCACCGGCAGGATGGTGCGAAGTGCTGCCGTTGCCGGCCGGAAGCGCGGGTCGCCGGCCAACGGCGTCGCCAGCGAAAGCCGAAAGGCGCGGGCGCTCAGCCGGCGCATCGCCGTCTCCAGCTCGGCATGATCGCCGCGCTCCAGCGCATCGGACAGGATGACGATTGCCGCCCCGCGTGCAAAGGCGGAGAAGCGCGGCACCGACAGGAAGGCGAGCAGCGTCGGTCCCATACGGGTGCCGCCGTCCCAGTCGTCGACCTGGGCAGCGGCGCGGGCCAGCGCCTGATTGCGGTCGCGAATGCGCAGCGCCGAGGTGATACGGGTCAGCCGTGTGCCGAAAGTGAAGACCTCCGCCCGGTCGGCGCCTTGCGCGGCCGCGTGTGCCAGCTTGAGATAGTCCGATGTGTAGAGCTTCATCGAGCCGGACACGTCGATCAGCATGAGAAGCTTGCGCGGCACTGTCTGCCGCCGGCGCAGCAGCGGCGAGGGGATATCGCCGTCGGCGCTGACGATCTCGCGCAGCGAACGGCGCAGATCGAGCTTGCCGCGCGCATGCGTGCGTACGGTGCGGAAGGAGCGGCGCGCGGGCAACGCGGTGGCGAGCTTGCGGCGGAAGGCGGCAAGCCCGTCGCTATCGCGATGGAACTCGCGGACGCTCAACTGTTCGCTGGCCGAAGACAGTTCGCCGCCTTGCTCCTGGCGGACCACCTCGATTTCTTCTTCGCCCGTTGCACCATCGTCCTTGATGCGGGTTTCCTCGTCGGCCTCGCCTTCGACCAGCGCCGCGGTGTCCCCATAGAAATGGCTCCGGAAATGCGCCTCGAATTCGTCGCGGCGGTCGGGCGGCGGCGCCAGCGTGGCAAGCGCCGCCTCGCGGATGTCGGCCATCGAGCGCGGCCCGAGCAGCGTCACCGCCTGCAGGAAGTCTGATACCTGCTCCGGCGCGACAGCAAAGCCATAGCGGCGCAGCAGCCGGCCGAAGCCGAGCATTGGGGTTGCGGCGCGCGGCAAGCTTTCTCCCCGCATCATTCCTTCGCGCCCCCCTCTGTCCTACCCTCTTTGCCACCACTTGGCATCTCCCCCTCAAGGGGGGAGATTGGCAGCTTTGACGCTCCGCTCATTTCTGTAACGTTGGAGATTAGCGAAAGCCGGAATGACAGCCGATCTCCCCCCTTGAGGGGGAGATGTCCGTCAGGACAGAGGGGGGTGCTGTCCGGGGTGCTGTCCCGCCAGCGTTGCGGAATGCGCCCGTGAGGTCGATCGATATTCGGTCGTCCCGCTGTGAACGGGGAGAAGGGATCATTGACGTCCTGCATCACGCCAGCGCCTCCTCGACAATCTTGCCGAGTTCGGGCGCGATGCAGGAAAGGTCCTCCTCGTCCTTGATCAGCACGCCAATGGCCCGGCGAAAGGCTTCCGGCCACGGGCTGCCGCCTTTTTCGAGGATGGTCGCGGCGTTGGCCCATTCGACCGCCTCGGCGATGCCGGGCGGCTTCGCCAGCGGACGCGCGCGGATGTCGCGCACGGCGGAAGCCACGGCGCGCGCCGTGGCCTCGGCAACATCGCCGGCGCGCAGCATGATGATCTCGGCCTCGCGCGNCTCGGCCTCGCGCGCGGCGTCGGGATAGGTGATCCAGTGATAAACGCAGCGTCGCCGCAGCGCTTCGGCCAGTTCGCGGGTGCGGTTCGAGGTCAGGATGACGATCGGCTGCGCCGTCGCGCGAATGGTGCCGCGCTCGGGAATGCTTATCTGGAAATCGGAGAGGAATTCCAGCAGCAACGCTTCGAACTCATGATCCGAACGGTCGATCTCGTCGACCAGCAGCACGCGCTTTTCCGGTGCCTTCAGCACCTGCAGCAGCGGCCGCGCGATGAGAAAGCGGTCGTCGTAGATGTCGACCTCGTGCTCGCCGGCATGGCGGATGGCGAGCAACTGGCGCTGGTAGTTCCACTCGTATAGCGCATGTGCGGCGTCGATGCCTTCATAGCATTGCAGCCGCACCAGATCGCGCTCGAGCAGTTCGGCTATCGCCTTCGCCGCTTCGGTCTTGCCGACGCCGGGCGCGCCTTCGAGCAGCAGCGGCTTACCCAGCCTGATCGCCAGGAAGATTGCGGTGGCCAGGCTTTCATCGGCGAGATAGCGCGAGGCGGCGAGGCGGGACGCCACCGCCTCCGGCGATGTCGCGACTGTCTCGGCACTTCTCTTGGGCATTTCCAGCACTCAGTTCGGGGCTTGCGCCTTCAGCGCCCGCAGGATGCGCTCCGGCGTGATCGGCAGCGTGTCGATGCGCACGCCGACGGCGTCGAAGACGGCATTGGCGACCGCCGGGATCTGCGGGTTGGCGCACATTTCGCCCGGCCCCTTGGCGCCATACGGCCCGTCCGCCGAGGGCCGTTCCAGCACGATGATCTCGGTTTCGGCAAGATCGCCAGGACCCGGCATCAGATATTGGTTGAAGTCGGTGCCGCCATGGTCGCGATTGGGATAATAGGGTTCGGTCGTTTCGTAGAGCGCATGGCTGATGCCCATCCACGAGCCTCCGACGAGCTGCTGCTCGACCATTTTCGGGTTCAGCGCGCGGCCGATCTCAAACACGTTCTTCACCGTCAGCACGGTGACCTCGCCGGTCTCGTCGTCGACCTCGACCTCGGCAACCGTGCAGGCGTGCGCATAGCAGGTCGAGGGCTTCATCGCGCCGGTCTCTTTCTCCGGATAGGAGCGCGGGATCAAAAACATGCCGCGGCCGGAAATCGAGCGGCCGCGCTTGAAATGCGCCGACAGCGCGACATCGAAGATCGAGATCGATTTCTGCGGCGCGCCCTTGACCAGGATGTTGCCCTGGCCGTCGGTCTCGAGATCCGACGCGTTCACTTCCAGCTCCTCGGCTGCCACTTCCAGCATCACCTGGCGGGCTTCCCTGGCCGCCTGGATGACTGCATTGCCGGCGCGGTGCGTGCCGCGCGAGGCGAAGGTGCCCATGCAATGCGGGCCGGTGTCGGTGTCGGCGGTGTCGACGACGACACGGTCGGTCGGCACGCCGATCGTCTCGGCGCAGATCTGCGCCATGATCTGCTTCATGCCCTGGCCGAGGTCGACGCTCGACAGCGTGACCATGAAATTGCCGGTCGGCGTCGAATGCACCAGCGCCTGCGTCGGATCGCCGCCGAGATTCATGCCGGTCGGATAATTGATCGCGGCGACTCCGCGTCCGCGCCTGATCGCCATCTCAAACTCCCTTCGCGTAAGACGACATCGCCATGAATTTTTCTGCCACGGGCCAGTTGGCGGCGCGCGAGGCTTCCTGCATGCACTCGATCAGCGCCGCGCCCTCGGTCGGCTGCCGGTGTGCCTTGATGTCGCCGTCACGATAGGCGTTGATGAAGCGGAATTCGAGCGGGTCCATGCCGATCAGCCGGGCGAGCTTGTCCATCTGTACCTCCAGCGCGAAATCGCCAATCGTCACGCCGAAGCCACGCATCGCAGAGGACGGGGTGCGGTTGGTGTAGACGCAGTAGGTGTCGATCCAGACATTCGGGATCGTATACGGGCCGGGATAATGCCCGGCGCCCTTCTGCGCGCCGTAGGGCGAATGGCGCGAATAGGCGCCGGCGTCGGTGTAGCCGGTCACTTTGCGCGCGACGATGCGGCCGTCGTTCATGACGCCGTCCTTGATGACGACTTTCTCGGCGGCGCGCGGCGAGGAAATCTGCATCTCTTCCTCGCGGCTGTAGATAAAACAGACCGGTCGTCCTGTTGTTTTGGCGCCAAGGATGGCGATCGGCTCGACGATGACGTCGACCTTGCCGCCAAAGCCGCCGCCGACAGTGCCGCCGACGAAATGCAGCTTGTTGCCGGGCATCTGCAGGATGATCGAGGCGTTATCGAGAGTGAAGAACATCGCCTGCGTGTTGGTGTAGCAGGTGAAGCGGCCGTTGCCCTCCGGCGCGACGATGCAGCCGGTCGTTTCGGTCGGCGCATGCTCGATCGGTGAAGACTGGTAGGTCTGTTCGAGCACGTGGTCGGCTCCTGTAAAGCCTGCCTCGACATCGCCGAAGCGCACCTTGCGGCATTCGCCGCTGTCGTAGAGGTAATAATTCCGGCCGTGATATTCGTTGACGATCGGCGCGCCGGGCTTCAGCGCTTCGTCCATGTCGAAGACGGCCGGCAGCACCTCGTAATCGACCTTGACCCTGGCGGCGGCTTCCTGCGCGGCGCGCTCGGTCTCGGCCAGCACCGCCACCACGGCCTCGCCCTTCCAGCGCACCTTGCCGTCGGCCAGCACCGTCTCGTCCTCCGGCCCGATCTGGATCAGGATCAGGATGGTGTAGACATTGTGCGGCACATCCTTGGCGGTCAGCACCTTGACGACGCCGGGGTGCTTTTCCGCCTCTGACGTATCGATGCTGCGGATGCGGGCGTGATGATGCGGGCTGCGCACCATCTTCAGGTGCAGCATGCCGGGAAAATTGCGGTCGGCGAAATAGGCGGTCTTGCCGGTGACATGGCCGGGCGAATCCGAACGCGGCCGCGGCTGGCCGATCTCGTGCAGATCGTCCTTGCGCTGGTCGGCGAAATAGCTCTTGCGGAGTTCCATTTTTCTAACTCCCCTCAAGCCGCGTTCTGCGAATTGGAGCGCGCAGCGCTCAGCACTGCCTGGATGATCGGTTCGTAGCCGGTGCAGCGGCAGATATTGCCGGACAGTGCCTCGACCACATCCTCGCGGCTGGGGTTCGGGGTTTGGTCGAGCAGCACCTTGGCGGCCATGATCATGCCCGGCGTGCAGAAACCGCATTGGGTGGCGAAGGCGTCGAGGAAAGCGCATTGCAGCGGATGCAACACGCCGCCTTCCGCCAGCCCCGTGGTCGTGGCAATAGTCGCGCCATTGCAGGTCTCGGCCAGCGTCAGGCAGGAGAGCCTGAGCTCGCCGTCGATGATGACCGAGCACGCGCCGCAAGTGCCCTGGTGGCAGCCGCCCTTCGGCGAGGTATCGCCGATCTTGTCGCGCAGCGCATGAAGCAGCGTTGTGCCGCTGTCGATGAATTCGGCCTTTTCGGCACCATTGAGCGTGAACTGAACCGGGACCTTTGCCATCTTTTTACTCCTTGCGCCGCAGCCAGGCGGACATACGCGCCACGGCTTTCAGGCGAGCAGCAGCCGGCCGAGATGGACCGGCAGGACTTCGTTGCGATACCAGGCACTGGCGATCGGATCGGTTCGCGGCGAAGTGCCGTCGCGGGCAACAGCCAGTGCCGGTGCGATGCCCTCGCTCGTGAGTTCCCGGCCAATCAGGGCCTTCTCCGCCGCCCTGGCACGGATCGGCCGGTCGGCCATGCAGCCGAGCGCGATCCGCGCGGACGACACAGTGCCGTCCGGTGCGTGCTCCAGCACGGTCGCGATGCTCAGCACCGAAATGCCCTTTGGCTTGACCCTCGACACTTTCAGGAAGCGAAAGCCGCCTTCCTTCGGAAGCGTGAAGCCGACCGCAGTGACGATGGCGTGGTTGCTCTCGCGTTTTGCGAGGAATGTCTCAATCGGCAGCTCGCCGTCATCGGTGCTGACAGTTGCATCCAAAGCCAGCAGCGCAACGGTGAAATCGCCGTAAGGCGTTGGCGCGAAGAGATTGCCGCCGACGCTCGCCATGTTGCGGATCGCCGGGCCGCCGACGGCGCGCGCGGCGTGGGCAAGAGTGGCCAGATCCGGGTGACGGGCGACCGCCGCCATGGTCACCGAAGCGCCGATGCGGACCTCGCCGCCGGAAATGCGGATAATTGACAGCGCCGGTTCGGTCGACCGGATGAAACCGGAGATCGACACGTCGCCTTCATTGGCGGCGCGCACGACCAGTGTGCCGCCACCGAGATAGCGGGCGCCGGCGGCTTTCAGCGCCGCGCCGGCGTCCTTCACCGTCGCGAAAGTCTGCAGTGCAAGCGCCATGGAACGCTCCCTTTTTCGGGCTTAGTCCGTCATTCAACTCTGGCCGGCAAAGTGGTTCTTCAGGGCGTTGAACCCGCCCTGGAAAACATTGGCGCCCATGCCTTCGGCCAATTTATCGGCTTCCTCGGGAGCGGCGTCGAAGCTGGCGGTCCATTCGGCATAGGTGCGGTCGCCGTCCGTCACCCGCCGCAACTGCAGCGTCGACTTGTGATTGGTCAGCGGCTGCGGCGTCTCCAGGATGGCGTAGCTGACGAGGAAGTTCTCGTCGGAGAAATCGAGCAGCTTTTCGCGGAGGCGGGCGCCGCTGGCGAGCTGGAAATTGCGCACGCAGCCGATCGTGCCGGCATCCTTGCCGTCTTCGATATGGCTTTCGACCATGCGCGGGTGCCAGGTCGGCAGACCGTTGAAGTCGCGTATGCGCGCCCAGACCTTTTCGACCGGTGCGTCGATGACACTGGAGATGGTGACTTTCGCCATATGATCGTTCCCTTGCAAATCAGCTGCTTGGGAGGGTAGAGCGGCAGGCTCGGCAGCGCTTATCAATGCGTCTTGAACGCCTATCAAATAGTCTGAAAAAACGGGCGCTCAGCTGATCGCCCGCGCCGCCTCGCGGTAAAGCGTCGGCGGGACGCCGACATGGTCGCGGAAGAAGCGCGAGAAATTGCCTTGCGTGGTGAAGCCGAGATTGCAGGCGACCGAGATCAGCGGCTCCTGCGACCACTGTAACTGCCGCACCGCTTCCTCCATGCGCAGCGTGTTCCAATAGACGTTGGGCGTCAGATTGGTCTGTTCCTTGAACAGGGCGAAGAAATGCGGCCGCGACAGGCCGACGCTGCGCGCCACGTCGTCGAAGCAGATGCGCTCGCAGACATTGGCTTTCATCAGCTGGATCGCCTTGCGGACGCGGAAGTCTTGCATGGTGTTGATGCGGGTGCGCACCGTCTGCGGTGCGGAGGCGTCGGCGGCATCGAGCACGCTGTCGATGAAGCGCTCGATCTCGTAATTGGCGATGTCGTCGATGCTCTCATTGTCGCTGAGATGGTCGAGAAGGTTGGCCGCTGCCTTGTGCAGCCAAGGCTCGAGCGTGATTGCCGGGGCGGAGAACAGCGGCGCGGCGGAAGGCAGCTCGCGGCGTTTTCGTGCCCAGTCCGGATCGATGTAAAAGGCGAGGAACAGGCCGGGCGTGCCGTCGCGGGACAGAGCGTGGCTGTGCGGCTGGAAGGAATTGATGCCGGCGGCGGTGCCCGGTCCAAGCCGTACCGTCTCGCGGCCGATGGTCATCTCGCCGGCGGTGCCTTCCAGCCAGATGATGATATGCGCCTCGACATGGGCATGGGTGACGAAGTCGCTGGCGACGTTCAGGACAGAAACATGTCCGAACCGGCCCCAGTAGAGCCTGATCGCTTCCGTCATGGGTATATCCTCCCGCAGGCGACTGGCCTCCCTTCGCCTGCTGCGAGCGATTGTGCGGCGCAGTTTGGGCTTGCGTCAAGACGCATGTGCACGTCCGGGCGCCGGCCATGCGCCGCAGCGGCGGATTTTCAGACCCGGCGATAGGAGGAAGGCGAGCGTTTCAAGGCCGCTATGGGAAGACAGATGCGGTCGGCCGGCGACCAGCGCCGGCGAGGCCTCGAGGCCGGCAATTCAACCGGCGAACGGTCTATGATTCAGCGTCGGGATGCGGCCGAGATTCAGTCGTTGCGCCTGAAATTGCGGATGCGGTCGAACAGCACGGCGAGCAGGATGGCGCCGCCGATGAACACGCCTTGCCAGAAGGCATTGATGCCGAGCAGGCCGAGGCTGTTGCGGATGACCTCGATCAGCGCCGCGCCGACGACCGCGCCGAAGGCTGTGCCCATGCCGCCGGCCAGGTTGGCGCCACCGATGACGGTGGCGGCGATCACCTGAAGCTCCATGCCGTTGCCGAGATTGGTGGTGACCGCGCCCAGCCAGCCGGTCTGGATGATGCCGGCAAGGCCAGCCGCCATTGCCGAGATCATGTAGACGACGACCTTGATCTGGCGCACCGGAACGCCGGTCAGCGTTGCCGCATGCTCGTTGCCGCCGATGGCGAAGATGTGCCGGCCGAATTTCGTCCAGCGCAGCACAAAGCCGGTGATCAACGCCAGCACGATCATGTAAAGCACCGGATTGGCGATGCCGAACACCCAGGCGCCGCCGCCCAGCGCCAGCAGCTTGTCGTGATCCGGCCCGAACTGGAAGACGACGGTGTTGTTGGAGGCGACCATGGCTAGGCTGCGTGCGATCGACAGCATGCCGAGCGTCACCACGAAGGGCGGGAAGCCGAGATAGGCGATCAGAACCCCGTTGAAGGCGCCGATGATCAGCGCTGTGGCGATCGCAGCGGCAATGCCGATCTCGATNTCAGAACCCCGTTGAAGGCGCCGATGATCAGCGCTGTGGCGATCGCAGCGGCAATGCCGATCTCGATGCCGTAGCCGGCATGCATGGTCACGGCCAGCACCATCGAGCACAGGCAAAGCACGGAGCCGACCGACAGGTCGATACCGCCGGTGATGATGACGAAGGTCATGCCGAGCGCGACGATGGCGACGAAGGTGACGTTGCGGGTGATGTTGTAGAGGTTCTTGGTCGTGGCGAAGGAATCCGTTGCCACCGACAGGAACAGGCAGGCGAGGATGACCGCGATCACCACCCAGAAGGTCTGGCTGGCAAACACCTTGCTCAGCAAGGTGTGCTGCTTGTGCGCGATCGTCTGATCAAGGGTGACTGCCATTATCGACCTTTTTTACTCATGGTTGAGGCGTCAATCATACCTGTTCGATGGCGCCGGTGATGAGTCCGGTGACTTCTTCCGGCGAACTCGATGCGATCGTCTTGTCGGCGACCTTGCGGCCGCGCCGCATGACGATGACGCGGTCGGCGACGTCAAAGACGTCGGGCATGCGGTGGCTGATCAGCACGACGGCGATGCCCTGGTCGCGCAAATGGCGGATCAGGTTCAGCACCTCGGCGACCTGGCGCACCGAGATCGCCGCCGTCGGCTCGTCCATCAGCACGATCTTGGCCTGCGAAAGCATGGTACGGGCGATCGCCACCGCCTGCCGCTGGCCGCCCGACATTTGCTTGACCAGGTCGCGCGGGCGGGTTTCGGATTTCAGCTCGGCGAAGATCTGGCCGGCACGCTTGTACATCGCGGCATAGTCGAGGATGCGAAGCGGCCCGAGGCCGCGGCGCAATTCACGGCCGAGATAGACGTTGGCGGCGGCCGTCAGATTGTTGCACAGTGCCAGGTCCTGATGGACGATTTCGATGCCGTGCTGGCGCGCCTCGACCGGCTTGTGCAGGATCAGCTCCTTGCCGTCCATCTGCATCGTGCCATGGCTCGGCGGGAAATTTCCGGCGATCATCTTGACCAGCGTCGACTTGCCGGCGCCGTTGTCGCCCATCAGGCCGACAACCTGTCCGGCCTCGATCGACAACGAAACGTCGTTGACCGCCTGGATGGCGCCAAAATGCTTCGAGATGTTGGTGAGTTCGAGAACCGCCACCAGCCTTCTTGCCTCCCCGTGCTTTGCGGCCTGCGGTTCTGCCGCGGCCATTCGCTCTCCCCAGTTCCTCCCGGAAGCAGCGATTTTGCCCATTTACGCATAAGCCTCCTTGGCGTCAACCACGGCTTCTTTCGAAAAATCAGTTTTGTAGGACAAATAGCATTGACGTCGGTGACAAGGCGATATTAGCTAAGTGTCGGAGGAGCTTGCGCCGAGCCCCCGGGTTGCCGGAAGGAATCGGTGAGGGTTTGTCGGTCAGGGATTTGGTAACCAGCGATATCTGTCGGTGCCGGTCTGAGACTGAATATGAAAATGCTTATCGACCTGGCTTGGCGACACGAGTGCGACGTCCTCTGTCATCTTGCTCCGGGTCGGTCTGTGTGTGGCGGGCACGCCGTGTCCGTTTGTTTCAAAGGGAGGACTGACATGAGGAAATCACTATTGCTCGCTGCCGCCGCCGTCATGGCGCTGGGTGCCGGGCCGGCTATGGCCAAGAAACAGCTCGTCATCGTGGTGAAGGGTCTGGACAATCCATTCTTCGAGGCCATCCACCAGGGTTGCGAGAAGTGGAACAAGGAAAACGCCAGCTCGGAATATGAGTGCTTCTACACCGGACCGGCATCGACCTCGGATGAGGCCGGTGAAGCCCAGATCGTCCAGGACATGCTGAGCAAGCCCGATACGGTGGCAATGGCGATTTCGCCATCGAACGCGCCGCTGATCGCGCAGACGATCAAAAGCGCCAATCCGTCGATCCCGATCATGACCCTCGACGCCGACCTCAGCAAGGAAGATGCGGCGCTGCGCAAGACCTATCTCGGCACCGACAATTACCTGATGGGTCACAAGATCGGCGAATACATCAAGAAGGCCAAGCCGAATGGCGGCAAGATCTGCACCATCGAAGGCAATCCGGCCGCCGACAACATCCTGCGCCGCGCGCAGGGCATGCGTGACGCGCTGTCGGGCAAGGACGGCCTCGCGGCGCTGGCGGGCGAAGGCGGCTGGACCGAAGTTGCCGGCTGCCCGGTGTTCACCAATGACGACGGCGCCAAGGGCGTGCAGGCGATGACCGACATCCTCGCCGCCAATCCCGATCTCGACGCCTTCGGCATCATGGGCGGCTGGCCGCTGTTCGGCGCTCCGCAGCCCTACCGCGACCTGTTCAAGCCGATGGCCGACAAGATCGCCAGCAACGCCTTTGTCATCGGCGCCGCCGACACGATCGGCGACGAGGTGGCGATTGCTCGTGACGGGCTGGTGACCGCACTGGTTGGCCAGCGGCCGTTCGAGATGGGCTACAAGGCGCCCTCGGTGATGATCGACCTGGTCGACGGCAAGCCGGTCGCCGATCCGGTGTTCACCGGCCTCGACGAATGCACCAAGGACACGGTCGACACCTGCATCCAAAAGTAGGTCGGCAATTTCGGGGCGCCCTTCGACGGGCGCCCCGTTCGCACTGTCCATACAAAACGCACGAGGCGACGCTGCTTTGGAGCGTAGGCCGCTGCTTTGCCGTGCCCTGAGTTCAGGCTTTCGACAAGCAGTTGCCGGGGAATACCAATGCCGGACGCGACATCAAAAAAGCGACCCGCCAAATTCAAGGCAGAGCCTGGGCGGCCGGCCGTCGTTCGGCGTGCCGATGCCGCACACTTTCCCGGCTCGAGTGTGCACGCCTCGCTCGCCAACGAAATCGGGCTGAGGATCGTGCGCGGCGACTATCCGCCGGGAACCATCCTGCCCAACGAAGCCAAATGGTCCGAGACCTTCGACGTCAGCCGCTCGGCGGTGCGCGAAGCCATAAAAATGCTGATGGCGAAGAGCCTATTGGCGTCACGCCCGAAAATCGGCAGCTGGGTCGAGCCGAAGGAGCGCTGGAACCTGCTCGATCGCGACGTGCTGGCCTGGTATGCGACCTCGCCGGACCGCGAGGTGTTCCTCAGGACCGTGCAGGAATTCCGCCACATCATCGAGCCGGAGGCCAGCGCCTTTGCCGCGATGCGACGCACCGACGAGCAGATGGCCGAGATCAGCCAGGCCTGCCGCGAGATGGGCGAGGCGACCAATCTGCAGGAGCGCACGCGCGCCGACACGCGGTTTCATCTCGCCATCCTGCGCGCCTCGGGCAACGATCTGCTGGTGCCGCTCGGCGTGCTGATCGAATCGGCGCTCGACCATTTGTTCCAGTTCGTCACCCGCGAGACCAGCGATCAGCGGCGGGCGCAGGCACTGCACGAGGCGATCGAGAAGAACATCCGCCTGCAGCGACCGGCTGCAGCCCGTGCCGCGGTGCACAGGCTTCTTGCCAACACCGACGACGTTATCGGCCGGTCGCGGCGGTGATTTATACCGCAAAGTCCGGCGCCGCCCCTCATCCGGCTGCCGCCACCTTCTCCCCGTATAGTGACGGGGAGAAGGGGCTGGCCGCGATCTTGGCACACTCTTTTGCAATGGAAATAGTTGGCGAAATCATCAGCGAAAGCGTCCTTCTCCCCGTCACTATATGGGGAGAAGTGCCCGGCAGGGCGATGAGGGGCGGCGCTGGCGTTGATTGAAAAATAGCGCGCCGTGCGCATTGCCCATGCGCTTAGATCGTCTGCATTTTTCGCATCCTTGGCCGGCATGACGTCGACACCGTTGAGCTTTGTGCGACCGGGGGGCATATTTTGTTCTTGCTTTGTGCCGGCAGCTATGCTACTAATTTCGGTATGGTGCTAATTGGCTCCAACGACCCGCCCACCGAGGCGGGTTTTTTGTTTCTGGCTTTCTCTTCGATCGGACGTTGCGTGTTGCAATGCACCGACTTTTCGACAACACCGACGACGTCATCTGCCCGGTTGCGCTATTGATTTGTCATATAGGTTGGTGCTGCCCCTCATCCGGCTGCCGCCACCTTCTCCCCGTATAGTGACGGGGAGAAGGGGCTGTTCTTGCAATGCAGGCAGTTGGCTTGCAGCGCAGGCAGTTGGCGAAATCATTGGCGAAGGCGTCCTTCTCCCCGTCACTATACGGGGAGAAGTACCCGGCAGGGTGATGAGGGGCAGCGCCGGCCTCGATTGAAGGCAGTGTACCGGGCGTATCGCACAAGCCTCAGATCGTCTGCTTTTTCCCATCTTTTGTCGGCATGAGGTCAATGCCGTTGACCTTGCCGATATGCGTCGCCAGCATCGGCACGTACTGATCGGCGGGGCCGGTGGCAAAGGCGCCGGCGAAGGCGTTCTTGGTGGCGTTGCCGAGCGGGTTGGCGATGCCGGCAGCACCCGCCATCGACTCGAGATAGGTGAGGTCCTTGAAGGCATTGGCGA
The DNA here is from genome assembly GCF_000502835.1 of Mesorhizobium sp. LSJC280B00. Lineage (GTDB taxonomy): Bacteria > Pseudomonadota > Alphaproteobacteria > Rhizobiales > Rhizobiaceae > Mesorhizobium. Next base: position 139,319 of record NZ_AYVL01000005.1, read on the forward strand.
TGGTGAATTTGTGCGCGTCGCGGTCGCCTTCCAGCGTCCAGCGCATGAAGGTCTGGTAGAAGCCGCAATCCATGCGGCCGTTGCGGATGACGCTGTCGAAGCGCGGCGGGGAGATGCCGACCTTCTGCGCCAGCGCCAGCGCCTCGGAATAGATCGCGGCGTAGCCGAGCGAGATGAAATTGTTGAGCAGCTTCATGCGATGGCCGTCGCCGGTATCGCCGATATGGACGATGCGCCCGGCCCAGGTTTCGAGCACCGGCTTCAGCCGGGCAAAGACCGCATCGGGCGCGCCGACCATGGCGTCTAGCGTGCCTTCCCAAGCCTCCTTCGGCGTGCGGCTGAGCGGGGCATCGACATAATCGACGCCGAGCGCCTTGAGTTCGGCGGCCAGCGCCACCGTCGAAACGGGATCAGAGGTCGAGCAGTCGACGACGACCGATCCCTGCTTCAGGCCTTCCTTGAGGCCACCTGGGCCGCGGATGATGGCTTCGACCTCGCGCGAGCCGGTGACGCAGATGAAGACGATATCGGATGCCGCCGCGACGTCGCGCGAGGTTGCCGCTTCCCTGGCGCCGCGGCCGAGCAGGTCTTCCGCCGGCTTGCGGTTCTTGCGGCCGAGAAACGTCAGCGGATAACCCTTGTCGACGATGTTCTTCGCGATCCCGTGCCCCATCAGGCCAAGCCCGATGAAGCCGATCTTTTCGCTCGCGGCAGTCGTGTTCATGTCGTTTCGTCCTATTTGCAGTGATGGATGACGGCGCTGCACATTGCCGGTGAATTGTTGAAGCGGGTTTTTGCCGCATGCCATGGCAGGCGATTGCAGAGTTCGGTATTGTCTGACAATACACATGAATCTTAGGGAGAGCAAAATGACGAAGCGGATCATGTTCACCGGCGGCAGCGGCAAGGCCGGGCGCCACGTCGTGCAGTATCTGGTCGAGCAGGGCTGCCAGGTGCTCAACATCGACACCAAGCCGCTCGACAATCCCAAGGTGCGCACGCTGATCACCGACATCACCGACAGCGGGCAGGTGTTCAATGCGCTGTCGAGCTATATGGGCCTGCATGAATTCGACCCGTCGCTGCGCACGCAGCCGGTGGATGCCGTGGTGCATTTCGCGGCGATCCCGCGCATCATGATCACGCCCGACAATGAGGTGTTCCGCATCAACGCGCTCGGCACCTACAACGTGATCGAGGCTGCGGTGAAGCTCGGCATCCGCAAGGTGGTGATCGCCTCCAGCGAGACGACCTACGGCCTGGTCTTCGCCAACGAACCGCGCGATCCGACGTATTTCCCGCTCGACGAGGAGTACGACGTCGATCCGATGGACAGCTATGCGCTGTCCAAGGTCGTCAACGAGAAGACCGCGCGGGCGTTTGCACAACGCGATGGCTTCGACATCTACGCCTTGCGCATCGGCAACGTCATCGAGCCGCATGAATATTCGCTGTTTCCGAAATGGTTCGCCGATCCGGGTTTCCGCAAGCGCATCGCCTGGAGCTATATCGACGCGCGCGACCTCGGCCAGATCACGCTGCGCGCCATCGAGAAGGACGGGCTCGGTTACCAGGTGTTCAACGCCGCCAACGACGACACCTCGTCCGACCTGCCGACGGCCGAACTGCTGAAGCGGTTTTACCCCGATGTGCCAGTCAAGGGCGACCTTGGCGAATACGAGACGCTGCTCTCCAACCGCAAGGCACGGGATATGCTCGGCTTTCGGCCGGAGCACAGCTGGCGGAAATACGTCAAGACGACCTGACGGAGGCAGCTGACGCGGAACCGGCACTGGGCCAGCCCCGAATTGCTGGTCACGACTCCAGGCTCACGTGTTTGCCGCGCGCGGCAAACTCGAGCTACTTGTCCTTCCAGAATTCGGCCTGGAGTTGCGCCGCTTCATCGGCAAGCAGCGGGCCGACGACTTCAGTCGGACGCTGCCCGGCTTCGAAGACGATCCTGCAGGGCAGGTCGAGCGTGGGATTCTCGACATGTGCGCCCGTCAGCCGCTTGAGGTCGTGTTCGCTCTGCCCAAAGACGACCCGTCCGATGCCCGCCCAATAGATTGTGCCGGAGCACATCGCGCAAGGTTCGGCCGAAGTGTAGAGGGTGCAAGAGGCCAGCTTTTCGAGACTGACATTCATCGCCGCCCACGAGGCCAGCAGCCTTTCGGCATGAGCGGTGCGGTCGCCCCCGTGGGCTTTGTAAGCGTTGGGCTGCTCGCGCAACACATTGCCGTCTTTGTCAGCGAGCAGCGAACCAAAGGGATGTTCGCCAGCATCGCGGGCCTTGCGCGCGACTTCGAACGCCTGACGGAGCAGGCGCTCATCATAGGGGCGTTGTGGCATCGGCGGATCTCCGGCAGCGCCGCTAGATCATAGTGCGGAACAATCCGCCGACTCAAGTCGGTAAGCGCGTCGCGTTCGACGGGCCTCGTACGACGCGCTTCAGGTGCCTGTTGTATGCATGTCGTTATCGCAAAACCGCTGCACACTTTGCGCGACATGCATTAGGCTCAAGCCTCGTTCCGACTAGGGCGTTGAGCCAGCCAGATGCTGCCGATGACGAAAACGACGCCGGCGATTTGAGGCAAGGTCAGTGTCTGACCCAGGAATACCCATCCAAGCAGCACGGCGGTCACCGGGCTGAGGAAAAGCAGCGATGACACCACTGCGGATTCCAGTCGCGCAATGCCCCGGAACCAGAGGACATAAGTCAGCGCCGCACCGATCAGCCCGAGCCACACCAGTCCAAGCAGGTTGGCCGCGGTCGGGAACGGGATGGGTGGTTCGAAAAGCAGGACCACCGGAACGAGAAGGAGACCGCCGGCGGTCAGTTGCCATGCCGTAAAGGCGAGCAGCGATGCTGGCGGCTGCCACTTGCGGCTCAACACGCTTCCGAAGGCCATTGAGGCCGCCCCGGCGAGGCCGGCGGCAACGCCGACCGCATCGAGCGTCGCGTTCGGGGTCAGCACCAGCAATGCAACACCGGCGATCCCGACAAGGGCGGCGACAATCGCCAACCGGCGGACAGGGCTGGCAAGCAGGGCAGCAGCGAGGAAAATCACAATCAATGGCTGGACCGACAGCACGGTCGCCGCGACCCCGCCCGGAAGCCGGTAGGCGGCGACAAACAACATGCTCAGGAAGATCGAGAAGTTGAGGGCTCCGAGGACGAAACTGCGCAGCCACCAGATGCCCGTTGGCAGTTGCCGAACGATCGCCAGCAGCAGCAATCCGGCGGGCAAGGCACGCAGCATTGCGATCGTCATCGGCGAAAAGTTGGGCAGGAACTGGGTGGTGACGATATAGGTGCTGCCCCATATCGCGGGTGCAATGGCCGTAAGCAACAGATCGGAACGGTGCGTTTTCATAAGATTTCCAGTACTTCGGCAAGAGGGCGGCGCGGCTTTTGCGGCCAGTTGCCGGGCGCGGCGCGGCCGACCGCGATGAGCATCACCGGCACTTCATTGCGCCCAAGGCCAAACTCGCGGGCCACGCCTTCGGCGTCGAAGCCGGCCATCGGACCGGAGCCGAGGCCCAGCGCTTCGGCCGCGAAAATCAGCGTTGCGGCGCCAAGCGTTGCCGAGCGCACCGCTTCGTCGCGGGCCGCTAGAGGATCGGCATATTGTGCGCGGGCGCCTTCCTGCCAGCCCGAAGCCATATCCACCGGCATGAAGCCGGCTTCCACGAAAGGACGCAGCCTTGCATTGAGGGCAGCGTGGTCGGGGAGTACGCCGCAGATGATGAAGGTGACCGCTGCTTCCTGCACCTTGACCTGGCCGTGGGCCAGGCTGCGCAACCGCGCCTTTGCTTCCGGCGTCCGCACGGCGATGAAACGCCAATTCTGAAGGTTGTAGGCGCTTGGCGCGCGCGTTGCGAGGCGTGCCAGTTCCTCGACCGCGGCATCCGTCAATGCATGCGAGGCATCGAACCGATTGGCCGACATGCGTCGCTCGATAAGGGAGATTGCGGGGTTGGTCATCATGTCATTCCGAAATTGAGCAAGCCGTTCGGATAGCAGATAGAGAATTTACCAGTGAGCGATAATATGCGATAATTGAAAGACATTATTTACTAGAAGAGAATGGTGAGATGGATCGCCTGACTGCGCTGCAGGTTTTCCGCCAGGTGGCGGAACTGAACAGTTTTGCCGAAGCCGGACGGCGGCTCGGTCTCTCGCCTCCCGCGATCAGCAAGAATATCGCCGAGCTGGAGGCGGATCTGGGGGTGCGGCTCATCAACCGGACAACGCGGCGCATGGCGCTGACTGAAGAGGGCAGGATCTACCTGGAGCATGTCACGCAGGGGCTCGATGCGCTGGCCAGGGCCGACCAGGTGCTCGGCCCGATCAAGACGGCGCCGAGCGGCACGTTGCGGGTCAGCGCGCCGATGACTGTCACGTTGACGCGGCTTTCGGCTGCCATGCCCGCGTTTCTATCGCGCTATCCCGATTTGAAGCTCGATCTGCACCTTGACGACAGGCGCGTCGATATCGTGCGGGAGGGATTTGACCTTGCCATTCGCGGCAGCGACAATCTCGAGGATTCCAGCCTGGTCGCCCGAAAGCTTGCGATCATGCCGCATGTGATTTGCGCAGCTCCGTCCTATTTCGAGAAGCATGGCCGGCCCAAAACGCCCGCCGATTTGAAGGCGGCCAATTGCATCCGGTTCAGCCTCTCGGGGCATGCGGACATATGGGAGTTCCGCAAGGACGGCCGAGCCGAGCGGATCGCCATCGACGGACGATATTCGGTCTCGTCAAGCCTTGCCGTGCGCGATGCGCTGCGCGCCGGCTTCGGCGTCAGCCTGATCCCTTATCTCTATGTCGAAAGCGACCTGAAAGCAGGCCGGCTGCAATCGGCTCTGGATGACTGGGACAAGGTCGAAACCACGCTCTACGCGGTCTATCCGGCACGCCAGCATCTCGCCCCGAAAATCCGCGTCTTCCTTGATTTCCTGATCGAGGAATTCAGTCGGGACAAGGAGAAGCCGTTCGTGCCTCCCCGGCGTGAAGGCTCGGCAAAGCGCGGTGTCGGCGAGGCGACGGATGCGGAAAATCAAGCTGAGATATTGCCGGCGATTTCATCTCCTTGACACGCCTCCAAATCCGGACTTTGTGGAGCCATGCAGGACGCGAAGCCGAATAAGGGAAAGACAGCGGCCGAGGCGTTCGCCGAACGCACGAGCGGTATCCGCCGGGCCGATGCGGCGCGCATGCCGGGCTCGAGCGTGCATGCGTCGCTCGCCAACGAAATCGGGCTGAGGATCGTGCGCGGCGATTATCCGCCGGGAACCATCCTGCCCAACGAAGCCAAATGGTCCGAGACCTTCGACGTCAGCCGCTCGGCGNGATTATCCGCCGGGAACCATCCTGCCCAACGAAGCCAAATGGTCCGAGACCTTCGACGTCAGCCGCTCGGCGGTGCGCGAAGCCATAAAAATGCTGATGGCGAAGAGCTTGCTGTCGTCACGTCCCAAAATCGGCAGCTGGGTCGAGCCGAAGGAACGCTGGAACCTGCTCGATCGCGACGTGCTGGCCTGGTATGCGACCTCGCCGGACCGCGAGGTGTTCCTCCGGACGGTGCAGGAGTTCCGCCACATCATCGAGCCGGAGGCCAGCGCTTTTGCCGCCATGCGGCGCACCGACGAGCAGATGGCCGAGATCAGCCAGGCCTGCCGCGAGATGGGCGAGGCGACCAACCTGCAGGAGCGCACGCGCGCCGACACGCGTTTTCATCTCGCCATCCTGCGGGCCTCGGGCAACGACCTGCTGGTGCCGCTCGGCGTGCTGATCGAATCAGCATTCGATCATCTATTTGCTTATACCACGCGGGAACTCGACGATTTGCAGCATGCGCAGAGGCTGCATGAGGCAATCGAGAAGAGCATCCGTCTGCAGCGGCCGGACGCGGCGCGCAATGCGGTGCGCAAGCTGCTGGCCAATACCGACAGCGTCATCAAGTCCAGATAGCGCCGTTCGGCTACAGGTGGAGTGCTCAGTCGAAGGGTGCGGTCGCGAGATGCCGCCGGGTCAGCCCGATCAGCAGCGCCTGGTCGCGGGCGGCGTGTTCGGCTGGGTTGACGACCGCATCGCCATTGACGATCGCTGCCCAGAAGCCACGCATCTCTTCGACGAAGGCTTCGGCGTAACCGGCACGCAAATCTTTCTTCGACAGCGTGTGACCGTCCGAGGTCGTCACCGTCAGCCGGGTCGGATGATGGTTGAGCCAGGGCGAGGGGAATTCGAGCTCGAGGCTGGCATCGTCGAAGAACAGCGTGATCCGCTCCTTGTAGTCGGCGAGCTTGGGCACGGTGAGGTGGGTCATGGTCCACAGCGCCTGCCCATCCAGCAGCTTGACGGCGCCCTGGCCGCCGTCGCCATTGGCAAAGATCTGCGCGCCGACGACCTCGCCGTCCGGCACGCCGAGCGCGTCGAGCAGGCCGTGGACGGCATTGACGTCGTGAATCAAGGCCGAGCTGTAAGCACCGGTAAATCCACGGAAAGCGAGGTCGGTCCCGGGAACACCGATGGCGTCTTCGACCTGGCGCTTCTGCTTGGCCGCGACAGCGGCGATCATGTCTTTTGGGATATCGGTACCGCGCCTGTAGGGCTGATGGGCGATGAACGGCCAGGCGTCGGGATCGTTCACTTCCACCGAGACCGCGCGCAGCGTGCTTGATGTTCCAGGCAGCGAAGCGAGCGCCAGCCGGTAGCTCGGATCGAAGCGCTTCATATAGCCGACTTGCATGATTTTCCTGGCGGCATCGCGCGCGGCGACGATCTCGGCGATTTCCGCCAGCGAATAGCAGAGCGGCTTTTCGCAAAAGACATGCAGGCCCCGCGCCAGCGTCGCCAGCACCTGTTCGTGATGTAGCGGGTCCGGCGAGCCGATCACCACCGCGTCGAGGCGTTGGTCGAAGAGCTGGTCGATCGTTTCGAAATTGGCAATGCCATGGGTGTCGGTGACGAACTGCCGCGAAATCCTGGAGGGATCGGCGACGCCGACCAGCTCGAACAATTCACCGAGGCGCAGCAGATTGGGGATATGCTCGACCTGCGAGATCATGCCGGCGCCGACGACCCCGACGCGTATCCTGCTCATTGGATCATTCCCCGCAATGTCCGATTGTCAGCTCAAGGCGCCGCAGGCGGCCGGTTGCCGATCTGGGCGAGCAGGCCGGCAATCTCCGCCTCGACCGCCTTCAGATCCTCGCCGCCCGACATGATCGAGATGACCTCGTCGCGTGAGATCTCGGACTTGGCGTAGGTGCCGCGATTGCGGCCGCGGTTGAGCAGCGTGAAGGTGTCGCCGACCGGATAGGCATGGTGGATGTTGTGGCTGATGAAGATGACGGCCAGGCCCCGCATGCGCGCTTCGATGATGAATTTCAGCACCATCGCCGCCTGGTGGACGCCGAGTGCCGAGGTCGGCTCGTCGAGGATCAGCACGCGCGCGCCAAAATGCACGGCGCGGGCGATCGCCACCGACTGGCGCTCGCCGCCCGACAGCGTGCCGACGGCCTGCGTCGGATCGCGCACGTCGATGCCGATATCGGCCATCGCCTGCCTGGCGATGGTGTTGGCGCGCTCTTTGTCGATGCGCGAGAAGGGCAGGCTGCTTTTGGTCGGCTCGCGGCCGAGGAAGAAGTTACGGGTGATCGACATCAGCGAGATCATGCCGAGGTCCTGGAACACCGTTGCCACGCCGAGCTCCTGCGCGTCGCGCGGGCTGCGGAAGGTGACCGGCTTGCCGTCGACCAGGATTTCGCCCTTGCTCGGCCGATAGACGCCGGACAAAACCTTGATCAGCGTCGACTTGCCGGCGCCGTTATCGCCGAGCAGGCAGTGGACCTCGCCCGGATAGACCTTGATGTCGATGTCCTGGAGGGCGCGCACCGAGCCGAAATTGACGCTGACGCCGCGCAGTTCCATTGCCGGTTCGGTCATTTGGGCCGGTTCGGTCATTTGCCACCTCCGCGGCCGAGCGCCTTCAGCCTGATGTAGTTGTTGACCAGCACGGCCATCAGGATGACGATGCCGAGGAAGACCTTGAACCAGTCGGTGTCGATGCCGGTGTAGAAGATACCCATCTGCACCAGCCCGAAGATCAGCGCGCCGAACAGCACGCCATAGACGGTGCCGTAACCGCCTGTGAGCAGCACGCCGCCGATGACGGCGGCGATGATCGCCTCGAATTCCTTGAGCAGGCCGCGCGTGGTGTCGGCGGAGCCCGCCTCCATCACCTGGATGGTGGCAAGCAGTGTCGCCGCGCAAGCGGTGTAGACGAACAGGCTGATCTTTACGCGATCGACCGGCACGCCGACGTTGCGGGCTGCGATCAGGTCGCCGCCGGTGGCGAAGATCCAGTTGCCGTATTTCGTCTGGGTGAGCACGTAGCCGGCCAGCGCCGTCAGGCCGAGCCACCAGACGATCGACATCGGAATGCCGGCGACGAAGGGAATGCCGTCGCTGCGGGTGGCGATCCAGCCTTGCGCGCCCATCCAGCGGAACAGGCTGGTGAGCAGATGGCCGTTGAAAATGCCGGCCGTCGCCGGGTCCGGTGCGCCTTCGAGTATGTAGGGGATCTGGGTGCGGCCGGTGACGGCGCGGGTGATGCCGATCGACAGTCCGCGCAGGATATAGAGCGTGGCGAGCGTGACGATGAAGGAGGGCAGGCGCGTCTTCACCACGATCAGGCCGTTGAGATAGCCGGTGAGGATGGCAACGGCGAAGGCACAGGCGATGCCACCCCATAGCGGCAGGCCCCAGTACTTCACCGTCAGCCCGATGACGACACCGGCAAAGCCGACCATGGAGCCGACCGAAAGATCGAACTCGCCGGCGATGATGAGGAGTGCTGCCGCGGTGGCGACGATGCCGAGCTCCGCCGACAGCGTCAGGAATGTCATCGATCCCTGCAGCGAATAGAGGTTTGCCGCGCCCGGCAGCAGCGCAAAGATGATGATCGTCGCAAGCAGCCCACCGGCGGCACCGGCTTCCGGCCGGCGCAGCCACTGGGTCAGCTTGCCGGTGCTGGCCAGCCGCTCGTCGGCGCCGGCGGCCCGCTTCGACGTCATGCCGAAGCGGTCGGTCGCCTTCAGTTCGCCCGGAGGTATCGCCTTGTCTTCCACGACCGCCATTAGGCTCTCCAATCGCTCAATTCGCAATCTTCGAACGGATCGGGAGAGCGCTTGGCGCATTCTCCCGTTCCGTCGGAGCGCTTGCCTAGCGGATGCCCTCTTTGGCGAGCGCCAGGATCGCCTTGGCTTTTTCCGGTGAGTCTATGAACAGCGGTCCGGTATAGGCGTTGTTCTGCGGCCAGAAGCCGTGCGTTGCCTGCTCGACCAGATAGATCACCGGCAGATAGCCCATCAGATATTGCTGGGCGTCCATGCCGAAGCCCATTTCGCCGGCGACGACAGAGTCGAGAACCTCCGGGCTGATGTCGAATGTGTAGAGCTTGAGCTTGCCGAACAGTTCCTTGTCGCGGAACATCGGGATCAGCGGGTTGGCGGCGGTGGCGCCGAGCGCAAAGACGGCCTGCGTGTCGGGATGCGCCGACAGATAGGCTTCCGTGCGGCGCTGGATGTCTGCGGGATCGGGCGCCACGGCCAGAACCTCGGTGCCGCCGCCGGAGGGCTTCAGCCCGTCATTGAGGCCCTGGCAGCGCTGGTCGAGGCTGACATTGCCGACCTCGTGGTTGATGCAGACGACCTTGAGCGTGCCTTCCTTGGCCAGCCGCTCGCCGGCCTTCTTGCCGGAATCATATTCGGAAACGGTGCCGACATAGAGCGTAGTGCCGAGCTCGGCGCCTTCCTTTTCGCCGGAATCCAGAACCACCATGGGAATATTGGCGGCAAGCCCGGATTTGACCGATTTGCCGAGCGCATTGGCGTCGGCGATGGAGACGGCGATACCGTCCGGCTTGGTGGCGATGGCGGCGTCGAGAAGCCGGGCCTGCTCGACCACGTCGAAGACCTGCGGCGCGTAATATTCGACCTTGGCGCCGGTAAGGGCGGCCGCGTCATCGACGCCGCGCTTGACCACCGACCAATAGGGATCGGACGCCGACCCATGCACCACGAAGGTGATGCGCACGTCCTTCGGATCCTTGAGCCCCGCGGCATGCGCAATGCCTGTCATCAGGCCCGCCGAGACGAAGGCGCCCAATGCCACTTTCAGAAGAGTTTTCATCTTATTCTCCCATTTGTCGTTGCAGTTCCAATCCCTCTGGCGCCGTTTTCCGGCCGCGACGATCGGCTCACGTCGCGGATCGGGTGGCCGCTTTGCGGGCCTTTGCCGACGCCAATCGCTGTTCGCCCGCGGTGTTGCCGCGGGCTGTCGTTGATAATCGCCCGGCCGAGAGTGCGGCGCGAAGCTCCTCGCGCAACGGCTTCATGCCGATGACGTCGATCGGCTGTGCGGCGAGCCAGTCGCGAAAGCCCTGGTCGCGGAACAGCTCGTACTCTTCGGTGCGGATATAGGCGGAGCGCGGCTCGATCAGCTCGAGTTCACCGGGCGCGTTGCAATGCAGGCAAAAGAAGGTCAGGCCCTCGCGCACACCCTCGATGAGCGCTTTGTAAGCCGGCTCGATCGGCCTGGAACGCGGCCGGCCCCAGGTCGTCTGGATGGCGGCGTCGAAAATGGCAAAGCCGCCGGCACGGGCCAGCGCCACGCCGCGCTGGAACGCCTCCTCGGTGACGCCGACCAGATTGTCGTTGGGGGAATAGGCGGACAGGGTCTTGGTCAACAGCACGGGCAGCTGATATTCGAGCCCGAGCTTGATGTAGATGTCGCAAAATTCCGGCGACAATGCCGCGCCCATATGCGCGTCGAGATGGGTGACGTCGATGCCGGCGCGATAGGCGGTGTCGATCTGGGCGCGAAGCTCGGCCTCGACCGCCTGCGGCACCGCCTTGCGGCGCGTGGTCGCCACGTCGGGCCAGAAGAAGCCGAACTCGTCGGTCAGGCCGGCCGCCCGCGACGGCGCGGTCAACGGCCGCCATTTGTAATGCTGCTTCTCGCTGTTCAGCGTCAGGTGAACGCCAAGGTCAAGGGCAGGTTTGGCGACGGCGCTCTCGGCCATTTCGAGGAACCACGGGCATGGCACCATCACCGCGCCGGAACTGCAGACACCCAGCCCGCTCAATTCGAGGAAGGCGCTGTTGGCGCCGTGGCACATGCCGACATCGTCCTCGTGGAGCACGATCCGTTTGCTGGAGCCGGCGGCGTTCACGACCGGCCGCCTTCCCGCCGGCGCGCCGGTTTCGAGGGTCTTCCAAAGTGTGTCCCGTATTTCATGGAACCAACCGTTTGCCCAACTGGCCGGAATGGAACGCCGAAAGTTGGGTTTCCGACAGGGCCACTTTGGCGAATTCGGATGGGTACGATTTGCCTGCCGGCTGAGACACTTAGCTACCGATTTCCCCAATCACGGTTCAAAACCAGTCATAGGAACCGTCTTCCGGGCGCAGATGGCTTGGTCGAATAGCGGCGGAGTGGTTCTTTCAAACTGTGCCGACAAGCCTACAGCTGTCCACACCATCAAGCGACCACATTATCAAGAGCCTTGGAGGCCTGTCATGTACACCGCCGGCGAAGAGGAAATCGAAGCCATTGCCAGGGTGATCCGCTCGGGCGCGCTGTTTCGTTACGGCAAGGACAGCGAATGCGACCGCTTCGAGGCCCGCTATGCGCAGCATCTTGGCGTCGAGCATTTCGCACTGGCCGCCAGCGGCACCTATGGGCTCGCCGCCGGCCTGATCGGGCTCGGCATCGGCCCGGGGGACGAAGTGCTGGTTCCCGCGCACACCTATATGGCGACAGCGACCGCGGTGCTGTCGGTCGGGGCCATTCCCGTCATCGTCGATATCGACGAGAGCCTGACCATCGATCCCATCGCTTTGCGCGACGCCATCGGGCCGCGCACCAGGGCGATCATCCCGGTGCATATGTGGGGCGCGGCCTGCAACATGAATGCGATCATGGACATTGCTGCCAAGCGCGGCTTGCTGGTGCTGGAGGATGTCTGCCAAGGCATCGGCGGCGGCTATGAGGGCCGCAAGCTCGGCTCGATCGGCCATGCCGGCGCCTATTCCTTCAACTATTTCAAGAACATGACCTCGGGTGAGGGCGGCGGCATCGCCACCAGCGATCCGAAAGTGGCGGAGCGGGCGCGCTGCGCCATCGACCCTTGCCATTTCTATTGGCAGGGCAGAAGCGACAGCATCAAACCCTTCGCCGGCATCGGCGCGCGTGCTTCCGAACTGATGGGGGCGATGCTCAACGTCCAACTCGACCGGCTGGACGGCATCATCGAGGCGATGCGGGCCGAGAAAAAGAAGGTGCTGGCCGGCACCCGCCATCTCGACAATCTTGGGCTGACACCGTCGCCGATGAACAGCGCGGACGACGATTGTGCCGCACAGGTGATGTACCTGCTGCCGAGCGAGCAGGCGGCGCAGACTTTTTCGAAGACCATTCCGAGCGTCGTTGCCGGCAAGACCGGCCGTCACAATTTCACCCAGTGGGACCAGGTGCTGATGCATGAAGGCGCGCATCATCCGGCGCTCAATCCTTACGCACTGCCCGAGAACCAGGGCCTGCGGCTGGATTATCCCGACGACCTCGGCAAGCGCTCGCTCGACATCCTCAACCGTACCGTGATGGTCGCCATGAACCCGGCGCACAGCGATGCCGACATTCAGGACATGATCCACAACATCGACGCGGCGGTGCGGGTGGCGCTGGAGAATGCTTCGCTCGATGATATCGAATTGCGCAAGGCGGCACCGGTTGATCTGCGGAAGTTCGACAGTGTGAACTAGACCAGATCCGGCGCGGTTTGCTACCCTGCGGTCGAGTTCCTTGTCCGGCGGCCGGGCGAGGATTCCGGCCGGCATTACCGGTCGCCAAAAAATCCGCAGGCCCGTGTCGGATAGGCCGGGCTCCGCTCGTCCTAGGGGGCATCGATCACCAACACGGAGGATTAACGATATGCCCGGCACCGTACGGCTGCACCGCGTTCTGACAACAAGCCCGGAGAAAGTCTACCGCGCGTTCCTCGAAGCAGATGCACTTGCGAAATGGCTTCCGCCGAACGGCTTCACCTGCACGGTTCATCACTTCGAGGCGAAAGTCGGCGGTACGTTCAAAATGTCCTTCCGCAACTTCACCACCGGCGACAGCCACTCGTTCGGCGGCGAATATGTCGAGCTCGTCCCCAATGAGCAGCTGCGCTACACCGACCGCTTCGACGACCCCAACCTGGCCGGCGAGATCGAGGTGACCGTGACATTGAAGAAAGTGTCGGTCGGAACCGAAGTGAATATCACGCAGGCAGGTATTCCAGACGCCATCCCGGTTGAGGCCTGCTATCTCGGCTGGCAGGAGTCGCTGCGAAATCTGGCGAAGCTCGTTGAACCCGAGATCAACCAGTAAGATAAAGCGCTGCCCTGGCGGGTTGGCGTCGCTAACCGGAAACCCAGGGATGACGCCGTTCTTCCCACCCAACATGCGCCGGGGCCGGAAAGGCGGGATCGGCGAAGCAGCCGACCGCGACGGCGATCCATTCAGGCTTTCGCTCGGGCTCCCAGAAGACGCTCGAGCCGCAGCCCGGGCAGAAATGGAAAATGACGTGATGGCCGCTCCGAGCCGATCGCCTGTAGGTACTGGCGTCGCCTTCGGCTTCTACCTTGTCGCGCGCAAAGAAGGCGGCGACGCCGTATGTGCTGCCGGTCCGTTTCTGGCAGTCGAGGCAGTGGCACTGTGCGACCAGCTGCGGCTCTCCGTTACAGGAGATCCTCAGTTGCCCACAGGCACAGGATGCGGTTCTCATGGCAATCCTCATGGTTCAGATGAATGCGTGCCCGCCGTACCGGCGGTGGGCATGCTTCTGGTTTTCGGGGTGGTTCGGCCTTGGGAAGCGCGCTTTGCGCGAACGCCGAAAAACAAGGACCGACGCCCCATCTTCCTAATCACTGCGGGCGATTGACTCAACCCCGCGGTGAACGAGATGGAGAGCCGGCTCTAGCTTCTGTCCAATCTTAGAAACGCGGCGCGCAGCGCCAGCACGGCGCGCAGGATCTGGCGTTCGTCCATCGCTGCATAGCCGAGCAACAGGCCGTGCTCGGGTTCTGTGGAATGGTAGTTGATCGAGATGCCCTGGACGTCGAGCCCTTCCTTGACGGCCGCGGCAACCACGTCGCTGTCCTTATAGGGCCTGACGAAGCTCGCCAGCAGCTGCATGCCGGAATCGTTTTCCGTGACGGTCAGCCATTCGGCCAGATGCTCCTGGCATAGCTTGACGAAGTTCGCCTGCCGGCGCGCATAGAGCCGGCGCATGCGTTTGAGATGCGTGGCGAAATAGCCCTGGGTGATGAAGTCGTTGACCGTTGCCTGCAGGATCAGCGGCGCGAACTGACCGGTGATGCTCACCGCCCGGTCGAAGGGCACCGACAATTCGCGCGGCACGATCAGATAACCGATGCGCAGCGCCGGGATCAGCGTCTTGCCGAAGCTGCCGATATAGACGACGCGGTCGGCATGATCGAGCCCGCGCAGCGCCGGCACCGGCCGGCCGCGGAACCGGTATTCGCCGTCATAGTCATCCTCGACGATCCAGGCGCCGTTGCGTTCGGCGATGTCGAGCAACTGCAATCGCTCCTCGATGCGCATGATGGTGCCGAACGGCCACTGGCAGGATGGCGTCACATAGATCAGCCGCGGCGGCGGCAGCTCCGGATCGGCAAGATGCCAGCCGCGCCGGTCGACCTTCAACGGTGCCAGCCTGGCGCCGCTGGCGAGAAAGGCGCTCTTGGCGCCGAGATAGCCGGGCTCCTCCATCCAGACATGGTCGCCTTCGTCCATCAGCACGCGCGAGACGAGATCGAGTGCTGCTTGCGCACCGGTGACGATGATCACCTGGTCGGCGGTGCAGCTGATGCCGCGCGACAGGCCGATGGTCGAGGCAATGGCCTGACGCAGGCCGGGGTGGCCGGCAAAGGAGAGATAACCAAGCAGGCTCTCGTCGCGGCTGCGTGCATTGCGCACCAGAAGGCTTGACCAGATGGTGAACGGAAACGATGCCGTTTCAGGCACGCCCGGATGGAAATTGATGACGCCGGCATTACGCGGCGGTTGCGGGCCGTTGACGATGGTCTGACCGCGCCGCGACAGCTTTTGCGGCGCTGCCAGTCCGGCGCGCAGGGATGCCAAGGGGCGGTTCTGCTGGATCGGCGCCACCCAGGTGCCCGATCCGGCACGCGCCTCGATAAAACCTTCGGCAAGGAGCTGGTCATAGGCGGCGATGACCGTGTTGCGCCCGACCTTCAGATCTTCGGCCAGCGAGCGCGTCGACGGCAGCAGCGTGTTCTGCGGGATCTGGCCGTCAAGGATGAAGCGTCGCAAGGCGCCGTAGATCTGACGATGCATCGGTTCTTCCGAAGCACGGTCGACCGACATGATGTCGAGGGAAAGGCGCATGTGGTCGGCCACGGCACTATCCCCCGACGGACCGGGCGGCGCGGGCGATCTTTTCCTCGTTGAGCCGGCAGACAGTGTCGAGCACCAGTCGCCTGGTTTCGGGGCGGATCTCGCGGCTGTTCTTCAGCGCGCGATGCACGGTGGCGGCGCCAAGTTCCGCCTTCTCGGCAATCTCCCGGATGGTGCAAAGCCGTTCCATGCCAAGCGCAGCTTCGAAAGCCATGTCGCTCCTCCTCGGTTGCATCAAGGCACGGCTTCCGGCCGGCCTCAAGCTTGAAAGTCGGGGTTTTAATCCAGAGCCGGGATTCTGCGATCCGCGCCGCGCAGGGAGCAAGGCGGCGCGGATCGCCGGGCGCTTTCGCGTCGCTAACCCCATCGAGGCGCGCGCCCATTATGTTCCTCCGGCTCGCAATGCGGGCCGGTCAGCCTGCCTTCCGAGTCGCCACTTCGAAGCCGGCCTCGCGGGCGGTGGCGAGCAGCGAGAAATAGCCTTTGCTGGCATAGGTCAGCGGATGCGCCTTGGCCGGATCCTGCTCGGCTTCGACAACGAGCCAGCCTTCATAGCCGCGCGCAGCGAGGGGTTTCAGCAATGACAGGAAATCGACCGAGCCGTCGCCGGGCACGGTAAAAATGCCGTCCATTACCGCCGCCATGAAGCTCATGTCCTCGCGGCGTGCCCGTTCCAGCACCGCCCTGCGAACGTCCTTGCAATGGAAATGCACGATACGGTCGAGATGCCGTTGCAGCAGCGATTGCGGGTCGCCGCCCGAAAACAGGCAGTGGCCGGTATCGAACAAAAGGCCGACGCTTCGGCCCGTCGCCGCCATCAGCCTGTCGACTTCATCGTCCGTCTCGACGATGGTGCCCATGTGGTGGTGGAAGGCCATGCCGACCCCGAATGCAGCCATGCGGTCGGCGAGGGCGGTCAGTTTCTTGCCATAGGACGGCCAGTCCCTGTCGGCGAGGCGCGGACGCTCGGAGATCGGTGCGAAAATGCCGTCATGGCGACCGCGCGAGGTGTCGGCGTAGACGACGATCCTGGCGCCAAGGTCGCGCAACAGCTGAAGATGCGGGGTGATCGCCGCGAATTCCTCGCCGACCGTGCGGTCGAGAATGCGGCCATCATACCAGCCGGAGACGAGTTCCAGGTCATAGGAAGACAGGAGCGGCCCAAGCACTTCAGCCTGGCGCGGAAATTTGCCGCCGAGTTCGGTGCCGCGGTAGCCGGCCAGCGCCGTTTCCGACAGGCAGGTCTCCAAGGACGTATCCCCGCCAAGCGCCGGAACGTCGTCATTGCTCCAGGTGATGGGATTGATGCCGATCTTGACCGTCATGACGCTAGGCTTTTGCGGGCTTGGGAAGACAAGCCGAGCCTGCAAACTGGCGACAAAGAGGCCCTGTCACTAGGTCCAGTTCAGCCGAATTTGGCAGAACCAATTAATGGAGACCGACCCTAATCTTCCTTTGGGCGGCCAAAAAGGGCGCGCAGCTCGTCTTTGGCGTCCTCCAGCACTTTCTTCTGCGCCGCCGGCAGGTTCTTGCCGGCGCGGTTGATGTAGAAATTCAGCATCGACATGGCGGATTGAAACGGCCCTGCCTTGCGTCGGTCGCTGTGCTCGGCCGATCGCTTCAACGAGGCGGCGATCTTCTTGGGATCGTGGGATTCGAAGATGTGTTCCTCGAGGTCCAGCGCGTCACTGTGCTCGGTGACGTCGGCGGACCATTTCCGTTGCGCGGTCATGGCAAACTCCTTCCACTAGGTCGTTGCCGGAAAACGCCTTATGGCGCACCCCTGTTCCACTTCGGCCCGAATCGCTGGAGCCACGGATTTGCCTGTCGTGGCGCTGCTCGGCGATGCGAATGCGCCGATAGTGGTCAGAACCGCCGATTAAGAACCGCGGACAGGAAACGCTCTTGACCCCAATCGTCTCAAGCCAGGCAGGAAGTTCCGGCATCGACAGTGCCTATGCCTGGATACGGCTCGGCGTCTCGATGCTGCTGGCAACGATCGGCGGGGTCGGCATGTGGGCGGTGGTCGTGGTGCTGCCTGCCGTGCAGGCAGAATTCGGCGTCGATCGCGCCGCTGCCTCGATGCCCTACACCGCGACCATGGTCGGCTTTGCCGCCGGCAATGTGCTGTTCGGCCGCGCCATCGACCGCATGGGGTATTGGATCCCGGCGCTGATTGCCGCGATTACACTTGGCGCCGGCTTCATGCTGGCGTCGTTGACCAGTTCGATCCTGCAGTTCACCCTCGTCCAGGGCCTGTTGATCGGCGTCGGCTCGTCGGCGATCTTCGGCCCTTTGATCGCCGATATCTCGCATTGGTTTAACCGTCGCCGCGGCGTCGCGGTGACGGCTGCCGCGTCCGGCAACTATCTCGCCGGAGCGATCTGGCCGACGGCGATGCCCTATGTCATGCAGACCGAAGGCTGGCGCTTCACCTATGCCGCGATCGGCGTCGTCTGCCTGGTCACCATGGTGCCCTTGATCCTGCTGCTCCGGCGCGGCGCACCGCCCCAGGCGGCTCCGGGATCGCCGGGCAGCCGCGTGGTCCAGCCGATCTCCCTGTCGCCGGCGGCCTTGCAGGCGCTGCTCATCGTGGCCGGGCTCGGCTGCTGCGTGGCGATGTCGATGCCGCAAGTCCATATCGTCGCCTATTGCATGGATCTCGGCTACGGCGTGGCGCATGGCGCCGATATGCTGTCGATCATGCTGGCGGCAGGCGTCGTCAGCCGGCTTGGCTCGGGTTTCCTTGCCGATCGCATCGGCGGCGTGAAAACCCTGCTGATCGGCTCGGTGCTGCAATGCCTGTCGCTGTTGTTCTATATCCCGTTCGACGGGCTTGCCTCGCTTTATGTCGTCTCGCTGGTCTTCGGCCTGTCGCAAGGCGGCATCGTGCCCTGTTATGCGATCATCGTGCGCGAATATATGCCAGCCAAGGAGGCTGGCCAGCGCGTCGGCATCGTCATGATGGCGACCATCTTCGGCATGGCGATCGGCGGCTGGATGTCGGGCTGGATCTACGATCTGACCGGCTCCTATGCCGCCGCGTTCCTCAACGGCATTGCCTGGAACCTGCTGAATATTTTGGCCATGGTGCTGCTGCTGTGGAAGGCCCGGCGCAGCGCTGCTGTGGCGGCCTGAGGCACAGCAGTACGGATACAGTCTCTCCGGCCGTCGCTTGACAACAGCCGAAGGCTGCGCGACGCCAGACAAGGTGTGGCAACGGGCCAGTTTGGCATGGCAGCAGTTTCAAAAACGCTGAACATCGTTTCACGGTCGCGTGTGGGCGGTTGCCCGGCGTCCGGACGAGTACGGTGATCAAGCCGCGCTCGCGCCGCGGCGGCGGCCGCCCGACCATCGCCGATGTCGCCCGCAAGGCCGGCGTCGGCGCCATTACCGTATCGCGCGCCCTGCGTGAGCCGGGGCGTGTCTCGGAAGATCTGCGCCGCCAGATCGAGTCGGCCGTGAACGAGCTCGGCTATATGCCCGACCCGAATGCGCGGGCGCTGGCTTCGGCGCGCGCCGAGGTCTTTGGCGTTCTGGTGCCGTCGCTTACCAACAACGTCTTTGCCGAAGTGGTGCGCGGCATCTACGACAGCCTGTCGGACGGCCCTTTCCGGATTCAGCTAGGCAACACCCACTATTCCGGCCTCGAGGAAGAGCGGCTGCTGCAGGTGTTTGGCCCGCAACGCCCGGCGGCGCTGATCGTGGCCGGCATCGACCAGACGCCGGCCTCGCGAAAACTGCTGGAAACGGCAGGCTGTCCGGTGGTGCAGGTGATGGAGACCGGGCCCGATCCGGTCGACATGATGGTCGGCTTCTCGCATTTCGAGGGCGGCAAGGCGGCGGCCGAACATCTGATCGAGGCAGGCTATCGCCGGATCGGCTTCATCGGTGCGCGCATGGATCCGCGTTCTCAGCGGCGGCTTGCCGGCTATCGCGCGGCGATGGAGGCGGCCGGCCTGTTCGATCCGAGGCTCACCACCACGACGCCGGTGCCCTCCAGCGTCACCCTCGGCCGCGAATTGTTCCGCGACGCGCTGGCCAAGGTGCCGAGCCTCGATGGGGTGTTCTGTAACAATGACGATATCGCCCTTGGCGTGCTGTTCGAATGCCACCGCGCTTCGATCGCCGTGCCGAAGACGATCGGCATCGTTGGCTTCAACGATCTCGACATGATGGAGGTGGCCTTTCCGTCGGTCACCAGCGTTCGGACCTACCGTTACGAGATCGGCCGGCGGGCGGTCGCCATGGCGCTTGCGGCGATCGAAGGCAACAGGCCAGAGCAGCGGGTCGTCGACCTAGGCTTCGAACTCAAGCGACGTGAGAGCACGGCGCGCTGAAACGAGCTTCGACGCAATGGCGCTTTACACTACGTCATGGTAGCGCTACCAGTTATCGCCGGGCGGTACTTCGCCCCGACGATGGGAGGCTGTTTATTATACATAAGCGACAGCTCATGCTTGTTTATTATGTATAATATGATAGTTTTTGCGGGACTAGCCGGGCAGCAAAGGAGGGGATCGGGTCGGCATTCGGCCACCTGAACGCGCGACGGATACGGCGGGAGGTGCCGGGCCGGAAACGCGCAAATTCATCGGCGTAACAACAAACAAACTGCAACTGGGAGGAATATCGATGATCAAGTCACTCGTTGGCGGAATCGTTGCCGCCACTGCTTTCGTCATGCTGAGCTCGTCGGCGATCGCCGATCCTGAAATCGTCAAGGGGCCATCGGCCGAGCCTGACTGCTTCGCGCCCTGGTCGGCCGATACGCAGTTCTTCAAGTTCCCCAAGAAAGACGGCCCGTACCGCATCGCTCTGGCCAACGGCTATATCGCCAACACATGGCGCATCCAGATGGTGCAGACGGCAAAGGCCTATGCAGCGCAGCCGGAGGTCGCGGCCAAGCTCAAGGAATTCAAGGTGGTCTCGACCGGCGAGGACGTGCCGGCCCAGATTTCGGCAATCAACAATTTCATCGATTCCGGCTATGACGCGATTGTCGTCAACGCCCAGAACCCGACCGCATTCGGTCCTGTCATCAAGCGGGCCAAGGAAGCCGGCGTGGTGCTGGTCGCCTTCGACAACATCCTCGACACCAAGGATGCCATCAACGTCAATGTCGACCAGAAAGGCCTTGGCGAATTGTGGGCCAACTGGCTGGTCAAGCACGTGCCGAACGGCGGCAAGGTGCTGGAAGTGCGCGGCGTCGCCGGCACGTCCGTCGACACCGATCGCCATAACGGCATCCACGAGGTTCTCGACGCTTCCGGCAAGAAATGGGATGTCACCGAGGTCGTCGGCAAGTGGGATGACGGCGTTGCTCAAAAGGCTACGGCCGATGCCATTGCCACCAACGGCCCCTTCGACGGCATTACCGGACAGGGCGGCGATACCGGCATCGTGCAGGCGATGATCGATGCCAAGCATCCGTTCGTGCCGTTCGGCGGCGAGACGGAGAACGGCTTCCGCAAATTCTGCGCCAAGTTCGCCGCTGACGGCCTGAAATGCTCGTCGGCCGGCACCGGCCCGGCTCAGGTCGCGGTTGCCATCAAGACGGCGATTGCAGCACTTGAAGGCCAGGTCGTGCCGCAAGCGGTCAAGCTGCCGCTGGCGATCGTCGAGGATCCGAACTTCAAGGCAGGCCAGGATTTCTTCCCCGATCAGTCCGACAATTTCTTCGTCGGCAATTCCTTCCCGACCTGCGGCATCAATTTCACGGCGCAGGAAATCATGGGCCAGAGCAAGGAAAACCAGTAAACTCCGACAGCCCGACGCCGCGGGAATCCCGCGGCGTCGGCGCTCGACATCCTGATTGCCAAGCGCCTGGGGAGGGCCGATGGACGGTGCGGTTCCGCTCTTCCGCATGGAAGGCATATCCAAGCGCTATGGCGGCGTGCGGGCGCTGGAGAAGGCCGAACTGTCGGTCACTCCAGGCAGCATCCACGCCATTCTCGGCGAGAACGGCGCCGGCAAATCGACGCTGATCAAGGTCATGGCGGGGGTCGTTGCGCCCGACGAGGGCCGCATGATGCTGGACGGAAGCGAAGTTACCTTCGCTTCGCCGGCCGCTGCCAACCAGGCCGGCATCGTCTGCATCTTCCAGGAACTGTCGCTCGTCCCCGAACTCAGCGTCGCCGACAACATCGTCATTTCCGATCCGCCGAAGCGTTTCGGCATGATCGACCGCAAGGCGCAGCGCCGCATCGCCGAAGAAGCCCTGGCTCGCGCCGGCGCTTCCGATATCCATCCGCTGGCGCTGGTCAAGGATCTTCCTCTTTCAAGAAGGCAGATGGTCGAGATCGCCAA
Organism: Mesorhizobium sp. LSJC280B00; assembly: GCF_000502835.1. Classification (GTDB taxonomy): domain Bacteria; phylum Pseudomonadota; class Alphaproteobacteria; order Rhizobiales; family Rhizobiaceae; genus Mesorhizobium. The sequence goes on from NZ_AYVL01000005.1 coordinate 161,124, forward strand.
GGCACTGGCGCGCAAGCCGCGCATCCTGATCCTCGACGAGGCGACCTCGGCGCTGACCGCGGCTGACGTCGCCAGGGTTTTTGCCGTGTTGAAGCGGTTGCGTTCGGAAGGGCTGGCGCTGCTCTACATCTCGCACCGCATGAACGAGATCGCCGAGCTGGCCGACCAGTGCACGGTGTTCCGCAATGGCCGCAATGTCGCCAGCTACGCGGCCGGCACCAAGAGCGACAATGAAGTCGTCGAACTGATGATCGGGCGCGAATACAGCCACATCTTTCCGCCCAAGCCCGCGCGGGCGGCTGCCGCAGCAACGCCGGCTCTCGAGGCGCGCAGCCTGTCCTGGACGGATCGGCTGCACGATGTCTCGCTGTCGGTCGGGGCGGGCGAGGTGGTCGGGCTTGGCGGCCTCGACGGCCAGGGCCAGCGCGAATTGCTGCTCGCCTTCTTCGGTGTGCTGCGCGGCCTGTCAGGCCAGATACTGATCGACGGCAGGCCGGTGGCGATCGCCAGTCCGGCCGCGGCGCGCGATGACCGGATCGGCATGGCGTTGATCCCGGAGGACCGCAAGACGGAAGGGTTGATGCTGCCGATGACGGTGCGCGAAAACCTCTCCTTTGCCGCCCTCGACCGGCTGTCCAGGGCCGGCATCATCGATCGCGCCGCCGAGCAGCGGCTGATCGACGATATGGTCGGTCTCCTGGCGATCAAGACCGCCGGCCTCGACATTCCGGTCGGCGCACTGTCCGGCGGCAACCAGCAGAAGGTGGTCATCGCCAAATGGCTGATGCGGCAGCCGCGCATCATCCTGCTCAACGATCCGACGCGCGGCATCGATGTCGGCACCAAGCAGGAGCTTTACCAGTTGATGCGCAAGCTTGCCGACCAGGGCGCGGCGATCCTGTTTTATTCGACCGACTATGACGAGCTGATCGGCTGCTGCGACCGCGTGCTGGTGCTCTATGACGGCGCGGTCAAGCGCGAACTGGTCGGCGCCGAAATCACCGAGCGGGCGCTGATCGCCAGCGCGCTCAACATTCACGAAGAGATGCCAAAGCAAGGAGCGGACGCGTGAAGGATTGGCGCTACTGGCTTGCCGAACAGCGCGGAACGCTGCTGGCGTTCGGCATCTTCGTTGTCATGTTCGTCATCTACACCTCGAACCATCCGGCGGGCTTCACCGCCAACGTCGTACAAACGGCCTCGAACAAGGGCGTGCTGCTCGCCTTCGTCGCCATGGCGCAAACGCTGGTGGTGATCACCGCCGGCATCGACCTTTCGGTCGGTATGATCTTCACGCTGACCAACTGCCTGGCCTCGTGGCTGGTCGTCGGCACCGGCATCGAGACCGCCTTCGGCGTCCTCGCCGTGCTCGGCACCGGGCTGCTGTGCGGGGCAATCAACGGTGCGATCGTCATCTATGGACGCCTGCAGCCGATCGTCGCCACCATCGCCACCGGCGCGGTCTATTTCGGCATCGCGCTGCTGCTTCGGCCGTTTCCCGGCGGCTCGGTCAATGAAGGGCTCGCCGATGCGCTGACCGGGCGCCTGTTTGGTTTTGTGCCGGCGAGTCTGGTGACGCTGCTGGCGGTCGTGCTTGTCGTCTGGGTGCCGTTCAGCCGTTCGGTGCTAGGCCGCGCCGCTTATGCAGCCGGCTCCTCGGAGATGGCGGCCTACATGTCCGGCGTGCCGATCCGGCGTGGAAAGTTCGCCGCCTATGCGCTTGCCGGTCTGCTTGCCGCGATCGGCGGGCTGTTCCTGACGTTCTTCACCTATACCGGTGATGCGGCCTATGCCAGCGGCAACGCCTATACGCTGTTTTCGATTGCCGCGGTCGTGCTTGGCGGCGTGTCGCTGTTCGGGGGCAAGGGCAGCGCCATCGGCGCGATCTTCGGCGCGCTTGCCTTCCGCACCATCGGCGACCTGCTGTTCGTCTTCGATTTCGATCCGCTCTGGCAGCCCCTGTTCCAGGGCGTCATTCTGCTGATCGCGGTCAGCCTCGGCGCGTTCGCTCTGTTTCGGGTCCGCAACCGGCTGGAGTGGTTCCTGTGAGCGAAACGACTGTGAGTGGTCTCGCAGGCCGCATGCCGAAATTCCTCCGCCGCGCCGACCCGGCGGTGCTGACGGCGTTCGCCTGTATCGTGCTGCTGCTGTTCCTCGGCAGCCTCTATTCGCGCAGCTTCCTGTCGCCTGAATACCTTTTGCAGCAGCTCAAGGTGGCGTCGTTTCTCGGCGTCATCGCGACCGGCATGATGCTGGTCATCCTGCTCGGCCAGATCGACCTGTCGGTGCCCTGGTCGGTGGCGGCCGGCGCCATGATGGCCTGCGCCGCGGCCGCATACGGTACCGTCGGCGTGGCGCTTGCCATTCCGTTCGGCATCTTCTGCGGTGTTCTGATCGGCATCGTCAACGGCATCGGCGTCGCCTATCTGCGCATTCCCTCGATGATCATCACGCTTGCCACCAACGCCGTCGCGCAGGGGCTGATGGTGGTCTACACGGGCGGTTTCTCGCCGCAGGATTCGGCGACCGGTGCGATGCGCTATCTGGCGACCGGCTTTGCCGTTCCTGGCGTGCCCAACGCCGTCCTCATCTGGGCGCTGATCGGCGCCGCAATGGTGTTCGTGCTGACCCGCACCGGCTTCGGCCGCACCGTCTACGGCATCGGCAATCGCGAGCGTGCCGCCTATCTTTCCGGCATCGATACAAGGCGCGTGGTGATGATCGCCTTTGCGGTTTCGGGCGGGCTCTCCGCCTTCGGCGGCGTGCTGTTGGCCGGCTATGCCTCCAAGGCGGCACAGTCGATGGGCGATGCCTATCTGCTGCCGTCGATCGCCGCGGTGGTGCTCGGCGGCACCTCGATCCTCGGCGGGCGCGGCTCCTATCTCGGCACCGTCGCCGGGGTAATCCTGATCACCCTCTTGCAGTCCATTCTCTCTGTCATGCAGATGCCGGAGGCGGGACGGCAGATCATCTACGGCGTCGTCATCGTAGCCATGCTGCTGCTCTATGGCCGCGCGCCGGCAAGCCGCTGACCTGCATGACCGGTCAAGACGTGGCATATAAGCCGGCGAGCACTGTTCGGACGACACCCGCCATCGTGGTGATGGGCGTCGCCGGCTGCGGCAAGTCGGTCGTCGGCGAAGCGCTTGCAGCGGCATTGGGCGCCGTCTTTATCGAAGGTGACAGGCTGCATCCGCCCGAAAACGTCGCGCGCATGGCGAGCGGCCAGCCGCTTACCGACGCGCTGCGCGAGGGCTGGCTCGACGCGATCGGCCAGCGGATGGCCGCGTCGGTCGCAAGCGGGCAAGGTGTGGTCGCCGCCTGCTCGGCGCTGAAGCGCAGCTACCGCGATCGCCTGCGCGGCTTTTGCCCGGATATCGTTTTCGTTTACCTGGAGATCGACCCGGCAACAGCAAAACAGCGCGTCGGCAATCGCAAGGGTCATTTCATGCCGGCAAGCCTGGTCGACAGCCAGTTCGCCACGCTCGAGGCGCCAGCGGCGGACGAGGCGGCGATAACCCTGGATGGCACGCGTCCGGCCGCCGACACCGTCGCGACTGCCTTGAGCCTGCTCGCGCGCTAGATTTGCGACGTCAGTTCGACCGGGAAATCGTCATTGTCGGCGTCGCGCATGGCCGCGAGGCTGCGGTTGTCCAGCACCTCGGCGATCGCCTGCCGGACCTCCAGCATCATGTGCCGAACCTGGCAGGTCGCCTCGTCGCAATCCTCGCAGCGCTGGTATTGCGTGCGGCTGGCGCAGGGGATCGGCGCCAGCGGCCCGTCGAGGACACGCACGACATGGCCGATCTTGATGTCGGAAGCCGGCCGGGCAAGGCGGTAACCGCCTTCCTTGCCCTTGCGGCTCTGGACGAAGCCGGCGTTACGCAACTCGCCCAGGATGGCATCCAGGAATTTCTTGGGGATGTTATTGGCGACCGCAATGTCGTTGACGAATGCGAGCTGGCCGACCGGCAGGCCCGACAGATGCACGAGGGCCTTGAGGCCGTATTTGCCTTTTTTGGTAAGCATGCCCCGAGTCAACCCATGAAGCCCCAACCACCCGCGTCTGGCGGCTGTTTGTGTGCAAATCATGACGGTTTGATCACGCGAAGCCGTTCGCGAAAACAAGCCGTCCGTTCTCACGGTAGGCACAAACGCGTTGATTCTTTGTAACGTTTTGGACGGAATGCGCCCGGAAAGTGCCAGAAATCACCTTTCGCGGCGCGAAAGCAAAGAAGCCGGCAAAGCCGGCCTCTGTCAAAGTTGGAAGATCGCCTCAGCGGCTGCCATAAGTCTGGTCGAGCAGGCCGCCCGCTGCAAAGTGGTCGGCCTGGACCTTGGCCCAGCCGCCGAAGACGTCCTCCACCGTCAGCAGGCGGACGTCGGGAAACTCAGCCTTGTATTTGGCGGCGACCGCCGCGTCCCGGGCCCGCAGGCCGTTGCGGGCGGCGATGTCCTGGCCCTCCGGCGTATAGAGGAAGTCGAGATAGGTCTTGGCGAGATCGCGCGTGCCATGCTCGTCTGCAACGGTGTCGACGATCGCCACCGGAAATTCCGCCAACAGGCTGACCGAAGGCGTTACCTGCTCGAACTTGTCCTCGCCATACTCCTTGCGGACGCCGCGCGTTTCCGACTCGAAGGTGATGAGTACGTCGCCGATTTCGCGCTGCACGAAAGTGGTGGTCGCGGCGCGCCCGCCGCTGTCGAACACCGGCACGTTGTTGAACAGCTTGGTGACGAACTCCTTCACCTTGGCGTCGTCGTCCTTGAAGGCTTCCTTGGCGTAGGCGGTGGCCGCGAGATAGGTGTAGCGTGCATTGCCGGAGGTTTTCGGATTGGGGAAGATCACCTGGACGTCGTCGCGGACGAGGTCGTTCCAATCCTTGATGTGCTTCGGATTGCCGGCGCGCACCAAGAAGGAGGGCAGCGAATAGAAAGGCGAGGCGTTGTCGGGAAAGTCCTTCTGCCAGTCGGCGGAGATGAGGCCCTTGTTGACCAGGAAGTCGATGTCGATGACCTGGTTGAAGGTGACGACGTCGGCGCCGAGGCCTTCGGCGATGGCACGCGCCTGCGCCGAAGTTCCGGCATGCGACTGATCGATGGTCACACCGGGGTGCCCGGCGACGAACGCTTTGTTGACCTGCGCAAACAGTTCGCGGCCGACATCGTAAGAGGCGTTCAGCAATCTGTGGGCCGACCAGGCTTGGGAGGATGCGAGGACCAGGCCGGCCAATGTGGCGACGCCAAGCAAAAATCGCTTCATGAAAACAGGCTCCAATGCCATGAGCTTAATGCCGGACCATAGCGGCAAGGCATCGTGCGCGACGAGGCACGCAGAGCGGCCGCTCCACGTTGTCGATAGAAGAAATATTCCCGCTGTGGGCGATTTCTAGTTTTTTCTTTCAAGCAGAGTCTCAGGACAGCTTGGCAGCGGCGCCGATGCCGTCGGCGTTGCGTCAAGAAAAGATCAGCCAAGTTGCACAAGAAGGTCGAGGAATTGCTGGCTGAGATTCCCGTCTTGCCGCTCGATGTGCCGGTGGATGCCGAGTACGGCGCGATTCGCGCAGAACTGGAAGGCAGGGGCCAGACCATCGGCCAAAATGACCTTTTTATTGCTGCCCACGCCCGTGCGCTTGGAACTACCCTGGTGACCGCCGACACCGGGGATTTCAACCGGATCAAAGGCCTGAAGGTCGAGAACTGGCTGGTGTAGCGCCTGATAGAGGATCAAGCAGCCGGAAAAAGCTTCCAGCGCCGCGGCCGAAAAGCCACTCGAGTTTTCTGCGCCGCCGGATGGTCGACCGGCAATTCGATCTCGACCCGTTGACGTTCGCCGCCGATTTCGAGCTCGACCCGCCTGGTGCCGGCGACGCGGCGGCTGGCGGCGACCGTGCCGGCGATGCAGCCGTTGCATTCTTCCACCAGATCGACGTCGTGCGGGCGAAAGAACAGCGTCGCTTCGCCTTGCGGTGCGTGCGGCGCGGAAAGCCCGATCGGCCGGTCCGCGATCCAGACCTGGCCGTCCTCGACCTTGACCGGAAGCGAACTCGATTCGCCGATGAAGCCGTAGACGAAGGGCGAGTTCGGAGTGTCGTAGATTTCGTCGGCGGTGCCGACCTGCTCGATGCGGCCCTGGCTCATCACCACGACGCGGTCGGCAAGCTCCAGCGCCTCTTCCTGGTCATGGGTGACGAAGACCGTGGTGTGGCCGGTGGCGTCGTGGATGTCGCGCAGCCAGCGGCGCAGTTCGCGGCGCACCTGCGCATCGAGCGCGCCGAACGGCTCGTCGAGCAAAAGCACGGCCGGTTCGATCGCCATGGCGCGGGCCAGCGCCACGCGCTGGCGCTGGCCGCCCGAAAGCTGTGCCGGATAGCGTTTTTCCAGACCGGAAAGCTGAACGAGGTTGAGGAGTTCCGAGGCGCGGCGGCGGATTTCCTTCGCCGACGGGCGTGACGGCCCGTGCCGGACCTTGAGTCCGAAGCCGATATTGTCGGCGACCGTCATATGGCGAAACAGCGCGTAGTGCTGGAAGACGAAGCCGACATTGCGCTCCTGAATCGACTTTTGGGACGCATCCTCTTCGCCGAAGAAGATCTTTCCGCGGGTCGGCCGCTCCAAGCCGGCAATCAGCCTGAGCAGCGTCGTCTTGCCGGAACCGGAAGGTCCCAGCAGGGCGATCAGTTCTCCCGACTTGATGTCGAGCGAAACGTCGCGGAGGGCCGGAAACCGCTCAAACTCCTTGCGCACGTTGGCAACGCGAACTTCCATGCAAATCCCTTTTGTAGTTGATGCATGCCGTTATCCCAAAACCGGTTCCCACTTTTGGGCGACATTAAATCTTTGTTTTATGCATGTCGTTGTCCAAAAACCGCTACACACTTTTGGGCGACATGCATTTGTCAGTGTCCGCGCGTCGCGGCGATCTCGGCGCCGTAGCGCATCTCGAGAAGTGTCTTCAAGACCAGCGTGACGAGCGCCAGGCCGGCAAGCAGCGAAGCGACGGCAAAGGCGGCGGCGGCATTGTACTCGTTATAAAGGATTTCGACATGCAGCGGCATGGTGTTGGTCAGCCCGCGTATGTGGCCCGACACGACCGAGACGGCGCCGAACTCACCCATCGCGCGGGCATTGCACAGCAGCACGCCGTAGAGCAATCCCCATTTGACGTTGGGCAACGTCACGTACCAGAACGCCTGCCAGCCATTGGCCCCGAGCGACAGGGCAGCCTCCTCGTCGCCATTGCCCTGTTCCTGCATCAGCGGGATCAATTCGCGGGCGACGAAGGGGAAGGTGACGAAGACGGTGGCCAGCACGATGCCCGGCACGGCAAACAGGATGACGATGCCATGCGCCTTGAGCCAGGCGCCGAGCAGGCCTTGCGCGCCGAACAGAAGTACATAGACCAGGCCGGAAATGACCGGCGAGACCGAAAAGGGCAGGTCGATGAGTGTGGTCAGGAACGCCTTGCCCTTGAACTCGAACTTGGCGATCGCCCATGCGGCGGAGATGCCGAAAGTCACATTGAGCGGCACCGAGATCGCCGCGACCAGAAGCGTCAGGCGGATCGCCGAGCGCGTGTCCGGTTCGCTCAGCGCCTGTGTGTAGGCCTCGATACCTTTGGCGAAAGCTTCCTTGAAGACGATGATCAGCGGCAGGAGCAGGAAAATGCCGAGGAAGGCAAAGGTCACGATCATCAGCACGGTTCTCGCCGTGCGGCTCTCGGTCACCGCCGGCGACTGGCTTTCATGGTGCGGCGCGTAGGATTTGATCTCCGGGTCAGCCATAGCGCTTGCGGCTCCAGGTCTGCACCAGGTTGATGACCAGCAGCATGACGAAGGACAGCGCCAGCATGATCGCCGCTATCGCGGTCGCCGCGGCGTAATTATATTCCTCCAGCCGGATGACGATCAGAAGCGGCGCGATCTCGGATTTGAACGGCAGGTTGCCGGCGATAAAGATGACGGAACCGTACTCGCCGACGCCGCGCGCGAAGGCCAGCGCGAAACCGGTGACGATGGCAGGCGCCAGTCCGGGTAGTAGAACGCGGCTGATGATCTGGAAGCGATTGGCGCCGAGCGTGGCGGCCACTTCTTCTACCTCCTTGTCGATCTCCTCCATGATCGGCTGCACGGTGCGCACGACGAAGGGCAGACCGATGAAGACCAGCGCGATGACGATGCCGAGCGGCGTATACGCGACCTTGATGCCGAGCGGCGTCAGCAGGCTTCCGATCCAGCCATTCGGTGCGTAAAGCGTGGTCAGCGCGATGCCGGCAACCGCCGTCGGCAGCGCGAAGGGCAGGTCGACCATGGCATCGGCGATGCGGCGGCCTGGAAAGCTGTAGCGCACCAGCACCCACGCGACGATCGTGCCGAAGACGACGTTGACGGCGGCGGCAATGAAGGCGGTGCCGAAGCTGATTTCAAGCGCGTTGATGGTGCGGCGGTCGGTGACGATCGCCCAGAAGTCGGTCCAGCCGAGCGCCGCCGAGCGCCAGATCAGCCCGGACAGGGGAATGAGGATGATGAGGGTGAGGTAGGCAAGCGAGAAGCCGAGCGTCAATCCGAAACCCGGAATGACGCTCGGCTGCCTGAATCGCCACCCCGCCTTGGCGGGTGCTGTGGTCATGTCGTCCTGATCTAAATGCTACTGGGCCGGTTTGTAGATCTGGTCGAATATACCACCATCGCCGAAATGATAAGGCTGTGCCTTCTTCCAGCCGCCAAAAAGCGGGTCGTCGATGGTGATCAGCTTGATCTCAGGCAGCTTGGCCAAGTCCTCCGCCGGCACCAACTCGGGCTTCGAAGGGCGATAATGGTTTTTGGCGATGAGCGTCTGGCCTTCCTTGGAATAGAGATAGCTCAGATAAGCTTCGGCAACTTTCCGCGTGCCTTTGGCGTCGACATTAGCGTCGACCACGGCGACCGGCGGCTCGGCCAGGATCGAGGTCGGCGGGTAGACGATGTCGAAATTGTCGGCGCCGAACTCGTCGAGCGCCAGATAGGCCTCGTTTTCCCAGGCGAGCAGCACGTCGCCCAGCCCTTTTTGCGCGAAGGTCACGGTTGCGCCGCGCGCACCGGTGTCGAGAACCGGGACATGCGCATAGAGATTGCCGACGAATTCCTTGGTCTTGGCCTCGTCGCCGCCATCCTTGGCGCTGGCGTAGGCCCAGGCGGCGAGATAGTTCCAGCGCGCACCACCGGAGGTCTTGGGATTCGGCGTGATCACCTGGACGTCGTCCTTGACCAGATCGCCCCAGTCATGGATGCCCTTGGGGTTTCCCTTGCGGACGAGAAAGATGATGGTCGAGGTGTAGGGCGCCGAATTGTTTTCGAATTTCGTCCGCCAGTCGGGATTGATCCTCTTCGCTTTCGAGACAATGGCGTTGATATCGCCTTCGAGCGCCAGCGTCACCACGTCGGCGTCGAGGCCGTCGATCACGGCGCGAGCCTGCGCGCCCGACCCGCCATGCGACTGCTGGACGGTGACCGTCTCGCCTGTCTCGGCCTTCCAGTGGGCGGTGAAGGCCTCGTCGAATTGCTTGTAGAGCTCACGCGTCGGATCATAGGACACGTTGAGAATGGTGGTGTCGGCAAACGCGAAACCGAGCGTGCCGAACTGGACAGACGTGGCGACCAGTGCGCCGAGCAGTTTCCTGAAATGAGGTTTGGTCATTTCCGCCTCCGTTGAACTCGCGCCAAATCTACCGAATTGATAGAATTTAGATGCATTCAATGTTGCCTTTTTTGGCCTATTGAAGCAATTTTTCGCCTAGTTTCGGCGATGCGAGAAACTATTTTCCCGCATGGACCATGATCGCGCTCCCGACGCAATTATCTAGAGACGGCTAGCTCTTCGGCAATGGCTGCGTCGCGCCCGAAGGTTTCGGCCGGCTATTCGGCGGTAACGGGAAAGTTGAAGCGCTCTTTTGGAAACGGCTCGTTCTCCAGCGTGAAGTGCCACCATTCGCGGGCGTAATTCTTGAAGCCGCGGGCACGCATCGCCTCGACAAGCCTTTTGCGGTTAGCCGCCGCTTCACTGGCTATCGGTCGGTGAGCCGTTTCGCTCGCTGGATCGAAACAGTCGAAACCCGTGCCGAAATCGAGCGTGTCGGCATCGGTCGCGCCGCAGGCCGGTTTCGGAGCGCTCTTGCGGTCGGCTCGCGCGATCGCGACATCGACCGTCGATCCGCGCGAATGGGTGGACAGTTCGCCGATATAGCCCTTGGGGATGAGATCCTTGCGCTTGACCTTTGGGTACCATTGCGGGTCCGGTGGTCCACTCGTTTTTGTCCAGTCACCCATGTCGGAGACAGCCCGCGCAGGGCGATAGCAGTCGAACACGACCAGCGTCAGCCCTTCGGCGGCAATCGCTTTCTGCACTGCCGAAAGCGCTTGCGCCGCTTGCCTGGTGAGGACGCATACCGGCGCATCGTAGCCGCTTACCTTGCGATGCAGGAAATTTTCGAGGCCGGCATAGCGGATATCCTGCCGGATATTGGGATCGATGTCGGCTAGCCGAACAAAGCTGGCGGGCAGCGCGTCAGCACACGCCGAGAAAGTACCGGCGGCCGAAAGCAAGACGTAAAACACAATCCCCTGAATCACCTGCCGGAAATTATTCAAGGGAAACTTTCACTCGACGAAAACCTTCACACTGGCCGCGCGTCCCGCCGCGTCGATCACGGTTAGGGTCGAATAGCCGGCGCCGTCCGGCTGCCAGGTCGCGGTGCGCCGCCGGTCGATGCCGACCAGCGGCTTGCCGTTGGCCAGCCAGCGGAATGGTGCGCGGCCGCCTTGCAGCTTGAGCACCAGCGGCGAGGGGTCGGCCGAGGAAGTGCCGAGATCGACGCGAGCGCCGTCGGGCGGAAAGATGATGGTTGGCGCAGGTTCGGTCGGCGTCGCCTGTACCAGCCCATCGGCGCCGGCGCCGAAGCGCGTCAGCGTCACCGGCAGCTCCTCGCGCTTCGGACGCCGGACGCCGGACGGCTGGCTCGGCAGCGGTACGGCGGCCAGGCTGGAACGGACAAAACCTTCGAACAGGATGGGCGCAGCCGAGACATAGCCGGACAGGCCGGGCACAGCGCCGGCGTCGGGGCGGCCGACCCAGACGCCGAGCACGTAGCGGCCGTCGAAGCCGACCGACCAGGCGTCGCGATAGCCGTAGGAGGTGCCGGTCTTGTAGGCGATGCCGCGTTGGGCGGCACCCTGGGGAGGCTTGACGCCTGACAGGATGTCGGTGATCTGCCAGGTCGCCTGCCCGTCGAGGATGGTGGTGGTCGAGCGTTCGGCATTCGCCGGCTCGGTGCCGTCATGCAGCGTGTGTGCCTTGCCGCCATTGGCAAGGCCGGCATAGAGTTGGACCAGGTCGCGCAGGGTCACCCCGACGCCGCCGAGGCCGATCGCCAGGCCGGGCGCTTCGTTGACGGGCAGGATAGGGGTCACATCGGCCTGGCGAAAGCGTGCCATCAGCCGGGCCGGGCCGACCGCGTCGAGCACGCGGATCGCCGGCACGTTGAGCGACAATTGCAGCGCCTGCCTGATGCTGACATCGCCCTGATAGCCCATGTCGAAGTTCTTCGGCCGATACCCGGAGAAATCGGCTGGGCTGTCCTCGATCAGCATCTCCTGCGCCACCAGGCCTTGTTCGAAGGCGAGGCCGTAGATGAACGGCTTCAGCGTCGAGCCAGGCGAGCGAACGACCTTGGTCATGTCGATCCAGCCCGAACGGCTGGCATCGAAGAAATCGGCAGAGCCGACCTCACCAAGAATATCGCCGGTACGGGCATCGGCCAGTACCATGGCCACCGAGAGGCGAGGGCCGAGCCTGGCGGCCGCATCCTTGGCCACCTGCTCCAGCCCTTCCTGGACACTCTTGCGGATGGTCAGTTGCAGCTTCTGGCCGGGAATGGCCTTGGACAGCATCGTATAGGCCGCATGGGCAGCGAGCGCCGGCAAGGTCCGCCGCAGCCCCGACACATCGTCGAGCGCGGCACGCGCGGCCTCACGTTCGCCGAGCAGGCCTGCCGAGACCATGCGGGTCAGCACGCGGTCGCGGGCGGCATGGGCGACGTCGAGGTTGCGGTCAGGGCGCCGCTTTTCCGGCAATTGCGGCAAAGCGACGAGCAGGGCCGCCTCCGAGACCGTCAGCCGTTTCGGCTCCTTGCCGAAATAGGCAAGCGAAGCGGCGCGCACACCTTCGAGATTGCCGCCATAGGGCGCCAGCGTCAGATAGCGTTCGAGGATCTCGCGCTTGGAAAGCCGCCGTTCGATCTGGAGGGCGCGCAGCATCTGCTTGATCTTCGAGCCGAGGCTGCGGCTGTCGCGCGGTTCGATCAGCCGGGCGAGTTGCATCGGCAGCGTCGAACCACCGGAGACGATATGGCCGCTGGTCGCGAACTGGCCGGCGGCACGCGCCAGAGCCAGCACGTCGACGCCTTGATGATCCCAGAAACGCTTGTCCTCATAGGTGACCAGCATGTCGACGAACTGCTTGTCGACCTGGTCCAGGCTGGTAGCGAGCCGCCAGTAGCCATCCGGCGTAGCGAAGGCGCGCAGCAGCTGGCCGTCTCGGTCCTGCACCTCGGTCGAGACCGCCAAAGCAGCCGGCAGCGGCGGCGGAAAAGCGCGGTCGAGCTGCCAGAGGGCGGCGGCGGTGATTGCAGCGAGACCGACCAAGGAAATGCCCGTGATGGCCGCTCGGCGCAGGAATTTTCTGGAGAGCATGGCGCCGCCCCTCATCCGCCTGCCGGCACCTTCTCCCCGTTTAGTGACGGGGAGAAGGGGGCTGTCGCGACCCTTGGCGCCTTTTCTGCGACGTTAAAGTTCGGCGAAAACTTCGGCGCATGGCTCTTTCTCCCCGTCTCTATACGGGGAGAAATGCCCGGCAGGGCAATGAGGGGCAGCGCCATCGCCATATTCCTATCCGCTATTTTTTGCCTTACGGCGCCTTGACCTCCATCATGCCGGTGGCGGTGCGAGCCGAATATTGCGGCCGGTACATGTCCTCGATCGTTGCCGCCGGGTGGGCGTAGGTGCCCGGCGTCACCGCGCGCACGAGGTAGGCGAGTGTGATGTTGCGGTCGCCATCGCCGTCGTTGGGATTGAAAGCCGCGACGAAACGGTCGTCGCGGAATTCGAGATGGGCGGCATCAGTCTGCGCCAGCCAGGAGAAGTTCGTCAATTGGGCGCTGGAGACCAGGCCCGGATTGTCGATCTCGAAGCCGGCCGGCAACAGGTCGGTGATCAGCAGTCGCGAAGGCCAGGTGTTCTGCTCGTAAACCTTGAGCACGACGACATAGCGTTCGTTCTGCTTGACCTCCGTCACGTTGGCCTCTGTGCCGTCTAGCTTGTAGTAGGTACGGCTGATGGTAAAGCCGTTGCCGCCGGCTGGCAGAGGCTGGATCGGCGAGGCCACGGTGGTGACGACCGCCTGCAGCGGATTTCTGCCGGTGTTGACGATGGTCAGCGGACTGTCGGCCAGGTCGCCACCGGCGATCTGGTCCGAATAGCCGCCGGCATGCGGTGCGCCGTTGACGGTCAGCGCGATCGAATCATTGCCGGCCTTCAGCGCGCGGGCGGCCAGCAGCATCCAGGACTCGTCCTGTGTGCTGGTCCACCTGGCGTCGGCGCGTTCCCTGGTCACCAGCTGGATCAGCGCCGGCACGATGGTCGGCACCGGCTTGCTTTCCGCGGCAAGCGCCAGGATCGCCGCGCCGTCGCGCAGTGGCGAGCCATAGTCGGACCGGTAATAGTCATATTCGGGCGTCGACTTGGCCAGTTGCAGCGCGGCCTGGAAGGTTGCCTCCGAGCGCTGGGTGTCACCGTAGAGCGCGAGAGACGCCGCCAGTTGGGCGACGGCCATCGGGCTGGTAAAGGCTTCGAGCTGGGTGTCGGCATAATAACGCAGATCGCCGACCGAGGCCTTTTTGTTGCGGGCAAGCACATAGAGCGCATAGGCGATCTCGCTGCCGCGATCCTGGACGTCCTGATCGTAGCCGATCGCGTTCTGCAGATTGCTCAGCGCCTGGTTCATCGCCAGGGCCGGTACGTCGTATTTCTGCTCGCGCGCCCGGGTGAGGAAATCGGTGACATAGGCGTCGAGCCACAGATCGCCGGAACCCGGACCCCACAGGCCGAAGCTGCCGGCCGATGCCTGGTAGCTCAGCACCTTGTAGATGGCGTCCTGGACGCGGCCATGCAGATCGGGGACGCTGGCCATGCCGATGCCGGAAGCCATCTCGTTGACGTAGAGAAGCGGCATGGCGCGGCTGGTGGTCTGTTCGGCGCAACCATAGGGATAGCGGTCGAGCGTCATCAGCAGCGACGGTACATCGAAGGCAGCCGCCTGCGAAACGCCGACGCTGACCGAAGCGCCATCGAGCAGGCTTGCCGCCAGCAGTTCCTTGTCGACGCGCAGCGCGCCGCCATTGCCCTTGAGGTCGACGACCATGCGGGTGGTCACCGGCAGTTGCGCTGGGCGCACCGGCACATAGAGCGTCTGCTCGACGGCGGTGCCGTCGGCATGCGCAAGCTTGATGGTGATCGAGGCGTTGCCCGCGGTCTGCGCAATCAACGGCACGGTCAGCGTCTGCCGCTTGCCTTTGGCCAGCGTCAGCTTTTCAGGCAAGGCGGCACTGCCGGTAGACAGGTCGCCCGTCGTGTCGATGGTCAGCTTGTAGTCGCCAGCGGGGCCGTCGGTGTCGGCGACGTCGAGCCGCATGACGGCGGAATCGCCGGGCGCCAGGAATCGCGGCAGGCCGGCGGTGATCACCACCGGATCGCGAACGATGACGTCGGACTGGGCATGGCCGACTGCTTCCTTTGTCCAGGCGACGGCCATGACGCGCACGGTGCCGTTGAACTGCGGTATGTCGAAGTCGATCCGCGCCTTGCCGTCGGAGTCGAGCTGGACCGGGCCGGAGAAGAAGGCGACCAGCTTTTCGGTCGGCGGACTGCCTTGCGATTGCATGTTGGCGCCGTCGCCGCCGGTGCGCAGCTTACCGGTTGTGCCCAGCGAGCCGTCGATCAGCCGGCCATAGATGTCGCGAACCTCGAGACCGAGCATACGCTGGCCGAAGAACCAGTTCTCCGGATCCGGAACCTTGTAGTTGGTCAGGTTGAGGATGCCGACGTCGACGGCCGCGACCATGACATAGGCGTTGGTGCCGGGCTGCACGCCGGCTACGGCCACCGGGATCGACAGCTGCTGGCGCGGCATGGTCTTGTCCGGCGGCGCCAAGCTGACGGCAAGCTTCCGCGCGCCGGGATCGAGCTTCAGCCATTTGACGCCGATGGCGCGCGCCGGCATGCGTGTCTCTTGCGCATCGCCCGGCCTGAAGAGCGTTGCCGTGACGTAGGCGCCGGCACCCCAGTCGTCGCCGACCGGGATGTCGACAGTGCTGCCGCCGGCCGGCACGCTGGCGGTGACGGTCTTCAGGAGCTTGTCGGCGCCGATGGTGACGAGCAGCTCGCCGGCAAAGTGCGACGACACTTTGAGCTTGGCCACTTCACCCGCCGCATAGGTATCCTTGTCGAGGGCGATCTCGAGGCCGTCGGGCGTTTCGGTGGTGGTGGAACTGACATACCAGCCGGCGTCGAACTCGTAGCTGGTGGCCGGGCCTTCCGGATCCGCTGTCTCGATCTCGAGCCGGTAGCGGCCCCAGTCGACCGGCAGCGACACCGTAGCCTCGCCATCGGCGCTCAGGTCGACCTGGCCGTTGGCCACCGCCTTGGTGAAGGTGACCGGCTCATAGTTCCAGGAGTTGCTCGAGCGGTACCACTGGTAGCTGCGCTCGACCTTGACCAGCGACCACTGTGCGCCCTTCAGCGCCTCACGCTTGCCGTCTGGGTCGACGGCGATCAGGCTGAACTTGGCCGTGCCGCCTTGCGGCACCTCGTCGTCGTCGAAATCCGGGCGGATGCCGATCATGTGGCCCTGCGGGCGGATGCCGATATTCAGCGAGCGCTCGACGGCACGGCCGCCGGTTTCACGCATCCTGACAGTGACCTTTGCATCGACCAGCTTGGTGGTGGATGGCAATTGATCGACGGAGACCGGGAAGATCGCCTTGCCGTCCTCGCTGACCACCGGCAGGCCGGTGAAGGGCGTCACCGTCGGTTCCGCCGACTGTTCGTCGGCCAGACCGAAGGAATAGCCTTTGAAGCGGTCCCAGTCACGGGCGGTCGACAGCGTCAATTCGCCTTCGAGCGCGAGGCCCGCGGCCGGCGCGCCGTAGAGAAAGCGGCCGTCGACGGTAATGTTGGCGGTCTCGCCCTGCGCGATCTCCTGCTTGTCGGAGGACAGGTCGAACTCGATGCGGTCCGGTACGAAGTCCTCGACCAGGAACATCTGGCTGGCGACCGCCGCCTGCTTGGGATCGGTATGGATCGCCACCGTCCAGGTGCCGCGCATGGCGTTGGGTTCCAGCGGCAGGTCGACCGCGTGACCACCGGCCGATGCGCCATCGCTGACGATGCGGCGGTCCTCGACCCCGTCGGGCCGCGAGAAGATGAAGGTCAGCGGCAGGTTCTCGACCGCCTTGGCGGCACTGTCGCGGGCAAGGGCCGCGACATGGACATCTTCGCCGGCGCGGTAGATGCCGCGCTCGGTCCAGGCATAGACGTCGAGCGCGCCAGGTGCCGGCCGTCCGGCGACGCCACGGTCGGACAGGTCGAAGCCGGCGCGGCCCATATCGAGGAAGACGAAATCGTGGTCGTCCTGTTTGGCCATCAGCACGGCCGGGGCCATGCCGCTGTCGCCGCGCGTCAGGCCGGGATTGAACACCGCCCGCCCTTGCGCGTCGGTGGTCGCGGTGCCGAGGATTTCATTGTTCCTGGCCAGCAGCGTCAGCTCGGCGCCGGCGATCGGCTTGGCGGTTGCGAGCGAACGGGCAAAGACGTTCAGCCCATCCTGTCCGGTATAGGTCGACAGGCCGATATCGGAGACGACGAACCATTGCGTGGCGTGCGAATCATAGTCGTCGCTGCGATCGTTGACGGCTTGTGCGGTCAGCACATAGACGCCGGGCTTGCGCTTCGGCAAAGCCTCGTCGATTGGGAAGGAGGTGGTGACTTCCTTGTTGAGGTCGTTGGCGATGTCGAGCTGGCCTTGCCAGACCGGCTCGCCCATCTGTTCGGAGATGTTCGAAATGTCGTAGCCGTCAAGCTGGCGCAGGAACTGATATCCCGACAGAAGCTGGGCCAGCGAGCGGTCGCCGATGCGGAAGAGCTTCATTTCGGCGGCATTCATGTTGACGGTAACGACCGGTATGCCGCGGCGTGCGCCTGCGGGCAGCACGAAGCTGTCGCCGGTGAAGCGGGCCGAAGGCGCGCGGTCCTGCACGTAGATCGACAGAACCACCGGTGCCGCGGTGACTTCGCCAATGGCGGCCGGCAAGCCGGCGCGGAAGGTCACGTCATAATGTTGGCCGTGCTCGAGTCCTTCGACGCAGATCTGCTTGTCCTTGGCTTCGACGCCCTTGGGAGCGGCGTTGTCGACAGTAACGAACTGCGAGTAGTCGACGCCGGTCTTGACCAGTTCCTCGGAGAACTGCGCGCAGATGCGTGGCGCGCTGGTGTCGGCATCGACGGTATGATCGATGACGCGGAAGCCCTTGCGGGCCTTGAGATCCTGATAGGCGGCCCTGACTGCCGGCGAATTGACGAGAGCGAGGCTCGCCTCGTAGGCCTGCAGGGCCGGCCTGTAGAGATCGCGGCGATCAAGGCCGTCCCCGAGCAGCGCCAGCACGTCGGCGCGCGTCTTGGTGGTGCGCAGCAATTTGTAGGCGTTGAAGGCGGCGGAAGTGGCGTTCGCGGGTAGGGTCGACGGCTCCGAGCTGTTGGCGGTCGGATGGACGGCAAGCGTTTCGCGCGCCAGCTCGAGCCAGAGCTGGCCATCATCAGGCAACACCGAAACCGCCGCTTCGTATTTGTGCATGGCCGAGCGATGATCGCCCGTCAGCGCCGACTGTTCGGCGGCGGCCCTCAGCGCCGTCAGCCCTTCTGTCGGCTTGGTGTAGGTCGGGCCAGTGAGCTTGTTGCGGTATTGCTGGGCCTGGTCGGCCATCCAGTTGGGGAAGAAGGCGAGTTCGGGTGGCGCGCCGATGTCGGGATCGCCATCGATGTTGACGATCTTGCCGGCGACGGCGCCGCCGAAGGGTTTCAACGAATTGTAATCGGATTTAAGGAAGCACCATTTGGCCTTGAGGTTGTAGGTGAAGGCGCGGCAGGCCGGGTCGCCGAGGCAGGTGGTCTTGCACTGGTCGAGGCTGACATTCTGGTCGGATCTGAGATCGAAACCGAAATAGTCGGAATTGTCCGATGTCACCACCCGCCGGGCTTCGGCCGCTTGCGCGACACCGCTCCAGGCAAAAAAGAGAAGGAAAAGAATCGATAGACCACGAGCCGCGCGCATTGCCATAAACCCCTCCAGACAAGTGCTTACGTCCAGAAATCTTCAAGCTTCAGTCGCGCTTGTCAACATCGGGACGCGGCAGGATCCGCCTGCCAACGGTTTGCTTTCCGGCCGGTGACCGGTAGTAGCTCCATAGGACAGGGGATCACGCTTTCTTGCGGCGACGCAGAAGGTGTGAGTTCCAAGCCCTGTCTATTTCAGCAATTGGATTGTGGCCCCTTTACGAGTGCTTCAGAACTTCATTCCAATTTTAGGTTTGCGAGCTAGGCTAGGAGCGTAATGCCGGCGTATGAAAGGCAGATGTCGGGAGGAACCGCGCCACGGCGCGCGCTTTCGCGCGCCCTGCTTTTCGCATTGTTGTGCTCTACGGCACTTGTTGCCGAAACCGGAAGTGCGGCAGCCTTCGAGATTTTCGGCATCAAGCTGTGGGGATCCAAAGACGAAGATGCCGATATCGTCGACCCGCTGCGCTATGCGGTGACGATCGAGGCGCCGGACGCCGACAAGGATCTCGCCGAGAAGCTCGAAAACGCCTCGGCGCTGAAGGCCGACGAGGAACACCCGGTATCCGGTTCTCTCGGCCTGCTGGCCAAGGCGCGCAGTGACCGTGAGCAACTTGTTGCCGCACTCTACACTGACGCCCGCTACGAGGGTGTCGTCACCATCACTATTCAGGGCAAGCCGCTCGACGATCTGCCGCCCGATGCCGAGTTTTCGGGTCCGCAGCCGATACCGGTGGGGATAAGCATAGCAGCCGGGCCGAAATTCACGCTTGGCAACATCAAACTGGAAGGCGATGCGGCGGGGCTGGCAAGTGCCGATTTCGGCCTGATCGCCGGCGGTGACGCCAGTTCGGGCGCCGTGCTCAAGGCCGAGGCGGCGATCGTGCGGGCACTCAAGCAAGAAGGCAGGCCGCTGGCCAAGGTGACGGGCCGCGAGATCGTCGCCGAGCACGCCGGTTCGACGCTCGACGTGACGCTTGCCGTCGCCGCCGGCCCGGTCGCCGGCTATGGCGACACCACTGTCGAGGGCACCGAAAAGGTCGACCGCGACTTCACCGAATATATGACCGGCCTGAAGCGCGGCCGCCAGTATTCGCCCGATGAGATCGACGACGCGCGCGACCGGCTGCTCGGGCTCGAGGTCTTCAACAGCGTGACGGTGAAGGAAGCCGACGCGCTCGACGCCGAGGGCAACATCCCGATCGGTGTCGAGGTCAGCGAGCGCAAGCCGCGCTATTTCGGCATTGGCGGCAGCTTCTCAAACACCGAGGGGCTGGGCCTCGAAGGCTATTGGGGGCATCGCAATCTGTTTGGCCGCGCCGAAAAGCTGCGCATCGACGGCAAGATCAGCGGCATCGGCAGCAACGACTTGACCCAGCTCAATTACAATGCCGGCGTCATGTTCGAAAAGCCGGGCGTGGTCGGGCCGGCGTCGAAATTCATTGCCAGCGTCAATACCGTGCTGGAGCACCCCGACGCCTACGACCATTTCTCGGTCAAGGGCAGCACCGGCCTATCCTACGAACTCGACAAGAAGCAGACGGTTTCCGCGCAAGTCGCGCTGGATTATTCGAGGATCCACGACGCTTTCGGCAAGCACACCTATCTGATCGCCAGCATTCCACTGCAATATGTCTACGACAATCGCGACAGCAAGCTCAATCCGACCCGGGGCTTCAGGGTGCTGGCCTATGGCGAGCCGAGCTACGACATTTTGAGCGGGGCTGCGTTTGTCAAGCTGAAGGGCGAGGGGTCGGCCTACCAGTCACTCGATTCGGCCTCGAAATTCGTTTTCGCCGAACGTGTCGCCATCGGCTCTATCATCGGCGCCAGTCTTCAAGATGTTCCGGCAGATCGACGCTTCTACTCAGGCGGCGGCGGTTCGGTGCGCGGCTATGCCTATCAAGGCATCGGCCCGAAGGACAGCAATGGAGAGCCGATCGGCGGGCTTTCCTTCTTCGAGACCTCGGTCGAGATGCGCATCGCCGTCACCGACAAGATCGGCGTCGTGCCGTTCGTCGATGCCGGCACGGTGTCGACCAGGCAGGTCCCCGATTTTTCGGACATGAAGGTCGGCGCGGGTGTAGGCTTGCGCTATCTGACGGCGTTCGGGCCGCTGCGCGTCGACGCGGCGGTGCCGCTCAACCGCGGCCCCGACGATCCTCATTTCGGCATTTATGCCGGCATCGGCCAGGCATTCTGATGGCAATATTCAGGCGCATCCTCCGTATCCTTTTCTACACGCTGCTCATCGTCGTGGCAGCGGCGGTGGGGGCGCTCGTCGTGCTGACCAAAACCGAGCGCGGCCGCGAAAACCTTGCCGGCATCATCTCGACCATGGCCTCGACCGGTGATCGCAAGGTCACTGTCGTCGGCATCGACGGCATCTGGTCGGGCGCGCTGAGGGTCGATCATGTCGTTCTGGAGGATCGCGAAGGCGCCTGGATGGTGGCGCGCAACGTGGCCGTCGATTGGTCGCCGCTGGCACTCCTGTCGAAGAGCTTCAGCGCCGATCGCATTGGGGCCGAGCGTATCGAGTTGGCAAGGCTGCCGGTGGCCAATACACAGTCGAGCCAAAGCGGAGCGACGACGCTGCCGGTTTCCATCGACGTCAGGCAACTCGACCTTCCCGAAATCGCGCTCGGGCAGGCTCTGGCCGGCAGCGGTGTCGCCGAACTTGCAGCCAAGGGAGCGCTCAAGGCGGACGCCTCACCATTGGCGATCGAGACCAACCTCAACATCGTTCGCCACGACGGCAAGCAAGGCACGGTCGACGCCAAAGCCCATTTCGCGCCGGCCGACAACAAGCTCGACCTCGACCTTAAGGCATCCGAGCCGGCCGGCGGCATCATCGCCAACCTGCTCAACCTGCCGGGCGCGCCGCCGGTCAACATTGTCGTTTCCGGCACCGGACCGCTCGCCAACTGGAATGGCATAGGGACCTTCGTTGTCGACGGCCGGATCGTCACCCAGCTTACCGGTCGCCATCAGCTCACCGACAAGGGTCATTATGTCGAGGCCAACGGCGATGGCGAATTCGAGCGCTTCCTGCCCGAAACCCTGAAACCGCTGTTTGCCGGCAAGACCACCTTCGACCTCGCCGGCACAGCGACCGCGGCCGGCGGCGTCGATGTCGAGCGCGCCAATATCGACAGCGGCGCCGTGCACGCGACCGCCACAGGCATTGTCGATCCGAACGGCGCCAGCGACCTTTCGGTGAAGCTCGCCGCAAAGGGGCCGCCGATCGTGCTCAGCCTCGGCAGCGAGGCGCAGCCGATAACCGTGGCGATCAAGGATGCCACGGCCCGCGCTTTCGGCGGTGGCAAGGCGCCGATGGTCGATATCGGCGCGTCGCTGGTCTCGGTGGTGGCGGGCGGCACGCGGGTGGACGACCTGATCGGGCAAGTGCATTCCGATGGTTTCGACATCCAGAACCGTAGCGGGCCGGTCACCATCAAGCTGACGGCGGCCGACCTGAACACCGACGTCGCGACTTTGGCGCCGCTGATAACGGGCAGGGTCAGCGCCGGTCTCGCCGGCTCCGTCAGCAAGGAACAGATTGTCGTCGACGACGGCACGCTACGCAGCGACGCGCTCAATGCGTCCGTAACAGCCACAGTGGCGCTTGCCGATCTGTCGATGACGCTCAAGATGAATGCCGACGCGGCTTCGACGGCGCTGCCGCCGCAAATCAGCTCGGTTCTCGGCGAGCGCGTGCAGTTTTCCGCAACCGCGACACGCGACCCGGACGGTGCGTTCGCCGCCAACGCATTGCAACTCACCTCCGGCACGCTTAGCGCCAGCGGCACCGCCAGTGCGCAAGGCACCGATATCCGGGCCGACATCAAGGGTACGCTGGGCGACGTATCGGTGCTGTCGCCGCTGGTCGGCGCCAAGGTCGGCGGCGCCGTCGGTTTCGCGCTGACCGCAAGCGGCGCGCGCAGCGCTCCGGATTTCTCGGTTTCGGCCAACAGCGACAGCCTGACGGCGTCCGGTCATATGGTGAAACAGATCAAGCTGAGCGCGAGCGGCAAGGCCGATATCGCCAGTCCAGCCGCCGATGTCTCGCTGACCGGCTCGGTCGACGACCAGCCGCTCGACCTCAAGGCATCGCTGGTCACAACCGACGGCAAGCGCTCCATCAATGGACTTGCCGTCTCGTTAGCCGACAACAAGGTCTCCGGCGACCTCGGGCTCGACGACAACCTGCTGCCGCTCGGCACGTTGACCCTCGATGCCGCCGATATTGCTCCGCTGGCCGCACTCGCGGGCCAGTCGGTAGCCGGCGACGTGCGCGGCACCATCCGCTTTGCGAACGACAACGGAGCGCCGACGGTCGCGATCGATGCGACGAGCGCCGTGATTTCGCGCGGCGAACTGGCGGCGAAGACAATCGCCGTCAACGCGCTGGTCGCCAATTATCTCAAAGCACCGGCAATCGCCGGCAAGATCAAGGCCGACACGATCACCTCCGGAACCACGGTGATCAGCGGCATCGATGTCGACCTGAAGCGCGATGGCGACTGGACCGGCTTTAGCGGCGGCGCCACGGTCGCCGGCATTCCGGCCAGCGCGTCCGGGCGGGTCAGGGTTGCGAACGGCACCACCAGCATCGAGCTTGCCTCGGGCGAGGCGACCATCCGCGGCATCAAGGCAGCTGTCGCGCAGCCATCAGCGCTGACAATCGCCAATGGCAGGGTGAGCATAGAGAAATTGGCGCTCGGTGTCGGCGGTGGTTCGGTTGCCGTGTCGGGTACGGCCGGCCAGACGCTCGATCTCGCTGCCACCTTGTCGGCGGTGCCGGCAGCGCTTGCCAATGATTTTTCACCGGGTCTCGATGCCGTCGGCGCGCTCAGCGGCACCGCGCAGGTCACCGGATCGTCGGCTGCCCCAGATATTCGCTTCACCGCCCGCCTCAGCGGCGCCGAAACCAGCCAGACCCGGCAGGCTGGCCTCGGGCCGCTGGATCTCGACGCGGCAGGCCGTTTCTCGTCGGCCAGCGGCCTGGCCATCGAGCAGGCGACGCTTGCCGGCGAGAAAATCTCCGGCAAGGCAGCCGGCACCATCAATCCGAACGGTGCCAGCGATTTTTCGCTCGACCTGGCCTCTACCGGTCCGAGCCTGCCGTTGTCACTTGGCAGCAAGGAGAGCCCGATCAAGCTCGAGCTACAGGCGATATCGCTAACGGCGGCCGGGCAGGGCGCCCAGCCGAAGCTCGACATTTCCGCGACGCTGCCATCGGCCGCCACCAATCTGGCTAAGATCGAGGGCATCACGCTTGCGCTGCACTCCGATCGCTTTGACGTGAAAGCCCGGAGCGGGCCGATCTCCGGCACCGTGACTGCCGAAAAAATCGGCCTCGACAATCCGACTATCGCGCCGCTGATCGCCGGCAAGGTCACCGCCAAACTCGCCGGCAGCCTTGCCGCCGATGCCATCGTCATCGATAGCGGCACGGTGACCAGCGACGCGTTGAACAGCGGCTTCAACGGGCGGGTCTCGCTGGCCGACGGCCCCATCGCCCTCAATGTCAAGGCGGACGCCGCCTCGGCGGCACTGCCGGGGTCGGTACGTGGCGTGCTCGCCGAGCGAACGCAATTCAGTGCCGCGCTGAAGCGGGACGCCAATGGCAATGTCACCGCCAATACCGTCAGGCTGTCGTCCGGTTCGCTGACGGCAGACGGCCAGGCGAGCCTTGCCGACAACAAGCTCAGCGCCGACGTCAAAGGCGCGCTAGGCGACGTCTCGCTGCTATCCAAGGACGCCAAAGGCGCCATCTCTTTCGCGCTGAATGCGCAAGGCGCCAGCACCGCGCCGGATCTGTCGCTGAGTATCAACAGCGACAGGCTTTCGGTCGCGGCGCGCGAGATCACCGGTCTGAAGCTCACTGCCACCGGCAAGGCTGATGCCGCCAACCCGGCTGCGAATGTGCAACTCACCGGAAATGTCGGCGGCCAACCGCTGCAGGGCAGCGCCGTGCTGGCGACATCGGACGGCAAACGCGCCATCAATGGACTTTTGCTGTCGCTCGGCAAGAACCGTATCTCCGGCGACCTGGCGCTCGACGATGCCTTCCTGCCGGCCGGCACCGTGGCGCTCGACCTGCCCGATATCGGTCCGCTTGCGGCCCTGGCACTGGAAAAGGCCGATGGCGATGTGCGCGGCACGATCGCCTTCTCCAAGGCGGGTACCGTGCCGCAAGTCGCCGTCAAGGCGACGACGGCCTCGATCTCGCGCGGCGATGTCTCGGCCAAGGCCGTGAGCATCGACGCGCTGATCGCCAACTATCTGGCGGCACCGGTGATCTCGGGCAAAATCCGTGCCGACAGCGTAACTTCCGGCGGCACGGCTATTCGGGGCGTCAACGTCGATCTCAAGCGCGACGGCGAATGGACCGGCTTTTCCGGTGGCGCTACCGTCAAGGATATTCCGCTGAGGGCGGCCGGCCGGGTCAAGGCGGTCAAGGGCACGACGACGGTCGAACTTGCCTCCGGCGAGGCGACCATCCGCGGCATCAAGGCGGCCATCGCCCAGGCCTCGACCATCAACATCGCCAATGGAGTGACCAGCCTCGACAGGCTGGTGCTCAACCTCGGCGGCGGCACGGCGACGGTCACGGGCAAGGCTGGGCAGGCGTTCGACCTCAACGCGACGCTGGCCCGCATCCCGATCTCGATAGCCAACAGTTTTTCGCCGGGCCTCGATGCCGCCGGTTCCATCTCAGGCACGGTGAAGGTGACGGGCGCGCCGGCCAATCCGGCCGTTGCCTTCAAGATCGACGCCGCAGGCGTTCAGACGTCGCAGACCCGTGGTGCAGGTTTCGGCGGCATGGGCGTTTCATCCTCAGGTACGTATTCGGGCAACAGACTGACGTTCGACGCCAACATGAGCGATGCCGCCGGCCTCGGCCTCAAGGGCGGCGGCACGATGACGACATCAGGCGGGCCCACCCTTGATCTCAACTTTTCCGGCAAGGTGCCGTTCGCCTTCCTCACCAGGACACTCGCCGCGCAAGGCCTGTCCCTGAGCGGCACGGCCGACGTCGATGTGCAGGTGCGCGGCCCGGCGACGTCGCCGGTGATCTCAGGCACGGTCCGCACGTCAGGCGCCCGCCTGCTCGACGCGCGCTCGGGGCTTGCGATCAACGACATCACTGCCGATGTCGCTATCGGCAATGGCGTGGCCAGGATCAATCGCCTGACCGGCACGCTGTCGACACGCGGCAGCCTTTCGGCCAGCGGCACCGTCGGCATCGATCCGGCTAAGGGTTTTCCAGCCGATCTGTCGATCAAGCTCGTCGACGGCCGCTATACCGACGGCAAGGTGGTCACTGCCAATCTTGGCGGCGACCTGACCGTCAAGGGACCGCTCATCTCCGCGCCGGTGATTTCCGGTACCGTCAACTTGGCCAAGACCGTCATCACCGTACCCGAAAAGCTGCCCGGCTCGCTGGCCGAGCTCAACGTCAAGCACAAGAATGCGCCGGCCGCCGTACGTGCGCAGGACAAGGCGTTGCGCCCGGCCGCTGCAAGCAGCGGTGGCGGCGGCAGCGGCCTCAATCTCGACGTCACAGTCAATGCGCCGAGCCAGATCTTCATCCAGGGCAGGGGTGTCGACGCCGAGCTCGGCGGTTCGCTGCGGCTGACCGGCCCGGCATCGTCACCCCAGGCGGTCGGCACCTTCACCTTGCGGCGCGGGCGGTTGACGATCCTTGCCAAGCGGCTGACCTTCACCGAAGGCACCGTCGGCTTTTCCGGCTCTCTGGTGCCCTACCTCAATCTCACGGCGCAATCGAAGACGACCAGCGCCACCGTGACCATCGTGGTGTCGGGCGAGGCGAACAACCCGAAATTCACCTTCTCCTCGGTACCCGCGTTGCCGGAGGATGAGGTGCTGGCGCAGCTGATCTTCGGCCGTTCGATGTCGAACCTGTCGCCGCTGCAGATCGCGCAGCTTGCCGAGGCTGCCGGACAACTGGCCGGCGTCGGCGGCTCGACCTCCCTGCTGCAGAACCTGCGCAGCGCAATCGGCGTCGACGATCTCGACGTAATCACCGATGAACAGGGTGGCACCGCCGTCTCGGCGGGCAAGTATCTCAACGACCGTACCTATGTGACGATCCAGAAGGGCGACAGGCCGGGCTCGGGTAAGGCAACCGTCGATCTCGACGTTGGGCGCGGCGTCAAGCTGCGTGGCGAGGCAACCGACGCCGGCGAAGCCAAAGGCGGTGTTTTCTACGAACGGGAATATTGAAACCGGCCGTTCGCGCAGAACAACTGGTTGCCTGAAGAACGAGCGGCGCAGCGGCGAATGTCCCAGTTTAATTGCCCGTTGAGATTTCAGACGAAATCCCTGGCGCAGTAGCAAATTTGCGCCAAGACTGTCGTTATCGCGCGAACCGCCCTGCTTTCAAAGTTGCACATTCCTTGGCATGTTCCCAATCCGTGCCGTCTTTGACATCATGGCGCGGATGCGGAATGTTAAAAGGCAGAAAGCCAACAATGGGAGTTAGTCATGACGATCTACAAGAGTAACGGCGACCGCGTTCCCGATCACATCCTGGCCATGGCCGAAGATGCCAAGGCAGGCAAGATGGATCGTCGCGAATTTCTGGCTCTCGCCAGCGTCTTCGGCGCCTCGACGGCGATGGCCTATGGCATGCTTGGCCTTGCAGACCCGACGCCGGCCAAGGCGGAAGAGGTGAAGGGCAAGAAAGGCGGGATACTGAAGGTCGCGCAATGGATTAAGGATCCGAAGGATCCGCGCAAGTCCGACTGGTCGGAAATCGCCAATGCCGAGCGCCAGGCGCTCGAGCCGCTGGTCAAATACACCACCGAATACACGTTCCGCCCCTATCTGCTGGAGAGCTGGGACGTGAATGACGACGCCACCGAATACACGCTGCATGTGCGCAAAGGCGTCACCTGGAACAACGGCGATCCGTTCACCGCAGACGACGTCATCTTCAACCTCAAGCGTTGGGCCGACAAGAAGGCCGAAGGCAATTCCATGCCGGGTCGCCTCGGTTCGCTGGTCAAGGACGACAAGCTGGATGAGAGCGCGGTGACCAAGGTCGATGACCACACGATCAAGCTGACGCTCAGCAAGCCGGATATCGCCCTCATTCCCAACGTGTGCGACTATCCCGGCCTCATCGTCCACAAGACGTTCGACGAAAAAGGCGGCGACTTCAAGTCCTGCCCGATCGGCACTGGGCCGTTCGAGCTGGTCTCCTACGATGTCGGCCAGAAAGTGGTCTACAAGCGCCGCGAAGACAACAAATGGTGGGATGGTGACGTCTTCCTCGACGGCATCGAGTTCATCGACTACGGCACCGATCCGGCGGCGATGGTCAGCGCTTTCGAAGCAGGCGAAGTGCACACCAATTTCGAAACCTCGGCCGACTATGTGTCGATCCTCGACGGCATGGACTTGGCGAAGTCCGAGGTCGTCACCGCCTCGACGATCGTCTGCCGCACCAATGTGGCCAACAAGCCTTACGGCGACCAGAAGGTTCGCAACGCCCTGCAGCTCGCGGTCGACAACGCTGTCGTCCTCCAGCTCGGCTACGGCAATGCCGGCACGGTTGCCGAGAACCACCATGTCGCCCCGATCCATCCGGAATACTACGAATTGCCGAAGGTTGCTCGCGACCCGGCGAAGGCAAAGGCGCTGATGGCGGAAGCCGGCCAGGCCGATTTCGAGCACGAGCTGATCACGGTCGACGAGGACTGGCACAAGAACACAGGCGATGCGATCGCCGCGCAGATGCGCGACGCCGGCATCAAGGTCAAACGTACGGTGCTGCCGGGTTCGACCTTCTGGAACGACTGGACGAAGTATCCGCTGTCGATGACCAACTGGAACATGCGGCCGCTCGGCGTCCAGGTTCTGGCGATCGGGTATCGTACCGGTGAAGCCTGGAATGAGACGGCTTGGTCGAATCCGGAGTGGGATGCCAAGCTCAACGCTGCGCTCGCGGTTGCCGACGCAGCCAAGCGCAAGGAAATGATGAAGGACATCGAGCAGATCCTGCAGGATTCCGGCATTATCATCCAGCCTTATTGGCGCAAGCTCTACAGCCATTCGGTCAAGGCGGTGCAGAACTACAAGATGCACCCGACCTTCGAGCGCGACTACGGCAAGGTCTGGCTCGAGCAGGCCTGACCGGACGATCCGGAAAGGGGCGTCTCGCCCCTTTCCCTCGCTCTTTGCATGGTCCTTGGACCGGAAGTCGGCGCAGCAAAAAGTTGCGGACTCTTCGGCCTGGGTCTGCAATAAAAAGGGTATTGCATCTGGGACTGGTCTGAAGGCTTGTTCTGCCGCTGGCGGCAGCGCACGGCTTGCAAACCGGTTCCACCCCCCAACCCGACCGGCAGGGGACCGCCATGCTTTCTTTCGTTATCAGGCGTCTCGGCACCATGGCATTGACGATGCTGTGCCTGACGATGATCGTCTTCTTCCTGGTCAATCTCGGGCCTAATCTGAAGAAGCTCGCGATCAGCCAGACCGAAATGCACACATCCGCCGAGCAGCTTGAGGCTTGGCTGGTCAACCATGGCTATCGGCAGAATTTCTTTATCCGCTACGGCCAATGGCTGGGCATCATGCCCAAGCAGCCGGTGACCGACCCGGCGACCGGCAAGCCCGCACAGCGTTTCTCCTTCTGCAACGATCCGGTCGTGCCGACATTCTCCGGCATCCTGCAAGGCGATTTCGGTTGCTCGACCAAGTTCAAGACGACGGTCGCTTCGAAACTCTTTCCGGCGCTCAGCGCCACCGGCATCCTGATGCTCTGCGTGCTGGCCGTAATGGTGCCGATCTCGCTTTTGATCGGTATTCTCGCCGGCATGCGCGAGGGTTCACGCACCGACCGCACATTGTCGGTGGCTTCGATCGCCTCGACGGCGACGCCCGAATATGTTTCGGGCGTTATCTTCACCGTGATCTTTGCCTCCTGGCTTGGCGTGCTGAACGGTTCGGCGGCCTCGGCCAGCCAGGGCATCACCTTCTATAATTTCACCTTACCGGTGATGACGCTGGCGATATACGGCATCGGCTACATCGCTCGCATGACCCGCGCCTCGATGGTGGAGGTGATGACACAGCAATATATCCGAACCGCCCGGCTGAAGGGCCTCTCCTTCGGCAGCGTGGTGATAAAGCACGCTCTGCGCAACGCGCTGATCGCGCCATTCACGGTCATCATGCTGCAGTTCCCCTGGCTGCTCACCGGCGTCGTCATCGTCGAGGTGATGTTCCGCTACCAGGGGTTCGGCTACACGCTGGTCGAGGCCGCCGGCAACAACGACATCGATCTTCTGCTCGGCTGCTCGCTGGTCTCGGTGTTTATCGTCCTGATCACA
Source organism: Mesorhizobium sp. LSJC280B00 (assembly GCF_000502835.1). GTDB lineage: Bacteria > Pseudomonadota > Alphaproteobacteria > Rhizobiales > Rhizobiaceae > Mesorhizobium. The sequence goes on from NZ_AYVL01000005.1 coordinate 190,906, forward strand.
CAGCTCATCTCCGATGTCGGCTACGCGTTCCTCAATCCGCGCATCAGAGTTCAATAGGAGACCGGCGGATGCAGGTCGAATATCTCAGCGCCTTCAACGTCGTACTCGGCGTGCTTACCCGCTTCTGGCCGGTCTGGATCGCTCTCGCCCTGGTGATGGGGGCGAGCTTCGGCTACAAGAAGAAGCTAGGCCTTTACGGCCAGCTTTTCGACAGCGGCGTCGGCATCGTCGGCGTCGGCATCTGCCTGTTCTGGCTGTTTACGGCGATCTTCGCGTCGACCATCTCGCCCTTCGATCCGCTCGCCCAAGTGCCGATCATGAAGGACGCGCTGCCGGGCGCAATCGAGCCGGCGTCGAAACTTGTATACTATTTCGGCGGCGACAAGCTCGCCCGCGACGTGTTCTCCCGCATGGTCTATGGCAGCCAGATCGTGCTGATCATCGCGCCGGCGGCGACCGGTTTTGCGCTGATGGTCGGCATTACGCTCGGCCTGCCGGCCGGCTATTATGGCGGCAAGATCGATACGGTGCTGTCCTTCCTCGCCAACCTTGTGCTGGCCTTCCCGGTGATCCTCCTGTTCTACCTGCTGGTGACGCCGGGCATCATGGACACGCCGATCCCCTACGCGATGGCAGGGCTGTTCTTCCTGTTTCCGATCATCTTCTTCAGTGTGCTGTTCTGGACGCGCTACAAGAACCGCCCCGACCGCCTCTATATCCTGCTTGGCCTGACGTTGGTACTTGGCGGCTGGATCTATGCAGGCCTTGTCTTCGATGCCGATCCGTTCAAGATCATCCACATCGATCCCAACCAGCTCAACATCTTCGTGGCGGTGGTGTTCGCCTCCAGCCCCGGCGTGTTCCGCATCGTGCGCGGCCTGGTCATGGATATCAAAACGCGCGACTATGTTGCGGCGGCACAAACGCGCGGTGAATCGCCCTGGTACATCATGCTGTGGGAGATATTGCCCAATGCGCGCGGGCCGCTGATCGTCGACGCCTGCCTGCGCATCGGCTACACCACGATCCTGCTCGGCACGCTCGGCTATTTCGGGCTGGGACTGGCGCCGGAAAGCCCGGACTGGGGCACGGCGATCAAGGATGCCAGCCGGCTGCTGCGCTCCTTCATCCACCCGGCGCTGCCGCCGACGATCGCATTGATGTCGTTCGTGCTCGGCCTCAACCTCCTGGCGGATTCGTTGCGCGAACAGTCTATGAAAGATTGATGCCGGGAAGATCGATGCCGGGTTCGGCCCGACATGCCTGAAGAACAAGGATTGGAGCGACCCATGAATGAGGCAGTTCGAAATCCCGCCAAGCCGACCAATGGGCCGACCAATGGGCCGATCATCGAGATCGAGAACCTGTCGATCTCCTTCTTCACCCGCAAGGGCGAAATCCCGGCGGTCATGGATTTTTCCTGCACGGTCATGCCTGGCGAGGCGATGGGTATTGTCGGCGAATCCGGCTGCGGCAAGTCGACCGTGTCGCTGGGCATCATGCGCGACCTCTCCAACATCGGAAAGATCGTCGGCGGAAAGATCAAATTCCAGGGCAAGGACATGGGAGAACTGTCCGACGAAGAACTGCGAGCTATCCGCGGCAACAAGATCGCGATGATCTACCAGGAGCCGATGGCCAGTCTTAACCCGGCGATGAAGGTCGGCCAGCAGCTGATGGAAGTGCCACTGATCCACGACAAGGTGTCGAAGGACGAAGCTTACAAACGCGCCTTGGAAATGGTGCGCGCGGTGAAGCTGCCGGATCCCGAGCGCATGATGCGTTCCTACCCGCACCAGCTTTCCGGCGGCCAGCAGCAGCGCATCGTCATTGCCATGGCGCTGCTGTCGAAGCCTGCGCTGCTTCTGCTCGACGAGCCGACCACAGCGCTCGACGTGACGGTTGAGGCCGGCATCGTCGACCTGGTCAAGGGGCTGGGCGAGAAGTTCGGCACCTCGATGATCTTCGTGTCGCACAATCTCGGCCTGATCCTGGAGACCTGCGACCGCATCACGGTGATGTATTCGGGCGAAGCGGTGGAGACCGGCAAGATCAAGGACGTCTTCGACCGGATGCGCCATCCCTACACGCAAGGCCTGTTCCGCTCGATCCCGCTGCCGGGCGCCGACAAAAATTCGCGGCCGCTGATCTCCATCCCGGGGCAGTTGCCGCTACCGCACGAGCGGCCGAAGGGCTGCAATTTCGGCCCGCGCTGCCACCATTTCGTCGAGGGCGTCTGCAACGCCGCCGAAATTCCGATGATCGCGGTCGAAGGCCATGACGGGCATTTCTCGCGCTGTGTGCGCTTCAACGAGATCGACTGGGAGGCGCTGCCACCCGGCGCCAAGAAGGTCAACGAGCGGGTGGTGCCCGGTGCGCCGGTGCTCCAGATCGAAGACCTCCGGAAGTACTACAAGGTCGGCGGCAGCGAAGTGTTCGGCTCGAGCGAGGGCCGTGTCGTCAAGGCCAATGAGACGATCTCGTTCATGGCGCGCGAATCCGAGACCGTCGCTATCGTCGGCGAATCCGGCTGCGGAAAATCGACCCTGGCCAAGGTGCTGCTCGGCCTCGAAACGGCAAGCTCCGGCCGCGTCAAGCTCGGCAACAAGGAGATCCAGTCGACCGGGATCGAGAAGCGCAGCGTCGACACGGTGTCATCGATCCAGATGGTGTTCCAAAATCCGTTCGACACGCTCAATCCCAGCCATTCGGTCGGTTCGCAGATCATCCGTACGCTGGAAAAGTTCAATGTCGGCGACTCGGTGGCCGACCGCCGCAAGCGGATGCTGGAATTGCTCGACCTGGTGAAGCTGCCGAGGGCATTCGAGACACGCAAGCCGCGCCAGCTTTCAGGCGGCCAGAAACAGCGCATCGGCGTTGCGCGTGCCTTTGCCGGCGACGCCAAGGTGGTGGTGGCCGACGAGCCGGTCTCGGCACTGGATGTGTCGGTCCAGGCCGCGGTGACCGAGCTCTTGATGGACATCCAGCGCAAGAACAAGACGACGATGCTGTTCATCAGCCACGATCTGTCGGTTGTGCGCTACATCGCCGACCGCGTCGTCGTCATGTATCTCGGCTATATCGTTGAGCAAGGCACGACCGACCAGATATTCGCGCCGCCCTATCACCCCTATACCGAGGCATTGCTGTCGGCGATCCCGATCGCCGACACAAGCGTGGTCAAGAAGCACGTCGTGCTGGAGGGCGACATCCCTTCGGCGATGAACCCGCCGTCCGGCTGTCCGTTCCAGACGCGCTGCGGCTACAAGAAACTGGTGCCGGACAACCTTTGCGAAACCAAGGTGCCGCCAGTCAAAAATCTCGGCGACGGCCATATGAGCTTGTGCTGGCTGTCCGACGACGTGCTGGCGAAAATGGAGCCGGTGATCAAATTCGACAAGGAGCACGCCGCAAATGAGGGCGTGCCGGATGATGCAAACCACGGTGTTGGCCCGGGCTTTGCCGGAGATCCGCCCAAGCGCCCGCATGGCAAGACTGGCAGCGTTGAAGCCGATGCCGAGGGTCAGGCAGTGGAGAATGCCGAAGCGGTCGCCAAAGCCCGCCGTCACGAGGTTCGCGACGAGGTTTCAGAGACCGGCACCTCAAGCTCTGCCGACAGCCAGGTGGCACCAATCATGCCGCCGACTGTCGGCGACGGCCGACAGGCCGAGGACGCCACGCGCAAGCCGCGCAAACCCAAGGGCGGCTGAGAGCCGTTAATAGGCTAGGGCGCGCATTGCCGTAGCTGCGCGGCGTAGTCCTGCGCCATCTGTTCGGTGGCATGCGCATAGCGCTGCACGTCGGCGTCGCCGCGATTGCCGCGCTTATAGGCATTCCAGCCGAGATAGTAGGCGAGATACAGATTGTAGGTGTCGTTGCGGGCGACGCCGAGGGTCTCGGCGGTCTTGGAATGATACCAGCCGACGAAATCGACGGCATCGGCAAACCTGGTGCGGCGCGCCGCCCAGCTGCCGGTCTCGTTCTGGTATTGCGCCCAGGTGCCGTCGAGCGCCTGCGAGAAGCCGGTGGCGCTGGAGATATGTTTCCAGGGAATGAAGCCCAGCAGCTTGGTGCGCGGCGGCCTGGCGTTGCTCTTGAAGCCGGATTCCTTGCGCACCGTCGCCATCAGCACGGGAACCGGCACGCCGTATTTCTGCTCGGTGCGTTGTGCCGCCGCCTGCCAATTGTCGAACCAGCCGTCATTCTGGTCGAAAACGGCGCAGACATCGTTGATGTGGTTCGGCGGCGTCGCGCAGGCCGAAAGCGCCAGCGGCACGGCAATCGCTACAATTTTACTAAAACTCAACCTACGCATTGCAAGAGCATTAGGCCGAAAACATAAAAGGAATCTTGCTGCGTTCCTTAACGGCTCATCGGCCGCTTTGCCTGACGCGGAACAAGTATAACCATTCCGACGTTTGTTGTCGCTTTTACCGATGTGAAATTCCCGGAATGCCGCCTTGGCTAAAATCACGCCCGCAGGTGGCGGATTCTTGACAGCTCGATCCTCGTGCCGGCGCTTTGATGCGCGGCATGAGCGAACCAAGACGCAAGCGCGGCGCCGAGCGAACCAGCAACAGGGGACCGACCGCCATCCCGCAACTGCCGTTGCGCCGCGTCACCAATCCCTATCCGCCAATGGCGATGCTCTCGGCCGACCAGATCGAGGCGATCCACCAGGCGTCGATGCATATCTTGGAGAATTTCGGCATCGAGGTGATGAGCCCGCGGGCGCTGTCGCTGTTCGAGAAGGCCGGGGCCAAGGTCGATCATGCAACGATGAACGTCCGCATCGATCGCGGCATGATCGAGGAAGCGCTGAAGACGACGCAGTCCAGCTATACGCTGACGCCGCGCAATCCCGCCCATGCCGTCCACCTCGGCGGCAATACCATCAACTTCACGCTCGTCGCCGGGCCGCCGAATGTGCACGACATGGAGCGCGGCCGCCGTGCCGGCAATTTGCGCGATTATTCCGATCTCGTCCGGCTGGCGCAGCATTTCAACTGCATCCACATGCTAGGCAACCAGGTCTGCGCGCCGGTAGAATTGCCGGCGAATTCCCGTCATCTCGACACCTATTTCGCCAATCTGACACTGACCGACAAAAGCTTTCACGTCTCGGCCATCGGCCGCGGCAGGGCGCTCGACGGCATCGAAATGATGGCAATCGCGCGCGGACTGACGCTTGACGAGATGCGCGACGATCCCGGCGTCACCACGATCATTTCGGTCAATTCGCCGCGCCGCTTCGACGAGATGATGGCCGAGGGGCTGATGACGATGGCCGAGTTCGGCCAGTCGGTGGCGGTAACGCCATTCACGCTGATGGGGGCGATGAGCCCGGTGACGCTTGCCGGCGCGCTCGCCCAGCAGAATGCCGAGGCGCTGTTCGGCGTGGTGCTGACGCAGCTCGTCCGCCCCGGAGCGCCGGTGATGTATGGCGCCTTCACCTCCAATGTCGATATGAAATCGGGAGCGCCGGCGTTCGGCACGCCTGAAAACACCAAGGCGAATATCGCGTCCGGACAGTTGGCGCGGCGTTACAACCTGCCTTATCGCACAACGCCGGGCTCGGCTTCCAATGCCGCCGACGCGCAAGGCGCCTATGAGACGCTGATGGCGCTGTGGGGCGCGGTGCTCGGCCATGGCAACCTCGTCTACCATGCCGCCGGCTGGCAAGAGGGCGGACTGACAGCGTCGTTCGAAAAGTTCATCATCGACGTCGAGATGATCCAGCACATGATGGAGTTTTTGCGCCCGATCGAGGTCAACGAGGCCGAGCTTGCTGTCGAGGCTCTGGGTGCGGTTCCGACCGGCGGCCATTTCTTCGGCGAGCCGCACACTCTGGAGCGCTACGCCACAGCCTTCTACCAGCCGATGCTGTCCAACTGGCAAAATTTCGAGGCCTGGCAGGAGGCTGGCGGGCTCGATGCCACGGCGCGGGCGACGAGGCTTTGGAAGAAGGCGCTGGAGGACTATGTCGAGCCGGTGATGGAAGTCTCCAGGCGCGAGGCGCTTGAGACGTACGTGGCCAAGCGCAAGGAAGCGATCGGGCAAAGCGAGCCGTGATGATCGAAGGCTCGCGCTCGTGGGGCTCCTCCCCGAATTCATCGTTCCCATCCAACTCGTTGACGTCAGAGAGAATCCCATGAAATCGCATGCAAAGGTCGTGGTTATCGGCGGTGGCGTCGTCGGGTGCTCCGTGCTGTTCCATCTGGCCCGGCACGGCTGGACAGACATCGTGCTTCTGGAGCGCGATGAATTGACCTCCGGCTCGACCTGGCACGCCGCCGGCGGCATGCACACGATCAATGGCGATCCCAATGTCGCCAAGCTGCAGAAATACACAATCTCGCTCTACAAGGAGATCGAGGAACTGTCCGGCCAGGCGACCGGCGTGCATTTGACAGGCGGCGTCTTGCTGGCAGCGACGGAGGCGCGGCTCGACTGGCTGCGCGGCGTCGTCGCCAAGGGCCGCTATCTCGGCATCGAGCTCGAGGAGATATCGCCTGATGAGGCGGCCGAGCTGATGCCGTTGCTCGATCCCAAGCAGTTCGTCGGTGCCGTGCGCAACAAGGAGGACGGTCATCTCGATCCGTCCGGCGTTACCCATGCCTACGCCAAGGCGGCGAGGAAGCTTGGTGCCGAGGTCGAGCGTTTCACCAAGGTCGAGGACATTGTGCGGCGCGCCGACGGGTTGTGGCGTGTCATCACCAACAAGGGTGAGGTGGTGGCCGAGCATGTCGTCAACGCCGGCGGCCTGTGGGCGCGTGAGGTCGGCCGCATGGTCGGGCTGGAGCTGCCGGTGCTGGCGATGGAGCACATGTACCTGATCACCGAGGACATGCCGGAAGTCGCCGCCTGGAACCAGAAGACTGGTTCCGAAATCATCCATGCCGTGGATTTCGATGGCGAGCTGTATTTGCGCCAGGAGCGCGGCGGCATGCTGATGGGCACTTATGAAAAGGCCAACAAGCCTTGGTCCGAGTTCCAGACGCCATGGAATTTCGGCCACGAGCTGCTCGAAGCCGACATCGACCGCATCGCGCCGTCGCTGGAGGTCGGCTTCCGGCATTTCCCGGCCTTCCAGAACACCGGCATCAAGCAGATCATCAACGGGCCCTTCACCTTCGCACCGGACGGCAATCCGCTGGTCGGGCCGGTGCGCGGCCTGCCGGGGTTCTGGGTGGCCTGTGGTGTCATGGCCGGGTTCTCGCAGGGCGGCGGCGTCGGGCTGGCGCTGTCGAACTGGATGATCGAAGGCGATCCCGGCGCCGATATCTGGGCGATGGATGTGTCGCGCTACGGTGACTGGGCGACGATGGCCTACACCAATGCCAAGGTGCGCGAAAACTATTCGCGGCGGTTTTCGATCCGCTTCCCGAACGAGGAACTACCGGCCGGCCGGCCGCTCAAGACGACACCGGTTTACGACCTGTTGTCGGCCAAAGGGGCGCAATGGGGGGGCGCCTATGGGCTGGAGGTGCCGCTGTGGTACGCGCCCGAAGGCGTCAAGGACGAATTCTCCTGGCGGCGCTCGAGCGATTTCGAGCATGTCGCAAATGAGGTCAAGACCGTTCGTGAAGGCGTTGGTCTCTCGGAAATCTCGTCATTCGCCAAATACAGGGTAACCGGCGAGGGCGCCGCAGCCTGGCTCGACCGCCTGCTTGCCTGCAAGTTGCCAAGGCCCGGCCGCATGACGCTGGCGCCGATGCTGAAGGAAGACGGCAGGCTGATTGGCGATTTCACGCTGGCCAATCTCGGCGGTCCAAATTCGGAAAGTGACGATTGGTTCCTGGCCGGCTCTGGCGTCGCCGAGCAGTACCATATGCGCTGGTTCGAGGCGCATCTGCCGCAGGACGGCTCGGTCAGTATCGAAGCGTCGGGAGCAAAACTCACCGGCCTGTCGATCGCTGGCCCCAAGGCGCGCGACGTGTTGGCAAAAGTTACGCGGGCGGACGTATCGAATGCCGCGTTTCCGTTCATGGCCATCAGCAAGATGGATATCGGCATGGCGCCATGCCTGGTCGGGCGCGTCAGCTACACCGGCGATCTCGGCTACGAAATCTGGGTCGCGCCGGAATATCAGCGCGCCGCCTATCAGGCGCTGATGGCCGCGGGGGAGGAATTCGGCATCGGCCTGTTCGGCTCGCGCGCGCTCAACGCATTGCGGCTTGAGAAGAATTACGGCTCATGGGCGCGCGAATACCGGCCGATCTATGGACCGTTGGAAGCCGGGCTCGACCGCTTCGTCGCCTACGGCAAGCAAGCCGATTTCATCGGCAAGCAGGCGGCGTTGGCCGAGCGCAAGCAAGGCGGCAGACTGCGGCTGCGGGCCTTTGTCGTCGATACTGTCGATGCCGACGTCATCGGCGACGAGCCAATCTGGTACGGCGGTGCGGTGCGTGGCTGGGTCACGTCAGGCGGCTACGCACATCATTCCAAAAAATCCGTCGCCATCGGTTATGTGCCGAAAGAGATCGCCGATGAGGCCGATGGTTTCGAGATCGAGCTGCTAGGCAAGCGTCACGCCGCGCGCATGCAGCCGATCCCGCTGTTCGACGCGAATTTCGAGCGGATGCGTGGGTGACGTTTCAGGCACCGCGGCGGTTGTCCAGCGCTAGGGCGCCGGCGCCGGCGAACACCAGATACAGGAAGATGAAACAGAACGATATTGCCGCATCGCCGCCGTTGTTGACCGGGAAGAAGTCACGCGGCATGTGCGCCATGAAATAGGCGATCGCCATCTCGCCGCTGAGAAGGAATGCCACCGGTCTGGTGAAAAGCCCCAATACCAGCAGGATGCCGCCTCCGAATTCCAGGATGGCCGCGGTCAGCGATAGCCCGCTCATGGTGCCGGCATGGTCGCCGACGGGGAAATTGAACAGTTTCTGGGTGCCGTGCTCAATGAACTGCAGCGCCGTCATGATGCGCAAGGCGGCAAGGGCGAACGGTTGATATCCGGCGAGGCCTTCGAAAAGCTTCATCTACGACTCCATTTTCACCTAGCCCGGCCATAGGTCATCGCCAAAGGCCGGACCATTCACATAGTCCGGCCTGCATTCAACTGTCGGTGAGTGAGTCGTGAGGCGTGCCGCAGCCTTGGGGCCGCACGATGGCGGCCCCGCGATCAGCGCGGCCGTTAATGCCCCGGCGCTGTCAGAGCAAAGTGCGCGCCTTGCGGGTCTGTGCACTGTACGATCCAGCTGCCGCCGGGGACCTCCATCGGACCCATCAGGATCTTGCCGCCATTGTCGGTGACGCGCTTGGCTGCCGCGTCGATGCCGGGCACGTTGAAATAGAACTGCCAGACCGGCGCCGGGATCTGCTCGGGCTTGTTCATCAAGCCGCCAACGGGCTCGCCGCCGAAGGCGAAAAGCTGGTAGACGCCCATCGGACCCATATCCATGGCGTCGCCCTTCTCCCAGCCGAACTGGCTGGAATAGAAATCGAACGCCGCCTTCCAGTCTGACGTGTAGAGCTCATGCCAGCCGATGTTGCCGGGGGTCGCCAACGGTAGCGGCGGCTGGTCGGGGCCGCTGGGCTGCAGGAAGTTGAACATCGCGCCTTGCGGGTCTGCAACGACGGCGAAGCGGCCGACGCCAGGAATGTCGTCGGGCTCGCGGTGAACCGCGCCACCAGCCTTCTTGAGGGAGGCCGTTGCGGCATCGACGTCCCTGGTGAGGATATAACCGACCCAGGCCGGCGGCATGCCCATCTTGCGCGCGTCCTCGGGCAGCGTCATCAGCCCGCCGACGCCGCGCTCGCCGACATTCATGACGACATAGCGCGGCATGCCCGGGGCCCCTTCGAAAGGCTGCCCCCTCCACCCCACCACGGAGGTGTAAAACGCCTCGGCGGCGTCGAGATCGGTGGTCATCAGCTCGTACCAGAAGAAGGGCATCGGGGACTGTGGCATTGTCGTGCTCCTTGCGGTTTGTACATCGATCATGCGCGATCCATTCTAGGACGATCTTCACGACGAAAATCCGACAGCCAACCAAAAAAGATGACGGCAAATTGGAAATGTTACCGGGTTGCGCGCCCTGCGGTTTTCGACTTTGCTCGCAGTCAACGAGGGGTTGTTGATCCATGCGCCGGATGTCGCTCACTTCCGAACTTGTCGCGAATATCTCTTCAGCACCGTCCATCATCTGGAAGAGTTCGGCATTCGCGACCGCAATCTGTGGCGGCTGCAGGAAATCGTCGCGGACGAGATCAGGTCGATGCATGGCCGCAAGCCCTGAAGCCGGCTCCCAGACGGCGCCCTGACCAGAGCGGACCATCACCAGTCTAAGGGCTATCCCGCTGCCCGGAATGGTTGTGGAAGGCGTGGTGTGAAGCGAGGGGTCAGATCCAAGCAGCTATGGCTTCACGAGCAATCACCTCTACCGTGCATTCGAGACTGAGCAATAGAAAATGCGAACAGTCGTTTGTCGGCCCGGGTATTGATCGCAACCAGTGCGAGTTCTCGACTCGGAGGAGGGGCCATCTATAGGAGGCTTGCCTGCCAGAGCCAATCAACGGGATTGAGCTGCTAGCGCTGACATGGGTCACTCCCAACATGTCGTCATGAGCCGAAAGTGCTAGCACTCCGTGGAAGTTGATCTTGAGGGTTCGTTCGGATGCCCCGACGAAGAAGTCGCCTTCGACGGCCAATTCAAAGTAGTTGTCGGATTTCAGACGCCACACCTGACAGGCAGCCAGCGGTAAATCTTCCACAGGCTCCCACCGCTGAACCGCCTCCTGAACAATGTCCATTACCTTCTCCAATGTTTGAAAATCGCGCACGATGCTCAAGCGCCTACCGCCTGGTAACGCTTTCGAACAGCTTGTCGCCACTTGGTAGCCAATTCTGGGCGCCGCATCCATTGAGGCGCAACGGACAGTGCTCAAAAACATGAGTGCGTTTATCATGTTTTTATCGAGCGGTTTCAGCGGTTTGCGCCGAAAATTGACCAATTGATAAAAAAATAAAACGTGCTAGCCTTCCCCAAAACAAGAACATGGGGAACTGACGATGCCAGAAGGCCAGTTCAAGCAAGGCATTGCCGGCGGGCGGCTTTCGCCGGAACAATATGCCGATAATTTTGCCGACCTGCACCCGCCGCTCGATCATCACGAGGCGCTGGTCGAGTCCGACCGCTGCTATTTCTGCTATGACGCGCCGTGCATGAATGCGTGTCCGACCTCGATCGACATCCCGCTGTTCATCCGCCAGATTTCGACGGGCAATCCGATTGGCTCAGCCAGGACTATTTTTGACCAGAACATTTTGGGCGGCATGTGCGCCCGCGTCTGCCCGACCGAGACGCTGTGCGAAGAAGTCTGCGTGCGCGAGGTGGCCGAAGGCAAGCCGGTGCAGATCGGTCGCCTTCAGCGCTACGCCACCGATGTCGCCATGGCCGAAAACAAGCAGTTCTACAAGCGCTCCGAACCGACCGGCAAGACGGTCGCCGTGGTCGGCGCCGGACCGGCCGGGCTTGCCGCCGCGCATCGGCTCGCCCGCTACGGCCACGACGTGACCATCCTGGAAGCCCGCCCGAAGCCCGGCGGCCTCAATGAGTACGGTATCGCCGCCTATAAAAGCGTCGACAATTTTGCCCAGGCCGAAGTCGACTATGTCACGTCGATCGGCGGCATCGACATCCAGAACGGCAAGGCGCTCGGCCGTGATTACCAGCTGTCGGACCTGACCAGGAATTACGATGCGGTGTTCCTCGGCATGGGGCTTGCCGGCGTCAATGCCTTGCGAGCGGATGGCGAGGAAGCGCAAGGCGTCACCAATGCCGTCGAGTTCATTGCCGAGCTTCGCCAAGCCAGCGATCTGGCCAGCCTGCCGGTCGGCCGGCGCGTCGTCGTCATCGGCGGCGGCATGACGGCGATCGATGCGGCGGTGCAGTCGAAGCTGCTCGGAGCCGAAGAGGTGACGATCTGCTATCGGCGCGGCCCGGAGCACATGAACGCCTCCGAATTCGAGCAGGACCTGGCCGCTGCCAACGGCGTCATCATCCGGCACTGGTTGCAGCCGAAGCGGGTCATTGCCGACGGCGGCAAGGTGTCGGCGATCGAGCTCGAATACACCGCGATGGACGGCGACCGGCTCGTCGGCACCGGCGAGCGGCTGACGCTCGTCGCCGACCAGGTGTTCAAGGCGATCGGCCAGAGTTTTGTCCCGGCTGCGCTCAACGGCAGCGGGGCTTTGCTTGACCTGGAAGCCGGCCGCATCAAGGTCGACGCCGAAGGCCGCACCTCGCTGCCAAACGTCTGGGCCGGCGGCGACTGCATCTTTGGCGGCGACGACCTGACAGTCTCGGCCGTCGCACAAGGCCGCGACGCGGCGGAAAGCATTCATCGGGCACTGACCTCGAACGGGAGGGCATGAGCATGGCAGACATCCGCAACAATTTCGTCGGCATCAAGTCGCCGAACCCGTTCTGGCTTGCCTCGGCGCCGCCGACCGACAAGGCCTACAACGTCATCCGCGCCTTCAAGGCTGGCTGGGGCGGCGTTGTCTGGAAGACGCTCGGCGAAGAAGGGCCGCCGGTGGTCAACGTCAACGGTCCGCGCTACGGCGCGATCTGGGGCGCCGACCGTCGTCTGCTCGGCCTCAACAACATCGAGCTGATCACCGACCGCGACCTGCAGGTCAATCTGCGCGAGATCAAGCAGGTCAAGATGGACTGGCCCGACCGGGCGATCGTCGTCTCGCTGATGGTGCCTTGCGAGGAGCATGCCTGGAAGGCGATCCTGCCGGTAGTCGAGGAGACCGGCGCCGACGGCATCGAACTCAATTTCGGCTGCCCGCATGGCATGTCGGAACGCGGCATGGGTGCGGCAGTCGGCCAGGTGCCGGAATACATCGAAATGGTGGTGCGCTGGTGCAAGGCCAACACCCGCATGCCTGTCATCACCAAGCTGACGCCCAACATCACCGACATACGCAAGCCGGCACGCGCTGCCCTTGCCGGCGGCACCGACGCGGTGTCGCTGATCAACACCATCAATTCGATCACCGGCGTCAATCTCGATAGTTTCGCACCGGAGCCGACGATCGACGGCAAGGGTTCGCATGGCGGCTATTGCGGCCCGGCGGTGAAGCCGATCGCCATGAACATGGTGGCCGAGATCGCGCGCGACCCGGAAACGAAGGGCCTGCCGATCTCCGGTATCGGCGGCATTACCACCTGGCGTGACGCCGCCGAATTCATGGCGCTTGGCGCCGGCAATGTGCAGGTGTGCACGGCGGCGATGACCTTTGGCTTCAAGATCGTGCAGGAGATGATCGCCGGCCTGGAAAACTGGATGGACGAGAAGGGCCATGCCACGCTCGACGACATCGTCGGCCGTGCCACGCCCAACGTCACCGACTGGCAGTATCTCAACCTCAACTACGTCGCCAAGGCGCATATCGACCAGGATGCCTGCATCAAATGCGGCCGCTGCCACATTGCCTGCGAGGACACTTCGCACCAGGCGATCACCGCAATCGTCGATGGCGTCAGGCATTTCGAGGTGATCGAGGCCGAATGCGTCGGCTGCAATCTCTGCGTCAATGTCTGTCCGGTCGAGAACTGCATCACCATGGAGCCACTGGCGGTTGGCGCGATCGACGAGCGCACTGGTAGGCCAGTGTCGCCGATCTATGCCAACTGGACGACGCATCCGAACAATCCGATGGCCAAGGTGGCGGCGGAATAGCATTGCGAAAAAAAAGCGGCGTTCATGGCGCCGCTTTTTGACCTTCCTATTGCGGATAAAAGTTATCCACGATAATCTATATCCATGAACAGGAGAGCGAAATGAAGCTGGGCGAAGGCGTCGAAGCGGCCATCCACTGCGCCGCGATGCTCGCCGGCGTTGATGGCGCCGCGACCTTGCCAGGTGCTGCCATGGCCGAGGCGTTCGGGCTGTCGCCGAGCTATCTGCTTAAGCATCTCAACGCGCTGACTGCGTCCGGCATTCTGGAATCAGTGCCGGGGCCGTCCGGCGGCTATCGGCTAGCACGGCCGGCCGAGCGCATTACGCTGCTCGATATCGTGCTCGCTGTCGAAGGGCGCGAACCTGCCTTTCGCTGCGGCGAGATCCGCCGCAACGGTCCCGTCAAGCTCGATGCATCGGCCTACGTCAAACTATGCGGCATCAATGCCGCGATGCTGAAGGCCGAGCGCGCCTATCGTGCCGCACTTGCCGAAACCAAGCTGTCCGACATCGTGGCCACTTACGCGGCAGAAGGCGATCCGAGATCGATTGCTGCCAGTTGCGCCTTTGTGGCGCGCCATCAGCGGCCGCAGAAATCCAGTTCAACCAAGCAAGCATGAAAGGAAAGACGATGAAACAGCGGATGCAATTTTTCGCCAAGGCGCCGGAGATCATGAAGGCGGTGTCGGCACTCAACAAGGCGGTCGACGAATGCGGGCTCGAGGCGAGCCTGCTGCATCTGATCAAGCTCAGGGCATCGCAGATCAATGGTTGCTCCTATTGCGTCGAGATGCACAGCCGTGAGGCTAGGCGCGATGGCGAGACTGAGCAGAGGCTTTATCTCGTCTCGGCCTGGAAGGAATCGCCGCTATTTTCGGCACGCGAACGCGCCGCCTTTGCCTGGACGGATGCGGTGACGAAGATCGCCGAAAGCGGTGTTTCGGACGAACTCTATGTGCAGACGCTCGAGCATTTCTCGGAAGAGGAACTGGTCAAGCTGTCGGTCGCGCTCGGCATGATCAACACCTGGAACCGGCTTTGCATCCCGTTCCACGCCCTTCATCCGATGCCGGCAGCCAAGGCCGCCTGATCGACGAGACGGGCGCGCGAGCTGCGCGCCCGTTTTCAGTTGGAGATCAAGAACATGTTTGCAAACTTTGAGAACGAGATTCTATTTGCCGCCCGTCTGCTGCTTGGTGGCGCCTTCGTCTTTGCCGGCCTGCGCAACATCCAGAACCGGGCTTTCGTGACCCAATTGATGGCGACGCGCGGCGTGCCGCAGGCGCGGCTGGCGCTGTGGGCCGGCATCGTCCTGCAGATCGGCGCCGGCGCGTTGGTGTTGACGGGTTTGTGGACTGCTGTCGCGGCGGCGGCGCTAATCCTGTTCCTCATTGCCGCGACGCCGATGTTCCACAATTTCTGGGACCATCAGGGGCCGGAACGCGCAGCCCGAATCAATGGGTTTGTCGCCAATGTCGCGCTGACCGGCGGGTTTCTCTCGCTGATGGGGCAGGCGGCATAGCAGCGACCGTCCCGAAACGGTGGACGCATCACCGCTTACGCCGCAAAGCGCAGGCCGCCGTCGCAGGTCAGCACCTGGCCGGTCATGAACCCGTTGGAGACGAGGAATGCGATCGCGCTGGCGACGTCCTCGGCGCGGCCGATGCGGCCGACCGGCGTCTTGCCGGCATACTCGGCAAACACCGTATGGCGCTGTTCATCGGGCAGGAAATCCCACCACGGCGTGTCGATGACGCCCGGCGCCACGACATTGACGCGTAACGGCTTCAGCTCCATCGCCAGGATCGGCACCACGGTCAGCAGCATGCCGTTGACGGCGGCGATGCCGGCGATACCGGGCGCTGACAATTGCGCCGACACCGCCGAGATGAAAGTCACCGAGCCGCTCTTGTTCAGCGTCGGCAAGGCGGCCTGCAGGCAGGAGAGCTGTGGCCGGACCTTCTCGTCGACGCCACCGCCGATGTCGGTCAGGTCAAGTGTTTCGAACGGGCCGAGCCCCTTGCCGCCGCTGGCGGCCAGCACCAGGTGATCGAAAGGGCCGAGATCGCTGAAGAACCGGCGAACCTCGTCCGGCTTCACGGCATCGAAGGCAGCTTTTTCGACGGCGCCGCCAAGGCTTTGCCATGCATTGTCGAGCCTTTCCCTGCTGCGCCCGGTGATCGTCACCTTCATGCCCGGGCCGAGCAGCTTTTTCGCGGTGGCGAGGCCGATGCCGGAGGAGCCGCCGACGATCACGGCGTGCTGCGTTTTCTCGATCATGAATTTTCTTTCTTCGATGTAGCGGAAGCGGGTGCGAGCCCGACAAGACCGAGGCTCAATTCACGCAACTGCTGCCTCGCCTTCGCGTCATAGGCTTGCGCATCGGCGCGGGATTCCCTTTGGCCGTCGAAATAGAGGCCGCTTCGCCCTTCCAGCGTGGGCGATGTGGCGAGATTGATGATGGCTTCGGCGCCGGTTTCGACCGAACTCCAGGGTGTGACGCCCGCCTGCCGCACCATCGTGGTGTTCATGTAGCTTGCCGGATGCAGGCTGTTGACCGTGACGCCGGTGCCGTTCAGCTGCTCCGCCAGATCGATGGTGAACATGATCTGCGCCAGCTTGCTCTGGCAGTAGGCACGAACGCCGTCGTAGGAGCGGGTCAGCATGACATCCCTGAAGTCGATCGCCCGTTGCCCGGCCGAGGCGACATTGATGATGCGCGCCGGCGCACTGGCCTTGAGCAGCGGCAGCAGCTCCGTGGTGAGCAGGAAGCCGGCGAGATAATTGACGGCAAAGCGCAGCTCGTAGCCGTCGGCGCTGACCTGCCGTTTCGCGTTGGGGCCGGCTGTGCCGACGCCGGCATTGTTGATGAGGATATCGAGCCGGTCAGTCCTGGCGCGCACGGCTTCGGCGAGGCGGCGGACCTCGGCCAGGGAGGAGAGGTCGGCGACAAGCAGCTCGGCCTTGCCGCCGGCGGCTTCGATCTCGGCCACGGTCGCCTTGCCCCTTGTCGCGTCGCGGCCATGCACCAGGATGCGGGCGCCGCCGGCGCCGAGCCTTTGCGCCACGACTCTGCCGACGCCGTCGGTCGAGCCGGTAATCAGGATCGTCTTGTCTTTCAGTTCCATGTTCAGAGCCTCCATGTCATCGCTCTGAGCAGAAAGATGGGGCACCAGACGCATGCCAAACAGTTCAAACTTTATCCTGGTATCGGTACTGCTATAATAGCGCCGATGGATTCCACCACGCATTCTGCCGAAGGCAGCCGTCGCCGCGAGCTTGGCGCCTTTCTGCGTTCGCGGCGCGAAAGGCTGACGCCATCGGCCACGGGCATCTCGACCGGCCTGCGCCGGCGCACACCCGGGCTGCGGCGCGAGGAGGTGGCGATGATCGCCGGCGTCGGCACGACCTGGTACACATGGCTGGAGCAAGGGCGCGACGTGCGGCCGTCCGTCGAGGTGCTGACGGCGCTCAGTCAGGCATTGCGCCTGGACGCGGCCGAGCAACGGCATCTGTTCATCCTTGCCGGCCGTCCGCAGCCGGAGCATCGCGTCGATGCGCCTGAAAAAGTCGACGGACCCTTGCTGCACATGCTGCAAAGCCTGGTCCTGCAGCCGGCCTATGTCGTCGGGCGGCGCTGGGATGTGCTGGCCTGGAACTCTGCCGCGGCAGCCGTGTTCGGCGACTATGGCCTGCTGGAGGGCGATGCCCGCAACATCGTCCATATGGTTTTCACCAGCCCGCAGCATCGGCGCCTGCTCGTCGACTGGGAGGAACTGGCGCGTGCCGTGCTGGCGTCATTCCGGGCAGAAAGCGCCAGATATGTCGGCGACCCGGATTTCGAGCGGCTGATCGCGCTGATGACACGCTCGAGCCCGGAGTTTCGGGCATGGTGGCCGCTGCGCGATGTGGCCCGCAACCTGTCGGGTGTGAAGCATGTCAGGCATCCGACGGCAGGCGCCATGGCGTTCGAGCATATGAGCCTGTCGATCGACGACGGCTCGGACATGAAGCTGATCGTCTACACGCCGCTCGCCGAGCAGAACTCGATCGCCAAGCTCGAACAACTGCTGGAGACGCTTCCGGCCGAGCGGCGCAGCGCCTGAACCCAGCTTCGTCATCCTGGGGCGTAGCAGCCGCGAAGCGGCGTCGCGGAGACCCTGGGATCCATGCCGTGACATCTGCCGAAGAATGCAGCGGAGCAGAATACTGCACCGCAGCAACGCTCTGAGGTCACGGCATGGATCCTGGGGTCTGCGCTGCGTCGCTCCGCTCCTTGCTGCGCCCCGGGATGACGAAGCAATGGGGGAGGTTTGCGACAGCCGAGCTGCCTCAGCCCTTCGGCTTCAGCCCGTCGATGAACAGCTGCTCGAGAAACCTTGCGGCGTCCTCGAAGCGGCCGTCGCCGCCGCGGTCGGGGCCGAGCACGGCGCGGACCTGGACGTCGAAATCGGCGTAATGCTGCGTTGTCGCCCAGATCGAAAAGATCAGGTGCCAGGGGTCGGTGCGGGCAATCTTGCCGGCGCGCATCCAGCCCTTGATGACGTTGGCTTTCTCGTCGACCAGCGTCTTCAACTCCCCTTCCAGCATCGGCATGATGCGCGGCGCGCCCTGCAGGATCTCATTGGCGAACAGGCGGCTCTCGCGCGGGAAATCGCGCGCCATTTCCAGCTTGCGCCTGATGTAGCTGCGCAGTTCGGTTAGCGGATCGCCGATGTCGTCGAGTTCGCGCAGCGGCGCCAGCCAGGTGTCGAGAAGCCGCTGCATCAGCGTCTCGTGGATGTCCTCCTTACGGCGGAAATAATAGAGCAGGTTCGGCTTCGACATGCCGGCGGCTTCGGCGATCTGGTCGATGGTCGAGCCGCGAAAACCGTTGGTGGAGAAGACTTCTAGCGCCGCCTCCAGGATGAGCTCGCGCTTTTCCAGCTGAATGCGGGTGCGGCGAGGAGGGGAGCTTTCGACCGCCCCCGTCACCCCGCAAAACCTTCGCCGTGAGGAGTGTCTGGACCAATTCTCTGGACCAGTTTTTCCTCGCCCTGTGGAGCGCACTTCGAAAGCCGCATTTCCGCTAGTAATCCCTTGACCGCTGATAAGGCGGTGCTAACGTTTGTCCAACCGGTCAAAAATTTGCGTAGCACGAAAACGTCGCGAAGACCAAGCGTTGGAAAGACCAAGCGTTAGCCGCACCGAAACAGGTTACAAGGGGAAGTCTTGGTCATGTCCAACCGGCTGAAAGTCACGCCGAACGATCTCAGCGCATTCTGGATGCCGTTCACGGCAAACCGGCAGTTCAAGCAGGCGCCGCGCATGATGGTGTCGGCCAAGGACATGCACTACACGACCAGCGACGGGCGCAAGGTGCTCGACGGCACCGCCGGCCTGTGGTGCGTCAATGCCGGCCACTGCCGCCCGAAGATCACCGAGGCGATCCAGAGCCAGGCGGCAGAGCTCGACTACGCACCCGCGTTCCAGATGGGCCATCCGATCGTGTTCGAGCTGGCGAACCGGCTGGTCGACATCGCGCCGAAGGGCATGGACCATGTGTTCTTCACCAATTCCGGCTCGGAATCGGTCGAGACGGCGCTGAAGATGGCAATCGCTTATCACCGCGTAAAAGGCGAGGGCTCGCGCACCCGTCTGATCGGCCGCGAGCGCGGCTATCACGGCGTCAATTTCGGCGGCATCTCCGTCGGCGGCATTGTCACCAACCGCAAGATGTTCGGCACGCTGCTCGGCGGCGTCGATCACATGCCACACACGCATCTGCCGGAAAAGAACTCTTTCACCAAGGGCGTGCCGGAGCATGGCGCGGAACTGGCGAACGAGCTGGAGCGCATCGTCGCACTGCACGACGCCTCGACCATTGCCGCCGTCATCGTCGAGCCGGTGGCCGGTTCCACCGGCGTCATCCTGCCGCCGAAGGGCTATCTCGAGAGGCTGCGCGAGATCTGCACCAAGCACGGCATCTTGCTGATCTTCGACGAAGTCATCACCGGTTTCGGCCGTCTCGGCACGCCGTTTGCCGCCGACTATTTCGGTGTCACGCCGGATATCATGACCACCGCCAAAGGCGTCTCCAACGGCGTCATCCCGATGGGCGCGGTGTTCGTCAAGAAGGAAATCCACGATGCCTTCATGACCGGCCCCGAGCATATGATCGAGTTCTTCCACGGCTATACCTATTCGGGCAATCCGATCGCCTGTGCGGCTGCGCTCGGCACGCTCGATACCTACAAGGAAGAGGGGCTGCTGACGCGCGGCGAGGAACTGGCGCCGTACTGGGAGGACGCGCTGCACTCGCTGAAGGGCGAGCCGAACGTCATCGATATCAGAAACATCGGCCTGATCGGCGCGATCGAGCTGGCGCCGATCGCCGGGCAGCCGACGAAGCGGGCCTTCTCGGCTTTCGTCAAGGCATTCGAGCGCGGTGCATTGATCCGCACCACCGGCGACATCATCGCGCTGTCGCCGCCGCTGATCATCAGCAAGGGCCAGATCAACGAATTGATCGACCATGTGCGCGAAGTGCTGAGGGCTGTGGATTGAACCAGGTGCAGCTTTCCCTCCCCCTCGAGGGGAGGGTGGCCGCGAAGCGGCCGGGTGGGGTCGGTGCGGCAGTGCGCCAGCCTGACCTTCGGCCGCATAGGTGCCTGTGATGCCCCGGACCCGCGTGAGTTTCGAAATGCGCCAAAAGGCGCGCGCGCTTCGAGTTCATGCGACCAAAGGCGAATCCCTGCTGTGGTATGAACTGCGCGAATTGAAATCGGCCGGCATCAAGTTCCGCCGCCAGTGTCCGATCGGGCCTTATATCGTCGACTTTGCTTGCCTTGCGGTAAAGCTGGTCGTTGAAGTCGATGGTGATCTGCACGAACAGGAGAAGGGCAAACGGCACGACGCCGTCCGTGATGCCTATCTGCGATCGCTCGGGTTCGATATCTTTCGCGTCGATGAGCCCGATGTCATAAACAGCGCCTGGCATGTCGCACAGGTGGTCAAGGAGAAGGTCGCGCGCATGTCAGCCGACCCCACCCGACCGCTTCGCGGCCACCCTCCCCTCGAGGGGGAGGGGGACGCTGGCGTGCCACAACCAATGAGGTTTTAGAATATGGCCGCCCCCGGCNTGGATTGAACCAGGTGCAGCTTTCCCTCCCCTCGAGGGGGAGGGGGACGCTGGCGTGCCACAACCAATGAGGTTTTAGAATATGGCCGCCCCCGGCGAGAATTTGCGAATCAATTCAGACCGTTTGTGGGATTCGATAATGGAGATGGCGAAGATCGGCCCCGGCATTGCCGGCGGCAACAATCGCCAGACCGTTACCGACGAGGACGGCGAAGGGCGGCATCTGTTCAAGCGCTGGTGCGATGAGGCGGGGCTCGAAATGGGCGTCGACGAGATGGGTACGATGTTTGCCCGTCGCGAAGGCACCGACCCCAGCCTGCCGCCGGTCTATGTCGGCAGCCATCTGGACACCCAGCCGACCGGCGGCAAGTATGACGGCGTGCTCGGCGTGCTCGGCGGCCTGGAGGTCGTGCGCTCGCTCAACGATCTCGGCATCAAGACAAAGCATCCGATCGTGGTCACCAACTGGACCAACGAGGAAGGCGCCCGCTTTGCGCCGGCGATGATGGCGTCCGGGGTATTCGCAGGCGTGCTCGACCAGGCCGACGTCTATTCACATGTCGACAAGGACGGCAAGAAATTCGGCGAGGAGCTCGAACGGATCGGCTGGAAGGGCACCGAAAAGGTCGGTGAGCGCAAGATCCACGCCTTCTTCGAATTGCACATCGAGCAGGGCCCGATCCTCGAGGACGAGGGCATCGACATCGGTGTCGTCACCCATGGGCAAGGGTTGAAATGGCTGCAGGTGACGCTGACCGGCAAGGAGGCGCACACCGGCTCGACGCCGATGCCGAAGCGGCGCAATGCCGGGCTCGGCATGGCGCGGGTGATCGAATTGGTGCACGAGATCGCGATGGACTACCAACCCGACGCCGTCGGCGCGGTCGGCCATATGGAGGTCTATCCGAACTCGCGTAACATCATTGCCGGGCGCACCGTCTTCACCATCGACATCCGCTCGCCGGAAAAGGAGGTGCTGGACGCCATGGACGGCCGCATCCGCGAAGGCATCGACACAATCTGCGACGCGCTCGACATCAAATATCAAATCGATCAGGTCGGCCATTTCGATCCGGTCACTTTCGACGCGGGCTGCGTCAAGGCTGTGCGGGATGCGGCGGAGCGCCTGGGATATACGCATCGCAACATCGTCTCCGGCGCCGGCCATGACGCCTGCTGGATCAACCGCGTCGCACCCACCGCAATGGTGATGTGCCCCTGCGTCGACGGTCTCAGCCACAACGAGGCCGAGGAAATCACCAAGGAATGGGCAGCGGCCGGCGCCGACGTGCTGTTCCATGCGGTCGTCGACACGGCGGTGATTGTCGAATGATGGGATAGCCTCGCAACGCCGCTCACAAGAAGCGCGAAGAGAATAAGGGAACAAGAAAATGTCCAAAGTCATCAAGAATGGCACCATCGTCACCGCCGACCGGACGTGGAAGGCCGATGTGCTGTTCAAGCACGGCAAGATCATCGGCATCGGGCCGGATCTGCATGGCGACCATGAGTTCGACGCCAGCGGCTGCTATGTGATGCCGGGCGGCATCGACCCGCATACCCATCTCGAAATGCCGTTCATGGGCACCTATTCG
Organism: Mesorhizobium sp. LSJC280B00; assembly: GCF_000502835.1. GTDB lineage: Bacteria > Pseudomonadota > Alphaproteobacteria > Rhizobiales > Rhizobiaceae > Mesorhizobium. The sequence continues at coordinate 213,325 of NZ_AYVL01000005.1, forward strand.
GCCGACGATTTCGAATCCGGCACGCGAGCGGCCCTTGCCGGCGGCACGACCATGGTCGTCGATTTCTGCCTGCCGGCGCCGCAGCAATCGCTGCTCGAGGCCCTGCAGATGTGGGACAACAAGACCTCGAAGGCGTCCTGCGACTATTCCTTCCACATGGCGATCACCTGGTGGGGCAAGCAGGTGTTCGACGAGATGGCCACTGTCGTCGACAGGGGCATTACCTCGTTCAAGCATTTCATGGCCTACAAGGGCGCGCTGATGGTCGATGACGACGAGCTCTATTCGTCGTTCCAGCGCTGTGCCGATCTCGGCGCGCTGCCGCTGGTCCATGCCGAGAATGGCGACGTGGTGGCGGCGCTGTCGCAGAAGCTGCTGGCGGCGGGCAACAGCGGCCCGGAGGGACACGCCTATTCGCGCCCGCCTGAAGTCGAAGGCGAGGCGACCAACCGCGCCATCATGATCGCCGACATGGCCGGTGTGCCGCTCTATGTCGTGCATGTCTCCTGCGAGCAGGCGCACGAAGCCATCCGCCGGGCGCGCCAGAAAGGCATGCGGGTATTCGGCGAGCCGCTGATCCAGCACCTGACGCTGGACGAGAGCGAATATTTCAACAAGGACTGGGACCACGCGGCGCGGCGCGTCATGAGCCCGCCCTTCCGCAACAAACTGCACCAGGATTCGCTGTGGGCCGGCCTGCAGGCCGGGTCGCTGCAAGTGGTGGCGACCGACCATTGTGCCTTCACCACCAAACAAAAGCGCAACGGCGTCGGCGACTTCACCAAGATCCCGAACGGCACGGGCGGGCTCGAGGATCGTTTGCCGGTGCTGTGGACGACCGGCGTTAAGACCGGCCGGCTGACGATGAACGAGTTCGTCGCGGTGACCTCGACCAACATCGCCAAGATCCTTAACATGTACCCGAAGAAGGGCGCCATCGTCGAAGGCGCGGACGCCGACATCATCGTCTGGGACCCGAAGCGCAAGAAGAAGATCACGGCCAAGAAGCAGCAGTCGGTGATCGACTACAATGTCTTCGAAGGTTTTGAGGTAACCGGCCTGCCGCGCTTCGTCTTCTCGCGCGGCGAACTGTCGATCGAGGAAAACGAGGTCAAGGCGAAGCCCGGCCATGGCGAGTTCGTCGCTCGCGAGCCGAACGCGGCGGTCAACCGGGCGCTGTCGACGTGGAAGGAAATTTCCGCGCCGCGCAAGGTGGAACGGACGGGCATCCCGGCGACGGGCGTTTGAGCTTGGCGAGCCACGGAGCGATTATCTCAATGGCCGCGGTGATCCTTGCCGCCGGGCCGGCGGCGGCTGACGTCCTTGCCGGCTCCTTTGGCAATGAGGTCGGTTGCGCTGGTGTACGGCTCGGTTATCAGGACAGCGACGATTATGTCGTGCTGACCGCCGACGGCGTCGAAACCTATGGCAGCGGCTGCCAGTTCGCACAGCGACTGACGACAGCGCCGGGCACCTTGTTGTTGAGCTCCACCTGTTTCGCCGAGGGCGAGGAGGGCACGACCACGGATGTCGTCAAGGTCATCAACAGAGGAGGGGACGGTTTCTTCGTGACCATTCCCGGCCTTGAGGAGATAGGGCCGCTGAAATCATGTTCGTGACGGTGCCGATGACGACCGCTGCCTCGATGCCGGCGTCAGGCGACCAACCCGTCCAGTTCCGGCAGCAGGACGACGCTTTCCTGTTCGTTGGGATCGGTTCGGGCAATGACCGCCGAGGCGGGGCCGTCGCTCAGATTGGCCGGCAGATGCGGCACGCCGGGGGGAATATAGAAAAGATCGCCGGCCTTGACCACGATATGCTGTTCGAGCCGGTCGCCATACCAGGTATGGACTTCGCCGGAGAGCACATAGATCGCGGTTTCATGGTTTTCGTGCATATGCGCCTTGGCGCGGGCACCCGGCGGCATGGTCAGCAGATGCATGCAGATGCCGGACGAGCCGACTGTTTCGGCGGCGATGCCGGCGAAATAACTCAGGCCCTGCTTGCCTTCATAAGAGCTTTCAGGGCGGATAAGATGGCAAGTCGGTTTGGGCGACATCGGGGCAACTCCGGGCGTCTATCTGATGGGACAAGGGCGCGTAGAACTGGGGCGCGTAGAACTGGGGCGCGTAAAACTGGGGCGAGTAAAACTGGGGCGAGTAGGACTGGGCGAGTGGAAAGCAACATCAGGGTAAAATCAATGGGATTCCGGCCGGCGCCGCAGTGGCCGGAAGCGACAGGCTACGGCCGATGACGGGAGTATCGCCAGCCGTTGTTTCGGCAAGCAAGCTTGGCCTGACCTTCCAGACCAATGATGGTCCGGTGCAGGCGCTGTCGAATGTCGACCTGACGATCGGCAAGGGGGAATTCGTTTCCTTCATCGGGCCGTCCGGCTGCGGCAAGACGACCTTGCTGCGCGTCATCGCCGATCTGGAGAAGCCGACATCGGGAAGCATTTCCGTCAACGGCATGACGCCCGAGCAGGCGCGCCAGAGCCGCGCCTATGGCTATGTCTTCCAGGCGGCCGCACTTTATCCGTGGCGCACGATCGAGCGCAATGTAGCACTGCCGCTGGAGATCATGGGCCTGTCCAGGGCGGAGCAGGCGGCGCGCATCAAGCGAACCCTCGACCTTGTCAACCTCAGCGGCTTCGAGAAGAAATACCCCTGGCAGCTTTCGGGCGGCATGCAGCAGCGCGCCTCGATCGCGCGGGCGCTCGCCTTCGACGCCGACCTTTTGTTGATGGACGAGCCGTTCGGCGCGCTGGACGAGATCGTGCGCGATCACCTCAACGAACAGCTGCTGGAGCTTTGGGAGCGGACCAACAAGACTATCTGCTTCGTCACCCATTCGATCCCTGAGGCGGTCTATCTGTCGACGCGCATCGTCGTCATGTCGCCGCGCCCGGGGCGTGTCAGCGACGTCATAGAATCGACGCTGCCGAAAAAGCGGCCGCTCGATATCCGCGAGACGCCGGAGTTCCTGGCGATCGCGGCACGCGTGCGGGACGGGCTGAGGGCAGGGCACAGCTATGATGATTGAGGCGGCGGAAGATGAGCTCCCTCCTCTCCCCAACGGGGAGAGGGTGGCCGGAGCGAAGCGGAGGTCGGGTGAGGGGGCCTTGGCGGATCCGACCAAAAGAAAGATCGGGGCGACCGCTCGCGCTCGAAAGCTGCGGTTTGACGAGACCGAGGCTGAATACAGGCTTTGGGGGGAACTAAGAGGGCGCCATCTCAACGGCTACAAATTTGTGAGGCAAGTGCCGCTTGGGCCGTTCTTTGCAGATTTCGTCTGTCGTGAGAGCGCGCTGATCGTGGAAATCGACGGCAGCCAGCACGCGGAATCTCCAACCGATGCCGCGAGAACTGCTTGGCTGAATGGTCACGGGTATTCCGTTCTTCGGTTCTGGAACCATGAAGTCTTGGCCGAACGCCGAGCGGTCCTTGATACGATCTTGGCTTGCCTCGACGGAAAGATTTCTACCCCCTCACCCGGCCTCCGCTTCGCTCCGGCCACCCTCTCCCCGTTGGGGAGAGGAGGGCACCCATCCTGCGAGGACCACTAGATGGACTCGTTTCGCGACAAGATCGTTCCGGTGACCTCGATCCTTCTGGGCGTCGTCGTTGTCTGGTACGTCATGGCTGTCATCCTCAACGCGCCGTTCCAGCGCGATCTCGACCGCCGCGCCAATCAGACACCGGGTATTGTGGAATTCATCGGCAAGACGCTGGCGCAGCCGAAGCCGACGCTGCCGGCGCCGCATCAGGTGGCGGTGAATTTTTTCGAAAACACCTTTCTGCGCAGCATCACCTCGAACCGCAGCCTTGTCTACAATGCCTGGGTGACGCTGTCGTCGACGCTGCTCGGCTTTGCTTTCGGCACGGCGCTCGGCATCGTCATCGCCGTCGGCATCGTGCATGTGGCGACGCTCGACCGCAGTCTGATGCCGTGGATCATCGCCTCGCAGACCATTCCGATCCTGGCGGTGGCGCCGATGATCATCGTCGTGCTGGCGGCGATCGGCATCACCGGGCTTATCCCGAAGGCGCTGATCTCGACCTATCTGTCGTTCTTCCCGGTGGCGGTCGGCATGGTGAAGGGACTGCGCTCGCCCGAGCTCACCCATCTCGACCTGATGCACACCTATAATGCCAGTGCCTCGCAGACCTTCTGCAAATTGCGTGTGCCGGCTTCGGTGCCGTTCCTGTTCACCTCGATGAAGGTGGCGGTGGCCGCCAGCCTGGTCGGCGCCATCGTCGGCGAGTTGCCGACCGGCGCCGTCGCCGGCATCGGCGCCAAATTGCTCGCCGGCGCCTATTACAGCCAGACCATCGACATCTGGTCGGCTCTGGTTGCCGGGTCGGTGGTCGCGGCGCTGCTGGTGATGGTCGTCGGCATCGCCGGGCGCCTTGTCGACCGCGCCATGGGCGGGAGGCCGGCATGAGCTCCATCCTGAGCCTTTCCTCAATCACGCCTCGATCCTGGCAGGGGTATGCCGCGCTTGTCCTGCTTGCCGGCGCGCTGCTTCTTTGGCCGCTCGTCAGTGCTACGCCCGGTTACGGCATGGCAACTACGGTTTTGATTTTCATTTTGCTGCTCGTGGCAATCGAGGCCGACAACTTTCCACCGATGATCGGGGTGGTGTTGCTGTTCCTTGGCGCGCACGGCGCAGCGTGGATGCTGCTCGCCGGCATAACCGGCAATGAGGGCAGCGCTCGCGCATCCTTCTATCTGCTGCTCGTCGCGGCGTGGTTTTTGGCCTGGCGCTGCGTAACGGTCCTGTCGTCGTTTCGCCCGACATCGCGCTGGGCGTCAACCGCCCTGCGCCTGATCATTCCGGCCATCTTCGGCGCCTGGATCCTGATCATCTGGGAGGCGGTGACGCGTGGTGCCGGCATTCCCTTCATCCTGTTGCCGCCGCCAAGCGCCATCGGTGCACGCATCGTCGGCTCGCTGCCGGTGCTGGGGGCCGATGTCAGGCAGACCATCTTCAAGGCGGTTATCTTCGGCTATGTGGCGGGGAGCAGCGCCGGCTTCCTCGTTGCCATCGCCGCCGACCGCGTGCCGTTCCTGCGGCGCGGGCTTTTGCCGATCGGCAATATGGTGTCGGCGCTGCCGATCATCGGCGTCGCGCCGATCATGGTCATGTGGTTCGGCTTCGACTGGCAGTCGAAGGCAGCGGTGGTCATCATCATGACCTTCTTCCCGATGCTGGTGAACACCGTCGCCGGGCTTGCCGCCTCCGGCCATATGGAGCGCGACCTGATGCGCACCTATGCCTCGAGCTACTGGCAGACGCTGTTCAAGCTGCGGCTGCCGGCGGCGGCACCCTTCATCTTCAATGCGTTGAAGATCAATTCGACGCTGGCGCTGATCGGCGCCATCGTCGCCGAGTTCTTCGGCACGCCGGTGGTCGGCATGGGATTCCGCATTTCGACGGAAGTCGGGCGGATGAACATCGACATGGTGTGGGCGGAAATCGCAGTTGCAGCACTTGCGGGTTCGGTCTTTTATGGCGTGGTCGCTCTTTTCGAGAGAGCAGTCACGTTTTGGCATCCCTCTGTCCGTGGTGGATAGGGGCGGTGGGTTTAGGGCGCTAACTTCAGAGGGTAAAAACATGAAAAGACTTGTTGTTTCGATGCTGGCCGGCGCGATGTCGCTTGCCGCGTTCCAGGCGATGGCCGCGGACAAGGTGACGCTGCAGCTGAAATGGGTCACCCAGGCACAGTTCGCCGGCTATTATGTCGCCAAGGCCAAGGGCTTCTATGACGCCGAGGGCCTCGACGTCGATATCAAGCCCGGCGGACCGGACATTGCACCGGAGCAGGTTATTGCCGGCGGCGGCGCCGACGTCATCGTCGACTGGATGGGCGGTGCGCTGGCTGCGCGCGAGAAGGGCGTGCCGCTGGTCAACATCGCCCAGCCGTTCAAGAAGGCCGGCATGGAGCTGGTCTGCCCGAAGGACGGTCCGATCAAGACGGAAGCCGACTTCAAGGGCCACACGCTCGGCGTCTGGTTCTTCGGCAACGAGTATCCGTTCTATGCCTGGATGAACAAGCTTGGCCTCAAGACCGATGGCGGGCCGGACGGCGTCACCGTGCTCAAGCAGAGCTTTGACGTGCAGCCGCTGATCCAGAAGCAGGCGGATTGCATTTCGGTCATGACCTATAACGAGTACTGGCAGCTCATCGACGCCGGCTACAAGCCGGAAGAGCTGACCGTCTTCAACTATTCCGCCATGGGCAATGATCTGCTCGAAGACGGGCTCTATGCCCTGGAGGACAAGCTCAAGGATCCGGCCTTCGAGGATAAGATGGTGCGTTTCGTGCGCGCTTCGATGAAGGGTTGGAAATACGCCGTCGACAATTCCGACGAAGCGGCCGGCATCGTCATGGACAATGGCGGCCAGGACGAGAATCACCAGAAGCGCATGATGGGCGAAGTCGCCAAGCTGATCGACAATGCCGATGGCAAGCTCGATCCGGCGACCTACGAGCGCACCGCCAAGGCGCTGCTCGACCAGAAGATCATCAGCAAGGAGCCTACCGGCGCCTACACGACGGCGATCACCGACAAGGCCATCAAATAGGGCTGTCAAACTGGCTTGTAGCGGAAAAGGGGCGGGCGACCGCCCCTTTTTAGTGGGAGGTAAAATGAACGTTACCGGCGGAAACATCCGCTCGCAAAATCGTTGTGCCGGTGCACCCGCCCAAGGGTGTCACAACGGAGGTTTCCATGCGCATCCAGTCCTTCACGCCGATGCTTTCGGCGCTGGCCATTTCTGCAGCCATCTTCTCTGCTTCACCGGCCTTGGCCGAAACCATAAAGATGACGGCGACGCTCGATGGTGCTCAGCAGAACCCGCCCGTCACCGCGAAGGGCAAGGGCACCGCCACGCTCAGGTTCAACACCGCCACCAAGAAACTCAGCTGGACCGTGAGATATTCCGGCCTCAGCGGGCCGGCGAAGGCCGCACACATTCACGGCCCAGCGGAAAAGGGTCAAAACGCCGATCCAGTGGTGCCGTTCGAAGGCAAGCTGAAGAGCCCGATCAAGGGTTCGGCGACATTGACTGATGCCCAGGCCACCGATCTTGAGGCTGGCAAATATTACGTCAACATCCACACCGCGGCCCACGCGGACGGCGAGATCCGCGGCCAGATCGAGAAGGCCAAATAGGCAGATCACGACGACAAAACAGGGCAATCATCCTGTTTTGTCAGGCCTTGTCGCGAATCTGGGTCATCGTGCGGGTCGGCGTGATGGCTTCAGGGTCGAGCCTGATCTCTACGATCGACGGCTTGCCGCTGGCCCGCGCTCGCTCGAAGGCCGCGGCGAAGTCGGCGGTCTTTTCCACCGTCTCGCCATGGCCGCCATAGGCACGGGCCAAAGCAGCAAAGTCGGGATTCTTCAAGTCCGTGGCGACGACACGGCCGGGATATTCGCGCTCCTGATGCATGCGGATGGTGCCGTAGATGCCATTGTTGACGACGATGACGATGATCGGCAGCCCGTATTGCACGGCGGTGGCGAATTCCTGGCCGTTCATCAGGAAACAGCCGTCGCCGGCGAAGGCGATCACGTCGCGGTCGGGGAAAAGCTGCTTGGCGGCGACCGCCGCCGGCGTGCCGTAGCCCATCGAGCCGGATGTGGGTGCTGCCTGCGTGCCGAAACGCCGGAAGCGATGGTAGCGATGCACCCAGGTGGCGTAGTTGCCGGCGCCGTTGGTGAGGATGGCGTCGTCCGGCAGCATCGTTTCGAGATAATTCATGATCGGCCCCATCTGGACGGCGCCGGGGCCGCTCTCCGGAGGCGTCGACCAGTCGAGATAGGCGGCGTGCAGCTTCGCTGCCTCAGCCGCCCACACCGGCGTTGCGGCCGGCTTGCGTCTGGCAAAGGCTTCGACGAAAGCGGCAGGCGAGGCATTGATCGCCAGCGCCGGCCGGTAGACGCGGCCGAGTTCGCCGGCGTCGGCATGGATATGGACCAGCGTCTGGTCGGGGTAGGGACTCTTCAGCAGCGTGTAGTCGGATGACGGCATCTCGCCCATGCGGCCGCCGATCAGCAGCACAAGGTCGGCCTGCTTGATGGCGGTTGCTACCTTGGGATTGATGCCGATGCCGACATCGCCGGCATAGTTCGGGTGGAGATGGTCGAACAGCATCTGGCGGCGGAAGGAGCAGCCGACCGGCAGCGACCAGGCTTCGGCTATCGTCCGCATCCGTGCAACGGCCTCCGCGTCCCAGCGCGTACCGCCGAGGATGACGAAGGGCCGCTTTGCCTTGTTGAGCAACACTTCCAGTGCGTCGAGCTCGACTTCGCCAGGCCGCGTCTCGACAGGGGTATAATGCCGGGCGTCCGGTGCCTCGGCGAGGCTGGTCAGCATGTCCTCGGGCAGCGAGATGACGACCGGGCCCGGGCGACCGGACGTCGCCACCGCAAAGGCGCGTGTGACGAATTCGGGTATGCGTGCGGCGTCGTCGATCTCGACCACCCATTTGGCGATATCGCCGAAGAACCTGACGTAGTCGACCTCCTGGAAGGCCTCGCGCCCCTTGGCGTGGCTGGCGACCTGGCCGATGAACAGGATGAGGGGGACTGAATCCTGCATCGCGATGTGGATGCCGGCCGAGGCATTGGTGGCGCCTGGGCCGCGGGTGACAAAGCAGATGCCGGGCCTGCCGGTCAGGCGGCCGTGGCAGTCGGCCATCATTGCGGCACCGCCCTCCTGGCGGCAGACGATTGTGCGGATCGGTGAATCATGCAGCGCGTCGAGCACCGCCAGATAGGATTCGCCAGGTACGCAATAGATACGGTCCGTTCCGTTGGCTTCGAGCGCATCGACGATGAGTTGTCCGCCGGTCTTCATTTTCCTGACCTCTCCAGTTCGGCAAGGATTTCTTGGGTGTGTTCGCCGAGACGCGGCGACGGGCGCTCATAGACCAGCGGCGTGCCGGACATGACCATCGGCGCCCGCACCGAGGGCAAGAGATTGCCATGGCCGTCATCGAGGTCGAGCCGCATGCCGCGCGCTATGGTCTGCGGGTCGGCAAACATCTGGCCGATGTTGTTGATCGGGCTGGCCGGCACTCCGGCAGTCTCAAGTCTGGCCAGCAACGGGTCGCGATCGAAGGCTTTCAGCGCCTCGATCATATGCTCGCGCAGCTTCGCCCGGTTGGCGACGCGGGCGGGATTGGTGGCGAAGTCAGGGTTCGACGCCAGCTCATCGAGGCCGACGGCAGCGCAGAACTTTGCGAACTGGCCGTCATTGCCGACCGCCAGGATGATGTGGCCATTTTTCACCGGCACCACTTCGTAGGGCGCGATGTTCATATGCGCATTGCCCATCTGCACCGGCGACTGTCCGGAGACGAGATAGTTGAGGTTCTGGTTGCCGAGCGTCGAGATCTGGGTGTCGTAGAGCGCCATGTCGATATGCTGGCCTTCGCCGGTCTTCTCGGCATGGCGAAGCGCCGCCTGGATGGCGATGACCGAATAAAGCCCGGTGAAAACATCTGAAATAGCGACGCCCGCCTTTTGCGGTTCGCGGCCGGCTTCGCCGGTGATCGACATCATGCCGGCCATGCCCTGGATGATGAAATCATAGCCGGCACGCGGCGCATACGGTCCCGACTGGCCAAAACCGGTGATCGAGCAATAGATCAGCCGCGAGTTGATTTTCCTCAGGCTGTCATAGTCGAGGCCGTATTTCTTCAGTCCGCCGACTTTGAAGTTTTCGATCAGCACATCCGATGTCGCGACCAGCCGGCGCACCGTCTCGGCACCCTCGTGCGTCGAGAAGTCGATGGCGATGGAGCGCTTGCCGCGGTTGCAGGAATGGTAATAAGCGGCCGAAAGGTTCTCGCCGTCATGGCCGATGACGAAGGGCGGTCCCCATTTGCGGGTGTCGTCGCCGCCGTCCGGGCTCTCGACCTTGATCACGTCGGCGCCGAGGTCGGCAAGCAGCTGTCCGGCCCATGGCCCGGCGAGGATGCGTGCGAGTTCGATGACGCGGATGCCTTTGAGCGGAGGCTCAGTCATGGATCACCGTGGATGATCGAAAGCGCAGCCTCTATCAATCCCGCGCGCCGCTGTCACGGCCCTTGCAATGGGCCAGTATCACTGTGCCCTCAGCACGCGGTCGGCCCAGGCGGCAAAATCCTCCATGATGATGTCTCGGTTGATCTCGTTCAGGCTTTCGTGGCGGGTTTTGGCGTAAACCTTTGAAACGAGATTCGAAAAACCCATCATGTGCATCCGGCCGGCAAGATGGCTGACCGCCTTGCCGCCGTCCGAGGCCGGATCTTGCTCGCCTCCGACCAGATTGACGAACAGGTCGCGCCGCACGCCGGAAAAATTGCGGTCGCTGCCGCAATGCAGCGTCATCATGACGATGTCCTGCCACATCGACACCGATGCGTCCCAGCCGCAAAGCGGGTCGGCGATGTATTTCTCGACTTCAACGGCATCGCGCGACAGCCAGTCGAACGGCGTCCGGTGATTGGGCACCGCCTTGCCCCAGGCCCGGAACGTCAGCCGGGGCAGCAGGCGCGACGGCACGTCTGAGCCAAGCCGGAACTTTTCCCAACCAAGCATGGCCAGCGCGATTTGGCCGAGCAGTCCGGCCGAGAAATTGCCGTTCCAGATCGCGGCGGCATGGATGCGCGCCGAGTGGCGGAGGACAAAGTTCAGCGCGACCGACGCGCCCAAGGAGTGACCGAAGACGATGACCGGCAGGCCCGGCTGTTCCCTGGCGATGAGATCATGGACGGCGGCGACATCGGCGATGACCTTGGCACCGCCATCCACATCGGCGAACCTGCCAGGTGGCGCGTCGGGCGCCTTGGTGGCGCCGTGGCCACGGTGGTCGTGCGCGTAGACCTGGTAGCCGCGCTCGCCAAGGAAATCGGCGAAACGGGCATAGCGCGCCGCGTGCTCGGCCAACCCGTGATTGACCTGGACAATGGCGCGCGGTTGGCCGATGGCGTGTTTCACATAAAGGTTGAGCTCGGCGCCGGTCGGCGATGCCAGCATCCTCTGCTTGTCAAATGGCATGTCTCGCTCCCGTCGGCGACTGTTGGGCGACGCAGCGATCGACGTCAAGGGACGTAGGTACCCATTCGACGGTAGTTGACAGCATGCTGTCAATGTGATTACATGACAGCATACTGTCAAATGGTCAGCGGCAGATTGGGGGTATGACTATGAAAACCACCGGGGCCATTTCGCGGCGTGCAATCTTGCTGGCGGGCTTCGCCTTCACGACGACCACCCTGTTGTCAGGGATTGCTGCGTTCAGTCAGGAAACCAGGGAGATGACCATGATGACGTCCACTGTTCCAGGCCCGCAAGGCCAGCTTGCCACTTATAGGATCAACGCCGGCAATGGCCTGCCGATCATGTTCCTGCATGGAGATTGCAGCCGCGCTTCCCACTGGGACCGGGTGATGCAGCTCTCCGTCGAAGGCCGCGAGGCGGTAGCCTTCGATTTTCGCGGTCATGGCGCCTCCGCGCCGGCGCAGGACGGTGACTATGGTTATGACGGTCGTGCAATGGATGTCGGTGCCGTGGCCGACGCGTTTGGCCTGAAGCGGTTTCTCATTGTCGCGCACAGCGGCGGCGGTGGCGTGGCGCTCGCTTATGCCGCCAGCCATGCCGACCGGGTCGCCGGTGTCTTGCTCGTCGACCCGGCGACCGATCCTCGTGCGCTGCCGCAGGCGATTCGTGACGGCTTTGTCCGCGATCTGGCCGGTCCGCAAGGCCGTGATGTCCTGAACGCCTATTACACGTCGATTGCCGGCCCTAACGCGGCTGTTCGCCAGCGTGTTCTGGCCGATGCGGCAGTGGTCGATCCGGCGGCGAGGGCAAGTGTCGGCAAGGCACTGGCCGAATGGAACCCGGAGCCGGCACTCGATGCGTATCGCGGGCCTATGTTCGTATTGGCTACCGAGGCCAGTGACACTCCAGCCGCGCTCTACCGGCTGCGCACGGACATTCCGCGCCAGATCGTGGCGGGCAGCGGCCATTGGGTGATGCTTGACAAGCCCGAGGTCGTAGCCGAAGCCGTTAATAATTTCGTCGCGACCATCGAGGCCGGCCAGAAATGACGACCAGGACCGAAGCGGCAAATGTGCTCACCGAACTGGTGCTTGCCGTGTTCAGGATGAACGGCAGTTTTCTGGATGCGGCCGACCGGCTGGCCGCTCCAACCGGGCTGACGGCAGCGCGCTGGCAGGTTTTGGGTGCAGTTTTGAAGGAGCCGAAATCTGTGGCCGACATCGCCCGCGACATGGGTCTCGCCCGTCAGAGTGTACAGCGGCTGGCCGACATACTGGCTGCGGAGGGGCTTGCCGCCTACGCCGACAACCCGGCGCATCGCCGCGCCAAGCTGTTGTCAATAACCGATGCCGGCCGGGCAGCGGTCAAGAATATCGGCACACGCCAGCATGTTTGGGCGAACCGCGTTTCGGAGGGTATGGACGCCGACGCGCTGAAAGCCTCGCTTGATCTGCTGCGCACCCTGACGGAACGGGTGGAGGCGGGCGGATCCTGATCGACCGCGCGGGAGCCGTCTCAATGCGCTGGCGATTGTTTTTACGGCCGGCGAAAGAAATCGTAATTCTGACATGTCGCAAGTTTCTAGCTTGCGGCGTGAATCACGAGGAGTGCCGGAATGCGGATTTGGGCGATATGGGGGGCGGTGTTTGTTGCGTTTGCTGGCGCAAGCGCGGCGCGGGCCGATGTGAAGATGACCGGCTCTTTCGTCGCCGATGCCGCCTGTCCGGCAACGCAGGCGATCAAGAGCGGCAAGAATCCCGGCAATGTCTCGACCGCGGCTGGTCAGAGTTATGATCTGCTGGCCGGCAACAAGGACGCGCCCACGCACTATCTCATTCGCGTGCCGGGCGCCGATCCGGAGCGCCGCTGGGTTAAGATCAGCTGCGGTGGTGTTTCGGGCGGCAGCGCGTCGACGATGCCGGCTGCACCGGCGCCTGCCGAGCCGAACAAGCCATCGGCGTCCGGAAAGCCGGAATATGTCTTCGCGCTGAGCTGGCAGCCGGCTTTCTGCGAGACCAAATCCAGCAAGGCCGAATGCCGTGCGCAGACCGCCGCCGGTTTCGAGGCGACCCACTTCACCTTGCATGGGTTGTGGCCGCAGCCGAACGGAAATTTCTATTGCCAGGTCGCCGCAAGCGACAAGGCGAACGACGATCCGGCGCACTGGCGAGACTTGCCGCCGGTCACCCTTGACCCGAAAACGCGAGCGGAACTCGACCAGGTGATGCCGGGCACCGCATCCGCCCTCGAAAGGCATGAATGGATCAAGCACGGCACCTGCTACGGCAAGAGCCAGCAGGAGTATTTCGCCGTCGCTTTGAACCTGATGCGCGCGATGAATGCGTCGCCGGTGCGCGATCTCTTCATCAAGAACATCGGCAAGCAACTGACATCCGATCAGATCCGCAGCACCTTCGACAGTGCCTTCGGCAAAGGCGCGGGCGACCGGGTCCGCGTGTCCTGCGTGGTCGATCCTTCGAACGGCAGGCGGCTGATCGGCGAACTGACGCTCGGCCTGACCGGCCCGATCGCTTCGAACGCTTCGCTCGGTGCCCTGCTGCTTGCCTCGGCGCCGACAGCCAAGGCTGGCTGCCCGAAGGGCGCGGTCGATGCTGTCGGGTTCCAGTAAACAGGCCGTACGCGACTGTCGCTTTGCACCGGGGATGGTATGATCCCGGGGGCATCATTCATAGGGGGTGGCGATGAGTGGTATGACGGGCGGCGCGCTGGCGCGGCTGGCGTTCTGGGCCAAGGGCATGACGGCGATCCGCGACGGCCATATGGAGTGGCCGGGCTTTTCCTACACCGAAGTGGAGTGGGCGCGCATGACCACGCTCGCCAAACCCGTCGGCGGCGGCACCTACCAATTGTTCACGCTGGTCAACGCGGCGATCTTCATCGCCATTGCCGCGCTCGGGATATTCTGTGTCTTCCTGCCGCTGGCGGCGCTGCTGTTCCCGGTACCGGCCGAAACCAGTGCGATCAAGTTTTCGCTGCTCCTGGCGGCATGCGCCTTCCTGATCATCGGCATCGGCCTGCCGATTTCGCTGCGTCTTTCGACCACGCTGGTGGCGCCGAAGGCAATGCGGGCCGCGCTTGTCGCCGTGCCCGGCGACCAGGCGCTTGCGGCAAAAGTGTCATGGCAGATCAACCGGATCACGCTCGTGCTCTGCGGCCTGCTGGTACCGGGCATTCTTCTGTTCATTGCCTACGACATCGAAGCCGGCCCGATTATTACCGCGTTGAAATGGCTGGCGATCGCGCTGATGGCGGTTTCGGTTGCGATCGGCGGATGGCAGCGGCGCAAACAATCCTGATTGAGCCAATCGCAGGCCTGGGCAGCGTTACGCGCCGGCGCTGCGCTCCGGCCTGGTCCATGTGTTGCGGGCGTCTGCTTCGTTGCCGCCCGGTTCGCCGACAACGCGATCGCGTCCCGTGGATTTGGCCTTGTAGAGACGCTGGTCGGCCAGCGCAAAGAGATCGGCAAGGCAACGGGTCGTCTCGCTGACCGTCGAGATGCCGGCGCTGACGGTAATGTCGAACCGGCTGGTGCTCGCGGACGTCTTGACCGCTTGCCTGACGGTTTCGCCCAGCAGTCTGGCGAGCGGCTGCGGACGCCAGCCGAGGATGGCGAATTCCTCACCGCCGATCCTGAACAATTGATCTTCGGTCCCGACAAGTTCGCCAAGCAAAATTGCCAGGGCTTTCAGCACCTTGTCTCCCTCGGCGTGGCCGAAGCGGTCGTTGATCGATTTGAAGTGGTCGACATCGATGATCAGCAGGCTGAGCGCCCTGGCGGTCCGCAGGCTGGCGGCGACGGCGGCCTCGCCATCGCTGTCGAAGCGCCCCCTGTGCAGGAGGCCGGTGAGGCCGTCGCGACCGACATGCTCGACCAGCGCCTCATAGCGCTCGCGATAGGTCAGCGTGTCGAAAATGTCGGAAAGCCCGCGCGCCGCCGGCACCTGCCGCGCCTCGAACCACCTGATATAGCCGACCAGCATGGTGCTGTAGACCAGGGCCGCTGCCATCTTGGCGAACCAGCCGCCGAAGAACACCGCGACCGGCGCGCCGGTGACGAAATGCAGCGCCGTGAAAAAGCCTGCCTGGTCGAAGGTGAGCACGCAGGCGACGGAGACCAGGATGCGGGTGAAAAGCGCCTTGCGCAGATATTTGCCGAGCTTTTCATAGAGCAGAATGATCAGGATGGCGTCGCGAACAGCAGCGTCGTGCCCCACACCATCAGCCAGCCCATCTCGTCGATGAAGCCGATGTCGGGAAGCTTGCCGTCGGGCAGCGGTGCGATGTCGTGCAGGCGCAGGATCAGCACGAGCCCGATCATCAGGGCATTGCCGAGCAGCAGGCCATAAATCGGCTGCCGGACAGTTGCCGCGTCCTCCTTGATGTAGAGCAGGAGCAGCATGACCAGCTTGCCGGAAACAGCACGGCCGAACCCGGCGATACCATGCCGAACGGCAGCGCGACGTAGAAGACGCTGGCGAGATAGGTTTCCAGGAAATGCATGACGCCAAGGGCGCAAACAAAGACGCCGAGGCCGATGCGGCCCCTGAACCGGAAAAGCGTGACCATGATGCCGAAATAGAGAACCGCTTCGGCAAAAAGCAGGAAACTGTTCAACACGGCCCGATCTCTCTCCCCGAAATCGCGGCTGCCAGCGATTTCCCATCCAACATTGTTTGACGCGGAATGGTTAACCGGAGCTTTCGCCTGGGCGCCGGCACGAAATGAAGCGGCTAAGCGTTTGTGGGTGCGACCAAATCCGCTTGGGGCCAAAACTGTTTGCCGTTCGCGGCCGCATCGCTTACATAGCCCCCAACTTCCATTCAATCCGACATCAGTCGACTTTTCAGGGAAAGCGCGCGTGGCACGCCAGTTCATCTATCACATGGCCGGCCTCAACAAGGCCTACGGCACCAAGAAGGTGCTCGAGAACATTCATCTGTCCTTCTATCCGGACGCCAAGATCGGCATCCTCGGTCCCAACGGCGCCGGCAAGTCGACGATCCTCAAGATCATGGCCGGCATCGACAAGGAGTGGAGCGGCGAGGCCTGGCTGGCCGAGGGTGCTACCGTCGGTTACCTGGCGCAGGAGCCGGCGCTCGATCCGAACAAGAACGTGTTCGAAAACGTCATGGAAGGCGTCGCCGCCAAGACCGCCATCATCGAGCGCTACAACGAATTGATGATGAACTATTCCGACGAGACGGCGGACGAGTCGGCCAAGCTGCAGGACGAGATGGACCGGCTCAACCTCTGGGATCTCGAACAGCAGGTCGAGATGGCGATGGAGGCACTCGGCTGCCCGCCCAAGGAGGCCGATGTCACCAAGCTGTCGGGCGGCGAACGCCGTCGCGTCGCGCTTTGCCAGCTTTTGCTGCGCCAGCCCGACCTTCTGCTGCTCGACGAGCCGACCAACCATCTCGACGCCGAGACGACGGCGTGGCTGGAAAAGCATCTGCGGGCCTATCCGGGCGCGGTGATGATCATCACCCACGATCGCTACTTCCTCGACAATGTCACCGGCTGGATCCTCGAGCTCGATCGCGGCCGCGGTATCCCGTACGAAGGCAACTACACCAAATATCTCGAAGCCAGGGCCAAGCGGCTCAAGCAGGAAGGCCGCGAGGACGATGCGCGCCAGCGGGCGATCGGCCGCGAGCGCGAGTGGATCCAGTCCAGCCCGAAAGCCCGGCAGACCAAGTCGAAAGCCCGTATCCAGGCGTTCCAGGATCTGCTGGATGCAGCCGACAAGCGGCGTCCGAGCGACACCCAGATCGTCATTCCGCATGGCGAGCGGCTCGGCAATGTGGTGATCGAGGTCGAGGGCTTGTCGAAGGGCTTTGGCGACACGCTTTTGATCGACGATCTCGAATTCAAGCTGCCGCCCGGCGGCATCGTCGGCGTCATCGGCCCGAACGGCGCCGGCAAGACGACGCTGTTCCGCATGATCACCGGCCAGGAAAAGCCCGATGCCGGCACCATCCGCGTCGGCGAGACGGTCAAGCTCGGTTATGTCGACCAGAGCCGCGACGCGCTCGACCCGACCAAGACGGTCTGGGAAGAGATCTCGGGCGGCGCCGAAGTGGTCAAGCTCGGCAAGTTCGAAGCCAACACCCGCGCCTATTGCGCGTCGTTCAATTTCCGCGGCGGCGACCAGCAGCAGAAGGTCGGCAACCTGTCCGGCGGCCAGCGCAACCGCGTGCATCTGGCCAAGATGCTGAAGACCGGCGGCAATGTGCTGCTGCTCGACGAACCGACCAACGATCTCGATACCGAAACGCTGGCCGCACTTGAAGACGCGCTCGAGAGCTTCGCCGGCTGCGCCGTCATCATCTCGCACGATCGCATGTTCCTCGATCGCCTGGCGACGCACATCCTCGCCTTCGAGGGCGACAGCCATGTCGAATGGTTCGAAGGCAATTTCGAGGATTACGAGCAGGACAAGATCCGCCGGCTTGGGCCTGAGGCGGTCAATCCGCACCGCATGACGTATAAGCGGCTGACGCGGTAAGACATTTACAGGGCGGCGAATTCTCAAATGATCTGAGGAACCAAGATGGCCGACTGGTCCGCCGCCCTCTACCTGAAATTCGAGGACGAGCGCACCCGCCCCGCGCGCGATCTCGTTGCGCAGGTGCCGGTGCCGGAACCGCGCCGGGTGGTCGACCTTGGCTGCGGGCCGGGCAATTCGACCGAATTGCTGGTCGAGCGCTGGCCGCGGGCACAGATCAGCGGCTTCGATACCTCCCTCGATATGGTCGAGAAGGCCAGGGCGCGCCTGCCCGGCGTCAGCTTTGCCTTGGCGGATGCGGCGGCGTGGCAGCCGAACGAACCGGTCGACGTGATCTTTGCCAATGCGGTGTTTCAGTGGCTGCCGGAGCACCCGGCGGTCTTCCAGCGGCTGATGGGATTTTTGGCGCCCGGCGGCGCGCTTGCCGTGCAGATGCCGGACAATATGGCTGAGCCTTCGCACCGGCTGATGCGGGAGACCGCGGCCGAGATGCCGTTTGCCGAAAAGCTCGAGCGCGCGGCCCGCGCGCCGCTGCCGCCGGTCGCGTTCTACTACGACCTTTTGTCGCCATTCTCGGATCGGCTCGATATCTGGCACACGATCTACAACCATCCGCTGGCCGATGCCGAGGCGATCGTCGAATGGGTGAAGTCGACGGGGCTGAAGCCGTTCCTCGATCCGCTCGACGAGAACGAGCGGCAGCTTTTCCTGAAGCGCTACACGGCCGGGATCAGCGAAGCCTATCCGAAAACGGCAAGCGGCAAGGTATTGCTGCGCTTTCCCCGTCTCTTCATCGTGGCGCGGCGTTCTGCTTAGAAGCTCTTAGCTACACCCAAAAACAGCCAGCAGCGGATGCTTGACCGGCTTTCGCCGTCATGCGCATCTCGCTGGGGCAGGGATAAGGCCCTTCATGGGCCATGGGGATGGATGATGACACTGAAAAAGATGGGTTTCGGCGGCAGCGTTTGTGCGGCCGCTGTGCTTGCCTTGTCTATATCGGCGGAGGCCAAGCGAGCGCGCTGCTTCACCAGCGACGACGGCTATTTCTCGTGCAGCTATCGGGCGCTGGACGATGCCGGCAGCTTTCGCATCTCGGCGCCGGGTTATCCGACCTACGTCCTGGAAATCGACGGACCGGGTTTTGCCTATGGCTATGTCAATCTCGGCCGCCGCAACGTGCCGCTGCCCGGGCAATTCGTGCGCAGCCGCGATGACGGTGCCTGCTGGAACAACCCGCAGACCAATACCAAGCTCTGCGCCTGGTAAAGACCCGTCCCAGGGACTTGATTTAAGCCGGCATAAACTGGCTAGGTGCAAAAGAGGTTGCGCCGAGCTTTTTGCGGCGTCGACATGAAGCCGCAACGCCTGCGCACGGGACGAACTGGAAATGCATCGCGTCATCATCAGCGGCATCGGCGTTGAAATCCCCGAAGCTTCGATCACCAATGAGGAACTCGTCGCCAGCTTCAACAGCTGGGTGGACATGGAGAACATCCGGCGCGAGGTGTCGGGCGAGCCGCTGGTACAGAAATCGGACAGTGCCTTCATCGTCCATGCCTCGGGCGTCCAGACCCGCCATGTCATCGAACGGGAAGGCATCCTCGACCCGACCCGCATGGCGCCGCGCTTCCCGGCGCGGCCCGACGATGCGCTGTCGCTGGAGGCCGAGTTCGGCATCGCTTCGGCCGGCAAGGCGCTCGATCATGCCGGGCTGAAGCCGGGGGATATCGACCTGGTGATCTGCTCGGCCTCGCACCATCAGCGGCCCTATCCGGCGATCGCCATCGAAATGCAGCAGGCGCTGGGGACGAAAGGCGCCGGCTTCGATATGGGGCTTGGCTGCTCTTCGGCAGCGGCGGCGTTGCACATCGCCGTCAATCTGGTGCGGGCAGGGGCGCACAAGCGCGTGCTGGTGACGACGCCGGAGATCATCACCGGGCATCTTAATTTTCGCGACCGGCAGACGCATTTCATCTTCGGCGACGCTTCCGTGTCGATGATCGTCGAAGGGCTTGCCCAGGGCGAGAAGCGGCCGGGGCGCTTCGAGGTGCTCGACACGCGCGCCTGGACGCAGATGTCGAACAGCATCCGCACCAATCTCGGTTACTTTACCCGCGCCACCCAGGACGATCCGTATATGATCGATCTGGAAGGCAATCTGATCAAGCAGATCGGCAACAAGGTGTTCAAGGAAGTCACCGTTGCCGGCCACAAATTCATCGTCGAATTCCTGGCCGAGCACGGGCTGACGCCGCAAGCGATCCGGCGCTTCTGGCTGCATCAGGCCAATGCGCGGATGAACGCCATGATCCTGAAACTGTCGTTCGGCCATGACGTCGACCACGACCGCGCGCCGATGGTGCTGGAGCGCCTCGGCAACACCGCCGCCGCCGGTGCCATCATCGCCCTGTCGGAGAACCATGCCGACATGAAGGCCGGCGACTACGGCCTGCTCTGCGCCTTCGGCGCCGGCTACTCGATCGGCGGCGCGCTATTGCGCATGCTTTAGATTTTGTTTTACGCATGTCGTTGTCCCAAAACCGCTGCACACTTTTGGGCGACATGCATTAGCTCGGCGCGAACGGCACCAGCATCGGAACGCGCCTGGCATAGTCGCATCAGCCGTCTTGATCGGAGCATCAGCGCTTTCGACTGGACCTGATGAGCTGACCGCGGCTAATTGCGCGTATCACGCGAGGCACGAACCCATGCTGGATCTTTTTCCCGAAGCCGAAACTCCGGTCGAGATCGTCCCGTCGCGAAAACTCGCCGCCAGGGTGGCAGCGCTTTACCTCGCACCGTTCGATCGTTTTGAGACACGAGCGGTGGATACGCTGCAACTCGGTTTCGACGGCATTGAAGGCGATTTCCATGCCGGCACGACGCGGCGCTCCGGCGGGCGGGAACCCTGGTATCCGCGCGGCACCGAGATGCGCAACGAGCGGCAATTGTCGATCGTGGCAGCGGACGAACTGGCAATCGTCGCCGAACGGATGGGCATCGCCGAGATCAAGCCGGAATGGATCGGCGCCAATCTCCTGATCGAAGGCCTGCCGCACCTCTCGATGCTGCCGACCGGCACGCAGCTGTTCTTCAAAGGCGGCGAGACCGTCAAGATCGACGCGCAGAACGGGCCTTGCCGGATCGCCGGCCGGTCGGTCGCCGAAAATGCCGGGATGCCCGACCATGAGGCCGGAGCGCTGCTGTTCCCGAAGGCGGCGAAGCGCTTGCGTGGGCTCGTCGCCTGGGTCGAGAAGCCCGGCACGATCGCGGCCGGCGAGGAGATTTCGGTACGCGTGCCGGAGCAGTGGATTTACCGGGCCTAGTTGTTTTCCAGGCAAGGCGGCATTGCCAGTCAAAGCCGCGTTCCTTCGTACCCCGCTATCCTGCAGGGCAGGGAGGCACTGTCCCTCGACCTCTGAGAACCTGGGTTCCTCGCCCACCGCGAAGCGGGGGAGAGGTGGCCGCGAAGCNCCGGAGAGGGGCCTTCGTAGAGCGCGGTTCCCCCTCTCCGTCTCGGCTTCGCCGAGCCACCTCTCCCCCACTTTCGTGCTAGGGCATATACACATCTCGCAGAGCCCATCCATCGGCACAGGCACGGAAGTAGGCCAGGCCGTTGTAGAAGGTGATTGGTCCCGGTGGTCTGGAGGAAGCATAGCCGTTCCAGCCGCCGAGCTTGGCGATGATCCATGCCGCCCAGGCGAGCGAGCTCCTGGGGTGGGGATTGGCTTGCAGCTTGGTCTTGCCTTTGAAGCGCTTCTCGAGCGCGGCAAGTGTGTCGATCTCGTTTGGCGTGAAGACGAGGCTTGCCGGTTGAGCGTCCTGGCCGCTGCGGGACTGCACGAGCTGCATGACGATGACCGCGGCCTTGGCGGCGATGGCAATGAGTTTCTCCAGGCGTGCGGCCGATTGCAGCTGGCTGTCTTCGATCTTCAAGCCCTGGGCCTTCATCGTCCGGAAGAACTGCTCGATGGTCCAGCGCTGCTTGTACCAGGCGACGATCTGCCAGGCCTGGGCAGGGCTGCTCACCGCATGGGTGGTCAGAAGCAGCCAATGAAGCGGCTCCACGCCGTCGGGCGCAGCCGTCTCGACGACTTCGACCCAGCGCAGCGTCACCCCCTCTGGCAGCCCCTTTGCGCGCAGGTTCGCCGGCCGCTTGATCGTGGCTTCGCCAAAGCGCAGGCACAGCTCAGCCCGGCGCGCCGGGCGGTCCTGGCGCTCGCGCAGCTCGATCACCTGCGTATCGCAGAACACCACTTTCGCCACGGCGCGGCGCAGCGTGCCGCCAGTGGTGAGGGCCCGGTCATTCATGAGACGCGACAGAACATGGCAATGGCCGTCCGGCACACCAGCCCACATCATATACAAGTCGCTCTCACGGTCGGCGATGAAGGTGACCATGCCGGCCCGGGCCAGCACCGGCTTGGCCGCTTCGGCCGTCTCGATCCAGTGGCGCGATTCCTTTTCGCTCAACGGCCGCTCGGCATGCGGCGGCAGCTCCTCGTCCCCGCGCGTCCACACCTGCCCGCCCACAAGACCCAGGCAAGAACCGCGCTCGGCATCAAGAGCCAGCATTGGATGCAGCAGCAGGCCCCAGCAATTGCCCTTTTTGACCTTGCCCAGGCCGCGCCGGTTGCCCTCTGTCGTCGGGAACTTGATCTCGCTGGTGTCCTGCACCGCCAGGACATGCCGGCCCTCGACCGCAAGCCGGGTCTGATCGCTCCAGCCTGCGATGATCCGGTCCGCTGTCACCGCGTCATTGCCGAGAAAGCGCCCATAGCGGATCTCTTCGGAATGGTCGCCACCGGCAAGCCGGCGCAGGCAAACCGTTTCGCGCAGCACCATGCCTTGGAGCAGCCTCGCCCCCCTTTATCGAGACGACGATCTCCAAATGAACCCAAGGACCAGTCCTGGCATGTCTGCATCGGCGACGCTCCTCCAAATCAGAACGTCACAGAAGAATCATACAGCACACGCCGGCGGAATCCGACACGTCACAACCGAGTCAATCCGTCGCAGCAAGATGTGTATACGCCCTAGCTNACAGCACACGCCGGCGGAATCCGACACGTCACAACCGAGTCAATCCGTCGCAGCAAGATGTGTATACGCCCTAGCCCTTTGTGGGGGAGAGTGGGCGGGAACTCGGCGCAGTTAAAACACCTAAGACCGCCGCATCACCTTCGGCGCATGGCCATGCTCCTCCCGAAACGCCCGCGCAAAGCTCGACATCGAGGCAAAGCCGCAGGCCAGCGCGACGTCGCGCACCATCAGCGTCGAATGCGCCAAGAGGTCGGCGGCACGCTTCAGCCGCAGGCGGCGGTAATAGCTGTTGGGCGAGATACTGAGTTCGGAGCGGAAATTGCGTTCGAGCTTATCGGAGGAGACACCAAGTCGCCCCGCCAGTTCCGCCATGCCGAGCCGCTCCTCCACCGCATCCTCCATGATGGCGATGGCCGACAGCACCAGTTCGTTCTGCACGCCGGTCCGCAGCCTGAGCGGCATCAGCTTGCGGTCGACGCTGGAGCGTAGCGGGCTGTGCACAAACCATTCGGCGACGCCGGCGGCCAGTTCGGCGCCATAATCGCTGGTGATGATCTCCAGCATCATGTCGAGGCTGCCGACGCCACCGGCCGAAGTGAAGAGCTTGCGGTCGATGACATAGAGATCGCGCCTCAGCTCGATATCCGGAAACGCTTCGGTGAAGGCAGCCTGGCTGGTCCAGTGCAAGGTGCAGGCATGACCGTCGAGCAGGCCGGCCCGAGCCAGGAAGAAGGCGGCATCCGCCACCGCACCGATATGGGCGCCGTCGCGCAGGCTCCTGCGGATCCAGCTCACCGCATCGTGCGCGACGAGATGATCGGCATCGCCGCCCGAGCAGACGACGACGCGATCGACCTTCGGCGCGTCATGGGCGGCAAAGCCGGGCTGGATGACGACGCCGTTCGAGGCCTCCACCGGGCCTTCGGCGGCGCCGACGATGATCCAGCGATAGCAGTCCCGCTTGGCCAGCACGTTGGCGGCGCGGAGCGGCTCGATCACCGAGCTGAACGCCATCATCGGAAAGCCTGGGAAGACCAGGATGGCAAAGGTTAGGGGGGTGTCGCTTGCCGTCGGTTGGTTGCGTTGTCGGTTGTTCATAGCTTATGGAGCCAAAAGGATCGGGACGCTACAATTCAGGCAGATGCGCCCTGGGTCAACGGAATAGCGTGCAAGCTTGGGGGTGCGACGCAGAACAATTGCCGCTTGTCGGCGATCCCTCACGCCCCCCTCTGTCCTGCCGGACGTCTCCCCTTCGCCGTCCCGTCCGTTTCAGCGTTGGAGATTGGCGAAAGCGCAAGATAATGGCCAATCTCCCCCCTCGTGGGGAGATTCCCGGTAGGGCAGAGGGGGCGCCGTCCCGCCGACGTCTCGCTATCCGGCTCAACTGGCCAGCGCCTGATCCAGATCCGCGATCAGATCGTCGCCGTCCTCGATCCCGGCCGACAACCGCACCAGCGAATCCGAAATCCCGATCTCGGCGCGTTTTTTCGCCGGGATCGAGCCGTGCGTCATCAGCGCCGGGTGCTCGATCAGGCTTTCGACGCCGCCGAGGCTTTCGGCCAGCGTGAACAGTTGCGTATGTTCGAGGAAGCGTTTGGTGCCGGCGAGGTCGCGGTCGAGCTCGACCGTGATCATGCCGCCGAAGGCGTGCATCTGCCGCCTGGCGATGGCGTGCTGCGGGTGGCTGGGCAGGCCGGGATAGATGACACGGCGGATGTCGGGACGGCTTTCCAGCCAGTGCGCGATCTTCTGCCCGTTCGACGAATGACGCTCCATCCTCAGCGCCAGCGTCTTCAGTCCGCGCAGCGCCAGGAAACTGTCGAACGGCCCTGAAATGGCGCCGATGGCGTTCTGCAGGAATTTCAGCCGGTCGGCGAGATCCTTGTTGTCGCCGACCACGGCGACGCCGCCGACCATGTCGGAATGGCCGTTGAGGTATTTCGTCGTCGAATGGACCACGATGTCGATGCCGAGCTCCAGCGGCCGCTGCAGATAGGGGCTGCAGAAAGTGTTGTCGGCGACTGAGAGCACGCCTTTGCGCCTGGCAAGTGCCGCGACGCCTTCGAGGTCGACGACACGCAGCAGCGGGTTGGTCGGCGTCTCGACCCAGAGCAGTTTGGTTTCCGGGCGGATCGCCGCCTCGACCGCGGCAAGGTCGGTGAAGTCGACGAAGTCGACCTGCAAATTGGCCGAGCGCTTGCGCACCCGTTCCAGCAGCCGGAACGTGCCGCCATAGATGTCGTCGGTGGCGACGATATGCGCGCCTGAATCGAGCAATTCGAAAATGGTTGCGATCGCCGCCAGCCCCGAAGCGAAGGCGAAGGCGGCTGTGCCGCTTTCGAGGTCGGCCACCGCGCGCTCGAAGGCGAAGCGGGTCGGGTTCTGGCTGCGGGCATATTCAAAGCCCTTGTGCACGCCCGGGCTCTGCTGACCGTAGGTCGAAGTGGCATAGATCGGTACCATCACCGCGCCCGTCGTCGGGTCGTGGCTCTGGCCGCCATGGATGGTGCGCGTCGAAAAGGCGAGGCGGTTTTTGCCCGATACGGTGGCTTTGACGGTCATCGGGCGCGCCTCAGATGGTTGATCAGGTCGATGCGTGTTATCAGGCCGATGAATTCGTCGCCATCGAAGACGATGGCGACCTCGTTGCGATCGAAGACCGGCAGCAACGCGTCCAGCGTCTGGCTGGCTTCCAGCGTGTGCAGGGTAGAGGTCATAGCCGTACTGACCGGGGCCTTGAAGCGGTCCCAGCGGCTGTCATAGGGGCCTTCGACCTTGGCGAGGATATCGCTTTCGTCGATGATGCCGACGAGCTTGCCCTCGTCCAGCACCGGCAGCTGCGAGACATCCGATCGGCGCATGCGGCCATAGGCGTTGAGCAGGCTTTCGTCCGGGCCGACGGACACGACATCGCCGGTGCGGAGCGTGCGCATGACCAGGTCCCGCAGATCGCCATGCTGCTCCTGCTCGGCCAGGCCCTGCTCGACCAGCCAGAAATCGTCGAAGACTTTCGACAGGTACTTGTTGCCGCTGTCGCAGACGAAGGTACCGACGCGCTTCGGCACGGTCTGCTCGCGGCAATAGCGAAGCGCTGCCGAAAGCAGCGTACCGGACGACGAGCCGGCGAGAATGCCTTCCTTCGAAAGCAGGTCGCGCACCGCAAGCATGCTCTGCTTGTCGGGGATGGAATAGGCCTTCCTGACCAGCGACAGATCGGCATTGGGCGGCACGAAATCCTCGCCGATGCCTTCGACGGTCCAGCTTCCGGCCTCTACCATCTTGCCGGTCTTGATCAACGGTGCCAGCACCGAGCCGACCGGATCGGCCAAAATCATCTCGGTCTTCGGCGAGACTTTCGCAAAATAGCGGCCAAGCCCGGTCAGCGTGCCGCCGGAGCCGACGCCGACGACCACCGCATCGACATCGCCTCCGAGCTGTTGAAAGATTTCCGGCCCGGTCGTGGTTTCGTGGGCCAGCGGATTGGCCGGGTTGGCAAACTGGTTGGCGTAGAAGGCGCCGGGCAACTCGGCGGCGATCTTTTCGGCCATGTCCTGATAATATTCGGCATGGCCCTTGCCGACATCGGAACGCGTCATGCGCACTTCCGCGCCGAGCGCCCTCAGATGCTGGATTTTTTCGCGCGACATCTTGTCGGGCACGACGAGGATGATGCGGTAGCCCTTGGGGATGCCGACCTGGGCGAGACCAAGACCGGTATTGCCGGCGGTCGCCTCCACGATCGTCCCGCCGCGTTTCAGTTTGCCCTGTTTTTCGGCGGCGGCAATCATCGACAGCGCGATGCGGTCCTTGATCGAGCCACCGGGATTCTGGCTTTCGAGCTTGATGAACAGCCGGCACTTGCCGATGTCGAATTTGGTCAGCTCGACGACCGGTGTCTGCCCGATCAGGTCGAGAACCGAGGCATAGGGCGGGCGCAGGCGGGACGATGCATCGTCTGGTGCCACGATCTTGTGCTTGCTCATGTCAGATGCTCCGTTGCCAGAATGAGCAACCGCCCTGGAAGACGGCAACCTACCGTCTTTTCCAGCCGTTTGCAGTTGGAAAGAAGATAGATCGTGCCAATCCGGCCGCCAGCAGGGGAATGGAATTTCGCGAAAGCTTCGCCGGCCTGCAGGCAGGCAAAAGATTTGCAGAACCCGCTTAGGGTTCAGGCGATCGCCGCCTGGGCTTCGGTCTCGATCAGAAAATCCGGATTACCGAGGCCGGCGACGCGCAGCACCTTGATGATCGGCGGCGCGCCACGGTTTGCCCAGAAGGCCATCCAGGCGCCGAAGGCCGGCCCTATGTCCAGGTCGCCGGCGATATAGACCGAGAGGCTGACGAGGTCTTCAGGCTCTGCCCCACCGGCTTCGAGCACCTTTGCCAGGTTGGAAAGCGCCTGAGCGGCCTGTGCAGGGAGATCGTCCCTGGCGACGATCCGGCCTTGCGCGTCGACGCCATTCTGGCCGCCGACCAGCACGATGCGCGCGGATGCCGGCAGCGACACGCCTTGCGAATAGGCCGGATTGCTGTGCATGCCCTCGGGGTTCAGCCTTTCGATGTCACCGCGCTTTTCCTCCTCAGCGAAAATTATCCCGCGGCCGCCCGGCCGCCCATAGGGATCGCGCGGCACAGAACGGCAATCGTGCGGCCGTTTCAACGCACCATCTCGTTCGTTGCGGCTGCCGATTCCGCCATGCTACCCGGCGCTGGGCGAACAGCAATGCAAGGAACGGCCGATGAAGATTCTTGCCTATGACAATTTCAGGCCCGGCGTCACGCTCGACGATTTGCGGCCTTATCTGCGCGACGAAGTGTCGAATGTCTGGCGGCTCTGGAAGGCGGGGATCGTGCGCGAGAACTATGCGCGCGGCGATATTGGCGGCGTCATCATCGTCTTCGAGCTCGACAGCGTCGCGGAAGCGAGGCGATACACCGAGGACTTCCCGCTGTCCAAGGCCGGGCTGCTGGAATGGCACTTCATCGCCTTCGACGCGCCATTGCCGCTGGAATTCCTGTTCGATCCGACGGTCGATATCGCCAAGCCATGGGACCGGACTGCGGCATGATCCGGGCGAGCGACGGGATCGAAATCCCGGCCAGCCTGGCTGAGTGGTGCGATCCGCGCCGCACGGCGCTGGTGGTCTACGACATGCAGGTCGGCATCTGCCGGCAGGTGGCCGGCGCCGCCACCATCGTCGAGCGCACCGGCACGGTGCTGGAAGCGGCGCGCATGGCCGGAATGCGGGTGGCGTTCACGCGCCATCTGTCGCTGCCGCGCAAATGGATGGGCGCGACGCAGCTGCGCACCGCCATGAACTGGCAGCGGCGCGACAGCCCCGACACGGTTGAGCCGTGGTTCCCGCGCGACGCCGAAGCGACGCGGATCGTGCCCGAGCTGGAACCCCGCGATGACGAGGCGGTGTTCGACAAGCTCACGATGTCGGCCTTCGATTCCACCGCGCTCGGCTTTGCCTTGCGCGATTGCGGCGTGCGCACGATAGCGCTCGCTGGCATCGCCATGGAGATCGGCATCGAGCCGACCGTTCGCCAGGCGACCGACAATGGCTTTGTCGCCGTGGTAATCGACGACGCCTGTGGCTTCGGCAACCGCGAAGCGCGCGACCGCTCGATGGCGACGCTACGCTTCCTCGGCGAAGCCGTCGTCACCGACGTCGCAAGCTTCTGCAGCGCGCTTGCCGGCGCGGGTTGAGGGCAATCGGCTTGCCGCGCGACCCACCGTTTCACGGCAACGCCGAACCGCTCCATCGCTTTGTCTTCACGCAATTGCGGACGGAAAACCGCTCCGCGCTTTTCCCGGAATTGATCTAGGTGGTGGCTGCGCTGTCGGTGCGAAAACGCACGCCCTCGGCGCGGCCGTGCACGCTGCCCCAGTCGTAGAGCGCCTGGAGCGCGGCGGCGAGATCTTCACCGCGCCCGGTCAAGGCATAGCGCCCCTTGCCGTCGGGCGACGTCTCGAGCGTGACGAAGCCGATCTCGACAAGCTCGGCCAGGCGCTGCGTCAGCATCTTGTCCGAGAGTGAGGGGATCAGCCGGCGCAGGTCGGAATAGCGCATCGGCTGTTCCTTGATCCGCGCCAGGATCACCGTCTTCCATTTGCCGCCGAGCGCGTCGAGCGCGAACTCGACCGGACAGCCGTACAGTCTTCCGCGTTGGGTCATGCGCCAATGCTAGGCAAGGCACGGTGACAACGGAAGCAGAATTTGCCCGGTCATCTGGCCAGGGTCGCGGCTCACGGCCTGGCCGGCTACAAAATCCATGGAGGAGAACGAAGATGAGCGCCCGCGACACCAATCCGGTCAATGCGAGACGGCCGAAACGTGTGGCGTCATCGCCAACCCGGCTGTCTCGACCACCACGGGCTGGCCGGTCGGCTTCTGGTGGAGCGAGCTCCCGCACCCTTGGTTCGCCTTCACCGAACGCGGCTATGTGGCCGAGATCTTTTCACCCGGCGGCAGGTGTCCTGCGTCCGGAATTGCGTCAAGACAAAGGGCCTCATCCGAGTAAGCGCTTGCTTAGCCGCGCACACTGCACGCGAATATCGGGAATGGCGTCGATTTCGAAGAAGGTGCCGCGCGTCAGTGGCCCGACGGCGAGGATCTTGGCGGATACCGTGCCGTCGCCGGCGATGACCTCGCAGTTCGCGGTCACGTCGAGGCCGAGGCGCAGCGGATCCGGCCGTGCCAGCCCACGCTCGACCAGCGACCGCACCACGCTGTTCGAGGTGGTCGAGATGTCCCTGGCGATGCCTGTGCAATCATAGATGCGGGTGACGTCGAAGCTTTCGAGCTGCTGCGTGTGGCGCGACTGGACCTGTACGCTGAAGCCGTCGCCGGCGGCGATCTCGACGACGCGCCCGGCGACAAGGCGGATGCGGCCCGCTTGCACCGCCTCGGCAACGCGGGCGTAGACTTCAGGCGCCATGCGGTGGCGGTGGATGTCCCACCAGGCTTTGGTGTGCTCGACGAAGCGGCGCTTGGCCGAGGACGGCCAGTTCTGCCAGATCTTCTGGTTGAAGGGTCTCAGACCGTCGACGACGTCGCGCCAGTCGATGCCGGCCTTCTGGTTTTCCCGGATCAGGTCGCGGAACCAGCCGACGAAATAGGAAAGCTGGGTGCCGAGCGGAATGTCGGCAACGTCGAGCTTGATCGGATTGCCCTTGCGATGCGGCGAAGGCAGCAGGCCGCGCCGAGACACCGCGACGATCGCGCCGCGGTGGCCGCGCTGCTCGAGCGACAGGAAGGCATCGACCATGCTCAAGCCCGTGCCCAGCACCAGGACTCGGGCTTCGGGGTCGAGCGCAGTGTCCGCCTCGGATCCCATCCTGATCGCATGCCCCTGCCCCGCCCCCGGCTCTTCGTCATGCCCGGTGGCGAGCACGGCAAGATGCGCGACCACGCTGGTGCCATTGGCCAGCGCCACTTCGACGCCTGACGCGGTCGGCGAGATCGACAGGCTCTCCTCGCGGATCAGGCGCAGCCGGCCCGTCTGCTGCTCACGCGCCTCGAGCTCGTCGAGCAGCTCCTTGAGATAGCGGGCGTAGACGCTGCGCGGCGCATAGACCGGCGCCTGTTCCGGCGTTGCCAGGCCGCGTTCAAGCAGCCAGCGCGAGAAATTGCCGGGATCGTCGGCATAGGCGCTCATGCCCGACGCGCTGACATTCAGCACATGTGCCGACAGCAGCGTTGAATAGGCCATGCCTTGCCCAAAATGAGGGCGTTTTTCGATCAAGCTGACACGTAGATCGGGATTGGGCGACTTCAGCAGATGCGCGGCAAGCACGACGCCGCTGGCGCCGCCACCGACAATGATGATCGAACTTGGCGTAGCGCGCACGGTCATGCGCACACCAGCTGTCCTGGCGATCGTCGCCGGCTCAGGAGAGATTGGTTCAGGCTTGGATTTTCAACGCCGCCGAAAAATCCTCGTCGCCGGCGATGTCGCGCATTTCGGCGAGGCTGCGCTGGTCCAGCACCTCGGCGATGGCCTGCCGGACCTCCAGCATCAGGTGTCGGACTTGGCATGTCGCCTCGTTGCAGTCTTCGCAGCGCTGATACTGGGTGCGGCTGGCGCAAGGAATGGGGGCAAGCGGTCCGTCGAGCACGCGCACGACGTGGCCGACCTTGATCTCGTCCGCCGGGCGTGCCAGCCGGTAGCCGCCCTCCTTGCCCTTGCGGCTCTGAACGAAACCGGCATTGCGCAATTCGCCAAGGATGGCATCGAGGAACTTCTTCGGAATATTGTTTCCTGTGGCGATGTCGTTGACGAAGGCGAGCTGTCCAACCGGCAGGCGCGCCAGATGGACGAGCGCCTTGAGGCCGTATTTACCTTTTTTCGTGAGCATAACCCGAACGTTTCTCTGTCATGCGATGGCGCAAGGCCACCGGTTGCGAAACGCCTGGCGTGCCTCCCCGCCGCGTCCAAGCTGTCACTACAGATAAATTCTAGTGACATGATATACAAGCCGAGAAACGTTGATTTTGCTTCGTTTTCACGCCGCAATGGCCATTTTGGCCGGGGCTTGTGCTCTTGGAAGCACAGAAGCCGCCGCCAATGGCGCACCGCCAAACTGGCCGGCGGCAGGAATGTCCCCATTGGCGAGAATACCGACAGCAGCTTCTGCCCCTGAATTTGAAGGCCAAAGCATGCCGCGCGCGGCAACAAGGAGGGTGGCGTCGCTCATCGTCCTCTCCAATCCTTCAATGTCGATAAGGATACTAGACTTAACCGCGAACACAGGGAACTTGTTTCCAATTTCTTGGCTATTCACAGCACGGGTTTGCCGATGCAGGGGCGAAAACGGGAAATCCTTGTTGCGCGCATGGACGACGTGGAAGCGGTTCCCGGGCAAGGATGATGGTTCTCACCCGGGCCGTCACCCAGAAGCGCGCGAACTGCCATAGCCAGATGACTTTTTCTAACAAGACCGAACCGATTGGAAGGATTTAACTCTACAAGGACGATAGAGTTAGGTGACTATGAAACGCAATCCGGGTTTTTCTCGTTTTTCAAGGAGCCTTTCATGTCCACCATTTCGCGACGTATCGTTCTCTTGTCCTCGGCGGCCTTGGCTGGTGCGGCCTTTCTCGGCCCAGCCGATGCGCAGGACCTCAAGATCACTATCGGCTACCAGACGGTCGTCGAACCCTCGAAGGTGCCGCAGGCCGACGGCGCCTATGAGAGCGCGACCAAGGCGACAATCGACTGGCGGAAATTCGATTCCGGCGCCGACGTGATCGCGGCGATCGCTTCCGGTTCGGTCGACATCGGTTATGTCGGCTCGAGCCCGCTGGCGGCGGCGGCGAGCCACGAGCTTCCCATCCAGACAATCTTCATTGTCGGGCTGATCGGCGAATCCGAAGCCCTTGTCGCCCGCAACGGCGCCGGCATCGAGAAGGCCGCCGACCTTGCCGGCAAGAAGGTGGCGGTGCCCTTCGTTTCGACGACGCATTACAGCCTGCTTGCCGCGCTGAAGCATGAGGGTGTCGACCCGAAGTCGGTCGATATTCTCAATCTGCGGCCGCCGGAGATCGCGGCGGCATGGGCGCGCGGCGACATCGACGCCGCCTATGTCTGGGATCCGGCACTCGGCCAGATCAAGACTTCGGGCAAGGTCGTGCTGGATTCCTCGCAGGTCGCCGCCTGGGGCGCGCCGACCTTCGACGCCTGGATCGTGCGCACCGACTTCGCCGAAAGGAACCCGGAAGCGGTGCGCGACTTCGTCAAAGTGACGGGCGCGGCCTATGCCGAGTTCCTGGCCAAGCCGGACGTCTGGTCGGTGACGTCGCCGCAAGCGGCGAAGATCGCCACGATCACCGGGGCCAAGCTGGAGGACGTGCCGCAACTATTGAGGGGCTATGTCTTCCCGACGCTCGAGGAGCAAGCCTCGGACAAGTTCCTCGGTGGCGGCACGGTCAAGGCGGTCGAGGCGACATCGGCCTTCCTCAAGGAGCAGGGCAAGATTGACGCCGTGCTGCCGGATTATTCGAAATACGTGTCGTCGAAATATGTCAGCGAAGCGCTTGCCTCGAACTGACGCCAACGCGCGCGGTTCTCCTTCCCTGACGCCGCGTGCTCCCTGCCCCGAACCGCTTGCGAGGAGCGGCTTCGGGGCAGACAGATTCGGAATATCGGCGAGGTTCCCATGACGCATCTCGTGCTCGACAAGGTCTCGGTCCACTATGACGGTCAGCCGGCGCCGGCGGTCGAAAATGTGTCGATTGAGATCGCCAAGGATGACTTCGTTGTCCTGGTCGGCCGCTCAGGCTGCGGCAAGACCTCGTTGCTCAACGTCGCTGCGGGCCTGGTCGAGCCTGTGCGCGGACGCGCCACGATTGGCGGCAGGCCGATCACGGCGCCAGGTTCTGACCGCGCCGTCGTGTTCCAGAACGACGCGCTGTTTCCGTGGCTGACCGCGCGGGAAAATGTCGCCTTTGCGCTCAGGCTGCGCGGTGTCAGGGCCGCCGAACGGGCGCGGACTGCCGACGACCTTCTGGCGCTGGTGAAACTCGACGGCGCCGGCGACAAGCGCATCTGGGAGCTTTCCGGCGGCATGCGCCAGCGCGTCGGCCTGGCCCGGGCGCTGGCGGCCGAACCGCAATTCCTGCTGCTCGACGAGCCGCTGGGCGCACTCGATGCGCTGACCCGGGAACGCATGCAGACGATGCTGCTCGATCTGTGGACGGCAAGCCAGGTCGGCGTGCTGATGGTCACGCACGGCATCGACGAAGCGCTGGTTCTTGCCACCCGTATCATTGTGCTCGCTCCCGGCCCTGGCCGGGTGGTGTGGAGCTTCGAGACCGGCTTCAGCCGGCGCTATGCAGCCGGCGAGGCCATTCGCAGCATCAAGGCCGATCCCGCGTTTGTGGCGGCGCGCAGCGAACTGACCGACGCGATCTTCGAAGGAGAGGCGGCGTGACCATTTCCTCCTACACCGAGCGGCCGCAGCGCTCCAATATCGACGACGGAGCCGACGCACTGTCGGTGCCATGGTCGCGGCCGCCGCCGAGACGCAGCCGCGTTTCGGCCCGCATGGTCAGCGCAATCACCATTCTGGTGGTGCTGGCGGCGTGGACGGTATCGGCCCGCCTGCAATTGGTGTCGCCGGTTTTCCTGCCGTCGCCCGTGGCAGTCTGGAACAAATTTGTCGTCGTCGCCCGTGACGGCTTTGTCGACGCGACGCTCGCCCAGCATATTGCCGCCAGCCTGTGGCGGGTGTTTGCAGCGCTGATCGCGGCCGTTTTCGTCGGCGTTCCCATCGGGCTGGCGATCGGCGTCAGCACGATCGGGCGCGGCATCTTCGATCCGCTGCTCGAATTCCTGCGGCCGATCCCGCCGCTCGCCTATCTGCCGCTGATCATTATCTGGTTCGGCATTGGCGAGCCGTCCAAGATCCTGGTGATTGCCATTGCCATGCTGGCGCCAGTTGCGCTGTCGACGGCATCGGGTGTTCGCGGCGTATCGAAGGACCGCATCAATGCAGCGCGCTCACTTGGCGCCACGCGGCGCCAAGTGATCAGGCAGGTGATCCTACCCAGCGCGCTGCCCTCGATCCTGACCGGTCTGCGCATCGCGCTTGGCGCCGGCTGGTCGACGCTTGTCGCCGCCGAGCTGGTGGCCGCGACGCGTGGGCTTGGCTTCATGATCCAGTCCGCTGCCCAGTTCCTCGTCACCGACGTGGCGGTGATGGGCATCCTGGTGATCGCGGCCATTGCCTTCGTGCTCGAATTCATCATCCGCAGGATCGAGCGGGTGCTCGTCCCGTGGGCGGGGCGGGAGTAACCGGACCGGAGACGTGACGATGCCCCATTCCACCGCTGTACTGTTTGCGCATTTCGGCCATTGGCTCCGCCTGATCAAGGCCGGAGACAAACAGCCGCCTGACGGCGAACGCAAAACGCCGACGCCGGTGCATCTGGACGCGGAGCGCAACCGCCTGCCACCGCGCGACGAAAGTTTCTACTGGGGCTGGCAATACTGGTCGCGGTGAGCGGCCGCCACGGGTCCGCTGTGTGCTGCTCCGGCGAATGCCTGAGGATCGACCCCTGCTCAAACGCGCGAGCGGTTCGCCCAGGCCAGCCCCGCCAAGCCAACCAGCGCGGTGACGATGCCGGCATACAGCCATTGCGACTGGCCGGTCATGAAGCTGCCCTGGACCCAACCGATGCCTTGCAATGACCACAGCACGCCGATGGCGAGCACAATCAAGGCCAGCAGATTTTTGATCAATCTCATCGTTGCAAACTCCTTTTCAAAGTCGATCGCCAGCCGTGCCCTCGTACCGGTGGAAGAGCGAAAAGAAGCGGTTCGGTCACGCCAACTTCTACTTAGATGCTAACCTCTGATCCTGCGCAAGACATGCGGAGATCGGTGCAAAGATCATCAAGGAAGCTGTGCCGCTCTGCGGCAAATCTCTGACAAATTGTTTCGCGCCGACTCCAAACGTGTAACATTGCCATGGAACCGACAGATCATTGCCGCATTTGCTGCCTCATTCGCCCCTAACCGCCGCGGGTCTGTCAACGGAGCCAGTCCCCAACACATGAACAAAAGCAACCGGACCGCGCTCGTCGCGGCCATGATCGCGGCTGGCCTGATGGTCGGCGCATCCACTGCCAGCGCCGCCGCGCAGTGCGGCCGTGCCTCCTGGTACTCACTGCATTCCAGAACCGCTTCCGGTGAACGCATGAACCCGTCGGCGCTGACCGCAGCGCATCGCAGCCTGCCGTTCGGCACCAAGCTGAAGGTGACCAACCGCAACAATGGCCGCAGCGTCGTCGTGCGTATCAACGACCGCGGCCCGTTTATCAGGGGCCGGATGCTCGATCTGTCGAAGGGCGCCGCCAGCCAGCTTGGCTTCATCAGCTCGGGCCACACCGCTGTCTGCATGGCACGGGTCTAACGGCCGCCACGGCCGGACACCGCCTCCGACGCTCGTCCCCAATAGCCGTGCTGCTTGCCAGGCCTTCGCAGGTGCACATTGAGCCGGCTGTTGCCGTTCCAGGCGGATTCTCAACGCCTTGGACGAAAGAACGAGGATAAATCACGCAAGTTGACGTATTGCATCGCAGCAGATTGTTGCTAACTTCCCCGCAAGGCATTCAAGGCTCGGCGCTGCTCGTCGGCCCTTCGATCGCAGTCGGCAGCGGGGTTCTCGATGTTCTACCAGCTCTACGAACTGAACCACGCCGCCTTGCAGCCGGCGCGCCTCTATGCCGATGCGGTGCGCCTGTTCTACTCCAATCCGCTCAATCCGGTCTCACACACGTCCTGGGGCCGCTCGGTTGCGGCAACGGCCGAACTGTTCGAGCGCACGACGCGCCGCTACGGCAAGCCGCAATTCGGCCTGACCAAAACCGTGGTCGACTGGAAAACCGTCGAGGTCAGCGAACGCACCGTCTGGTCGCGGCCGTTCTGCAACCTGGTCCGTTTCGAGCGCGCGGTTCCGGCTGGGCGCCGGCCGGATCCGAAGCTGTTGATCGTCGCGCCGATGTCGGGCCACTACGCGACGCTGCTGCGCGGCACGGTGGAGGCGATGCTGCCCTATGCCGACGTGCATATCACCGACTGGGTCGACGCCCGCATGGTGCCGCTGGCCGACGGCAGCTTCGATCTTGACGACTATATCGACTACATCGTCGACATGCTGCATGCGCTGGGCCCCGACACCCATGTGATGGCGGTGTGCCAGCCTTCGGTGCCGGTGCTGGCGGCGGCGGCACTGATGGAAGCCAAGGGCGATCCGTTCGTGCCCTCGACGATGACGCTGATGGGCGGGCCGATCGACACGCGCCGCAATCCGACGGCGGTCAATCTGCTGGCGCAGGAAAAGGGCATCGACTGGTTCCGCGACAACGTCATTATGCGCGCGCCCTGGCCGGTGCCGGGCTTCGGCCGCGAGGTCTATCCTGGCTTCCTGCAGCTTTCGGGGTTCATGAGCATGAACCTCGACCGCCACATCATCGCCCACAAGGACTTCTTCATGCATCTGGTGAAGCATGACGGCGACAATGCCGAGAAGCACCGCGAGTTCTACGACGAATATCTGGCGGTGATGGATCTGACGGCGGAATTCTACCTGCAGACCGTCGACACCGTGTTTGTCCGCCAGGCCTTGCCCAAGGGCAAAATGACGCATCGCGGCGTGGCGGTCGACCCTTCGGCGATCCGCAATGTCGCCCTGTTCACGGTCGAGGGCGAGAACGACGACATCTCCGGACTCGGCCAGACCAAGGCGGCGCACGACCTGTGCATCAACATCCCGGCCGACAGGCACGCCCATTACATGCAGCCGGCGGTCGGCCATTATGGTGTGTTCAACGGCTCGCGCTTCCGCTCCGAAATCGTGCCGCGCATCGTTGATTTCATTACCAGCTATGGCCGTCAGAACCGCGTTGCGGTGAAGCCGAAACTGGTCCGGACCGGCAAGAAATAGGCGACCAGCGATGATGCCGCGCCCGCGACCTCGCATCAGGTCGGCCAACGCTAAAATTACCGGTTGGAACCGGTGTAGTCCATCCGAGCTGTTGCACAATAGTCGCGTTGGCGCCACGCGGGTAACCATGCCGCAAAATCAATCCATCCTCATAATTGACACGGACTGTAAATACCCCTTAACGTTTCGTTAATAACAAGGGACAAGCGGGGACAATGATTTCCTCACCAATGGCGAGAACGCTGCGCCTGTGCGCGCTGGCCGGACTTACTGTGGCGGCAGGTTGGGCCGGTTCGGCCTCGGCAGCCAGCCCGATGATAACAGGTGGCCCGACCTCGCAGCCGATCGGCCATTATGATTTCTGCAAGAGCTACGCGTCCGAATGCACGATCCGCCCGAAGGATCTGTCGCCCGCCAGCCTGACCGGCTCGCTGTGGCGCAAGCTGCTCAGCGTCACGGCAAGGGTTAACGCCGCCGTCAAGCCGGAGAGCGACTTCGACATCTACGGCAAGGACGAGGTCTGGGCCTATCCCGACAAGGGCGTCGGCGATTGCGAGGACTATGTCCTGGAAAAGCGCCGTGAGCTGAACCGGCTGGGCGTCTCGTTTTCCGATCTGCTTATGACCGTCGTGCGCAAGCCGGATGGCGAAGGCCACGCCGTGCTGACGGTGCGCACCGACAAGGGCGACTACATCCTTGACAATCTGACCGACCAGGTCCGTTCCTGGGACCAGACCGGCTATCGTTTCCTCAAGCGGCAGGCGATTGACAATACCGGCCGCTGGGTCTCGATCCGCGGCGGCCAGCAGGTTCTGGTCGGCTCGGTCCAGTAACAAGGCAGCTCATTTCGGCCGTGCCAGCGCGGCGCGGATCGACGCAATGATGCGGCGAAGCTCGGCTTCGTCGAGCTTTTCAATGTTGTCGGCCAGGAGATTGGCAAGCTCGGTCGCCGCCGGGCTAAGGCCCGACGTGTCGAGCTTGACGCGCGGATGCGAGGTTTCGGCCAGCCGCGCCAGTTCCTCGGCGTCATCCCAAATGATGTTGAAATAGCCGATGATCTTCTGGATCAGCGTCCAGCTCGGCGCACCGCGGCGGCCGTGTTCCAGCGCCGAGAGATAGGCTGCGCTGACGCCGATCGCCTTGGCCATGTCCTTCTGGCTGACGCCGCGCTCGTTTCGCAGCACGCGAAGCTTTTCGCCGAACGGGGTCACAAGCGCACCTTCATGGGTGCATCCTCATAGGTGCGTCCCTCATGGGCGTGTCCTCATGAGCGCGCCCGCCGCAAGCGGATATAGAGCGCACCCGAGCCGCCATGTTTGCGGGCGGCATGGTCGTGGCTGGAGACGAGGGGCCGGAAGGCGGGTGTCGACAGCCATGACGGTACGGCGCGCCGCAAGACGCCATCACCGCCCGACGAGGAACCCTTGCCGGTGATCACAAGGACGTAGCGGATGCCGCCGGCATGCGCCCGGCACAGGAAGGAAAACAGCAGCGAATAGGCTTCGTCCTGGGTCAGGCCATGCAGGTCGACGCGGCCCTCGATCGGCAGCCGGCCCTTCGACAGCTTGTCCAGCGTCGGTTCGTCGAGTGCGTGGGAGACATGCTGCGCCTTCGGCTTTGCGGCCGTGGCAGCATTGCCCGCGACCTGTGCCGGCGGCGGCGCCTGCCTGGTCTCGTCGATCTCCGGCCCGACGTCTGGAATTTCGACGGCGGTTTTGCCCTTCAGCGGCTTTGCCGTGCGCGCCACCAGGTTCCACAGCACCCGGTCGTCCTCGCTCAGCCTGTCGATGCGCCGGGTCATCGGCCTGCTCCTGAAACCAGCGCCCGGGGGATCAGCGCATAAAAATCGGCGGCGTTGCGGATAACGCCGGCGATCTCGCCGGCCGCATCGCCCGACCCGGCAAACAGATCGCCGCGGGCCGGCCCGGTGATCGCCGAGCCGGTGTCCTGCGCGATCATCAGCCGCCGGAACGGTTTTCCGTCGAAAGCGGTCAGCGACGGCGCATCGATATGGAAGGGCGTGCCGAACGTGTGCAGCAGCCGGTCGACGGCGATCGAGCGGCCGGGTGTCAGCGCCACCTTGGCGGCAGCGATCGGGCCGAGCTCTGGGTCGTCGACGCCCATCTCGCGGAAGAAGATGTAGGAGCGGTTGCGCCAAAGGATCTCGTCGACGCGTTCCGGATGCGCCTTGAACCAGGCACGGATCGACTGCATCGTCACTTTCTCCAGCGGGATCTCGCCTTCCTCGCTCAGGATCTGGCCCGGTCCGGTAAAGCGCTGGCCGGATTTGGCGGCATAGGTGATGCGGCGAAGCCTGCCGTCGGTCATCTTGAGCCGCGCCGCGCCCTGCACGTGAATGAAGAAGGCGTCGACCTTGTCGGCGAGCCAGGCAATTTCCAGCCTTTTTCCGGCAAGCACGCCGCACTCGATCTCGCCGCGGTCGAAATATTCGACCGGGCCGTTCGGCGTCGCACGAGCAAAGGCGAGATAAGGATCCAAGCCTGAAGGACGATTGCCGTCGTCGACGTCGACAAGATCGGCCGGGCGCGACAGCAACGGCACCGAAAACCGTTGCGTGCGTACCGGCGAGGCTTCGACCTCCGGCTCATAAAAGCCGGTGACCAGGCCGGGAGCACCATCTTCGGCATCGATACGGGCCGGCACGAAATGGCGCTCGAAAAAGCTTCGGGCCTGCAACCGATTCGCCGGCGAAACGGTGCGCGCTTCGGCATAGGCATCGGCAAAGCCATTGTAATCGACGCCGAGCGCGCCGGAGCGGTAGGGTTTGGTCAGGACATGAAAGGCCGAGCGGCGAAAGGCCTCAAAGGCAGGGAGATGGTCGTCCTCGCCCCAGCCCGGCAATTCGCCAAAGGATTTTTCGCTGAAGGCTCGAGAAAGCGACACGACAGCCTCCGCCGCCGTCCAGTTCAGTCTTCTTCTTCGGTGGCGACGAGCTTCCAGTTCGGATCGCGCGAGCGCGCGTCACGAGCGAAGGTCCAGACATCCTTGACCTCGGCGACGGTTTCGGGATCGCCGTCGATGACGGCGCCGGCCTTGTCGCGGGTCGCCGAAATCAGTTCGCTGACGATGCGCAGCGTGATGTGCGCCTCGCTGCCCTTCATCTCGGCCGAAACGATGTCGGCCTTGTCGATGCCGACGAAGGAGGACTGGATCTTTTCGGCTTTCGCCTCACGGTCGCCGATGGCCGCGACGAAGCCGTCATAGACCTCGCGCGACAAAAGGTTCTTCAGCGTTTTACGGTCGCCATCGGCGTA
Source organism: Mesorhizobium sp. LSJC280B00 (assembly GCF_000502835.1). Lineage (GTDB taxonomy): Bacteria > Pseudomonadota > Alphaproteobacteria > Rhizobiales > Rhizobiaceae > Mesorhizobium. Next base: position 253,685 of record NZ_AYVL01000005.1, read on the forward strand.
GGCCATGACGATCATCTCGTAGGCCATCTTGGCGCCGTCGACGAAGGTCTTCGGGTCGAAGGTCGGATCATTGTCCTTGATCGCCCGCAGGCCCCGGTTGAGATCGGTGTCGGGCTTGGCAAAGGCGTCGATCGCCGCATAGGTGTCGGCCGCCGGCTCTCCCGCCAGCCGCTTGCGCGGCAGCGAAACCACGTTCTCGGGTTTCTGGGCGGCATCCTTGTCGTTTTTGCGCGCTGCCGTATATGGATCGAAGGGTGGGCGCTCGTTGCCCGTGCGTCGGCCAAGCACGTTGCGCAGCTGGAAGAAGATCACCACCGCCGCAATCAGAAAGAAAATCGTGCCGAAGTCGAAGAAGCCCATATCTTGCGCCGATCAATCCCTGCTTTGGCCGGACCAGCGGCCAAGCAAGGGCCGCGATCACATAGCGTTCAGTATCCAAAGCATATAGAACGCATGGCGCAATCATTCAAATCAAAGGCAGCCATACCTATCTAACAGCTCTGGTGCCAGCGGCGATTGCTCGCCGGCCGGCAAAACATCGAAAACGATCGGTCAAGATTTGCGTATCTCGCTGCTTCCCCTGTTCATTCTGGCGCTTCCGCTGCTGGAGATAGCCGGTTTCGTTATTGTCGGCCGCCAGGTCGGCGCGCTGGCGACAGTCGGCTTGGTGCTGGCCTCGAGTGTCGCCGGCGCCTTGCTCCTTCGACACCAGGGTTTTGGCGTCATGGCCAGGGTCCGTGCCGAAATGGATGCCGGGCGTGATCCGAGCGGCCAGCTTGCGCATGGCGCCATGATCGTGCTGGCAGCGATCCTTTTGATCATCCCCGGCTTCATCTCGGATATTTTCGGCCTTCTGCTGTTCCTGCCGCCGGTGCGCGATCTTGCCTGGCGGATGCTGAAAGGCCGCATCGTGCTGGCAACCGATTTCAGCAGTGGTTTGCGGGCAAGGCAACGCGGCAAGACCATCGATCTCGACGACGGCGACTATTCGCGGGCCGACGACCATACGCGCGGACCGGGTTCTCCCTGGCGCCGCCTCAAGGACGAGTAGCTGCAAGGCAACCGGCGTCTTTTGCAAACTTGTCTTGTCGGGCCGGCCATGATAGCGAACGCCCGAATTTCAATCCGGTCAGCAACGCTGCCCAGGCAAAAGGACCACAGCTTATGGCCAGCAACGACGACGCGCCGACCGGCGCAGCCAACGGTAATGGAAATGCGGCGCAGCCTTCGCTCAACGTGCTTGCGCAATATGTGAAGGACCTGTCCTTCGAAAGCCCGGGCGCACCGAACTCGCTGCGCGGCCGCGACAAGGCTCCGGGCATCGCCATCAATGTCAACGTCAACGCCAATCCGCTTTCCGACAAGCAGTTCGACGTCAATTTGACGCTGAACGCCAAAGCGTCGTTCGACCAGGAAGTGCTGTTCAATGTCGAACTGGTCTATGGCGGCGTCTTCTCCATCAGCGGCTTCCCGCAGGAGCACATGCTGCCGATCCTGTTCATCGAATGCCCGCGGCTGCTGTTCCCGTTCGCCCGGCAGATCATCGCCGAGGCAACACGCAATGGCGGCTTCCCGCCGCTGATGCTAGACCCGATCGATTTCGCGCAGATGTTCCAGCAGAAGTTGGCCGAGGACCAGGCTGCCGCCAAGGTCAAGGTGAGCTAAAGCGGTTGTCTCGCTTGAGTGTGGAAAACCCGGCCTTGCGCCGGGTTTTTTGTTTGAGACGCCGGCGGGACAAGTACCCCCCTCTGGCCTGCCGGCCATCTCCCCCTCAAGTGGGGAGATCGGACTTCACGTCAGCCTTCGCCAATCCTTCATCGCCGCAGGAATGAGCGAGGCGCTGGGTCTGCCAATCTCCCCCCTTGAGGGGGAGATGTCCGGCAGGACAGAGGGGGGCGCGAAGGATCACTCCGGTCAAAATCACTATGCCGCGGAACTCGCTTCCGGGACGACCCGCAGCCACAGCGCCTTTTCGCCCAATGTGCCAACCATGCCTGCGTGTGCTGTGCGCTCGGCGTCGGTCAGGCGCGCGGGCAAGGCGATCGGCCGCACGCCGATCGAAATATCGATGTCGTCGACATTCTGCCTGCCGCCCGCCGGAGTCAGGATGCTGTCGAGGATGAGGCTTGCCTGCTTGCCGCCGATGAGCTCGATATAGACCTCGGCCAGCAATTCCGAATCGAGCAGCGCGCCGTGCTTGGTGCGGCGGCCGTTGTCGATGCCGTAGCGGCGGCAGAGCGCGTCGAGCGAATTGGGGCCCATCGGATGCTTGCGGCGCGCCAGCGCCAGCGTGTCGACGATCCGTCCCGGATCGATGGCCGGATGACCAAGCCGGCCGAATTCGAGATTGAGGAAGCCGATGTCGAAGCCGGCATTGTGCGCGACCAGCTTGGCGCCGTCGATGAAGGCCAGAAACTCCTCGGCGATCTCCATGAAAGTCGGCTTGCCCTGAAGATCGGCGGCGCTGATGCCGTGCACGGCCTGCGCCTCGTGATGGATCTGGCGGCCTTGCGGGTTGATATATTTGTGGAAGGTTCGGCCGGTCGGGAAGCGGTTGACCAACTCGACGCCGCCAAGCTCGATGACGCGGTCCTCGCGCGCGTCGAGGCCGGTGGTTTCCGTATCGAAGATGATCTCACGCATCGAATCAGTCCACTGGTTCCGGCATCATTCTAGCCGAATCACACCAGGAACAAAATGGCAACAAGTAATGTGAGTCTGCAAGCCTCTTAACCAGGCCTGGCTGCCTTATCCACGACTAGTTCGGCGATGATGGCCTTGACGGCCGCGCGAGCGGCGTCAAAACCCTGACCGGTGTCGATGACGAAGTCGGCGCGCCGGCGCTTTTCGGCGTCGGGAACCTGCCTGGCCAGGATCGACGCCAGTTTCTCCTCATTCATGCCCGGCCGCGCCAGCACGCGGGCGCGCTGGACTTCAGGCGGCGCGGTGACGACCACGACCTTGTCGACGCGATCGCGGCCGCCGGTCTCGAACAGCAGCGGTATATCGAGCACGGCAAGCGGCGCGCCGGCGGCACGATGTTCAGCCAGGAACGCATCGGCATCGGCACGGACCAGCGGGTGGATGATCGCTTCCAGCCGTTTCAGCGCGGGGGCGTCGCCGAGCACCCGCTCCGCCAGTGCCGCGCGGTCGACCGCACCGGATCTGGTGGTGCCGGGAAAGGCCGCCTCGACCAAGGGCGCGGCCTTGCCGGCATAAAGGCGATGCACAGCCTCGTCGGAATCATGGACCGGCACGCCGGCTTCGGCAAACATCTTGGCCGTGGTCGATTTGCCCATGCCGATCGATCCGGTGAGGCCGAGCACGATCATTTTATCGCGCCGATATCGGCGATGATCATTTGCCGCAGTTCGGCGGTGACTTCTGGCCTGATGCCGAACCAGCGCTCGAAGCCGGGCACCGCCTGGTGCAGCAGCATGCCGAGCCCATCGACGGTTCTCAGGCCGCGCGCTTTGGCCGCGGCAAGCAGCGGCGTCTCCAGCGGCACGTAGACGATGTCGGTGACGATGGCGCCGTCCGGCAGTCTGCGGGGATCGGCGGACAGGCCTTCATTGCCATGCATGCCGAGCGCTGACGTGTTGACCAGCAGGCCGGCATCTTCGAGCAATTCGCCGGTCGCCGCCATGCCATGGGCGGAGACGCCGGCACCGAAGCGGTCGCGCAGCTCCTGCGCCCTCGCAAGCGTCCGATTGACGATGCGGATGTCGCTGATGCCGCGCTGCTTCAGCGCATGAATAACCGCGCGAGCGGCGCCACCGGCGCCGAGCACCACGGCGCGGCCGTTGGCCGCCCAGCCCGGTGCATATTCGTCCAGATTGGCGGCAAAGCCATGGGCGTCGGTGTTGCCGCCGCACAATTCGCCATCCTCGAACCACAGCGTGTTGACCGCACCGATCTGTTCGGCGTCGGCGTCACGCCGCTTGGCCAAAGCGAAGGCGGCTTCCTTGTGCGGGATGGTGACGTTGCCGCCGCGATAGCCTTGTGCCTGCAGCGTCTGCAGGAATTCGGCAAACGCCTCTGGTGCAACGTCGATGGCCTCGTAGACGCCGCCGATGCCGTATTTCGCCAGCCAGTAGCCGTGGATCTTCGGAGACCTGGAATGCGCGATCGGGTGGCCCGTGACAAACGCCTTTTTCGTGGCCTCAGCCATCGATCGCCCCGAACTCACGCAGCTTGGCCAGCACCGGCAAAAGTGGCAGGCCGACAATAGTAAAATAGTCGCCTTCGATTTTTTCGAACAGCTGGATGCCTTCGCCTTCGATCTGGTAAGCGCCGACGCTGGACAACGCCTTGGCGCCGACGCGCGCAAGATGGCGGCCGATGAAGGCCGGATCGAGCTTGCGCATGGTCAGGCTGGCGATGCCGACATGCCGCCACAGAACCTGGCCGTCACGGCCGAGCACGACGGCGCTGTTGAGATGATGCGTCTTGTCCGACAGCGCCAGCAGATGACGGCGCGCTCCTTCCATGTCGGCCGGCTTATGGAACAGCTCGTCGCCGAGCGACAGCGTCTGGTCGCAGCCGAGCACTAGGGCGCCGGGCTTGCGCTCGCTGACGTCGGTGGCCTTGGCTTCGGCGAGCACCAGGGCGACGTCCTCCGGCGACACGCCACTATTCTGCAGCGGCGCCTCGAGCGCGCGCTCATCGACAGAAGCCGGAACCGCTTCGACAGTGACGCCGGCATTGACGAGCAGCGCCTTGCGGAACGGGCTGCCCGAGGCAAGGATGATTTTTTCAGCCATTTTTTTCGCCTGATCTTTCCTTCTCCCCTTGTGGGAGAAGGTGGATTGGCGCGCAGCGCCAAGATGGTTGAGGGGTGCTGGACGGAGTGCAGGTGATGCCAAGCTGGAACACCCCTCATCCGACCAAGCTTCGCTCGGCCACCTTCTCCCACAAGGGGAGAAGGTAAGGACCACCCACAGCACAAGCGCCCAAACCCTAGCGCGTCTTGCCGCGCAGGGCAACGATGGCCGCCGCCGTCTCCTCGATCGAACGGCGGCTGACGTCGATCATCGGCCAGCCGTGCCGCGTGCATATCTGGCGGGCATAGGTGAGCTCTTCGGCGATCGCGGCACGGTCGACATAGTCGGTCGGCTCATAGGCGCTGGTGCCGAGAATGCGGTTCTGCCGGACTTGCGATATGCGTTCGGCGGTGGCGACCAGGCCGACGATCAGCGGCCTCCTGGCATTGACCAGGATTTCGGGCACCGGCACGCCGAGCACGATCGGGATGTTGGCGGTCTTGATGCCGCGATTGGCGAGATAGATGCTGGTCGGCGTCTTCGAGGTGCGGGAGATGCCGACGAGCACGATGTCGGCATCGTCCATATTGGCCGGCAGCTGACCATCGTCATGCTCCATGGTGAAGTTGAGCGCGTCGATGCGGCGGAAATATTCGGCGTTCAGCACATGCTGGGCGCCGACGCGTCGGCCGGCAGGCGTGCCGAGATAGGACTGGAACACCGTCAGCACCGGCTCCAGCACCGAGACGCAAGGCAGGCCCATGGCCGCACAGCGTTCGTCGATGCCGCGGGCAAGCTTCTGGTCGACCACCGTGTAGAGGATGATGCCCGGCTCCTCCTCGATGTCCTCGAACACCTTCGTCACCTGCTTTTCGGTGCGGATGAGCGGGTAGATATGTTCGATGGCGCGCGCATCCTTGTATTGCGCGGAAGCCGCGCGGCCGGCGGCCAGCAGCGTTTCGCCGGTGGCGTCGGAAATCAGGTGAAGATGAAAGAAGCTCTGCGGTTTGTTCACAGGATACATTCCAGGCTGTGGGCCGATGTGGATAAGCCGGGCGGAAAACTCGGCCACCGCAAAGCGACTGTATCAGATGCCGGTTTGTCCACAATTCGATGTGCTGTCGGCTTCTCCGGGCGGTTGGGGACAAGTCCGGGGACGGAGCTTTTTGCCTTCGCTTCATCCACAGGGGCAATTTCCCTGGCCTGGCGGCAACGCATTGACTTCAGTCGTAAATTCGCGGTTTTCCACAAAGTCCTGCAATCCCGTTGGAGAAGCGCGCGACAATATGCTGGCTGGTCTTTTCGAGGGCAAAGCGGGACAGGAGACAACCACCACAACCAACAGACTCTTAGAATCATAAGATTCCTAAAAATAGAATATTTAATTATAGGGAAGCCTGGAAAGGCGAGCGCTCAATGCCTCAAGACCGGATCGTGCTGGACGTGTTGAGAGGCAAAGCGGCGTTTCCGCCGCCGCTCTGGATGATGCGCCAGGCCGGCCGCTATCTGCCGGAATACCGGGAGACGAGGAGACGGGCCGGATCCTTCCTCGATCTTTGCTACGACCCGGATCTCGCCGTCGAAGTGACGCTGCAGCCGATCGAACGCTTCGGCTTCGATGCATCGATCCTGTTTTCCGATATTCTTGTCGTGCCGCATGCGCTTGGCCGCGACGTGCGCTTCGAGGAAGGACGCGGCCCGCTGCTGACGCCGATCACGGCTGCGGAAATTGCGGCTCTCGACGGCGAAACGTTTCACGTGAATCTCGAGCCGGTCTACGAGACGGTGCGGCGGTTGCGCGCCAGACTGCCTGATGAAACGACGCTGATCGGCTTCTGCGGTGCGCCCTGGACGGTGGCGACCTACATGATTGCCGGCCACGGTACGCCCGACCAGGCGCCGGCCAGGCTGTTCGCCTATCGCGAGCCGGCGGCCTTTCTTAGGCTGCTGAAGGTGCTCGCCGATCATTCGGCTGCCTATCTGATCCGCCAGATCGAGGCCGGCGCCGACGTGGTGCAGATCTTCGATTCGTGGTCAGGCGTACTCGACGAAGCGTCTTTCGAGTTGTTCTGCGTCGAGCCGGTGGCCTCGATCGTCCGGCAAGTGAAGGCTGCCCATCCCAATGTTCCGATCATCGGCTTTCCCAAGGGCGCGGGAGATCACTATCGAAGCTATCGCCAGAAGACCGGCGTGACCGGGCTGGGCCTCGACTGGACCGTGCCATTGTCGACGGCGAAGGAATTGCAGCGTGACGGCGCCGTGCAGGGCAATCTCGATCCGCTGAGGCTTGTAGCCGGCGGCAAGGCGCTTGACGACGGCGTGGGGGCGATCCTGAAGGCGCTGGGCGACGGGCCGCTGATCTTCAATCTCGGCCATGGCATCACGCCGGAGACGCCGCTCGCTCATGTCGAGCGGATGGTCAAGCTGGTGCGGAGCGCATCGTGACGATGATGGGCGCGGACAATGCGAACGGCACCAACACCGGTAAGGGCGCGATGCGCCGCGCGGCAATCGCGATCGCCATTTTCCTGGTGCTGGCCGGCCTGCTGTTGCTGTTCGGGCCCGATGATTTCTATCCCTGGGCAAAGGCGATCCATGTGATTGCCGTCATCTCCTGGATGGCTGGCATGCTCTATTTGCCGCGCTTGCTGGTCTATCATGCCGATGCCGAAAAAGGCTCCGTCCAGTCGGAGACTTTCAAGGTGATGGAGCGCCGCCTGCTGCGCGGCATCATCAATCCGGCAATGGTGATCACCTGGGCATTCGGCCTGTGGCTTGCCTGGAAAGGCTTTGGTTTTCAAGGCGGCTGGCTGCATGCCAAGATCGCCGCGGTGGTTGGCCTGTCGGCCGTGCATGGCTATCTCGCCGGCGCCGTCCGGAAATTTGCCGAAGACCGCAATGAAAAATCGGCAAGGCACTGGCGGATCGTCAATGAGATCCCTACATTGCTGATGATCGTCATCGTCGTCCTGGTTATCGTGAAACCGTTCTGACGTCTTCGGTTGCCCGCAAAAGGCGGCTTGCTCTTTCAACCGACCGACGATAAAAGACGGGTCTTCCTTCCCGTCATGCGCCGCCCATTTATCGCTTCGGCCGCGCCCGGCATTTGTCGCATCCCGCCGATATTTTTCCCAAAGCTTACTCAGAGTCCGTCTAATGATGCAAGAAATGAAACTCACAGAGTTCAAGAACAAGAAACCGCCAGAGCTGATCGCTTATGCGGAATCGCTCGAAGTCGAGAATGCCAGCGTCATGCGCAAGCAGGAGCTGATGTTCGCGATCCTGAAGAGGCTGGCGACCCAGGATATCGAGATCATCGGCGACGGCGTCGTCGAAGTGCTGCAGGACGGCTTTGGCTTCCTGCGCTCCGCCAATGCCAACTATCTGCCAGGTCCCGACGACATCTATATTTCACCGTCGCAGATCCGGCGGTTCTCGCTGAAGACCGGCGATACGGTCGAAGGGCCGATCCGCAGCCCGAAAGAGGGCGAGCGCTATTTCGCGCTGCTCAAGGTCAACACGATCAATTTCGACGACCCGGAAAAAATCCGCCACAAGATCCATTTCGACAATCTGACGCCGCTTTATCCGACCTCGCGGCTGAAGATGGAGATGGAGGTTCCGACCTCCAAGGATATTTCGGCGCGCGTCATCGACCTGGTGGCGCCGCTCGGCAAGGGCCAGCGCGCGTTGATCGTGGCGCAGCCGCGCACCGGCAAGACGGTGCTGCTGCAGAACATCGCCCATTCGATCACCACCAACCATCCGGAATGCTATTTGATCGTGCTTCTGATCGACGAGCGGCCGGAGGAAGTCACCGACATGCAGCGCTCGGTGAAGGGCGAGGTGGTGTCCTCGACCTTCGACGAGCCGGCGGTGCGCCACGTCCAGGTCGCCGAAATGGTCATCGAAAAGGCCAAGCGCCTGGTGGAGCACGGCCGTGACGTGGTCATCCTGCTGGACTCGATCACCCGCCTCGGCCGCGCCTACAACACCGTGGTGCCGTCGTCCGGCAAGGTGCTGACCGGCGGTGTCGACGCCAATGCGCTGCAACGGCCGAAGCGCTTCTTCGGTGCTGCCCGCAATATCGAGGAAGGCGGCTCGCTGACCATCATCGCGACAGCGCTGATCGATACCGGCAGCCGCATGGACGAGGTCATCTTCGAAGAGTTCAAGGGCACCGGCAATTCGGAAATCGTGCTCGACCGCAAGGTGGCGGACAAGCGCATCTACCCGGCCATGGACATCCTCAAATCCGGCACCCGCAAGGAGGACCTGCTGGTCCCACGCCAGGACCTGCAGAAGATCTTCGTGCTGCGCCGCATCCTGGCGCCGATGGGAACGACCGACGCCATCGAGTTCCTTATCGACAAGCTCAAGCAGACCAAGACCAACGCGGATTTCTTCGATTCGATGAATACGTAAGGGTTGCGGGCCTTCCCTTCTCCCTTGTGGGAGAAGGTGGATTGGCGCGCAGCGCCAAGCCGGTTGAGGGGTGCCGGACGGAACTCCGTCGGCGCCAAGCTGGAACACCCCTCATCCGACCGAGCTTCGCTCGGCCACCTTCTCCCACAAGGGGAGAAGGTGGAGCCGCGTTGGACTCATTGCCGGTGCAACAGCCGCTCAAGCTCCTCGGCACTAGTCACCACCGGCAGGCAGACCTGCCCCGTGCAGAGCCAGGCGCCGGGCTCGGCCGTTGGCGGCATGACGCCGCCTGGCAAGGCCGGCAGATTTGTCGCCGAGCCAACAGGCACGACGATGTCCACCCGGCGCGGGTCTGGATTTCGATTCGCAACCGGAACAAGCCTTGGATTCTCCGGTCTATCCACGATCACCAGCTTCAGCGGTTCAAGCGACAAGGCACAGGCATTGACTATACCCGCCTGGCCATAGCCCTGGTGCTCCGCCCGCCCGCCCGCGTGCTCTGCGACTGTCCAGGCTTTTTCCCAGAGATCGAGATCGCCCGAAAGCGACGACAATCGGACCAGGGCTTCGATGATCTGGCCGGTAGCGGAAGGAATGGCTTCGTCGACATCGCCGCGGATGCGGATCGGCACATCCGCGCTGTCGGACGCGGTCAGATAGTAGCCGGTCTTGTCGCTGTCCCAGTGCCAAAGATCGAGTTGCTCAATGAAGTTCCCGGCGCGATCGATATAGTCGGGATTGCCGGTCGCCTCGAACAGTGAGATGGCGGCGTTGGCCATGGCGGCATAGTCGCTCGACAGAGCCGGAAACAGCTTCTTTGCGCCGAGCATCGAATGCGGCAGGCGGCCGTCACGTCCGGCAGCCGCAATTGCGGCAAAGGCCGCTGCCGCCGCTTCGATCCAGTCGGATCGGCCAAGCGACCGTCCGGCCTCGGCAAGGGCTGCGATCATAAAGCCGTTCCAGTCGGTCAGGGCCTTGCCGTCACGCCCGGGCCGCACGCGCTGTTCCCTCGCTGCCAGCAGCCTTTGCCTGAGCGGAACGAGAAGGTCACGATCGACGACGCTCTGCGCCTGTTGAGCATCAGTCTGGCAAATGATCGGCTTGCCTTCCCAACCATGCGTACCGGCAAGCGTGAAGTATTTGAAAAACAATGCTGAATCGTCGCCAAGGGCTGCTTCGAGCTCATCCCTGCTCCAGGTGTAGAACAACCCCTCCTCGCCCTCGCTATCGGCATCAAGGCTGGCGGCAAAGGCATCGCCCTCGACTCGCATTTCGCGCAACAGCCAGGCAATCGTCTCTTCGATTCGCAGCCGGAACAATTCCTTGCCGGTTGACGCACAGGCCCAATTGCACAAGCGGATGAGCTGGGCATTGTCGTAGAGCATTTTTTCGAAATGCGGGACCAGCCATTCGGCGTCGGTCGAGTAGCGGCTGAGTCCGCCGCCAATATGGTCATAGATGCCGCCGGCCACCATCTTTTCGAGGCTTAGGAGAACAGTGTCGCGGTGGGATGCGGTGCCGTCGCGCAGCCAGGACAGCCAGAGGCTCTGCATGAACGGCGCGTTGGGGAATTTCGGCGCGCCGCGCAGACCGCCCAAATCGCGGTCGATCATGCCGTCAATGCCATTGGCGAGGTTCGCCAGCATGCCGCGGTCGAGCACGGCCTTGCCATGGCTGCCCGCCAGCCGCGTCTCGACATGCGTGGTCAGGCCGTCGGCACTCTGGTTGAGGCTTTCTTTCTTCTCCCGCCAAGCCTTGTCAACCGCCTCCAGCACCTGGACGAAGCCCGGCCGGCCGTAGCGGGCTTCGCGCGGAAAGTAAGTGCCGCCCCAGAACGGCTTGCCGTCCGGGGTCAGGAACATGGTCAGCGGCCAGCCGCCTTGCTCGCCCATCGACGACAGCGCCGCCATGTATATCTGGTCGATGTCGGGGCGCTCCTCGCGGTCGACCTTGATATTGACGAAGAGACGGTTCATGACGGCGGCGACGTCGTCGTTCTCGAAGCTCTCATGCGCCATGACGTGGCACCAATGGCACGCGGCGTAGCCGACAGAGAGCAGGATCGGACGCTGCAGCACCTTTGCTTCGGCCAGAGCGGCGCGCGACCATGGCCGCCAGTGCACTGGATTGCCGCTGTGCTGCTGCAGATAGGGGCTGGCCTCTTCGGCAAGCAGGTTTTGTGCAGGCAATGTCACGGCGCTACTCGATGGCGGATTGAACAAGCATAGCTAGGGCGCTTCGGCAGAGCGGGCAAATGATTTCAAAAGACTCCATCGTGGCGCTGTCGAGCGGGCGCCTGCCGGCCGGCATGGCAGTGATCCGGATTTCGGGGCCGCAGAGTCGATTTGCTGTCGAAACGACTGCGGGATCGAAGGTGCCAAACCGCGTTGCCACCTATCGCAAGTTCCGGGCGCCCGACGGATCGGTGCTGGACAGCGGCCTGGTCGTCTTCTTTGCCGGCCCCGACAGTTTTACCGGCGAGGACGTTGCAGAGTTCCATGTGCATGGCGGGCGCGCCGTTGTGGCGAGGATGCTGGAAACGATCACCTCCTTCGACGGCGTCAGGCATGCCGAGGCTGGCGAATTCACCCGCCGCGCCTTTCTCAACGGCAAGCTCGATCTGGTCGAAACCGAGGCGCTGGCCGATCTCATCAACGCCGAAACCGAGGCGCAGCGGCGCTTTGCCGTTCACAACGCCCAAGGCGTGCAGAGCGAACTCTATCTGGGCTGGCGCCGACGGCTGATCCACGCCCGCGCGATGATCGAGGCCGAGATCGACTTTGCCGACGAGGATGACGTGCCGGGCTCGGTCGCCGATACAGTCTGGTCCGATGTCCGGGCGATGATCGGGGAAATAGAGCGCCACGTCGCCGGCTTCCGAGCTGCCGAAATCATTCGCGATGGGTTCGAAGTGGTAATCCTCGGCGCGCCGAATGCCGGCAAGTCCAGCCTGTTCAACGCCTTGGCGCAGCGCGAAGCGGCCATCGTCACCGACGAGCCGGGCACGACCCGCGACCTGCTCGAGGTGGTACTGGACCTTGAGGGGATGCGGGTAAGGGTAACCGACACCGCCGGCCTGCGCGAGGCGCCTGGCATGATCGAGGCGATCGGCATCGAGAAAGCCAGGACCAAGGCGCACAGCGCTGATCTGCTGTTGCTGCTGGAGGATCTGGCAGACCCAATCGCGATCGGTGTGCTGACGAGCGACATTCAGGCGCTGAGGGTCGGAACAAAAATTGACCTGTTGGGGGGCAAATCGCCCTCGCCCGCGGCGCACTATGATTTCGCTATCTCGACGCGGGACGGCACGGGTCTGACCGAACTGCTGGACGAGATCGGGCGTCGTGCCGCAGTCCAGATCGGCAAGGCCGGCGATATCCTGCCGTCGCGGCTGCGGCATGTCGAGCTGCTCAACGAGACGAAACGCTTCCTGCTCGCAGCAGTGGCCAGTTGTGATCGCGGCCAGGAACTGCAGGCCGAGGAGCTGCGCCTGGCGGCGGATCGGCTCGGACGAATCGTTGGGTCGGTCGATGTAGAGGATATGCTCGACGTTATCTTTTCGCAGTTCTGTATCGGCAAATGACTCACGTGAAACATTGCCAAGTGCCGAGATGCGGGCGTGTCGCTAGCGTGCTCGCATAGTGGCGGGAAGCCGGTGATGATTCACGTGAAACACGTAGCGATGAACGCAGACGGAATTGTTTCACGTGAAACGACTAGTTGGTGTCCTTGACAGTGCAGGCTCACGGGCACATGTGTCGGCAGATTTGAATCGGAATATACAAATGACCAATCACTATGATGTGGTTGTGGTGGGTGGCGGTCATGCTGGTTGCGAGGCAGCCAGTGCCGCTGCGCGGGCTGGCGCCAGGACGGCGCTGGTGACGCTGCGCTTCGACACGATCGGCGTGATGTCCTGCAATCCGGCGATCGGCGGCCTCGGCAAGGGCCATCTGGTTCGCGAGATCGACGCCATGGACGGGCTGATGGGGCGCGTCGCCGATGCCGCCGGCATCCAGTTCCGCCTGCTCAACCGCCGCAAGGGGCCAGCGGTGCGTGGTCCGCGAACGCAGGCCGACCGAAAACTCTATCGCCTCGCCATGCAGGCGGCAATCCGCCAGCAGGCTGGCCTCGATGTCATCGAAGGCGAGGTGCTGGATTTCGAAATCAACAACGGGGAAATCGACGACGGACGCATCGCGGCGGTGCTATTGGCGGATGGAAGCCGGCTCGCCTGCGGCGCCGTGGTGCTGACGACCGGCACTTTTCTGCGCGGGCTGATCCATATCGGCGAGAAGAAGATCGTCGCCGGCCGCATGAACGAGCAGGCGAGCGTCGGCCTGTCGGCGACGATGAGCCGCGCCGGCTTCAGGCTCGGGCGGCTGAAGACCGGCACGCCGCCGCGGCTGGACGGCAGGACGATCGATTGGGCGTCACTGGAGAGCCAGGCGGCGGACGAGGACCCCGTGCCGTTCTCGCTGCTGACCGATCGCATCGAAAATCCGCAGATCCATTGCGGCATCGCCCGAACGACCAATGCGACGCACGAGCTGATTCGCACCAATCTCGGCCGCTCGGCCATGTATTCGGGGTCGATCGAAGGCGTCGGGCCGCGTTATTGCCCGTCGATCGAAGACAAGATCGTCAAGTTCGGTGACCGCGAAGGCCACCAGATCTTTCTGGAGCCGGAAGGGCTGGACGACGACACGGTGTACCCGAACGGCATTTCGACCTCGCTGCCCGAGGACGTGCAACTCGACATCCTGAAGACCATTCCGGGGCTGGAGCGGGCAACCATGCTGCAGCCGGGCTATGCCATCGAGTATGACCATGTCGATCCACGCGAGCTCAAGCCGACGCTGGAAACCAGGCGGATCGCCGGCCTTTTCCTCGCCGGCCAGATCAACGGTACCACCGGCTACGAGGAGGCCGGCGCGCAAGGGCTGCTTGCCGGCTTGAATGCAGCGCGCAAGGCGTCGGCGAGCGAGGAAATCGTGCTGAGCCGCACCGAAGCCTATATCGGCGTGATGGTCGACGATTTGACCAGCCGCGGCATCGCCGAGCCGTACCGCATGTTCACCTCGCGGGCCGAGTTCCGGCTTTCGCTGCGAGCCGACAACGCCGATGAGCGGCTGACGCCACTGGCGATAAGGCTGGGGATTGCCTCGCCGGAGCGGATGCAGCGGTTCAACAATGGTATGCAAGACCTTGAGAAGGCGCGACAGCTCGCCCTCGGCACCACCATGACCCCCAATGAGGCAGCGCGCCATGGGCTCGAAATCAACCGGGACGGCGTCCGTCGCTCGGCCTATGAGTTGCTGGCCTATCCCGGCGTCGACATCGCTTGGCTGGCGCGGGTCGAGCCGGCTTTCGCGGCGATCGACAGCAAAACGGCCGAACGTCTTGAAACGGAAGCCAAATATTCTGTCTATCTCGACCGCCAGCAGGCCGATGTTTCGCAGATCAGGCATGAGGAGAGCAGGCTTATTCCCGAGTCGCTCGACTTTGCTTCTGTTCCCGGCCTGTCGAACGAGTTGAAGCAGAAGATGCTGGCACGCCAGCCGCGCTCGATTGCCGATGCGCAACGCATGGAAGGCATGACGCCGGCGGCGCTGGCGATTATTGTCGCCCATGTCCGCAATGCCGAGGCGGCCGCGCGAAAGCAGGTCGCGTGAGCGCTGCGTCCTGGGCAAACCTGCAGACGGCAGCGGGCCCGGTTTCACGTGAAACATTCGATCGCCTGGTCGAGTTCGAGGCCGTCTTCCAGAAATGGAACCGCCGGATCAATCTGGCCGCGCAATCGACGCAGGACGATGTCTGGCGCCGCCACATCCTCGACAGCGCGCAGCTGGCGCGAATCAAACCAGAGGCGAAGCGCTGGGTCGATCTCGGCTCCGGCGGTGGGTTTCCGGGCCTTGTGCTGGCCTTTTTGCTTGCCGAGCGGGACGGCGCCGGTATCGACCTGGTTGAAAGCAACCGGAAAAAAGCATCGTTCCTGCAAGCGGTCATCGGACAGTTCAGCCTGCCCGCCAAGGTTATCGCGCGCCGCATCGACGACAGCTATCCTCTTGTTCCAGCACCGCAAATCGTCACAGCCAGGGCACTCGCCTCGCTGCCGGCTTTGCTCAACCTGGCGGCACCGTGGCTGACCAAGGGGTCGCGCGGCCTGTTTCACAAAGGCCGGGATTACCGCGCCGAATTGGCAGAAAGCGCTCAACGATGGTCTTTCGATCTGGTAGAACATGCCAGTGCAACCGACGCGCAGGGCGTCATTCTCGAAGTATCCGACTTGCGACAGCACCCTGGCTTGTGACCGGCGACCCAAATGAATTTCTGGCATAGACCCATGATGAAGAACGGCCCCCGAATCATCACAGTCGCCAACCAGAAGGGCGGCGTCGGCAAGACGACGACGGCCATCAATCTGGCCACCGCGCTGGCGGCCATAGGCGAACAGGTGCTGATCGTCGATCTCGACCCGCAGGGCAATGCCAGCACCGGGCTTGGCATCGACCGGCGCGACCGCAGCGTCTCGTCCTATGATGTGCTGACCGGCGAGCTGGATCTCGAAGCGGCGGCGATCCCGACGGCGGTGCCTGGCCTGTCGATCGTACCGTCGACGCTCGACCTGCTCGGCATCGAGATGGAAATCGCCTCGGCGCCGGATCGGGTGCTGCGGCTGCGCAACGCGCTGCGGGCTTCGGCCGAGCGCTCGGCCAACTTCGGCTATGTGCTGATCGACTGCCCGCCGTCGCTCAACCTGCTGACACTGAATTCGATGGCTGCGGCCGATTCGGTGCTGGTGCCGCTGCAGTGCGAGTTCTTCGCGCTGGAGGGCCTGAGCCAGCTTTTGGAGACGGTCGAGCAGGTGCGCCGCTCGATCAACCCCGACCTGACGATCCAGGGCATCGTGCTGACCATGTTCGACGGGCGCAACAATCTCGCCAACCAGGTGGTGCAGGATGTGCGGGCGCATATGGGCGACAAGGTCTATGAAACCGTCATCCCGCGCAATGTCCGCGTTTCCGAGGCGCCGTCCTATGGCAAGCCGGCGATTCTCTACGACCTAAAATGCTCGGGCAGCCAGGCCTATCTGCAGCTTGCTTCGGAAGTCATCCGCCGCGAGCGCAAATTGCGTGTCGCCTAGCAGTAACCAACAAGCGATTCGATACCGAAACGATTTGGACGGACGATGAACGAAGACCCTTCGAGAAAAAGACTGGGACGGGGACTGGCGGCGCTGATCGGCGAAATCGATCGCCCGGCGGCTCCGGAAAAGCCCGGGCTGGCGGCCGACGGCAAGGTGCCGATCGAGTTCCTCAGCCCCAACCCGAAGAACCCGCGCCGGCATTTTGGCGAC
Organism: Mesorhizobium sp. LSJC280B00; assembly: GCF_000502835.1. Taxonomy (GTDB): domain Bacteria; phylum Pseudomonadota; class Alphaproteobacteria; order Rhizobiales; family Rhizobiaceae; genus Mesorhizobium. Next base: position 270,233 of record NZ_AYVL01000005.1, read on the forward strand.
GCCGACCTGACCGACCTCGCCCAGTCGATCCGCGAACATGGCGTGGTGCAGCCGGTGGTGGCGCGGCCGTCGAAAACCCAAACGGGCCGCTACGAGATCATCGCCGGCGAGCGTCGTTGGCGCGCGGCGCAACGCGCCGGGCTGACCGAAATCCCGATCATCGTACGTGACGTCAACGATCGCACGGCGCTCGAACTGGCGATCATCGAAAACGTCCAGCGCACCGACCTCAACCCGGTCGAGGAGGCGCTGGGCTACCAGCAGCTGATCGACGACCACGGCTATACCCAAGCCGATCTCGGCCAGGTGATCGGCAAGAGCCGCAGCCATGTCGCCAATACGCTGAGGCTGCTGAAGCTGCCCGACGTCATTCGCGACATGCTGGTCGACGGCGCGCTCTCGGCCGGCCACGCCCGCACCCTGGTGACGGCCGACGACCCGGCCGGGCTTGCCAAGCGGATCATCGACGAGGGGCTTTCGGTGCGCCAGGCCGAGGCCTTGGCGCAGCTGCCGGTCGGCGCGCCGGCGGCAAAACGCCAGCCCGCCGCACCGCCGCAAAAGGATGCCGACACGCTGGCGCTGGAGCGGCTGATGACCAGCACGATCGGCATGATCGTCACGATCGAGCACAACCAGCGCGGCGGCGTGATCAGCGTCGCCTACCGGACACTGGAGCAGCTCGACGAGCTTTGCCGAAGGCTGAAGCGGGAGTAGGTAGGTTGCTAAAATTAGCCGGCAAATAACGTTTTGCTGCCGCGCGGTGATTGGCGAAATCGTCGAAGTAGTTAATCTCCCCCCTTGAGGGGGAGATGGCCGGCAGGCCAGAAGGGGTCGTCAAATTTCAAGCGCCCACGTCCTCTGTCTTCGCGGAAGGGGCTGGTGTTCTACGCGCTGTGACCCCCTCTGTCGCCTTTGGCGACATCTCCCCCTCAAGGGGGGAGATTAGGTGCGCTGCGCCAGCCTGGCACTCTCCACGGTAATGCCGAGCAGGGCCTGGCGTGCCAGCGCGACCGACAGATCCGGCCGCCGGCGTGTCTGCAGGATCGCCGTCTGCAGGCGGTTGAGGGCGCGGCCGAGCGCTTCGCTGCTCCACCGTTCGAGGGCTTTCTCGACCAGCTTGCGCCGCGAAAAAAAAACCGGCGGGCGCGCCGCGGCTACGACCGAAGCGGCATTGCGGCCGCCGGCGTCCATCTGGCCGCGCATCGCCTGGATCGCCTGCAACTGCCGCATCGCCGATGAAAGTACCAGAAAGGGCTGGCCGCCGGACTGGCAATGGCGGGTGAAGGCGGTATCGAAGTCGGCGATCCTGCCTTCGAGCAGGGCGTCGACCGCCGCATCGAAGGAGAGGCCCGAGACATCGCCAGACGTCGCCTTGACGTCGTCGAGGCCGATTTCGGCCTGGCCATGCGCGTAAAGCACCAGCTTTTCGATCTCGCCGCGCGAGGCCAGCCGGTCGCCGCCGAGATTGCGGCGCAGCGCCTGCCGCGCCTCCAGTGTCATCGACATGCCGGCCTTGCGCAGTTCGTCGTCGATGACCGTATCGATATCCCTGGCCTCATCGGCATAGCAAGGCAATGCCATGGCATTGTCCGCCGCCTCCACCACGGCGCGCAGGCCGACACCCTTCTTCAAGTCGCCGGCCTCGATGAGAATGATCGCGTCCCGCGCGGGCTCCGACGTCAGCGCCTTGACGTCATCGGCAAGCGCCTTCTGAGCGCCGGCATTGCGCACCCATAGCAGGCGCCGCTCCGAAAACATCGGCACGGTGCGGGCCTCGTCGAGCAGGCGGCCCTCGTCGCGATCGACTTCCGATCCGTCCAGCCTGACGACCGAGAACGGATCGTCAAGCGGCAGGCCGGTCTTGCCGGCAAAGGCCTTTGCCCGCTCGGCAACCAGCCCGCGATCGGGACCGTAAAGCAGCACGATCGAGACGCGCGGATCCGGCTTCGCGAGCCATGCATCGACCTCGTATGCTTTCTTTTGTGCCATAGGCGCTGATTAGCATGACGCGGGCGCGGGGTGAACGGCGCCGCCCTCCTTTCCTTCTCCCCCTTGTGGGAGAAGGTGAATTGGCGCGTAGCTCCAAGACGGTTGAGGGGTGCCGGCCGGAGTGCTGTCGATGCCAAGCTGGAACACCCCTCATCCGACCGAGCTTCGCTCGGCCACCTTCTCCCACAAGGGGAGAAGGAGGTGCTCGCGCCGACCAACCCGACGCATTGCCTTATCTGGCGGGAAACCCGGCGCAATCATCTCCCAAATTGCGCGCCGATCCGGAAGATCGACAAGAAATTTCGCCGACATATCTCCATCCTGTCTGCCGCGGGCAGCAGCCAGCGGCAGCGAAGCCTCGCCCGACGAATTGGCACTGGTCTGGCGGTGTGCAAATATCCTAGCCGGGCAACAGTGGAGGACCGAGATCATGGCCGATGCCGGAATGCTGCGCTTCCATGTTCCGGAACCGGAAGTGCGGCCGGGCGGGACGCCGGATTTCTCCAATGTGAGCATTCCAAAAGCTGGCTCGGTGCCGCGCCCGAAGATCGACGTCGACCCGCGCGACATCCGCGATCTGGCGTTCTCGATCATTCGCGTGCTCAACCGCGCCGGCGAGGCTGTCGGGCCGTGGGCCGGCCTGCTTTCCGACGAGGAACTGCTGGAGGGGCTGCGCCATATGATGACGCTGCGCAGCTTCGATGCGCGCATGCAGATGGCGCAGCGCCAGGGCAAGACCTCTTTCTACATGCAGCATCTCGGCGAAGAGGCGGTGAGCTGCGCCTTCCGCAAGGCGCTGTCGCGGGGCGACATGAATTTTCCGACCTATCGGCAGGCAGGCCTGCTCATCGCCGACGGCTACCCGATGGTCACGATGATGAACCAGATCTATTCGAACGAGGCCGATCCGCTGAAAGGGCGGCAATTGCCGATCATGTATTCGTCGAAGGAGCACGGCTTCTTCTCGATCTCCGGCAATCTGGCGACGCAGTACATCCAGGCGGTCGGCTGGGCGATGGCCTCGGCGATCAGCAATGACCAGAAGATCGCCGCCGCCTGGATCGGCGACGGCTCGACTGCCGAGTCCGACTTCCATTCGGCGCTGGTGTTCGCCTCGACCTACAAGGCGCCGGTCGTGCTCAACGTCGTCAACAACCAGTGGGCGATCTCGACCTTCCAGGGCATCGCCCGCGGCGGTTCCGGCACGTTTGCCGCCCGTGGGCTCGGCTTCGGTATTCCGTCGCTGCGCGTCGACGGCAACGACTATCTCGCCGTCCATGCGGTGGCCAAATGGGCGGCGGAACGGGCGCGCAGCAATCTCGGGCCGACGCTGGTCGAATACGTCACTTACCGCGTCGGCGCCCATTCGAGCTCCGACGACCCGTCGGCCTACCGGCCGAAGGCCGAGTCCGATGCCTGGCCGCTCGGCGACCCGATCGTCAGGCTGAAGAACCATCTCATCCAGCGCGGCGTCTGGTCGGACGAACGCCACGCCCAGGCCGAGGCCGAAATCCTCGACACGGTGATTTCGGCGCAGCGGGAGGCCGAGCGCCATGGCACGCTGCATGCCGGCGGCAAGCCCTCGGCGCGCGACATGTTCGAGGGCGTCTATGCCGAGATGCCGCCGCATCTCAGGCGCCAGCGCCAACACGCAGGGGTCTGACCATGCCGCGGCGGACCATGATCGAGGCGATCCGCGACGCCATGGACGTGTCGATGGCGCGCGACGAGCGCGTCATCGTGTTCGGCGAGGATGTCGGCTTCTTCGGCGGCGTCTTCCGCTGCACCCAGGGCCTGCAGGCGAAATACGGCAAGAGCCGCTGCTTCGATGCGCCGATCAGCGAATCCGGCATTGTCGGCGCGGCTATCGGCATGGCCGCCTACGGGCTGAAGCCTTGCGTCGAGGTGCAGTTTGCCGACTATGTTTATCCGGCCTACGATCAGATCGTCTCGGAAGCGGCGCGGCTGCGCTACCGGTCGAACGGTGATTTCACCTGCCCGATCGTGGTCAGGATGCCGACCGGCGGCGGCATTTTTGGTGGCCAGACCCACAGCCAGAGCCCGGAGGCGCTGTTCACCCACGTCTCCGGCCTGAAAGTCGTGGTGCCCTCGAACCCGCATGACGCCAAGGGCCTTTTGATCGCGTCGATAGAGGATCCGGACCCGGTGATCTTCCTGGAACCGAAGCGGCTTTATAATGGCCCTTTCGACGGTCATCACGAGCGGCCGGTAACGCCATGGTCGAAACATGAGCTCGGCGAAGTCGCCGACGGCCATTACACGGTGCCGCTCGGCAAGGCGGTGATCCGACGGCCGGGTGCGGCAGTCACCGTGCTTGCCTATGGCACGATGGTCTATGTCGCCCAGGCGGCAGCCGAGGAGACCGGCATCGATGCCGAGATCATAGATCTGAGGACACTGCTGCCGCTCGATCTCGAGACGATCGTCGCCTCGGTCAACAAGACGGGGCGCTGCGTCATCGTGCACGAGGCGACGCTGACATCGGGGTTCGGCGCCGAACTTTCGGCGCTGGTTCAGGAGAGCTGCTTCTACCATCTGGAAGCGCCGGTGGCGCGGGTCACCGGCTGGGACACGCCCTATCCGCATGCGCAGGAGTGGGACTATTTTCCTGGTCCTGCCCGGCTAGGCCGCGCGCTCGTCGAAACGGTGGAAGCCTGAAGGGGGAACGATGGGCGAATATGTCATCAAGCTGCCCGATGTCGGCGAAGGCGTAGCCGAGGCCGAGCTCGTCGAATGGCAGGTCAAGGTCGGCGATCTCGTGCGCGAGGATGCCGTGCTGGCCGCTGTCATGACCGACAAGGCGACGGTCGAAATTCCTTCGCCCGTCGATGGCGAAATCGTCTGGTTGGGCGCCGAGATCGGCGACACGGTGGCGATCGGCTCGCCGATTGTCAGGTTGAAGGTGGCGGGCGAGGGCAATGTCAGGGATGCTGCGTCGCAGGCCACTGAGGCGGGCGCCAAGAATACCCCCACCGAGCGCAGTACCCCCACCCCTAACCCCTCCCCACAAGGGGGAGGGGGACGTGCCGCAACCTCCAAGGCCGAACCCGAGACCGCTCCACGATCATCTGAAAAAACACCAACGCATAAGGGACTAAGTGCGGCGGGTGGCGAATCCCCCTCTCCCTTGTGGGGAGGGGTTAGGGGTGGGGGTACTGCCGCCGGTGGGGGTACTGCGCGGACCTCCGGCGCGCCGCGTCCGGAGGGCGAAAAGCCACTGGCCTCACCGGCCGTCCGCTTGAGGGCGAAAGAGGCCGGCATCGACCTTCGGCAGGTCCCGGGAACCGGCCCGGCCGGCCGCATCCAGCATGAGGACATCGAGGCTTTCCTGGCGCGCGGACCTCTGCTCGCCAAGGTTTCCGGCCTTGCCCGCAACGAGGCGGTCGAGGACATCAAGATAGTCGGGCTCAGGCGAAAGATCGCCGAGAAGATGACGCTGGCCAAGTCGCGCATCCCGCATATCACCTATGTCGAGGAGATCGACGTCACCGCGCTCGAGGATTTGCGCGCCGCGCTCAACAAGGAGAAGCGGCCGGGCGGGAACAGGCCGAAGCTGACGCTGCTGCCGTTCTTGATGCGGGCGATGGTCAAGGCAATCGCCGACCAGCCCAATGTCAACGCACTGTTCGACGACGAAGCCGGCATCGTCCACCAGCATGGCGGCGTCCATATCGGCATCGCCGCGCAGACGGCTTCCGGGCTGATGGTGCCCGTGGTCAAGCACGCCGAGGCGCGCGACATCTGGGACTGTGCAGCCGAGGTTGTCAGGCTGGCCGAGGCAGCAAAATCCGGCACGGCGACGCGCGACGAACTCTCGGGATCGACCATCACCATCACTTCGCTGGGCGCCATGGGCGGCGTGGCGACGACGCCGGTGATCAATCATCCGGAAGTGGCGATCGTCGGCGTCAACAAGATGATGGTGCGGCCGGTATGGGACGGTACCCAGTTCATCCCGCGCAAGATGATGAACCTGTCCTCCAGCTTCGACCACCGCGTCATCGACGGCTGGGACGCGGCGGTGTTCATCCAGCGGATAAAGACGCTGCTGGAAACGCCGGCGCTGATTTTTGTGGATTGATGAGATGAACAGAGGATCGCAGGGGCGCGAGATGAGAGCAGTAGCGATCCTTCGCGCCCCCCTCTGCCCTACCGGGCATCTCCCCCTCAAGGGGGGAGATCGGCCGTCATCCCGCCTTTCGCCAATCTCCAGCTTTGCAGGACTAAGCCGAACGCGAAAGCTGCCAATCTCCCCCCTTGAGGGGGAGATGTCCGGCAGGACAGAGGGGGGTGCTGCCCCGCCGGCTCGTCGAACTAAGGTGCAATGATGAAGGAAATCTCCTGCAAGCTGCTGGTCATCGGCGCCGGTCCGGGCGGCTATGTCTGTGCCATCCGCGCCGGGCAGCTTGGCATCGACACAGTGATCGTCGAGGCAGGCAAACCGGGCGGCACTTGCCTCAATGTCGGCTGCATCCCGTCAAAGGCGCTGATCCATGCAGCCGAAGAGTTCGAAAAGCTCTCGCACATGGCCGGCGGCAAAAGTCCACTCGGCATAACGGTCGCGGCACCGTCGCTTGATCTCGCGGCGACCATTGCCTGGAAAGACGGCATCGTTAGCCGGCTGAACAACGGCGTCGCCGGCCTGCTGAAGAAAGCTGGCGTGAAGACGGTGCATGGCTGGGCGACATTTCGCGACGGCAAGACCGTTGCCGTCGAGACCGAGATCGGCATGCAGGTGATCCGAGCCGAAACTGTGGTGATAGCGACCGGCTCGGCGCCGGTAGATCTGCCATCGCTGCCGTTCGGCGGGCCGGTCATTTCGTCGACCGAGGCGCTGGCGCTGAGCGAAGTTCCGGAGAGGCTGGCGGTGGTCGGCGGCGGCTATATCGGGCTGGAACTCGGCATCGCCTTTGCCAAGCTGGGCGCCAAGGTGACCGTAGTCGAGGCGTTGCCGCGCGTGCTGGCGCAATATGATGCGGAACTGACCCGGCCGGTGGTGAAGCGGCTGGCCGAACTCGGCATCGAGGTGCTCGTGAACGCCAAGGCCAAGGGGCTGTCCACTAAGCGCGACGCGCTGCTGGTCGAGACGAATGGCGGCAAGAACGGCAAGATTGCCGGCGACATGGTGCTGGTCACGGTCGGTCGCAAGCCGGTGACCGAAGGCTGGGGGTTGGAGCAGATCGACCTCGACATGGCCGGATCCTTCATCCGCATCGACGACCAGTGCCGCAGCTCGATGCGTGGTATCTTTGCCATTGGCGACGTCACCGGCGAGCCGATGCTGGCGCACCGGGCCATGGCGCAAGGCGAAATGGTCGCCGAGATCGTCGCCGGCCACAAGCGCAGCTGGGACAGACGAGCGATCCCGGCTGTCTGTTTCACCGATCCGGAGCTGGTCACCGCAGGCCTGTCGCCGGAGGAGGCCAAGACCCGTGGCGAGATCAAGGTCGGACTGTTTCCCTTCATCGCCAATGGCCGGGCGATGACGAAGTTGGGCGAGGACGGATTCGTCCGGGTAGTGGCGCGGGCGGACAACCATCTGGTGCTTGGCATTCAAGCCGTCGGCCAGGGCGTGTCGGAGCTGTCCACTGCGTTTGGGCTGGCGCTGGAGATGGGTGCGACGCTGGAGGATATCGCCGGGACGATCCATGCCCATCCGACACAGGGCGAGGGTTTTCCGGAAGCGGCGCTGAAGGCGCTGGGGCGGGCGGTGCATGTCTGAGGGCTCGCGCTCTCCCCCCTTGAGGGGGAGATGGCCGGCAGGCCAGAGGGGGTCGGTTCGACTGGATGCGACCTCCCTTGCGACAGATGGAGGTTGGCGCTCTACGCGAGGCGACCCCCTCTGTCGCCTTCGGCGACATCTCCCCCTCGAGGGGGGAGATTACGCAGCTCACCCTGCAAGCCGGCTAACCATTTCGTGCTGCGCATAGGCGCGGCCGAAGCGGTTGGCTAGGAAGGCGTCGAGGGCGATGTCCTCCTGCTTGATGAAGCCCCTGGCCGGCAAGCTGCCGTCGGCCAGCATGTCGAGCACCGCGCAGATGGCGGAGGCGGTGGTGATCTGGATGGCGCTGCGCACCGTTTCGCCGACGCGCTTGGCGTAGATCTTGTTGGCGTAGGTCTCTTGCAGCAGGCGGCCGTTCTTGCGGCCGCTGACGGTGACGAAGACGATGACCACGTCCTGCAGCGTCGCCGGCAGGGCGCTTTCGAAAATGTCCTTCAGCACGTCGCGGCGGTGGCGCAGGCCGAGGTCGTTGAGCAGCGCCTTCATGATCGCGGCATGGCCGGGATAGCGGATGGTGCGGTAGTTCAGCGTCCGCACTCTGCCTTTCAGCGTTTCGGCCAGCGTGCCCAGCCCGCCCGAGGTGTTGAACGCCTCGTAGGTGACGCCGTCGAGCGAGAATTCTTCACGCTCCTCCAGCGGCGGCACTTCGACAAGCTCGCCTTCGACGATCGCCTCGCACGGCTCGCAATATTCGTTGATGACGCCGTCGGTGCTCCAGGTCAGATTGTAGTTCAGCGCATTCGACGGGTATTGCGGCAGCGCGCCGACCCGCATGCGCACGCTTTCCAGCGTGTCGAAGCGGCTGGCGAGATCGTTGGCAACGATCGAGATGAAGCCCGGCGCCAGCCCGCATTGCGGAATGAAGGCGCTGTTGCCGGAACGCGCCAGTTCCTTGACGCGCCTGGTGCTGACGACGTCCTCGGTCAGATCGAGATAATGCACGCCGGCACTGGCCGCCGCCTCGGCGATGCGCGTGGTCAGATGGAAGGGCGCGGCGCTGAGCACCGCGAACTTGCCGGCCAAGGCGGCTTCGAGCGTGCCGGCGGCTTCGATATCGAGTTCCAGCGTCTCGACCGTTTCAGACAGTTCGGCCGCGCCGAGCTGCGCCGCCGAGCGGTCGATGAGCGTGACATGGTAGTCGCCCGTGGAAGCCAGCATCTCGGCAATGGTCGAGCCGATCTTGCCGGCGCCGACGACGATGATTTCCTTCATGACCGGTCCCTCGCACCAATGCTAAATTCACGGTTAGAATCGCAGCTTGCCTGTCGAAAGGAAGCGTGAGATTGTACGAAACGCAGCCTCTCTTTGGGCAATGTGCCGGTAAGGTTCGTCGAAATGCTCAGCGATGCCGACCAGGCTCTGCTTTCCCTGCTGCGCACCAATGCGCGCGCCTCGACCGCCGAACTGGCGCGGCGGCTCGGCGTCTCACGAACAACGGTGCAAAGCCGGATCGAGCGGCTGGAACAGCGCGGCATCATCGCCGGCTACGGGGTCAGGCTGTTGCCGGATTACGAGCAGGGGCTGGTCAGGGCGCATGTCCTGCTCACCGTCACCCCCAAGCTTGCCGACAAGGTGGTGCGCAGCCTGCAGGCGCTGGCACCGGTTCGCACGCTGCACTCGGTCAGCGGCAATTTCGATATGATCGTCATCGTCGAGGCGCCGTCGATCAGGGATCTCGACACGCTTCTCGACCAGATCGGCGCCATGGACGGAGTCGAGCGCACGTCGTCGTCGATCATCCTGTCGACGCGGATCGACCGCTGAGCCGGCTGGTGTCGCGGGTCCAGACGCTGTCGGGACAGCGCCCCCCTCTCTGCCCTGCCGGGCATCTCCCCCTCCAGGGGGAGATTGGATGTCACCGCGGCTTTCGCCAATCTCCAAGGTGGCTGAATGGATGCTATCGGCGAAGCTGCCGATCTCCCCACTAGAGGGGGAGATGCCAAGTGATCGCAAAGAGGGCAGGACAGAGGGGGTCGCGAAGGATCACCAAGGGCGGTGATCGTTGTGGCGTTACCGCAGCAAAGCGATATAGGCTTTCAAAATGTGGATCGATGGCGTGCAGCCGCCCCCTATCTCTCGCAGCACCGCGCGTTCACCCAAAGAACCTAGACAGGAGGCCTCCTTGCCCAAGCAGTGTTTTGGAAAATCCCATGTGCCGTTGTCGCCGGCGGTCAGGGCCGGCGATTTCGTCTATGTCTCAGGCCAGGTGCCGGTCGGCACAGACGGGCTGGTGGTCAAGGGCGGCATCGCCGAACAGACCGAGCAGGTGCTGTCGAACGTCAAGGCGGCACTGGCGCTGGCCGGCTGTACCCTCGACGACGTAGTCAAGACGACGGTCTGGCTCGAAGACGCCCGCGATTTCGGCATTTTCAACACCGTCTATGCCAGGCATTTCCCGAAAGACCCGCCGGCGCGCACGACAGTGGAGTCGCGGCTGATGATCGACATCAAGATCGAGGTCGAGGCCGTTGCCTACAGGCCGGCCTGACGGGAAAGTGGAGACAGGCGCGATGCAATTCGATCTCCTGATAAAAGGCGGCCGCCTCATCGATCCGGCGTCCGGCCTCGACGCGCAGAGCGATCTGGCGATTGCCGACGGCCGTATCGCCGCGATCGACACCGAAATCCCCTTCGAACGTGCCGCCCGCGTCATCGATGCCACGGGCTCCATCGTCGCGCCGGGCCTGATCGACCTGCACAGCCATGTCTATTGGGGCGGCACGTCGCTCGGCGTCGATGCCGACCGGCTCGCCGCAAAGAGCGGCACCACCACCTTCATCGATGCCGGAAGTGCCGGCGCCGGCAATTTCCTCGGCTTTCGCCGCCACGTCATCGAGCGCTCGAAAGTCCGCATCCTGGCCTATGTCAACATTTCCTTTGCCGGCATATTCGGCTTCTCGCAGACCGTGGCGGTCGGCGAGTGTAGCGATCTCCGGCTCTGCGAACCGCGCGAGACGGTAGCGGCGGCTCGCGAGCACGCGGACGTGGTTGTCGGCGTCAAGGTCCGCTCGGGTCGCCATGCCGGCGGCACCAGCGGCATCGCGCCGGTCGATCTCGCGCTCGAAGCCGCCGACAAAGCCGGCCTGCCGCTGATGGCGCACATAGACGAGCCGCCGCCGGGCCGCTCGGAAGTGCTGCCGCGGCTGCGCAAGGGCGACATCCTCACCCACTGCTTCCGGCCGTTTCCCAACGCGCCGGTCTTCGCCTCGGGGGCGGTGCGGCCAGATATGCGGCTGGCGCGCGAGCGCGGCGTCATCTTCGACATCGGCCACGGCATGGGCTCGTTCGATTTCGAAGTGGCGAAAGCGATGCTCAGCGAGGGGCTGGCGCCGGACGTGATCAGCAGCGACGTGCATCTCTACTGCGTCGACGGGCCGGCCTTCGACATCCTGGTCTGCATGTCGAAGCTGCTGGCGCTCGGCATGCCGCTGGTCGAGGTGCTGCGCGCCGCCACGCAGCGCCCTGCCGAAGCGATCGCCAGGCCCGATCTCGGCAGGCTTGCGGTGGGTGCGGTCGGCGACATCGCGGTGTTGCGGCTGCGTCCGGGCCGCTTCACCTTTGTCGATTCGGTCGGCGCCTCGCTGGTCGCCGAGCAAAGGCTGGTCTCGGACGGAATCGTGGTCGGCGGCAGCTGGTGGCCGAACGAGGCGGTGGACGATCTCGGCGAGACCGAACGCTTCGAAGCGCATGCGCACGACACTCATGTCGATGTGGCGAGCCGGCATTTCGGGCGTGGGTGATCTCCCCCCTTGAGGGGGAGATGTCGCCGAAGGCGACAGAGGGGGTCGGTTCGACCGGGCTCGTCTTCCTGCAACGGATGGAGGTTGGCGCTCGACGCGCGGCGCCCCCCTCTGGCCTGCCGGCCATCTCCCCCTCAAGGGGGGAGATCGGCCGTCACCGCCCCGGCGCTCCATAGACCGGCGTCGCAATGCCTTCCATGCGCGCCTTGATCTGCAGCGCGACGTACTTCGAATAGAAGCGCGACAGCGCCAGATTGCCGCCGTGGAACCACAGCGCTTCCTGTGCCGTCGGCTTCCACATGTTGCGCAATTCGCCTTGCCACGGACCCGGGTCGCCTTTCACGCCCGAGCCAATCCCCCAGCACGGGCCGACCTTGTCGGCGACTTCGCGCGAGACGATCGCCGCCACGGTTTCGTTCATCGAGAGATAGCCGGTGCAGGCGATGATTGCGTCGGCCGCCAGTTCGGTGCCGTCGTCGAAGAGGATGCCTGTCTGCGTCAGCGACTTGATCCCGACGCCACTGCGGATGCCGATCTCGCCGTCGATGATCAGGTCGCAAGCGCCGACATCGATGTAGAAGCCCGAGCCGGTGCGGTAGGCCTTCATCAGGAGCCCGGTCTCGTCGTCGCCGAAATCGATGGCGAAGCCGGCGCCGCGCAAGCGATCGTAGAAGGCCGCGTCGCGCGCCTTGATGATGTCGTAAAGCGCCCGCTGGCCTTGCGGCAGCAGCGCGAACGGCGTCGAGGCGACGATCATGTCCGCTTTCTCGGTGGTGATGCCGCGGGCCAGCGCCTTTTCCGAAAAGATCTCGAAACCGATCTCCATCAGCGTGTCCGACTTGACCACCGTCGTCGGCGAGCGCTGGACCATGGTCACCTCGGCGCCGCTCTCCCAGAGGTCGACGCTGACGTCATGGCCGGAACTTGCCGCGCCGATGACGGCGACCTTCTTGCCGCGGAATTTTTCGCCGCTGGAATACTGGCTGGAATGCAGGATTTCGCCGTCGAAGACCTCGGCGCCCGGCAGGTCGATGCGCCTGGGCGGGCCATAAGCACCGGTTGCAAAGACGATGTGCTTCGGCTTTAGCGTGATGCGCTCGCCGGCGCGGTCGAGCTCGACCGTCCAGACCTTTTCGGTCTCGTCATAGGACGCGCTGACGCATGTCGTGGAGGTCCAGTAGTTGAGCTCCATGACGCGCGTATACATCTCCAGCCAGTCGCCCATCTTGTCCTTGGGCGTGAACACCGGCCAGTTCTCGGGAAACGGGATGTAGGGCAGATGGTCGTACCAGACCGGGTCGTGCAGCACGAGCGAGCGGTAGCGATTGCGCCAGGAATCGCCGGCCTGGGTGTTCTTCTCGATGACGATGGCCGGCACGCCCAATTGCCTGAGCCGCGCCCCCAGCATGATGCCGCCCTGGCCGCCGCCGATAACCAGGCAGTAGGGCTGTTGGCTAACGCCGAGGTCACGCGCCTCGCGGCGCCTCGCCTCCAGCCAGGTTTCGCGTTCCGGGTCTGCCTTGTGGCGGACACCCAGCGGCCGCGCCGGGCCCTTGCGCTCCTCCAACCCCTTGAGATCGCTCATCGCCGTAAACAGCGTCCGGCATTTGCCGTCCCTGAGGCGCATGACGCCTTGACCCCACGCCGATGACGTCTCGAAGCTGAACCAGGCTTCGATCATGCCCTCGTCCGAAGTCGCTTCGCCGCTGAGCTGCCATCGGGCAGGCTTTGTCGTTGCCAGCGTCGCCGCCAGCATGTCGCGGATCGCGGCGCGGCCTTCCATCGTCTTGATGTTCCAGGTGAAGGTCAAGAGATCGCGCCAGTAGCAGTCCTCGACGAACAGGTTGATTGCGGCCTCGACGTCGCCGGCCTCGAGTGCTCGCGCAAAAGAACCAAGCCAGGTGGCCGCCTGTTTCGTCGGTGCGATGTCGAGCATCTGTCTTCCCTAACTTCCAGTGACGTTTGCGCTGCCCTCATTCTTACCCTTTCCGGGTTCTTTGCGGGAGAGGGTGAGGGCAGCGCAAACAGTCCGGAAGCTAAGGGGCCAACGTAGGCCGAAGCGATCGCCGCTGCCGTCAGGCCCGCGCGCGGGCCTGATCCGAACCGCTATCCAGCCATGCAAGATCGTCCGGCGAAAGTGAAATGTCGAGCGCCTGGAGGCTGTCTTCCAATTCGTCGAGCGTGCGCGGCCCGATCAGCGGGACGGACGGAAAGGGCTGCGCCAGGACATAGGCGAGCGCGACGTGGATCGGGCTTTTGCCCAGCCGTCTGGCGAGCTCGATGGCGCGGTCGCGACGGCCGAAATTCCTCTCCGAATACCAGACCCGGACCAGCTCCTCATTGTCGCGCCGGTCGCGGCCGGCGCGGTCGGTGAAGAAGCCGCGGCCTTGGCTCGACCAGGCGAAATTCGGCATCTGCCGGGCGGCGAGCCAGGCCTTCCATTCGTCGCTGGAGGAGGTGACGCAGCCTGCCCAGATCGGCTCCAGCATTTCGGCCAGCGAGAAATTGTTGGAAAGCGCACCGGGCTTCTGCTTGCCGGTGCGCTCGGCATAGGCAATCGCCTCATCCATGCGTTCCATCGTCCAGTTCGAGCCGCCGAACGGACCGCGAATGCGGCCGGCCTTGACCTCGCGGTCCATCGCATCGACGAACTCGTCGACCGGCACATCCGGATTGTCGCGGTGCATGAAATAGACGTCGATATGGTCGGTCTGCAGCCGTTCGAGCGACTGGGTAAGCTGTTTGCCGATGACGTCGGGATAGCAGAGCGGCGAGTGCGCGCCCTTGCCGATGACCACCGACTGCTCGCGCACGCCGCGGTTCTTCAGCCACTGGCCGAGCAGCGTCTCGGTATAGCCGGAACCGTAGACGAAGGCGGTGTCGAACAGATTGCCGCCGGCCTCGAAATAGGCATCGAGCAGGATGGCGCCCGACGAAAAGGTGCGGAAATCCTCGAAGCCGAGCGCCAGGCACGAGGCCGGCCGCGGCAGGCCCGGAATGCTGCGCTTGGGGATGGCGGTTCCGCCGGAGCGCAGCTTCCGTCCGGAGATCGTGTTGACGCGCTTTGCCGGTTTCTCGATGTCGTATTCGAGCCCGATTGCGGCCCGCCATTTGTCGAGCACGCGCAGATTGCCGAGACTGTCGGCCCAGCCCATGCCGGGCCAGGCGAACTCCTGCTTTCCGCCGAGAATGGCCTCGCCGGCGGCGTCGACCTCAAATGCGTACAGCCAGCCGTCCTCCGTGACCTCGACCACCTCGGTGTCACCCGGACGGATGATGCGGATTTCGCCGGTGCCGCCTTGCTGGCCGCCGGCATACCAGAAATCCGCCACCTCGATGCGGCCTTTGCTGCCGACAATACGCAAGACATTGTCCTGAGCGAGCGAGATGCTGCAGGACACTTCCGCGACGATGCCGCCCGGAAAATGCAACAGCGCCGACGCCCATTCGTCGACGCCGGATTGGCCGAGATGCGCAGCGCCGACGACTTTGTCCGGCTCGGCGAAGGGCTTTCCCGCCGCGGCGCCGGCAATCAGCCGCGCCATCGAGACGGGATAACCGCCGACATCGAGAATGCCGCCGCCGGCGAGATCCTTGGCGTAGAGACGGTGCTCCGGCATGAAGCCCGGCATGGCGAAGCCGAAGCTGGATTTGATCATCTTGATGTCGCAGATCGCGCCGGCCCTGATCAGCTCGACCAACTTGGCCGTCTGCGGATGCAGCCGGTACATGAAGGCTTCGCCGAGAAAGGTGCCGGCCTTGCGCGCGGCATGGATCATGGCGTCGGCTTCGAATGCGGTCAGGCCAAGCGGCTTTTCGCAAAGCACGTGCTTTCCGGCCTCGGCCGCCTTGATCGCCCATTCGGCATGGCTCGGATGCGGCGTCGAAATATAGATCGCGTCGACATCCGGATCGCCAACCAAAGCCTCGTAGCCGTCCAGGATGCGAGCGCCGGGGAAAGCCTCGGTGAGCCCCGCCTTGCCGGGATTGCGCGCCCCTAAGGCGACCAATGTGCCGGTGCGCGAATGGGCGACGCCCCCGGCAAAAGCCTTGGCGATGTTGCCGGGCCCGAGAATGCCCCAGCGAACTTTTTCTGGTTTGGACGTCATGTCAAATCTCCGTGGGGTGGCCGCGAGCAATCGCGATCGGACAAAAGAAAGATGGGTTAGCGAATGCGTGCGCCGGTGGCGTCGAAGAGAAGCGAGCGGTCGGCTTTGATCGACACCACCAGGTCGTCGCCGTTCGCGCGATGCCGCGAGGCCTCGCGCTCGATGATCAGTTCCTCGCGTCCGCCCCCGGTACCGGAATTGGCATAGACATAGCTCACCGATCCCAAGTGCTCGGCGACGTCGGCCTTGAGGGTAAGGTCGCAGTCGCCCTGGCCGGCGTCGAAGAAATGCTCCGGCCGCACGCCAAGCACGACATCGCCGCCTGTTGCAGGCAAGGCATCCGAAAGCGGCTTGCGCAGTCGCGCGCCGCGATGATTGACCAGTTCGACGACCGCCGCACCGTTGTCGGCCCCGACCATTTTTGCCGCCAGGAAGTTCATTTTCGGCGAGCCGACGAAGCCGGCAACGAAGCGGTTGGCGGGGTCGTCGTAGAGATCGAGCGGCGCGCCGATCTGCTCGATATTGCCGGCGTTGAGCACGACGATCCTGTCGGCCAGCGTCATCGCCTCGGTCTGGTCGTGCGTCACATAGACCATGGTAACGCCGAGTTCCTTATGAAGGCGCGATATCTCGACGCGCATCTGCACCCGGAGCTCGGCATCGAGATTGCTGAGCGGTTCGTCGAACAGGAACACTTGCGGCTCACGCACGATGGCGCGGCCGATGGCGACGCGCTGGCGCTGGCCGCCCGACAATTGCCGCGGCCGCCGCTTCATCAGCTCGGCGATGCGCAGGATTTCGGAAGCCCGCTTCACCCGCCGCTCGGTATCTGCCTTGGGGTTGCCGGTCATTCTCAGGCCGAAGCTCAGATTCTGCTCGACCGTCATGTGCGGATAGAGCGCGTAGGACTGGAACACCATGGCGATGCCGCGATCGGCCGCCTCGACGTCGTTCACCACCTTGCCGCCAATGGCGATCTCGCCGTCGCTGATGTCCTCGAGCCCGGCGATCATCCGGAGCAGCGTGGACTTGCCGCAGCCGGAAGGGCCGACGAAGACGACGAATTCGCCGTCATCGATGTCGATATTGGCGCCGTGGACGATCTCGAAGACGCCGAAGCGCTTGATGACGTTTTTGAGTGTGACTGCCGCCATGCTGATCCTTACTTGATGGCGCCGGCGGCGATGCCGGCAACGAAATGGCGCTGCAGAAGCACGAACACGACGAGCATTGGCGCCGTCAGCATCACCGCGCCCGCCATGATGCCGCCCCAGGACACCTTGGTGAGACCGATCAGCGTGCCGAGCGCCACGGGCGCGGTCATTGCGCCCGGCTTGGAATTGATCAGCAGCGGCCAGAGATAGTTGTTCCAGGAGGCAAGGAAGAGGATGATGGCGAGCGCCGCCAGCATCGGCCGCGCCAGAGGCAGTGCGACGAACAGGAATATCCGCCATTCCTTGACGCCCTCGACCTTGGCGGCGTCGAACAGCTCGTGCGGCATCATCGAAAAACTCTGCCGCATGAAGAGCACGCCCAGCGAATTGAACAGCGGCGGCACGATCAGCGCTACCCAAGTGTTGGCGAGCTTGAAGTCGCGCGCCACCATGATGAATTGCGGGATCAGCACGACCGCATAGGGCAGCGTGATGGTGCCGAAGATGATGGCGACGACCATGCCCTTGCCGAAGAAGTTGTAACGCGCCAGCGCCCAGCCGGCCATCGAGGTCAGCATCACCGACAGGAAGGTATAGGTCACCGCCACCGAGACGGAGATGCCGATGGCACCGATGAAATTGGTGCCGCGCTGCAGATTGCTGACATTGTCGAGGAAATTGCCATGCGGCAAAAGCTCGATGTCGGGGCTGAAGATGCCGTTGTCGGGCATCGTCGAAAAAACCACCATCATCCACAGCGGAAACAGCCAGACCAGCGCCAGCGGCGTCAGGAACAGATGCAGCGCGATGCTGCGTCCCAATCTGGCCTGGGAACGGCTGACTCTTGAGTGCGAGGTCATTTCGGTTCCCTCGTCAGCCATATCTGCACCAGCGAAATGGCAATCGCCAGCCCGGCCATGGTGTAGGCGACGGCCGAAGCGTAGCCGAAATTGAGCGACCGGAAGCCCTGGCGGTAAAGCAGCAGCCCGAGCGTTTCGGTGCCGCCGCCCGGCCCGCCGCGCTCGGTGATCAGGAAGGGCTCGGTGAACAGCTGCATGGTGCCGATGATCGACAGCACGGCGCAGAACACGATGATCGGCTTGAGCAGCGGCAGCGTGATGTAGAAGAACTGTTTGACCTTGCTGACCCGGTCCAGGGTCGCCGCCTCGTAGACATCCTCGGGAATCGACTGCAGGCCGGCGAGCAGGATGATGGCGTTGTAGCCGGCCCAGCGCCACGTCACCGCCATCATGATCACCGCCATCGCCGGGGTGACGTTGGTAAACCAGTCGACACTGGGCAGGCCGATGCCGTTCAGCAATTTGTTGATGATGCCGTAGTCGAGATTGAACATCAGCCGGAAAACCGCCGAATAGGCGACCTCGCCGACCACGACCGGCGCGAAGAAGGCAAAGCGGAACAGGCCACGGGCCTTGAGCAGTGGCGAATTCAAAAGCACCGCCATCACAATCGCCAGGGAAATCATCACCGGCACCTGGATGACAAGGATCAGCAATGTGTTCTTCAAGGCATTGAAGAAGGCCGGATCGCCGATCAACCGGCCCCAGTTGAAGGTCGGCGCGAAGCGCCACGGCACAGTGCGCGTCGCCTGGAACGAGATCAGGAAGGAATCGATGATCGGCCACAGCCAGAAGATCGAAAAAATCAGCAGATACGGCGCGAGGAAGCGATACGCCGTGGCGTTCTGGTAGCGCATCGTTTTCCTCCTTTCTGCTTTCAAGTTCTTGCCTTCTCCCCTTGTGGGAGAAGGTGGATCGGCGCGTAGCGCCGAGACGGTTGAGGGGTGATGGCCGGAGTGCCGCCGGCGCCAAGCTGGAGCACCCCTCATCCGTCGCCTTCGGCGATACCTTCTCCAACAAGGGGAGAAGGAGCCGCGCGCTCGGAGCCGCCTCGTCTAGATCACGACTTGACCGGCAGGCCGGTCGCCGCGGCGATCTGGCTTGCGGCATCGTCGAGAGCTGCCTTGGCGTCGGGATAGCCGCCGGCCAGATATTTGGTCTGCACCGCGCGGATGATGATTTCGGCGTCGCTCTGGAACGGCGTGCCGCGGCTGGGGACGACCTTGGGCAAGGTGCCGAGGATGTCCTTCCACACGGCCTGGCCACCCCAATAGGGCAGGCCTTCGGAGACATAAGGGTCGTTGAGCGCCGAGATCAGCGACGGCACCAGGCCGAAGCCTTTCAGCATGGTGATCTGGCCCTCATTCGTCGCAAGCGTGTATTTCAGATAGGCGTAGGCGGCTTCCTTGTTCTTAGACACCGAGGTGATGGCGAGCGAGGAGCCGCCGAGATTGGCGGCGCGCGGACCGTCGGCGGTCAGGCTCGGCATCAGATAGACGCCCCATTTGCCTGCCCCATCGGGCGATTCGGTGCGCACGGTGCCTTCATACCAGCCGCCATACATCTGCGTGGCGACCTTGCCGGCGGTATTGTTGGTGATCTTGGTGCTCCAGTCGGCAGAGGAAATGATGCCGGCGTCCTTCATCTCCTTGATCTTGGTCATGGCATCGACGCATTTGGGCTGGTTGACCGTGATCGATTGCCCGTCGGCGGAGAAGTAGGCGCAACCCTGCTCGTTGGAGATCATGCGGAAGAATTCGGAATCGCCGTTGAAATCGGCGTTGGTCATCGTGACGCCGGGATTGGCGGCCTGGATTTTCTTGGCGGCGGCGATGAAATCGTCCCAGGTCTTGATCGAGGACGGATCGACGCCAGCCTTCTCGTAGAAGTCGCGGCGGTAGAACATCGCCACTGGACCGGAATCCCAGGGCATCGCATAGGCCTTGTCGTCAACCTCGAGCTCGGTACGCTTGAAGTCGGGGAATTTTGCCTGGTCTTCCGCGGTGTAGCCGAGCGTATGCAGGTCGACGAAGCAATCCGGGAACTGGCTCCAGTAGTTTTCGGCTTCGCCGTTCTCAATCGTAACGATGTCAGGCAGCCCCTCGCCGCCGGCGGCACAGCCGGCGATCGATTTGTCGTAGGTCGGCTGGTTGCCAAGGTCCTCGACCGTCACCTTGATGTCGGGATACTGCTTGTTGAAGCCCGCTATGGTCGCCTTCAGCGACGAAGCGGCGATATTCCAGCTCCAGATCGTGATTTCACCGGACTGCGCAAAGGCCGGGCTGGAGCCCAAGGCAAGCGCGAGCGCGGCGCAGGTCAATTTTATGCGCATTGAAATCCTCCCATTTCAGTTGCTCTCTGTTTGCGAGCGTGGCTAGACTAGGCCTCGGGAAAGCCTTGTCCGCGACAAAGGGAATAAGAAATGAGCGGAAAGTAAGATGCCGGAAAGGCCGTTTTACCAGCCTGGCGCCAGCAGCGTGGAGGGCCTGCCGCTGCTGCTGCAGATGTTCCACACCCAGCCCCTGGTGATGCTCAAGCCGCATTGGCACGCCCAGGTCGAGGTGAATTTCATCGTGCGTGGCGCCGTGCATTACCGCATGGACGGGCACGGGCTTTCGCTTTCTGCGGGCGACATGTGCCTGTTCTGGGGCGGCCTGCCGCACCAGATGGACGAAGCCTCCGACGATGCCATCTATGCCGGCGCGCATTTGCCGCTGGTGCATTTCTTCCGGCTGCATTTGCCCGTCGAGGTCCGCAACAGACTGATGACCGGGGCGACGCTGGTGACCGACGCCACCGACCGTTCGGACGACCACAATTTCGAGCGCTGGAACCGCTATGCCCGCTCCGGCGACCCGGTCAAGGCCGAGCATGCCGTCAACGAGCTGTTGCTGCGGCTGGAGCGGGTGCGCTTCGAGCCTTACCGGCTGGTGCCCGAAACCCCGGTCGAACAGGAGATAGGCAGTCCCTTCGATCAGCAATCGCTGCGCAATGTCGGGCGCATGTGCGACTTCATCGCCGAGAATTTCCTCTACGAGATCGATTGCGTCGACATCGCCGCGGCGGCCGATATCCATCCCAAATACGCCATGAGCATCTTCAAGAAATCGACCGGCATGACGCTCAATGAATATGTGAATTTGCTGCGCCTCAGCTACGCGCAGGCGCTGCTGATGCATCAGGATGCCAATGTGCTGCGCGTCGCCATGGAATCGGGCTTCGGCTCGCTCAGTGCCTTCAACAAGTCGTTCCGCAAGCTTTCCGGCATGTCGCCGTCGGATTTCCGCAGGGGCGTGGCCGGCGCCAGATAACGGCTGGATTCAGCCGATAATATCCAGGCGCCTCGGCAGGCGGTTCATCGGCGACGGCCCGTTGGCGGTGATCAGGAACTGGTCCTCGAGATTGAAGCTGGCGAGACCGTCGATGTAGAGCGGGATCTCGAATGCCAGCACCATGCCGGCCTCGATCACGACATTGCTGTCGGCCGAGATGAACGGCCATTGCTCGGAAAACACGGAATGGCCGACGCCGTGGCCGAAATGGCCGCGGCGATAGGAACGCAGGCCCTGGCGCGCCAGGCTTTCGCTGGCGGCGCGATGCACGGCGGCTAACGGCTTTCCGGGCATAAGCGCGGCAAGCCCGTCGGCGAAGGCGCGTTCGGCTATCGCATGCAATTCGGCCTGTTCGGGCGACGGCGGCCCGAAGGTGAAATTCCGCGACATATCCGAGGCATAGCCGTTCACGCTGCACACCATGTCGGCCTTCAGCGGATCGCCGGCGGCGGCGACGGCGTCGGCGCCTTTCGGGCGAGCGCCCAGCGTGACGTATTCCGCCGTCGAGATTTGCTGCGACGACCCGGCGGCTGCATCCGCGACGCCTTGCCGGTAAAGCGCGACCAGCTCAGACTGACGCATGCCGTTTGTCGCATGCTGCTGCAGCCGCGACAGGCCGGCTTCCGACAGGGCGATGCCCTGCTGCAGAAGGTCGATCTCGCTCTGCGATTTGATTGCCCGCAGCCTGTCGAGAACCGGTGAGCCGTTGACCAGGGCAGTGCCCGGCAACATCGCCTGCATCGCGGAAAAATCGCTGGCCGAGACGAAATCCAGCTCGATGCCGAGCGTCGCACGCTCCAGCCCGAATTCTGCGAGGATCGTTTTCAGCTCGCGGACGGAGCGGGCAAGCTCAAAGGTCGCCGGACGTGAAAAACCGGGAGCGCGGCCAACCAGGCCGGCCTCGATGCGCTGCGCAACAGGCCGGTCGGCCGTCGCCGGCTCGAGCGACGCCGATTCGATCCAGATCGCATGCGTGCGCAGCACGGCGCCGGCCATCGCCGCCCGGAGCCGGGCAGCCTGGAAATCCGCCACCACGACGCCGATCGGCAGGTCGCCTCGCTTGGGAATAACGACGAAACCGGCGCCGGCCCGCCGGAACAGGCCGGCCGGGCCGATCCAGGCACCGGTGGCATATTGGAACGCCTCGGGCTCGCAAAGCACCAGCGCCTCGATGCCGGCGCGCTGCATCAGGTCAGTTGCGCGCTCGCGGTCGACAAAGCCGGTCATGGGATCTCCTCGAATGCACTCGAATCCGACGCCGATGCGGCGGCGTTTGGCCTTAGCGTAGCTTCAGTGCCGCCGTGGAGCAGCTTTTTTCTGGAAGCGCTGTTCACCTTGAGAGTTCGTCGTCGGGAAACGAAAAAAGCCGCGGCGAACCACGGCTTTCAACGCGACAAGTGGTCTGTTTCGAATGCTTACTCGGTTTCGTCAGAGGTGTCGTCGGCAGTGTCTGCCGCGTCTTTCGCGGCCTTCCTATCCAGCGCTGCCTGCAAGGCCAGCGTTGCCTGCGGTGAGGCCGGTGTCGTGGCAACGACCGCCATTGCATGAGCAACGCCGGTCGTCGACTTGTCCTTGGCCGCGGCGGAAGTGGCGGCTCCGTGTCCCTGCGAGCCGGCCCCGGCCGAGTTTCCGCCGTTACCGTTGCTGCCGCCATTGCCGTTGCCATTGCCATTGCCGCCGGGAGCAGCGAGTACCGGAGATGCGACAAGGGTGAGAGCGGCTACAGTCGCGAATAGACAGGTGCGCGTTTTCATAGTTCCTCCTTCGAGTCGCCCTCCCGCCAGGATGGGTTTCAGATGAAAAACGTCAGGACTTTCGAATCCGAAAGTCGGCTGTTACCTAGCTTTGTTCAAATACAGTATTCTACAAGACGGACCTTGGTCCGAAATCGATACGCAAAAGTCCTGGATTTTATCGACAGCGTACTTCGGACGACCGCAGCGGCGGGATTTTTGCTGCCGGCAGATCCGGCGCCGCTACAGCGCAGTGTGCGTCGGCTGACATCAGGCTAGGGTCGAGGAAACCTAGCTGCTCGGCCATCGGTGAGATCATTCAAGGCGATTGAGGAACATTCCACATTTCGTGAAGTTGGGAGCGCAGGCGCGCTTTTGAGGTGCCAAAATGTTTGATGCCGGCGGGCTTTTGGGAGGAAGCCATGATCCGCGTCACGCCTGCATTTCGTGTTTCGCGCCGCCGCGCGTTGCAGTTTGGCCTGGGAGCAACGCTCGCTTCGGCCACCGGCCTTGCCCCGGTTTCCCGGGCCTATGCGCAGGATGAGGTCAAAGACGAAGACATTTTTTCCGGTTCGCCCTCAATCTCGAATATATGGAAGCCGAATATTACCTGCGCGGCACAACCGGAAAGGGATCGAAGACTCGGATGCCGGTCCGAAGGCCGGCGCTGTCGTTGGCGGCAAACAGGTCAGCTTTGACACGCCTGCAATCGGCGAGTTCATGCGCCCATGGCGTCCAAAAAGCTAGTGAGTTCAATTGGCTCGCCCGAAAAGAGTCGAACTCCTGACCCCTAGATTCTGGTCTGAGAAGTCAAGATCTAGGCGGTTCGAACGTGTCCCCTACTCCGTCAACGCTCCGGCTTCCCACCGCCAAGGCACATCATGGTTTAGGAGCTTGGCTTAGACGCTCGGAGTGAAGTACCCAGCCCATACCTTATTCCATTCTGGAGTTTCCACGTTTTTCGCAGCGGTCAAGGCCGCCGAGAATCCGAGATGGTCAATACCAGTGAAATGATGCAGGTTCTTCTGGACCACGTGGCAAGCAGGCCGCTGAGCAGACGTAGCTTCCTGGTTTCAGCATATGGACCCTCTTTGTAATACGAATTGAAAATTGCGCCCTCATGTTTCAGAACAGGTCGGTAGACCCGCGAGGATGGTTTCGAATCCTGCGGGTCGCTCACGGTCCTCAAGGCGAGAATTCTAAGAGACGTTCAACAATGACCCAGCACGCAGAAAACGCTCGAATTCTCATGTACAGCCACGACACGTTCGGGCTCGGCCATTTGCAGCGCTGCCGGACTATCGCGCATTCGCTGGTCGAGGATTTCCGCGGACTTCAGGTGCTTATCATTTCGGGTGCGACTATCGCTGGCGCCTTCGACTACCGCGCCCGTGTCGACTTCGTGAAGATCCCCAGCGTCATCAAGCTGCGCAACGGCGAATACACCTCGCTGGAAAAGGACATCGATCTGCATGAGACGCTAAGGATGCGCCAGTCGATCATCCGCCATACAGCTGAGACCTTCCGGCCGGATATCTTCATCGTCGACAAGGAACCGCTCGGCCTGCGCGGTGAGATTGAGGACACGCTGTCCTACCTCAAGACGCGGGGCACCACGCTGGTGCTTGGCCTGCGCGAGGTGATGGATGCGCCGCATCTGCTCGAAGCAGAGTGGGCACGCAGAGACGTGATGCGCAAGATAGGCGTCTTCTACGACAAGGTCTGGGCCTATGGTCCGCCGGATTTCTACGATCCGTTGACCGGCTTGGATGTGCCCCCGGCTGTCAGGGCAAAGATGAGGTTCGTCGGTTTCCTGCAACGGAGCCTGCAGCGGAACGAGTTGCCCGGCCACCGGCCCGAGGGCGACTATATCCTCGTTACTACCGGTGGCGGCGGTGACGGCGCCGATCTGATCCACGACGTCATCGATGCCTATCAGCAGGATCCGCAATTGCAGCATAGAGCCCTGATCGTGCTTGGGCCTTACATGCCGGCGCGCAAGCGCAACAAGCTGCTCAAGAAGGGGTCCAAGATCCCCTACATCAAGATCATCGAGTTCGACAACCGCATGGAAGACCTGATTGCCGGCGCCAAGGCGGTAGTGGCGATGGGCGGCTACAACACCTATTGCGAGATACTGTCTTTCGACAAGCCGGCGCTGATCGTGCCGCGCGTCGAGCCCCGCCAGGAACAACTGATCCGCGCACGGCGCGCAGCCGAACTCGGCCTCATCGAGATGCTTTTGCCGGAAGAAGCCGAGGATTCCCGGCGGTTTGCTGATGCACTGAAGGTGCTGCCGGACCGGCCCCGCCCATCGCAGAGCAATCCGCATCTGACGCTGGAGGGGCTGCCTCATATTTCCGAAATCGTCGCGGAACTGCTCGACCGGCGGGCCGGCCATCACCTTTCGGTCATTGAAGGAATGACCTGAGTTGCAACATCGCAAGATCGTCGTGGTTCTGAAGGGTTACCCGCGGCTGTCCGAAACCTTCATCGCGCAGGAACTGCTCGGTCTTGAGCGTGCGGGGTTCGACCTGATACTCGTCGCGCTCAGGCGGCCGACCGACGAAAAACGCCACCCCGTGCATGACGAGATCAAAGCGCCCGTCCATTATCTGCCGGAATATCTGCATGAAGAGCCGCTGCGCGTGCTTCGCTCGCTGTTTGCCTGTCTGCTGCGTCCGGGCTTCTGGCGCGCGCTCGGATCGCTGGCTGCCGATATGCCCCGCGACTTTACGCGCAATCGCGCGCGCCGCTTCGGGCAAGCGCTCGTGCTGGCGGCCGAATGGCCGGAAAACGCGGGCTGGCTGCATGCACATTTCGCGCACACGCCTGCATCGGTGACGCGCTATGCCAGCCAGCTTCGTGGCCTGCCCTGGACCTGCTCGGCCCATGCCAAGGACATCTGGACTTCGGCGGACTGGGATCTGGCCGGCAAGCTTTCCTCGGCGCGCTGGACGGTCACTTGCACGAAAACCGGCTTCGATCGTCTGAAAAAACTCGCTAACGGCAACTCGTCTGTGCATCTGAGCTATCATGGGCTCGACCTTGATCGCTTCGGCAGTTTCGGCGAGGCGCGAAAGCAGCATGACGGCTCGGCTCCGGACGAACCGGTTGTCGTTCTGAGTGTCGGGCGCGCCGTTGAAAAGAAAGGTTACGATACGTTGCTGGAGGCCCTTGCCCTGTTGCCCGGCGATTTGGCGTGGCGTTTCGAGCATATCGGCGGCGGCGAAGAACTGGAACGGTTCAAGGCGCTGGCGCAAAAGCTCGGCCTGGATGGTCGCGTCTCTTGGAAAGGCGCGCTTGCGCAGGAGGAGGTGCTTGAGCGCTACCGCCGCGCCGACATCTTCGCCCTGGCCTGCAGGATCACCGCAAATGGCGACCGCGACGGTCTGCCGAACGTTCTGGTGGAGGCGGCTAGCCAGCGGCTTGCCTGCGTGTCGACCGATATTTCCGGCGTGCCGGAGCTTTTATCGCCGGATGAAACCGGGTTGCTGGTTCCGACGGAAAACCCGATTGCCCTGGCACAGGCGCTGGAGCGCCTGATCCGTGATCCCGTGCTCCGCGACCGCCTCGGCGACGCCGCAGAGCGGCGCGTGCGCGGCAATTTCGATCATATGGCAAGCATTGGACAGCTCAAGGAACTGTTCGAGCGGGAGTGGCGGGCCGCCGAATGAAGCGGCTGCGCGCTTTCTTCTATGTCCAGCACCTGCTCGGCATCGGCCATCTCGCGCGCGCCAGCCGCATTGCGGCGGCTCTGGTCGATGACGGGTTTGACGTTACCGTCGTGACCGGCGGAGCGCCGATCGCCGGGTTTCCGGGACTGGGTGTACAATCTGTAACCCTGCCACCTGTCACCTCCGGTGATGAAGGATTTTCGGGACTTGTCGACCTGCAAGGCAACCCGATCGACGATGATTTCAAGAAATGGCGTTCAGAGATGCTGCTGCAGGCATTCCGGGATTGCAGGCCTGATATCGTCATTGTCGAGGCGTTTCCATTTGGACGCCGGCAGATGCGTTTCGAACTCTTGCCGCTGATCGAGGCCATCGACGCGACGTCGCCCAGACCGCTGCTGGCGACGTCCGTCCGTGATATCCTCCAGGAGCGCGTCAAGCTGGGCCGAAACGAGGAAACGGTCGATCTCATCAACAGGCATTTCGATCTTGTTATGGTCCATGGCGATCCGGCTTTCGCAACCATCGACAAGACATTTCCACTGGCTGGGGCGATCAGGGCCGAGGTCACCTACACGGGGCTCGTTGCCGCGCCGCCATCGCCCGCGGCCTCCGAGCGCTTCGACGTTCTGGTGTCGGTTGGCGGCGGGGCTGCCGGAAAGAGCCTTGTCAGATCCACCATCGCAGCGGCGCGGAATGCCAACAACGCTTGGAAATGGTGTTTGATCACCGGCCCAAACCTGCCGAAAGACGAGTTTGACGCGATCGCACGCGATGCCACGCCGGGCCTGTCCATCTTCCGGTTCCGCGAGGATTTCGCCAGCCTGCTGACCGGCGCCCGCCTGTCAGTCTCGCAGGCGGGTTACAACACGGTCTGCGATGTCCTGCGCGCGGGTTGTCGCTCCCTGCTCGTCCCATTTGCAGCCGGCGGGGAAACCGAACAGACGGTTCGCGCCCTGATGCTCGAAGAACTCGGTCTTGCAACGGTGCTGATGGAAAAGGATCTGACGCCTGAAGGTTTGGCGCAAGCGATCGAACAAGCGCTTGTGGAACCGACGCCATCCGCGCATCGTCTCGATCTGGAAGGCGCGCGTCGCTCCGCGCAAATCCTGCGCGAGCGGCATCGAACATGGTCCCTAAATGTGGGGCCCGGTTTCGGAAAAGTTCATGATTGAACAGACGATAGATCCTAGAGCGGTTCATCGTTTCACGCAGAACCGCTCTGTCTCTTTGTTTTGACGCAATTCCGGACGGAAAGCCGTTTCCACACTTTCCTGCAAATGCTCTAACGCGCGTCGCGTCTGGTGAGATTCGTGCGACGCGCTTCAAGTCCTGTTTTATGCGTGTCGTTGTCCCAAAACCGCTACGCGCTTTTGGGCGAAATGCATTAAACAGTTCCAATCAGCATGAAGCGCGTATAATTTTTTGTCGGCAGTTCGCCGGAGAACCGCACCTCCCGTAGCGCCGCCATTTCCTCGAAGGCTGCAAGCGAAGCCACGCAGTTGATGTGCGTCGGCTCGCTGAAATAATCGTTCGATTGCAGCAGTACATTCGTGCCCGGCGGAAGCAGAGCAAGCCAGGCGCGCAGATCGGCTATGTGTTCGCAGCTCGTATTGACTATCAGATCGGGCCGCCCGGCCGCATAGTCGAGTGCGTACATGTCTGCCGTCAGCGCCCGGAACCGGTCGCCGGCTTCCCGGTTGAGGGTCCGGGCGACCGGCGCGACTTCGGGGTCGATGTCGATGCTATCGACCGCCGCGATGTCGAAGCGGGCGTCGTTGAAAAGCATTGCCGGCAATACGCCGTACCATCCACCCAGAACCCATATGCGCCCGAAGCGGCCGCCGCCGCTTTCGAACAGCCTATCGAGCGCCCACATCTTGCAGGCGACCTGCTTGTGGTTGAAGGCGTTGGCGATATCGGCCTTCGGATGCTTGGCGACGACGCGCGCCAGCCCTGCCACGAGAGGGCAGTTGACATAAGCAGCAATTCCCCGCGTGAGGTCCAAGGCTTGCTCGTGCCAGTCCATGGCATTGCGTGGTTGCGTGACATCCATCATAATTCGTCTTGTATGTTGGGATTTTGGGCGACACAACGCAATCTTGCCTCCCGCAAGACTGTTTGATTCCGCGGACGTGATCATGCTGCAAGCCGCTTGGCTATTGCCCGGTGCCGGAGAGAGCCTGTTGCATCTGTCCGGATCATCGGCGTCCATCCGCCAGCACCAGCCGCGCAGCTGCGGCCTCGTGCTGCTCGGCTGTTCGCCAAAGCCCTACGAAAGCCGCGGACCGTTTGGCCAGCTGCTTTCTTCGCCGATCAACAATGCCCATGTCGTTGCCATCGACCATGCGCCGGAACTGGATCGCGCCGCCTCGCAGATTCCTTGCATCGTTGAGCGCAGGACAATGTCCGTGCACAGCAGCTTCGAGCTTGTCGTTGGCGATGAAGAAATTGCCGATACGCCATTCGCCAGCAGGTGCTTTTACATCCTGCATCCTTCCAACTGAAGGGTCCACAGCCACATATGGAAGCCAGCCTAGCCCGCTATATCTGGACGCACACCAAGAAGCAGCAGCTCTGGATATTGATGATCGTCGTGCTTTCGATGATCCCGTATTTCATGTCCTTCGACCTGCCGAAGCTGATCGTCAACGGACCGATCCAAGGTCGCGGCTTCGAGCAACCGGGCGCGACCCAGCCATTCATGAGGCTACACTACAACCTGCCGTTCATTGGAGAGGTCCAGTTCTTCTCCGGTTTTCAGCTCGACCGCGAGGAGACCCTGTTTGCCCTGAGCCTTGTGTTCCTCTTGCTAGTCGTCATCAACGGCCTGTTCAAATTCTACATCAACACCTACAAGGGCCGCCTCGGCGAACGCATGCTGCGGCGTATCCGCTTCGATCTGGTCGACCGTGTGCTGCGTTTTCCGCCAGTTTACTTCAAGCGGGTGAAATCCGCCGAAGTGGCGACCATGGTGAAGGACGAGGTGGAGCCGCTGGGCGGCTTCATCGGCGACGCCTTCCTGCAGCCGGTACTGCTCGGCGGCCAAGCGCTGACGGCCATGCTGTTCATCATGATCCAGAACGTCTGGCTCGGAATGATAGCGGTCGTGATCGTGGCGATCCAGATCGTGCTCATCCCGCGAATGCGGCGGCGGCTGATCGTGCTCGGGCGCCAACGGCAGTTGACGGCGCGCGCGCTTTCGGGCCGGGTTGGCGAAATCGTCGACGGCATCGGCGCGGTTCACGTCCACGATACATCAAACTACGAGCGCGCCGACATAGCTGCCCGGCTCGGGCTCATCTTCAAGATCCGCTTCGATCTTTACCAATGGAAATTCATGGTGAAGTTCCTCAACAATTTTCTCGCGCAGCTCACGCCCTTTCTGTTCTACATGATCGGCGGGTATCTGGTCCTCCAGGGGCGGCTGGACGTCGGCCAGCTCGTGGCCGTGATCGGCGCCTACAAGGACCTGCCCGGACCGATGAAGGAACTGATCGACTGGGATCAGGATCGGCAGGATGTCCAGGTCAAATATCAACAGGTCGTTGAACAGTTCACCGTCGAAGGTCTCATCGCGCCGAAAATCGGGGTATTGACGATCGACGATCCCGATCCGATGACCAAGCCGCTGTCGGCGATCAATCTGTCCGTAGCAGACGATGGCGGTGCAATGCTCCTTAACCGTATCTCCCTCCAGGTCAAGCCGGGTGAGACGGTGGCACTGGTCAGTACCGCAACAGGTGGAGCGGAGGCGCTTGCAGAAGCCTTCGCGCGGCTGAACTGGCCGGACAGCGGAAGGGTCGCTTCGGGCACCGACGACCTGCTTGAACTCCCCGAAGCAGTAACCGGCCGGCGCATGTCGTATGCCTCGTCGGATGTTTTCCTGTTCCAGGCAAGCCTCCGCGACAACCTGCTCTACGGGTTGAAGCATGCGCCGCTGACATCGGTGCCTTATGACGGTGCTGCGGCAGATCAGCACCGCTGGAACATTCACGAGGCGCGCCGGTCGGGCAATCCGGATCTTGATATCCACAGCGACTGGATCAACTATGCTTCCGCTGGCGCTACCGGCCCGCACGACCTCTTTGAAGCCGTGCGCCGGGTGCTCGACGCGGTTG
This sequence comes from Mesorhizobium sp. LSJC280B00, assembly GCF_000502835.1. Lineage (GTDB taxonomy): Bacteria > Pseudomonadota > Alphaproteobacteria > Rhizobiales > Rhizobiaceae > Mesorhizobium. The sequence continues at coordinate 300,751 of NZ_AYVL01000005.1, forward strand.
TTCTGTCGCGTGACATTCTGGATCTCGGCTTGCGCTCTTCGGCCGATCTCACGCGTCACACGGAGCTTGCCAGGCGGATCGTCGAACTGCGTGCGGCGCTGCGGACCCGGCTGGAACAAGAGGGGCTGAGCGGATTGGTGGTTCCTTTCGAACCGGGCGCCTACAACAAGGAAGCAACGATCGGCCAAAACCTGCTCTTCGGCGCTGCCGCCGGCCCCGAACTGGCCGACAGGGCCCTGGCGGCCAATCCCTATTTTGCTTCCGTGCTGAGGCAAGCCGGCCTCGACCGCACGCTCTACGAAATGGGCTTGGAGATCGCCAAACAGGCGATCGAGCTGTTTGCCGACCTGCCGCCCGATCACCAGTTCTTCCAGCAGCTCGCCTTCATGAGCGCGGAGGAGATACCCGCCTACGAAACCTTGCTGCAACGGCTCAAGAACCGTCCCTACGAGGCGGTTTCGGAGAACGATCGCGCCATGATCGTCACCTTGAGCTTTGCCTATATCGAGCCCCGGCACCGCTTCGGCCTGCTGAGCGACGAGCTGATGAGCAAGATCGTCGCTGCACGCAACCGGTTCTATGAAGACCTGCCGCCCGAGATGCACAATGCGGTCGAACGGTATGATCCTGCCAAATACATTGCCGCGGCCACCGTCATGGATAATGTCCTGTTCGGGCGTGTGGGCAACAATCATCCCGACGCGCCCGACCGCATACGCTCCATCGTCTATGACATTCTTGACGAACTGGGGCTTTATGGCGAACTTCTGGATGTCGGCCTGGACTTCAACGTCGGCTCCGGCGGCAGGCGGCTGACCGGTGGACAGCGACAGAAGCTCGATGTTGCCCGGGCCTTGCTCAAGCGTCCCGATTTTCTCATTCTCAACCGGCCGCTGTCGGCGCTCGACCAGCGCATGCAGGATAAGGTGCTGCGAAATGTGCTCGAGGAAGCCAGGCGCGACGGCCATTCGCCGGCAATTGTGTGGGTCGTGACGAATCCGGCAATGGCGATGATGTTCGATCGCGTTATCGTCTTCGACTCGGGTCAATTGGCGGAAGACGGAACACACGAGACACTTTTGGCAGGGAACGGTATCTTCAAGGAACTGTTGTCATAGAGCAACGGACATTCAGATGGGATCATTCTGCCGGTGCACGATATCGGGCTCGCCACCTTTCGCGTGGTTTGTCTCGCCATCCCGGAAAGAGAATTGATTCCATCTGGGCGTCCATTGCTCTAGTCTGGCAAACGCGAATTTTGGAAGGTTTGCGACAATGCTGCTCAAGGATGAAGTTGGAATGCTGCAACGCGTTCCCTTGTTCTCTGCCATCGAGCCGACAAAGCTCAAGCTGCTTGCGTTCACATCCGATCGTGTGAGCTACAGCGCCGGCCAGATCCTTTTCCGGCAGGGCGACGAGGGAGACGCCGCCTATGTCATCCTTTCAGGCAGGGCGGATATTCTTGTCGATTCCGACAGCGGACCGATAAAAGTTGCCGAACTGGAGCCAAATTCGATCGTTGGCGAGATCGCCATATTGTGCAACAGCTCCCGCACTGCCACCGTCAGAGCGGCAAGTCCGCTGGAAGCCCTGAGAATCCGCAAGGATCATTTCCTGAGGCTTATGAGGGAGTTCCCGGAAATGACCATCGAGATATTGCGGGTTCTTGCCGATCGCCTAAGCCATACGACCGCGGATCTGATCGACGCACGAAGCGCCAAATAACGAAGGACGTGCGCTCGATCCTCGCCGTCGTGACGGCACTGTCCTCTCGCTGAGAAGATCACCCGGAGAAAGCCTGTCTCGCCTAGCAGCAGTTGTTTGGATATGATGGGCGAAGGGGTAGCATGGACGACAACGTTTTCCTGGTCAGGTTTTGGGGTGTCCGCGGCAGCATTTCGGTATCAGGGCCAGAATTCTCTCGCTATGGTGGCAACTCAATCTGCGTCGAGATGCGATGCGGTAAGCATACGCTTCTGTTCGACGCAGGCTCTGGCCTACGGCCTGCCGGCGCGGCGCTTCAGGCGTTGGGCGTGACCGATTTCGACCTGCTTTTCACCCATTGCCATTACGATCACATCATCGGGCTGCCGTCTTTTGCGCCGATCTATGACCGGGGCGCCAAGGTTACGCTTTGGTCCGGGCATCTTGCAGGACACATGACGACCCGGCAGATGGTCGATGAGTTCATGCGGCCGCCGTGGTTTCCGGTGAAACTGGAGGCCTGCAAGGCAAGCCTCGACTATCGCGATTTCGTATCTGGAGACGTGCTTCACCCGCGCGAAGGGGTGGTGGTCCGAACCGGCAGTCTTATGCATCCGGGCGGCTGCATAGGCTACCGGGTCGAATGGGGCGGCGGCGTCGTGGCGGTGATCACAGACACTGAGCACGAGCCGGACAAACTCGATCAGGCGGTGCTCGGCCTGATCGAAGATGCCGACCTCGTCATTTACGATTGCACCTACACCGAGGAGGAAATGGAACGCCGCCGCGGTTACGGGCACTCGACTTGGCAACAGGGCGTCAAGCTCTGTGAGGCGGCCGGTGCGCGGAGGCTTGCGCTGTTTCACCACGATCCGACACGCACCGACAAGGAACTGGACAAGATCCAGAAGCTGGCCAAGGACAGGTTTACCGGCGCTTTTGCCGCGCGGGATGGCCAGACGCTCAAACTTCCAGTCTCATTGCGCAAAAGGCGCTGAGCTATTTTCCTCTATCTCTTTGTTTTGACGCAATTCCGGACGGAAACCGTTCATACTTTCCTGGAATTGTTCTACCGGCGCTGCGCCCGATCAATGTCCTGATCGGAAGCCATGCGCAGGCTTCAGTCTGTGCGGTGACTGTGAACAGCCGTTCGAGGAAGAGCCAGGCCGATTCATCATGTACGAGATGGTGGGTGAGCAGGCCCACCGGTTCGCCCCCATCGAATGCATGCTGCAATTGCGCGATGATAGTCTGAACCAATAGGCCATGATCGCGGCAGCCGCGCGTGCCATGCCAATCCATGATGTCGACATTGCTGTTGATGACCGCAAGTGAAGCCGGCCTTGGCGGCCCATAGACCGACAATGCCGAAAATCCTATCGATCCAAGGTCGGATACCAAGCCGGCGTCGATCCTGTTCCAGGGTGGCACCAGCATCGGAACGGCACGTGCGCCGTGCAGGCCGGTTACGTGCGCCAGCCCGCGAGCCAGATCATCGAGCACCGCCTCGCGTGGCCGATGCGCGCCGAGCTCCTGCTTCTTCTGGCCCTCGGGCGCATGATTTCGGTGCGCCCAGCCATGGATGGCGACCGTGGCATGCGGCGCCTCGTCAAGCCGAACGACAAGCTTCTCGTCAGTCAGGGCGGGAATGACGGCCAGAGTCACCGGAACCGCGAATTCACCGGTGAGGTCGAGCAACCGATCAAGCGCAGGCGTCGGATCCACGGCGTCATCGTCGCGCAGCCAGAACTCTGCCTTACGGTCCGCCCGTTGCCGGCTCGCCAGTTCCTCCACCAAGGGTTGCCAGATTTGATCGGATGTCATCAGACCGGGATCTTCGCAAGAAGTTCGGCCAGACGCGCCGCTGCAGCACCGAGAGAACGTTCTTCGAGGATGAAACGTCTGGCTTCTGCGGCCATGATGGATCTTTCGTCGTTACGGGCCAGAAGCCTTTCAATGGCAGAAGCGAACGCCGCCACATCGTCCGGCGGGGTGAGAAACCCGGCCTGGCCATTCCGGACGACCTCCGGCACGCCGGCGACGTCCTGAGCCACAACCGGAAGGCCGGCGGCCTGTGCTTCAAGATAGGCAACGCCATAGGCCTCGCCGAAACCCGGCCAGACGTAAATTCCCCCACTGTAGAGGACATCCGGCACGGCGGCTGGCTCAATCGCGCCAAGCCATTCGATACGCTCGGCGGGCAAGCCGGCGAATTGCGCTTTGATCTCCTCGCGGGCAGGTCCGTCCCCGACGACCGACATGGTCCAGGGCAGGTGACCGATCGAACCGAGCGCCTGCGCCAGCATGCGATAGCTTTCGACTTTGTCGCCCGGGCGCATCATGGCGACGGTAACGAGGCGCGTCGGACAACCGCGTGCCGGCGTTTCCCGGAATAGCGATGTGTCGATGAAGGGCGAAAGCATGCCGAAAGCGGCGTCGGGTACCGCATCTGCCAGTCCCTGACGATCCCTTTGCGTGAAGCAGATGTTCAGCGCCGCCTGTTCGACGGCTCGCGCCACCAACGCTTGCGTATCGGCCCACAAACCGGTGTTGCGCCGCCTCGAATAGGAGGCTTCCGCTGTCACATAGGGGACACCAAAGGCCAACGCCAGTTCGGGCCCGATCAGGTCGGGCGCCTTGTAATAGGGATGATAGGTGAACCACAGATCGGGCTTGCCGTCACGATCCCAAAGCCTTGCCAGCCGCGCGGCTTCCTCCCGGGCCTCGATCTTGAGCGCATCGAAACTTTTCGAATCCGGTTCGCGTAGATAGAAGCGCAATTCGGATGCCAGTTCGACGCTATGTCCTCCATGCTCCAGCGCCTTGACCAGCATCCGTGCCATCTGGCGGTCGCCGGAGGCAACGGGATGATTGGGCGACTTCAGCGGCGCATAGAAGGCAATTCGCATCCCCGGACCCTATCATCGGAAAGCCTGCGCAAGTCAATTTCGAAGCATGATCGACTTCACCCTCAAGCACTGGAATGTGCTATCTGATGCTCATGGAAACAGCTGCCGCGTCCGATCCGTTTGTTGCTTCTCTGCCGGTCTTCGCAAAGTTTGAAAGCGTTGCCGATATCGATAACTATCGGCCTCTCCCCGATGGCTGGGCGCTGGCCACCGCAGACATCGTCGGCTCGACCAAGGCGATCGAGGCGGGGCGCTATAAAACCGTCAATATGGCCGGTGCCAGCGTCATTTCGGCGCTGCTCAATGCGCTGGGTAGGCAAGATCTTCCCTTTGTCTTCGGCGGCGACGGCGCGCTCGTGGCGTTTCCTGGCTCGGCGCTGGAGATCACCCGTAACGCGCTGGCGGCTGTCCAGAGATGGGTGGCGGACGAACTGGATCTGACCTTGCGTGCCGCAATCGTGCCGATAAAGGATATAAGAGCGCAAGGCCTCGATGTTCGCGTGGCGAGGTTCCAGGCCTCTGATGCGGTCTTCTATGCCATGTTCGCCGGAGGTGGCGGCAGTTGGGCGGAAGCCGAGATGAAAGCGGGGCGCTACCGCATCGATCCTGCGCCGGCCGGCACGCGACCGGATCTGACTGGCCTCTCGTGCCGCTGGAACCCGATCGAAGCCCGGCATGGCGAAATCGTCTCGATCATAGCCATACCGGGGGCGTCGCGCGACTTGCGCGGTTTTCAGTTTCTGGTTTCCGACATCATCGCCCTTGCCGGCAGGCAGGAACGCGATGGCCACCCGGTGCCGGTGAACGGGCCGGACTATAGTTTGCTGCCCGCCGGCCTCGATGTCGAGGCGCGGGCCACGGCGCCGGCAGGACGGCGGTGGCTGTCGAAGCTGTGGATAGTGTTCCTGATGACGCTTACGGCTGTTGCGGATAGATTTGGCTGGACGATCGGCAGATTCGATCCGAAGATCTACAAACGCGAAGTGGCCAGCAATTCGGATTTCCGGAAGTTCGACGATGGCTTGAAGATGACCATCGACGTTGACGCGGATGTGTTGCAACGGATCGAGAACCGGCTGAAACAGGCGGAAGAGGCGGGCATCTGCAACTATGGCCTGCACCGCCAGAAATCGGCCTTGATGACATGCCTCGTCGCATCGCCGCTGCAGCGCGATCACGTTCATTTCATCGATGGCGCCGCCGGCGGCTATGCGATGGCTGCCGCAAGCCTGAAGGCGAAGGTGCCGATCTGACGGCTTGCGGACATCGATTTTCCGCAATATGCCTCGGGGTTCTTGGGAGCGGTGAGCCTCACCATGGAAGCGGACGGCCTGTCCGAATTGACGGGAAGCAGATTTTTGGACGCCTCACGATCGACATATGACCGTCTTCTGAACCGGATTTCGACGCGCGCCGCGCAAGTCGGCGTGATCGGACTGGGCTATGTCGGGTTGCCGCTGGCGGTCGCGATCGCTCGCGCCGGCTTCCCGGTTTCCGGCTTCGACATCGAAGGCCAGAAGGTCGAGAGCCTGAACAACGGCCAATCCTACATCGAGGCGGTGACGTCGACAGCCCTTGCCGGCCAGGTGGCAAGCGGACGGTTCCGCGCCACTGCGGATTTTGCCGAACTGGCCGTCTGCGATGTCATCATCATCTGCGTTCCGACGCCACTGACGAAACACCGCGAGCCGGATCTCTCCTTTGTCAGGAACACGGCAGGCAACATCGCGAAGCATCTGCGTCTCGGCCAGCTGATCGTGCTGGAATCGACCACCTATCCCGGCACCACCGACGACGTGATCAAGCCCATCCTGGAAAAAACCGGCTTGCAGTCGAGGACAGACTTCTTCCTCGGCTTCTCGCCCGAACGCGAGGATCCCGGCAACCGCAGCTTTGAGGTCGCGACAATCCCCAAGGTCGTGGCAGGGGACGGCATTGAAGCGGCAACGCTCGTGCAGGCTTTCTACCAGGGCGTGGTCAAGACCGTCGTTCCAGTTTCCACCACGGCGACCGCCGAGGCGGTCAAGCTGACGGAAAACATCTTCCGCTCGGTCAACATAGCCCTCGTCAACGAGTTGAAGGTCGTGCTCGGGGCGATGGGAATCGACATCTGGGAGGTGATCGAGGCGGCAAAGACCAAGCCCTTCGGCTACATGCCTTTCTATCCTGGCCCTGGACTTGGTGGGCACTGCGTTCCGATCGATCCCTTCTACCTGACGTGGAAGGCTCGCGAATACGAACTGCCGACCCGCTTCATCGAGCTGGCGGCAGAGATCAACACGGCCATGCCGCGTCATGTGGTCGATGAACTGGCGAAGGCGCTGGACCGGCGCTGCGGCAAGGCGCTCAGCCGCTCGCGCATTCTCATCATCGGGCTCGCCTATAAGAAGAATGTGCCCGACATCCGCGAAAGCCCCTCATTGCGGCTCATTGAACTCATCGAGGAATGGGGCGGCAAGGCGGAATTCCACGATCCGCATGTTGCCGAAATCCCGGGCACACGGGAGCATATGGCGATCAAGGGGCGTCGCTCGGTCGAATTGACCGAGGTGGCCTTGAAGGATTTCGACGCTGTCGTCGTTGCGACCGACCACGACGCGATCGACTATCAGGCGATCGCGGATCACGCTCTACTGATCGTCGACACACGCAATATTTTTGGCCGCCTCGGGCTAGCCCGAGAGGCGGTGGTGAAGGCCTGACGGCGTCCGAGCCGGCGAATTTGTGCAAGGAGATTTCGAGATAGCATGAGCACAGCGCAAGCAGAAATTTCTGCCATTCTCATGGATAAGGTTGCCGATTGGCTGACCCAATCGGCGTTGGCGGGCGACGACCTGGAAACATTGGTAAGGGGCTTTTGTGAACGGCTGGCTGCTGCCGGCCTGCCGTTGAAGCGGGTGCATTTGAGCTTTTCGATGCTTCATCCGCTTTATGACGCGCTCGGCTTCACCTGGCTCCGCGGCCAGGGCCTGGAAGTGGAAGGCTTCCGCAAGGAGAACGGCGTTCATTCCGACAGATTCCTGACCAGCCCATACTACCATCTGCTCAGCCACAAGCTCGACCATCTGCGGCGCCGGCTCGACCCGTCGGTGCCGTCGGAATTTCCTGTTTTCGATGACCTCAAGCTGATGGGCGTCACCGATTACATGGCTTTCGTCCATCCCTTCAGCGGCAACACCAGTCAGGGCATGATCGGGTCTTGGTCCACCGACAGTGCTGCAGGCTTCAGCGACAGCATGATTTCGGCGCTGCTGCGCATCCAGAACCATCTCGCTATCGCAACCAAGATGGCGGTGCTCACCAAGCTTGCCGACAACATGATGACCACTTATCTCGGCGGCGACGCCGGCAGGCGCGTGCTCGACGGCCAGATCAAGCGCGGCGAGGGTGATACAATCCGGGCGGCACTGGTCATGGGCGACATGCGCGGGTCGTCAAGACTTGCCGAAACCTCCGGCCGCGAAGTCTATATCGATACGCTGAACCAGTTTTTCGACGCCGCTGCTGCACCTTTCAATCGCAAGGGCGGGCAGATCATGAGTTTCATAGGTGATGGCTTCATTGCCGTCTACCCTTGCGCAAGGCACCGTTCACAGTCCGAGATCGCCTGCCAGGCTGCTCTTGCAGCAGCGCACAAGGCCACCGCGCGCATGATGGATCTCAATCTGCGCAGAAAGCAGCAGGGATTGAGCGACATAAACTATGGTATCGGCCTGCATGTCGGCAATGTGATGTTCGGCAATGTCGGGCTTACCGACCGGCTCACATTCTCTGTCTTCGGTTCGGCTGTAAACGAGGTCCAGCGCCTCCAGACCCTGACCAAGAAATATCCGCACAGCGTTCTCGCCAGCAAAGACTTCGCCGGCTATTGCGGCGCCAACAACTGGCTGGCGCTCGGCATGGAGGAACTGGCGGGCATCAGGCAGAAGCTAACGGTGCTTTCACCCGATTTGTCGGGTGCTCTCTCGCTCGACGAAGACGGTGCGCTGGAGCCGATTTACGACCGAATATCGGACGCCGAGCAGGTCATGCTGCTTCATCGCAATGCCGCGCGGCCGTCCGCGGGCGACCCGAGGAAGCTCCAGTAACCGCCACGATCTGATCCGAACGCGTTTGGTATGCAGTCCGGTCGCCGGTTCCGCCAGGGAACTGGGGACTGTTCGAATCCAAGTTGCTCTAGGCTGGCAATGCGCTAGTCTCGCCTTCTGGACCTGCCAGAGTGGGGGCTGGTGTGAGAATGAATTTGGGCGTTGATCTGCTGCGGATCGAGGATGTTGGCATCTCTTTTGCCATTATAGGGGGACCGTTGCATGCCGTCAGGCGTGCAAATCTTCGCGTCCTGCCCGGCAAGGTTACTGCGCTTGTGGGCGAGTCCGGTTCCGGAAAATCGGTTCTTAGCCAGGCAGTGATGGGCATTTTGCCGAACACAGCCCATGTTCGCGGGCGTATCCTGTTTTCCGATCCTGAAAAGCCCGGCACGACGCAGGATATCCTGCAGATGCCGCGTGACGGACCCGAAATCCGGGCGTTGAGAGGCAGCCGCATAGGCAAAATATTTCAGGAGCCGATGACATCACTGTCGCCGCTGCATACGATCGGCAATCAGGTGAGCGAATCCCTGCAGATTCATACGCCCATGGCTTGGGTGGAGCGCAAGGCGCGGACCAAGGAAATGCTCGGACTTGTCGGCTTTCCCAACCCCAAGCGCGCCTATGACATGTATCCCTTTGAACTTTCGGGAGGATTGCGTCAACGCGCCATGATCGCCATGGCGCTTATCTGCCGGCCCGCGCTGTTGATCGCCGACGAGCCGACGACGGCGTTGGACGTCACCATCCAGGCGCAAATCCTGCAATTGCTGCGCGAGCTTCAGACGAAGCTGAACATGGCGATGCTGCTGATCACGCACGACCTTGGCGTAGTCGCCAACGTCGCCGACGAGGTGGTGGTCATGTACCATGGCGAGATCATGGAAGCGGGACCTGTGGAGGCGATATTCCGCCGGCCGGGCCACCCTTACCTGAAGGGCCTGATGGCAGCCGTTCCGCATTTCGACCTGAAGCCCGGCGAAAGGCTAAAGGCGCTCCGCGAGGTGCCGGTGAATGTCGGGAACCTGCTCGGCAAGCAGACGGCGCCGGCATCGAAGGGGCCGGACGACATCCTGCTGTCGGTCAGGGATCTGACAAAGACCTTCACGATCCGCAAGTCCGGATGGTTCGGCGGAGATCATCAAACCTCTGTTCGCGCCGTGGACGGCGTGAGCTTTGATATCAGGCGGGGTGAGTGCCTGGGTCTTGTCGGCGAAAGCGGCTCCGGCAAAACCACCGTCAGCAAGATCCTCATGCGGGCTGTCACCCCTACCGGCGGCTCTGTGATCTTCAATGGCCGCGATGGTCCGATCGACGTCTTGGAAGCCGAGGGAGACGCCCTGCGCATGCTGCGCGCGAAAATCCAGATGGTATTCCAGGATCCGGTTTCGTCGCTTTCACCCCGCATGACGGTGGAGAACATTTTGAGCGAGCCGCTGGAAATCCATCGACGTGGCAGTGCCGCGTCCCGACTCGCCACGGTCAAGAGCCTGATGCAGGCAATCGGGCTCGACCCGCGCTTCATAAAGCGTTATCCGCATAGTTTCTCCGGCGGGCAGCGTCAGCGTATCGGCATCGCGCGCGCGTTGGCGCTGGGGCCTGAACTCCTGATCTGCGACGAGCCGGTTTCGGCACTCGATGTCTCTGTCCAGGCGCAGATCCTGAACCTTCTGAAGGACCTGCAGAAGGAACTGGGCCTGACCTACCTGTTCATATCCCACAACCTCGCGGTGGTGGACTACATGGCAGACCGTATCGCGGTGATGTGCGGCGGGCGTATCGTCGAGCTCGCGCCGCGCGAAATTCTGCTTAGGAAACCGGTCCACCCCTACACGCGCTCATTGGTCGCCGCAGTACCTTTCCCCGATCTCGACAGGCCGATGGATTTCAAGACGCTGAAACTCAGCGGCGCTTCCGACACCAGCGCATGGGGACCGCAATTCCGCGACGAGGGCGACGAGGATATGCTGTCGCCGCTCGATCTTGGCGGCGGCCACCTCGTGCTGGCCCGACGTTCGGCCGATTTCAGCGAGCTACGCCATTGATCAGCCGGCGCACCGTCCTTGGACTCATGGCTTCGGCATTTCTGCCGGGCACGTTGCGCGCCGGCGACCTGGAGCCGGAATTTCTTGAGCCGCAGCTGAAGGCCAGAGCGCTGCCGGCACTCGCCGAACGCCTGCCCAAGCGCCCTCGCGCGTTGAATCTCGCCGCGATGGGCCGGCAGCCCGGCCAATATGGCGGCACGCTGCGCACGATCATCGGCAGCCAGAAAGACATCCGGATGATGACAATCTACGGGTACGCTCGCCTGGTCGGCTATGACGAAAAGCTTAACCTGCAAGCCGACATTCTCGAAAGTTTCGATGTAGCGGATGATCGTGTCTTCACTTTCAAGATACGAGAAGGACATAAATGGTCTGACGGTAGCCTGCTGACGTCGGAGGATTTTCGCTATTGCTGGGAAGATGTCTGGCTGAACGATGAGCTTTCGCAAGGCGGGCTCGCCCCGGCCCTGCTGGCGGACGGCAAGCCGCCACGCTTCGAGATCGTCGATCCGTTGACGGTCCGCTATAGTTGGGATGCGCCCAATCCCGACTTCCTGCCCAAGCTCGCCGCTGCTTCGCCCCTATCGCTTGTTCTGCCGGCCGCCTATCTCAAGCAGTTCCACAAGAAATACCAAGATCCATTCCGGCTCGCCGGCCTAATGAAGGAGAACCGGGCCCAGAAATGGACGCTCTTGCATATCCGCATGTCGCGGCAGTATCGCCCGGAGAACCCGGAACTGCCGACGCTCGATCCCTGGCAGAACCGGACCAAGCCGCCGGCTGAGCAGTTCGTCTTCGAGCGGAACCCGTTCTTTCATCGAATAGACGAGAATGGCCGGCAACTGCCTTATGTCGACCGGATTGTCATGAATGTCAGCTCGTCGGCGATCATTTCCGCCAAGACCGGTGCGGGCGAGAGCGACCTGCAAGGCATGGGAATTGACTTCACCGATTACTCCTTCCTGAAGGATGCGGAGAAGCGCTACCCGGTGAAGATGCATCTCTGGAAACGCACACAAGGTTCGCGGCTGGCGCTGCTGCCCAATCTGAATTGTGCCGACCAGGTGTGGCGTGGCCTTTTTCGTGACGTGCGCGTGCGCCGCGCACTTTCGCTCGCTGTGGACAGGCGCGAGATCAATTTGGCTGTGTTCTACGGATTGGCGCAGGAAAGTGCCGATACGGTCCTGCCGGAGAGCCCGCTCTACCGGCCGGAATTCGCGAAAGCCTGGGTCGCCCATGATCCCGACCAGGCCAATGCCCTGCTCGACGAGGTCGGGCTTCAGGCGCGTGACGATGACGGCCTGCGGATACTCCCCGACGGACGCCCGGCGCAGCTCGTAGTGGAAACGGCCGGCGAAAGCACGCTGGAAACCGACGCGCTCGAGCTCATCACCGATCACTGGCGCAAGATCGGCATCGCCCTGTTCATCCGGACTTCGCAGCGCGACATCTTCCGCAGCCGCGCGCTTGGTGGCCAGATCATGATGTCGATGTGGTCGGGCATCGACAATGGCGTGCCGACCGCCGACATGAACCCCTACCAACTCGCCCCCACCGTCGATGACCAGCTGCAATGGCCGCTCTGGGGTGCTCACTACTTGTCCCGTGGCAAGGTCGGCGAAGCGCCCGATCTTCCGCCCGTGGTCGAGTTGATGGCTTTACTCAAGCGCTGGAACGCATCGACCGAAGCCACGGAGCGCGCCGAGATCTGGAATTCAATGCTGTCGATCTATACCGATCAGGTGTTTTCGATCGGCACGGTAAACGGAACGCATCAGCCGATTCTGGCATCCTCGCGGCTGCGCAATCTGCCTGACAAGGCGCTCTACGGCTACGACCCGACCGCCTATTTCGGTGTCTATATGCCGGATACATTCTGGCTTGGAGAGTCCTGAGCGTGCTTCGATATTTTGTCTGGCGTATCGCCGTGATGGTTCCAACGCTGCTGGTCATATCGGCACTGGTGTTCACGATCATCGAACTTCCTCCAGGCGACTATTTCGACAGCTATGTTGCCGAGCTTCGGGCTCAAGGCGAAGCGGTGGATTCCGATCGCATCGAGATGATGCGCAAGGAATATGGTTTCGACAAGCCACCGGTCATTCGCTACTTCTACTGGGTCGGCGGGATGCTGCACGGCGATTTCGGCTATTCCTTCGAATATGAGCTGCCGGTTCGCGACGTCGTCGGGGACCGAATGTGGCTGACGGTGCTGGTTTCCTTCGTCACGATCATCTTTACCTGGCTCATCGCCTTTCCGATCGGCATGTACTCCGCCACGCATCAATACAGCTGGGGCGACTACGGCCTGACTTTCTTCGGCCTTCTCGGCCTTGCGATTCCGAACTTCATGCTGGCGCTGATCCTGATGTATTTCGCCAACATCTGGTTCGGCACGTCTATCGGCCATCTCATGGACCAGCAATATCTCGGCGAGCCGATGAGCTGGGCCAAGGCGAAATCGATCCTCGCCCATCTCTGGATTCCGGTCTTGATCATCGGCACCGGGGGCACGGCAAGCATGATCCGGCGGCTGCGCGCCAATCTGCTCGATGAGCTACATAAGCAATATGTCGTGACCGCGCACGCCAAAGGCCTTCATCCCTTCAGGGCGCTGGTCAAATATCCGCTGCGCATGGCGCTCAATTTCTTCATTTCAGATATCGGCTCTATCCTGCCGGCCATCATCTCCGGCGCCGAAATCACGGCAATCGTGCTGTCTTTGGAGACGACCGGGCCGATGCTGATCAAGGCGCTGCAAAGCCAGGACATGTATCTGGCAGGGTCGTTCCTGATGTTCCTCGCCTTCCTGACGGTCATCGGCGTCCTGATTTCCGACTTGGCGCTGGCGCTACTTGATCCGCGAATTCGTTTGCAAGGCGGCAGCACCAAATGAACACGCAATCGCCGCTGCCCGCTCCGGGCGCCCCGCTGCAACACTACGTTTCCATTGCGCCCTTTGACCTGGAGTCGGTCGAGGCGATGACGCCGGAGCAGTCGAAGGTCTTTCAGGCGTCGCAGCTGCGGCTGATGTGGTGGAAATTCCGTCGGCACCGGCTTGCCCTTGTATCCGGCATATTCCTGGCAGCGCTCTATTTCGGGATACTGATCTGCGAGTTCCTGGCGCCCTACGATCTGCACACGCGCAACATGGACTACATCTATTCGCCGCCGCAGCGAGTGCACCTGTTCCACAACGGCCAGTTCGTCGGGCCGTTCGTCTATGGCCGCCAGATGACGCTGGATATGGACACGCTCAAGCGGAACTACGTCGAGAAACAGGATGATGTTCAGCGGATCCGTTTCTTCTGCAAGGGCGACAGTTACCGGTTCTGGGGCCTTATCGAAGGTGACAGGCATTTTGTCTGCCCCGCCGAAAACGGCCAGCTCTTTCTGGCCGGCACTGACAGGCTGGGGCGCGATGTGCTCTCGCGCATCATCTATGGCGCACGCATTTCACTGACAATCGGCCTCGTCGGCATCAGTTTCAGCTTCCTGCTCGGCATTGTCATCGGCGGACTGGCCGGCTATCACGGCGGTATCTTCGACCTGATCGTCCAACGGATAATCGAAGTTCTGCAATCGATCCCCAGCATTCCGCTATGGCTGGCTCTGGCGGCGATCATGCCGATAACCTGGAGTCCGATCCTGATCTATTTCGGCATCACCGTCATCCTCGGGCTGCTCGACTGGACCGGACTGGCGCGGGCCGTGCGTTCAAAGCTTCTAGCCTTGCGCGAGGAGGATTACGTTCTGGCCGCGCAATTGATGGGCGCCAGAAGCAGCCGCATCATCGGGCGGCATCTCATTCCCGGCTTCATGTCGCATCTGATCGCGACGGCGACGATCTCCATACCCGGCATGATCCTGGGCGAGACGGCGCTGAGCTTCCTCGGGCTCGGCCTGAGGGCGCCGATAACCAGCTGGGGCATCCTGCTCACCGAGGCGCGCAGCGTCAGCGTGATCGCGTTCTATCCATGGCTGCTTTTGCCGATGCTCCCCGTCGTTCTCGTCATCTTGGCGTTCAACTTCCTCGGCGACGGGTTGCGGGACGCCGCGGACCCCTACAAGTGACAGCGCTATTCCGCCGCGCGCAGTGCCGCCGACTCCACCCGTATGATCCTTGTCGGCAACTGTTCGCTTGTTGCAGTGTTCATCGTCCGCCTCTACACGCGGCAAGACTCGATCGGGGCTTAACACGTCGGCCTCGGGTTTCAGCCGCGAAACGCTCTGGTCGGGGGCAGTTGATTTCGTGAACTGGTTCTGGACATACAATCGCACATGAGTCGCCTTGACAGTTTCATCCGGAGGATGACCGCACAGCGCGACATACTTGATCATGTCTGCGCCGAGGTGGCGAAGATGGAGGGGCCTGTGCTCGAGCTCGGCCTCGGCAATGGCCGGACGTTCCACCATCTGCGCGAGCGCCTGCCCGGACGCCGGATCGTAGCGTTCGACCGCGCACTTGCCGCACACGCCAGCTCAATTCCCGAAGCTGAAAACCTCGTGCTCGGCGAAATACGCGAGACGGCGAGCAGGTTCATTGGCATCGACGCCGCTCTTGTTCATGCCGACATCGGCACCGGCTATGAAGATTGCGATGCAGTGACCTCTACCTGGCTTCCCGATCTGACCGCGCGCCTGCTTCGCGTCGGCGGCATCGCGGTCAGCGGCACGCCGCTAGATCACCCGCAGTTGCAACGCCTCCCGCCGCCACCTTCGGTTCCCGCCGATCGTTATTTTATCTGTAGGCGCGTGTGAGGGGCCGGGACGAGCCAAATCTTCAGGGGCCAAGCCTTCAGGGGATCGTGTATACTGCTATCTCCCGGCCAATGCCGCGCAGCGAGACCTCGTGGGGCACGGGCGTCAGCGCGTTCCTGTGTAAGAGATCGGCGGTGAGATTGTCGTCGACCACCGCTCGAGTGGCGAAGATCGCCTGTGCGTTGGCAAGGTTCTGGACCCGCGAAGCAATGTTGACCGTCTGGCCGAAATAGTCCTGTCGCTCATTCATAGACACGGCGATGCAGGGGCCGGCATGGACTCCGATCTTGAGCAGCAGATCCTCGCGCCCGCTCTTGTCGTTGAGCGTACGCATGGCATCGCGCATCCTGAGGGCTGCAGCAATCGCACGATCAGGCGTCGCGAAGGTCGCCATCACCGCATCACCGATCGTCTTCACCACCGCGCCTGCCTCCGCCGTGACGATCTCGTGCAGAACCTGGAAATGCTCGCGCACGAGATCGAAGGCTGAAAGGTCGCCCACCCGCTCGTAAAGCTCGGTCGATCCGCGCAGGTCGGTGAACAGGAACGTCAGGCTGGTGATCTTCAGGCGCTGGTTGATGTCGAGTGTATCCGTGCGATAGAGATCGCGGAACGTCTGGTTGGTGAGCAGGCGCTTGGCGGTCAGGAAGGGCCGGCGTTTTCCCAGGAAATCATGCAATGCCTGGCCGGCGATGAAGACCGTCGGCAGCACGCGGGTGTCGGTCCGGTTTTCCAGCGAAATGCGCAACGGGCCGGGTTGCATCTCCAGCGTCTGGTTCTGGACATGGTCGCGGTCGAAGGCCAAAGAGAGGCTCCGGCGCTCCTTTGTTGGTTCGCCCTTCCCGTCGATGAACTGCGCTGAATGGGTGACCGGCTCGAAGACGATGATGAATTCGGACGGAAGCTGTATGGGCAGAACCGCCTTTTCACCGGGCGCAAGCTCGATATCCTCCAGCGAGAACGCTTCTAGCTTTTTCGCGAAATCCTCTTCCGGCAGATCGACGCCGGACGCCCAGTAGATTTGGCGGAAATATTCCGCCACCGGCAGTTCGTGTGGATTGTGGGCGGCAATCCTGCGCACGCGGGGACTGACGGTGAATGTCACCTCGACCATCTCGTCGAGGGTCGGTGAATAGCCCTCGGAGCACAGCGCGCAGGTGTATTCGTCCTTTTGCAGGGTTTTCAGCGTGGCGTTGGTGTCGAGCACGCCGCCACAGCCGGGGCACAGTACATTCCAGGAAATGTCGAAGATACCCACCCGCGCCGCATGGAGAAAGGCGCTTATTGCGCGCTCCTCGTCGAGGCCATGCTTGCTGGCGAAGGCTGGCGCATTGATGCGGCAAAGTTCGCGGTCCTCGCCCTCCGCGATGGTTCGCTTGATCGCGTCGATCGCCTGCGGATCGACATCGGCCGATTGTCGCAGAAGTGAGAACAGATCCTGAGCTTCGTTCATCGTGCAGGCTCCGGAAAATGCACCCCGAGGCGTTTTGACCGGACCGGTCTTTGGTCCGAGTGCTCCATCTTACTTCGAAACGGACCGTACGGCCATTCGAATGGATAAGCCTGGTGACCGTTCAATTTCCATTCGGCGGATTTTAACCGGCCGCAAGCAGCACTATGATGGTCCATGGAGCATTCATCTTTGGGATTTTCTCCCATGCCGACATCCGACAATCCGCCATTTCCCGCGGCCCTGCGCCTTTTTTCTGCGGTGGTCATCATCGTCCTGATCGTAGGCGCCGGCCTGTTTTTCATGCCTGCGCTGGTGAAACCGGGCTGGCCTTGGGCCGTCACGCCGTTCAATGCGCGCTTCCTCGGTGGCTTCTACACCGCCGATATGGTCGTGATGGCGGCACTGCTGGTCTGGAATCGCTGGTCGCCCGGCAGGCTCGTGCTCGTCATGGCCTTCATCTTCACCGTCATCGTGTCGGTGGCTTCGTTCATCAATCTCGGCTATTTCAACTTCGAGCGCAAAGCGCCCTGGCTGTGGTTTTTGTCTATCTTGCTTCGGTCGCGGTATCCGGGCTGTTCCTGTGGCGGGCCAGGGCCCGTCCTTCTGCAAAAGGCGTGACCTTAAATCCCGCATGGAGCGGCTACATGCCGGCGGAATCCGCGATCCTTGGGCTCTATGGCGTCGGCCTGTTGCTGTTTCCCCTGACATTCAGTGGCATCTGGCCATGGCCGATCGATGCCTTCCACGCTCAGGTCTACAGCGCCATCTTCCTCGCCGGTGCGGGCGGTATATATCTCGTCTGGAGAAGCGCGCCGCGCGAGGAACTGCTGGTGCTCGGGTTGGCGCAGTTTCTGGTTGGCCTGCTTGCCATCCTCGGCGTCGTCATCACCGACGCTGCGGTGCACCGGATCGACTGGACGGCGACCGGGACATTGTGCTGGCTCGCCCTTTTCGGCTGGATAGGCATCAGCGGCGTCTTCAAACTCTACGCCGCCTCCCGGAATTTTTAGCTCGCAATCGGCATCATAGGTCAGAGACGGCTGGATTTTCAGGTGGCGTCCGGTGCATCGTACCGGGCCGATTGCCTTCGCCGGGAACGCCATGACCAGCACGACCTCGCCACCCTCCGAGAAAATCCAGCCGCTGCTGCGGTCCGTCCGGCCAAGCGATGCGGAGGCGCTTTGCGCTATCTTCAACATGCCGGGCTTCCGCTGGGGCACGTTCAGGATGCCTTTCGAGATGGTGGAGCAGGTGGCGCGGCGCATTGCCAAGTCCGGCCAGGAAACCACCTGGATCGTTGCCGAGCTGGACGGCAAGGTCGTCGGCCATGGCAGCCTGGTCGTGCAGGGTTCACCGCGCCGTTCGCATATCGGCGAGATCAATGTTGGCCTTGACGATGCCTTTGTCGGCAAAGGTATCGGCTCTGCCATACTTGGCGCGCTGCTTGACGTGGCCGACAACTGGCGCGCCCTGAAGCGGGTCGAATTGACCGTCTATGCCGACAACGAACCGGCCCTCCGTCTCTACAAGAGCCACGGCTTTGAGATCGAAGGCCGGCATGTGAAGGCCGGCTTTACCGACGGGCAGTACCACGACCTCCTGAGCATGGCCCGGCTGCGGTTCTAAGATCCGCTGTTTGGCGTTAGCTGTTTAGCCAGTCTGACAATTCGTGCGGAGCGAACAGGTGATTGCTCATGGAGAGCTGCGTAGGATACGGCCATTTCGTCTCACGCCATCTTAATCGAGTTGACGATCTATGTGTGGGCCGGCCGCATCCAGCAAGTCTGGTCTCGCTTGGCGTTTGCACCGCAAGCGGCTAGACGGGACCAATGACCGCCGTCTTTGACCCAAGCCCTACCCCTCCGGTGGAAATTCTGGCTGTGCTGTCGCTGCTCTGCCCGGAGGTCGTGCGCGACATCGAGCAGAACTGGAATGCACCGGTTTCCGACTACGCCCGCCATCTTTGGCGGCCGGTGGCAAGGCCTGCATCGGGCCCGGCGATCGCTGCCCGCTCGATCCTGCGCGAAGTCCTGCATCAGCGCCTCGGTAGGATCATGCAGCCTGACGAGATCGGCAAAGCCCTCGACGAGTTCGAGCACAGACCGGTGATTCAGTCCGGCCTGCACTGCCTGCTTCTGATGGACCGGATCACCTTCGATGCCCTCCTGCTTGCCTGGCTCGGCGCGGTCGAAAACGGGCTGTCGGCCTTCGTCGGCTTCATGGGAACGACAATGACCATGGAGACAGTTGGCCGGGAGGGGCCGGGATGGCTCGACGTCGGCGACGACAAGATCAACCTGTTTGGCATGGGGCGCCACAAACTGTGCCGCAAAAGCGCCTGCGTGGCCGGTCCCGTCTCCCTCAACAAGCGCGCGCTCGAAGCGGTGGGCGACGAAACGGATGCCAGCCGCTGGCTGGGCACACTGCTTGCCAGCCAGGACAAGGTGTTTGAAACCGCCGCCGATGCGCTGACTGCCCTGAACCAGGATCTGGTCGCCAATTGGGATCGTGCCGGCATGGCCCTGCCGGTTTTCATCGATGATCGGGCCGCCGCGGCTGCCATGGCGCGGCATCTGGAATATGACGGCAGCCTTCTTTCCAGGCTGCTC
Source organism: Mesorhizobium sp. LSJC280B00 (assembly GCF_000502835.1). Taxonomy (GTDB): domain Bacteria; phylum Pseudomonadota; class Alphaproteobacteria; order Rhizobiales; family Rhizobiaceae; genus Mesorhizobium. The sequence continues at coordinate 320,320 of NZ_AYVL01000005.1, forward strand.
ATTGAACCCGCAAGACGCCAGCGTCTCGAACATGCCTGGCAAGAGGCCGCATCGAGCCCATTTGGCAGATTCCTGCCCAATGCCACGGACTATTTCTGGGGAATCCGCGAGGAGCGCGTGCGCAAGCTCGTTCTCGAGAACGGGCACCTGATCGAGCCTGACAGGCCGCAAGGTCTTTCCATCCCGTTCGAGCGGCCACATCTCAGGCGGGCGCTGCTGGAAGGCGTGCTGCTGCCGAACTTGTTCCTGACGTTCCTCGTCCTTGCCATATTGCCGCGCGTGCGGGTCGTGGGCGGCCTGAGACAGATTGGCTACGTAGCGCTTTTCCACTCGATCCTTCTGGCCGTGCTGGACGAAAACGCGCCGGAAGAGCGCGATCTGGCCGCGGAGCTGCAGGTTCGGGAAAATGCCTGGGGCATGCGGGTCATCGATGAAAAGATCTCAGTCCGCGAGCAGCTTGCCGGCCTGCCGGAAGTGGCGCTCTTCCCAAACCTGCTCCGGCAATACCGATTGCGGACATTTGCCGAGACGACCGACGACCTGAAACTGGTTCGCGAAAACGCCAGATGGCGCAAGATCGGCCAGGCAGAGATCAAGCCGACCTGAGACTAGTGCGCAACCGCAAGCGACGGCGATCTATCGGGGAGCCTCTAGCGTCTGATCCGGCCGCATAGGCCTCACCTGTCATTGCACCGCACCGCCCCTTGCGGAGCCCATCCACCACGTGTTCGAAATCGACCGGTTCTTGTAGGGCAAGACTTTGCTACGGTATTCCAACGAATAGTCGGGATTGACGCGAAGCACCTCCTGCCATGCCGCGCGGGCTTCGGCGAAACGGCCCAGATGGCCGTAGCTGCGGGCCGGAAGCGCGCGAGACGTCGGTGACAGCGTTGCGAGTCAGCCCGTTGCATCAAGAGGTCAACGGCCTCTCATCTTCATGATAGCAGGAAGACGGAGGGTAAGAGGGAACTTTCGCAGACGACGGCCACGCAGCCGCCCGAATGGGCAGCGCTCTGCCACCGGACCCACACGGATCGCTCGCTGCCGCTTGCCCGTCGACGACTATCGGTGCATCCTTGTGAATAGTCTGGCCGTGAAGTGCGGGCGAGATCACGCCGTCACGGCCACTAGTGAGGTCTTGTTCGATGGACTGCTCGGGCTGCGGTTTCGAGATTGAGGGCGGTTACGCCTTCTGTCCGAGGTGTGGCAGGCGCCAGCCCGTGCCATGCGCCAGTTGCGGCTACACCTGCGCACCTGATTTCGAGTTCTGTCCGAAATGTGGGGCAAGCGTCGGTGCGCCCGCAAAAGCCGTCGAACGGCCTGCTCCGGCACCAAGCCGGACCATTGTGCCGCCTTCTCGAACTCCGTCGCTGCTTCCGAACATCGAAAGCGAAGAAGGGCTGCATCCCGTCTCTGACGCCGATCGCCGGACGGTAACGGTCCTGTTCGCCGACCTTTGCGGCTTTACGACACTCAGCGAGCAGCTCGACCCCGAGGTCATGCAAGCGCTGCAGAACAAACTGTTCAAGGAATTGACGGCGGCCGTGCGAAACTTTGGTGGTTTCGTCGACAAATTCATCGGCGATGCACTGCTCGCTTTGTTCGGTGCGCCGGTCGCGCATGAGGACGATCCGGAACGTGCGCTTCGCGCCGCTCTCGACATGATCGCCCGGACGGCGCGGCTCGGCGAAAGCACCCCCCACTCCGGCTCGCCTCTGTTACTCCACATCGGCATAAACACTGGTCCGGTCGTTACTGGCGGATTGGGCATCGGCACCGCCAGATCCTATTCCGTGACCGGCGACACAGTGAATACGGCGCAACGCCTGCAATCGCTGGCCGCACCGGGTGAGGTGCTGGTAGGCGAGCTCACTCACAGGCTGACCCGGCATGCCTTCTCTTACGAGTCGCTGGGTGATGTCGTGTTTCGCGGCAAGGCTGGCAGCGTGCTCGTTCATCGACTGGACGCACCGCTAGCGGTGCCGCGTGCAGCGCGCGGGCTCGAGGCGCTCGGCCTCAGTGCGCCGCTAATAGGTCGTGGTGCGGAGCTCAATAGAATGATGGCGAGCCTTGACCAGGCGTGCGGCGGCTCGGCCCAACTTGTCCGCCTCGTCGGAGAAGCCGGCATCGGGAAATCGCGGCTGGTGAAGGAGTTCGTCGCCCGCGTCGGCGACGAGGAGCGTTTTCGCAACGTTGCCGTGCGGCAGGCCACGTGCTCACCGCTGGGTGAACAATCTTTTGGCGCCTTGGGCGCAGTGGTGCGCAGCGCTGCCGGGATGATGCAAAACGACAATGGGGACGAAATGCGGGGGAAGCTCGCAGGCTTGCTTGCCGATCTCGGCCTGCAGGGCGAGGAGGCGAAGCGGCTGATGCCTTTGCTCTACCATGTGCTTGGCCTTGGCGACCCCGATGCCACCTTGCAGCATGTCGAGCCCGAGCAGCTGCGGCGGCAAATTCTCTACGCAGTCCGCACAATCATCGAACGGCGGCTTGCGTTGTCGCCGCTATTGATTGTCGTCGAAGACCTGCACTGGGCCGACGCCGTGTCGCTCGAGGCACTACGTTTCGTGATGGACAGGTTGGAACGCACGCGGTTGATGTTGCTGGTCACGCATCGTCCGGCGCCGGACAACGACCAGCTCGACTCAAGTCGGGTCAGTCACACAGCGCTCAGGCTTCCGCCACTCAACAATGATGACGGACGCAGCCTGCTGGCAGCGCTTTTCGGCGAGAGCTGGGTAAGCTCCGCGGGAGGGCTTCTCGACCAGATCCTCGAGCGCGCGGGCGGCAACCCCCTTTTTGTGGAGGAAATCGTTCGCGGCCTTATCGATCGCGGTGTACTGATGCGAGAGGGCCAGCGATGGCGGACTGTGGCAGGCGAAGTCGCAACCGGCATCCCCGCCACTATCCAGGCAATGTTGCTTGCCCGCGTCGACCGGCTGCCCCAAGAGGTGCGCCGGTTGGCCCAGGAGGCCGCGGTAATCGGCCCGCGCTTCGATGCCACACTTCTGAAAACCGTGACAGCCGACCCCGGCCGGCTCGAAGCCGGCTGCGAACTGCTTTGCGATGCGGAAATCATCGAGGAAGTTGCCGGATCAGGCTCGGTCTCGTCTCAAATCTACCGCTTTACGCAAACATTGCTGCAGGACGTGATCTACCAGAATCTGCTCCTGCAACGCCGGACCGAAATCCACGGGCGGATCGGTGCTGCCTTGGAGCAACTGTGCGGCGACGAGCCGGAACGGCTCGAGGATTTGACCGTGCTCGGTCATCATTTTGCACAGAGCGCCGAGCGGGAGAAGGGCGCGCATTACCTGCAGGCGGCAGGCGATCGCGCTCGCATGATATATGCCAACGACGACGCCCTTCGTTTCTACGAGCGAGCACTGGCTGCGTTGGGCGCGATCGGGCAAACACCGCTCAAACTGGCAATTGCAGAGCGCATTGCCGATTTGAGCGGCCCGGCAGGCCGCCGCGAGATCGCGCACCACCACTACGAGACGGTGTTGCAGGCATACCGCGAGTCGGCCAATCGCGTCGCCTCGGCGCGAGTTTTGCGTAAGATCGGTCGGCTACTCTGGGATGTCGGCAAGCGGGACAAGGCAGAACCCCGCTATGCTGAGGCGGCAGCGCTCCTCGATGGAGCGGATGCCCCGATCGAGCAGGCGCATCTGTGGCAAGAACGTGGCCGACAGGCGTTCCGTAGCGGAGATCACGCTCTCGCGGCAAAATGGGCAGACGCGGCGCTGGATTGCGTAGGCACACTGACAACGGAGCATGTCTCCGAGGTAAGGTGTGATGCCACTCTTGTGACCGCCGAGGCACTCAATACCAAGGCTGTCGCGCTGGCTCGCCTTGGGCGAAACCGTGAGGCCGTGCGTCAGGTTGAGCGTAGCATTGAATTGGCCGAAGCCGCCGGTCTGCTGGGCGCGGCCTGCCGCGGCTACACCAATCTCGGCGTGCTTTACACGACCATCGATCCCGCAAAGGCGATGGAGGTCTGTCGGCGCGGTCTTGAAGTGGCGCGCCGTATTGGTGATTTGGGTTTCCAGGCGCGCCTCCTCGCCAATCTGGCGGTCGCTTGTTGTACTTTCACGGATCGCTGTCCAACGGAGGGCGTGCCTGCTGCCGAGAAGGCCATCGAGATCGACCGGGCGCTCGACCAGCGCGAGCACCTGCCGGTGCCGTTGATCGTGCTTGGGCAGATCCACCAGTGCAACGGCCGTCCGGACCTGGCGGTTGGGTTGTTCCACGAAGCACTGGACGTAGCTCGCGAAACGGGCGAACCCCAACTGCTGTTTCCGTGTTATGATGGTCTCGCAACGCTTAATCTCGACCTCGACAATCTGGCCGAGGCCGAACGCTACTTTTCCCTGGCGCAGGGTATATGCGCCCAGCACGGGCTCGACCCGGAAGCGCTTGTGGTGCTGCCTTTTCTCGACTAGCCGGGGTTGGAGGTTGGAAATGTCCGCGCGTAGTGACTTGGTGCCGCTTCAACCGGGCGACCGTGCGCCAAACGTGGTACTCGACGCCATTACCCAGGAAGGCAAGATCGCGCTTGACGATTTTCGCGGCCAAAAACCGGTGCTGGTCGGCCTGTTTCGAGGTCTGCATTGCGCGTTTTGCCGGCGCCATATCGCCGCCCAGGCGCGGCTTGATCCGGAGCTGCGCGAAAAGGGGGTGGAGAGCCTGACGGTGGTCAACACGCCGATCGAACGGGCGCGTCTCTATTTCCGCTACCATCCGATGCCGAATCTGCTTGCGGCCTCCGATCCTGAACGCGCTTCACATCGTGCTTTTGGACTGCCCAATCTCGAATTCACCCAAAACGAGACGAACTGGCCGTACAAGGTCTCGATGGCAGCGGCAAAGGATATGCGGGTCGACATACCAGGCGAGTTGCCCGGTCCTATGGATCCTCTTGCGGCCAGCGAAATCCTCAACAAGAGGGACCACTACGAGCTGACCGAAGCCGACGAGCAGATGCTAGCAACGGGACACGGACAATTGGTCGGTCAGTTCCTGCTGGACCGGCAGGGGATCGTCCGCTGGAGCTTCACGGAGGTTCCAGAGGGTGGGCGATACATGTTTGGGGCGCCAAGCCCGCAGGAGCTGATGTCAGCCGTATCCCAAGTCGCCCAATAGACTTGCGAACGAGGTAAGCGGGCGGGACACCGAATAAAAAGCGGAACCAATTTGTTACAAATCTACTGACAAGTTCACCGTTCATGCGAGCACGGCCTCGACTTTGCCAACAAAATCATCGAGCGAGTGATCTCCGCGAATCTCGATGCGCGGAAGGTCGATGGGATCGCAATCGAGGTCCGCCGGCCCGTGTCTGCCGCCGAAGCCGATTCGATAGCCGCACTCCTTGGCCAGCCTGCCAAGCCGTCGGTCGGTGACAGAGAAGGGTGCCGCGAACGCCGTGGTTGGCCGACCGGTCCATCGTTCGATGAACATACGAGAGCGCAGGAGCTCGGCGGCCAAGTCAGAGCTCGACAGACCATCGATCGCGCGATGCGTCGCCAGATGGCTTCCGAAGAACGCACCTTCGCCGGCGAGGCGTCGCACCGTCCCGGCGTCCATAAGCTGCGTCGGCGGGCCGCTGTAGGCGTCCCATTGTGCACTTTCACCCACCAAGTCCGTCACCAGGAACACTTCCGCGGTCAGGTCGTTCGTGCGCAAGGCCGGCCAGGCATGGTCGGCAAAGTTCTGGAAGCCGTCATCGAACGTGATGAGCACTGGGCGGCCAACGAAAGGCTGACGGTTGACGATGAACCATTCCAGCTGCTCGGACCTAATCGCGTGAAAGCCATTGGCGCGCAGCCATGCCATTTGGCTGGCGAATGCGGCGGGCGCGAGCCGAAAACGGGCGAGCGCGGCCGGACCTTCATCGGCGACGCTGTGATACATGAGGACGGGGATACGCTGCCGCCGCTCGCTATGTGCCACGTCGCGGCGCAAGGCCCGCGCCCCGCCCCAGACGATATTTCGCGCGACCCCGATTTCAACGGGTGCGCGGATTGGCACATGATCTACCATTGGTTCCGTCGCCACGTCGCCTGGTGACAGGCGGCGGAAGCGGTCTATGCGGTAGAGCTCGGTCTGGATCGATTGCTCGAGGACGAGGCCGTCGGTCGCTGCCAGCGTTTCTGAGATCGCTTGTGCACCGAATGTGTTCCAGTCGAAGCCCGTCCTTCCAACATTGTCTCGTAGCACGAATGCGTGTGCGCTGATGAAACTGCCGCCAGGCGCCAACGCCTCAATGAGTTTTTTGGCGATGCGCCGCACATCGGCGAGATCATCCAGGTAGTAGAGCACTTCCGAACACACGATCAGATCCATTTCGCCCGGCAGCGTGTCCGCAGAGAAATCCAGTAAGCCGAACTCAACATTCGGCTGATCGCTGCATCGCGCGCGCGCCCGTCCGACGGCTACGGCGGAGATGTCAGTTGCGGTCAAATGGCCCACGCGCGGCGCCAGCTGCCGCGTGAAGTGGCCCTCCGCGCAGGCCAGCTCAAGCGCCCGTCCGATGGGACCGGCAGGCAGAATTTCGAGCTGCCGCTCATATTTTTCCTGCTCATAGGGCGAACCGTAGTTCCAGGGATCCTCGGTCGCGAAATGGCGATTCCAGAAAGATGTGCGATCATTGTCGCGCCCATCCGCGGCCCGTGCACGGCGCGGCGCTGTAAAAGGCTCTTTAGTTTCGGCGCTCGACCGAACCAGCGCCTGCGCGTCCGCGGCCAATCCCGCGAGTTTGCCGAAATGGCTGTCCCGATCAGACCGGCGTCCCGCCATGGACAACAATGCCTCGGCTGCAAACATGTTTGACTTGTCGGCACCGGCGCCCTTTTGCGGTGCATCTACAGGCGATCGCCTCGCAAGTCGCGCGGCACTGTGCATAGGCCGCTCAGGGGGCACGAAATTCAGGATCAATTCAATCCAATGACGCCTTGTCACTCTCCCGAGTACGCCGAACTGCACGAGAGCCTCGATCTGGCCATCCATCATCAGATGGGCATAGATTTGATCGATTCCTTCCGGCACTTCGATCGAGGCCGGATTTCGCGCGTCGACACGAATTCCAAGTGTCCGCGCCAGCCTGCGCGGCGCGGCAAGATCGTCGACATCGAGCAGCATTTGCTCAAAGTGATACTGCACGCGGCGAGCCGCGTCGGGATTATTCCAGACCTTGCCGAGTTCGATGATCAACTCGGTGAGGGAGCCGCCGAACCTGTCCCACCTGGCAGCCAATTGCGCTGGCACCGACAGGCTTCCTACCATAAGGCCATCGACGGCCACCTTGGCGATCTCACGCGCCCACTTACGTCCTGCCGGGAGCGTGCGCAGGGACTGCGGGTTGATCGAGCGCGAGCCGCAGCCGCAATCCGATGCGGCGTTCCACAACGCGAACCACGCGAGTGCTTCTGAAGCGGTGTGGCCATTCGCGTCGGTCGCTCCATTGGCGTGAGCCGATGCCGGGTGTTTGACCCTGGGATCGGCGGAAAAGCCGCGGGCGATCACGATTTCCGCATCTGCCAGCATCTGCGTCGAATTGCGGCTGAGCGAGTTGGGGCTGACCCGATAAAAAGCGAGCGGCTCGTCGACCATCACCCAATGTTTGCCTAGACGTGCGAGGCGCTGCCACAGATCCCAGTCCTCGCAGGTGCGCAGCGACACATCGAAGCCGCCCAACTCGGCAATTGTCTTCCGGTCGACGAGCAGCGCGTGAGTGCGGATCGCGCACCGGCGCGCGAATGTTTCGAAGGGCTGGATCGCAACCTCCGTCGCGATGCTCGACTGGGTGAGTTCGCCATCGGGCATCACGCGCCGGGAACCGCAATAGGCGGCGACCGCATCGGGCGCGGCTTCAAGTGCGGCCAGCATTTTCGCAAGGAAGCTGGCATCCACCCAATCGTCCGCATCCAGAAACATGAGCCAGTGGCCGCGCGCTGTCGACATCCCGATATTGCGCGCGCCGGCGGCGCTATACGCGCAAGAGCTCAACGTCCGAAACCGGGCATCGTGCTCCACATAACCGGCGATGATCGCGGGGGTGCGGTCCGTGGAGGCGTCGTCGACGATGATCGCCTCCCAATCCACTATTTCCTGATCGAGAAGGCAATCGAGTGCGCGCGCCAGCGTTACCTCCGCGTTGTGCGCAGGAACCACGATTGAAACCAAGGGATTATGCGCCACGCCGTGTAACCCGCGCGTTGGTTCGAAGGTAGAACAAGAGTCCCGAAACATATCCGGCGATTTCCTGCCAAAGGAAACGGTCCTCAGGGACGCTGCGTCCAAACAGTCTCCTGCGAACTCTTCCGAGCCGCCGCGACGCCGCCATTTGGCTGCAGAGCGAGCTTGCTCCTGTCGTGCTACCGAAGTTGGAAGCCTGGCACAGCATTCGCATCCGTGCCGCCGAGCTTGGGCGCCAGCTGTCGCAGATGCACGTCAAAGCCAAGCATGCCGCATACTCATGTCGATCCCCGGAGTCGGCGCCATGACCACAGGCGGCGGTCCCGGGCACCGTATGAGTGCAATAGCTATGGCAACCTGACGTCTTTTGCAATTGGGGGCGCAACAAATGCCGCCCACTGAAGCTTTGGTGTGAATGACTGCAGTTATTGGGACTGTCGCTCCCCTCCTATCGACCGAAACGCCTCGATTCCGAGGTGCATTCTCGAACAGCCATTCTCCGTGCGAAAGAAGACCTTCCTTCTACCGTTGGGCCCGCATCGGAAGCTGATCGTCGCAGTATACAGTCGGGTGCGAGACGGTACGTGGACCGCCAGACCAGCTACTTTAGACACTTCTAATGAGTCTGCGCTACTTAATTGCGCTCCAGTAGCTATAGCCTGACATTGTATTACTCATTTCGATAGTAGATTGCGTCCAATGATCGATTAGATTAGCCGGTTACGGCTGCTATCACAAAGAGATGCGAGAGCGACATCAATCGGAACTCGTGCATTTGCTGCTAGTCCAAGAGATGTAAAAGGGAGGCACGAATTGGCTTAAGCCAAGAAGATTCTGGCTTGCGAGCCGGGTATTTTGCTGGCATGCTTGCTGGTTTCTGAGTGGTGCACTGTGGCAATTGTTCAAAGAAGGGGGCATAAAGATGGCCAAGGAATCTTCGAATACCGCTTCTTCAGCAAATAAAGCGGACGCAAATCTGATAAGTAATGCAGACGGAAGCGGGCTGACCTTCATGGCGGGCCAGGCTCGCGAGAGCGGGGCCCCCGGCGACGCTGTAGGTGTCGACAAGATACGTGATCTGCTGTTCGGCAACCAGATGCAGGACTATGACCGCCGCTTTTCCAAGCTTGAAGAACGGGTCTTGCAGCGCTTCAAGGATGTCGAATCCGAGGCCAAGCGCAATCTTGAAATGTACGAGTCAAATGCAAAGAAGCAGGTCGACTCGCTTGCGGCGCAATTGCGGAACGAAAAAGACGCGCGAGCCGACGCCGATAAGGAGATTGATCGGAATCTTCGCGAGCAAAATCAGGCGCTCGAAAAGCAGGTGCGCGCGTTGTCGGATCAGTTGAGCGAGCTTGAGCGGGAAGTTGCGGACCGGATAAATCGAAACGATCATTTGCTGCGTGAGGAAATCAAGCAAAAGAATGAAAGCATTCAGATGCTGATGGAGAAAATGTTTTCCGATCTTGGCAATGTTAAGACCGACCGAAATCTTTTGGCTGGCCTGTTTGTCGAGGTTGCAAAATGTCTAAATCAGGATCCCGTCGGCAGCAAGAACAACTCGGAGCGTACCTGGAAAGTGAGTTGATCGGAACTTGACGTCGACTGTCGACCCAATCAGCCTCCCTCAAAGAGCAGCTTCGAACGATACAGAGATTGATCGCGAGGCTCTGGCTCGCCTTTTGATCGAAATTGCCCGGAACGTTGATCCGGACTATCGTGCGCGTCTCGACGGAATCCCAACCGCCGACCCTCGCATGGCAACGCTGCGCCAGTTGCTGGTCGGCCGCGAAATTTCGGAGCTTTCACGAGTTACGCACCTGCTCGACGAACCCGAGCAGCTTGCGGCTGCAGTGGGGAGCGTTCTCCCCCGTGCAGCCGCACGTGCGCCTCATGCGCAACTCGGAGAGGCCCTTGCGCCAGCTGTCGAGAGGGCCGTGCAACGGTCCATCCAGAAGAGCCCGCGTACGCTGACGGATATATTGTACCCGGTGTTTCTGCCGGCTATTCGCAAGTCGATCGGCGAAAAGATCGACCAGACCTTTCAATCGCTGAATGAAACTTTAAGACATATATTTACCTGGCATGGGCTCAAGTGGAGACTTGAAGCTTGGAGGACAGGAGCAAGCTTCTCAGAAGTTGTTCTTAAGCATTCTCTTGTCTATCGTGTGGAACATGTGTTTCTCATCAACCGCAATTCCGGGCTTTTGATAGCGCATGTAACTGCCGATAATGCAACTAGCGAAGACCCTCAACTCATTTCTTCTATGCTTAGTGCAATTCAAGATTTTGTAAAAGACTCATTTAACGAGAAAGAACAGAGTGGCCTGGACACTATTCGTTTCGGAGAGCTTCGTCTCTGGTCGGAAGTTGGACCGTTTGCGACCTTGGTTGCGGTGATCCGGGGAAATCCGCCGGAGGAATTACATGAAATAATTCGCGATGTATTGCTTCGCATCCATGATGAATGCTCACAGGCTCTAGAGCAGTTTGACGGCGACAGTTCGCAGTTGGCCGGCGTAGAGACGCAGTTGCAGACCTGCGTTGAACTGAAGCAGGAGGAATCAAACCAGGGATTTCCGTGGCTGGTAGTCGCTGCAGTCCTGCTGGTTTTGATTCCGGCAGGCGGTTGGTTCTTTCTTTCTTGGCAATCCGGGCAGCGCTGGCAGGCCTATGTGTCGCGACTGGGGACCCAGCCGGGCATCATCGTTGCCGAACAAAAGGTGCGCGATGGCCAATTCTATATTGCCGGCCTGAGAGACCCGCTTGCCGCCGACCCGCAGGCTCTGTTGGCCGGAACGCAGGTCGATCCCGCCCGCGTTCATTCGCAGTGGCAATTCTATCAGAGTCTTGATCCGGAGTTCGTGTTGAAGCGGCTAACGGCGTCGCTGGTTCCGCCGGATTCAGTACGACTTTCGATCGTCAATGATCGCATCGTTGCCGAGGGTGAGGCTCCCGACACCTGGATAGATCGGGCGCGCGCAGCGGCCCAACAACTTTCGGCAGGCGGACCGGAATTCGATATCTCCAGGGTTCGTGATGTGAGCCCCGAAGCACGCGCGGCGGAGCGCTGGCAGGCCTATGTGTCGCGACTGGAGGCCCAACCGGGAATCATCGTCGCCCAACAAACGGCGAGGGGCGGACATTTCTATATTTCCGGCCTGAGAGACCCGGAGGCCGCCGACCCGAAGGCTCTGCTGTCCGGAACAGGGGTCGATCCTGCTCGCGTTCATTCACAGTGGCAATTCTATCANGCCGACCCGAAGGCTCTGCTGTCCGGAACAGGGGTCGATCCTGCTCGCGTTCATTCACAGTGGCAATTCTATCAGAGCCTTGATCCGAAGTTCGTCCTGAAGCGGCTGGTGGTGTCGCTGACCCCGCCGAAATCGGTTCGGCTTTCGATCGTCAATGATCGCATCGTTGCCGAGGGTGAGGCTCCCGACACCTGGATAGATCTCGCACGCGCAGCGGCCCGACAGCTTTCGGCAGGCGGACCGGAATTCGACATCTCCAGGGTTCGTGATGTGAGCCCCGAAGCACGCGCGGCGGAGCACTGGCAGACTTATGTGTCGCGACTGGAGGCCCAAGCGGGAATCATCGTCGCCCAACAAACGGCGAGGGGCGGACATTTCTATATTTCCGGCCTGAGAGACCCGCAGGCCGCCGACCCGAAGGCTCTGCTGTCCGGAACAGGGGTCGATCCTGCTCGCGTTCATTCACAGTGGCAATTCTATCANGCCGACCCGAAGGCTCTGCTGTCCGGAACAGGGGTCGATCCTGCTCGCGTTCATTCACAGTGGCAATTCTATCAAAGCCTTGATCCGAAGTTCGTGGTGAAGCGGCTGATGGCGTCGCTGACTCCGCCGGATTCAGTACGGCTTTCGATCATCAAGGATCGCATCGTTGCCCAGGGTGAAGCTCCTGCCGCCTGGATAGATCGGGCGCGGGTCGCCGCCCAACAGCTGTCCGCGGACGGACTCTCTCTAGAAATCTCCGAGCTGCGTGAGTTGACCCCTCCGCAACTCACTCATTTGAGGGAGGCTATTCAAGCGGTCGACATTTTGTTCGATTCTGGCAAGGCTGTACCGGGACCAGAGCAACTGCCGGTTCTCGACAAATTGGCGAATCAGTTGAAGGAATTGGCCAAGGCCGCCCGCAAGGCAGGCGTAACAGCACAGTTCATGTTGACCGGCCATTCGGACGAGACGGGCCGTGAAACGGCCAAGTTGTCGATCAGCGCCGCGCGCGCGGAAACAGTTCGTGCGCTTCTCAAGAAGCGCGGCGTCGATCCGGAGTTGCTCTTGGTTCGCGGCGCGGGCACCTTTGAGCCAGCGGAGATTGAAAATAGCCGAACCGGGAACTCCGCCAACCGCAGAGTTTCGGTTACGGTAAACTTCCACTAGGCGGAGCCCAGGATATTGCAAAAGAAGATCTGCATGTTGGGCGGGTTCGCTGTCGGAAAGACCAGTCTGGTTCGCAGGTTTGTGCAAAGCATCTTTTCAGAAACCTACTTGACCACGGTGGGAGTGAAAATCGACAAGAAGAGCGTCGCATTCCCGGACAAAACCGTGGATCTGATTTTGTGGGATTTGGCCGGCGAAGACGATATCGGCTCATTCCGCGTCAGCTATGTGCGAGGTGCGAGTGGGCTCGTGCTTGTCGTCGATGGAACACGCGCTGCTACTCTTGCCGTGGCGCTCACGTTGCGCGAGCGGGCCGAGGCTGAATTCGGCGCTATGCCGTTTGTATTGCTGTTCAACAAATCCGATCTGGCCGATCGGTGGGCAATATCGGATAGTGAAATTGACGAACTGAGGCAACTTGGATGGCAAGTCTATCTAACAAGTGCGCTTTCGGGTGAGCATGTTGATGATGCGTTTCGTCAACTTGCTTCGATGGTCAGCAAATAAACCATGCACGTCTTGCCAAGAGAAGTTAAAAGCTGGATTTACGATTTCTTCTACAACGAGCGCTCGGTCGCATATCTGAAAATCGACGCCCAGCTTTGCATAGCTGCGAAGGGCGGTAACGTTAAACATTACGGACTCTCGTCAGTTCGCATAGGTAAGCCTGTTGCCGAGCAGCTTGAATTCATGGAAGGTTTGTTGCCCTGCCCGGAGCTTCCATATGATATGGCCATGGTCGAACTTCCCAGCGGGCGTGTCGCGGACCTCCATCTTTTTGCTGACAATGCCTGCGTGTGGCTGCTCTTTCTTGACGCCAATGCCGAACGCGACAATAGGCAGCGGCTTCAACAGAAGGCTTATGAAATGACGCTCCTGCAAGAGAGGGAGCGTCAACTCAACGAGAAATTACAATCGATGAACGAGGCGTTGAGGGCGAGCCAAGAGGGATTGTCGCGTGAATACCAGCGCGCCGAAGCCCTGCTCCTCAACATTCTTCCGGCGTCTATCGCGGAGCGGCTAAAAGCGCACGAAGAAATTGCAGACAACTACGCAGAGGTGAGTGTGCTTTTTGCCGACATCGTCGGTTTTACGGAAAGAGCGCGGAACGTCGGAGCCGTGACGACGCTCGCTATTTTAAATTACTTCTTCAAAGCGGCGGATCTGCTCTCGGAGCGATACGGCTGCGAAAAGATCAAGACAATCGGCGATTGTGTGATGGTGGTCGCTGGCCTGCCCGCCGCGCGATCCGATCATGCGGAAGCCCTTGCGCACTATGCGCTTGAACTGCGGAAGGCGGTTAAGCTCGAACGCTTCGCAGGAGAACCGATAAGACTCAGAATTGGAATTCACTCAGGACCAATCGTGGCGGGCGTCATAGGCAAAAGGCGGTTTGCCTATGACCTATGGGGCGACACCGTTAATCTCGCCGCACGTATCCAAACGTCCGCGGAGCCCGATGAAATCCGTATTTCGGATGCAACTCATCAACTGCTTGGACCAAATTTTGCTTGCGACCCGCTCGAGGAAACGGAATTGCGTGGTACAGGTCGTGTGCGAATGTGGCGGCTCCCGGCCTGATTTGCCGCATGGCAGTGCCGACCCGGAAGCGCATTGCATCTCAAGCAACATCATGGTTTCGAATGTCCGCAGCGGTGCGCGAAGCAGTTGACCACCGAGCGACCGCCAAAGGTCTGTCCTGGTCAACTCAGGAAATCAGTTCCTGAGATTTAACGTCGATGCCCAGTTCATAGAACTGGCCGGAGGCCTGGGCCGAGGTCGGAATGCCCTGCCCCCGCGGCTAAATAAACACCGCCAAGTACCCGGCGCAACGGTCTGGCTCGGAACGATGACGTCTTGCACCGCAACATCGGTTTCTTCAAGGTAGGGCAACAACGGACATAGATGTCGTTGCTCGCCGATCTGACCGGAAGGTTAACAGCACGATGCCACTCATGACTCGACGATTGGGAGCCAGGAACCTGGCGCGCCCGGCACGGCGTCTCGGAGACCTGACTGCGATGTTTGCCCTGATTGCCAGGCCGCTCGTCTTTGGGATCGCCCTTTTGTTGGCTGGTCAGGCGCAGGCGCAGGCGCCGGCGACCGTCCCGCCTGAAAGGGTCAAACAGTTGTTCGAGCTTCTCGACGATCCGTCAGTGAAGGCCTGGGTGGCCGAACAGCGAAATCAGGACGCCGGGTCAACGGGAGCGCCCGCCGAGAGAGGGGCTTCGCCGACCGACGCATCGTCCGGCGCCGTGGCCGCACCAGGCCAGATGAATACGATGGCATCCTCGACGCTCGATGGAATCAGGCATCATATCGAAAGAATCGTGCGAACTTTGCCCTTGCTGCCAGGCCAGTTCGCGCGCGTTCGGGCAGAGACGATGGAGGATATGTCCAGCAAGGGGCCTGCCGGCGTATTTGTGCTGATTGCAATGTTCATCGCTGCCGGCCTGGCACTCACTTGGGCAACGTTCAAGCTCACCCGTCCATTTCGTCTTTGGATTATCGCGCAACCGAAGGATACGCCCGTTGGGCGAGCCAAGAAGATTGGTGGCCGCCTGCTTTATTCCAGCATGCTGATAGTCTCTTTCGCACTGGGCAGCGCCGGCGCGTTCATGTTGTTCGACTGGCCGATGCTTATCCGCGAGATTGTACTGACATTTCTGATGGCGGCAGTCGTTACATGGGGTGTGCGCATGTACGTCATGGCGATGCTCGTCCCTTCCTTCATGAACGTCGAGAACGCCGTCGAGGTTCGTGCTTTGCCGATCACCAACGAAGCGGCTGACCATTGGTCCTATTGGCTACCCCGGATCGTCGGCGTCTTCGCCTTCTTCGGCGCCGCGTTTATCCTCTTGCCAGGTCTCGGCATCGATCAGGACGGAATGATGGTCCTGTCACTGGGCGCCGATTTCGTGCTGCTGTTGCTCCTGCTGCTCGCCATTTGGCGTCGGCCAAGAACGCAGCGAGACGGTGCGCGCCACATCGGTCACACGGAAGCGACATGGCTATTGACTGCTTATTTCGTCGTCCTGTTCCTGCAGCGTATCGCCGGCCTTTATACATACTTCTGGTTCACCTTCGCCGCATTCTTCCTGCCTTTGGCAATCGTGGTGACGCAGCGCGGGGTTAATTTCGTTCTGCGGCCAGGTTCGGAAGATGTCGGCCGGCCCACGATCCCGGCGGTGACGATCGCTGTCATCGATCGCGGAATCCGAATGATTTTCATCCTGGCGGCGGCTTACCTTCTCGCACGTGTCTGGGGTCTGGACATGCAATCCATGCGGGACAGCGATACGACGACGACGTTCATATTGCGCGGCTTGATCAATGTCGTGGTCATTGCCCTCGCCGCCGACTTCGGCTGGTCGATCATCAAAGCTTTGATCGAACGAAAGCTGGGCATCGAAACACCGCACCCTGTGATCAGCGACGAGGACGTCCCGATCCTCGATCCGCAGCAGGCGCGGCTGCACACGCTCTTGCCGATCCTCCAGAATATTCTGCTCGCATCGATCATCGTGATGGCGGTGCTTATGATGCTCGCCTCGCTGGGTATCCAGATCGGCCCATTGATCGCCGGCGCTGGCGTCGTCGGCGTCGCCGTGGGCTTTGGGGCACAAACCATTGTCAAGGACGTCATTTCAGGCGTGTTTTTTCTGCTCGATGATGCGTTCCGTGTTGGCGAATACATTTCATCGGGCAATTACAAGGGTACTGTGGAAAGCTTTTCGCTGCGCTCGGTGAAGCTGCGCCACCATCGTGGTCCGCTGTTCACGATACCTTTCGGTGAACTCGGGGCAGTCCAGAACCAGAGCCGTGACTGGGTTATCGACAAATTCAACATCACCGTTGGTTATGACACTGATATCGACTTCGCTCGCAAGCTGATCAAGCGGATCGGCCTCGAACTGGCGGAAGATCCCGAGTTCAAACACTGGGTGCTCGACCCGATCAAGATGCAGGGCGTACAGGAGTTCGGCGAATACGGCATCGTATTGAGGGTCAAGGCCACAACCAAGCCGGGAGGCGCCTTCGGTATGAAACGCAAATTCTATGTACGCCTCCGCCAGGTCTTCAAGGAGCAGGGAATCGAACTCCCATTTCCGACCGTCCAGGTCCAGGGGCTACAGAACCAACATGGGGCAGAGAATGCACCGTTGGAGATCACGCCCGAGTTGAAAATGGCCGTCGCGCAGTCGCACACTATTCGGCGCAGAAAAAAAGCTAGCACAACGGAATAGAAAAGCTGCGACACCTGCTGGTCACAGTGCGGCTTTCCGCGCATCGCCCATGGCAGGGACACTCTTTTCGCCACGTAAGCAAAAGGCGCCCCGAAAGGCGCCTCTTAATCGCTTGGTTCCCCTCAAGGAAACTGGAGCGGGTGAAGCGATTCGAACGCTCGACCCCAACCTTGGCAAGGTTGTGCTCTACCCCTGAGCTACACCCGCTCGCGCGGCTTTTGGGCCGCAAGCCGCGCCTATATGGCTGAAGAGCGCGGCGATTGCAACAGGGAATTCGCAGGCTTTTTGCTTCGTCGGCAATGCGAACAAGCCTCCTGCGAGACGTCGCAAGGCAATCGCCCCCGCGTTGCGCGACGGGCTTGTCTTGGCAGCATCATTGGCCGTAAACGGCGTTAGTCGAACAAGCAGTTGAAAGCGGGCCATCAGAAGAAAGACCGATGCCGAAGACCGAAGCCGAACTTTTCGCCTTTCTCGCCGGACTCGGGATCGAAGTATCGACGCGGCGGCATCCGCCGCTGTTCACGGTCGCCGATTCGCAGGCGCTGCGCGGCGAGATTGCCGGCGGCCATACCAAGAACCTGTTCCTCAAGGACAAGAAGGACAATTTCTTCCTGGTCAGCGTCGGCGAGGAGGCGGTGGTCGATCTCAAGCATATACACCATCTGATCGGCGCTGCCGGGCGCGTGTCCTTCGGCCGGCCGGAGATGCTGATGGAGCTTCTCGGCGTCGTCCCGGGCGCGGTCACGGTGTTCGGGCTGATCAACGACACCGAGCGAAGGATCAAGGTCGTGTTGGACGAGGTGCTGATGAGCCATGCGGTGGTCAATGCCCACCCGCTGACCAACGAAGCGACGACTTCCATCGCTGCCGCGGACCTGGTCAAATTCGTCGAGGCAACCGGACATGATGCTGTTATCTTGAAAGTCTCGGCATGATCGCCACATGGGTGACTGAAACCGGGTTCTAAAGAAGGATGTTGCGCCCGTCCCTTGGCCGGCGGCGCGACCGAAAGGCGACGAGATGAGTGATAGCAACCCCTTTGGCGGCCCATTTGGCAGCAATGGCGGCCGGTATGCCACCACCGTGCAATATGGCGGCACCGATGCCGCGCGTGAGAAGGTCGCGCTTGCGGAGGCGCCGGCCGACGTAATCAAGGACACAACGACCGCTGGATTTGCCGCCGACGTGATCCAGGAATCGCGTCACCAGCCGGTGCTGGTCGATTTCTGGGCGCCGTGGTGCGGCCCTTGCAAGCAATTGACGCCGCTGCTGGAGAAGGCGGTGAAAGCCGCCGGTGGCAAGGTCAAGCTGGTCAAGATGAATATCGACGACCATCCATCGATCGCCGGCCAGCTTGGCATCCAGTCGATACCGGCGGTCATTGCCTTCAAGGACGGCCAGCCGGTCGACGGCTTCATGGGCGCCATTCCCGAGAGCCAGATCACGCAATTCATCCAGAAGGTCGGCGGCAAGAACGGCGGTGCGCCGCAAGTTGCCGAGGCGCTGGCCGCGGCCGCCGAAGCGCGCGACACCGGGGACGTGCAGACGGCGGCCGACATTTACGATGCCATCCTGGAACAGGCGCCGGAGACGATCGAGGCGATCGCTGGCTTGGGCGACCTGCTGTTCGAGGCCGGCGATGCCGAAGGTGCCGAGGCGGTGCTGGCGCGGGCGCCGGAAGCAAAGAAGGATGCGCCCCAGCTCGCCGCGCTGCGGGCCAAGATGGCGCTCGCCGCGCAAGCAGCAGTGCTCGGCAATCCGGCGGAACTGGAACGGCGGCTGGCCGAAAATCCCGGGGATCACCAGGCACGGTTCGAGCTTGCCATGATCCAGAACGCCAAGGGTGATCGCATGGCGGCGGCCGACAATCTGCTGGCGATCATCAAGGCCGACCGCTCGTGGAACGACGACGGCGCCAGAACCCAGTTGCTGCAGCTCTTCGAGGCATGGGGCATGACCGACGAAGCAACGCTGTCGGCACGGCGCAAACTGTCGTCGCTGCTGTTTTCCTGAGCCGGCGCAGACTGTTTTGTCGCGCGGGCTTGCGGTGGGCCGCGGCTGCGCCAGATTAGGTTTTCGGATGGCGTTCGATTTCAGGTTTCCGGTGTTGCGCCTTGTGCCGGCCGGGAGGAGACGGATTTGGTGCGCTTCCTGACAAAGCGATCGGAGGATTGAGGTGCAGGCGGGAAACGCGCATTACCGGCTCGCTGCGGACTTACCGTCGACCATGCCGATCTTTCCGCTTGAGGGCGCATTGCTGCTGCCGGGAGGCCGCATGCCGCTCAACATCTTCGAGCCGCGCTATCTGCAGATGGTCGACGAGGCGATCGCCGGGCCGCGGCTGATCGGCATGATCCAGCCCAGCCTTGACGGTGCGCTGCGTCCCGACGGCGAGCCGGAGCTCTGCAATGTCGGCTGCGCCGGGCGCATCATTGCGCTGTCCGAGAGCGGCGACGGCCGTTACCTGATTTCGCTGCAGGGCGTGTGCCGGTTCCGTATTGTACAGGAGCTCACGGTCAAAACACCCTTCCGGCAGTGCCGGTTGGCACCCTTTCTCGCCGATCTCGACGAGGAGCAGGCAGACGCCGAGATCGACCGGCCGGCGCTGCTCAAAGCGTTTCGCGCCTATCTGCAGGCTAACGATCTGGAGGCCGACTGGGAAAGCGTCAGCCGCGCCGAAAACGCCATGCTGGTCAACGCACTGTCGATGATGGCGCCCTACGGGCCGGCCGAGAAACAGGCGCTGCTCGAAGCGGCCGATCTGAAGACACGCGCCGAGACCCTGATCGCCATCACCGAAATGGCGCTGGCGCGCGACAATGAGGATTTCGGTTCGAGTTTGCAGTAGGTTCTTGCCTTCTCCCCTTGTGGGAGAAGGTGGATCGGCGCGCAGCGCCGAGACGGTTGAGGGGTACTGGACGGAGTGCCGTCGGTGCCAAGCTGGAACACCCCTCATCCGACCGAACTTCGCTCGGCCACCTTCTCCCACAAGGGGAGAAGGAAGTTCGCGCTCGAAACCTTAACCCGATTGCCCTGTGGAAGGACAAACCAAATGGCGGATGGACGTGACGGGAACAGGACTGTCGACCCCAAGCTGCTGGAACTCTTGGCCTGCCCGCTGACCAAGGGGCCGCTTGCCTGGGATCCGGAGCGCGGCGAGCTTATCTCGCGGGTGGCAAAGCTTGCCTATCCGGTGCGGGACGGCATTCCGATCATGCTGCCATCGGAAGCGCGTGTCATCACCATAGATGATGCCATGCCACCGCCGCCGCGCCTGGGTGGAACGCCCTGAGTGCTGCGGTTCAGAGCCGCTCCGTCGCGATCTTTCGCGCCTCTATTGAAAATTGCGCCCTTTGGGCATGACCTTCTCTGCCTTTCCCAGTAGTTCCGTTTGCGCGATGCTGCCAGGCTGAGCCTCGTCTGCACTGCTCGACAGTCTGTCCGCAGGCCTTGCCTGCTCAAGCAGCACCGACAGCCACGGCGTCAGATCCTCGACCTTCTCGGCGACGATATGGATGACGTCCGATTCCGATTGCAACTTGCCGGTGACGCGGATGAGACGCGCGCCCATGACGATGGGGCGGAAGCGGTCAAAAGTCCTTTCCCAGAAAATAATGTTGGCGACCGCATTCTCGTCTTCCAGCGTCAGGAAAATCGCCTTGCCATTGCCCGGCCGCTGCCGCACCAGCACGAGGCCGGCGACCGAAACGCGCCGGCCGTCCCGCACCTGGCCGAGCCGCACATTGGGCGTGACGCCGGAACGATCCAGCCTTTGACGCAGGAAGGCGACCGGGTGCGCCTTCAGCGACAGGCCAAGCGAGCGGTAGTCGTGGACGACGTGCTCGCCGAGCGGCATTGTCGGGAGCCTGGTTGCAGGCTCCAGATCGCGCAAGCGGATCGCCGGCTGGTCGAACAGCGGCAGCTTTTCGGCGGCACTCTTGCCGTCGAGCGCGCGGACCGCCCATAGAGCGTCGCGACGGTTCAATCCAAGCGACCGGAAAGCGTCGGCCTGCGCCAGTTTTTCGATCTCGTCGACGTTGAGGCCCGAGCGCAGCCAGACGTCGCGTACGGATGCATAGCCGGCGCCGCGCCTCGACACAAACGCTTCCATGCGCTCCTTCGACAGGCCCTTGACCTGGCGAAAGCCGAGCCGGACGGCATGGCTGGTCCGGATGACGCCGCGCATCTGGGCATGGCGGTCAAGGATACGATCCGGATCGAAAGGCGATTTCTCCAAGGCGCAATCCCAGCCGGAAAAATTGACGTCGACCTCGCGGATCTCGACGCCGTGGTCATGCGCGTCGCGGACAAGCTGGGCCGGCTGGTAAAACCCCATCGGCTGGGAATTCAGGATCGCGGCGCAGAACACGTCGGGATAGAAGGTCTTGAACCAGCAGGAGGCATAGACCAGCAGGGCGAAGGAGGCGGCGTGGCTCTCGGGAAAGCCGTATTCGCCAAAACCCTCGATCTGCTTGAAGCAGCGCTCGGCGAAGTCTTTTTCGTAGCCCTTGGCGACCATGCCGTCGACCATTCTCTTGCGGTAATTGCCGATCGTGCCGGTGCGCTTGAATGTCGCCATGGCGCGGCGCAGTTCATCGGCCTCGCCCGGCCTGAAGCCGCCAGCAACGATGGCGATCTTCATCGCCTGCTCCTGGAACAGCGGCACGCCCAGCGTCCTGCCGAGTATTTTTTCCAGTTCCGGCTTGGGATATTCGGGTTTTTCCTTGCCTTGCCGGCGGCGCAGATAAGGGTGGACCATGTCGCCTTGGATCGGGCCGGGCCGCACGATCGCCACCTCGATGACGAGGTCGTAAAAGCTTTTCGGCCGCAGCCGCGGCAGCATCGACATCTGCGCGCGCGATTCGATCTGGAAGACGCCGATCGTGTCGGCACGGCAGATCATGTCGTAGACATGCTTGTCCTCGGCAGGCAGAGTGGCCAGCACATAGGGCAGGCCGTACTCGTCCCGCGCCTGCGGATAATGATCCTGGAGCAGGGTGAAAGCGCGCTGCAGACAGGTCAGCATGCCGAGCGCCAGCACGTCCACTTTAAGGATTTTCACCGCGTCGAGATCGTCCTTGTCCCACTCGACCATCTTGCGCTCGTCCATCGCCGTCTTGACGATGGGCACGATCTCGTCGAGCCGGTCCCGGGTGATGACGAAACCGCCGACATGCTGCGACAAATGACGAGGAAAGCCCATGATCTCGTTGGCGCATTCGATCACATGCCTTGTCGATGGATCGGTCTGATCGAGGCCGCCGGCCTTTGTCTCCTTTTCGCCGAGCTCCGAGGTCGACCAGCCCCAGATCGAACTGGACAGCGCGCCCCGGACGTCGTCCGACAGGCCCATCGCCTTGGCCACTTCGCGCATCGCCGAGCGGCCCCGGTAGCTGACGACGGCGGCGGCCAGCGCGGTGCGCTTGGTGCTGTATTTGGAATAGATGTACTGGATGACCTCCTCGCGCTTTTCATGCTCGAAATCGACGTCGATGTCGGGCGGCTCGTTTCTTTCCTCGGAAATGAAGCGTTCGAAAAGCGTTTCGATCTTGTCCGGGCCGACTTCGGTGATGCCAATGCAGAAGCAGATGATCGAGTTGGCGGCAGAGCCGCGCCCCTGGCAGAGAATGTTCTGGCTGCGGGCGAATTTGACGATGTCGTGGACAGTCAGGAAATAGCGCGCGTAGTTCAGGCGCTCGATCAGAGCGAGCTCCTCCTCGATGCGCTGCGTCACAAAAGCGGGCACGCCCGAGGGGTAGCGGATGGCGGCTCCCTCCTTGGCCAGCCTTTCCAGTTCGGCCTGCGGCCCAAGACCCGATTCCGTCGGCTCGTCGGGATAGTTGTATTGCAGGTCACTGAGCGAGAAGGTCAGCTCGCCGGCAAAACGCAGCGTTTCCGCCAGCGCTTGCGGATGCCTGCGGAAAAGCCGTGCCATCTCCAGCGGCGGCTTTAAGTGACGCTCGGCATTGGCCGCCAGCTCCAGCCCCACCTCGGCGACGGGCACATTGAGGCGGATCGCCGTCAGCACGTCCTGCAGCGGGCGCCGTTCCGACGTATGGTAGAGAACATCGTTGGTCGCCATCAACGGGATGCCGGCCAGCTCCGCCATCGCCGCCGCCTGCTCGATACGGAAGCGGTCGTTGCCGCGGTAATCCGGCGAAACCGCAAGCCGCAGGTTTTCACCGAAACGATCCGTGAGCCGGCTAAGGAGTGCGAGGCTGGTTTCCGCGTCCGCCGACACATCCGGCAGTATGGCGAGCGACAGGAGATCGCCCCATTCGAGAAGATCGCTCTGTTTGAGGAGCGTCGCCCCTTTTTCGTTCTCGTCACGCAGATTGGCCTGCGTCAGCATGCGGCAGAGATGCCCCCAGCCCTTGCGATCCTGCGGGTAGGCGAGGATGTCCGGCGTGCCGTCGCAAAAAACCAGGCGGCAGCCGGGATGATAGGAAGCACCCTCCACCTTGGCCTGCTGCCAGGCGCGCACCACGCCCGCCACCGTGTTGCGGTCGGCGAGACCGATCGCCGAAAACCCCAGGAATTTTGCCGCGACCACCAGCTCCTCCGGTTTCGAGGCACCGCGCAGAAACGAGAAGTTCGACTGGATGCCGAATTCGGCATAGGGAATGGCCGTCAGCGCATTCATGCGAAGATCCCATGCATGAACCAGCGCGGCGAAGGCAGCGAGGCGCCGTAAAGACCCTGGCGGTAGAGCCAGTAACGGCGGCCGTCGGCATCCTCGATGCGGAAATAATCCCGGGTTGGCTCATCTTCTCGTCCCGGCGCCCCTCGCCACCATTCCGGCGCGATGCGCTCCGGCCCTTCGGCGCGCGCGACCCGGTAGAGCGCGCGCCGCCAGCGGAAGTTCAAAGGCGGGCCTTCCGGCATTTCGGTGGCCGGCACCTCGATCGGCTCGGGCGAACGGAAAAGCCGGATCGGCCGTTCCGGCTGGAAGACGGTCGTGGGAGCATCCTTCAC
Organism: Mesorhizobium sp. LSJC280B00; assembly: GCF_000502835.1. GTDB lineage: Bacteria > Pseudomonadota > Alphaproteobacteria > Rhizobiales > Rhizobiaceae > Mesorhizobium. The sequence continues at coordinate 344,141 of NZ_AYVL01000005.1, forward strand.
CTTGTCCGGCTGCTTCGGCGGCGAGCTTCTCTGCGGCGCCTCCGTGAAGGGGAGGGTGGCGACGGCGCGCTCCGGCAGATGGCTCTCGACGGCGACCGGCTTCAAGACCGCGCCTTCGCCGAGCCGGGCGCGAATGCGGTCGGCAAAAAGCGCGATATCGGCGCCGTCGTCGCTCGTTTCGCCGGCAAGGTCGGCCTGCTGCATATCGAAGGCGGCGGCGGTCAGCACCGAGAGGCGCACGAGATCGAAGCCATAGCCGGCGTCGATATCCTGTTCGAGCGCGGCAAGCCGTTCGTGGAACAATTTCTGGATCAGCAGCGGCTCACGCAAGGGCCGCGAGGTGCCGACGGCGATGCGGCTGACGCCGCCATCGACGCGGAAAAGCAGCAGCGCCAGCCGCCTTGCGCCCTCGCCGCGACGCTCGAGGTCGCTCTTCAAGGTGGTCGCCAGCATGCCGGTCAGCCGCTCGATGTCTTCGGTCAGCATGATCGGCTCGGCAAGGTGACGCTCGACCGAAAGCGGTGCCACCGGCAGGCGCGGCGACACGGCCTCCTCGAGGCGGCCAAGCGCCTGGTCGAGGCGCAAGAGCAGCGATGCGCCGAAGCGGCGGGCCAGCGGCGCGCGCGGTGCCGCCATGAC
>NZ_AYVL01000006.1 GCF_000502835.1 Mesorhizobium sp. LSJC280B00
GGCGGCCGAATGGATTACGCGCACGCTGGCCGAACTTGCCGCACTGCCCGATGTCCGCATCATGACCCGCACGACATTGTTCGGCGTCTATGATGGCGGCACCTATGGCGCCATCGAGCGGGTCAACGACCACCTGCCCTCGCCGCCCGAGCACCAGGTGCGCCAGCGGCTGTGGCGGATCGTGGCCAAGCGCTGCGTCGTCGCCGCCGGCGCCATCGAGCGGCCGATCGTCTTTGCCGGTAACGACACGCCGGGCGTGATGATGGCTTCGGCTATGCGGACCTATGTCGCGCGCTACGCGGTTACCCCTGCCAAGAGGATCGCGCTGTTCACCAACAATGAGGATGGCTGGCGCACGGTCGAGCCCGCGCTTGGCGCCGGTTTGCAGATCGCGGCGGTCGTCGATGCGCGCCCGGACGTCTCCGCCGCGCATCGCGCGCTTGCCGCCAAAGGCGGCTTTGCCGTGCTCAACGGCTCGGTCAGCGGCGTCGAAGGCGGCAAGGACGGGGTCCGGAAAATCGTGGTGGCGCTGACCGGCGGCGCACGGGCGGAAGTCGAAGCCGACGGGCTTGCCGTGTCCGGCGGCTGGAATCCGGCGGTCGGGCTGACCTCCTATCATCGCGGCCGGCCGAAATGGCAGGACGATATCGCAGCCTTCGTGCCGGATGGTGCGCCGCCCGGCATGGTGGCCGCCGGCGCCGCCAACGGCGCCTTCGGGCTGGGCGACTGCCTGCGCCAGGGCTTTGCCGCGGGTGCTGCGGCAGCGCAGAGTGCTGGACGCAGCGGCAATGCCGGCACATCGCCGGTCGCCGACAGCGAGGCGTTTTCGCTGACGCCGCTTTGGTATGTGGCCGGCAAAGGGAAAGCCTTCGTCGATTACCAGCATGACGTGACCGCGTCCGACATCGAACTGGCGCAGCGCGAAGGTTTCGAATCGGTCGAGCATCTCAAGCGCTATACGACGCTCGGCATGGCCACCGACCAGGGCAAGACCTCGAACGTCGCCGGTCTCGCCATCATGGCGGCAATCAGCGGCAAATCGATCCCCGAAACCGGCACGACGATCTACCGCCCGCCCTATGTGCCGGTCGCCATCGGCGCCTTCGCCGGCCATCACCGTGACGAGAATTTCCATGCGACGCGGCTGACGCCATCGCATCACTGGGCGGCCGAACAGGGCGCGATCTTCGTCGACACCGGCCTGTGGAAGCGCGCGCAATGGTATCCGCGCGCCGGCGAAAAGGACTGGCTGGAATCGGTCACCCGCGAGGTCAAGGCGGTGCGCTCCGGCGTCGGCTTCTGCGATGTCTCGACGCTCGGCAAGATCGACGTGCACGGCCCGGATGCCGGCGCCTTTCTCGACCGCGTCTACATCAACACCTTCTCCAGTCTCGCCGTCGGCAAAGCCCGCTACGGGCTGATGCTGCGCGAGGACGGCATCGTCTATGACGACGGCACGACGTCACGGCTGGCCGAGGACCACTATTTCCTGACCACCACCACCGCCAAGGCCGGGCTGGTGATGCAGCATCTCGAATTCTGCCGGCAGGTGCTGTTCCCCGAATTCGACGTTCAGCTGACATCCGTCTCGGACCAGTGGGCGCAATTCTCGATCGCCGGGCCGAAGACCCGTGACCTGCTCCGGGAAATCGTCGCTCCGTCCGAGGATTTGTCGAACGAAGGTTTTCCGTTCATGGGGGCGCGGGAAGTCGCGCTTCGCGGTGGCATCAAGGCGCGGCTGTTCCGCATCTCGTTTTCGGGCGAAATGGCGTTCGAGATTTCGGTTCCCGCCCGCTATGGCGAGGCGCTGGTGCGCAATTTGATGCTGGCCGGCAAGCCGTTCGGCGTTACGCCCTACGGTACCGAGGCGCTCGGCGTCATGCGCATCGAAAAGGGCCATGTCGCCGGCCCGGAGCTGAACGGCACGACGACCGCCGCCGACCTCGGGTTGGGCAAGATGATGTCCAGCAAGAAAGATTTCATCGGCCGCGTCATGGCCGGGCGCGAGGCGCTGATTGCGCCGGACCGCCAGGTCGTGGTCGGCATCAAGCCGGTCGACAAGACGCGCCGCCTGCGTTCCGGCGCGCATATCATCCCGAAGGGCGAGACGCCCGGTCCCGATAACGACCAGGGCTACGTCACCTCGGTCTGCTTCTCGCCGACGCTCGACCAGTGGATTGGGTTGGCACTGGTTGAGCGCGGGCGCGAGCGCATCGGCGAAATCGTCCATGCGCATGACCCGCTGCGCGGCGAAGACTACGACGTCGAGCTGTGCAGTCCCGTCTTCTACGATCCGGATGGAGGGCGCCAGCGTGGCTGAGTTTTCCTGGATTGCCCGCAGTCCGCTGGAGAAAGCGCTTGTTGTCGGCGCCTATGGCGCGCGCGGCACGGCGGCCGGCGTATCGCTCACCGAGATCCGCAATTTCGACCTGATCCAGGTGATGGCGCGGCGCGGCAAAGCGGCAGAACTGGGGAAGGCCGCCGAAACCCGCTTCGGCGTTGCCGCCCCGGAAACGCCCAAGGCGACCCAAACTCCCGACGCTACGCTGATCTGGTCGGGACCGGATCAGTTCCTGGTCCTGTCCAATGGCGGCAAGCACCCGAGCGAACCGCTGAGCCAGGCGTTTGCGCAATCCGCCTCGTTGTCCGACCAGTCGCATGCCCGCGCGCTGATCAGCGTTTCCGGAGAAAAGGCGCGCGCGATGCTGGCCAAACTGTCGTCGCTAGACCTGCACCCCGCGGCGTTCCCGGCCGGCACCGCTGCGGCGACCTCGGTCGATCACACCAGCATCAATCTCTGGCGTGGCAATGACCGGCCGGACGGACAGGCGGTGTTCAATCTTCTGGTGTTCGCCACCTTCGCGGAAAGCCTGTGGCATACGATGCTGGACGCTGCCGCCGAGTATGGCGTCGAGATCAGCCACAACGAGGAGTTGGCATAGCCTTGGCGCGTCTTCCCTTCTCCCCTTGTGGGAGAAGGTGGATCGGCGCGCAACGCCGAGACGGATGAGGGGTGTTCCAGCGGAGTGAGAGGCTGGCGTTCCCTGGGACACCCCTCATCCGTCGCCTTCGGCGACACCTTCTCCCACAAGGGGAGAAGGGGGAGCTTGTGCCACCTTCACCTTGCCAAACCCGATCCCCCTGCTATTCTTCCCGCTAAAATAATTTTACACACAGGCAAACTTGTTTCTCGAAACCAAGGTTGAGATGAGCCAGTCGCCCTACCCCGTCGTCGCCGGACCGCCCCGGCCGAGCCTGATCCTGCGGCCAGGCCAGATTACGCTGCCGGCCGGGATGGAGCGCTACTCGGTTCAGGGCAATGGCGCGATGCTGATCGAGGTCGAGGCCGGCGACATTGTCACCGTGCGCGATGTCGAGGGCGGGCAGGCCTGCGAGCTGCTGGCATGGGACAGCAGCGACGCGACCGATCCCGGCATTCTCGGCGAGAAATCGAACAGCAATGCCGCCGGCATCAAGGCGCTGCTGGCCGAAGGCGACGACAGCCTCGCATCCTTGCGCCGGGGGCTCGAGCGGCGCCAGGTGCAGCTCGACCAGGCGAAGGCGGTTCGCGTTTTCGGCGGCGCCACCCCTGCCGGTACCGAACAGGCTTTTACCGTCGCCCGCGATGGGTCGATGCTGATTGCCGCGCCCGGCGGGCCGATGCTGGTCGACGGCCACGATACGGCGACGCCGCTTAGCGTCATCGTCCGCCGCGCCACCATCCGCCCTGCGGCGAAATCCAGGCTTGCCGACCCGCTGGCCGATCCCGTGCTCGACCTGCGCGTCCATTCGGCGACGGCGGAGGCCTACTTCGTCAAGGCGGGCGACTATCTGCAGATCATCGATGTCGACGGGCGCCAATGCACCGACTTCCAGTGCTTTTCGGCGCGCAAGCTGGACAAGGGCCGCGATCATCCGCTCGACGTGACGACGACGCGCACGCTGATGGGTTCGAGCTATCCGATGCCCGGTCTGCACTCGAAATACTACGACCAGGACATGGAGCCGCTGGTCGAGGTTGTGCAGGACACTTGCGGCCGCCACGATGCATTCGCGCTCGCCTGCGCGGCCAAATATTACGACGACATCGGTTATCCCGGCCATCCCAACTGCTCGGAGAATTTCAACCACGCGCTGGCCGACAAGGGTGTCACGCCTCGCGCCGGCTGGATGGCGATCAACTTCTTCTTCAACACGGCCATCGACGCGCATGGCGTCGTGGTATCGGACGAGCCGTGGTCGCGGCCGGGCGACTATGTGCTACTCAGGGCGCTCACGGACATCGTCTGCGTCTCGTCCGCCTGCCCCGACGATACGACGCCGGCCAATGGCTGGAACCTGACCGACATCCATGTGCGAACCTATCCCGGCCAGCACAAATTCTCGCGAGCGATCGCCAGACGCATGACGCCCGATTCGGAACCGAAAATGACCCGCGAGACCGCCTTTCATTCGAGCTTTGCCAAGCACACCCGCAACTTCGTCGAGTACAAGGGCTATTGGCTGGCCAATTCCTTCGCCAGGCAAGGCCCGATCGATGAATACTGGGCCTGCCGGCAGGACGCCGTGATCATGGACCTGTCGCCGCTGCGCAAGTTCGAGGTCACCGGGCCGGACTCCGAGGCGCTGCTGCAATACACGCTGACCCGCGACATCAAGAAGCTCGGCGTCGGCCAGGTCGTCTATTCCGCCATGTGCTACGAGCATGGCGGCATGATCGACGACGGCACGCTGCTCAGGCTCGGCAAGGATAATTTCCGCTGGGTCGGCGGCGACGATCTATCCGGCGAATGGCTGCGCGAGACGGCGACAAAGCTCGGCCTCAACGTGCTGGTGCGCTCGTCGACCGACCAGATGCACAATGTTGCCGTGCAGGGGCCGAAAAGCCGCGACGTCCTGCGGCAGATCATCTGGACCTCGCCGCTGCAGCCGTCGATCGACGAACTCGAATGGTTCCGTTTCGCCGTTGCCCGCATCGGCGGCGGCAACGGCATTCCGGTCGTTGTCTCGCGCACCGGTTACACCGGCGAGCTCGGCTACGAGATCTGGTGCCATCCGCGCGACGCCGAAAAGGTCTTCGACGCGATCTGGCAGGCCGGCCAGCCGCACGGCCTGAAGCCGATGGGGCTGCAGGCGCTCGATATGGTGCGCATCGAGGCCGGGCTGATCTTTGCTGCTCACGAGTTTTCCGACCAGACGGATCCGTTCGAGGCCGGCATCGGCTTCACCGTACCGCTGAAGACCAAGAGCGACGATTTCATCGGCCGCGAGGCGCTGATCCGGCGCAAGGAAAACCCGCAGAAGAAGCTGGTCGGCCTCGACATCGACGCCAATATCGCGGTCGGCCACGGCGATTGCGTGCATGTCGGCCGGGCCCAGATCGGCGTCGTCACCTCCGGCATGCGCTCGCCGGTGCTGAACAAGACCATCGCGCTGGCCAGGCTCGACGTCGCGCATTCGGCGATCGGCACCGAGGTCGAGATCGGCAAGCTCGACGGCCACAGCAAGCGGCTGCCGGCGCGCGTCGTCGCCTTCGCCCATTACGACCCGCAAAAGAACAGGCCGCGCTCCTGACCGACGCTTCCTGGTTCTTCCCTTCTCCCCTTGTGGGAGAAGGTGGATTGGCGCGCAGCGCCAAGACGGTTGAGGGGTGCTGGACGAAGTGCGGTTTTGCCAAGCTGGAACACCCCTCATCCGACCGAGCTTCGCTCGGCCACCTTCTCCCACAAGGGGAGAAGGACAGACCGCACCCTTGGGCAGCGCCAGCGAAGCTCGACTGTTTCACAAGCGCAATGTGCACAGCGTCACAAAGCGCTTGACGTGAAAGCGCGTTGGGTCAATCTTCACTGCTAAGAAAAAAATACTACTGAGCGGAAAACGCCTGGGGCCGTTCAACGTGAGCGTCGATGACGCCTCGCGAGATTGCGGCTGTTGCCGATGGGGAACATCAAAAATGGGGAATCCACGTAAATGAGCACGATAGTCACCACCTTGGTGCCGCCTGCCGAAGGGCAGCTGCACCGGAACATCGATTGGCGCGGCGCCTTCTGGGTGGCAAGCGGCGTTCCGGCCCTTGTCCTGTTTTCGATCGGCGGCATCGCCGGCACCACCGGAACACTGGCCTTCCTGATCTGGGCCGTATCCATGGTCATGGGCTTCCTGCAGTCCTTCACCTATGCGGAGATCGCCGGGCTGTTCCCGAACAAATCCGGCGGCGCCTCGGTCTACGGCGCCACCGCATGGCTGCGCTATTCGAAATTCATCGCGCCGCTTTCGGTGTGGTGCAACTGGTTCGCCTGGTCGCCGGTTCTGTCGCTCGGCTGCTCGATCGCCGCCGCCTATATCCTCAACGCACTGGCGCCGGTGCCGCTGTTCACCGACACTTCGCCGGAAGTCGCCGCCTATATTGCGGCCCATGCCGGAACCAGCGCCGCTGACGCCATCACCGCGGTCACCGCGGCGGCGACGCCGGCGATCCGTAACTGGACGCTCTACGGTCACACGCTTGGCCCGGTTTCCTTCACCTTCAACGCCACCTTCTTCATCGGCGCGGTGCTGATGCTGATCATCTTCTCGATCCAGCATCGCGGCATCCTGGGCACGGCCAACGTGCAGAAATATATCGGCCTGCTGGTGATCATCCCGATGCTCATCGTCGGCGTGGTGCCGATCGTCACCGGCCAGATCAACTGGGCAAATTTTTCGCCGCTGGTGCCGCTCGCCGCCGCCTATGCGCCGGAGGCCGGCGCGTGGAACATCGCCGGCTGGACGCTGGTGCTCGGCGGCATGTTCATCGCGGCATGGTCGACCTACGGCTTCGAGACCGCGGTCTGCTACACCTCCGAGTTCAAAAACCCGGGCACCGATACCTTCAAGGCGATCTTCTACTCCGGCCTGTTGTGCATGCTGCTGTTCATCCTGGTGCCGTTCACCTTCCAGGGCGTGCTCGGCTTGAACGGCATGCTGGCGACGCCGATCGTCGACGGCTCCGGCGTTGCCGATGCGCTGGCCGGCATGGTCGGCGGCGGACAGCTGATCCACAGCCTGCTGGTGATGCTGATGATCCTGGCGCTGGTGCTCTGCATCATGACGGCGATGGCCGGCTCCTCGCGCACGCTCTATCAAGGTTCGGTCGACGGCTGGCTGCCGCGCTATCTCAGCCATGTCAACGAGCACGGCGCCCCGACGCGGGCGATGTGGACCGACCTGATCTTCAACCTGATCGTGCTGGCCATCGCCTCGGCCGACGCAACGAGCTTCTTCTTCATCCTGGCGGTGTCGAATTGCGGCTACATCATCTTCAACTTCCTTAATCTCAATGCCGGCTGGATCCACCGCATCGACAATGGCCACATCGCGCGGCCATGGAAGGCGCCGAGCTGGGTACTCGGCCTCGGCGCCATCTTTGCCTATGTCAACGCGGTCTTCATGGGCGCCGGCGCCAAGGTGTGGAACCCGATGGCATTGTGGGCCGGGCTGATCACGGCAGCCTTGATCATCCCGGTGTTCTGCTTCCGGCACTACATCCAGGACAAGGGCAAATTCCCCGACCACATGCTGGCCGATCTCGGCATGAGCTCGTCCGACCTTGCGGTGAAAAAGGCGGGGATGCTGCCCTATCTGACGCTGGTCGCCGGCGTCGTGGTGATGCTGCTCGCCAACTGGCTGTTCGTCATCTGACGGCTTGCCTTGAGGGATCGGGCGCGCAAGGCGCGCTCGATCCCTGCATTTTGTTCTTGCTTTGTGCCGGCAGCTATGCTACTAATCTCGATATGGTGCTGATTCGCCCCGAGACCCGCCGCCGAGGCGGGTTTTTCTTTTTAGGGGCTATTCGGCAGCGGTGCCTGCGCGGGAGCGACCGCCAAGCGCTGCACCGATATCCTCGAGCACCTGTCCGACGCGCGCCTGGATCGTCTCGGACGCAAGCACGCCGTCGATGAAATCCCTGTCCGAAGCGTAGATCGCGGTCGGCAGCGTAAAGGCCTCGAAGAAGCCGAACAGCGGCCTCAGCTGGTGCTCGATGATCAGCGCATGCCGGTCGCCGCCGCCGGTCGCCAGCAGCACCACCGGCTTGCCCCTGAGCGCCGTTGGGTCGACAAGATCGAAGAAGTGCTTGAACAGGCCGGTGTAGCTGCCCTTGTAGGTGGGCGAGCCAACGACGAGCACGTCCGCCGCGACGACGCACTTGAGGATATCGCCCGCTTGCGCATCCAGTTCACGCGCCCATCTGGCGCCACCGAGGCTGGGGCCGAGGTCGACGACGTCATGCGTGCTGGCGGCCAGGCCATATCTGCCGGCTACCTCGTTCACGATACGATCGACGAAGCCGCGCGTCTTGGACGGCCGGGTGAAATTGCCTGAGAAACCGACAACGGCCGGATTGGTCATGATGCAAAGCCCTCGCGACGATTTCGGGCTGCCAGCCCGCTGCTCATGACCCTATGGACATTCGGACCGAACGAAAAGAACGGATGCTTGCCACGGTCTAAAATCATTACCGGTTCTAACCAGCTTTGCGGATCGCTGCCGTCTCAGGTTGGAAGAACCGGTTTGGCGGCCGCTTCAGGCCAAGATTTTCGCGCAGGGTCGATCCTTCGTATTCGCTCCTGAAAATGCCGCGCCGCTGCAATTCGGGCACGATTTTCTCGACGAAATCATCCAATCCGGCGGGAAGATAGGGGAACATGACGTTGAACCCGTCCGAGCCTTCGGTGACTAGCCATTCCTCCATCTCGTCGGCGATGGTTTTCGAAGTGCCGACGAAGGCAAGACCGGAATAGCCGCCCAGCCGCTGCGCAAGCTGCCTGACGGTCAGGTTTTCCTTGCGCGCCAGTTCGATGACGCGCTCGCGGCCGCTCTTGCTGGCGTTGCTTTCCGGGATTTCGGGCAAGACTGAATCCGGATCGAACCGCGACGCGTCGTGGCCGAGCGCGATCGACAGCGAGGCGACGCCGCTCTCGTAGTAGACGAGGCTGTCGAGCTTGGCCCGCTTCGTCTGCGCCTCCTCGACAGTCTCGCCGACAATGACGAAGGCGCCGGGCAGGATCTTGATGTCGTCGCGCGACCGGCCAAGTTTTTGCGCACGTTCCTTGACGTCGGCAAAGAAGCGCTGCCCCGAGGCGAGATCGGCATGGGCGGCGAAGATCACCTCGGCCGTTTCCGCGGCGAGCTGCCGTCCGGCCTCCGACGCGCCGGCCTGCACGATGACCGGCCAGCCCTGCACCGGCCGCGCGATATTGAGCGGTCCCCGCACCGAAAGATATTCGCCCTTGTGGTCGAGCACATGCAGCTTCGCCGGATCGAAATAGAGCCCGCTTTCGGCGTCGCGGATGAAGGCATCGTCGGCAAAACTGTCCCACAGGCCGGTGACGACATCATAAAACTCCCGCGCCCGGCGATAGCGCTCGTTGTGCTCGACATGCTCGTCGAGGCCGAAATTCAGCGCGGCGTCGGGATTGGATGTGGTGACGATATTCCAGCCGGCGCGCCCGCCGCTGATATGGTCGAGAGAGGCGAAACGACGGGCGATGTGGTACGGCGCGTCGAACGTCGTCGAGGCGGTTGCGATCAGCCCGATACGATCGGTGACGGCGGCAAGCGCCGACAACAGCGTGAACGGCTCGAAGGACGTGACCGTGTGGCTGCGCCGCAGCGCCTCGATCGGCATGTTGAGCACGGCCAGGTGGTCGGCCATGAAGAAGGCGTCGAACTTCGCCGCTTCCAGCCTTTGCGCGAAGTGCTTGAGATGCGCGAAATTGAAGTTGGCGTCGGGATAGGCGCCCGGGTAGCGCCAGGCGCCGGTATGAAGGCTGACGGGCCGCATGAAAGCGCCAAGCCGCAATTGTCGATTTTCTGCCATGGAAAAACGCACCGATGACGACGAGCGTAACGCTCCAATTGCTCGAGCATGGGATGGCTTTGCGGCCATGGGAAGGAATTCTGTTTTGCAAAACCGGCGTCGGGGAGCATTTTTTGTGCGGGCGGCGGACCGATCAATCGATCTTGATGAACACGCCCTTGGTGTTGAGATACTCAGCGAGGTGCTCGGCGCCGCCCTCGCGGCCGTAGCCGCTCATCTTGTAGCCGCCGAAGGGCACGGCCGGATCGATGGCGTGATAGGTATTGACCCAGACCGAGCCGGCGCGGATCTTGCGCGACAGCTGGTGGGCGGTGGCGAGATTTTGGGTGAAGACCCCTGCAGCCAGGCCGTAAGGCGTGTTGTTGGCCCGCTCGACCGCCTCGTCCAGCGTATCGAACGGCAAGGCTGAAATCACCGGCCCGAATATCTCCTCACGGGCGATCTTCATGTTGTCCGAGACGCCGGCAAAGACGGTCGGCGCGACGAAATTGCCGGCGGCAAGCGCGCCTTCCACAAGCCGGGTGCCTCCGGTGACGAGTTTCGCCCCTTCCGCGGTGCCGGCCTCGAGGTAACCGGTGACCCGTTGCAGCTGCTTTTCGGAGACGAGCGGACCGATCTCGGTCGCCGGGTCGATGCCGTCGCCGACCCTGAGACCCTTGGCGTATGCCGCGAGCCGCTCGACGAACTCGTCATGGACGGCGCGTTCGACGAAAAGGCGCGAACCGGCGATGCAGATCTGGCCGGAATTGGCGAACACCGACATCGCCGCCACCGGCACCGCCTTGTCGAGATCGGCATCGGCGCAGACGATGACCGGCGACTTGCCGCCGAGCTCCAGGGAGACGCGCTTGAGGTTGCCGGCCGAGGCCCGCACGATCGACTGGCCGGTTGCCGTCGAGCCGGTGAAGACGATCTTGTCGATGCCCATATGCTCGGCGAGTGCGGCACCTGCCTCGGTGCCGGTGCCGGTGACGATGTTGACGACGCCGGCCGGCACGCCGGCCTCGTTCATGATGTCGGCGATCAAAAGTGGCGTCAGCGGCGCCTCTTCCGACGGCTTCAGCACGATGGTGCAGCCGGTCGCCAGCGCCGGCCCGATCTTCCAGATCGACGCCGCCGTTGGCGCGTTCCAGGGAATGATGGCGCCGACGACGCCGACCGGCTCCTTGCGGGTGAAAGAGACGATTTCGCCGGGCAGCGAGTTGTCGATCGTCTCGCCGTGCAGCGCCGTCGCCATGCCGGCATAGTAGCGCAGCATGCCGATGACGCGGTTGCGATTGGCGCGGGTGCGTATGATCGGCATGCCCATGTCGGTGGTGTCGGAGCGGCTGATCTCTTCCCAGTGCTTTTCGAAGAGGTCGGCGATCCTCAGCAGCAGCACCTGCCGCTCATAAGGCTTGAACCGGCTCCACGGGCCCTCGAACGCCTTGCGCGCAGCAGTCACCGCCGAGTCGATGTCCTGCCGGTCGGCGCGCGGCACCGTGGCGATGACCGCGCCGGTGGCGGGATTGCGGCTCTCCGTGGTCCGGCCGGAGCGGGCATCGACCCAGCCGCCGCCGATGAACATCTCGCGATGGCGCCCGTCGATCGGCAGCCGCAGCGGTGCCTTTGTCTGAGCCATGGTCATGACGGTCCTCCTCCGGCGCCTACGCCTGGTGGGCGGATTAAACCGCCGGAGGTCACATTTGCCAACAGCTCTATTCGGCCGCCAGGGCCAGTTGCGGCCTTTCGCTTTCTTCTGCCACCTTGGCCGCCTCTTCCGTTGCCACCACCTTCTTGGGCTCCCTGCCGAAGAACAGCGCATAGGCTGCCGGCAGGACAAGGATGGTCAGCACCGTGGCGACGAGAATGCCGCCCATCATGGCGTAGGCGAGCGGCCCCCAGAAGACGCCGCGCGAGATCGGGATCAGCGCCAGCACCGCCGTCAGCGCCGTCAGCACGATCGGCCGGAACCGGCGCACCGCCGAGCCGATGATGGCCTCGGAGCGCTCCACGCCGGCGGCGATGTCCTGGTCGATCTGGTCGACCAGGATGATCGAGTTGCGCATGATGATGCCGAGCAGGGCGATGACGCCGAGGATGGCGACGAAGCCGAACGGCGCGCCGCTGATCAAAAGTGCCGCGGCCGCGCCGATGATGCCGAGCGGACCGGTGGCCAGCACCAGCATGGCCTTGCCGAAATGCTGCAGCTGGATCATCAGCAGCACGACGATGACGGCCAGCATGATCGGCGCTTTCGCCGCAATCGAGGCCTGGCTTTCGGCCGCATCCTCGGCGCCGCCCTGGATCTCGATCTTGTAGCCGGGTGCGAGGCTGGCGCGCAGGCCCTGCATCTCGCTGTACATTTTCATGGCGACATCGTTCGGCTGCACGCCGTCCGGCAGCGTGGCGCGCACGCTGATGGTCGGCAAGCGGTCGCGCCGCCATTCGACGCCTTGCTCCAGCACCGGGACGATCTTGGCGACCTGCGACAGCGGCACGGAGCCACCGAAATCGGTCGGGATGTAGACGGAGTCGACCGCCGACAGCAGGTGACGGCTTGCCTCCGGCTCACGGGCGACGATCGAAACCGTCTCCTCGCCGTCGCGGAAGTCATCGAGCGGCGCTCCCGACATGGTCGCCTGCAGTATCTGGCGGATGCGCTGCGAGGTGACGCCGAGCGCACGGGCGCGATCCTGGTCGATCACCAGCTTCATCGCCGGCACCGGCTCCAGCCAGTCGTCGTGGATGGCGCCGAGCAGCGGATTTGCCTGGAACTTCGCCTTCACCTCGTCGGCGATGCGGCGCACCTCCTGGCGATCCGGACCCATGACGCGCATCTGCACCGGCCAGCCGGTCGGCGGACCAAGGAACAGGCGATCGACCTTGGCGCGGATCGATGGGAAATCCTCGGCCAGGATGGTGCGCAGCTTGACGATCAGCCGCTCGCGGGCTGGTTCGTCATTGGCCATCACCAGAAGCTGGGCGAAGTTCGGGTTGCGAAGCTGCTGGTCGAGCGGCAGGAAGAAGCGCGGCGCGCCTTCGCCGATATAGGTGGCGATGAAGCGCTTGTCCTTGTCGTCCATCATCCTGGCTTCGAGCGCCTTGGCCTGGGTCTCGACTTCCTTGATGCTGGTGCCTTCCGGCAACCAGAGGTCGACAAGGATTTCCGGGCGCGACGATTGCGGGAAGAAATTCTGCGGGATGAACTGGAACGCCCACAGGCTGGTGGCAAACGTCATCAGCGTCATCACCAGGACGATGATGCGGTGGCGCACCGCCCATGCAACGGTCGAGCGAAGACGGCGGTAGAAGCGCGTGTCGAAGACATCGTGATGGTTGCCGGCGTGCTTGCGCTGCTTCAGGATCATGTGGCCGAGCCATGGCGTGAAATAGACCGCCGCGAACCAGGACACGATCAGCGCGATGCCGACGACGTAAAAAAGGGTGCGCACATATTCGCCGGCGGTCGAGGCAGCGAACCCGACGGGAATGAAGCCGGCCGTCGTGATCAGCGTGCCGGTCAGCATCGGGAAAGCGGTCGAGGAGTAGGCGAAGCTCGCCGCCTCGACCTTGACCAAGCCTTCCTCTAGTTTTCGCTCCATCATTTCGACGACGATCATCGCGTCGTCGACCAAGAGCCCAAGAGCGATGATCAGCGCGCCGAGCGAAATGCGCTGCAGGTCGATGCCGAGCTCGTACATGATGGCGAAGGTGGCGGCCAGGACCAGCGGAATGACGATCGCGATCACCAGGCCCGAGCGCCAGCCGATCGACAGGAACGATACAAAAAGCACGATCAGCAGCGCTTCGCCGAGCGCTTCCATGAACTCGCTCACCGCCTCCTTCACGACATGCGGCTGGTCGGAAATCTGATCGACCGAAACGCCATAGGGCAGCGCCTCTTCGAAGCGCTTGTAGGTCGCTTCGACGTCCTTGCCGACGTCGGTGACGTTGAAGCCCTTGGCCATGACGACGCCGAGCTGGACGCTGTCGTGTCCGTTGAAACGGTACTTGCGCTGGTACGGATCCTCGAGGCCCGAGGTCACGGTGGCGATGTCGCCGAGGCGCGTCACCTGGTTGCCGGCGCGCAGGCGAAGCTCGCGGATGTCGGCCGCCCTGGTGACATCGCCCTCGACCGAAATGCGCACCGAACGCTGGCCGGTGTCGACCGAACCTGCCGGGTCGACATTGTTCTGGCCTCGGATCGCATTCTGCAGGTCGGTCAACGTCAGGCCACGTTCGGCAAGCGCCTTGGATGAAACGTCGATGTAGAGTTTTTCCGGCTGGTCGCCGATGATCACGGCCTTCTCGACACCGGGCGTCGTCAGCAGCATGTCACGCGCCTGGATGGCGAATTTCTTCAGCTCGGGATAGCTGTAGCCGTCGCCGCTGATCGAATGCAGGGTGATGAACGTGTCACCGAATTCGTCATTGAAGTAAGGCCCAAGCAGCCCCTGCGGCAGCTCATTGGCGATATCGCCGACCTTCTTGCGCACCTGATAGAAAGCATCGGCGACCTGCGCCGGATTGGTGTCGCCCTTGACCTGCAAGGTGATGATGGCGCTGCCGGCGCGGGTGTAGGAGCGGACGAAATCGAGGTGCGGCGTTTCCTGCAGCTTGCGCTCGATCTTGTTGACGACCTGGTCCTCCATCTCCTTGATCGAGGAGCCTGGCCAGATCGCCTGGACGACCATGACGCGGAAGGTGAAATCGGGGTCTTCCTTTTGGCCCATGCGCATCAGGCCGAGCGCACCGGCCACGATGATCAGCCCGAACAGGAAGCGGGCAATGCTCGGATGGCCGATTGCCCAGCGCGAAAGATTGAAAGACCGCTTTTCATTGGTGTCGATGGTCATCGGCGTCAGTCCGTTTCAATTTGATCAACAGAGCACGCGCTTTCGCATGCCCAAGGAACTTCCGATGTGGGCTTCCGGGCGGCGTGGCTTTCCGAGTTGAGAGATCTACATCGCGGTGGGACGCGAGGATCGACGTGGGGGTTACATCGACCTGAGATCTCGAAAATCGGGGGCGCCTGCCGCCCGGAAACCGTGAATTGCCTGGCCGTCAGCGCAAGCGCCTTGCAGCGTCATCGGCCGACGCCGACTGTTGCGCCGCATCACCGGTCAGCTTGACTTTCAGATTCTCGGTCATGAACTGCGTGCCGGCGGCGACGACGACGTCACCCGGCTTCAGCCCATCGGCGACACTGACGCCGTCGGGGGTGAAGGCGGCGACCTTGACCGGATGCGCATGGACGGTCCCGCCGTTGCGGTCGACTGTCCAGACGATCGATTGGCTGTCCTTTTGCGCCAACGCGGCCAGCGGGATCGACACCAGTTGCTGCCGGTTGTCCGCCGCGGCTTCGATGGAGGCGGTCATGCCTAGCAGCACGCGAGAATCGTTGGGCAGGCTGACGCGAACGGCAAAGGTGCGCGACTGCGGATCGGCGCTGCCGGCGACTTCGCGGACCTTGCCGTCGAGCGTCAGCGCCTCATCGGACCAGAAGCCAGCCTTGACGGTCTTGCCCGGCTTGAATTCGGCGATATCGGTTTCCGGAACAGCGATCAGGACTTCCTTCTCGCCGTCGATGGCAACGGTCACCACCGGCGTGCCGGAGCCGACCACCTGGCCGACATCGGCGGCAACGGCAGTGACGATGCCGTTCTTGTCCGCCTTGAGATCGGTATAGCGGACCTGGTTCTGTGCCTGGGCAAGCTGCGAGCGGGCGGAGTCTCGCGTGGCGACAGCCTGATTATAGGCGAGCGTCGCCTGCTCGAGCTGCGACTTCGGCGCGAAATTCTTGGCGTAGAGCTGTTCGGCCCGCTTGCGCGTAAGCTCGACTGTCTCGACCTGACGGTCGGCAGCATCGAGGCTGGCCTGAGCGCTTCTCACCGAAAGCTCGTAGTCGGTGGGATCGATGCGGGCGAGAACGTCGCCCGGCTTGACGCGGTCACCGATGTCGACAAGGCGCTCGGTGATCTTGCCGTTGATGCGAAAACCGAGATTCATCTCGGTGCGGGCACGCACCGATCCGGAATAGGAAAGCTGACGGGTATCGCTCGCCTTAGCGATCTCGACCACCTTGACCGGGCGGATGATCTCGGTGACCTCGGCTTTCTCCTGCGAGCAGCCGGCGAGGCCGAGAGCGACAACCATAATCAATGCTAGGCCGGCGGCCGGTCGCCTGTAGGTGATGGACTTGGACAAAGACACTTTTCGTACTCCCGAACTGTGGGGATGAATTGCCGGTATCGCCGCCCGACGGGCGGCAACGGTCATTTCTTCAAGGCTCTGATGGCAAACTCGGTAAGCTCGTCCGGCGTCGCCCGGTTCTTCTTGGCGAGGCACTGGGCCATCATCTGCGGATGACAGAGGCTGATAATGGCAGCGCCGAAGCACCGGGAAGCGATCACCGGATCCTGATCGACGAACTCGCCGGTAGCGATTCCCTCGCGGATCACTTCCGCGACCAGTTCATGGATGCTGTCGATGTGCTTTTCGATGACGTGCCAGTCGCGCTCGATGGCGACGATGACCATCTCGTGCACCTTCTCCTGGTCGATCATGGTCTCGAGCGTCCACTGGTAGTGCGTATGCACGTAGCGGCGGAGCTTTTCGCTGGCGGTGCCGGGGCCATGGCAGGCTTCGTAGGTCAACCGGTAGCAGGTCTCGAGCATACGGCCGCAAACCGCCTGGTGGATTTCCACCTTGGAGGCGAAGAAGCGGTAGATGTTGGCGGTCGACATGCCGAGTTCGCGCGCTATGTCGGCGACGTTGGTCTTGCCGTAGCCGTAGTGGCGAAACAATCGCTCCGCGCAATCCAGGATGCGCGTGACATTTTCCTGGCGGGCGGAATCGGCGGTGGTGTCTAGGGTTTCAAGCATCTCGTTGGCCAATTTACGACTGACGAATTTAGAATTTCGTCACTCGTAAATTGAAAACCATCACCTGTCAAGGCACGATTTTGGCTGCTGATGACAGATGGTGACATCCCTGGACGGAGTTGGCCCATGAAACGCATGTGGTTTCCGCCGGGCGAGCCTGCAACGCCGCCCCGTGTTTTTTTGCGAACGATCTTGAAAAGATGCTTTCCGAAATCGGTTCCGTTTTCGGATCAGGCCCTAAGGCTGCTTTGCCATCTCCCGCAGCCGGAACTTCTGGATCTTGCCCGTCGAAGTCTTCGGGATTTCCGCGAAGATCACCGCTTTCGGCACCTTGAAGCGGGCGAGCAGCGCGCGGCAGTGCTCGATTACCTCCGCCTCGGTCGCCGCCTTGCCCGGCTTCAGCTCGACATAGGCGACCGGCACCTCGCCCCATTTGTCGTCGGATCGGGCGACAACGCCGCAAGAAGCGACGGCGGGATGCTTGTACAGCGCCTCCTCGACCTCGATCGAGGAGATGTTTTCGCCGCCGGAGATGATGATGTCCTTGGAACGGTCCTTGAGCTGGATGTAGCCGTCCGGATGGATGACGCCGAGGTCGCCCGAATGGAACCAGCCGCCGGCAAAGGCCTCGTCGCTCGCCTTGCGGTTCTTGAGATAGCCTTTCATGACGATGTTGCCGCGGAACATCACCTCGCCGATGGTCTCGCCGTCGGCCGGCGTCTCTTGCATCGTCTGCGGGTCCATCACCGTCAGGCCTTCGAGCGCGGCATAGCGTACGCCTTGCCTGGCCTTCTTCGCCGCCCTCGCCCCTTTCTCCAGCCGGTCCCACTCGCCATGCCATTCGTTGACGACGGCCGGGCCATAGGTTTCGGTCAGGCCGTAGAGATGGGTGACGGCAAAGCCCGCATCGGCCATGCCCGACAGCACCGCCTCGGGCGGCGGCGCCGCGGCGGTGTTGAAGGTGACGGTCTGCGGGAACTGCCGCTTGTCCTCGTCCCTGGCGTTGATCAGCACCGACATGACGATGGGTGCACCGCACAGATGGGTGACGCCGTGATCGGCGATGGCGTCGTAGATCGGCTTCGGCCGCACCCAGCGCAGGCAGACATGCGTGCCGCCCTGCACGGCAAGCGTCCAGGGAAAGCACCAGCCGTTGCAGTGGAACATCGGCAATGTCCACAGATAGACGGGGTGCTTGCCCATGCCGGCATGGATGGTGTTGGCATAGGCCATCAATGCCGCGCCCCGATGGTGGCAGACGACGCCCTTCGGATTGCCTGTCGTGCCGGAGGTGTAGTTGAGCGAAATGGCATCCCATTCGTCGTCCGGCATCGACCAGGCGAAATCCTCGTCGCCGCCGGCGACAAACGCCTCATAGTCCAGCGTGCCGATCCGCTCGCCCTTGGGATAGGGCGCATCGGCGGCATAGTCGGGATCGTCGTAATCGATCAGCAGCGGCCTGACCTTGGCCAGCGTCAGCGCTTGCCGAACCACGCCGGCGAATTCGCGGTCGACGATCAGCACCTTGCTTTCGGCGTGATCGAGCTGGAAGGCAATGACGGCGGCGTCGAGGCGGGTGTTGAGCGAATGCAGCACCGCCCTGGTCATCGGCACGCCGAAATGCGCTTCCAGCATCGGCGGTGTGTTGGACAGCATGACGGTGACGGTGTCGCCCTTGCCGATACCGCGCTTCGCCAGCGCCGAGGCAAGCCTCAGCGAGCGCTTCCAGAAATCGCGATAGGTCGTGCGCTGGCGGCCATGGATGATGGCGGTCTGATCGGGAAAGGTTTTTGCCGCCCGCTCAAAATAGGTCAGCGGCGTCAGCGGCTGGTGGTTGGCCGGGTTCCTGTCTAGGTCCTGTTCGTAGGGATTGCCCATCCCGTCCTCCGCAATGTGTTCGTCGAGAACTTTAGCTACCGGCTTCCGACCCGTCACCACCAACGATGCCATCATAGACCGCGTTTGGCACAAGAAAGGTCTAGATTTGGCGAGCGAAAGGGCATCTATGCCTTCCTCCCAATTTGACTTTTGTCGAGAGCCGTGAATAATGTCAGCAAGGAGATGGCATGGCGATCCGACCGGCAGAACAGCTTATCCACAAGGCCGCCTGGCTTTACTATGCACACGGCCTGCGCCAGGACCAGGTGGCCAGCCAGCTCAAGATTTCCCGTGCCTCGGTGGCGATGTATCTGCGCAAGGCGCGCGAGACCGGCATCGTCAACATCTCGACCTCGACCCAGCTTTTCACCGACGACGTGCTGGCACGCAAGCTGGAAGACGCGCTGAAGCTCGACGCGGTCTGGATCGCGCCGGAAAACGGCTATGTCGCCGACCCCTCGACCGACATCGCGGTGCTGGCGGCAAGCGTCTTTCTCGAGCTGATCAGGAAGGGCGACCGCATCGGCGTCGCCTGGGGACGGACCATCTACACGATCGCCGACATCATGTCCTATGCCGATCTGCAGGACGTCACCGTGGTGCAGCTCTGCGGCAATCTGGGCGCCCCCTATTCGTACCGGCCGGACCAATGCACGATGGAAATCGCGCGCCGGCTCAACGCCAAGGGGCTGAATTTCTACGCGCCGCTGGTGCTGACGACGGAAGAACTGGCACGCGGCCTGCGCGCCGAGCCGGTGATCCGCGAGCAATTGTCGGGCATCGGCGAATGCGGCCTGGCGCTGTATTCGGTAGGCTCGGTGGACACCGACAGCCATCTGGTCAAATGCGGCGCGCTGACGCCAAGCGAAATGGCTGTATTGCGCAAGGCGGGTGCGGCCGGCGTCATTGCCGGGCAGATCATCGACGCCCGAGGCCAGGCGCTCGACTGCAGCTACAACCGCCGGCTGATTTCGGCAGAGCTGTCATCGCTGCGCAGGATCGGAAAGCGCCTTGTAGTGGTGCAGGAGGACAGCAAGTTCGAACCGCTCGCCGCGGCGATCGCCGGCGGGCTCTGCACCCATCTCGTCGTCGGCGCGCGCATGGCGCGGCGGCTGCTCGACCACGCTGGAGCAACAGCAGAAGAGGTCGCCTGATACCCAGTTCCAGCCGCCGGCGCGTTGGCATCAATGTGTCGCGGCATTCCTGTTCCAACAAAGAGAAATCGGACGAAGCTGACATGAAGAACCTGTGGAATGACGGCGAGGCGGAGAAGCTGGTCGCCGACTATGCAAAGAAGGGTGTGGCCCGCGATCTGGCGCTGCGCGTCTATACGACCAGGCTGCTGGGCGGCGAGCCGCGGCTCGTCCTGCATGGCGGCGGCAACACCTCGTGCAAGACCAAGGCCACCGACCTTGTCGGCGACGAATGGGACGTGCTCTGCGTCAAGGGCAGCGGCTGGGACATGGGCGTCATCGAGCCGCAGGGCCTGCCGGCGGTCAAGCTCGGCGCGCTGTTGAAGGCGCGGTCGCTCAAGAAGCTCTCCGACGAGGACATGGTCGCGCTGCAGCGGGCGAACCTCATCGATCCGTCCTCGCCCAATCCGTCGGTCGAGACGCTGCTGCACGCCTTCCTGCCGCACAAATTCGTCGACCACACGCATTCGACAGCGATCCTGGCCATCGTCGACCAGGAGGACAGCGAAGCGCTGAGCCGGAAGGTGTTCGGCGAAAAGATGGGCTTCGTGCCTTACATCATGCCGGGCTTCGATCTGGCCAAGGCGGCCGCCGATGTATTCGACGCCGATCCGACGGTCGAAGGCCTGATCCTAGACAAGCACGGCATCTTCACCTTCGGCGACGATGCCAGGCAGGCCTATGACCGGATGATCCATTATGTGAACGTCGCCGAGGATTTCATCGCCGGGAACGGCAAGCCGCGCACCGAAAAAGTGGCACTGCCGGCCAGGCTGGCGAAGCCCGCGGACATTGCGCCGATGCTGGGCGGCGCGGTGGCGGTGGCACGCGGCGAAGGCCGCTTCGATCGGATGATCAGCGATTTCCGCACCTCGGATGCGATCGTCGATTTCATCAATTCGGCAAAAATTGCCGACTATGCCGGACGCGGCGTGTCGACACCCGACCTGTCGATCCGCATCAAAACCGGACCGATGGCACTGCCGGCGCCCGACGCGGACAAGGTCGGCGACTACAAATCCGTCATCCGCCAGCATGTCGAGAAATTCGCCAAGGACTATCGCGCCTATTTCGAAACCAATGATGCGCTCGACGACGTGAAGCGCACCATGCTCGACCCGATGCCGCGGCTGACGCTGGTGCCCGGCCTCGGCATGTTCGGCCACGGCCGCACGCTGAAGGATGCGAAGATTGCCTCGGACGTCGGCGAAATGTGGATCGAGGCGGTACGCGGCGCCGAAGCCGTCGGCGATTTCCGCCCGCTCTCCAAAAGCGATCTGTTCCCGCTCGAATACTGGTCGCTGGAACAGGCCAAGCTCGCCGCCAACAAGCCGAAGCCGCTGACCGGCCAGGTGGTGCTGGTCACCGGCGGCGCCGGCGCGATCGGTGCTGCCACGGCAAAGCTGTTCGCCGACAACGGTGCCCATGCCGTCGTCGTCGATCTCGATGGGTCAAGGGCTGCCGAGGCGGCAAAAAAGGCTGGCAACGGTTCGATCGGCATTGGCGCCGACATCACCGATCCGGTGCAGATGCGCGCCGCCTTCGACAAAGCGGTCGACGTCTACGGCGGCCTCGACATTCTCGTCTCCAATGCCGGTGCTGCCTGGGAGGGCCGGATCGGCGAGCTCGACGACGCCACCTTGCGCAAAAGCTTCGAACTCAATTTCTTCGCCCATCAGTCGGCGGCGCAGAATGCCGTGCGCATCATGCTGGAACAGGGCACCGGCGGCGTGCTGTTGTTCAACACCTCCAAGCAGGCGGTCAATCCGGGGCCGAAGTTCGGCGCCTATGGCATTCCCAAGGCGGCAACGCTGTTCCTGTCCAGGCAATATGCGCTCGACTACGGCGCGCATGGCATCCGCTCCAATGCCGTCAACGCCGACCGCATCCGTTCGGGGCTGTTGACCGATGCCATGATCACCAGCCGCTCGGGCGCGCGCGGCGTCTCGGCGAAGGAGTACATGTCCGGCAACCTGCTCGGGCAGGAAGTGACGGCCGAAGACGTCGCCCAAGCCTTCCTGCATCAGGCGCTGGCCGAGCGGACCACCGCCGATGTGACGACAGTCGATGGCGGCAACATCGCGGCGGCGTTGAGGTAGATCTAAACACCGGACCAACAAAAAGAGCGGCCCGCGAGCCGCTCTTTTCCTTTGCCTATAGCGAAAGACTACTTCGCGTTCGGGTTCGGCATCCAGGCCGGCATCGCGACGTCGGCATGGGCGAATTGCGGCAGCTTGGCCGAGAGGTCTTCCATGTTCTTGATGTCCTTGTCGACGAGGTCCTTCTGGGTGATCAGCGTCGGCGGTACAATGACGTTGTGGCCGGGATCTTCACCGGCCAACAGCTGCGCCAGCGCACGCACCGAGACCTGGCCGACGACGGCCGGGTTGGTGGCGGCGGTTGCCGCCCAGGCGCTGTCCGGCTCGCGCATCGCGGCGATGTCCGAGGTCGAGATGTCGGCCGAATAGATCTTGATGTCCTTGTTCAGTCCGGCTTCGTCGACCGCGATCTTCACGCCCTTGGCGAATTCGTCATAGGGCGCGAACATCACCTTGATGTCGGGGTGGGCCGATAGCACCGAACGGGCCTGGTTGGCGACCGAATTGGCGATCGGATTGTCGAGCGTGCCGAACATGGCGGCTTCGTTGATGCCCGAATATTTCTTCTTGAATTCGACCCAGGTCTCGTTGCGGCGGTCGAGCGGCGCGATGCCGGCGACATAGACATAGCCGGCCTTCCAGCTCTCGCCATTGTCCTTGACCGCCTGTTCGAGCGCCAGGCGCGCGAGGTCGCGGTCGGATTGCTCGATCTGCGGGATCTTGGGGTTTTCGACATTGACGTCGAAGGCGACGACCTTGATGCCGGCCTCGACCGCGCGCTGGGCGGCGTCCTTCATCGATTCCGTCAGGCCGTGCTGGATGATGATGCCCTGGACGCCGAGCGCGATGGCCTGGTCGACCATGTCCGCCTGAAGCGCCGCGTCCTGGCGGCTGTCGAGCACGCGCAGGTCGACACCGAGTGCCTTGGCCTGCGCCTCGACGCCGGACAGATACGCCTGGAAGAAGTCGCCAGTCGAGAGATAGCGGACCAGCGCTATCTTGACGGCGCCCGGCTTGTCGAACGGCGCCGGCCTGTCCTGCGCCATCGCCGGCAACTGCATAAGCAATGTTGCGCCGGCAAGCCCGAGCGCTGCCTTCCCTAAAAGCCTTCTTGTGATGTTCACGTCGTTTCCTCCACTTGTTGAACCCAAAATGTGACCCGGTCGAACCCCTATCTCCTGCCCCTGCCGGAAAGGGCGAAGGTAAAGACAAGGGCGACCACGAGAACCACGCCCTTGACGAAATCCTGCGTGTAGTAAGGCGCGTTCATCATCGTCAGGCCCTGCAACAGCACGCCGACAAACACCGCGCCGACAGCCGTGCCGAAGGCGTTCGGCTTGGCGGCGCCGAGAACCGCGTAACCGATGAGTGCCGCAGCCACCGCGTCGAGCAACAGATTATTACCCGAGGCGATGTCGCCGCGTCCAAGCCGGGCAGCGAGCAAAATGCCGCCGATCGAGGCAAAAACTCCCGAAATCACATAGGCCCAGATTTTGTATGCCTTGACAGGCGCGCCGGCGAGTTCTGCGGCGCGTTCGTTGCTGCCGACCGCATACATCATGCGCCCGAAACGCGTGTATTCGAGAAAGAACCAGATCAGCACCGCCAGCACGAGCAGGACGACGACCGACACCGGAATGAGGTTCGGGATGAAGAAATCGAAGCGATGGCGGCCAAGCGCCAGGAACGCGGCGCCGAAACTGCCGTTGGCGACCGAGCCGTCGGGCATGGTCATGCCAGTGGCGATCGAACGGCCCTCGGTCGGTATGCGCTGCAGGCCGACAAGCAGGAACATCATGCCGAGCGTCGCCAAAAGGTCCGGAACCCGCATATAGACGATCAGCCAGCCATTGATCAGGCCGACGACGGCGCCGATCACAAGACAGACGACGACCGCCACGACGGCGTTCTGCCCCAGCACCACCATGACATAGGCAGCCGCCATCATGGCGCTGGTGGCGACAGAGCCGATCGACAGGTCGAAGCCGCCGACGACCAGCGTGGCGGTGACGCCGAGCGCCAGAACACCGGTGATGGCGACCGACTGGAAGATGAAGACGGCGCTTTGCGGCGAGACGAAACCATCGGCGGCAACAGCGAAATAGGCGATCAGCCCGAACAACAGAACGATGAAGCCGTAGCGAATAGCATTGTCGCGCAGGATCATTCAGCGCTCCCGCACGCTGGCACCGTCTTTATCCGACCCGAATTCATGCCCTCTCCATTCCAATTCTCATCGTCTTCCCGCTCTCAGGCTGCGCTGTGCAAAGGCCCGCCCGCCACTTCGGCCAGCAGACGCTCGAGATCGACATCGGTATTGCGGTGCTCGCCGACGATCGTCTGCTCCGACATCACCAGGATGCGATCGGCCGTCTCCAGGGCTTCGTCGAGTTCGGTGACGAACAGCAGCGTCGCGCGGCCGTGGGCGCTGGTCCGCAGCTTGGCGGCGATATCGCGTCTGGCCGAGATGTCCACACCTTGAAACGGCTCGTCGAGGATGAAAAGCCTTGCCGCCTGCGACATCCAGCGGGCGACCATCACCTTCTGCTGATTGCCACCGGAAAGCGACGCCATCTCGTCCCTCTCGGAGCGACAGACGATGCCCAACTCCTGGATCTGCTGGCGAGCAATGGCGCGTTCGATACGGCGCTTGAGGACGCCGAGACGCGACATGCGCCTGTGGAACGGCAGGCTGATATTCTCCTGGACGTTGAAGTCGCCGACGATGCCGTTTTCGCCCCGGTCCTTGGCGACGAGAAACACACCGGCGGCAATCGCTTCGCCGGTCGATGCCGGCGCATAGGGTTTCCCGTTCAGCATCATGGTCCCGCCCAGCGGCTGGCGCAGGCCGAACAGCGTCTCGGCGAGCGCGGTCTTGCCGACGCCGACGAGGCCGGTGATGGCAACGACCTCGCCGTCGCCGAGGGTCAGCGAAATCGGCCGGGCGCCTTCTGCAACCCGCAACCCGTCCGTGGCAAAAATTGCTTTGGCCGAATTCCTGGCGACGATCCGCTCGAGCTGGATCTTGCGGCCGAGCATGGCGTTGACCGCACCTTCGTAATCCAGCGGCTTCTTGTCGAAGATGCCTGAGATGACCCCATCGCGCATCGAAATGATGCGATCGGCAAGCCGCCTGATGTCAGACATACGGTGCGAAATGTAGAGGATGGCCACGCCTTGCTGGCGAAGCCGGTCGAGCAATGCGAACAGCCGGTCGGCCTCGGCGCTGGACAGCGAGGAAGTCGGCTCGTCGAGGATCAGCACTTTCGGCCGGTGCGCCATGGCGCGGGCGATCGCCACCATCTGGCGGTCGGCCAGAGAGAGATCGCTGATCCGGGCCTTGAGGTCGATGGCCAGTCCCATGCGGTCGGCCACCGCCTTTGCCTCGCGACGCACCCGGCCTGGATTGAACAGGGTCGGCACGCCGCTGCCGCTCAACCTGTCGAGGGTAAGATTGGTGGCGACGTCGAGGTCGGCGACGACACCGTCATTAATGTTCTGGTGGACGGTGACGACGCCGGCGCGGATCGCCTCCGCCGGCGTTTTCGGGTCGAACTCATGACCGGCAAGCGACATCGAGCCGCCGCCATGGTCGTAGACGCCACTGATGATCTTGACGAGGGTGGATTTGCCGGCGCCGTTGGCGCCCATCAGCACGGTCACTTCGCCGGCATGCAATTCGAGCGAGACGCCGCCAAGCACCTCGATATGGCCAAAGGATTTCCTCAGGCCGTCGACGCGGAACACGGCATCATTGCCCATTCGTTCCTCCCTGACCATGACGCTATGGGCTATATCGGCAATTGTCAACACGATTGACAATTGCCAGCAGGCTTCCTAGCTTGGCCCGACCGCGTTGGCTCCGCTATCATCGGAGCACATGAGCGGGAGGTGAGGATGACTGGGAAATCGCCGTTCGAAGCACTGTCGGTCGAGACACTGGCGGGCCGTCTCGGTGCCAACGAGCCCCTGTGTTCGCAGATCGGCAAGGATACGAGCCAGTGGAAGGTTCGTGAAGTCGGCGATGGCAATCTGAACCTGGTGTTCATCGTCGAGGGTGCTGAGGGTGCGGCCGTCGTCAAGCAGGCCCTGCCCTACGTCCGGCTGGTCGGCGACAGCTGGCCGCTGCCGCTAAAACGCTCCTTCTTCGAATACCATGCGCTGACGCGGCAACAGGCGCGGGCGCCGGGTTCGGTGCCCGATATCTATCACTTCGACGAAGGCCAGGCGCTGATCATCATGGAGTATCTGTCGCCGCACATTATCCTGCGGCGGGCGCTGATCGAAGGCCGGCAATTGCCCAACATCGCGACAGACATCGGCTTGTTCATGGCCCGCACGTTGTTTCGCGGCTCCGACCTGCATATGGCGACCAAGGACCGCAAGGCCGATCTGGCACTGTTCGCCGACAATGTCGAACTCTGCGACATCACCGAGAACCTGGTTTTCTCGGATCCGTATTTCGATGCCAAGATGAACCAGCACACCAGCCCGCAGCTCGATGGCATTGTCGCCGAGCTGCGCGCCGACCGCGACCTCAAGGTCGAGGCGCAGCGCATGAAGCACATCTTCGCTGCCAATGCCGAGACGCTGCTGCATGGCGACCTGCATTCCGGCTCGATCATGGTCACCGACATCGAAACGAGGATGATCGACCCCGAATTCGCCTTCTACGGGCCGATCGCCTTCGACGTCGGCATGCTGCTCGCCAATTTCTGGATGGCGTTCTTCTCGCAGCGCGGCCATGAACAGGACGGAAGCCGCGACGCCATGCGTGACTATCTGCTCGGCGTTACGGTCGAGACATGGTCGGTGTTTCGCGCCGAGTTCTCGCATCTGTGGCGAACCGAGCGTACCGGCATGCTCTACCAGAAGAGCCTGTTCGAAGATCAGGGCGACAGGCTTGGCGCCGAGCAGGCGCTAGACCACATGCTGCATTCGATCTGGACCGATCTGCTCGGCTTTGCCGGCGTCGAGGTTCACCGGCGAATTCTCGGCCTTGCCCACAATGCCGATTTCGAGACCATTGCCGATCCGGATCTGCGCGCCAGATGTGAGGCAAAGGCGCTGAAATTCGGCCGTCACCTCGCCGTCAACCGGCGCCAGATCCACAGCATCGACGAGGTCAACCGGTTGGCCGCGCTGATCGAACGGGAGAGCAGGATTTGAACGTCGGCGACCGCCACTACCGCACCATCTGGCCGAGTGACGACGGGCGTTCGGTGGAGATCATCGACCAGCGCTGGCTGCCGCATGATTTCCGCATCGAAAAGATCGATTCCGTCGCCGGCATCGCCACGGCAATCCGCGACATGTGGGTGCGCGGGGCGCCGCTGATCGGCGTCACCGCGGCCTATGGCGTCGCCATGCAGATGGCCGACGATCCGTCGGATGCAGCACTCGACGCCGTCTGGGCAACCATGCACGAAACGCGCCCGACGGCGATCAATTTGCGCTGGGCGCTGAACGAAATGCAACGCTTCCTGCTGACGCTTCCCCTGGCAGAACGTGCCGCGGCTGCCTATCGGCGTGCCGGCGAGATCGCCGACGAGGATGTCGGCCTCAACCGCGCCATCGGCGCCCATGGGCTCGAAATCATCAAGGCGATCGCGGCGCGCAAGCAGCCGGGCGAACCGGTCAATATCCTGACCCACTGCAACGCCGGGTGGCTGGCCACGGTCGACTACGGCACCGCCACCGCGCCGATCTATCTGGCGACGGAAGCCGGCATTCCAGTCCATGTCTATGTCGACGAAACACGACCCCGGAACCAGGGTGCCCAATTGACCGCCTGGGAGATGGCCGGCCACGGCGTGCCGCATACGCTGATCGTCGACAATGCCGGCGGCCATCTGATGCAGCGCGGCCAGATCGATATGGTCGTCGTCGGCACCGACAGGACCACCGCCGACGGCGATGTCTGCAATAAGATCGGTACCTATCTCAAGGCGCTTGCCGCCGACGACAACGACGTGCCGTTCTATGTCGCGCTGCCGTCGCCGACGATCGACTGGACTGTGGGCGACGGGCTGGCCGACATCCCGATCGAACAGCGCTCGCCCGACGAGGTCTCACTGGTCTGGGGCAAGACCGCTTCCGGAGAGATCGCCCAGGTCCGCGTATCGCCGGAAGCCACGCCGGCGGCCAATCCGGCCTTCGACGTGACGCCGGCGCGGCTGGTCACCGGCTTGATCACCGAACGCGGTGTCGCTACGGCCTCGCGCGAAGGCCTGAGGGCGATGTTTCCCGAGCGCGGATGATCCGCTTTGCCGAGAGGGCGCTCCGGATTTGCCTGATCTCACGATTTCTTGAACGCGGCACGGTTAAAAACGCCCGTTGCCTGTCCCACATGGACGGCCGTATGCGTAGCGGCGGCGCGGCGCCCAACGCTCGAAGCCGGGGTTGCCCACGGCTCGGCGAGTGAACCAGCGGGATACCGCGATGTCATTCAGACCGTTGCTTGGTGACGGACGGGTTCGGAGCCAGGACGAGAAGTCGGAGCCCCTGCAAACCGCGTCATGGGTCAGCTCCTCGATCGTCTTCGACAACCGGCGGTGGGCGTGCCGGGAGGCGGAGCTCCGCTGGACAGCCCCTCATCATCTGATCGTGCTGACCGAAGAAGGCGGCACGTCCCATACATCCATCCGGCACGAGGCACGATCCCTTTACGACGGAATGGACCGTCCCGGAGCCCTCACCTTCGTCCCGGCAGGCGCGGAACGACAGGGCTTCTATCGCGATGTAAACCTCTCCTATTCAGCCCTGTGGATCGATCCCGATATCGGGCTTCCCGGATGCGAACGCCTGAGGAACCTGCCTATACTGGTAAACAAGAAAGACGCGGTCGTCGCCACGCTCTTGAGTTCGCTTCGTGACGAGATGGCACTCGGCCACAAGCCAGACACTGCCTATGTCGAGCATCTGGTCGCCCTCGTCAGTCTCCGCGTGGCCAACCTGAGCCGGGAGCAACCGCGGTTTGTACGTCACGGCTGTCTCAGCCGCCGGGCACTTGGTCGCGTTCGGGATTACATCGATGCGCATATGAATTCCGACATTTCGCTAAGCGAGCTGGCAGCCGCCGCGGGCATGGCCGTCGACAGTTTTGCGCGTCGCTTCAAGGCGACGACCGGCCTTGCACCCTACGCCTATGTGATCGAGGAACGGGTGCGGCGAGCGGAGGCGCTGCTGCGCGAAACGGGTTTGTCGATCGGTGTCATTGCCTTTCGGCTCGGCTTCTCAAGCCAGAGCCACTTCACCACGACCTTCCGACGTCTGAGGGGCATGACGCCTCGTGCCTATCGGGTGAATTCTTCTCCAGAATCCTGATAGTGCCGCCGGTTTCTTGAAAGAAAGCCGCCGCCCGCACTCCCACCTCCAGTGTCGTTGGGTGACAGAACCCGAGGGTTCGCTCGGGTCAAGTTGCCGTCTGCGCTTCATTGCGACTGGGAGATCATGCATGGCCAAAACGGACAACAGGAGCGGACCGACGCGTCGAATGGTATTGGAAGGCGGTGTTGCGACCGGGGTGCTCCTGGCTACCGGACTACCGGTTGACGCCGAGCCGGCCGAGACCGTCACAGCGGCTGCGTCGTCCTCACCACTACCGACGATGACGATGTCGTTACGGATCAACGCGAAGGATCTTGCCATCGAGCTCGACCCGCGGACGACGCTGCTCGACGCCCTGCGCAACCATCTCGGCCTCACCGGCTCGAAGAAGGGCTGCGACCACGGCCAGTGCGGCGCATGCACGGTGCTCGTCGATGGGCGCCGGATCAATTCCTGCCTGACGCTTGCCGCAATGCATCAAGGCGACGAGATCACCACGGTCGAGGGCCTTGCCGAGGGTGACCGGCTGCATCCGGTCCAGGCCGCCTTCGTCGCCCGCGACGGTTTCCAGTGCGGCTACTGTACGCCAGGCCAGATCTGCTCGGCGGTTGGCATGCTGGGCGAGGCGCGGGCCGGCTGGCCAAGCCATGCGAGCGCCGACGTGGCAGCGGCTTCCGTCGCTCTCACCGATGCCGAGATCCGCGAGCGGATGAGCGGCAACATCTGCCGTTGCGCCGCCTATCCGAACATTGTCGCTGCAATCCGCGACGCGGCAGAGGAGGCATGAGCAATGCAGTCCTTCACTTATGAACGTGCGACGAGTGCTGAGCAGGCGGCGGCCGCGGTTGCGGCCCGGCCGGACGCCAAGTTCATCAGCGGCGGTACCAACCTGCTCGACCTGATGAAGCTCGAGATCGAGCGCCCAGCGCATCTCGTCGACATCAGCCGGCTGCCGCTTGATCGGATCGAGGAGACGGCGGAAGGCGGGCTTCGGGTCGGCGCCCAGGTCCGCAATAGCAATCTCGCCGCCGACCCGCGGGTAAGGTCGCGCTACCCGATGCTCACGCAAGCGCTGCTGGCGGGAGCGTCCGGCCAGATACGCAACAAGGCCTCGACCAGCGGCAATCTCCTGCAGCGCACGCGCTGCCCCTA
Organism: Mesorhizobium sp. LSJC280B00; assembly: GCF_000502835.1. Classification (GTDB taxonomy): domain Bacteria; phylum Pseudomonadota; class Alphaproteobacteria; order Rhizobiales; family Rhizobiaceae; genus Mesorhizobium. The sequence goes on from NZ_AYVL01000006.1 coordinate 30,377, forward strand.
TTTCTACGACCGCAACATGCCCTGCAACAAGCGCCAGCCGGGTTCGGGCTGCGCGGCACTTCAGGGCTTCAACCGCATGCACGCCGTACTCGGCGCGAGCGAAGCCTGCATCGCGGTCCATCCTTCTGACATGGCGGTCGCCATGTCCGGGCTCGACGCCAGGATCGAGACCGTCTCGCCCGGCGGCGAGACCCGTACGACCCCGATCGGCGATTTCCATCGATTGCCCGAGACGATGCCCCAGGTGGAGACCGTGCTCGGCCACGGCGAAATGGTCGTCGCGGTTGTCCTGCCGCCGCCGCCACCCGGCCGGCAGCTTTACCGCAAGGTGCGCGACCGTGCTTCCTACGCCTTCGCGCTGGTGTCCGTGGCAGCAATCGTCGAGAAAGGCGGCGACCGTATTCGAAGTGCTCGGATCGCCATGGGCGGCGTGGCAGCCAAGCCCTGGCGCGCGACGGAGGCGGAGCGCACGCTCGCAGGAGCGTCGGCGTCCGACGGTGCCTTTATCGACGCGGCCGAAGCCGCGCTCGCCGGAGCTGTCGGGCATGGCGCCAATGATTTCAAGATCCCGCTGGCGAAACGGACGATGCGGCACACGCTCGCTGCTGCCGTCGAGAGTGCGTGAGGTGACACGATGACAGAGACGACGACCCCGAACAGCGGTTCCCAGATGCAGGCGACGAGCAGGAGATCGATATGAAACTCACGCGACGCGCCGTTGCCGCCGCGGGTGGCGGCCTTTTTGTTTCTGCCGCAGCAGCTTGGGGCGCCACATCCGACCCGGGAGCTCGTCACGGGCTCGAGGCCGCCGTCGACGCCTTCTTTGCCGGCTGGGCCTCTGGCGACTGGACGGCATTCCTTGATTGTTGCGATGAGACGATGACCTTCCAATTCCCTGTCGGCGAGCAACGAGGCCGACACGGACCACCGGAAGGCAAGCGGGCACTCGCAGCCTGGACCGCCGCGCATCAGGCGCAGGGAAACAGGATCACGAAATCGACCGTCGATCTCAAGCTCTTCGCCGCCGACTGGGTCATCGTCTGCGACCGCGGGAGCGGGACAATCGGTGGCGCGCCCTACACTGGCCTGCATGCGATCCTCATCCGGGCCGGCCCGACAGGGAGGCTGGTCGAATTTCGCGAGTATTTCGGCGAGATCGCCGCGTGAGCTCCGGCCGCCGCGCGACGAACATAAAGGTGCGAGGAAGCGGCGTCGTCGCGGCCTCGATGCTTCCGAACTCCAGATGAAAAATCTTTAGGTGACTTATGAACGAGACCATACCCGGACTGCCCGGCTCCGCCACCCATTCAAGGATGAAACCTCGTCCCGATGCTGGCATCATCGGGAGGCCGATCGACCGCATCGACGGTCCGCTCAAAGTGACGGGCGGCGCCACATACGCTTACGAGAATGAGCTGGATGGTACAGCCTATGGCTACATTCTCGGCGCCTCCGTCGCCAAGGGCCGCATCGCCGAGATCGACACGACCGAAGCCGAACGGGCGCCGGCAGTGCTGCTCGTCATCACGCACCGCAATGCGCCGGCCCAGCCGGATTTCGGCCCAACGGTCACGCCAACGGTGCCGGAGGTCTTCACGCGCCCCCGGCCCGCGCTCAACAGCGATCGAGTACGGTATTACGACGAGCCGGTCGCGCTGGTCGTTGCGGAGACGTTCGAGGCGGCACGCGCTGCTGCGGGCCCCATCAGAGTACGCTATGACGAGGAGCCGGGCCTCTACGATCTACCGGGACATATCGCCGACGCCTACGCGCCAAAGCGGACCAATGCCGGCTTCGAGACCGACAGCGTGGTCGGCGACTTCGAGCGCGCCTTTGCGACGGCGCCGATCAAGATCGATTCCACCTACGGGACCCCCTTCGAACATCACAATCCGATGGAGCCGCATGCGACGCTTGCTGCCTGGTCAGGCAACGAGCTGACGATCCGTACATCGGCGCAGACCCTCGCGAACTTCCGGGCCGGGGTCGCCAGCACGCTTCGCATCCCGCTCGAGCGAGTGCGCATCGTCAGCCCCTTCATCGGCGGAGGCTTCGGTTCCAAGCTGATTGCCCATGCCGACACGATCCTGGCCGCACTTGCAGCGCAGGTGCTGCAGCGCCCCGTGAAGATCGCGCTGACGCGACAACAGATGTTCGCCAATGCCGGTCATCGCGCAGAGATGGTCCAACAGGTACGTCTCGGCGCGGACACTGACGGGCGGCTCACCGGGATCGCGCACGATGTCTGGTCCGCAACGTCCAGCTTCGAGGAGTACTGCGAACAAACGGCAGTTTTTGCGCGCTCGCTCTACGCCGCGCCGAACCGTCTCACCCGCCATCGCCTGGTTCCGCTGGACATCAACCGCGGCGAATGGATGCGCTCGCCCGGCGAAGCGCCCGGCATGCTGGCTTTCGAATGCGCCATGGATGAGCTCGCCGAGCGCGCCGGTCTGGACCCGATCGAACTCAGGATCCGCAACGAACCGGCACAGGATCCCGAGCGCGGCGTGCCGTTCTCCACCCGCAATCTCGTCGCCTGCATGGAGGAAGGCGCCCGCCGTTTCGGCTGGGAGCGGAGAAACCCGACACCGGGCCGAACTCGGGAGGGCCGCAAGCTTATCGGCCACGGCATGGCGGCGGCGATCCGTCCGAACTATATCGGCGCGGCGACGGCGCGGGTTGCGATCGACCGGGACTGTCGGGTGACGGCGCGGCTCGACATGACCGATATTGGGACCGGCACCTATACGATCCTGACCCAGATTGCCGCCGAGAGCCTCGGCCTGCCGATCTCGTCCGTCAAGGTGGAGCTCGGCGACAGCCGCTTCCCGCGTACCGCCGGCTCCGGCGGGTCCTGGGGCGCAGCAAGTGCGGGTTCGGCCTTGTATAATGCGTGCAACGTCCTCAAGGAACGGATCCTGGAGGCGGCGCAGTCGAACGAAGCCTCGCCGTTGCGCGGCGCGAACGCCACCGAGGCAAGCTTTGCCGACGGCGAGGTCAGGGTCGGCCAGCGATCGGCGAGCCTGGCCGATCTTATCCGAGGGATCTCTCCCGACGGGCTCGAAGCCGAAGGCTCCGTAGCCGCGGGCGCCACCACCCAGTCATACAAGACCTATTCGCAGCATTCCTATGGCGCGCATTTCGCAGAGGTCGCTGTCGATTGCGATACCGGTGAAATCCGGATGCGCCGGATGCTGGCTGTGATCGGCGCGGGCCGTATCCTCAACGCCAAGACCGCGCGCTCGCAAATCATCGGCGGCATGACCTGGGGGATCGGTGCAGCGCTGATGGAGCAGACGGTGCTCGACCCGCGCTACGGCCACTTCGTCAATCACGATCTTGCCGAGTATCATGTGCCGGTCAATGGCGATGTCCCCGATATGGAGGTCGCCTTCCTCGAGGAAGACGACGACAAGGCCAACCCGCTTGGCGCAAAGGGTCTCGGCGAGCTCGGCGTGTGCGGTGCGGGGGCTGCTGTCGCCAACGCCGTTTACAACGCGGCCGGCGTGCGAGTGCGTGAATTTCCCATCACCTTGGACAAGGTGCTGCCTGCCTTACCGGTGATCGCCATTTGACGCTCTCCTCCCTCGCCCTCAACGGTGACCAGGTCGAAACGAATCGCTATTTCTGCGCCATCGACGACGACGCCGGTGGTTGACAGCGCTTTCCGGCCCTTCCATACAAACGCCGTCAATGTTCTCAGGGCGGGGTGAAAGTCCCCACCGGCGGTAAGGGTCTCGGCCCAAGCCCGCGAGCGCTTTCCGGTTAGCCGGAGGGGTCAGCAGATCCGGTGTGATTCCGGAGCCGACGGTCACAGTCCGGATGGAAGAGAACGAAATGGAAGACGGTCCGCTTTCGCGGTTCGGACTCCGTATCGTGCGTCCTGATTCTGGTTCGAAACGGAAGGATGGACCCATGAATCAGCATTCCCACAACGACTATGAAACGATCCGCGTTGCCGTCATTCGCGCGCGTTGGCATGCCGATATCGTCGACCAATGCGTTGAAGCATTCGAGGCGGAACTGGCGGTTCTCGGAGAGAAACGCTTTGCCGTCGATGTCTTCGATGTGCCTGGCGCTTATGAGATTCCCCTGCATGCAAAGACGCTTGCCGTGACCGGCCGCTATGCCGCTATCCTCGGCGCCGCGTTCGTCGTCAATGGCGGCATCTACCGGCACGAGTTTGTTGCAAGCGCGGTCATCGACGGGATGATGAATGTGCAATTGTCGACTGGCGTGCCGGTGCTTTCGGCGGTGCTGACGCCGCACAACTACCATGACAGCGCGGACCATCACCGCTTCTTCTTCGAGCATTTCAAGGTCAAGGGCAAAGAGGCGGCCAGTGCCTGCGTGCAACTGCTGGCAGCACGCGAACACATCGCGGCGTGAAACCTCCACCGCCGGGTGGAAATCCCGGTAAGGCGCTGTAGTATCTCACGAAGCAGGAGGATGCCGGTGCAGACCAAGAAGATCATCAATGACGGCAATCGCTCCGTCGACGAGATGCTGGAGGGCATCCTGGCTGCGCATCCGCGCCACCTCAGAAGCGCGGACGGCAGTCCGCGCGCCATTATCGCCCGCGACGGACCGCGCCCAGACAAGGTCGGCCTTGTCATCGGCGGCGGCTCGGGCCATGAGCCGACCTTCCTCGGCTTCGTCGGCAAGGGGCTGGCTGACGCGGCCGCGATCGGCAATGTCTTCGCCTCGCCGCCGCCGGACCCGATCCTCGAATGCGCCAAGGCGGCCAGCGGTGGCGCCGGCGTGCTGTTCATGTACGGCAACTATGCCGGCGACGTGATGAACTTCGACATGGCCGCCGAAATGGCGGCAATGGACGACATCGAGGTGCGTACCGTGCTGACCACCGACGATGTCGCCTCGGCGCCACGCGACCAGAGGCAGAAGCGACGCGGCGTCGCCGGCAATTTCTTCATCTTCAAGGCCGCCGGTGCCGCCTGCGACCGAATGCTCTCTTTCGACGAGTGCGAGCGCATCGCCAGGAAGGCCAACGATCACACCTTCACCATGGGCGTGGCGCTGTCGCCCTGCTCCTTGCCGCAGACCCGCCGGCCCAATTTCGAGATCGGACCGGACGAGATGGAGATCGGCATGGGCATCCATGGCGAGCCAGGCATCGCGCGCGGAAAATTGAAAACCGCCGACGAGATCACAGACGAGATGCTGGACAATATCCTCGACGAGATGGCGCCGGCGCGCGGCGACAAGGTCGCGGTGCTGGTCGATTCGCTCGGCTCGACGCCGCTGATGGAACTCTACATCATGAATCGGCGGGTCAAGCAGAGGCTCGACGAGATCGGCGTTTCCGTCCACGCGACCTGGGTCGGCAATTACTGCACCTCTCTCGAAATGGCCGGCGCCTCGGTGACGCTGATGCATCTCGACGGCGAGTTGCAGGCGATGCTCGACCATCCTTGCGACTGCGCCATGTTCCGCGCCGGCTGAGAAAGCATCATGACCTCGATCGATTCAGTCGGCTTGAAAAGAATGTTCGATGAGATCGCGGCGGCGATCGACGCCGACAAGGACAGGCTCTGCCAACTCGACGGCGTCATCGGCGACGCCGACCATGGCATCGCCATGGCACTAGGCTTCAGTGCTGCGCGCGATGCACTAGCGCAACTCGACCTCGCGGCGACCGAGCCGACGGCGCTGCTCAACACTGCGGCGAAATCCTTCCTCAACGCGGTCGGCGCCTCGTCAGGCCCGCTCTATGCGACCGCCTTCATGCGCGGTGCCGCCGCCGTCAAAGGCAAGGCAATTCTGGAGGACGCTGACATCATCGCCATGCTCCGGGCGATGGCGCAAGGCATCCAGGATCGCGGCAAGGCCGAGCTCGGCGAAAAGACCATGGTCGACGCCTGGCTGCCGGCGGCGCAAGCAGCGGGTGCCGCGCAGGAAGCCGGCAAGAGCCTGTCCGAGAGCCTGGAGGCTGCACTTGCAGCGGCCGAACGAGGTGCCGAGGCGACCAAGGACATGATCGCCGCCAAGGGCCGCTCATCGCGGCTCGGCGAGCGCTCGCTCGGGCATATGGACCCCGGCGCCGCGTCGGCCGTGACGATCATCAGGGCGATGCGGAACAGTCTGGCTTAGCCCCGCTTCGCCGCGTCGAGCCTGTCGATGGCCTGGACATTGCCGGCCGATGGTCCCTTCTCATCGAATTCCGATGCGAGCCAGGCGTCGACGATCGACTTGGCCAGTTCCGGGCCGATGACGCGCGCGCCCATGGTGATGATCTGGGCGTTGTTGGATTTCGCGGCGCGCTCTGCCGAATAGGTGTCGTGGGTGAGTGCGGCGCGAATGCCGGGCACCTTGTTGGCGGATATGGATACGCCGATGCCGGTGCCGCAAAACAGGATGCCGCGATCGTTTTCGCCGTCCAGGATGGTCTGCGCGAGCTTCTGTGACAGGTCGGCATAGTAGCCCGACTGGCTGAGGTCGCTAACCGTGAGGCCGGGCTTGGTAGCGAGGTGAGCGGCAATGACGTCGAGCAGCGGCTTGCCGGCGCTATCAGCTCCAATGGCAATTTTCATGTTCCGTTTCCTTCCTGTTTGATGATTCAGATCGCCGCCGAGGCGCGCTTGAGGATGTCGACATAGCCGTCCGCCTGCCAGGCCGAGCGGCCGATGAACAAGCCGTCGATGTTGGGCTGGCCGACCAGTTCGGCGGCATTTTGCGGATTGACGCTGCCGCCATAAAGCACCGGCGGCACCATCGGCAGCAGGTCGCGTGCGATTTTCTTGATTAGCGCCTGCTGCCTGTCGGCATAGTCCGAACTGGCCGGCACGCCCTTGTCGCCGATCGCCCAGACGGGCTCATAGGCAAACAGGATCGTCGCCGCCTTCGCCGCGCCTTCGAGAAACTGCAGCGCGCCGTGCACCTGCAAGGCCAGCACCGCAGCGGCCTGCCCGCTGTCGCGTTGAGCCAAGGTCTCGCCGACGCAGATGAGTGGCACGAGACCGTGCTTCACCGCCGCCGCAGTCTTCAGCCCGACAGCCTTGTCGGTCTCGCCGAAATGCTCGCGCCGTTCGCTGTGGCCGAGCTCGACCATGTCGAGCCCGCAGTCTTTCAGCATGACCGGCGAGATCTCGCCGGTCCAGGCGCCGGCGTCGGTCCAATGCATGTTCTGCGCGCCGACCTTGATGCGCGTCGGCGACAGCGCTTTCTTGACCTCGCGGATCGCCGTGAAGGGCGGGATGACGAAAGGCTGGATGCGCTCGTCGAAACCGGGGACGAACTCCGCCAGCGCCTCGGCGAAAGCCATCGCCTCGGCGAGCGTCTTGTTCATTTTCCAGCTGGTGCCGACCCAATAAACCATGCGTGCCCTCCTATTCTGCGATCACTGTCAGCGAAACGCCGGCACCATCCAGCGCGGCGCGCATCTGCGGCTGCGGCTCGCGGCCGGTGAAGACCGTGTCAAAGGCCTTGAGATCTGTCAGGAAGTGCAAGGCAGTGCGGCCGAATTTCCCATGATCGACCAGCAGATATTTGCGCGCTGCTGCGGCCATCATCAGCCGTTTGGTCTGGACCACTTCCTGATCCTGGTGAAAGGCAGAGGCACCATGGATGGCCGATGACGACAGGAACGCGACATCGGCGCGCAATGATTTCAGCGTGTCCTCGGCGAGCAGGCCGAAGAAGCCGTGAAATTTCTTGTTGTATTGGCCGCCGAGCGCAATCAGGTTGATGCCGGCAACGCCCGCCAAATCCTGGATGACAGCCAGATTGTTCGAGATCACCGTCAGCGGACGCAGATCGGCAAGATGCCGAGCAACGCCGCCCGCGGTTGAGCCGTCGTCGATGATCACCGTCTGACCCGGTTCGATCATCGTCACGGCAGCGGCGGCGATGCGCTTCTTTTCGTCGCCGGCCAGCCGCTGGCGGTAGCGGAAATCGCTCTCGAAAAGGCTGCTCGGCTGGATCGAGGCGCCGCCGCGCACCTTGCGCAGGAAGCCGCTTTCCTCGAGCTCGTCGAGGTCGCGGTGGACAGTCATCTTTGACACGCCGAAGCGTGAGGCAAGATCGTCGACACTGGCGGTGCCGATGTCCATCAGAAAATCCATGATGCCTTGCCGACGGCCGTCGCTCTTCATTTCCGCGGCTTCCTCGTGCAATCCGGTTCCGAGATATAACAGCAAACGTCGCACAAGCCACCAAATTTTTTGTGATAATGTTATATCTCCATGGGATATCATGACGCTTCTGCTCGCGTCCTGTAACAAGAATTGCTGCCGGCCGAGCGCCCAGCGGTTGCGGTGCCGCGGAAATCCGGCCAGAAGCATCAGGGGCTCGACGACAACCGAACGGCCCGCAAACACTGGCTCGAAACCGGATACGGGAGACTACTGAGTGGCTCGCATCACACTGAGACAATTGCTCGATCATGCCGCCGAATACGGCTACGGCGTGCCTGCCTTCAACATGAACAATATGGAACAGGGCCTCGCCATCATGGAGGCAGCCGAGGAGACCAAATCGCCGGTTATCCTGCAGGCGAGCCGCGGCGCGCGAGCCTACGCCAACGATGTGGTGCTGGCCAAGCTGATCGACGCGCTGGTCGAAATCCATCCCGATATCCCGGTCTGCATGCATCTCGACCATGGCAACAACGAAGCGACCTGCGTCACCGCGATCCAGCACGGCTTCACCTCCGTGATGATGGACGGATCGCTGAGGGAAGACGGCAAGACGCCGGCCGACTACGCCTATAATTCCGGCATCACCCGCCGCGTCGTCGACATGGCGCATTGGGGCGGCGTCTCGGTGGAAGGCGAGATCGGCGTCCTTGGATCGCTTGAGATGGGCGGCGGCGAGCAGGAAGACGGCCATGGCGTCGAGGGCGTCATCAGCCACGACCAGCTGCTGACCGACCCGGTGCAGGCCGAACAATTCGTGCGCGACACCCGTGTCGATGCGCTGGCCGTCGCCATGGGCACCAGCCACGGCGCCTACAAGTTCAGCCGCAAGCCGGACGGCGCTGTGCTGGCCATGAACGTCATCGAGGAAATCCACCGCCGTCTGCCGAGCATGCATCTCGTCATGCACGGCTCGTCCTCGGTGCCAGAGGAGTTGCAGGAGATCATCAACAAATATGGCGGCCAGATGAAGCCGACATGGGGCGTGCCGGTCGAAGAGATCCAGCGCGGCATCAAGCACGGGGTGCGCAAGATCAATATCGATACCGACAACCGCATGGCGCTGACCGGCGCAATCCGCAAGGTGCTGACCGAGAACCCGAGCGAATTCGATCCGCGCAAATATCTGACGCCGGCAATGGCCGCGATGCGGAAGCTGTGCAAGGAGCGCTTCGAGCAGTTCGGCACCGCCGGCAACGCACCGAAGATCAAGCCGCTGCCGCTGTCGGAAATGGCCAAGCGCTACAAGTCCGGAAGCCTCGATCCGAAATTTGGCTGACGTATTCCGGTTCTGAGCAGGAGCTGCCTCAGCTCCTGCTCATCCGATCATGCTCGCGGCAAGAGATCGGCCCTGCCGGTCTCGATAAATGGTGCCCAGTAGTCGACCGACTCGCGGATCATGGCGATGACCTCGTGGTCGACGGGCTCGCGCTCGCGGAACGACAATTCCAGGCAGATCTCGTTGTCGACGCCGCCGCCGCGACGCACTGTCTGAAGGAGCTTTTCCGGCGTGATACGGCCGTCGTTGTTGTAGGTCGCAGTGAACGGCCAATGGCCGCCCTTGTTCATCGACGACTGCTTGACGTGGATGATCGGCGATTGCCTGGGAAAGGCTTCGGCCCAGGCATAAGGGTCGGTGTCCGCCGGATTGCTCGAGGTCACGTCGCCATGGTCGATGTCGACCATCATCTTGAGCGGGACGGCCATGCCGGCCGCTTCGATCTCGCGCTGCAGTGCCCGGCAGCTTTCGATCGTATGGCCGAATTCGCGGCCGACCGACATCGGCTCCCAGAACAGGTAGGTCAAGCCGGCTGCTTTGGCATGCTCGGCGACCTCGCGCCAGCATTCCAGCGCGATGTCGAAAAGCCGCGCGCGACGTTCAGGATTGTCGTAATCCCGGTGGGTGAAGATCGCGAATTGCGTGCCCATGCCCGCGGCGCCGAGCTCGGCCGAAACTTCTGAAAAGGTCTTGAACCAGTCGACGTAGTAGCGCCGCACGTCGGCATCGGGATGGCCGAAATGATTGAGCCGGCCGTAAGGGCCGGTCATCGCGGAGGTCACGCGCACACCGGTGCGGTTGAGCGCGGAGCGGAACAGGCGGACGAATTTGGCGATCGTCGCCGCCGGCCAGCCGGGATTGACGAATTCATGGGTGAGTTGGACGTCCCTGATACCGATCTGATAGGCGATCGCGTCGATCAGGTCGTCCGGCTCCGCAAAGCGGTTGACCAGCGGATTGGTGTTGAGCGAAAGCGTAAAGGCCATCAGCCGGCCTTTGCCAGCCGGCTCGAGCACCAGTCCTCGAAGGCGGTTCTTTCCGCGGCGGACAGATGCAGGCCGTGCTTGGTGCGCCTTTCGAGAATATCGGCGGCGGTCTCGGCCCATTCATGCTCGAACAGGTAATTGGCTTCGCGCTCGAAAAAATCCTTGCCGAAGCGCCGGCCCAGTTCGGCGAGCGAGGTGGCCGCGCCGACCAGATCGCGCGTCCTTGTGCCGTAGAGCCTGCCGTAATGCTTGACCAGCGATGCCGGCATCCAGGGAAATTCATGGCCGAGGTCGCCCAGAAACTGCTCGAAATCGGCATTGGCGATATCGCCGCCCGGCAGGTGCCCTTTCGAGGTCCACGGCTTGCCCATTTTCGGAAAGAACGGGGCGATACGGTCGAGCGCGTGCTCGGCCAATTTGCGGAAGGTGGTGATCTTGCCGCCGAAGACCGAAAGCAGCGGCGCCTGCCCAGCCGGTGCGTCGAGTTCGAATATGTAATCGCGGGTCACCGCGCTCGGATTGTCGGCATTGTCGTCATAGAGCGGCCTGACGCCGGAAAACGAGTAGACGACGTCGCTTCGTGCGAGCTGGCGCTTGAAGTAGCGATTGACTGCCTTGATCAGGTAATCGATCTCGCTCGCATCGGCGGTCACGTCCTCCGGCCGCCCGTCATAGGGAATGTCAGTGGTGCCGATCAGCGCCAGATCGTTCTGATAGGGATTGATGAAGATCACCCGCTTGTCGCTGTTCTGAACGAGATAGGCCTGCCGCCCTTCCCAGAATTTTGGCACGACGATGTGGCTGCCCTTGACCAGGCGCACGTTGCGCCTGGAATTCTGGCCGGCGACGCGGTTGATGACGTCGTCGACCCAGGGTCCGGCGGCGTTGATCAGCGCCCGTGCCCGGACTGTGGTCCTGACGCCGGTTCGACCGTCGCGCATCTCGATCGACCACAGGCCGTTTTCGCGACGGGCGGCTATGCAGGCGGTGCGGGTGAATATCCTGGCTCCGCGCTCAGCGGCGTCGAGCGCGTCGATGACGACCAGGCGAGCGTCATCGACCCAGCAGTCAGAATATTCGAAGCCGCGCTTGAAGGCGTCCTTGATCGGCGCGCCTTCGGGCGCGGTGCGCAGGTCGAGCGTACGCGTGGCCGGCAGCCGCTTGCGGCCGCCAAGATGGTCGTAGAGGAACAGGCCGAGCCGGACCAGCCAGGCCGGCCGGTCATCGGGGCTGTGCGGCAGCACGAAGCGCATCGGCCAGATGATGTGCGGCGCGGATTCGAGCAGCACCTCGCGTTCGATCAGCGCCTCCCGCACCAAGCGGAACTCGTAATATTCGAGATAGCGCAAACCGCCATGAACGAGCTTTCCCGATCGCGAACTGGTGCCCTCGGCGAGATCGTCTTTTTCGCAAAGAATGACCGACAGCCCCCGGCCTGCCGCATCGCGCGCGATACCGGCGCCATTGACGCCGCCGCCGATGACGAAGAGGTCGACGATTTCGGTTTCACCGCTCATCTCGCTCTATGCCCTGTCGTCAGCATGGATTGACCGGAGGCAGACCGGCGATGAAGCGGCGCACTTCCTCGGCCGCCTGCTCGGCCGCGTAGGTCACGGTGCGTACCGACGCGCCGGCGATATGCGGCGTCAGCGTCACGTTCGGCAGTTGCAACAGCGGCCAGTCGGCAGGCACTGGCTCGACGGCGAACGTCTCCAGCATAGCACTGCCGATGTGTCCCGAGACGAGCGCCTCGTAGAGCGCATCGTAGTCGACCAGCGGTCCGCGCGCGGTATTGACGAAGATCACGCCGGGCTTCATCCGGGCGATGGCGTCCTTGCCGATCAGGCCGCGCGTCTCCTCGGTGACCCGGGAATGCAGCGTGACCACATCGGAGCGCGATAGGAGATCGTCCAGCGCAACCAGTTCGACCCCGGCATTGCGGTCCTCGGCGTTCAATTGCACATAGGGATCGCAGACCAGGATGCGGCAGCCGAAGGCGCGCAGCAGCCGTACCAGCCTGGTGCCGATATTGCCGTAGCCGATGACGCCGACGGTCATTTCGTTGAGCTCGCGGCCGGTACGGTCGGCGCGGTAGAGATCGCCGCGCCACTCGCCCTTGCGCAAGGCTTCGTGGCCGACGCGGATCAGCCGCGTTTCGGCGAGAATGGCGCCGATGGTGAACTCGGCTACGGCGCTGGCATTGCGGCCGGGCACATTGACAACGGTAATGCCGTGGGCCTTGGCGGCGGCCATGTCGATGTTGATCGGTCCGCCGCGCGAGACCGCAACCAGCTTGAGCGTGGGCAGGCGCTGCATCATGCTTTCGGAGAGCGGCGCAAGCTGGGTGACGAAGATTTCGGCGTCGCCGATGAAATCCACCACCTCGTCGGGATCGCCGAAATACTCCTTGACCTTGTCCAGACCAAGCGCGGCATTGCCGAATTGCATCGGCTCGTCGGGCCAAGCGGTCTCAATGCTGCGGATGTCGAGATTGTCGCCGCAGGCCGCCTCGATTTTCTCGCGAAACACTTCCGGAAGCATGAAGCGGTCGCCGATGATCGCAATTTTCTTGGGCATGCTCTTCTCAATTCACGTCGGTTTGCCTGGACGCGGCCATCGAGCGCCAGACCGGCCGCAGCGCCTCATGCGCCAATGTGTAGGACGGAGCCATCGCCTCATAGGCAGCGGCAAGTTTCCGATCGCTGGGTTCGGCCGTACGGAGCAAAGGCGTGACCCATTCGCTGACGCAATCGTCCATCGATGCGTATTGGCCGACGCAGACCGCAGCAATCATTGCGGCGCCCGCAGCACCGGCCTCCTCGCGTTCGCTGGTGCGAATGTCGGCTCCGACCGCAGCACCCAGGATCTTGCGCAGAGCCGGGCTCCTGGCCGCTCCGCCGGTCAGGCGGATTTCCTTGGGCAGTGGCCCCATGGCGGCGTAGCAATCGCGTGCCGCGAAAGCCAGCCCCTCGAACACCGCGCGGACCATGTCGGCATAGCCGTGCCTGGACGAAATGCCGATGAAGCCGGCCCTGGCATTGGCATCGACGAACGGCCCGCGCTCGCCGGCCTCCGAGACATAGGGCTGGTAGAGCAGCGAGCCTGGCTCGGACGACGATATCCACTGGTCGACCAGCGCGATCATCTCGCCATTGGTCCGCGTAATACCTTGCGAGGCGAGAATGCCGGAGGCGAGGCCAAGGACCCAGTCGATATTGAGCGTTGCCGCCATGTTCGACTGCATCTGCGCAAAGACGCCGGGTGCCGGCATCGTCATCGTGTAGCCGGTTGCAGCCTCGTTGAGCAGAACCTCGTCCGGCGTTTCGGCAAGCCGCATATGCATTCCGGTGGAGCCGATGATCGAGCATCCCGGCTTGCGTTCGCGATCGAACAGGCCGGCGCCGAGCGCCGTGCAGGCGACATCGACATAGGCCAGAACGACCGGTGTGCCGGCGAGCAGGCCAGTCGCATCGGCTGCTGCCACCGACAGCGAGGTGCTTTGCCTGGTGCCATCGACGATGGGCGGCAACAGATGCCGGAGATCGGTGACGCCGAGTACCTCGAGCACATCATCGCAATAGCCGCGCGTGCGGAAGTCGCCGAAGGTGAAGGTGCCCTCGGACGGGTCGGTGGCGCGGTGGCCGGTCAACTTGAAATAGAGCCAGTCCTTGCAGTGGAACGCCGTCGCTGCATTGGCAAGCATCGCGGGCATGTGGCGCTTCATGAACACGAACTGCGATCCCTGCTGGCAGGCAGCGAGCCCGCTGCCGGTCTTTTCGAAGCGCAGCCGGTCCTCCGGCCGCGCGCGGATCTCCTCGACGACCGCGGCAGCGCGCGCGTCGAGCCACAGCCAGCCCTTGGCAACCGGCTCGCCATCCTTGTCGATCAGCCAGGTACCGTCGCCCTGCCCGGTCACGGCGATGGCAATGGTCCGGCTGGCGAGATCCGGCACCTTATCGGCAAGCTCGCGCAAGGTCGTCGCGGTATCGGCCCAGGTGCGTGTCAGGTCCTGCTCGGCGCCGCCGCCCGGCAGTGTCTCGTATTTATTGGGCAGCGCGGCGGACGCGATCTGCCTGCCCGCCGTGTCGAAGGCGACGGATTTTATGACAGACGTGCCGGCGTCGATGCCGATCAGCACATCCTGCATCAAGCAAGCTCCGTGCCGTGCGAAATGGCATTGCCGCTCGCCTGATCGAAGACGTGAAGGTTTTTCGGATCGATGCTGATCTTGATCGGCGCGCCAAGCTCCAAGCGGGTTCGGTCATGTTCGACCAGGACCAGCGAACCGCCGGCGAAATCGGCGGCGATATGGGTCTGGTCGCCGAGCCATTGATTGGCCGAAACCGTCGCCGGCACACCATCCTTCGAGCGGCGGACCGCATAGGGCCTGACGCCGATGACGACGCGCTGCCGGTTGAGCAATTCGTCGCGAACCGGGCCGCTGAACGCATCCTTGTCGTAGTCGAGCGAAAGCCCGTCGGGCAGCTTGAGACTGATCTTGCCGGCAGCCGTGCCGACATAGGCCTCGAAGACATTCATCGGCGGCTCGCCAACGAAGGTGCCGGTGAACAGGTTTGCCGGCCGCTCCTTGAGCCTGTCAGGCGTATCGAACTGCTGCAGCACGCCGCCCTCCATGACGGCGATGCGGTCGGCCAGCGCATTGGCCTCGGTCTGGTCGTGGGTGACCAGGATCGCGGTCAGGCCGCGCTCCTTGATGAAATGCTTGATGCGGCCGCGCAGCACGGCGCGAAGCTGCGGCTCGAGCTGGCCCATCGGCTCGTCCAGCAGATGCAGGTCGGCCTCGCGGATCAGCGCCCGGCCGAGGCTGGCGCGCTGCTGCTGGCCACCGGAGATCGAGCTCGGATAGCGCTCGAGAATGTCCTCGATCTCAAGCAACTTGGCGATATTGGCAACCTTTGCATCGACCGCACTCTTCGCCAGCCTGGCAGCCTTGAGGGCGAAGGCCATGTTCTCGCGCACGGTCAGCGGCGGATAGAGCGAATAGCCCTCGAAGGCCATCGCGACGTTGCGCTTGACCGGAGGCAGCATGTGCACTTTGCGGCCGGCAACCGAGATGCTACCGCGCGAGACCTCTTCGAAGCCTGCGATCATGCGCAACGTCGACGTCTTGCCGCAGCCGGACGAGCCGAGCAGCGCCACGATCTCGCCCTTGGCGATTTCCATCGTCAGGTTCTTGACGGCGTGCACGCCGCGATCAATCGGGCCGTAGAACTTGTCGACGCCCGAAACGGTGATTGCGCTCGGGCTCATGCCGCTTCTCCACTGCGCAAATTGACGACGTTTTTCGAGCCGATGCGCTCGCCGCTTGTGCGATCGAACAGCAGGGCGCTTTTGCTGTCGACGGCGATGTAGACCTTGCCCTCGGATTGGCCCGGTGTCCCGGACGGACGCGAAACCAGGATTTCACGGCCGCGCACGGTGCGCACCAGCGTGACGATCTTCTCGTTGAGCGGCGTCTCGGCCTCGACCGTCACCGGGATGGCGCCGGGCGTGCGTTCATCGACAAACGCCAGCGCCTCCGGCCGCAGCCCGATCACGCAGTCGCGGCCGACCGCCGCCTCATGCGCGCCGGCAAGATGGACCTGGACGTTGGACAGGCCGACATAGATGCCCTTGGCGTCCCGCGCCGGCTTGACGTCCAGAAGGTTGATGGTCGGGTCGCCGAACAGCCGGGCAATCTCGACGTTGGCCGGCTCGCGATAGATCTGCTCGGGCGTGCCGAGCTGTTTGACGACGCCCTGCGACATCACCGCGATGCGGTCGCCGAGCGCCATCGCTTCCTTGTAGTCCTGGGTGACATAGATGACGGTCGCGCCACGATCCGCCAGCAGTCTTGGCAATTCCAGCCGCATTTCGAAGCGCAATTTGGCATCGACGTTGCGCAAGGGATCATCGAGCAGCAGCAGCGGCGGCGAGCCGACCAGGGCGCGGGCAAGTGCGGTGCGTTGCTTCTGGCCGTTGGACAGCGCCCGTGGCTTGTGGCTGAGCACATGGCCGATTTTCAACAGCTTGGCGACGCTCTCGACGCCGGTCTTTATCGTGCCTTGCGATGAGTGCTTCGCCTGCAGCGGCGTCGCAATGTTATCGAACGCCGTCATATGCGGGAACAGCGCGAAGTTCTGAAATGCCATGCCGACGCCGCGGAACTCGGCGTCGAGATCGGTCATGTCCTCGCCGCCGATGAGTATCTTTCCCTCGTCGGGGTCGATGACGCCGGCCACCAGCCGCAGCAGCACGGTCTTGCCGGCGCCGGACGGCCCGAACAGGACCAGCGTTTCGCCGTCGGCGACGGTCAGCGACAGATTGTCGAGAACAGTCTGGCTTTTATAGCGCTTGACGATGTTTCGCAGTTCGAGGCTTGCCATCGGACTATCCTTTCACCGCGCCAAGCGACAGGCCTTCGACGAGATAGCGTTGCGCATAGAGCGCGAGCGCCAGCGTTGGCGTGATCGACAGCACGATCGCCGCCGAGATCTGGCCGTACTGGATGCCCGAGGAGGTGATGAAGGCGAGCGCGCCGACCGTCACCGGCTGCTTGTCGGCCGAGGCGAGCACCAGCGCAAAAACGAAATTGTTCCAGGCAAAGATGAAGGCGAGCAGACCGGCAGCGGCAATGCCTGGGCCGGCGAGCGGCAGCGCGATCTTGCGGAAGGTGGCAAACCAGGAATGTCCGGCAATGCGGTAGGCGTATTCGATGTCGGCGGGAATGTCCTCGAAATAGCCGCGCACGATCCACAGGATCAACGGCAGGCAGATCAGCTGATAGACCCAGATCAGCCCGATATAGGTGTTGGCCAGCCCGAGCTTCTGGAAATAGAGGGTGAGCGGCAGGAGCACCAGCAGCGCCGGCGCAAACCGGAACGACAGCAGCGTAAAGGCAATGTCCTCCGAGCCGCGGAATTTGTGCCGCGCAAAGGCGTAGGCCGCCGGAACGCCGAGCAGCAACGCGACGGCAACCGAGGTGACCGACAGGAAGACGGAATTCCAGAGGTTGCGCATGAAGGCGATATCGAGCGTGCCGGCCGCCGTCATCAGCTTGCCGGTGATCAAGGCAGTGTAGTTGGCGAGCGTCGGCTCGAAGACAAGCTGCGGCGGAATCCGCAGGATTGTCTCGTTGGTCTGGAACGACATCATCAGGATCCAGACGATCGGGAACATGAAGAAGATCACGACCAGCGCCAGGGCAATGCCGCGCAGGATGCGTTCGAGAAGCGAGGTGTGTTCCACGCCAGCCTCCTATGCCTGGCCGCGGGCGCGTTCGCGCAGCCGCAGCCAGTTCTTGATGAAAATGTTCGAGAGGAAATAGGTGATCGCCCACAGGATGATCATCAGTGCCGCCGAGCGGCCGACATTGGTCGACTGGAAGAAATTGAGATAGGCCTCGACCTGGAACACGGTCAGCGTGTCGCCCGGACCGCCCTGCGTCATGGCGTAGATGATGTCGAACTGCTGGATGGAATCAAGCAGGCGGAACAGGGTCGCCGTCAGGATGTAGGGGGTCAGCATCGGCAGTGTGATGCGGAAGAAGACGAAGCTGCGTGGCACGCCGTCGAGTGCTGCCGCCTCGAAGGGCTGCGTCGGCAGGCTGCGCAGGCCTGCAAGCAGCAGGATCATGATGAAGGGCGTGTAGACCCAAATGTCGACGAGCACGACGGTGAGCAGCGCCGTCGACGGAGACGAGGCCCAGCGGAAATCCTGCAACCCGATCAGGCTGGCGAGATAGCTGAGCACGCCGAAACCGGGATTGGTCATCAGCTTCCACATCAGCGCGGCGAGCGCCGGCGCCGTCATCAGCGGCATCAGCAGCATGATCGAGATGAAGTTGTTCAGCGTCGAGCGCTTCTGCAGCAGCATGGCGATGCCGAGACCGAGAAGCAGCTCGAGCACGACGGTGATGCCGGCGTAGAGCAGCGACACCTGCAACGTGTTCCAGAACTTCGGATCGGTGAAGAAAGAGATATAGTTGTCGCCCCAGTTGAACTGCCGCGCCCAGGGTTGGCTCAACCGGTAGCGCTGGAACGAATAGACCACCGACGTCAGGAACGGGATCAGGATGCCGATGCAGACCAGCAGGGCCGGCAGGCTGAGGAGATAGGGCAGCACCCGCTTGCTGATCCTGAAGCCCGACGGCCTGTTTCTTTGTATTGTCGCCGCAGTCATCGGCTGCTCCGTCATCCTGTTGCTTCGCCGTCCCGGCCGCCCAAGGGAGCAAGGCGGCCGGTCGGGCGAGCAGGCGGCACCTTTCGGGACCGCGTCGCAAACGTATCACATCTCAAAGGCTGGCCCGCGGACGGGTCAGCCTTGGCCGCGGCTTAGCCGAGCCCGGCTTCCTTGAGCTGGCTGTTGATGCTCTCGGCCAGCTTGTCGAGGCCCTCGTCGACCGGCACTTCCTTGGCCACCATCTTCTGCAGCGTCGCCGCCCATTCGGTGGTGAGATCGAAGAACAGCGGCTGCGGGGTGAACTTGATGCTGGCGCCCGGCGCCGAGACGTCGAACATCTCGACATAACCCGGATAGCTCTTGTTCAGCTTCTCGCGGAACATCTCGTCGTTCCAGACCGACTGACGAACCGGATTGACGAAGTCCATCTTGGTCGCACCGAACAATGCATGCTCGGGTCCGGATGCCCATTGCATGAAGTACCAGGTTGCGTCCTTGTCCTTGGAGAAGTTGGACATCGACAGCGACCAGATCCAGATATTGGGCGTCGGCGCCTTGGCGGCAGGATTGGCCTTGAATGCCGAAAAGGCGAGCTTGCCGGCCATCTTGTTGTCGCCGCCATTCATGAAGTAGCCAAGGATGTCGGCGTCGTAAATCATCGCCGAAGCACCTGCACCGAGATCGGTGCCGACCTGGTACCAGGTGTAGGTCGACCAGTCCTTCGGGCCGCTCTCCTGGATCATCTGGACCCACTGCTTGTGGAAAGCCTTGGATTCGGCGGTGTTCATCGCGGCCGACAGCTTGCCGTCAGCCGAGACGTTCAGGTCCTTCTGGTCGAAATTGGCGTAGGCCGACAGGAAGCCCGGGTGGATCGTTGCCCAGGAGCGCGAGCCGCGCACGCCGATGCCGTAGACGCCACCGCCGACGTCCTTGGTGAGCTTCGCCGCCGTAGCGACCATCTCATCCATATTGCCGGGAACGCTGACGCCGACCTTGTCGAACATGCCCTTGTTGTAGGTGATATTGTTCTGCTCGAAGCCCCACGGAATGCACCATTGCTTGGCGTCCGCCGAACCGAGCGCGCCGCCCGGCTGGCCGTTCCAGGCGCAGGAGTTCTTGACGCCTGGCAGGAAGTCGTCCCAGGCATATTTCGGGTTGGTCTTGGCCGGATCCTTGATCCATTCGTTGAGGTCGGTGATCCAGCCGGCCGGGCCGTAGGTCCAGGTCATGTAGGCGCCGGTCATGAAGGCATCGTATTCGGGCGAGCTGGCCGACAGCGCGGCGGTAACCTTGTCGAAATAGACGTCTTCCGGGAATACGTCATAGACGACTTCCATGCCGGTCAGCTTCTTGAAATTGTCGAGGTTGGCGATCATCGCATCGGCGTAAGGATGCTTGTTGAGCAACAGCTTGATGGTTTTGCCCTTATGCGCCTGCCAGTCGAAATCAGCCGCCAGGGCGCGGGTCTGCCCGAAATTGAGCAGTGTGCCGGCGGTGCTGGCGGCAAGGCCCATTGCACCGAGGCCCTTGATCAGCCCACGGCGGTCGACTTGTCCACGCAGGAATGCGTCGATGAGGTCTTTCTCTTTCTCATGCATTTCTCTTCTCCTCCACAGGGTAGTTTCAACGAAATGGTTCCCGGCTACCCGACCGGCGTCTGTTCCACGAGCGATCGCGCCGTCCGCTCGTCGGTTATCAAGCCTTTGAGATAACGGCCCTCCAGCACTGACTTGATGGCGCGAACCTTCACCTTGCCGCCGGCGACGGCGACAATCCTGCGGTTGCTGATGTCTTCGCGCGCCAGTGCCAGCGCCCGGTCGGAAAGCGTCGTCGCAACGGCCTTTCCGGCATCGTCGAAGAAATGGCCGAGCAGTTCGCCGACACCGCCGTTGCGGCGGATCTCCTCCATCTCGCCCTTCTCGATCATACCGGTGGCGACAAGCGAGGCCTCACGTTCGGCGGTGCCGATGCCGGCGATGAGCAAGTCGGCGGACTTGGCGAGGTCGAAGACATCGCTGACGCCTTTCTGCCCGAGCAACACTGTTCGATCCTCGACCGTGTTGGCGAACATCGGTACGGGCATCACATAGGCCTCCGCACCAGTCCGCTCGGCGACGCGGTGGATGACGTCATGCGGGTTGGCCGAGAACTTGCGCGTCAGGCCGCCAAGCAGCGAGACGAAACGGATCCTGCCGGCCGATATGCGCGGCAGATATTCCACGCAGGCGGCAAGCGTGCGGCCGTGGCCGACGCCGATCAGCGCCTCTTCGCCGCGTTCGATCTCGCGCTTGAGAAACTGCGCGCCAGCAATGCCGAGCGCCTTGAGCGGCAGGTCTTCGGCATCGAAGTCCGGAACCACCTCGCAGTAGTCGAGGCCGTACCGGCCGGACAACTCATCCTCAAGCTCCACGCATTCTGAGACTTCGCCGTCGATGTAGACTTTGACCAGGCCTTCCTGATTGGCCTTGGTGATCAGGCGATGCGCCTTGAGACTGGTCAGGCCAAGCCGTTTGGCGACCTCCGATTGGGTCAGGCCGCCGGCATAGTGAAGCCAGGCGGCACGGGCTGCCATTCCGGTCTCATCGTCGCGCAGCAGGCCGTTGCCAAAACCAACCATTTCCGCCCTTTGATATTTTTATCAGTTGCTGCAAAATTTTTCACAAGGCGTCGCCCGAGTCAAGCAACCGCTGCGTTTAAATCTCCGGCCAGGAGCTTGCCGGCCGGGGCCGAATAGGGCCGCGCTAACCAACGGGCAAGAAACAACACCGACCGCGCGCCATTTAAAACGTTTGCAATTTCGCTTGAACTGATTACAAACGTTTCAAACTTCGTTCGGGAGGAACGATGCCGGCCCGCGTTACGACCCTCAAGGAACTTGCTGCGCAGCTCGGCCTGTCGATCACGACCGTTTCGCGCGCCCTTGCCGGCCACGAGCAGATCGCCTTGAAAACGCGCCAACGTGTCACCGAGGCTGCGCATCAGGCCGGCTATGTGCCGAACACCGCAGCCCGCACGCTGGTCTCCGGCCGCAGCGGCTTTGTCGGCATGGTGCTTCCGATCCGCGGCCCCAATCTGGTCGATTCCTTCCTCGGCGAATTCGTCACCGGGCTCGGCGAAGGGTTGGTTTCGCACGGCTCCGACCTGATCCTGGCCGCAGCGGCGCAGGGCCAGTCGGAACTTTCCGTGCTTCGCCATGTCGTCGAATCCGGACGCGCCGATGGGGTCGTCGTCACCCGCATCGCCGAGGTCGACGAGCGGCTTGCCTATCTGCGTCACCGCAATTTCCCGTTCGTCGCGCATGGCCGGCTGCTCGACGGCGACTTTGCCTACCATTGGCTCGATACCGATGGCGCGCACGCATTCGGCGAGGCCTTCGACATGCTCTACGATCTCGGACACCGCCATTTCGGCCTGGTGACGATTTCCGAGCCGATGACATTTCGCCATCTCAGACAGGACGGGCTCGCCGCCGCGATCGCCCGCCGGGGCGATCCGTCCGTCAGGCTCGATGTGGCGACGGCGCCGCGTTTCGATCGCGGTGCCCGCATCCAGGCAATCAACCGGCTTCTGCACGCCACCGAGCGGCCGACGGCGATTGTCGCGCTGTTCGACGAGCTGGCGCTGACTGTGATGGAAGAGGCGGGGCGCGCCGGACTTGCCATTCCTCGCGACCTTTCGGTGATCGGCTTCGACAACATAGCCGCCTCCGCCTATGCGCCGCCGGGGCTGACCACTTTCGACGCCTCGATCCGCCGGTGCGCGCGCGAGATCGGCGAGATGCTGCTGACCGTCATCGGCGACAGGCCGGACTCGCCACTGACGCGGCTGGTCCGGCCGACACTTGTCTCGCGGGCAAGCCATGGCCCGGCACCCACAGGACGGAACTGACGCCTTAGCGGCGCACAACCAGGGAGGAAGACGACGATGAATGCGTTGAGGACATTGGCAGGTGCGGTGCTGGCGTTGTCGCTTGCTGCCGGCGCAGCACAAGCCCAGCAGGTGTTGTTCTGGTCGACACAGGCGCGACCAGTGGAAGAGACACAGAAGATGCGCAGCGAAGTGCTGAAGGGGTTTGACGGCCAGGTCGACTATCAGGTCGCCGAGGACGGGCCCTGGCTCACCCGCCTTCAGGCCGAACTGCAGGCCGGCTCCGGCACCATAGGCGTGCTCGGCGGCCTGCACGGAGACTTCTCCACCGTCGGCGCGAACCTTGTCGATCTCTCTGGCGTCGATCTCGGTGGCGTCAAGGTCAACGAGACCTACAAGAAGCTCGGCATGCTCGGCACCGGCGAGCAGAAGTACCTGCCATGGATGCAGGCCACCTTTCTGATGGCGGCCAACAAACAGGCGCTGCAATATCTGCCGGCCGGCACCGATCTCAACACCATCACTTATGACCAACTGATCAAGTGGGCGAAAAACATCGCTGAAAAGACCGGTTCGCCCAAATTCGGTTTTCCGGCCGGCCCGAAAGGGCTGAAGCACCGTTTCTTCGAGGGTTTTCTCCTTCCATCGTATACCGGCTCGATGGTGACGAAATTCCGCTCGGCGGAGGCCGAGACGGCGTGGAATAAGTTCAAGGAATTGTGGCAATACACCAACCCGAATTCGACCAACTATGCCTTCATGCAGGAGCCGCTGCTGACCGGCGAAGTCTGGGTGGCATTCGATCACGTGGCGCGCCTCGCCGACGCCTTCAACCAGAAACCCGACGAGTTTGTCGCCTTCCCGGCGCCGGCTGGCCCGGCAGGCCGCGGCTACATGCCGGTGGTGGCCGGTGTCGCTATCCCGAAGACCTCGCCTGACATGGACAAGGCCAAGGCGCTGGTCGCCTATATGCTGAAACCGGAAACCCAGATCGCGACGGTGAAGGCGACAAACTTCTTCCCCATCGTCGACGTCAAGCTGCCCGACGACATGCCGGCCTCGGTGAAGGCCTTCAGCCCAGTGATCGCCACCATGACCGGAGCTCCCGATGCGTTGCCGGCGCTGCTGCCGATGGGACTTGGCGGCCTCGGCGGCAAGTTCAACCAGGTCTACACCGACAGCTTCGAGCGCATCGTGCTCGGCGGCGACGATGTGCACGGCGTGCTCGACGAACAGGCGACGGCGCTGAAGGCGATCATCGACCAGGCGAAGGCGCCATGCTGGGCGCCCGACAAGCCCTCGCAAGGCGCCTGCCCGGTCGATTAAGAATCCTCCCGGGCGTCCGGATTTCCAGCGCGCCGGGCGCCCACCCCTTTTGAAGCTTCGAATAGAGAGCGCTCCATGCACAGCAAGGCCCTGCCCTATCTGCTGCTGACGCCGGCGACGCTGTTCCTCTGTGTCTTTTTCCTCTACCCGTTCGTGTTGGTCGCCTTCGAGGCGTTCACCCGCGACGGCGGCTTTACGCTCGACAATTTCCGCACCATGGCGGGCAGCTGGAAGTTTCCGGTCACTGTCCGCAATACGCTGCTGCTGAGCGCCATCGTCGTGCCGATCCAACTGGTGATGGCGCTGCTGATGGCAACGGTGGTGTCGCGGCTTGAAACCGGGCGCAGCGCTGCGCTTTACATCTTCGCTATTCCGCTCGGCATCTCCGATCTCGCCGCCGGGCTGATCTGGCTCGCCATCTTCGACCAGTCCGGCTTCCTGAACACCTTGCTCTCCAATCTCGGCGTCATCGACAGGCCGGTTATGTTCCTCGGCTACCAGAGCAAGCTGACGATCTTCATCGCCGTGGCGCTGGCTGAGATCTGGCGCGCGACCGCCATCATGATGGTCATTCTGGTCGCCGGCATGGGGCTGATCCCCCGGGAATACTACGAGGCGGCGGAGGTCTTTGGCGCTAGCCCGTGGAAGCGCTTCATCAAGATCACGCTGCCTCTGCTGCGCCCAAGCCTGCAGACCTCGATCATCCTGCGCGTCATCCTTGCCTTTGAGGTCTTTGCCGTGGTTGCAGCACTCGGCGGCACCAATCTGCCGGTGCTGATGGGCGAGACCTACAATTGGCAGTTCACGCTGCAGGACCACAATGTCGCCGCCGCCATGGCGCTGTTCATCCTCGCCATCTCGATCGGCTTCACGCTGTTCTTCCTGCGGGTGCTGCGTGTGCCGAAGGAGACTCGCATATGAGCACTGTCGCGGAGCTCTCGATCGCCGCGCCTGAGGCCCGCAAAGCCGGCAACTGGTTGCTGGTCGCAACGGTCATCCTGCTTTGCGTCTGGGTGCTGCTGCCGATCTATCTGTTGATCGTCAACGCGCTGTCGTCGCCGGAAGAGGTGACCGCCTTTCCCAAGCGCTTCTTCCCGTCATTCGATTTCGGCAGCCTTTCTTTCTTCATCAATTTCGCCGGCGTCGCCAAGGCGCTGTGGAACTCCGTTCTCGTCGCCACGCTGACGATGCTCCTCTCGATCGGCTTCGGCGCACCCGCGGGCTACGCGCTGTCGCGCTTCGAATTCCCGGGCAAGGAAACGTTCCGTTTCCTTGTGCTGATGACCCGCGCCTTCCCGCTGCCGCTGCTGGCGCTGCCGCTGGCGGTGATGTTCATCCGCACCGGCCTCGACGACACCGCGATCGGGCTGGCGCTGGTCCACACCACGCTGGCGCTGCCGTTTGCGGTGCTGATCACCTTCTCGCTGTTCTCCGGCATTCCCGTCGAGCTGGAGGAGGCGGCCTGGACGCTCGGCTGCACGAGATTGCAGGCATTCCGAAAAGTCATTCTGCCGCTGGCGCTGCCGGGCATCGCGGCGTCGGCGGTGTTTGCCTTCACCATCTCCTGGAACGAGGTGTTTGCTGCCGCAGTGCTCACCATAGAGAACCGGACGCTGACTGCCTTCCTGTTGCAGAGCCTCGGCGAATCGCCGCTCTACCTCAAATTTGCCGGTGGCGCGGCACTGGTCATTCCGGCGCTGATCTTCATCTTCGCCGTTCGCAAATATCTGTTCGCCATGTGGGGGATCGCCAACCGATGACGCGCACAAAAGAGAACGCCGATGGCTGAGATCGTCATCAAGCAGGTGGCAAAACGTTTCGGCGGCTTCACAGCGCTGCATTCGATCGACCTGACCATCGCCGACCAGGAATTCATGGTGCTGCTTGGCGCCTCGGGTTGCGGCAAGACCACGCTGCTGAGGATCGTCGCCGGGCTGGAAACGCCAAGCCAGGGCGAGGTCTGGATCGGCGGCCGTCGCGTCGACCATCTGCCGCCGCGCGAACGCGGCATCGCTATGGTGTTCCAGAATTACGCCGTGTTTCCGCACCTGACGGTATTCGAGAATATCGCCTTCGGCCTGCGCATGAAGAAGCTGCCGCAGCAGGAGGTCGACGGGCGCGTCAACCGCACCGCCGAGCTCATGCATATCGAACAGCTTTTGAAGCGCTATTCGGGCCAGCTTTCCGGCGGTCAGCGCCAACGCGTGGCTGTGGCCCGGGCCCTGGCGATGGAGCCTGACGTGATCTTGATGGACGAGCCGCTGTCCAACCTAGACGCGCTGCTGCGGCTCGAAATGCGCGCCGAGCTCAAAGGTGTGCTCGCGGCGTCCAAGACCACCACCATCTACGTTACCCACGACCAGGTCGAGGCGATGAGCCTCGCCGACCGCATCGCCGTCATGCATCAGGGCCGTATCGTCCAGGCCGCCTCGCCGGTAGAGGTCTACCGCAATCCGGCGGCCCGCTTCGTCGGCTCCTTCATCGGCAACCCGCCGATGAATTTCATCCCGGCGACGAAGACGGCCGACGGCAGTTGGACCGTCGCCGGGCTGACGCTGCCCGGCCCCAAATCGGACAAGCAGACGATAGAATTCGCCATTCGCCCCGAGGATGTGGACGCCGGCAACGAAGGTATTAACGCCACCGTGCGCGTTGTCGAGCCGCTCGGACCGCACACGCTGGTCACCTGCGACGTCGAGGGCGGCCTGTTCCGCGCCATCCTCGAATCGAATGCCACGGTCGCCGTCGGCGATCACTTGCGGCTTTCGCCCAAACCCGATCGCGTCCGCTGGTTCGATCCCGAAACCACCAACGCCCTTTGATCCCCTTCGATTCTGAAAGTACGAACGCCCCGATGATATCTCTTGCTGTCGACGAAACCATCGCCCGCGCCGTCGAGGTGCTCAGGGAAAATGACCAAGGCACCTATACCATACCGACCAAGGGGCTCTACCCGTTTCAGTGGAACTGGGATTCCTGCCTGACCGCGCTCGGCCTTGCCCACTATGACGAGGCGCGCGCCTGGACCGAGATCGACACGCTGTTCGCCCACCAATGGCCAGACGGCATGGTGCCGCACATCGTCTTCCATGTCTGGAGCGACGGCTATTTCCCCGGGCCGGAGGTCTGGCGAACCAACCGCCCGACTGCCACCTCCGGCATCACCCAGCCGGCGGTCGCCGGCTTTGCCGTGCGCCGCTTGTTCGACCAGGCCAAGGACAAGGCCCTGGCGGCCGATCGCGCCCGCGCGCTGTTGCCGAAAATCGATGCCTGGCACCGCTGGTTCTACGAAAATCGCGACCCGGACGGCGAAGGGCTGGTCGCCATAATCCACCCATGGGAGTCCGGCCGCGACAACTCGATCGACTGGGACGAGGCGTTCGAGCGCGTGCCGACCGAAGGCGTCGAGCCCTACACCCGCCGCGACATCCTGCACGCCGATCCGGCGCATCGTCCAACCAAGGCACAGTATGACCGCTATGTCTGGCTGTTGCAGCATTTCCGCGGGCTTGGCTGGGATAATGCCCGGCTGCACGATGCCTCGCCATTCCAGGTCGTCGATCCCGGCTTCAACGCCATCCTGATCCGTTCCGCCGCCGACCTTGCCGATCTCGCCGAGGCACTTGGCGAAACCGAAATCGCAGAAGCCAATCGCGCCCGTGCCGAAAAGGGGCTTTCGGCAATGGAACGGCTGTGGAGCGACGCGCATGGCCAGTACATTTGTTTCGACCGAGTGGCCGGAAAGCATGTTGACAGCGCGTCGGTCGGCGGCATTCTGTCGGTATTTTCGGCCATCCCGGAAAGCCGGGCAGCGACCATCGCTGCAACGATCGAGCGCATCGCCGGCAAAGCGCGTTACATCGTCCCGTCGCACGATCCTGAGGATGGGCGCTTCGACCCAAAGCGCTACTGGCGCGGCCCGGTCTGGCTGGTGGTCAACTACATGATCGCCGACGGCCTTGCCGCCGCCGGCCACAGCCAAATCGCACAACGGATCACGCAATCCAGTCTCGAGCTGATCGCCGAGAGCGGTTTTGCCGAATATTACGATCCCCTCAGCGGCGAGCCGCTCGGCGGCAATCGCTTCACCTGGACCGCGGCAATGGTGATCGAGTTCCTGAAGGGCAGAGCCTGAACGCTTCCGCCTAGGCCGCCGGCTACCAAAGCCCGTTCTGTCTGCCGAATAACAGTCGACCCCATTTGCGTCTGAGGCATGTCCCGGCCCATCAAAACAGGGCCAAGGCATGCCAATCTTCACCATGCCAGAGCTATAGTAATTCTTCACAAACCGCTATCTATACTGCGTCGGGGCGGGGAGAAGCGCGGCTTGGAATTCGATCTGAAAACCATTGAGGCGCTTGCTCCCGATCAGGCGTCGCTGAGCGCCGCCTCCAAGCTCACCAAACGAACGAACTGGCCGCGGCTCGAAAAGCATGAGCAGCAGGCGCTCATCTGGGGCGAATGCCAGGGCTCCGGCTCCAATCCTTATCGAGTGGTGGTCGACACGGGTGATCACGGCTACAAATGCACCTGCCCTTCGCGCAAATTCCCATGCAAGCACACTCTGGCCCTGATGTGGATTGCCGCCACCGCGCCAGCCAGTTTTGCCGCTGCCAATACCACGCCGGAATGGGTGAATGACTGGCTTGGCCGACGCAGGAAGACAACGCCACAGCCGGCGCAACCGGTACCCGGTGCGGAAGCCAAGCGCATCGGCGAAGCCTCACAAGCCGACGAGAGCACCGCCATTGAAGACATCGCGGCGCTGGAGCGTCGCGAGGCGGCGCAGCGCAAGCGGGCGGAAAGCACACGAGAAGCAGTGTCGGCTGGGCTCGATGAGCTTGACCAGTGGATTGCCGACCAGTTACGGCTCGGTCTGTCCGGGTTTGTCGACGCCAGCAGCGACCGTTGCCGGCGGATTGCTGCGCGGCTGGTCGATATGAAGGCAGCCGCGCTCGCCGGCCGTATCGACGAGATTCCGTCGCGGCTGATGGCGCTGCGCAGCGAGGAACGGTCTGATGCGGCAATCCGCGAGCTCGGCAAGCTCGTGCTGCTGGCCAAGGCGTGGCGGTCGGAGCCCGACGACCCCGAGCTGAAGCGCCTCGTATCAACGTCGGAACCCCGCGAACAGGTTCTCAGCAGTCCGGATGCAAGACAGGTTGAAAGCCTCTGGGAAGTTCTCGGCGAGAAGATCGAGAGCCGCCGCGATGGTCTGGTCAGCCATTCGACCTGGCTGCTCGATTTGAAAAGCGCCACCCCGCAATTTGCCGTGCTGCTCGACTTTTTCCCGGCTTCGGCCGGGCGCCGGTCCAACGCTTTTGCACCAGGCGACCGTTTCAATGCCCGACTGGTGTTTTATCCATCACGCCTGCCGCTCCGCGCCCTCGTGGTGGAGCGCATGGGGGAGGTTGTGCCCGGCGCGTGGCCCGATTTTGCTTTTGGCACCGCGAAGGATCCGCTCGCCACGCATGCTTCCCATCAGGACGCCGCGCCCTGGATCGCCGATTGTCCCCTCATGCTGCCGCCCGGTGCTATCCTGCTCGACGATCGGGGCACGGCATGGTGGCAGGCGGAGGATGAACCGCAGGGGATCGCCTTGCCGATCGCCGGCGCGGTAGATCAAACCTTGCTCGGCCTCGACCTTGCAGCCACGGCAGCGCTCTGGAACGGCGCCCGGCTTGAGCTTCTGGCGGCGCAAAGCGAGTTCGGGAGGCTTGATCTGGCGTGAACGAAAGCGAGCAAACAGGCCTGGCGGCAATGCGCGATTGCTGGATCACCGGCGGTGCTACGTTCGATCTGGCTCCGGCCGGATGGAAGGCAATCGCCGGCGGTGCAAGTCCCGACGAACAGGAGCGCCGGCTCCTGGCAATCGCAGCACAAGCGCTCGACGTCGCGCTGCGGCCGGCCGCGCCGACGACACTCAAGCGTCGTCCGCCGCTGCCCAGACTTGCCCTGCCCATTCTGCCGGCACGATTTCGGCCGTTGTTGAGAGCCGCTCTGAAGCACGCCGCCGACGCGAGGCGAAAGGCACGCGTGGCGGCGCTCGTCGCCAGCCGCGGCTTTGTGCTCCATCCCATGGACTGGATGCCCTCGGATCAGAACAGCCCGGACGTCTACGCACCATGGGTAGACTGGCAAGCAAGCATGAACGGGGAAAGGCTTGCCCCACAAGAGAAACTGACTGCGGAAAACTGGGATGAGTTCTATCCCGCCGCGCGACGCTTGGTCCTTGCCGATATGCGCCGTACCGACCCGACATCGGCTCGAATGTTGATCGAAGCCAAGGCGTCGGGCGAACCGGCGGAAGTCAGGCTTGCGCTGGTCGAGCTTATGCGCTTCGGCCTGAGTGCCGAGGACGTGCCTTTCCTGAAAAGCCTTTCCGCCGACAGGTCCGGCAAGGTGCGCGAACTGGCTGGCCGGCTGCTGGCAAGATTAGGAGAGCACGTTCGCCCGAGCGACGGTGGACCGGACGATCCCGTAGCCGAACTCGCCGCCTTTATCACTGAAGGCAGATCGGGCTTCATCCGCCGCCGGACGATCTACACTCCAGCAAAACTAAAATCCCAAGTGCAGGAGCAACGCCGCGCCGAACTGTTCGAGATATGCAACCTCGTCGACGTTACCGAACGGTTCAACACTACGGAAGCCGAATTCATAGGAGGCTGGCAATTTGGTGCCGACAATAAAGCCGACATCCTGATCGCACGAATGGTCGCCGCCTCAGGGAGCGAAGCCGCCCTTACGCAGATGGCGGATACGCTTATCGCCGAAGGCGGCAAACCGGCGCTGTTCGTGCTTCACCTCATGCCGCGCCTGGACAGCCGCAGAAAGCGTGTCCTCATCAGGCTGATCCTCAAGGAGACAACTTATCTTGGCATGATCAACCTGGCGGAAGGCATCGATGTCGACTGGCTGGAATGGGACGACCTGACGAATGGACAGGCGCTCGCCGCACTGCGTTCCGCCGCCGGCGGAAAAGACGACGCCGCGCGGCGGGGTCTCGACGATGTACTGGAGACGATCGGCTTCCTTGCCACCGCGACCACGGCAGCGAAATTGATCGACGACATGGTCGCGGCGGGCGTGCCGCCCGCGGCTCCTTCACTCGGGCTTCTACGTCTCAATGCATCACTGGCGGGGCCTGGAAGCAACACATGACCAATCCGGAGAACAGCAAAATGAACGCAGCCATCCGCCTCCCGGTCGAGCAGGCCTACGCTTCGGAATTGCAGGCGCTGGCGCGCGATGACGACCGGCAGAGGCCTGCCGGCTGGAGCCTGTCGCCACAGGCTGTGCTGACCTATTTGCTAGGCGGGAAGGCCGGTGACGGCACCTTGGTAACGCCAAAATATGTCGGTCGCCGCCGGTTGATGGAAACCGCGGTAGCGACGCTCGCCACCGACCGTGCACTCTTGCTGCTCGGCGTTCCCGGAACCGCCAAGTCCTGGGTGTCTGAACATCTTGCCGCCGCCATCATGGGCGACTCGACGCTGATCGTGCAGTGCACGGCCGGCACCGACGAGAACCAGATCCGCTATGGCTGGAACTATGCGCAGCTACTGGCAAAGGGCCCGAGCCAGGAAGCGTTGGTGCCGACGCCGCTCTACCGAGCCATGCAGAACGGCAAGCTCTGCCGGCTGGAGGAACTGACCCGCATGGGCTCAGACGTGCAGGACACGCTGATCACCGTGCTTTCCGAAAAGATGATGCCTATCCCGGAATTGAACACCTCGATCTACGCCCAGCGCGGCTTCAACATTATCGCCACGGCAAACAACCGCGACAAAGGTGTCAACGAGCTCTCCTCGGCGCTCAAGCGTCGCTTCAATGTCGTGGTGCTGCCATTGCCGGAAGACATGGCCGAAGAGGTGGCGATCGTCTCCAAACGGGTCGACGAGATGGCTGGCGGACTCGACCTGCCGGTGCCGAAAAATGTCGGCGAGGAGATCGCCCGTGTGCTGACCATTTTCCGCGAATTGCGCTCCGGCGCGACTGCCGACGGCAAGGTGACGCTGAAGACGCCTTCCGGCTCGCTGTCGACCGCAGAAGCGATCGCCACGATGGTTGGCGGGCTCAGCCAGGCGGCGTGGTTCGACAGTGGCAAGCTCGGCGCCGAAGGTCTCGCCGCCAGCCTTGTCGGCGCGATCGTGAAGGATCCGGTACAGGACAAGGTGGTGCTGGAGGAATATCTGGAAACCGTGCTCAAGAAGCGGGCCGACTATGCCGGCTATTACGCGGCGCTGAACGCAGCGATCTGACGCCATGGGCCACGGCGACATTGCCTATTTCGGGATACGCCATCACGGGCCGGGTTCCGCCGACAGCCTGGTGCAGGCACTGAAGGATTTGAACCCGGTCGCCGTGCTGATCGAGGGGCCGATCGACGCCTCTGAGCTTCTGCCCATGCTGGCCCGCCCCGAAATGCAGCCGCCTGTGGCGCTCCTTTGCTATCCGGAGGACGATCCGGCTTCGACAAGCTTCTGGCCTTTTGCCGAGTTCTCGCCCGAATACCAGGCGGCGCTTTGGGCTGTGGGCAATAAGGCGACGTTGCAGTTTATCGACCTGCCGTCATCGGCACGGTTCACCACTGCTGCGATCGGTGGCGCGGAGGACACCGATGCGACCGAAGCTACCCAAGCCCCCGAGGATGGTGACGCGGCTCCGCTTCCGCGTGATCCGATAGCCATGCTGGCACACGCCGCCGGTTATGAGGACGGCGAAAGCTGGTGGTCGGACATCATTGAACAGAACCCGGAACCCGGCCCCATATTTGCGGCCATCGCCGATGCGATGACGACACTGCGGAATGGTGAGGGTCCGATCGCGCAGTTCGAAGCCAAGCGCGAGGCGCATATGCGGCTCGAAATCGCCAAGGCGCGTAAGCAGTTCGACGGGCCGATCGCCGTCGTCTGCGGGGCATGGCATGTGCCGGCGCTGCAGGCCACCCACACTCAGAAAAACGATCAGGTCCTGATCAAGGGAATTGCCCGGCGCAAGAGCACAATGACATGGGCACCGTGGACGGGACCGCGCCTGGCGCGGGGATACGGCTATGGCGCGGGCGTCGTCGCACCGGGCTGGTGCAAGCATCTCTGGCGCACGCGCGGCCGGCGCGATGCGGCGACCCTGTGGCTTGCGACGATCGCCGCCGTGCTGCGGGCGAAGGGTCACCTGATCTCGACCGCTTCGTTGATCGAAGCGGAGCGGCTCGCCCGGACGCTAGCCGCGATTCGCGAACGACCGAAACCCGGATTTGAGGAATTGCGCGACGCCGCGATCGCCGCCCTCTTCAACGGCGAAGCGTTGCTGTGGGGGCTGGTCGAGGCCGAGCTGCTTCTGGGTTCGGACGTCGGCGAAATTCCGCCCGACACACCGCTGGCGCCACTGATCGAGGATCTGCAGCGTAGCCAAAAGGCGGCGCGCCTAAAACCCGAGGCGCTGGAGCGGGAACTGTCGGTCGACCTGCGAAGCGAGAGCGGGCTGTTTCGCTCGACATTGCTGCATCGGCTGCACGTGCTTGGTGTGCATTGGGGCAGACTGACCGATGCCGGTCGCAGCCGTGGCACCTTCCGCGAGCGGTGGACCCTAGCGTGGGAACCGGAATATGCCGTTCGTCTGGTCGAGAACCTGATCTACGGGCCGACCATCGAAAAGGCTGCCAATGGCCGCCTGATCCAGATGATCGAAACGGCGGCGACGCTCGATACGCTTGCGGCACTGGTCCAGAGCGCCATCACTGCAGGCCTGTCGGAAGCATCGACTGCCGGCCTCACGGCGTTGGAGGCACGCGCGGCGCGCAGCAGTGAATGCCTGGAGATCCTGGCGTCGGTGCCGCCGCTCGCCGACATTGTCCGCTACGGCGAGGCCCGCAAAACGCAAACGGACCGGCTGTCCGGCCTCATGGAGCGGCTGATCGTCGAAGGTGCGATCGCGCTTCCCTACGCTGCGCGCGATCTGGATGAGCAGGCCGCCGCGACACTGGTTGGTGCGATGCGCAAGGCCGATGAGGCGATCAGGCTGGTCGAACCCGGCCAAGACGTGCTGGACGGATGGCGCAACGGGCTGGCGGCCGTACTGGAGGCGTCACGGTCGACGGCGCTGCTGGCCGGGTGCGCCGCACACCTGCTGTATGAAGCTGGTCGCCTGTCCGCCGAAGCCGCTGCCGGGCTGCTCGGGCGACGCCTGTCACCGGGGACGCCTGTCACTGACGCGGCCGGGTTCTTCGAAGGCTTCTTCAGCACAGCCGGTCAACGGCTGATTTATGACGAGGGTCTGCGCGGTGCGGTCGATGGGTGGCTCAGATCCCTGGACGAAGATGCTTTCATCGCGCACCTGCCGTTGCTGCGCCGCGTCTTTTCCAATCTGGATCGCATGGAACGCCGCCGGCTGATCGAAGCGGTCCTCGGCCGCGCCGCGCGCTTGCCGGCTGGCCTGACGCCGACGCCGGATGGCGGCGAGGCATGGCGCCAGCACCTGGGGCTGCTTGGACCATTGCTCAACGGAGAAACCGGCAATGGATGACGAGGCCGAAATGAACGAACCCGGCCCGCTCACTGCCGATGGCGGAAGGGAGCGCCGCTGGCGACTGGCGATCGGCGCCGATGACGAAACGTCTGGGGCACTTTCCAGCGACGACAAACGGCTTTCGGCGGCACTCGACGCTCTCTACGGCGACGGCATTAGCGCCGCTTCTGCCGACCCACGCAAGCGGCGTGGCGGCCTTGGCCGGTCGGCGCCGCGCGTTGCACAATGGATGAGCGACATCCGCTCCTTCTTTCCGGCGCAGGTCGTCCAGATCGTCCAGAAGGACGCCTTCGAACGGCTGGACCTGAAGCAGATGCTGATGGAACCGGAATTCCTCAAGGCGATCGAGGCGGACGTCAATCTCGTCGCCGACCTGATTTCGCTGCGCTCGGTCATGCCGGCCAAGACCAAGGACATTGCCCGGACGATCATTGCCGATATCGTCGGCAAGCTGATGCAGAAGCTGGAGCAGAAGACCGCCGAGGCGATACGCGGCGCTCTCGATCGATCGAGACGCACCAACCGCCCGCGTGCACGCGATATCGACTGGCAGCGCACTATTTCGGCGAACCTTCGCCACTATCAACCCGAGCATAGGACCATCGTGCCGGAGAAACTGGTCGGCTTCATGCGCAAGCAGCGCCGGCTTGTCGATCTGGATGAGGTCGTTCTCTGCGTCGACCAGTCCGGCTCGATGGCAAGCTCGGTGGTCTACGCCTCGATCTTCGCGGCTGTGATGGCCTCGCTGCCGGTTGTGCGCACCAAGCTTGTCTGCTTCGATACGGTGATCGTCGACCTGACCGAAGAGCTCAGCGATCCCGTCGAGGTGCTGTTCGGCGTGCAGCTTGGCGGCGGCACCGACATCAATCAGGCGGTCGCCTATTGCGCCGACCGTATCGAACGGCCCACCAAGTCGCATCTGGTGCTGATCACCGATCTCTATGAAGGCGGTAATGGCCAGGAACTGCTGCGGCGACTGGCAGCGCTGGTTCGATCCGGCGTAAATGTCGTCGTGCTTCTGGCGCTGACCGATCAAGGCCGGCCCGGCTACGATCCAACAATGGCAGGCTCGGTAGCAGCCCTTGGTATTCCCGTCTTCGCCTGCACGCCGGATCTGTTTCCGGACATGATGGCTGCGGCCTTACGCCGCGACGATATCGGAGCATGGGCGGCAGGCGCCGACATCAAGGTGGTCCGCGCCGAAACGCAGGCGTCGAGCCACCCATCACCAACTGCCACAGTTTGACAAAACGCGGTCCGCGCCTATGGTCGACCTGTTACAGGAGCGGTGCATGGCGACAGCAACCGACTGCATTTTTGGCGGGTTTTCCGCATGTTTTCTTTCCAGCGAAATTCGCGTCAAGCCGCTCCTGCAATCCTCAGCGGTCTTCGCGTGCGTTGCATCGATATCTGCGCGCCAATAGCATCCGTGAGCGCCCTCTCCTCGCGAACNCCTCAGCGGTCTTCGCGTGCGTTGCATCGATATCTGCGCGCCAATAGCATCCGTGAGCGCCCTCTCCTCGCGAACCGCCGAACTTCTGTCGCGACTTGAGGGTCGGCTGGATCGGTCGGCGATCGTCTCGGCAGATGAGGCCGGGCCGCGTTACAGGGAAGACCCCGACGGCAAGACCGGTGCGCGGCCGGAGGTCGTGCTGCGACCGCGCACTGCCGGCGAGGTGTCGGACATACTGCGCCTGTGCAATGAGGCGGGGCAGAGGCTTGTGGTCCAGGGGGGCCGGACCGGGCTTGCCAGCGGCGCTCGCATCCAACCCGGCGAAGCTGTGCTGTCGCTGGAGCGCATGACTTCCGTTGAAGCTCTCGACCGCGAGGCGGCGACCATCATCGCCGAGGCCGGCGCGCCGCTGCAAGCGGTGCAGGAAGCCGCCGATGCGGCCGGCTTGCTGTTCGGCGTCGACATCGGAGCGCGCGGCACGGCCACCGTCGGTGGCAATGTCGCCACCAATGCCGGCGGCATCCGTGTGCTGCGCTACGGCATGTACCGGGCGCAGGTGCTTGGGCTGGAAGCGGTGCTTGCCGACGGCAGTATTCTGACCTCGCTCAAGGGTTTGGCGAAGGACAACTCCGGCTACGATCTCAGCCAATTGTTCATCGGCAGCGAAGGCACGCTCGGCGTGGTCACACGCGCATGCCTGCGGCTGCATCCGAAGCCGGCCACCGAGATCAACGCCTTCTGCGCGCTTGCTTCGCTCGACGCGGCGATCACGTTGCTTGCGCTGCTCAGGCGGAAGCTCGGGCCCTTGCTGTCGGCCTATGAGGTGAATTTCGCACCGCTCTATGGCGCCATGATCGCCGGCATGGAGGCGCCGGCGCCGCTGCCCGCCGGCTCGCCCGTCTATGTGCTTGCCGAGATACAGGGCAGCGAGCCCGACCGCGACGGCGAACGTTTTGCCGCGGTGCTGATGCAGGCGGTTGAAGATGGCGTGATCGACGACGTGGTCGTCTCGCAATCGCCGCGCGAATTCCGGGCGCTCTGGGCGGTGCGAGAAGAGGCCAACCGTTTCCTGTTTTCGATGGCAGGCCTGATCGGCGTCGATATCAGCATCCCACTGGCGAGAATGGCGACTTTCCTGGGCGAAACAGAAGCCGCCATCAGGGCCGTCGACCCTGGCGCCGACATCTACGTCTTCGGCCATCTCGGCGATGGCAATCTGCATTATCAGGTCCGCACCGCGGATCCGGCGGCCGCATACGGCATCGTGTACCGCGGTGTTGCCACCGCCGGTGGTGGCGTTTCGGCCGAACATGGCATCGGCCTCGACAAGAAGGAATGGCTGCACCTTGTGCGCAGCGACGCCGAGATCGCGGCCATGCGCCGCCTGAAAGCAGCCTTCGACCCGAACAACATCCTCAATGCCGGGCGCATCTTCGACCTGGCGCCGGGCTGAAATCGAAGGCCGGTAGCGCTGGCCGGATACTGTCTCTATCTGGTCGCGCTCTTCAATTCCGCATGCGCAACCGCAATGCGGGCAGCAAGCGCGGCGTTGTTGCGGACCAGCGCGATGTTGGCCTTCAGGCTGCGGCCTTGCGAAAGCTCATTGATGCGTGCGAGCAGAAATGGCGTTAGTTCCTTGCGCCCGATGCCGCGCTTCTCGGCCTCAGCCACGGCCGCTGCGATCGTGCCGTCGATGAACGCCGGATCGAGCGCGTCCGCTTCGGGGATAGGGTTGGCGACGAGAATGCCGGTGCCGGATTCCATCTCGTCATGCAGCAGCATGGCTCGCGCGATCTCGTCGGGCGTGTCGAGGCGATGATCGGCCTTGAGCCCGCTGGAGCGGGTGTAGAAAGCCGGAAAATCATCGCTCCCATAGGCGATCACCGGCACGCGCTGAGTTTCCAGATATTCCAGCGTCTTCGCAATATCGAGGATCGACTTAACTCCGGCGCAGACGACGGTCGTGCCGGTTTGGCCGAGTTCGGTCAGGTCGGCGGAGATATCGAAAGTGGCTTCGGCGCCGCGATGCACGCCGCCGACACCGCCGGTCGCAAAAATGCCGATCCCGGCTAAAGCGGCGATCCGCATCGTCGCCGAGACGGTGGTTCCGGCCGAGCCGCCGCGCACCATGATGGCGGCGAGATCGCGCCCGGAAGCCTTGACCACGCCCTTTGCCGCTGCCAGCTCTTCCAGTTCACGGTCGTCGAGGCCAACCTTGATCTTGCCGGCGACCACTGCGATCGTGGCGGGCACGGCGCCGTTTTCACGCACTACGGTCTCGACACCACGGGCAGTTTCCAGATTGGCCGGATATGGCATGCCGTGGGTGATAATCGTCGATTCCAATGCCACCACCGCGCGGCCTTCATCAAGCGCAGCAGCGACTTCATCGTTCAGGTGGACAAGGAAAGGTTTCATATCATCTCGCTTTCAGGCAGGAATGCGGTACATGCCGGCGGCAAGGAAGCGCGGCGACAGATCGGGATGGACGCTGGATTCGCTCTCGGTGGTCAGTGTGGCAAGCAGTGCGCCGGTGCGCACGGCATGAGCGACCGGCTCACCCGAAAGCACCTTGTACAGAGTGCCGGCGATCATCGCGTCACCGGCGCCGGTGATGTCGACGGGCTGGGCCGGGACGGAGTGCATGTTCGTCACACCGCTCTCGGTCGCAACGGCAAATCCATGCGCGCCTACGGTCACGATCACCTCTCCGGCGCCGGCCGCGCGCAGCGCTGCCGCTGCTTCCTCCGGCGTCAGCCGCTTGTCGGCATCCGTCATGCCGAGCATCATATTGGCCTCGTCATGATTGGTGAATAGAAGATCGATGCCCGTCAGGTCCTTCGGCAGGCGCGCTGATTTCGGCGACGAGACCGCGTCGACGGCGAGCTTGAAGCGCGCGGCCTGCTTGCGCGAGATCAGTGCTGCGAGGGTCGCAGCCGGCAGATTGCAGTCGATGAACACCCATGTCGCCGAAGCCAGATGCGGCCAGAAGCGGTCGAGATAGGACGACGAAAACAGATCGAAGATCTCCATGTCGGCAATGCCGAGCACGAGGTCGTTGTTGCGGTCGAGGATGGCCGCGTATTCCGCCGTCGGCCGTTCCGCGGTGGTGATGACCTGGCTGACATCGGCGCCGAGGTCGCGCAGATGCCGCACCATTGAGCGGCCGGTTTCATCGTCGCCGACGATCGAGACGAAGCTTATGTCGACGCCGAGGCGGGCAAGGTTTTCGGCGACGTTGCGGGCAACCCCGCCGAAGCTGCGATAGCCGTCGACCGGGTTCGACGTCTCGAAAATCAGATCCTTCTTGGCGTGGTATTTGCGGTCGAGCACCGCGCCGCCGACGCAGACCATGCGCTTGGACGTCGGCAAGACGTAACCACGGCCGAGAATGTATCCCTTGTTGACGAGTTGCACGATGTGAGCCGCGACCGTCGAGCGGGCGATGCCGAGCACCGTTGCTATGTCCTGCTGGCCGGCGAATGGGTTCGCCGCAATGAGGTCGAGAACCGCTTGTTCCTGTGCTCCAAGGTCGTCCATTGTCTCACCCGGCCGTCAAATTCGAGGCTGAACGCTTTCGCAACAACAGATGACATTGTCAACATTTGTTTCGACCGGCGGCATTTGACCAATCGGCGCTCCCGCGACTCTCTGCCAGCCGGACGAAGAAAGCGGGTGAGCACATTGAAGAAAGCTATTTCACCAAGGAGGACGAAAGTTGCTCTTGTCGGCGTGCAGCGCCAGGGAGGAACTGAGGCCTTAACGCGAGACGGCGAAGAGCGCTAAGCCTTCAGCACCGAGACGGCCAATTCGCTGTTGTGGACGTATTCGTTGGCGTCAGGCTGCTTCTGCACGAGCAGGATGAACAGCAGGTCGGTCAGCGTCAGTTGTGCATCACGCGCAGTTATCGATGACGAGCGCGCGCGCTCTTCATCGGCGATCGTGTGGAGGCGAATGTCGGCAACCCGGCTCAGCGGATTGTCGCGAAGTCCGGTGACGGCGATAACGGTGGTGCCACGTTTGCGGGCAAGTTCAGCTATCCGCAGGGTTTCGATGCTCGCCCCGGAATAGGAGAGCGCGAACAGCACGTCACCTCGTCCAAGCGTCGAGACATTGGCCATTTGCACATGGCTGTCGCTGTCGTGCAGCACGTTGCGGCCGAGCTTCATCAGCTTGTAGGAAAAATCGCGCGCCACCAGCGAGGATGCGCCGACGCCGGCCAAATGAATGCGGCACGCACCGTTCAACGCTTCGAGGGCCTTGCCGATTTCCTGCTCGGTGTTGGCCGCGACGGTCTGTTGCATCGACAAGAGCTTGCTGCCGATCAGCTTGCGCAAGATGACCAGATAGCTGTCGTCGACCTCGATCGAACCGTGGATCATGCCGGCCGGCACGTGCCATTCCTGCGACTTGGCCTCACTGACGGCGAGCTTAAGCTCCTGATAGCTGGAATAGCCGAGCTTCTGGCTGAACTTGACGACGCTCGACTGGCTCCGGCCGATCTCGGCGGCAAGCGCCGCCGTCGACAGGCGGAGCATCTGGTCGGGATTATCGACGATATACCGACCGATCTCGCGGTCGCCGGGCGCCATGACTTCGAGCTTGGCCTCGATCTTCTTCAGGACGGACATGCGTTCCTCCATTGCCTGTCATCGACAATGCCAAGCCAAGGAATAAATTATTCCGTCTCTGATTGACAGCCAAGAATGAACCATCAAATCTCGACTGGTGCGGTTGCGGCCCAGCCTTCGGGCATGTCGACGATTCGGACATGAAAGATCGTAGACACGCCGACAGCTCGGGATTAGGTCAGAGCCATGGACAAATTGCGGATCGTCGGCGGGCACAGGCTTGAGGGCGCGGTGACGATCTCCGGCGCCAAGAACGCGGCCTTGCCGCAAATAGCGGCGGCGTTGCTCAGCCCCTATCCGCTGCAGCTGACCAACCTGCCTGAGGTGACGGATGTCGACAACATGCTTGGCGTCGTCGGCCTTCATGGGGCCGAAGTCACCAGATCGGCGCATGCCGCCACAATCGATACCAGTGCTGCCGCTTCCAGGGAGACAAGCTACGATACCGTCAGGCGCATGCGCGCGACGGTGCTGGTTCTCGGTCCACTGCTTGCCCGCTTCGGCCATGCCCGGGTCTCGCTGCCTGGCGGCTGCGCGATCGGCGCACGGCCGGTCGACATGCATGTCGCCGCACTTGCCGCACTTGGCGCCGATATCGCGATCGAAAACGGACTGATCGTCGCGTCTGCGCCGGGCAGACTGAAAGGCGCGCGCATCATTTTGAGCTCGCCATCGGTCGGCGCGACCGAAACGGCGATGATGGCGGCGACGACGGCAAACGGCGAGACCGAGATCCTCAACGCGGCCCGCGAGCCGGAGGTGGCCGATCTTGCCGCCTGCCTGAACGCCATGGGCGCGCGGATCGAGGGCGCCGGCACGCACCGCATCCTGATCGGGGGCAGCACAGACTGGCGCGCCGCCACGCACGACATCATCCCGGACCGGATAGAGGCCGGCACCTATGCCGTCGCAGCGGCCATCACCGGCGGTCAGCTCGAGCTGACCCACGCGCGGCTCGAGCACATGGCATCCGTCGTCCAGCTGCTCGAAGCAGCCGGTGTGAAAATATGGCCGGGCGACCGCGGGCTGATCGTATCGAGAGACGGGCCGCTCAAGGCGGTCGACGTGACGACGGAGCCCTATCCGGGCTTTCCGACCGATCTCCAGGCGCAGTTCATGGCGTTGATGTGCTGTGCCGAGGGCGCTTCGCTGTTGCGCGAGACGATCTTCGAGAACCGCTTCATGCATGTGCCTGAACTGATGCGGCTCGGCGCCAATATCAAGCTGCAAGGCACCATGGCGCTGGTGCGCGGAGGCGAGAAGCTGAAGGGCGCGCAAGTGATGGCGACCGACTTGCGCGCCTCCGTCTCGCTGGTGCTGGCAGCGCTGGTGTCGGAGGGCGAGACGACGATCAATCGCGTCTATCATCTCGACCGCGGGTACGAGCAGTTGGACCGCAAGCTCCGGCTGTGCGGCGCCCAGATCGAACGAATAAGGCAATGAGTGCCGGTGGGGCGTCTCCGCATTATTTCCTGGGCGTCGATGGCGGCGGAACCGGCTGCCGGGCGCGTATCGAAGACGAAGCAGGAACCGTGCTCGGGCAAGGCCTGTCGGGCCCGGCGACAACGCGACTCGGTATAGAGGTGGCCTGGGCCTCGATTGCCAAAGCCTTTGGCGCGGCGATCGAAGAGGCAGGGTTCGCGGCGGCGGAAATCGCCAGGATCCGCGCGGGTATCGGTGTTGCCGGCATCGGCCGTAAGGGTGCGCTCGAGGCGTTTCATGCCATCGAACAACCCTTTGCGAGCATCGACTTCGTCAGCGACGGCGTCGCGGCTTGCCTTGGCGCGCATTCCGGCCAGGACGGCGCCATCGTCATAGCCGGGACCGGTTCGATCGGGCTCGGCTTTGTCGAAGGGCGCGACCTGCGCGTCGGCGGCTACGGTTTTCCGATTTCCGACGAGGGCAGCGGCGCCGATCTCGGACTGAAGGCAGTGCAGTTCGCCTTGCGAGCCCATGACGGCCGGCATGAGCGGACGGCGCTGCTGGCCGAGGTGATGCAGCGCTTCAAGGACGATCCGTTCGAGGCGGTGGCCTGGATGGACCGCGCCAGCGCGACGGACTATGCCGCCATGGCGCCGATGGTGATCCGCCATGCCGACCAGGGCGATCCGGCCGGTCGGCGGATCGTGCAAGGCGCTGCCGAGCAGATCGACACCTTCGTGCGGGTGCTGTTCGAAAAAGGCGCGCCGCGGATTACGTTGCTCGGTGGGTTGTCCAGCCCGCTTGAGCCATGGCTCGCTCCCGACGTCCGCCGACGGCTGAAGCCGGCCGACGGCGATGCGGTTTCGGGAGCCATAATCCTGGCCAGACAATCCCTCTGCCGCCAGTGATGCCTTGCTCGGCAAGGAATATAATATTCCTACTTTCCGTTGACAGAGGGAATATCGAATTCTAAAAAGTTAACGAAACAGAACCGGCGCAGCCGGTACGGAGCCGACGGCCAGGTGCAGGCACTGGACGCCGCTTGCCGCGGGCATCACAGTCCTGCTCGCAGTCGCACTTGAAAGTAAGCGAAGTGGTCGAACAAGGGTTGATGTCGGAGCTGGAGCGGCTGATTTCCGAGGACCGGAACCCGAAAACCATGGACATCGATCTGTTGCCGACCCTCGAGGTGCTGCGCAAGATCAATGACGAGGACAAAGGCGTTGCGGCAGCCGTCGAGAAGGTCATCCCCGATATTGCTGCGGCCGTGGACCGGATCGTGAGCGCGTTCCAGAACGGTGCACGCCTTGTCTATATGGGGGCTGGCACCAGCGGCCGGCTCGGCGTCCTCGACGCCTCGGAATGTCCGCCGACCTTCGGCGTACCCGAGGACATGGTGGTGGGCCTGATCGCCGGCGGCGTCGACGCGCTGATGCACTCTGCGGAAGGCGCCGAGGACGATCCGAAACAGGGAATAAAGGCGCTGCAGGACATCAAGCTGACCGCTGGCGACGTGGTGGTCGGCATCGCTGTCAGCGGACGCACACCTTATGTCATCGGTGGCCTGACCTATGCCAAGGAAGTGGGAGCCACCACCGTGGCGTTGTCCTGCAATCCTCGATCGACCATTGCCGGCATTGCCGATATTGGCATCTCTCCGGTGGTTGGCCCGGAGGTCCTCACCGGCTCGACCCGGCTGAAATCGGGAACCGCGCAAAAGCTGGTGCTCAATATGCTGTCTACCGCCAGCATGATCCGCATCGGCAAGAGCTATCAGAACCTGATGGTTGACCTCAATCCAAGCAACAAGAAGCTTGTCGCAAGGGCGGTTAGGATCGTGATGCAGACGACCGGCTGCGCGGCACAGCAGGCACGACAGGCACTCGACCAGACCGGCAATGATGTAAAACTGGCAATCCTGGTGACGATCACCGGCATGGGTGTCGAAGAAGCACGTAAGGCGCTTGCCAACGCGGGAGGTTTCCTGCGCAAGGCGATAGGCGAAAAGACGGTGTAAGACCGCATGGATACTGGGCCGATGTTCCGGGGCGTGTGTCCCTTTGAAGCGGTCCGGGGAACTGCAAGGCATCTGGTTTAACAATAATGGGAGACGACAATGGTACGGCACATTGGCAAGAAACTGCTTACCGGCATGACGCTCGCGGCAATGGTTGCCATCGCCGCGCTACCGGTGCAGGCGAGTGCGGCGACGCTGCATATGGCGTGGTCGCAGGACGCCACCGGGCTTGATCCGCACAAGCAGACCGCATTCTCCTCACTGCGGCTGCTGGAGCTGATCTACGAACCGCTGGTGCGGCTCGACGCAAACCTGCAAATCACGCCCGCGATTGCCGATTCATGGCAGTTCTCGCCGGACGGCAAGGAGCTGAGCTTCAGGCTCAATCCGAAAGCAAAATTCCAGAACGGCGCCGCCGTGACCTCGGCCGACGTCAAGGCATCGTTCGAGCGCATACTCGACGAGAAGACGGGTGCTGCGGCGCGCGCCAACTTTCTCTCGATCGCCAGCATCGACACGCCCGATCCCGCCAACGTCGTGTTCCACCTCTCGCAGCCGGACGTGCCGATCCTGACGGCGATGAGCGACGTCAACGCGGCGATCGTCCCGGCAAGCGAAATCGCGGCCGGCTCGATCGGCACGACAACGATCGGCTCGGGTCCGTTCAAGCTCGAAAAATGGGATCCGAATTCCAAGGAAGTGCTTGTCG
This sequence comes from Mesorhizobium sp. LSJC280B00, assembly GCF_000502835.1. Classification (GTDB taxonomy): domain Bacteria; phylum Pseudomonadota; class Alphaproteobacteria; order Rhizobiales; family Rhizobiaceae; genus Mesorhizobium. The sequence continues at coordinate 74,925 of NZ_AYVL01000006.1, forward strand.
CCAACAAGGACTGGGCAGGCGGCGCGACCGGCGTCGACGGCATCGATATCAGCGTGCTGCCGGACGAGACGGCGATTCTGGCGGCGATGCGCACCAAGCAGATCGATTTTGCCCTGCTCAACGATCCGCTTGTCGCCACGCTGGTGCCCAAGGAAGCCAGCCTGCAGTTGAACCGCGTGCCGGTGCTTGCCTATCACGTGCTGCAGCTCAATCCCTCCCGCAAGCCGATGACCGAACTCAAGGTGCGTCAGGCGATTTCCTGCGCCATCGACCGGCAGGAAGTGCTGGACACCGCCTCGCTCGGCGAAGGCAAGGTCACCGGCCCGCTGACCATCCCGGCACTGGCGACCGATCCGAAGCAGTTGTTCTGCTATAAGCGCGACATTGAGAGGGCCAAGCAGTTGATGGCCCAAGCCGGCTATGCCGACGGCTTTTCGGCGACCGTGATCGGCGCCACCGGCGAGCCGCCGACGGCAGCGGCGGAAGCCCAGGTCATCCAGTCGCAACTCGCAGAAATCGGCGTCAAGCTCGACATCAAGATGATGGAGCTCAACGTCTATGTCGACGCCTGGCTGAAGGGCGATTTCGACATGGCCGTCGCGCTGAACGGCGGCAGGGCCGATCCCTACACTATGTACAACCGCTACTGGACCAAGACGGGCAATCTGCAGAAGGTGGCGAACTATATCGACGACACGCTGGACAGTCTTATGCAGAAGGGCCGCACCGAGACCGACCCGGCAGCGCGCAAAGCGATCTTCGCCGACTTCGAGAAGCACATCACTGAGATGTCGCCCTGGATCTGGCTCTACACGTCCTACAGCTACACGGCCCAGCAGAAGAATATCGCAGGATTCGAACCGGTGCCGACAGGTTCGCTGTTCAGCCTCGCCAAGGTGACGATCCAGTAGCTGCTTTGATGCCGGACGAGAGGATATTCTTCGCGTGAACTATCTGATGCGGCGACTGGCGACCTTCCCTCTCGTCCTGCTTGGCGTGTCCATCGTGGTGTTCCTGGCGATCCGGATGGTTCCGGGCGATTCGATCACGGCAATGCTGGGGACCGAAGCCGGCCTGCTGACGCCGCAGCAGCGCGATGCGCTTGCAGCTTATTTCGGCATCGACCAGCCCTGGTTCATCCAATACTGGCGCTGGCTGCTTGGTCTTTTCCAAGGTAATCTCGGCATTTCGTCCACCTATGGCAGGCCGGTGCTCGACGTCATCCTCGAGCATTTCCCGCTAACGTTGGAACTCGCCCTGCTGTCGATGGTCATCGCCCTGCTTGTCGGCATGCCGGCGGGGATCTTTGCCGCCACCCATAACGAAAAGCTGTCCGACCTCGGCGTGCGCGTTGTCGCAATGATCGGGCAGTCGACGCCGAACTTCGTCCTTGCCCTGCTGATCATCTACACGCTGTCGGCGGGGTTTGGCGTTTTGCCGGCGATGGGCGAGTTTTCGCCGCTGTGGCAGGATCCGCTGCGCAATCTCGGCCAGCTGTTGCTTCCTGCGATCACGCTTGGATTTGCCTTCGCGGCTTCGGTGACCCGCATATCGCGTTCGGCGATGCTCGATGTGCTCAGCGACGACTATGTCAGGACGGCGCGCAGCAAGGGCGTTTCGGCGCGCGGCGTCATCTGGCGGCATGCTTTGCCCAACGCGCTCATCCCGGTCGTGACGCTGAGCGGCATAGAGTTCGGCTACCTCCTGGGCGGAGCTGTCATCGTCGAGCAGATCTATGCGCTGCCCGGTCTCGGCCGCATGGTGCTGGATGCCATCCTGCAGCGCGACTACGCGCTGGTGCAGGGAAGCGTGCTGTTCATCGCCTTCAACTTCATGATCGTCAATCTCCTCGTCGACCTCGCCTATGTCGCGCTCGACCCGCGTATCCGGCTAAGCGAGCACTGATGGCGACATTGCGGGCTATATTTGCGCATCCCAGCGGCCGCATCGGCGGTGCGATCGTTGCGCTTTATCTGCTGCTTGCCGTGCTTGGCATGCTGGGGCTGACGCCGCACAATCCGCTGACGCAGCACCGGGTCGAACGGCTGCATGCGCCTGATAGCACCTACTGGATGGGCACGGACCTATTCGGCCGCGATGTCGCAAGCCGGCTGATGACCGGGATCGGCCAGTCCTTCATCGTGGCCTTCTTTTCGGTCGCCGTCGCGACACTGGCCGGCACCGTGCTCGGGCTGGCGGCAGCCTGGTTCGGGCGCCGCTGGGACGGCCTAGTGATGCGCATCATGGACGTTGTGCTGGCGTTCCCGGCGATCCTGCTGGCGCTGCTGATCGTCGCGGTTGCGGGACCGGGAACCTCGACCAGCGTCATTGCCATCGCCATCGTCTACACACCGATCTTCACGCGCGTCGTACGAGGTCCGGCTCTGTCGCTCAAGGCGCGCGAGTTCGTCGACGCGGCCCGCACGTTCGGCAGCAGTGCGGGCTATATCGTAACACGGCATCTGCTGCTCAATCTGGTGGCGCCACTGACGGTTCAGGTGACGCTGGCGCTGGCCTGGGCACTGCTGACCGAAGCCGGCTTAAGCTTCCTCGGGCTCGGCACGCAGCCGCCCGCCGCGTCGCTCGGCCTGATGCTGAGCGACAGCCGCAATCTGATGGAGACAGCTCCCTGGCTGATGATCTTCCCGGGCGTGGCGATCATGATCGGCATCCTCGGTTTCAACCTGCTCGGCGATGCGTTGCGCGATGTCCTCGACCCGAAGATGCGGAGATCGATCGCATGATCTCGCTGCTGTCCGTCAGCGGATTGCGCGTCGGCTTCGGTCGCAACCCGCAAGCCAATGAGGTCGTGCGCGGCGTCAGCTTCGATCTCGCCGACGGCGAAACGCTGGCCATCGTCGGCGAAAGCGGTTCGGGCAAATCGGTTACGGCGCTGTCGATCAATCGCCTTGTCGATTATGGCGGCGGCCGCATCACCGGCGGGTCGATCAAGCTGAGGCGGGCCGACGGCAGCACCTTCGACCTGACAGCCGCAGCCGAGCCGCAATTGACGAAGATCCGCGGGGGCGAAATCGGCATGATCTTCCAGGAGCCGATGACCTCGCTCAATCCGGTGCTGACCATTGGCTGGCAGATCGAGGAATCATTTCGCCTGCATCGCGGCCTGACCGGCCGGCGAGCGACGGCGGCGGCCAAGGACGCGCTCGACCGCGTGCGTATTCCGGACGCAGCGAGGCGGTTGAAATATACGCCCAACCAGCTGTCGGGCGGCATGCTGCAGCGGGTGATGATCGCCATGGCGATTGCGTGCAACCCGCGCCTGCTCATTGCCGACGAGCCAACGACGGCGCTGGATGTTACGGTGCAGGCGCAGATCATGGCGCTGCTCGCCGAGTTGAAGCAGGAAACCGGGATGTCGATGATCTTCATCACCCACGACATCGGTCTGGTTGCAGGCATCGCCGACAAGGTGATGGTGATGCAAGGCGGAGAAGCTGTCGAGCAGGGCGCATTGAACCAGATATTGGACGATCCGCAGCATCCCTATACGCGGCATCTGCTGCATGCGGTGCCGCATTTCGCCGGCGGCGGTGCGACACGCAGGGACGCGCAACGCGAAAAGCAAAAAGCTGCCGAGCCGGCGCTGAAGGTCGATGGCCTCGTGGTGCGATTTCCGGTCAAGGGTGGTTTTCTCAGCCGTACCAGCGGTGCCGTCCATGCCGTGGACGGTGTGGATTTCGAGCTAATGCCGGGCGAGACATTGGCGGTCGTCGGCGAGAGCGGTTCCGGAAAGTCCACCACCGCCCGCGCGATTCTGGGGCTGGTGCGCTCGACGCGCGGCACAATCTCGGCCAGCGCGCGCAAGGCCGCCGCCGGGCAGAGCGCCCTTCCCGTGCAGATGGTGTTCCAGAATCCCTATGGCTCGCTCAATCCCAGACTCACCGTCGAAAACCTCCTCGCAGAGCCGGTGATCGCTACCGGCGGACGGATAACTGCTGAAACGCGGGCGAAAATGGCAGCGCTGCTGAAACGCGTCGGCCTGCCGGAAAACAGCCTGCAGCGCTATCCGCACGAATTCTCCGGCGGCCAGCGGCAACGCCTGTGCATCGCTCGCGCGCTGATGCTCAATCCTTCGGTTATCGTCCTCGACGAAGCGGTTTCGGCGCTCGATGTGTCGGTGCAGGCCAGGGTGTTGAAGCTTTTGATCGAGCTGCAGCGTGAATTCGGGCTGGCCTATCTGTTCATCTCGCATGACATGGCTGTCGTCGAGCGGATCGCCCATCGCATCGCGGTCATCTATGCCGGCCAGATTGTCGAGATCGGCGATGCCAGATCGGTGCTCTCGGAGCCGAAGCACTCCTATACCAAACAGCTTATCGCGGCCGTTCCTACTATAGACCGGCGGCATGAACGTTTCGAGCTGGACACGCGCCAGGTCCCCTCGCTCGTGCGTCCGCTGGGGTTTGAGCCGGGCCCGGCCAATTGGCAGCAATTCGGGCCGGATCATAGAGCACGGGTGGAAGTGTGATGATTGTCGCCCAAGGATATGAAAGGCCGGAGGGACAGCCCCATCGCTGCCTTCCAAACGGAGGCGTAGTTGATCGACCATGATCTCTTCTCCCGCGCATTCGCCCCGCTCGAAGCGGCCGTGACCGCATCGCGCATTCCGGGCGGCGTGCTCGGCATAGTTGACGGGGACGGCGAACGCATCGTCCGGGCAATCGGCTCAGCCCAAGTCGTGCCCAAGATACGGCCGATGCATGTCGGGACATGGTTCGACCTGGCATCCCTGACCAAAGTCATCTTCACCACGTCGCGTATCCTGGCGCTGGCGGAAGAAGGCGTCGTCGACCTCGACGCGCCGCTGATTTCCGTCCTGCCCGACCTTCGCCAATATGACGAAAAAGCCTGGGAACGGAACGTAACGTTTCGCCAGTGTCTCGGCCATCAGACACCGTTTCCCGCCGTCGCGCCAATCTACACCTATGGGCGTGACCCCGAGCTGCTGCGCGCGTTCATCCTGCAGCGCGAATGGCAGGCTGGCGAGCCGGTCTATTCCGATATCAACTTCATCCTGCTCGGCTTCGTCCTGGAACGCCTGTCTGGCAAGACCATTCGCGACATAGATCCCGGTCCGGGCTTCGCGTTCTCCGCCGAACCGGATCAAGCGGCGGCGACCGAAGACTGCACATGGCGCCATCGCGTGCTCTGCGGCGAAGTCCACGACGACAATTGCTCGGCCTTGCAAGGTGCCGGTCACGCCGGCCTGTTCGGAACGGCGGCTTCGGTCCTCGACTTTGCGCAAGGGCTGCTGGACGGGACCGGCGCGTCGCAGCGTTCGATCGCGCTGATGCGCACGCCCTTGTCGGCAACCCGCACCCATGGCTGGGAGCGACCCTACGAAGGCTGGTCCGGCGGCCGGTTATGCAGCCCCGAAACCATCGGGCATACCGGCTTTACCGGTGTCGGGCTGTGGGTCGACTTCGACAAAGGCAGAGCCTGGACCTTGCTCACCAACCGGATCCATCCGACACGTCATTTCAACAGCGGGATCGCAGCGCTTCGCCAAGCGGTCGGCGATCTCGTCAACGGAGCCTGACAACCATGAATCCGAAAAATGGCGAACCCATGTGGGCCGTCGGCCTGATGACCGGCACCGTGCTGGACGGCAATATCGATGTCGCGCTGATCAAGACCGACGGCGAACGGATTGACGACTTCGGCATCTACACGCTGGCCCCCTACCCGCAGTCGATCCGGACCTTGCTGGAAGAGACGCTGCGGCAGGCAAGGAGCTGGAATTTCACAGGGCCGGAACCGGCAATCTTCCACGAGGCAGAGGAAGCGCTGACGCGCGCCCAGTCCGCGGCGGTCAAGGATCTTGTCGAAAGCCACGGGCTGACGATGGCCGATATAGGGGTCGTCGGCTTCCACGGCCAGACCGTGCTGCACCGTGCCCCGCAAGTGGGCCGACTGGGCCAGACCCGCCAGCTTGGCGACGGCGAGCTGATGCATGCCATCCTTGGCACCAGGGTCGCCTATGACTTCCGCTCGGCCGACATGCGCGCCGGCGGCCAGGGCGCGCCGCTGTCGGCCGCCTATCACGCCGCGCTGCTGCGCGAAGCCGACGCCACCGGCGACACGGCGGTGCTCAATCTCGGCGGCGTCGCCAACATCACCTGGTGGGACGGCACGGACAATGTTGTTGCCTTCGACACCGGGCCCGCCAACGCACCGCTGAACGATTTCATCAAATCGAAGGGGCTCGGCGAAATGGACCGCGACGGCGCCCTTGCCCGCGCCGGCACGGTCGACGAGGCACGGCTGGCCAAGCTCCTGCAGCATCCGTATTTGACCAAACCCTATCCGAAATCGCTGGACCGTTTCGATTTCGGCGCCTCGATGGCGGACGGAATGAACGCCGAGGATGGCGCAGCCCTGCTGACGGCCTTCACCGCGGCCGCCGTCGGCAAGGCGCTCGATCTTCTGCCGCGCCGGCCGAAGCGGCTGGTGGTCAGCGGTGGCGGTCGACACAACCCAACGATCATGGCCATGCTTGCCAGCCGCGCTGGCGTCGAAGCGGTTCCGGCCGAGGCGCTTGGCTGGAAGGGCGATGCGGTGGAGGCGGAGTGTTTTGCGTTCCTGGCAGTGCGCGTGCTCAGAGGCTTGCCGATCAGCTTCCCCAGTACGACCGGCGTGCCCCAGCCGATGCGCGGCGGACGCCTTGCCAGCTAACTAAGCCAACAATTTCTTCTGCAGGAAGATACGGCTGCGGCCAATGGGGAAATCGGCAAGCACGCCGAAGGGCAAATAGCCCTGGCGCTCATAGGCCTTGGCGGCCTTGGGATTGAACGTGTCGATCCAGGCGCCGTGACAGTCGCGCGCGATCGCCTCCCTCTCGGCCGCTTCGAGCATCCTGCCAGCCATGCGGTGACCGCGCAGTTTTTCATCGACCCAGAGCCATTGCACATAGAGCCAGCCCCAGGCTGTATATCCCGAGATGCCGGCGACAATAGCGCCGTGCTCATCGCGCACGAACACGGCCAATGCCTTCCTGCAGGAGGCGCCGACATCACTGTCGTTGAACGCCGCAAGCCGCTCTCCGAGAAAAGCCAGCTCGTGCGGCAAGGGATCGGCGGTTGTCTCGAGCGTTGTATTGTCCATCCACCAAGCATCTATCGAAGGACGGGACCGAGAAGCAAGCCTTGCTGCGCTATAGCTTCGGCGAACGCCACGCCGCTGCCGCAGCAGCGATTAGCATGAGCAAAGCTGCAATCACCGCCGATGCTGCAAAACCGAACGTGGAATAGAGCGGTCCGAACGCCGTGGTGCCGACGAACACCGCAAGATAGGTCACCGCGCTGTTCAAACCCATGATCGTGCCGCGACGCGCAGGGTCGAGCGCCGACAGGCGCATCACCAGGACGTTCAGCCCGAAATGATTGGCAAGGCCCCAGACGGCTATCACCGCTATGGTCAGATGAAAACTACTGCTTGCCGCGGCAATCACGACATAGACGACCGCGACAAGCAGATAGGCAAATGGCATGACACGCCGCGCGCCCAGGCGGTCGATAACGCCGTCAAGAAGTGCCGCCGCACCAAATCCGGCGCCATAAGCGAGCGCGGCCAGCCCGTTGGCGCTGACCGGCCGTCCCAAGCCATTGTGAAGGTGATCGCCAAGATAGCCATAGACACCGTAGAACGCGGTCATGAATGCGGCGCAGGCAACCAGAAGCGGCACTATGCCAGGGACGCTCAAGGCGCCCAGCGGCGTCGGCGCCGGGCCGCTCTTCCTGACATCGCTCAGCGACGTCAGCGCCAGGCTTGCCAATGCGAGTGCTGCGAGCACCGCGACCGCCGCGAAAACGGCGCGCCAATGCACCAGGTCGGCAAGTACGGCCGACAGCGAAACCCCGGCGACCATGCTCAGCGTCCAGCCGGTCAGCACGACGCCTATGGTGCCGCTTTCGCGGCCGGGCGGTGCAATCGCGGCTGAGCTGGCGTAGATTGCCGGCATGGCGACACCTGCAGCGATGCCGGCGAGAAGCTGGGCCGCGACCAGCGCCGTCACCGTCGGCGCAGCAGCGCTGGCGACGAGCGCTATCGCCAGCAGCAGCAACGCTCCTTGCAGCATGCGGCGGGCACCAAGCCGGTCGATATAGCGCGCCAGGAACAAGGCGCTTGCCGACGTCCCGAGCCCGAACGCGGCCGACGCGATCATAACCGCCGGCACGCTTGTGCCGAAGGACGCGGCCACCGCCGGCGCGATCGGACCGAGCACCAGCGAGTTCGAGCCGATCACGGCAATGCACCCCGTCAGCAGGTAAGCGAGTGCCGGGATTGGCGGCTTGGGGGCCGCTGCGAATGTAGCGACTTGATCAGTGTTCGACATATGGCAATAATGGCCGTATTAAATTCTGCATCAATCGGGAATTTTAATATGGATGAAGAAACAGATGGCATTCCGCAGAACAGGCCTGCCGCCCGCGATATCGATGCAACCGACCGAAAAATATTAGGCGTTCTGGTCGACGACGCCACGATCAGCTATGCCGAGCTCGGCGACCGCGTCGGCCTTTCACCGCCGGCAGCCCATGAACGCGTCAAGCGCCTCCGGCGCAGCGGCACCATCCGCAACACCGCGGCCATCATCGACCCCAAGGCGGTGCGCAAGCCGCTGCTCGCCTTCGTCCATATCGATACCAAGGGGTGGGGAAAGACGCCGGAGCTGATGGCGATCTCCGAGCACCCCGAAGTCGAGGAGATCCATTCGGTGGCCGGCGACACATGCATGCTGATCAAGGTCCGCACCGAGGACACGCGGGCACTCGAAGGCCTGCTGTCGCGCCTCTACGAAACGCCTGGCGTCACCTCGACCCGAAGCTATGTGGTCCTGTCGACCTATCTCGAGCGGCCAGTGCAGCCCGGGATAACGACGGAATGGCCGACCCCCCGGCATATGGCCAAGCCGCTTTATTAGCTCAAACGATTCTCACGCGTATCCAAAGTCGAACCGGAAACGTCTTAGGCACTGCATCCTGTGGTCATCCGTCGGGCCGGTTCGTTTGCGCCGGTTCTTGGATCCGACGGGATGCCTGTTGCGCAACCGGAGACACGCGATGAGAAAATTAATCGTAGGCAGCTTCATTTCGCTGGACGGCGTCATCGAAGCACCAATGGAATGGGCGTCACCGTTCTTCGACGAAGAGATGAAGGAACACTCCTATGAAAAGGCCGGCGAGGCGGATTTTTTCCTGCTCGGCCGCGTCACCTACGAAATGTTTTCGGCGCGTTGGCCGCAGGTCAAAGGCAGCAAGTACATGGATCGCATGAACGGGCTGAAGAAGCTCGTCGCGTCGCGCAGCCTCAAGGAAGTGAGCTGGAACGCGTCGCTGATCGAAGGCGACATCGCTGCCGAAATTGCCAGGATCAAGCAGCAGGCCGGCGGCAACATTTTGAAGTACGGAGTGAGCAATCTCGACCAGACGCTGCTCGCCAACAGGCTTGTCGACGAGTATCAGCTCTCGATCGTGCCGACCCGCGTCGGACATGGCAAACGCGCTTTCCAGGATGTCGACCCGTCCCTGGTCAGACTGGAGCTTATAGATACCCACCGTTTCAAGAACGGCGTCATTACGTTGACCTATGTCCCGCTATGATCCGTATGCCATGAAGATGCAGCCAAGACTTGACCCGACCGGGCTTTTCGACGTCCGCTACGCCGGTTTTCTGGAGACAGTCGCGCATTTGCGTGGACGGCTGCACCGCTACTGTGCACGCATGACCGGTTCAACGCTCGACGCCGAAGACGTGATGCAAGAGGCGCTGTTCGAGGCCTATCGGAAGATCGAGAAGCTGGACGATGCGAGTGCTCTTCGCCCCTGGCTTTTTCGCATTGCACATAATCGCTGCATCGATTTTCTGCGAAGCCGGCAGGTGCGTCAGCATGCGGAGGCCAATTTCGCCGAAGACGAGATCATCCTGCCGGTCGAGCCGGCGGGCCAGGGCGCGGATCGCGCGATCGAACGGCTGGTGATCCACCTGCCGCCCAAAGAACGCGCCTGCGTCCTGCTCAAGGACGTCTTCGACTATTCGCTGGAAGAGATCGCCGACCTCGTCGGCTCGACCGTGGGCGGCGTCAAGGCTGCGTTGAGCCGTGGCCGTTCGAAATTGGCCGCCTTGTCAGGCGACCCAATCGTCCGTTCGGAGCCCCAACGCGATCCGGAATTCCTGGAATTGCTCAGCCGCTATGTCGAACTGTTCAACCGCCGCGATTGGGATGGGGTACGGGCGTTGACCAGCGCCGACGCACAATTGCGTGTCGCGGATTGCTTCAAGGGCAGGCTGTCGGAATCACCTTACTTCGTTGAATATGAAAGAGCCTCGACGACCTGGAAAATGGCGGTTGGCGAGATCGATGGCCAGGCGGTGCTGCTAGTGCTCCACCATGGCGAAAACGGTTGGAAGCCGGCCCATCCGGTTCGGATCGAAGCCGCCGGCGGGACCATAAATCGCATCGCCGATTACTATGCCTGCCCTTGGATCATGCCGGCGGCAGGTGCGGTGGTCGTTTCCAGGCCGGCCTAACCAGCGGCAGGACATGCAAGTGGCCGGCATCAACCTCATTGAAATGGGATCGACGCCGGACAAGACATAGGCGGCTTACTGAAGCTTCGCCTGCAGGGCGTTGACGTCATCCGTCGTCATTTCGCCGTCGGTCGTCACCTTGCCATCGACGATCTTCCAGAGGCGGAACGGGCCGGTGATGTCGCCGTATTTGTCGAAGGCGACCGGGCCGATGACGCCTTTGTAGCGGATCGGCTTGCCATCCTTGATCAGGCCGAGCGCCTTGGCGAACTCGTCCTTGCCGGCATAGATCGGCGTGCCGGCCGGGTCGACCGCCTTGTACATCGCGTCCTTGATCTTGGCCGGATCCTCGGAGCCGGCAATGGCGATGGCCAAGCCGACGATGGCGCCGGCATCATACGACCGGTCGGCCGCCGGGTTCGACGGTTCGATGCCCGAAAATTCCTTGTAGTTCTTGGTGAAATACTCGGTCGATGCGGTCGGACTGGTGCCGGAGGAAGTGCCGTACGCATCCTTCAGGTAATCCGCGCCAACGGATTCGATGAAGTCCGGGCTGTTCATGCCGTCATTGAGCAGGAATTTCTGGACACCGCCCTGCGAAATCCAGGTGCGGGCGATGGTTGCGCCGTCGACAGGCGTGCTGACGAGATAAAGCCCGTCGGGCTCGCCAGCCATCGCCGCCGTCACTTCCGAGGCATAGCTCGACTGCTTTTCATTGTAGGGCGTGTCGGAGACAATGGTGCCGCCGAGTGCCTTATAGGCGCGCGAAAATTCCGCCACCATGTTGACGCCGAAGTCGTTGTTGACGTGGATGACCGACAGCTTCTTGAAGCCTTTGTCGATGGCATATTTGGCGGCAGCGACGCCCTGCAGCGCATCAGATGTGATGGTGCGGAAGAAGATGCCGTTGGTCTTGCCGTCGCGCCCGAGCGCCGTCAGCGTCGGCGACGAGGAAGCAGGCGACACCTGGACTATCTTGGCCGGAGCGGTGACCGAGGTCAGGATCGGGATCGACACCGAGGAGATGATGCCGCCGATGATCACCGGCACCTTCTTGACCTGCACGAGCTGCGTCGCGGCGTCGACCGCAATGTTGCCCTGGCTCTGGCTGTCGCGCGTGTCGGTCGCGAGATCGCAGCCGCGGACGCCGCCCGCATCGTTGATGTCGCGGAAGGCCATCTCGACCGATTTGGCGCCGGCCTGGCCGTACTCGCCGGCCGGGCCTGTCAGTTCCATGACGAGGCCGACGGTGATCTTGCAATCGGCGGCTTGCGCTGCGCCGGCCGCTGTCAGCAGTGCGAGCGCGGTGGTGATCTGAAGTATGGTCTTTTTCATTGTTGTTCCCCTTTCGTTACACGACTCTCATTGATGTCTTGAGCCTGTTCAGCCTTCCGGCATCTGCAGCCAGGTTTCATGCAGATGTCGCCATTCGACGCCGTTGGGCGCCGATGAACTGGTGGTGAAAACGGCACTCGAGCGGCGGCGGCTATGTTTGCCGGCGCGCTGCTGCGCTTCGATGTAGCTGACGACGATCGTGTCGCCTTGTTGCCAGCCGGCCCGGATTTCCTCGATCGAGATGGTGAAATCGCCGTCACAAGTGGCGCGGCTTGCCCTGACATGGTCGAGCACCGCGTCACGATCGAGGACCTGGCCATCCGGCACAACCATGCAGAAGCCTTCGCCCATGACGCGTTCGAAGCGCCTGAAATCTGCATTGTCCGCACTCGCCGCATTGAACCAGTCGACGAAGAAGCGGTGGAGATCGACCACCTCGGCGCTGGCGCGGGAAAGCAAGGAGGGCTTTTCGTCCATGGCCGCGTTCATTTCCTGCCTGCATTCAAATTGTAATGCATGATCGAGCCGTGGCGGCCGTGACGGTCGCGTTCCAATGTGTAGACGTCGCCCAGCGGCCCACGGCTTTGCGCGATCACGGCAGCGATCCTCGCCCGGTCGTCGGCATCGAGCGCGACGTCCATGATTCTGGCATTGGCAAGGGCGTGCGCCTGGTTGCGGGCGCCGACGATGACGGCCGCCACTTGCGGCTGCTCCAGCACCCAGGCGCTGGCGATGGTGGCGATATCGACGCCGTGGCGGTCGGCGACGGCCTTCAGTGTGCGAAGCAACTCCTGGAAAAGCTCCCAGCCACCAAAGTCGTCAATGATCAGCTTGTATTTGACCAGCGATCGGTTTTCGAGCGGCGTCTGCGGCTCGGCAGCGCTAAGCCATTTTTCGCTGAGGAAGCCGCCCGCCACCGAACCGTAGCAGAGGAAACTGACGCCGTGCCGGCTGGCGAGCGCTGCAAGTCTGTTGGCTGGCCGCTGGTCGAGCACCGAGTATTGCAATTGCTGGCTGACCAGCGGCACACCGGCGGCCAGGATCTCGGCCAACCGCGGCGTGTCGAAGTTCGTGGTGCCGATGTTGCGCACCTTGCCTTCCCTGCGGATTTCGTTGAGCCAGCCCATCGCTTCGACGTAGCCGGGCAGCGCATAGTCCCACCAGTGGAACTGCACGAGATCGAGCCGCTCGGTCTTCAGCCGCCGCAGCGACTGCTCGACGATGCCTCTGATGTAGTCGCGGCTGATATTGGAAAGCCTTTCCAGGTCAGGCACCAGCTTGGTGTGCACCTTCATTTTGGTGGCAGCGTCGAGGCCACGCTCATTGGCAAGGCGCAGGCGCGCCGCGCCGATCAGCTCTTCGACACCGGTATAGATATCGGCGCAATCATAGGTCCTGATGCCGGCGTCGAAGGTGGCGATCAGGTCAGTTACCGCCTGTTGGCGGTCGATCGCGCCGTGCCCGCCGGCAAGCTGCCAGCCGCCGCGAATAACGCGCGAGATCGTGTAGCCGGGGCTGAGCTCGAAAGCCTTGGCGGTCATCTCCGGTCATTCTCCTTCGGCAGCGGCACCGCCGTCGTTTCGGCATGGCTGAACCGCCGCTTGCCGGTCCTGACGATCCGGAGCCGGCTGGCACAATTGGGATCCGGACAAGCGATCTCGGCGTCCGACGTCATCCAGTCGTTCCTGTGGGTCGGGCGCTGCTTTGCGGCCAGAAGCGGCAACACTGCCGCAATGGAATAGATCGAGAAACCTTGCCCCGCCGGCATCGACAGCATCTCGCCGTTCAACTCGAAATAGTCGCCGGGCTTGGCGCCGCAATAGATCGGCTTGCCCTCGGGGATAACCGCCTCGACGCGAAGGTCGAAGAGTTCGAAACTGTCGTCGGTCTCAGCCATTCAGATCTCCACCCGGGTGAAGGTGATGTCGCAGGCACCGTTGCGGCGGATCACGCCACAAGCGGCTGCGAATTTATCGCGATCCTCAGGCACCACCTGCGCGACGACGCTTCCGGCAAGCCAGCCGATCGGGAACAGCAGGCGTGCACCCGCTCCGTAGAACAGGCCGACGTCAAAGATGGCATTCGGGTTGCCGCCCCACATGCGCGGCGGCACGTAGGACAACACGATGTCGCCCGGCTGCGGCGTCAGCGTTGCGTTCTCCGCTGGCAAGGGCCTGGCATAGGTTTGGCCCTCAAGTTCGGCTGATGGAACCGGGCAGGAGATTTCCGGCCCCGTCCACATAGCATGGATGCCGGCAACGACGCGCGGCTGCTCGAGATACGCCAGCAGGAAGGCAGCGTTGTCGGGCGCCTTTTCAGGCAACAGCAGCGCGGTCACGGAAAGCATCGAGTGTGGCTCGGTGATGTTGATGCCAGGCACCGTCATGCCCTCTATCCTTCTTTGCTTGTGGATTGGAGCTTGTCGCGCAGAAAGGCGAAGGGCCGGCTGATGTCGGCCACCAGCGCCTCGCGCGCCGCTTGCGCATCCTGCCTGGAAAGCGCTGCGACGATGCTGCGGTGGTAGTGGGCCGTATCGACCTCGCCGGCGTCGGAGAAGGCGTAAATGGCAACGCGGATGCAAGGCCCGGATTGCAACCACAGGCTCTCGATCATCGGGATCAGCACGGCGGAACCGCAGCAACGGTAGATCTCGAAATGGAAGCTCTGGTTGAGCGTGGCCTCGCGGTCGATATCCTTCTTGTGCTTCAGCGCCCGCATCTCGTCCCACTCGCCGAGCATGGCTTCGACCGAAGCGATCTGGCGCGGGTTCATGCGCGTGGCGGCCAGGGCGATCGCTTCGCCCTCGATCAGGGAGCGGGCCCGCAAGAGGTCGTCGATGCGCTCCAGCGTGATCGGCGGCACGCGCACTGAGCGGTTGGGAAGCGCCTCCAGCGCCTTCTCGGTGATCAGCCGTCCGAGCGCCTCGCGCACCGGCATGGTGCTGGTGACCAGCGCGTCGGCGAGGCCGCGGATGGTCAGAACCTGGCTCGGCTCGAAAAGACCGCCGATCAAGGCGCGGCGCAGCTCCGAATAGACGCGATCCTGCACGGTCTCGCGGCCGACCGGCGTAAGCTGGGCTGCGATCATCTCATTGTTCTTTTCGATGGCGGCCTTCTGCATAGGCAATCCCGGTCTTGGCCGTTTTCGGCTTGCGGAAGAAATTAAAGCCGAATAGCGTGATCAAAGCAAGCGTGATCACAAATCAAATCATAGGCGACGAAGATCGCTTTTCGGCCAGAGGAATTGATGAGCGACACGACGGAACGGCAGGAGGAGATCCGTACGCCGGTCCTCACGGCCAGGAACGTCCTCAGACGCTTCGGCGGCCTGGTCGCGGTCAACAATGTCTCGTTCGACGTCCGGCCGGGCGAAATACTTGGCCTTATCGGCCCGAACGGCGCCGGCAAGACCACGATGTTCGACCTGCTCGCCGGCAGCATTCTGCCGACCAGCGGCGAAATCCTCCTCAACGGCGTATCGGTGTCGGGGGAAGCTGCCCATCGCCGCATTGGCCGCGGCCTTGGCCGCACGTTCCAGATCCCCCGGCCCTTGCCTAACCTGACGCTGATCGAAAACGTTATGCTGGCCGCGCAAGGGCAGGCCGGAGAAAAACTGCTCGCCAATTTCCTGACGCCCCGGCGGGTCGCTGCCGAAGAAAGGGCTGCCGAGACAAGAGCCGTCGAACTGCTCGAGCTCGTCACGATCGCTCACCTCGCGCGCGAACCTGCGCGCGTGCTTTCAGGCGGCCAGCGCAAGCTGCTCGAACTGGCCCGCGTGATGATGGCCGACCCGGCGATCATCCTGCTCGACGAGCCGGCGGCCGGGGTCAACGCAACCCTGCTCGAGATCATTATCGACCGCATCCGCGACATCAATGCGCGCGGCATCACCTTCCTGCTGATCGAGCACAATATCGACATGGTGACGCGGCTTTGCCACCGCGTGCTGGTCATGGCGAGCGGGCAGCTTCTGTGCGAAGGCACCCCGGAGGAGGTGGCGCGCGACCCGCGCGTCATCGAGGCCTACCTCGGAGGCACGGCATGAGCCAAAAGGTACTCGATGTCCGCGATCTCGAAGCCGGCTACGAGCCTGGCGTTCCGATCGTGCGCGGCGCTTCGATCACCGTCGACCAGGGCGAGATCGTCGTCGTTCTCGGTCCCAACGGCGCCGGCAAGTCGAGCCTTATCAAGGCCATCGCCGGCCTTGTCCCGATCACCGGCGGCACGGTGCTGCTGGACGGCAAGAATATCACGGCGTCGCCCGCTCACATCATGGTCCGCCTTGGCCTTGCCTTCGTGCCACAGACAGAGAACATCTTCCCGCTGATGTCGGT
This sequence comes from Mesorhizobium sp. LSJC280B00, assembly GCF_000502835.1. Taxonomy (GTDB): domain Bacteria; phylum Pseudomonadota; class Alphaproteobacteria; order Rhizobiales; family Rhizobiaceae; genus Mesorhizobium. Next base: position 91,144 of record NZ_AYVL01000006.1, read on the forward strand.
CGAGGACAATCTCAGGGTCGCCTGCGGCATCCTGAGGCCGCGCGAGGTCCCAGCCCGCATCGAGGAAATGTATGCGGCCTTTCCCGATCTTGCCCGTCAGCGCAGAACGGCCGCGGGCAATCTGTCGGGTGGACAGCGGCAGATGCTGGCCGTCGCCCGGGCGTTGATCGTCCATCCCAAGGTGCTGGTGCTCGACGAGCCGTCGGCCGGCCTGTCGCCGAAATTCGTGGCGATGGTGCTCGAGATGCTGGCCGGCATCCGAAAGTCCGGCGTCACCATTCTGCTGGTCGAACAGAACGCCAAGGCAGCGCTTGCCATTGGAGACCGCGCCTATGTGCTGGTCGAGGGCAAGGAGCGGCACCAGGGCGTCGCCTCCGAGCTCTGGAACGACCCGGTCGTCGCTGAACTCTATCTTGGCCAGCGCCGCCTCGACCTTGGACAAGGAAGCGCGGCATGAACCTGCAATTCGTCGTCGACGGACTGCTGGCAGGGTCGATGATCGGCCTCGGCGCCATCGGCGTGACACTCACCTATTCGATCCTGCGCTTCTCGAACTTCGCCCATGGCGACTTCATGGCCTGGGGCGCCTATGCGACGCTCGCCGTGGTTGGCGCCATTGGCGCGATTTTCGGCAAGATCGCGCCGATCGCGCCCCTCTCCTTCGGTTGGCCGCTGATCGTCGCGCTCATCATCGGCATGGCGGCCACCGGCCTGCTGGCGCTGGCGCTCGACATGGTGCTGTTCGCGCGGCTGCGGGCCAAGGGCCAGGCGATCATCGTGGTGATGGCGAGCTTCGGCGCCTCGATGGCGCTGAGAAGCCTGCTCGAATTCATCTTCACCTCGCGTCCGACCTATTTCAGCCGGGCGATCCAGATCGCCATGCCGATAGGTTTCGGCATCCGCATCACCCCGGACCAGATCGCGCTGCTGCTGCTGACCGCCGTGCTGGTGCTCGGCGTGCATCTCCTGATGACGCGGACCCAGACCGGCCGCTCGATGCAGGCATTGAGCCAGAACGCGGCACTTGCCCGCATCGTCGGCATCGACGTCGCCAGGGTGGTGCGCGTCACCTGGATCATCGGCGGCGCGCTGGCCTGCGTCGCCGGCGTCATGATCGGCATTCTCATCCAGATCCGCCCGTTCATGGGTTTCGAGATGCTGCTGCCGATGTTCGCGGCCGCCATCCTCGGCGGCATCGGCAGCGTGCCCGGCGCCGTTCTCGGCGGCCTGATCATCGGCATGGCCGAAGCGGCTGCCGTGCAATTGATCGGCGCCGAATGGCGGGCAGCCGTCTCGTTCATCATCCTGATGGCGGTGCTGTTCGTGCGGCCCATCGGCCTTTTCGGAGTGAGGGAACGCTGATGGATCTGCTCGGCTACGGCGCCTTCTTCCTGACCACCGCGCTGATCTTTTCGCTCATCACGCTCGGGCTCAATCTGCAATGGGGGCTGACCGGGCTTTTCAATGTCGGGGTCGCCGGCTTCGTTGCCATCGGCGCCTACACCTCGGCGCTGCTGACCACGCCCGACGATGCCGCGCGCCTGGGCGGCTTCGACCTGCCGATCCTTATCGGCTGGCTTGGCGCCATGCTGTTGGGCGGCGTCGCCGCCGCCATCACCGGCATTGCCACGCTACGTCTGAGATCGGACTATCTGGCGATCACTACTTTCGGCGTCGCCGTCGTCGTGCAACTGGTAGCGCTCAACGCCCAGAAGCTGACCGGCGGGCCGTTCGGCATCGGCTTCATTCCGCGTCCGTTCGGCGGTCTTGCCGAAACGCCTTTGCTGTTCAACCTTTCGAACCTTGCGATCGTCTCGGTGGTGACGCTGATCGTCTATCTCGCGCTGGAGCATCTGTCGCGCAGCCCGTGGGGGCGCGTGTTGAAGGCGCTTCGCGAGGATGAGCGGGCCGCCATATCCCTAGGCAAAAGCGCACGGTTCTACCGCGTTCAGGCCTTTGCCGTCGGTGGCGCCATCATGGCGCTTGCCGGTGCGCTGCAGGCGCATTTCACCGGCTTCATCGCCCCGGACAATTATTTGCCGGCGCTGACTTTCCAGGTCTGGGTGATGCTGATCGTCGGTGGCTCGGGCAGCAACATCGGCGCCGTCATCGGCAGCATCCTGGTCTGGGCGATATGGGCCGGATCGGGAGCCTTGACCAGTATGTTGTTCTCGCCCGAACAACAGGCCCGCGCCGCTTCGCTGCAGATCGTCGCCATCGGCGTGATGCTGTGCGTCATCCTTCTGGTCAGGCCGAACGGCCTGTTTGGCGACAGGCCGCGGCGCCCAAGGTTCGGCAAGCGTGCACGCGTGGCCCCGAGCGAGAGCGGCTCATGAACGCTGTGACCCGGCCGCACGGCGTTTCCCTTTGGCATGCCGTCAGCCGCAGTCGCCGCCACCGGCCCGCCCTCGAAGGCGCACTCGATGTCGATCTGGCAATTGTCGGCGGCGGGTTTTCAGGCCTTTCCACCGCGCTGCACAGTGCCGAGAAAGGCATCTCGGTTGCCGTCCTCGAGGCGGAAATCATCGCCTGGGGGGCAACCGGCAGGAATGCCGGCTTCGTCGTGCCGAATTTCGCGAAAAGAGACCCCGACGATATCATTGCCCAGCTCGGGCCCGAACGCGGCGAACGCCTTGTCGATTTCGCCGCCGGCAGCGCCGACCTCGTCTTCGACCTGATCAGGCGGCATGCCATCGAATGCGATGCCGTCCAGAGCGGCTGGATACAACCAGCCCATTCACCGGCCGCTTTGCAAAAGACCAGATCGCGCGCCGAACAATGGGCACCACGCGGAAGGCCGGCCGTTGCGCTGGATAGACAGGCGGTCGAAGAGCTGACCGGCGTTCGCGGTTATCTCGGCGGCTGGATCGACAGATCGGGTGGCGTCCTCAATCCGGTCGAATATGCGCGCGGATTGGCCGACGCGGCGGAAAAGGCCGGAGCGCGCATCTTCGAGCATACGCGTGTCGCGTCGATCGATCACATAGGCGATGGTTGGGCTTTGAAGACGGCCTCCGGTTCGGTACGCGCAGGAAAGGTGCTGGTCGCCACCAACGCCTATGGCGGAGCGCTGGATCGCACGTTGCAGCGAACCTATTTCCCGCTGAAAATCTTCCAGATCGCGACAGCGCCGCTGCCGCGCGAAATACGCACTCGCCTGCTTCCTGGCGGGCAAGGCGTCGGCGACACAAGACGCAATCTCTTCACCTTCCGCTTCGACGGCGAAAACAGGCTGATCACCGGCGGCATGCATGTTTTTGGCCCCGGTGCCGACACGCGGGTGCCGCGGGCGATCTGGCGGCGGCTGGCGAAGCATCTCGATCTCCCGGACATCCCGCCGCTTGAATACAGCTGGTCGGGGATGGCTGCCGTCGAGCCCGACTTCCTGCCGCACCTCGTCGATCTCGGCCCCGGCCTGATTGCGGGCTTTGCCTGCAATGGGCGCGGCATCGCCATGACGACTGCCATGGGCAAGGTGCTTGCCGACTGGGCGAGCGGAACAAAGCCTCAGGATTTGCCGCTGCCGTTTGGACCGCCGTCGCCGATCCCGCTCCACAGTCTGATGCGGCATGCGCCAAACATGCTGCTCCCCTGGAGCATGCTGCGCGACCGGCTGGATGGGGTAGGCTAGCTCGCCCTCGCTGCGCGCGTAGGATACCAAGGCTGATCGACGGCGCGTGTCCGTCCGCCGTCCTGATACCGAACCGCTAGACTCGCTCAAATCATGTTGTTAACGACAGCGGATGAAGCAGAACTATCTTTATCTCATCATCGGCGCTTTGGCCGTCGCCGTTATTGCGTTGGGGATTTACGTTTATCGCGAGGAGACTAGGCCGAAAGGCGTGGAACTTCGCATCGACGATTCCGGCATTTCAGTTCAGGAAAGATAGACCGCGTAGTCCTGTTGCCCGGCTTTGCACTGGAAGTCGGCTTGTACCGCCTCACCCCAACTCCAACGTCGTTATCGCAAAAACTCCGGACTGCTTGAGCTGCGGCGCCTTTCCCTTGTACATCCGAGCCGTCTCGAAGCCCGGTTGAAGGCCTGCGGACGACAGCAAGTCTGCAAATTGCCGGCTGGTTTCGGGAACGTCGAGATGGACGTTTCCGGGACCGGACATGTGCGCGAGCGCGGCGAAGAGATGGCTTGCCGCGTCCAGGCTGTCGGCAAAGAGCGGGCCGATCTTGCAGCCGTCCCGGCATTGGCGCGCGACGCCGTATCCCGCAATGGCGCCGTGCTTGAGGATGGCAAGCGCCATATGCGGCGGGCGCAGCCAGTGTTCCAGGAAGGATCGCCTCGGGCCGGGAAAGAAGCAGCGGTCATAGTCCAGTATGTCCGGCACGAGTTCCGGCCCTATGGCGCGAATGTCGTTGCCGACGGCTGCCGGGACATTCGGTGACCCCATGAACCGGATCGTCCGGTAGGCCGGTGCAAAACCCATGCTGCGGTAGTTGGCCTGCTGTTCGACGACACCGTCGAGGCCGATCGTGCGCTTGCCGAGCCGCGCCGTGCCGGCATCCCAAACGACCTTGCCATGGCCTTGGCCACGCCTGTCCGGCCGGCAGATGTAGAGGCCGATGAAGCCGAAACCGTCGCCATAGGCGACGGCCGAAATGCCGGCCGCCATCTCGCCATCGATAAAGGCGCCGATGAAGCCCTGCGGGTCGGCTGCCTGAAACAGCGCGGCATCGTTAAGGCCGGGATTCCAGCCTTCCGCCGCCGCCCAATCGACAAAGGTTTGCACTTCTTCACGTGCGAGCGTTCGGATCGTTCGGGGCATTGCGATCACTCGGCGGCGCCAGGCGCGAAGGATTTCAACGCGCCATGATAGGACTTTGCCAACGGGCTTGCATAGGCGCCGCGCTTGGATGTCGTCAGGCCAAGGGCGATCAATGCCTCGGCCTGTTTCACGGCAGCGCCCACGCCGTCGATGACCGGAAGCCCGAATTCCCGCTGCAGCGCCGCCGCCAGATCGGCCATGCCGGCACAGCCGAGCACGATCGCCTCGGCGCGATCCTCGTCGATGGCGCGCGCAATCTCGTTGCGCAGCCTGAGCAGTGCGTCGGACGCCGGATCTTCGAGGGCAAGAACCGGGATGTCGGCGGCGCGCACACGCGCGCGCCCTGCCATGCCATAGCGCTGCACCAACCCTTCGACCGGCACGCGCGAACGTCCGGTGGTGGTGACGACGGTGAAGCGCTGGGCGATGAACGAGGCCGTGCTGAGCGATGCCTCGCAAATGCCGATGACCGGAATGTTGGCCATGGCGCGCGCGGCATCGAGGCCGGTGTCGTCGAAACAGGCAATGATCGCGGCTTGCGCGCCCGAGCGTTCGCCGGCGGCGATCTCGACCAGCAGGCCGGGCACGGCAAGTGCTTCATCGTAATAGCCTTCGATCGATACAGGTCCCATCGACGAGGTGACGGCAACGATCTTCGTCGATTGAGCAGCGACCGATCGGGCGGCGACCGCGATAGTATCGGTCATGCTGGCGGTGGTGTTTGGATTGACGACGAGGATCTGCACTGTCAGGCACGCTCGCGGCGGCGGCCGACATAGACGATTGCGCCGAGCGTCAGCAGGATCACCAGGAAGGAAAACACGGTCGTCACGGTGCCCAGCGCATAGAGCACCGGCGTCGTGACATTCGTCGTCATGCCGTATATTTCGAGCGGCAACGTGTTGAACGTGCCCGAGGTCATCAGCGTGCGGGCGAACTCGTCATATGACAGAGTAAAACCGAACAGGCCGACGCCGATCAGGCTGGGCGCGATCATCGGCAGCACGACATGGGCAAAGGTCTGCCACGACGACGCTCCGAGATCGCGCGCGGCTTCCTCATAGGCTGGCGAGAACCGGTTGAAGACAGCAAACATAATCAGCACGCCGAAAGGCAAGGTCCAGGTCAGATGGGCGCCGAAAGCGGAGGTGTACCAGGCGGGGCGGAAGCCGATCTGCTGGAAGACGACGCCGATGCCGAGACTGATGATGATCGACGGCACGACCAGGCTGGCGACGGCCAGATAGAACAGTGCGGTTGCGCAGCGAAATTTCTGCCGGAAGGCCAGGCCGGCGAGCAGCGACACGGCGACAGTGACGACCATCACCATCAGGCCAAGGACGAGCGAGCGTTTGAAGCTGCCGCCGAAGTCGCCGACCGCCTGGCGCTCGAACAAATTGGCGAACCAGTGCAGCGACACGCCGTTCAGCGGAAATGTCAGACCGCCGTTCTCGCCCTGGAAAGAGAGGATCAGGATCGCCGAAAGCGGGCCGTAGAGGAACAACACGAAAAGACCGAAGAACGCCGCCAACACATAGAATTCGAGGGTGCGCTTGTCCTGGCTCATCGCCTCACAGCTCCTTGCGGATGTCGACGATGCGCAGGATGCCCGCGACCATCAGCAGCACCAGCACCAAGAGCACGACGGCGTTGGCGGCGGCTGCCGGATATTGCAGCAGCGACATCTGGTTCTTCATCATCAGCGCGACGGAGGCGCTCTGCCCGCCGGACATCACCTGCACCGTCGAGAAGTCGGCCATCACCAGGGTGACGACGAAAATGGTGCCGATCGCCATGCCGGGCTTGGCGAGCGGAATGACGACGTTCCACAGAACCTGCCAGCCGGAAGCGCCGGCGTCGCGCGCGGCTTCTATCAACGACTTGTCGATGCGCATCAGCGTATTGAAGATCGGCGTCACCATGAACAGCGTATAGAGATGCACCATGGCCAGCACCACGGCGAATTCGGAATAGAGCAGCCATTCGATCGGCTTCGGGATCAGCCCCATTTGCACCAGCGTCGAGTTGACCAGGCCATTGCGGCCAAGCACCGGAATCCACGAGATCATGCGGATGATGTTGGAGGTCAGGAACGGCACCGTGCAGACAAGGAACAGCACCATCTGCATGGCCGTGGTCCTGATATGGAAGGCAAGGAAATAGGCGACCCAGAAACCGATGAACAGCGTCAGCGCCCAGACGATGGCGGCGTATTTCAGCGTATTCAGGTAGGTTTTCCAGGTGACCCAGGAGCCGAGCGTGTCGGAATAATTGGTGGTCAGGAAATCCGGATACATCGCTGCGAAATCGTAATCCCAGAATGAGACCACGGCGATCATCAGAATTGGCAGCAGGAGGAACGCGCCGAGGATCAGGGCAAGTGGTGTTGCCTGGAGATAGGGGACGAGGGCGCCGATCGAGAGCCGGCGGCGTCTGGCGGGTTTGGCGGCGGCGGTGGCGGGGCGTTCGAGCGCGGCTGTCATGAACATCTCGGTATAAGTCAGCGATGCGGCGAAGCCGCCTTTCCTTCTCCCCCTTGTGGGAGAAGGTGGCCGAGCGAAGCTCGGTCGGATGAGGGGTGTTCCAGCTTGGCACCAACAGCGCTCCGGCCGGCACCCCTCAACCGTCTTGGCGCTGCGCGCCAATCCACCTTCTCCCACAAGGGGAGAAGGGGAAGACGTTGTACCTACGCAGCGATGAACTCGTTCCAGCGCTTCACCATGTAGCGGTCTTCGTCCATGACCGAGTTCCAGCAGGCGACCTTGCCCATGCGCTCTTCGAAAGAGCCGCCGTCACGCACGGCGCCAGCCTTTTCCATGACCTTGCCGTCCGGCGACAGGATATCGCCCTTTGCCGGCTTGCCTTCGATCCAGTAGCCCCACTCGTCCTCGGACATGAACTTCTTGGCCGACACCATGTTGGCCGAGTAATAGCCCTGGCGGTTGAGATAGCCGCCAACCCAGCCGGACGTGTACCAGTTGATGTATTCATAGGCGGCATCGAGTTCGGCGCCGGAGAGATGGGCTGCCAGGCCAAGCCCGCCACCCCAGGACCGGTAGCCTTCCTTGAGCGGCTGGAACCGGCACGCGATGCCCTTGGAGCGGACTGCGGCCACGGCCGGCGACCACATTGACTGGATCACCACTTCGCCTGAAGCCATCAGGTTGACGCTCTCGTCGAAGGATTTCCAGAAGGCGCGGAACTGGCCGGCTTGCTTGGCCTTGATCAGGAAGTCGATCGTCTTGTCGATCTCCTCCTTGGTCATGTTGCCCTTGTCGGCGTATTTGATGTTGCCGGTGGCTTCCATGATCATCGCCGCATCCATGATGCCGATCGACGGGATGTTGAGGATGGCGGTCTTGCCCTTGAAGGCCGGATCCATGATGTCGGCCCAGGTGGTGATATCGCGGCCGACGAGGTCGGGGCGGATGCCGAGCGTATCGGCATTGTAGATCGTCGGCACCATGGTGAACCAGTTGGTCGGCGCCTTGGCGAAGACCTTGCTGTCCTGCGCCTCGACGTAACCGACCGTGTGCGGCGCGGTGCCCTGGGCGATAACGCTGTCCGGCGCCAGCTTGCCGGTTTTGAACAGCGGCACCAGCTCGTCGTAATATTTCAGCTTGGTGACATCCATCGGCTGCAGGACGCCTGTCGGGAACACCTTCTTGCAGATCCAGTATTCGATGTCGGCGATGTCGTAGCTGTCGGGCTGCGTCACGGCGCGCTGTGCGGCGGCGTCGGAATCGGTTGCTGTCATCTCCAGCGTGATGCCGAGATCGGCCTTGCACTTGTCGGCGATGGCATTGAGGTTGGATACGCCGGTGCCGAACTGGCGCAGCGTGATGTTCGATTGCGCCCAGATGGTCGGAAAGCCAGATATGGCGCCGGAACCGGCGGCGAAACCGACGGCGGCGGCACCTGTCTTGAGCAGCGAACGTCGCGATATTCCAGTCTTCTTGTCGGTGGTGTTGGTCATGTTCAGTTCCCCTGTTTCGATTGGTTATGCTGGATTTCAGGAATCGAGACGACCAAGGACGATCGCGTCCTCGGCGTCCCAGGCGATCGGCACTGCGTCGCCGACGGCAACCGGGCTGGCGAAGAAGCTGGTGTCGTCGACGATCACCGTGAACTCCTCGATGCCGGCGCCATTGACCGAGAGCTTCACGGTCGAACCGCGGTACTCGACGTTTGCAATAATGCCGGTGAAGCCGAGCCCGGCTGCCGGCGGCTCGCCGATGCGCACGTGGTCGGTGCGAATGGCGATGTCGATGGGTTCCCCGGTCTCCCTGCCCTGCCCGCTGGCCGCGAGCGTGACGCCGCCGGGCACATCGAAAACGACCATGCCGTCGCGACTGCCGGCGACGCGCCCGGAGATGACATTGTGGTCGCCCATGAAACGAGCGACGAAGGCCGTGGCCGGCCGCTCGAACACCGTGCGAGGGTGCGCCGCCTGCTCGATACGGCCGTCGTTCATCACCACGATCAGGTCGGCCAGCGCCATCGCCTCTTCCTGGCTGTGGGTGACGTGGACGAAAGTGATGCCGAGCGACGTCTGCAGCTTCTTCAGTTCGGCTCGCATGCGGATCTTCAGGAAAGGATCGAGCGCCGAAAGCGGTTCGTCGAGCAACAGCGCCTCGGGATCGGTGATCAATGCGCGCGCAAGAGCAACGCGCTGCTGCTGCCCGCCGGAAAGCTGCGCCGGGCGGCGGCTGGCATAGGCCTCCATCTGCATCAGCTTCAGCATGTCGAGTGCCTTGACGCGGCGTTCCTCCTTGCCGACGCCTTTCATCTTCAGGCTGAAGGCGACATTGTCGATCAGGTCGAGATGCGGAAACAGTGCGTAGGACTGGAACATCATGGCAGTGCCGCGCCTGGCCGGCGGCAGGTCGGTGACCACTGTGTTGCCGAGACGCACGTCGCCACTCGATATGCTCTCGTGCCCGGCGATCATGCGCAGCGTCGAGGTCTTGCCACAGCCGGACGGACCGAGCAGGCAGCAATAGGTTCCCGCAGGGATTTTCAGGCTGATGCCTTCGACGGCAGTCGTCGCGCCATAGACTTTCGAAACGGACACAATGTCGATTTCGGCGGCTTTGGACATCCAGCTTCCCCTTTGGTCGGATTAGCCAAAGCATCATGCGTGCCAGTTGCGCGCCGCCGCACCAACCGACTGAATCCTCGAAGAAATCAGGGCCGCCTCTATTTAGCTGCCGATACGTCGCCCTTGTGCAATGCACAAATTATAGGCGATTGCCGCCGATCTTCGCAAAGATCGTATGCAATCTTTTTCATCTCTGTATTCACTTTGTCTCTCGTCCAAGCGATGCGATTCAGGGTAGAAGAACGCAGGACCACTGCCATGAACATTGCCGACCAGACCTTCCCTGCTATCGAGGCCGCCAACGAGGATCGCGCGCAGGCGATCCGCGACCAGTTGCGCGACGCGATCGTCGATCGCCGGCTGGCGCCGGGAACAAAGCTTTCCGAAGGCGAAGTCGGCACGCTGTTCGATGTCAGCCGCACCGTGGCGCGTGCGGCACTGCAGATGCTTTCCTTCGAGGGATTGGTGCGCACCGAGCGCAATCGCGGCGCCTTCGTCGCCAATCCGTCGCCGGAGGAAGCGCGGCAGGTTTTTGCTTCGCGCCGGCTCATCGAACCAGGCATCGCGATTGCCGCCGCCGGACGGATGACGCCGGCGCATGTCGCCGCGTTCAAGGCCCAGCTCGACGAAGAAGGCCGTTTCATCGCCGAACGCGGACCGAACGCAAGGCGATCGGAGATCAAGGCGTCGGGGGATTTTCACCTGCTTCTGGCGTCGGTCGCGGGAAACGTCATCCTGCAGCGCTTCATGGAGGAATTGGTCGCTCGTTCATCGCTGGTGATCGCACTCTATGGCCGCTCGGGCATCTCGAGCTGCGGCCACAACGAACACACGCAGATCCTCGAGGCGCTGGAAAATGGCAATGCCGAACGCGCCAGCGCGCTGATGCTGCACCACATCGACCATATCGAGGCCGACCTCGATCTGCGCGTCAGGAGCGGCCCGGCACTCAGGCAGGCGCTCGAGTTCTGAGATCGCGTCAACGCACGATCCTCACACACATCGGCGTGCCAATATCGATGGATCGGCCGGCGTCGGTCAGCCGGCCGGTTGCGACATCACGGGCGAAAATCGAGATGCGGTCGGCATTCTGGTTGGCCGAGAACAGATGGCCGCCCGAGGGCGTCAGTGCCAGATTGCGCGGCGTGGCGCCGCCGCAAGGCGTATAGCCGACAAGGGCAAGCCTGCCGGTTTGCTGGTCGATCGAAAACACCACGATGCTGTCATGGCCGCGGTTGGAGCCGTAGAGAAAGCGGCCGTCAGGCGAGATCTGGATGTCGGCGCAGTGATTGCCGTCGCGCGCCTCGGGCGGCACGGCCGGCTTGCTGTCGATCACCGGAAGCTTGCCTGATGCTTCGTCCAGCGCCAGCGAGACAACCGTCGAATCCAGCTCGTTCATGACGAACACGAAGCGACCGCCCGGATGCAGTGCGAGATGGCGCGGACCCGCGCCTGGCGCAAGCGCCGACTCGGCGAGCTTCGTCAGGCTGCCGTCTGAGCCGATGCGATAGGACACCAGCCGGTCGATGCCGAGGTCAGCGACGATCGCCATGCCGCCGGCAACCGTCTCGGTTACGCTATGGGCATGCGGCCGCTCCTGGCGGGCAGGATCTGGTCCGGTCCCGCTATGGGCAACGCTCGACAACGGCGCTGTCAGGCCGCCATTCTCACCCAACCCATAGACCACGACCGAGCGATCGGGGCCGCCCTCGCCCATGCCGTAATTGGCGACCAGCAGCTTCGTCCGGTCGCGCGTGATGGCGTTGTGCGCCGTGATGCTGCCCAGCGTCGGCTGCTTGTTGATGTAGGACGGCGTGGCGGTCTGCCTGTCGAAACGGTAGGCCGAGACCACCCCTTCGCGCCAGGTGAACACTTCTGAGTTGGCATAGATGTGGGAGCCGTCCGGCGTCACCGACAGGAAGGTGGGATTGTCGATGTCTCCCGTCTCGGCCAGTTTCTTCGTCCGCAGCGTCCCTTCGTCGAAACTGTAGACACCCAGCCCGATGCCGCGCGCGCCCTGAAAATACGGGGCGTCGCGATTGAGGCTGCCGACGAAAACCAGACAGGCATTCTGCATCACTTCCTCCCTTGTCCGCCGGCATTGGCCCCGACGGAGCAGGCAAAATTTCGCCTGTTCACGCTTGCAACACAACCCCATATGTGAAAATACTATTCACAAAAGAAGATTGACGGGAGGATCGATCATGCATTTCGCTGGTCTGCGGCGCGCCCTGATGGACGATTCCCGCTCCCAGAGGAAGTCGTCATGAGCGGTTTCGCGCCAACCGTGGGCGTGGCATCGACACACCCCGCCAACATGCCTAGGAATCACGCCGACCTTCCCGTCTGGAACGCGGAGAACTGGTTCTACGAAGACTGGCCGGTCGGCCAGAAGATCCGCTCGCTGCGCCGGACCATTGCCGAGGGCGACAGCCATCTCTTCAACACGCTGGTGCTCGACATCCATCCATACGTGCAGGACCAGATGTTCGCCGAGACGCAAGGCATTTTCGGCAAGCGGCTGGTGGCAGGGGCCTTCGTGTTCTCAGCCGGGCTCGGTCTCGTCGCCACCAATTGCATCAACGCCTTTTCGTATGGCTACGACAAATTGCGCTTCATCAAGCCGGTGTTCATAGGCGACACGATCTATTCGATCCGCTCCAACCTCGACAAGAAGCCAAAATACAAGGAAATGGGGCTGATCCGCGCCAGCTATGAAGTCTTCAAGGGTGAAGGCGAGCTCGTGCTTTATTGCGAGCACCTGCAGACGGTGAAGTACCGCAATCCGGCCGATTTCGCCGGCAAGACGGAGAAATAGGCAATGGCTGCCATTGCCGAACTGCCGCTGACCGGGCTCATCGTTGTCGATATGAGCCAGTTCTTGTCCGGGCCCTACTGCTCGCTCAGACTGCTCGACCTCGGCGCTCGCGTCATCAAGATCGAACGGCCGGATGGCGGCGACCTGTCGCGCCGGCTTTATCTCAGCGACACCGAGATCGGCGGCGATTCCACCATTTTCCATGCGATCAACCGCGCCAAGGAAAGCCTTTCCATCGACTTGAAGGACGAGGCCGACCTTGCGGCGCTGCGCGGCCTGCTGGCCAAGGCCGACGTGCTGATCCAGAATTTCAGGCCCGGCGTCATCGAACGCCTGGGCTTCGATTACGAGGCGGTGCGCAAGATCAATCCGCACCTGGTCTATGCCTCGATCAGCGGCTATGGCGACGAAGGCCCGTGGGTCAAGCGGCCCGGGCAGGATCTGCTGGCGCAGGCCCGCTCCGGCGTGATGTGGCTGAACGGCGACGAGGACCAAGGGCCGGTGCCCTTCGGCCTGGCGATCGCCGACATGCTGGCGGGTTCCGCCGCCGCGCAAGGCATCCTCGCCGCACTGGTGCGGCGCGGCGTGACCGGCAAGGGCAGCCATGTCGAGACCAGCCTGCTCGAAGCGCTGGTCGACTTCCAGTTCGAGGTGCTGACCACGCACCTCAATGACGGGCGCCGGCTGCCGCGGCGGTCGAGCTTCCGCAGCGCGCACGCCTATCTCTCGGCGCCCTACGGCGTCTATCCGGCCAAGGACGGCTATCTGGCGATCGCCATGACGCCGATCTCGAAACTCGCCGATCTCCTCGGGCTCGAGGAGCTTGCGCCCTATCGCGACCAGCCGTCGACCTGGTTCACCGCCCGCGACGAGATCAAGGCGATCATCGCGCAAAAGATCGCAACGAAGACGGTCGACGAATGGCTTGCCATTCTCGAGCCTGCCGACATCTGGTGCGCCAAGGTTTTGACCTGGCCGGAGATGATGGCCAGCGAAGGCTTCCAGGTCCTCGACATGCTGCAGACGGTGACGCGCGAGGATGACGTTTCGATCCTCACCACGCGCTCGCCGCTCAGGGTAGACGGCATCCGCGCGAAGGTCGAGCGGGCCGCGCCACGCATCGGCGAGCACAGCGCAAAAATCCGCGCGGAGTTCGGGCTGTGAGCGACGTCACGCTCAAAGGCATGACCTGGAGCCATCCGCGCGGCTATGACCCGATGGTCGCCTGTTCGAGACTGTGGAAGCAACAAACTGGCATCGCCGTTGAATGGGACAAGCGCTCGCTGCAGGATTTCGAATCCTTCCCGGTCGAGGAACTGGCCCGTGCCTACGACCTGATCGTCGTCGACCATCCGCATGTCGGCCAGATCACCGCCGAGAACTGCCTGACGCCGCTCGATGTCGCCGGCCGGGAAGGCGAGCGTGCAGCACTTGCGGCGGGCAGCGTCGGCCGGTCCTTTCCGAGCTACAACTGGCAAGGCCGGCAGTGGGCGTTTCCGATCGACGCGGCCAGCCAGGTGCAGGCATGGCGGCCCGACATGCTTTCGGCTGCGCCGGCGAGCTGGGCCGATGCCCTCGATCTGGCCCGGCAAGGCCACGTGCTGTTGCCGCTCAGGCCGCCGCATTCGCTGATGGTGTTCTACACGCTTGCCGGCAATCTCGGCCGACCCGCCGGTGAAGGCCCTGGCGACCATGTGGATCCGGCAGCGGGCAAGCAGGTCTTCGAGATGATGCGCGAGATCGCAGCCCTCGTCGACCCGGCCTGTCTTGGCATGGATCCGATCGCGGTTCTGGAGCAAATGGCCGGATCCGGCTCGCGGATCGCCTGCGCGCCGCTGATCTATGGCTATGTCTCCTATGCCATCGCCGGGTTTCGACCCAACCGCCTGGCTTTCGCGGATATTCCGGCCGCTGGCAATGCCGGCCCCAAAGGCTCGGCGCTCGGCGGCACCGGCATCGCCGTGTCGGCCTTCTCGAAGGCCGGACAGGAAGCAATCGACTTCGCCTACTGGATCGCCAGCGGTGACGTGCAGCGCGGCCCTTACGCCTCGGCCGGCGGCCAGCCCGGCCATGCGGCAGCCTGGGCGGATGCCGCCGTCAACGCCGCCGCCGGCAATTTCTACAAGGACACGCGGGCCACGCTCGAAGGTGCCTGGGTCAGGCCGCGGCACGACGGCTACATGGCGTTCCAGCAGGCGGCGTCCGATCGCATCAATCTCGGCCTGAGCGAAAGGCACAATGCCGCTCGCGTCGTTGCCGATCTCAATCGCCTGTTTCGGGAGAGCCTTTCGACGCAGGTGTCCGGCGTTGCCGGCGGAGGAGCCTGAACAACCGAACGGAGGAGAACATGAACAGCCTGATCCGCGGCCTTATGGCCGCAACCGCACTTGCATCGGTCACGACCATAGCCTGCGCTCAAGACGTTTCGGGCGTGATTGCTGGATTGCCGACCGAACTGAAGGCGCAATATGACGGCGCGCCGCAAAAGGTGCTGCCGTCGGCCTGGGATAATTTCACGCCGCCGCCAAAGCCATGGAAATGGTGCCACTCCGAGTCCTACCAGGGCAATCCGTGGCGCGTCACCGTCACCAAGGAGTTGAAGCGGCTGGTCGACGGCCTGATCGCCGACGGCACCGTGGCGAGCTTCGAGGTGTCGGATTCCAACAACGACGCCAGTCAGCAGATCAACCAGATCCGCGCCTTCATCGACAAGAAATGCTCGATCATCACCTCGATCCCCGGCTCGGCGACGGCGCTGGACGATGCCATCGATGCCGCAGCCAAAGCCGGCATCCCCTTCATCACGGCAGCTGGGTCGGTGACCAGCCCGAATGCGATCAATGTCGATTCCAACTATGCGCGCTGGGGCTATGACATGATGACGGCGATCGGCAAAGCAATGCCGGACGGCGGCAGCGTGCTTCTGGTCGAAGGCATTGCCGGTCACCCGATCGTCGTGCAGGAGCGCCAGGGTGCCGACAAGGCGCTGGCCGAAAATTCAAAGCTCAAGGTCTCGCGCAGCGTCAACGGCAATTGGACGGCCAACGTTACCAAGACGGCGGTGCTGCAGGCAATCGCCACCAATCCGGCGCCGATCGATGCAGTGTGGACGACGGGCAGCGAAAGCCGCGTCGTCGCCGAGGCCTTTGCCGAGGCCGGCCGCCCTGCCCCGCTGATCACCGGCTCGATCACCGGCGATGCGCTCGGCTACTGGAAGGCCAATCCCGACAAATACCGCTTCGAAGGCCATGCGGTTCTGCCGCACTGGACGGCCGAGACGCTGTTTCGTGTCGGGGCGCGCATGCTGGATGGGCAGAAGCCCAAGCTCAACACGCTGCTGATCCCGATTCCGCCGGTGCACAATGCCGACCTCGGCGCCTGGTACAAGGACTGCATGACGCCGGACGCCGTCTCGATCTTCCCGGTCCCGCCGAAGGATCCGATGCCGGAGGAATGGCTCGATGCCTATTTCGCCAATCCGGCACCGACCAAGGGCTGGGACTATTCGAAGGTGCCGGACGCCTGCGCCAAGTAGCATTTATGAGGGCCGGCTCCGCACCAGCGGTGCCGGCTTTCTACATCAGGATTGCTCATGCTGGAAGTCCAGGCCATCTCGAAACGCTACGGCGAAACGATTGCGCTGGCCAATGCCTCCATCGCATTCCGCGCCGGCACGATCCACACCATCCTGGGCGAGAACGGTTCGGGCAAGAGCACCCTGGTCAAGCTGCTGTCGGGGATCGTGCAGCAGGACAGCGGCGCGATCCTGCTCGACGGAGCGCCCTTTACCGGCCTCTCGCCGGCGGCGTTCCAGACCGCCGGGTTGGCCACCGTGTTCCAGGAAGTGCTGATCGCGCCTGACCGTTCGGTGACGGACAACATCCTGCTCGGCCTCGACGGCCTGCTGACGCGCACCGTGCCGCGCGCCGAGCGGCGGCAACGCGCGCAAGCGGTGCTGAAGCGCTTCGCGGTGACCGAGATCCCGCTCGACCAGTTGGCCGGGCAAGTGCCGCTTGCGGTTCAGCAATTGGTAGTGCTCGCCCGCGCCGTGGTGCGCAGCCCGCGCATTCTCATCCTTGACGAGGTTACAGCGGCGCTCGACTTTGCCGATCGCGAGGCGGTCTTTGCCATGATGCGCAAGCTTGCCTCCGAAGGCTGCCTGATCCTGTTCATCACCCATCGCATGGACGAGGTGATGTCGCTTTCGGACCGGATTTCCGTGCTGCGCGGCGGCAGCGTGGTGACGACTGAGGAACGCGGCACGTCCACCGCATCCGAACTTCTCAGAGCGATGGCGCCACGCACGGCGGCGGAGCTGGCGCATGGCTGATCGCGCCAGCCTTTCGGTGCGTGGCCTGGTGATCGCGCCGGGCGCAAGCCCCATGACGCAAACCATTGCGCCGGGCGAGATCGTCGGCCTTGCCGGCCTCGACGGCCACGGACAGGAGCGGTTCCTGAAAGTGCTGGCCGGCCTGGAACGCCCGGCCGGCGGCGAGGTGACCGTCGAGGCGCCAACCGGAGCGCGCGCGATCACCAATTTCCGCAAGGCGGTCGCCGGCGGCATCGCCTATTTGCCGCGCGACCGGCGCACCACCGGCATTTTTCCGACCCAATCGGTGCTCGACAATTTTGCCGTCTCGACGCTGTCGCGCGATATGCGTTTCGGCCTGCTCAGCTTCGCCGCGCGGCGGCAGCGCTATGAGAGCTACCGGGACAGACTGTCGATCATCGCGCCACGGCCGGACGCCCCGATCACCACGCTTTCCGGCGGCAACCAGCAGAAGGTGCTGCTGGCCCGCGCATTGGCGCTGGAACCGGCGATCCTGCTCCTCAATGATCCGACGCGCGGTGTCGACGTGGCGACGCGCCATGTCCTCTACGATGTGTTTCGTGGACTGGCGGCGGACGGCATGGCTCTGGTCATCCTGTCGAGCGAGATCGAGGAGATCCTGCTGCTTTGCCATCGCGTGCTGGTATTTCGCGAACAGCAGGTCGCGGCCGAAATCACCGGAGACGCGATGAAAAGCGATACGGTGATCGCCGCCATGTTCGGACGCGCCGCATGAGCGGGTTGCGGCGCATGGCGGCGCGATGGCGCGGCGCTGGCTTTGCGGCAGTGCTGCTGGCCATCCTGATCGCGGTCAATCTGCTGCTCAATCCGGCGCGCTTCCATCCTGCCGCCTGGGGCGCGCTGATCGGGCTCGCCGCGCCGCTGATCGGCGCAGCGGTCGCCTCGGCTCCGGTGATCCTCGCCGGGCGCGGCGGCATCGACATTTCCGTCGGGCCGCTGATGGGCTTCGTCAATGCGATGGTGATCCAGGTGCTGTTTCTCAGGCTTGGCATGTCTTCGCCGCTGTTCATCGTGCCGGCGGCGCTTCTGATCGGCGCGATCGTCGGCGCCGCCAACGGCTTTCTGGCGACCATCGTCCGCATCCAGCCGATCGTCGCAACGCTCGGCACCTATCTGATCCTCACCGGCATGACGCTGACCATCCTGCCGGCGCCGATCGGGCCGGCGCCGGGCTGGCTGAAGGCAATGGCCGGACCCTGGTCGGCGCTGCCGCTGGCGCTGATCTTCCTGTTCTGGTGGCTGGTGCGGCAGACGCCTTATTACGACCAGCTGATGGCGGTGGGCAGCGACGATCGCGCCGCCTACACGGCCGGCGTTCCAGTCACCAAAGTCCGTTTCATCGCCTATGTCATGACCGGCATACTTGCCGCCTGTGCCGGCCTGATGCTGACCGCGCTGATCGGTTCGGCCGACCCTAATATCGGGCCAAGCTACACGCTGATCGCGATTGCCGCGGTGGCGCTCGGCGGCGTCAGCCTTGCCGGCGGGCGCGGCGGGCTCGCCGGGGCCGCGATCGGCGCTGTCGACATCTTCCTGCTGCAGAGCGTGCTGACCGCCTTCAACGTCTCCACCTATGTGCTGCAGATCGCCTATGGCGCGATCCTGGTTGTGGCCGTGATCATGACGGCGCTGCAGGAGCGGCTATCAGGGCGGAAAGGCTGAGAAGCATGAGCCGGAACTGGTTCCAATCCACCAATGCCCGCGTCGCCGGTGCCTTTGCCGTCGCTGTCGCCTTGCATGTCCTTGGCACCTTGCTCATCCCGGGCTACTCCCAGCCCTTCGCCATCCGGGCGCTGCTGGTGATCGCCTCGCTGCTGGCGGTGGCATCGATCGGCCAGACCCTCGTCGTCATTCTCGGCGGTATCGATCTGTCGATCCCCTTCATCATCGGCTTTGCCAATGTCGTTGCCGCACAGCTCTACGGCGACGGCTGGAATTTTGTTTTTGTCTGCGCGGCCGTCGTCGCGCTCGCCATACTGATCGGGGCGCTGAACGGCCTGATCTCGCGCGGGCTCGACATCCACCCGCTGATCGTCACGCTCGGCACCGGCATGATCGTGCAAGGTGCCGTCCTGTTGTGGACCGGTGGCTTTCCGTCCGGATCGGCGCCTGCAGCGGTTTCCGCCTTCGTTTCGATCGGCGGTTCGGTCGGACCGCTGCCGGTGCCGGGGCTGGTGCCATGCGTCGCGGTGCTGACCTTGCTGGTGGCGCTGGTGCTGGCGCGCACGCCCTACGGCCGCCGCCTCTATGCCCTCGGCAGCAATCCAGGTGCTGCGCCGCTGGCGCTGATCGATCCGGTCCGCATGTGGACCGTGACCTATGCCGCGAGCGCCTTCTTCGCCGCCGCGGCCGGCGTGCTGCTGCTCGGCTTCACCGGTTCGGCCTATGGCGATGTCGGCCAGCCCTATCTGTTCCAGACGATCGCAGCCGTGGTGGTCGGCGGCGCCGCCCTTGTCGGCGGCCGCGGCAGCTATTTCGGCACCATTGCCGGCGTCCTGGTGCTGACGGAAATCAACACGCTGCTGATCGGGCTCGGCTTCCGGCCCTCGACCGTGCAGGCGGCACTTGGCCTGGTCATCGTGCTCCTGGTTTCGCTCTACGGTCGCGAGCGGCACGTGTCGGCGACGATCTGAGGCCACCTATTCGTTTGAGCCGCATTTGTGCGACGCCAAGGGATTCCACTTGGCTGCAAAATGCTCTACAAACTCCACAGCCGCTTGGCGTTGCCGGACAGCAGTTGTTGCCGTTCATCGGCGCTGGTGCCGGCAAGCAGCGCGTGCGTTGCCGCAATCCAGGTCGCAAGCCCGCCGCCGAGCGTGCAGACCGGCCAGTCGCTGCCCCAGACGACGCGGTCCCAGCCGAAGCATTCGATGGTGTGCTCGACATAGGGAAGCAGCGTTTCGACAGTCCAGGATCCGGCATCCGCATATGCGACCACACCGGAAATTTTGCCGACGACGTTCGGGCGCCGCGCGATTTCCGCCATGTGCTCGCGCCAAGGGTGCTCGGCACCCCCCTTGATGTCCGGCACGCCGCAATGGTCGAGCACGAACTGCATGTCCGGCGCCAGGTCGGCGAGTGCCGTCGCCTTGGGGATCTGGTGCGGCAGAACGACAAGGTCGAAGGTCAGGCCGCTGCCGCCTAGCCGCTTGATGTTTTCACGAAACAGCGCGCCCTCCGAAAGCTCGTCCGGCATGACGTGCAGCACGCGGCGAAAGCCCTTGACGAAAGGATCGGCGCGCTGGCGCTCGAGATAGGCGGCAAAGCCTGGCTCTTCCGGACGGCAGGAGGCAATCGCTCCCCTCAGCAAACTGCCCTTTTGCTGCGAGAGCGCTTTGACATGGCCGGTTTCGGCCTCGATGTCGGCTGGATCGACATCGACTTCCATGTGCAACGCGCCCTCGATGCCAGCCCGGCGCGCCTGGAGTGCATATTCGTCGTAGGAGAAATCGCGGTTGAGTGCCGGCACGCCGGCCAGCCAGGGATAGCGTAGCGCGGACTGGTCGATCAGGTGCAGATGGGTGTCGAAGATCATGGTGGCGCGCTCCTCCTTGGCGACTTCGAGATCATCTCACGGAGAAAATCTTCATTCAAATAAGAATTCATCGCGATTGCTTGACGGTCGACCCCGCCAGTTGCGACAGCTTTTCGGTCGCTGCCAGCAGCAGCTCTATCGTCCTGGTGATGTCGGGCGCCTTGGGTGCGTTGACCAGGGTTATGTAGGGGATCGACAGTGCGGCGATCGCCTTGCCGTCCGAGCCGAGAACGGGTGTCGACAGGTTGAACACGCCTGCCGTCTGCATCGACGCCATCATCTCGTAGCCGCGTTCCCGGATCTGGTCGAGGCGGGCGAAGAATTCCGGCGATTGCGGTGGCTTGTCGGTGCTGCGCAGATGTTCTGAGATCATCATCTGGCGCTCGTCCGGCGGGCGGAACGCCAGCAACACATGGCCGGAGCCGGTGTCGAACAGGCTGATATGCGAGCCGACGCGGATGGAGATGCCCCAGTAATCCGGCGCCTCCTGCTGTGCGATCACCACCGCGGAACCGCGGTCGAAGACGACGAGCTGATTTGCCTGCTGTGTGGTTTCGGCCAGTTCGCGCATCAGCGGCGTCGCATAGGAAACCAGCCGGCGCACCGGCGCGTGCAGCTGCGCCAGGCCAAACAGCTTGAGCGTCAGCGAATAACGGTCGCCATCCGGCCGCGTGACATAGCCGCGCCGCACCAGCCGGTCCAGCATGCGGTAGAACTCGTTCGGGCTGCGGTCGAGCTTCTTGGCGATTTCCGCCTGCGTCAGGCCGCCGTCGACGCCGGCCAGCAGCTCGAGAATGTCGAGCCCCTTGTCCAACGCCGGGGCTCGATAGCGGTCATCTTCCTCGTCCTCTGCCATTGGGCTTCTCCAGTGAATTTCACCTTTCATATACGCATAACGGCATTGCTTCCGGAAGAACTTTCGGCTTGACGATCCTATAAATGTTTTGTTTGTATATGAATGAAGCTGCCGATCCGCCCTCGCTATGGATCGACGCAGACTCTTGGGAGGATACCAATGACGAAACTGTTTTGCGGCCTGTCGGCCGGCGTAACGCTGCTCGCACTGGGTGCGAGTGCCCTTGCTGCCGACCTGCCCGGCAAATTCGACGGCGTCACCATCGACGCCAAGCTGATCGGCGGCCAGCAATATGAAGGGCTGTACGCACGCATCGGCGAATGGGAAAAACTGACCGGCGCCAAGGTCAACGTGATCTCGAAGAAAAACCACTTCGAGCTCGACAAGGAAATCAAGTCGGACATCGCCTCCGGCAGCATCAACTGGTGCGTTGGGTCGAACCATTCGTCCTTCGCGCCGCAATATCCTGATATCTACACCGACCTCAACAAGCTGCTGCCGAAGGAGGAGATCGACGCCTTCGTGCCGTCGACGATCAAGGCCTCGACGCTCGACGACAAGCTGGTGATGCTGCCGCGCGCGCAGTTCGACGTCTCGGCGCTCTACTACCAGAAGAGCCTCTACCAGGACGAAGCCAAGAAGGCCGCCTACAAGGCCAAGTACGGCAAGGAACTGACACCGCCCGACACCTGGGACGAGGT
Organism: Mesorhizobium sp. LSJC280B00; assembly: GCF_000502835.1. Taxonomy (GTDB): domain Bacteria; phylum Pseudomonadota; class Alphaproteobacteria; order Rhizobiales; family Rhizobiaceae; genus Mesorhizobium. The sequence goes on from NZ_AYVL01000006.1 coordinate 113,284, forward strand.
CGCCCAGCAGGCGGAATTCTTCGCCAGCCCGCCCGATTTCTACGGTACCCAGTTCGCCGGCAAGGAAGAGGCGATCAACGGCCGCTTTTACGAGATGCTCATCGCCGACGGCGGCGAATACCTCGACAAGGATGGCAAGCCGGCCTTCAACTCGGAAGCCGGCGTGCACGCGCTCGACTGGTTCGTCAATCTCTACAAGGCCAAGGCGGTGCCGGCCGGCACCACCAACTATCTGTGGGACGATCTCGGCCAGGGCTTTGCCTCGGGCACCGTCGCCATCAACCTCGACTGGCCGGGCTGGGCAGGCTTCTTCAACGATCCGAAGTCGTCGAAGGTCGCCGGCAATGTCGGCGTGAAGGTGGCGCCGAAGGGATCGGCAGGCATTCGCACCGGCTGGTCGGGGCACCACGGATTTTCGGTCACCGAAAACTGCGCCAGCAAGGAAGCCGCGGCGTCGCTGGTCTGGTTCCTGACCAATGAGGACAGCCAGAAGCTCGAGGCGACAAGCGGCCCACTGCCGACCCGCACGGCGGTGTGGGACTGGGACATCCAGCAGGCGGCCAACGATCCTTACAAGAAGGAAGTGCTGGCGGCTTTCCAGGAAGAGGCAAAGCACGCTTTTGCCGTGCCGCAGACACCTGAATGGATCGAAATCTCCAACGCCGTCTATCCCGAATTGCAGGCCGCCATCCTTGGCGACAAGACCTCCAAGCAGGCGCTGGACGACGCTGCCGCCAAGGCCACGCAAATCCTCGAGGACGCCGGCAAGCTTTGACCATTCTCCCAAGGGGGCGCCGCGCTCATCGAAGAGCGGCGTCCCCGAACTTTTTACGAACCATGCGCAACACGCTTTGTCTTGATCCCAGCTCGCCGATGGCGGCCTTCGGTGTCCGGGCACCAACCAGAACCGGATCGCCATGAAAGGCTGGAGACCTTCGCCGCCATTGCTGCTCCTGCTGCCGGCGGTGATCGTTCTGGCGGCGGTGGTGGTGGTGCCGCTGCTGCTTTCGCTCTATTCCAGCTTCACGCCGTTCCGGCTGACCAGGCCGGAGACGTTCTGGGTCTTCATCGGCGCGCGCAACTACGTCACCATCCTGACCAGCCGCGCTTTCTGGGTCGCCTTTGCCCGCACCGTGGTGCTGCTGACGGTGGCGCTCAACCTGGAAATGCTGATCGGGCTCGGGCTGGCCCTGCTGGTGGAGAAGGCATCGCGCGGCCAGCGGATCCTGCGCACCATCATGATGTTTCCGATGATGTTTTCGCCGATCCTCGTCGGCTTCCAGTTCAAATTCATGTTCAATGACAATATCGGCCTGGTGAACAATGCCCTGCAGGGGCTCGGCCTGACCGATCGCGCCATCCCGTGGCTGATCGACGGCAATCTCGCCTTCATCGCCATCCTGATCGCCGAGATCTGGTCGTCGACCTCGGTGTTCGCGATCCTGATCCTGGCCGGGCTGCTGGCGATGCCGCGCGAACCGGTCGAGGCGGCCCGCGTCGACGGCTGCACGCCGTGGCAGACATTCCGCTATGTCACCTGGCCGTTCATCATGCCGTTTGCCTTTATCGCCATGACCATCCGCTCACTCGACGTCGCGCGCGCCTATGACATCGTAAAGATCATGACCGACGGCGGCCCCGCCGGCCGCACCGAACTGGTCTGGACGCTGGTCGCCCGCACCGCCTACAGCGACGCCAGGATGGGAATGGCCAATGCCATGGCCTATTTCTCGATCCTGCTGTCGATCCTGTTCACCGTCTATTTCTACCGCAAGCTCGCCGCAGCGCGCACGCAGATCGCGGCGGAGTGGTGAGGATGGACCAGAACAGCCTGCATCGCGTCGGCAACAAAGCGCTCGGAATCGTTCACGGCATCGGACTGTTCCTGGCCATGCTGGTCATCTGCCTGCCCGGCATCTGGATCGTGCTGTCTTCGCTGCGGCCGACCGTCGAAATCATGGCCAAGCCGCCGGTGTGGATCCCGCAGCAACTCTCGCTCGACGCCTACGTCGCCATGTTCAGCGGCGTCGGCCAGGGCGGCATTCCGGTGCTCGATTACTTCCGCAATTCGCTGATCATCTCGGTGACCTCGACGGTGATCGCCATCGTCATCGGCATGGCCGGCGGCTACGCCTTTGCGCGCTACCGCTTTCGCGCCAAGTCGGCGATGTTCCTCGGCCTGATGCTGACGCGCACGGTGCCCGGCATCGCGCTGTCGCTGCCGCTGTTCTTTGTCTTTGCGCGGCTCGGCATCATCGACACGCATTTCGGGCTGATCCTGGTCTATGTCGCGCTCAACGTGCCGTTCACCGTCTGGCTGATCGACGGCTTTTTCCGCCAGGTGCCGAAAGATCTCGCCGAAGCCGCGCAGATCGACGGCTGCACGCGCTGGCAGGCCTTCTGGCAGGTCGAGTTTCCACTCGCCGGGCCCGGCATCGCCTCGGCCGGCATCTTTGCCTTCCTCACCTCCTGGAACGAGTTCGCGCTCGCCTCGCAGCTGACGCGCTCGATCAACTCCAAGACCCTGCCGGTCGGCCTGCTCGACTATACGGCCGAATTCACCATCGACTGGCGCGGCATGTGCGCGCTCGCCGTGGTCATGGTCATACCGGCGCTCACGCTTACCTTCATCGTCCAGAAACACCTCGTCGGCGGCCTCACTTCCGGCGCGGTGAAAGGCTGACATGGCAACCGTATCGCTCAAGAACCTCACCAAAAGCTACGGCCCGGTGGCGGTGGTGCACGGCATCGACCTCGAGGTCGCCGACCGCGAGTTCATCGCGCTGGTCGGGCCGTCCGGTTGCGGCAAGTCGACAACCCTGCGCATGATCGCCGGCCTCGAGGCGATCAGCGACGGGATCATCGAGATCGGCGGCCGCATGGTCAACGACCTGCCGCCGCGCTCGCGCAACATCTCGATGGTGTTCCAGTCCTATGCGCTCTATCCGCATATGACCGTGCGCGAAAACCTCGGCTTCTCGCTCAAGATAGCCGGCGCCGCGAAGGAAGAAATGGACCGTCGCGTCGCCGAAGCGTCCGGCATTCTCGGCCTCGACCAATTGCTCGACCGCCGGCCGTCGCAGCTGTCCGGCGGACAGCGCCAGCGCGTCGCCATGGGCCGCGCCATCGTGCGCGATCCCGACGTCTTCCTGTTCGACGAGCCGCTTTCCAATCTCGACGCCAAGCTTCGGACGCAGATGCGCACCGAGATCAAGAAACTGCATGCCAAGGTCCGGTCGACGGTGATCTACGTCACCCATGACCAGGTCGAAGCGATGACATTGGCGGACCGTATCGTCATCATGCGTGACGGTTTCATCGAGCAGGTCGGCACACCCGACGAGGTCTTCCGCCGGCCGCAGACACGCTTCGTCGCCGGCTTCATCGGCTCGCCGCCGATGAACCTGCATGAGGCGGTTGTCGACGACGGACAGTTGCTGTTCGCCAGCGGCGAGAGATTGCCTCTGCCCAGCCAGTTCAAGGCCAATGTCGGAACCGGCGACAAAGTCGTGTTCGGCCTCAGGCCCGACGACATCTATCCGACCGGGCATGGCATCAGCTCCGGCGAAGACGTCGACGTCCACCAGGTGGAGTTGCCGGTGACCGTCACCGAGCCGCTCGGCAACGAGACGCTGGTGTTCGCCGAATTCAACGGCAGCGACTGGGTATCGCGGATGCTCAATCCAAAGCCGCTGAAAGCCGGCGACCGGGTCAAGATGAGCCTGGACCTGTCGCAGGCCCATCTGTTTTCCGCCGAAACAGGCAGGACATTGCGAGGTTAAAATCATGGCAAAGATCGAGAAAATCGAACTGCGGATGGTCGACCTGGTGCCGAAGGTCAAGCGCACCGATGCCATCCAGAGTTTTGTCAGCCAGGAAACACCGATCGTCACCATCACCGACGCCGACGGCGCGGTCGGCACCGGCTACAGCTATACGATCGGCACGGGCGGCTCTTCGGTGATGCGGCTGCTGGCCGACCACCTTGCGCCGCGGCTGATCGGCCGCGATGCCGACATGATCGAGGCGATCTGGCACGAGCTGGAGTTCGCCACCCATGCCACGACGATCGGCGCGATCACGGCAATCGCGCTGGCGGCCATCGACACTGCCCTTTGGGACCTGCGGGCCAAGAAACAGAGGCTGCCGCTGTGGAAGCTGGCCGGCGGCGCCAAGGACCGCTGCCCGCTCTACACGACCGAAGGCGGTTGGCTGCATATCGAAACCGAGGCGCTGGTCGCGGATGCGCTGGCCGCCAAGGGCAAGGGCTTTCGCGGCTCGAAGGTCAAGATCGGCAAGCCGCACGGCTCCGAGGATCTTGTCCGGCTGACGGCGGTGCGCCGGGCGGTTGGAGACTCCTACGAAATCATGACCGACTGCAACCAGGGCTTCTCGGTCGACGAGGCAGTCCGCCGGGCCGAGCGCTTGCGTGAACTCGATCTCGCCTGGATCGAGGAACCGTTGCCGGCCGACGACATAGACGGCCATATCCGCCTGTCGAATGCGACGTCGACGCCGATCGCCGTCGGCGAGTCGCTCTACTCGATCCGGCATTTCCGCGAATATATGCAGAAGGGCGCGTGCTCGATCGTGCAGGTCGATGTCGGCCGCATCGGCGGCATCACGCCGTGGCTGAAGGTGGCGCATGCAGCCGAGGCGTTCGACATACCGGTCTGCCCGCATTTCCTGATGGAACTGCATGTCAGCCTGACATGCGCCGTTCAGAACGGCAGATATGTCGAGTATATTCCCCAGCTCGACCAGCTGACCGGCAAGAAAATGCGTATCGAGGACGGGCACGCATTGGCACCGGACGAACCCGGCATCGGCATCGACTGGGACTGGGATGCGATCAAGGCGAAGAGCATCGCGGAATTCACCATGGCGATAGAAAAATAGGAGGCGGACATGCAGCGAATGGGAATGGTGCTCGGCCTCAAGCCGGAGAAAGTCGCCGAGTATGTGCGGCTTCACGCTGCTGTGTGGCCGGACGTCCTCAAGATGATTTCCGCCTGCAACATCAAGAATTATTCGATTTATCTGAGGGAGCCGGAGCACCTTTTGTTCAGCACCTTCGAGTACCACGGCACCGACTATGCCGCCGACATGGCGAAGATGGCCGCCGATCCCACGACGCAGGAATGGTGGGCGCTCTGCATGCCGTGCCAGGAGCCGCTGCCGACCCGCAAGGAGGGCGAGTGGTGGGCGTCGATGGACGAAGTCTTCCATTATGACTGATGACATTTTCGATCCTGCCTCGCTCTCCCAGGCCTGGGCACAGCCGTCAAAGCCCAGGCCGATCGTGATCTTCGGCGCCGGCTCGATCGTCGGCGATGCGCATTTCCCGGCCTATGGGAAAGCCGGTTTCCCGGTTGCCGGGCTTTTCGACCCCGACCTGGCCAAGGCGGAAAGACTGGCGCAGAAATGGGGCGTCACCGCTTACCGGTCGGTCGAGGAAGCTGCGTCAATCAAGGACGCCGTCTTCGATCTGGCGACGCCGCCGGCCTATCATGCCGGGGTGCTCAGGGCGCTGCCCGATGGTGCGGTGGCGCTGATCCAGAAGCCGATGGGCAGCAATCTCATCGAGGCGACCGACATCCTCGAAATCTGCCGCTCCAAAGGCCTGAAGGCGGCGGTGAATTTCCAGCTGCGCTTCGCGCCGATGATGCTGGCGCTCAGGGATGCGATCGCCAAGGGCTGGCTCGGCGACGTGGTCGATTTCGACGCATGGCTGGCGCTGGCGACACCCTGGCAGCTCTGGGAATTCCTGTTGCAGGCGCCGCGCGTCGAGATCACCATGCATTCCATCCATTATCTCGACCTGATCCGGCAATTGCTCGGCGACCCCAAGGGGGTTCATGCCAAGACACTCGGCCACCCCGGCCATAAGGTTGCGCAAACGCGCACCAGCGCGATCCTCGACTATGGCGACACCGTGCGCTGTGCACTGTCGATCAATCACGATCACAAATTCGGTCGAAAACATCAGGCCTGCGAATTCCGCATCTGCGGCACCGAAGGCGCCGCTTACCTCAAACTGGGCGTCAACCTCGACTATCCGCGCGGCGAGCCGGACATTCTCGAAATCTACCCCAAAGGCGGCACGGACTGGGTTGCGGTTCCACTCGTCGGCGCATGGTTTCCGGACGCCTTTGCCGGCCGCATGGCCAATGTCCAGCGCTACGCGTCGGGCGAGGACGCCGAGCTTGTCAGTTCCGTCGAAGACGGCTGGAACACGATGGCGCTGGTCGAAGCCGCCTACCGATCGAGCGCGGCGCCGGCAACACCGATCGCGGCGAGGCCCTGACATGGAGCAGACTGTCTATTTCGAGGACTACCGGATCGGCTCGTCGCGCATGACCAGCGGGCGCACCATCACCGAGACCGATTTCGTCGTCCATGCCGGCCATACCGGCGATTTCTTTCCCCACCACATGGACGCCGAGTTCATGAAGACGACGCCGTTCGGCCAGCGCATCGCCCACGGCACGCTGGTGTTTTCGGTCGGCGTCGGGCTGACGGCCAGCGTCGTCAACCCGGTTGCCTTCTCCTATGGCTACGACCGGCTGCGCTTCATCAAGCCGGTGTTCATCGGCGATACGATCAGGACCCGCACCACCATCTCGGCTAGGGAAGACGACCCGAAGCGACCCGATTCAGGCCGGGTCGTCGAGCGCTGCGAGGTGATCAACCAGCATGGCGACGTGGTGCTGGTCGCCGATCACATCTACATCGTCGAGCGTCGCGACAAGCCGAGCAGAGCCTCGACGGATGGCGCTGAAACCTAAAGACAAAAAAACCGCCTTGCGGCGGGTCCTCGGTGCGAATCAGCACCATACGCAAATTAGTAGCATAGCTGCCGGCACAAAGCAAGAACAAAATGTGGCAAACCGGACAACCGCGACAGGTTGCGCTGCCCCTTATCGCCCTGCGAACGCCGACTTGCAGGACTTGGGTTCCGCGGAGCAGGCGGATAGAGGTGGTGCAGACATCGGGAATTGGTCATATCCGGTTGACCGGATATACCGGCTTGCCGCCGCGCAGGACCGATGCGACATCGGCAAACACCTTGTTGCGAACCTCCGCGTAAGACTGGGTCGAGTAGTGCGCCGCGTGTGGACTGACCAGGACGGTGTCCAGCGCCAGCAGCGGATTGTCGGGCGAAGGCGGCTCCCGCTCGAACGTGTCGATGCCGGCGCCTGCCAGATGGCTGCGCCGGATCGCGTCCGCCAATGCGACCTCGTCGACCAGGCCGCCGCGGGCCACGTTGATGAGTATCGCCCCTTCCTTCATCCGCGACAGGGCTTGCGCCGACATGATGTTTCTGGTCTCCGGTGTCGCTGGAACGTGCAGCGAGACGATATCGGCCCTGGCCAGCAGATCGTCGAAGCCGACCGGTTCGGCACCACTGGCCGCGATGCGCTCGGCCGGCATATGCGGGTCGTAGGCGATGATGTGGTAGCCGAAGACCCGCGCCCGCTCGGCAGTCAGCCGCCCGATCTGGCCGAAGCCGATCAGGCCGAGGATCTGCCTGTCGGGCCGCGTGATGCCGGCGCCGTCGGTCATTGCAGCCCAGCGGCCGGCGCGCACCGCGCTGTCGAACTGTTTCAGCCTGCGCGTCAAGGCCAGGATCAGGGCTATGGCGTGGGTGCTGACTTCAACCAGATTGGCGTCCGGCACGTAGGTTACCTGAACACCGGCACGGCTGGCGGCCTCGACGTCGATCGAATCGAGCCCTACGCCGAACCGCCCGATGACCTTGAGCCTCTTCAGTTCCGCCAAAACGCGAGCCGTGATCGGCTCCCGCAATACCATCAATGCGTCGGCGTCGCGGCAGTGTTCGATCAGGGCATCTTCCGTGAGCAGCGTCTTTTCGACAAACTCGGCGCTCAAGCCGTCGAGGTAGCGCAGCTGCTCTTCCTCGACTGACAACACGCCGTCGGTCTTGATGATCTTCATGGCAAACTCTTGCTATGAGGCGCTGCGCGCCGAGGCGACGCCGGCGGCAAGGCCGGCCCCGAGAAACATCGTATCGCTGGCCAGCATGTAGAAGCTGATGCCGTGCCGCGACCATTTGCCGACATCATCCGCCGAAGGGCGAAAGATGCCGACGGCCTTGCGCGCCGTGCGCGCCGCGGCCGCGATCCTCATAATCGCGGCATTGAGCTTGTCCTGGCCGGCCGGCCCCATCGCGTCGATCGAGACCGACAGGTCGCCGGGGCCAATGAAGACCACGTCGACGCCGTCGACCTGGACGATGTCGTCGATGTTGGCGAGCCCTTCGGCCGTCTCGACCTGGATGGCGACCGTCAGGACCTCGTTGGCCGATTTGAGGTAGTCCGGAATCCTGTAGCCATAACCGGCGGCGCGGCCCGGGCCGACACCGCGGGCGCCGACCGGCGGGTACCGGCAGGCCATGACCGCCATGCGCGCTTGCTCGGCCGTGGAGACGCGGGGTACCAGGACACCCGACGCGCCGGCGTCGAGCGCGGCCGCCATCCACTCCGGCGTGTGGCCGGGAACGCGCACCATCGCGGGAATCCTGTGGACATCGGCGGCGCGGATCAGATCCTCGAGCCGTTCGCGGCCGATCTGCGAATGCTCCCAGTCGATGCACAGGAAATCGACCCCGCTGGCGGCGGCCACTTCGACCGCCACAGGGTGCGGGATGGCACAGAAGGTACCGATGAGGCGATCGAGAGAGACACATTTCTTGCGAAAGTCGTACATGAAATCTCCAGAAATTTTCGGCGTCGGCGAAAACTGTTCGCGCTAGGTTGCGGTGGTCCGCGACAAAGGAGGCATGGCTTCCGTCGACATCGGGAAATGCCGGCTGCCGCCTGAAAACGGCGGGAAGGTCTTGTAGTCGGCGCGCATCTCCAGCCGCGCCGGCGATTGCAGCGCGTGCGTCAATGCCGCGGGACTGTCGAACATGACCCGATTGCGCTGCATATGGTCGACCCGCGGCCAGGGAAGCGAACCGCACCAATCCAGTCGCGACAGAACCTCGATGTGGCGAATACCGGGGAAGCCCCGCATCAATTGCGGATGATGCGTCACATAGTGGTAGAGCCAGGCATTCATGTCTTCGGCCGGCCCGGGATAGTGGACAAGATAGCTGCAGGGGAGCCCGGATGTCTTGACGCCAGCGTCGTCGACGGGAAACGGACGCACGCACATTGCCTGTTGCGTCGGCCTCGAACCGGCGATGCTCGACAGCATACCAGGTGCGGCAAGCGTCTGCAGATGGCCGGACGGCGCCAGCGCCGCCTCCATGTCCGCCAGTTCGTCGAAATAGAGCTGGAAGCCAAAGACCGGCGGTGGACCATCGTTGTTGAACATGTCCGTCGCCACTTCGGGTAGATAGATGTTTGCAAGCGCAAGGCCCGGCGTTGAAGCAATCACACGCCGCACGGCGTCAACATCTTCGCCGGCGATGGCCAAATTTGCCTCGCGGTCATCATGGAAGAAAGCAAGATAGGCAAAGCGCATGTGGACACCTGCTGGATCGAGTTCGACTAGATCAAATTCGGAAGAAAGAGAGCGATCTGCGGAAAGAGGACAATCAGCAGGATCAGCAGAAGCGTCAGCGCGATGTAAGGCGCCGCAGCCATGGCAACCGTCTTGAGCGATGTGCCTTTCGGCGCAACGCCGATCATGATGAACAGCAGCAGACCAAACGGCGGCGTGGTGAAGCCGACCTCGTAGGCGAGCAGCAGGATCAGCCCGAACCATACCGGCTCGTAGCCGAATTGCTGGGCGATCGGTAGGAAGATCGGCAGCGTGATCAGCATCATCGAGACCTGATCCATGAACATGCCGAGCAACAGGATGACGAGCACCATCATGAGCAGCATGGGATACGGTCCAAGATCGTAGCCGACGATGAACTGGATAAAGCCGTTGGAGGCGCCGGAGAAGGCGAATATCTGCGAGAACGTCGTCGAAGCCGAGATGATCAGGAAGGTCATGCCGGTGACCTTCATCGCATCGTCCAGCGACTTCCAGACAACCGACCAGCTGAACCGTCGGTAGACAAACAACAAGGCGAAGACGGCGGCACAGCCGAGTCCGGCCGATTCCGTCGGCGTCGCTATCCCAAGGATGATCGTGCCGACCACCATGAACACGATGACGCTCATCGGAATGATGTTGACGGCGACCGCCCTCACCTTCTCGGCCGCGGGAACGGCGGGTACCGGATAGTGCGGAGCGGCGTCCGGATCGATCTTCGTCTGCGCGAAGATCAGGGCCGCGTACATGACAACGAGCAGCAGTCCAGGCAGAGCCCCCGCTATGAGCAGCGCGCCGACGTCGATCTGGGCAAGCGAGCCGAGCAAGACGGCCAGCGAGGATGGCGGGATGATGACGGCAAGGCTTCCGGCGCCAAGCACCGGGCCGTAGGCCATATGAGGCTTGTAGCCTCGCTTCAGCATCTCGGGCACCATCAGCGAGCCCATCATGCCGGTATTGGCGAGGCTGGAACCTGACAGCGCGGAAAAGATCGTGCCGGCGGCGAGGACGACATAAGCGAGGCGTCCGCGCAGATTGCCGATGCACAGGTCGAGCGCGTAGATGACCTTCTCGCCGAGGCCGGAGCGGAAAAACAGGCTGCCCATGACGAGAAACATCGGCAGCGGAGCAAGCGCATAGGTCGAGACAGCGTCGGAGAAGTTGGCGACCATCTGCGTCACGCCGATCGAACCGCCGAAGAACAGGTACAGCCCGATCACATTGGTGACGAAGAACGCGAAGGCGACCGGCAGCCCAAGCCCCATCAACACTAGGATGGTGCCGACGAGCACGGCGAATGGAAACAGCCAGGCCACCGGTCAGAGCCCTTCCATTTCCAGCGGATCGAGCGTGTACAGCGTGTCACGGCCGAGCAGATATCTGAGCCATTCCAGCGCCGAGAGATAGAAGGCGAGCATGATGGGCAGAAAGACCAGCCATTTCGGCATATCGAAACTGCGCGTTTCGTATTCGCCGCCCGCCACAGCACTTGTCAGCGAAGACAGAGCGACGCTGCCAAGGTAGAGGCTGACGGCAATGCAGGCGAGATAGACCAGCTTTTCAAGCACCGCCCGTGCCCGCACCGGCAGCGCCTGGCGCAGGAACTCGACGAAGACATGGCCCTTGCTGTGGACCAGCCAGGGCATCGGCAGAAATGCCGCATAGAGCAGACCGTATTCCGTCGCCGATACTGCCCAGGCAAGCGGCCTCAGGCCCAGATTGCGGACGCACACATCAGCAACCACCGCGACGATGATGAGGCCAAGCACCACTTTTGCCGCCGCCGCCAACGCAAGGCTCAGCTTCCCAATCGCTGCAAACGATCTGTCCATTCCCGACGACCCTCATGTCCACCTTGATGAAGGGCGCACCAGCGCCCTCCGCTCGGGCTACTGGAAGAATTTCTTCAACTGATCGATGTTGGTAGGATCGCGTTTGGCCATTCTCGCCCAGCTCGCCTGCGTGGCAGCCGCCAGGAATTTGTCGCGGCCGGCGCCGGTCAAGCTGATCACCTTCTGCCCGCCGCCGATCATTGCCTGTGCCTGCTTTTCGGACTCGGCGAGATTGGCGTCATAGCTCACGCGCTCGTATTCGACGGCCGTGTCGGCAAGCAGCTTCTGCGCCTCGGGTGACAGCGTGTCCCATTTCGCCTTGTTGATCGAGATCAGCACATCGGTTTTGAAGAATTGCGGGTCGACACGGTATTTGGTGAATTTGTCCCAGCCGAACGACGCATAGCCAAACACGGTATACGCGTTGGCATTAACGACGCCGCGCTCGAGCGAGGTGTAGACATCCCCCGGCGCTTGGACGATGACCGTTGCGCCCAAGGATTCAAGGAAATCGCGGTAGAGCGGCGACGAGCGCATCTTCAGACTGCTCCACTCGATGCTGCCTTCATCGTTGAGCTTAGGTTCGTCGACGGTGAAGACGTTGAAGCCCGAACCCGCGTCGACATGCGCCAGCAGATGGGCATTGGCCTTCTTCTCGAAAATTCCGTTGATGAAATCCCAGCCGCCATTGTCGCGGACCTCCCACGGCGTCTTCGTCGATGCGGAGAAAACTTCGCCTTCGGGCACGAGCTCCAGGAACTGCCCTGCCGGTGTGTCGATCACGTCGATCAGGCCGCTCCTGAGCGCCGCGCCCTGCTGGATCGGCGGAATGACCTCCGGCCCGCCACGCACGTTGATCTGGACCACGCCCTTGCCCTTTTCGTTCACCTTCTGAACGAATTTCAAGAAGCTCTGGGCGTAGCCGTTCTGCGTCGGCGTAAAATGCACGGCGTTGAGGACGACCTCTTCGGCCGTGGCGCTACCCGCCAAGCCCGACATGAGTGCAGCCAGAACAAGGGATTTCCAAATGCGCATTGCCGTACTCCCTCTGATAGTTCGCCCATGATCGGGTCGATCTAAAATTGCAATCGCTGCGCCGCCGCGTGAACGGCGATTAGTTGGCATCATCTCCTACTGTCAGGAACCGCCCATGCGCGTAGAAGACCGGCGATCGGTCAGCGCGATCCAGCGCGACGCCTGAGACGATGCCGATAACGATCATGTGCGACGCCCGCACAATGATTTCGGCCACCCGGCATTCGAACATTGCCCGCGCGCCGACAAGCAAGGGCGCGCCGGTTTCGCCACGCACCCATGATCCGGACGAGAACCGCGCGGCGCCCTTGGCTTTGGTCATGCCGCCAAAGGCACGCACAACGTTCTCTTGGTCGCCGGCGGGAAGATTGACCGAAAACGGCAAGTCTTCGCGAATGGCCGAGGCAAAGGTGCTGCCGCGGTTGACGCAGGCCAGCAGCGACGGCGGCTCGGCGCTGAACGAGCAGAGAGCCGTCGCCGTGATGCCGCAAAAGCCGATCTCGTGATGTTCCGAGGCAAGGATGGCGACCGAGCCCGCCACCGCCCGCATCGCCTGCTTGAAGGCGCGCGGATTGATGGCGTCGTGCCCATCCACCCACGGGGTCGGAATGGCGGCCGCCGGCATCAATTGACTCGAAGCCCGGCCTGGCGCATCAGCGGCAGCACGCGGTCGCAGAAGAAGGGCAATTCGTAGGTGTAGTTGACGAATGTAAGGGCGGCGCCGGAATAGCCCTGGTCCATGATCTCAGTGAGATCGTCGACGATCTTTTCCGGCGTGCCGATGAGCGGGAACGTTCCGGCACCGCCGGCGAACCTTTGCCGATATTCGGTGAAAGCCTTCGCGTCGTGCGAGTTCGCGAATTCCTTCTTCTTGCGCATGTGCTCGTCGACCGCACCCTCGTCCGCGCATTCCAGCGCGTAATGCCGGTAGTAGTCCTCGGCTTCCTGCTGGGTCTCCCGGCAGACGACGTGACAGACCGTATAGACGCCGACTTCGCGTCCGACTTCGGCCGCTCGGTTGGTGATGTCGACCACATGCGCACGGCCGTCGGCGATTTCGGAAAAAGTCGAAAACAAATAGTCGCAGTGGCGCGCTGCATAGTTGCGCCCTGGCGCGCCGAAGGCGGCGTTCATGGTCACCGGTCGTGGCGCCTGCAGACTTGGTGGGCGGCTGACGACCCCCTTCAGATCATAGAACTCGCCGCCGAAATCGAACGGCTCCCTCGATTGATAGGCACGCACGATGATGTTGATCCATTCCTCGGCTTGATCGTAGGTTCGATCGCCGACCGTCTGCCCGAACATGGCGAACTCGTCGGGGTTCCAGCCGCAGACAATGTTCAAGCCGGCCCGCCCATTGGAGATGTGGTCGACCGTCGCCAGCGCTTTTGCAGCCTGCAGCGGATGAACCAGCGGCACATGCACCGTCATGAACAGGCCGATGTTTTCCGTGGCGACAGCAAGGCCCGCCGCCCAGGTGAAAGTCTCGAACGACCATTCCCGCACATGCGTCAAACCGCCGAAGCCGCGCCAGCGGGCGATCGGCAGCAGAAACTCGAGGCCGGCGCGATCGGCGATGCAGGCGGAGTTGAGGTTGTCTTCCCAGCGGGCATGCCAGCGCTCGAGAACGGTGGTCATTGCCAGGCCGCCATCGGCGTTCATGGAAAAGACGCCGAGCTTGAACCTGTTCGGCCCTTTCAGCGGGTGCTGCTTCCTGATCATGCTTTCCCCTGCCGCGACATGCCCTCACCTTCACCGTTGGAGTCTTGAAACGGTGGGCTAAGCTTCATGAAACGCTCCTCGGCGTTCTGAATGAAGCGGGTCATGCGGTCGTAAGCGGCGACGGCGTCGCGCTTGACGAATGCCTCATAGATTGCGCGCATGCCGGCAACGATAACGGCCTGCGTCGGCTGGTGCGACAGCGTCCTTAAGCGGACGACGAGCACGTGGTCGGCGAACCTTGCAATCGTTTGGGAAAGGCGCTCGTTCTCGACGGCGCCGAGCCAACAATTCCTGAATGCCGAATTGGCCTGGAAAAAGCGGTCGGCATCGCCGGCGGCGGCCGCAGCCTCGGCCTCCCGAAGCGCGGCTGCCAGGGTCTTGAGGCCAGCGGCGTCAAGTGTCCGTGCGGCGTGCGCGGCGGCCCGTGGCTCAAGCAGGCGGCGGACCTCGAAGATGTCGGCGACATCCGTCGCGGTAAGCGTGGGCAGGGTGAAGCCGCGTGTGGTGCCGACGAGATAGCCCTCATGCACCAACTGCATCAAGGCGTCGCGGACAGGCATTCTGGAAATGCCGAGCTGGGCGGCAATATCGACGTCGACGAGCTTCTGGCCAGGCGCCAATTCGCCATGCTGTATCGTCAGCCGGATTTGTTGATAGACCTGGGCACGCAGATTGCCATCGCCAACCCGTTTGAGCTCTATCGTTTCCGTCATCCACGCCTTCCCATGCGAAGATTTCGTATATCGTTTGAGGCTGTGTTCTCGCAGTCGTGCCGTTTGAAATGCAGCCACGTGTCGGCAGAAATCGACCTATCAGCCATGTTCCCGGCTCAAGTGGAGCATAGGCTGGATCACCTGGCAAGATGTTTTAAGTTTATAATGTATACTGTTTGAGTTCGCTGTCCGGAGGGCAATGGATCGCGCCATCCGTGCTGCCGCGCCGCGCGACGGCGGGGACAGCTAACGATCCGCGCGGTTCGGTAAAAAACGTACAGACGTTTTTCCGTGACACATCGAAGTTGACGGATTTAACTAAAATTACTTGCGATCTGCGCGCGCCGGCACGCCCACCCCGATCCCCTCGCCGGTACGCATTACTGGATCGCCCGCCGTATCGAAAGGTGCGGCGGGCTTTTCGTTTCGTTTGGCGGGGAGGCGCTTATGCGAGACTTGCCCAGGAATATCGACGCCGACGTCGTGATCGAAATCAGCAAGCTGCTCGACGACCGGGCGAAGTCCGTGCCGGTGCCGGTGCACAAGCTGGCGGCGATGATCCGGCTGGGCGTCGAGACCCGTCTGACCGATCACTCGATCGAGGAGCTGATCGTGGAAATGGCCGCGACGCGGGGGCTTCCGATGCTGTTCGACTTGCCGGTGGTCGACAACGTCGTGCCGTTTGCCTTGGCGCGCCGTTCCCGCTGACACTTCGCTCGAACCTCACCGATCGTCGCGTCGCCGCCCGATTTCACTTGTCCTGATGCGCGGGCCGAGTGTCGCCTTTCTTTTCGGGGTCGTGGGTATGGTGGCTGTCGCGTTCGCCGCCGCCGCCGGAGACTTTGCTGTGGCTGCGACGGTCGGAGTCGGCCGGCGGCTTTTCGACGCTCAGCGGCTTCTTGGCGTTTTCGTGCGCGGCGCCGGGACCGCCCTGGCGGATGCTGGCAGGAGTCTTCTTCGACGTGGACATGACCTAGCGATCCTGGACGTTGCCTTGATGGGTGGTGTTGACCTTCGTATTGCCTTGCTGGCCCTGCTTGTCGGGATCCGGAACGGCTGATTGCGGTCCCTGTTCGGCTGCTACCGATTTTTTGTCACCGGCGCCCTTTGGGCTCAGATTCTTCGGCGGCACAGGGGGAGGTTTTGTGCTCATGGCGTTTCTCCTTCCGCCACCCAAACAAGCGGCTCGGGAGAAAGGTTCCCGAGGGTCCGACATTAACGGTGATTGCCGCAACGAGCCGGGTCCACAGGCCGTGGCTTGGGGCCGGCGGGATCCAGGATTATTTCTTGATAATGTTTCCGTTGTTCAGATCGAAGGCCTGGGCACCGAACGCCTGCCTGAAGAAATCCTCCTGCAGATCGCCCCATTCGCCGAGATAGGCGCCGCAATTGCTGCAATGGATCGGCGTCGAATCCTTCGGATTGTCGGGAATCTCCATCAGGATCGTCCCGCACGCCTTGCAATCGAGCTTGTCATCCAAACGGCGGCCCATTGGCACATGATCGCGCGTTTTCAGCCGTGCGCCAATTGTCGTTTTCGTACGGGGCTGCGAACGGTACGTTTCCACCTGCAGGCGGGCAGTAGGCTATCGGTCTGCCGGATTTCCGAACGCCGGATCGCGCCGCCTCGAATACGTCCCCACCCGCGGCAGCTCGTCTGGAAAGTCGACCCAGGGAAGCCTCATGTCCCAATATGCGTGGGCCCGCGGCGGAAACCGTTCGGGATGATCGAGGAAGCCGATCGCCAGATAGAGTTCGTCGGGCAGGCCCTGGTCGACATAGCTGATCGATGTTCCACAATCCGCACAGAAGGACCGGAGCACGCCTGGGGTTTTCGAAAATATCTTCGGTGTGCCGGTGAGCAATGTGAATTCGGAAGGCCGATAACCGACCCACACCGACAGAGGGCTTCCTATCGCCTTGCGGCAGTCGTCATCGTGATCGGAGCAAATCCAGAAAGGCTCGCCGCGCATCTCCGCCGTTATGGCGCCGCAAAAACAGGAACCCGTTTCAGTTCGTGGCATTGCCTTGCTGCTGAATTTCATTGCTGGCCCTACGTCATTGCTGGCCTGGCATTTCGGTATTTTCCTTGGGGTTCTTCTTGATGCCGGCGGCAGGCGAGGTATCGGCCGGAGCATTGCCACCCTGGTTCTGTTCAGGGGCTCTTTTGAGCGGCGAAGTCTGCCAGCCCATATCGCCGTACAAAAAGCCTATGAGAAGGCCGACGATGATGATGGCCGAAATCACCATCGCAATTAATGCATTACGTCGCTCCATTTTGCGCGGCTCCTTTCTTCGAGCCGAACAAACGATGGCGGAAATGGTTCCGGTTAGACGGACGGCGTGACGGTACGGACCCAGCCCGGAACATTCAGCCTCACCGCGGGTTCGTATGAGCGCTCTTCCACAGGGAGTGGCTTGCATGAGACCCGCCGTAACCGATCGCATCGAAACCAAGAAATACGACCACCCGACAGGCGGCTGGGGATCGCTGAGATCCTTGGTCCGCAAGGCGCGAGGCGAAGGCCTGCTATTGTCCGGGATATGGAGCACGCTGCTCAAGCAGAACAAGGCCGACGGCTATATGTGCATGTCTTGCTCATGGGCAAAGCCAGCCCAGCCGAGGCCTTTCGAATTCTGTGAAAACGGCGCCAAGGCGACGATGTGGGACCAGACCAAGCTGCGCTGCGAACCCGCTTTCTTCGCCGAGCATTCGGTGACGGAACTGCTCGATTGGCCGGACCACGATCTGGAGAAACAGGGCAGGCTAACAGAGCCCATGCGCTACAGTGCCGCCACCGACCGTTACGAGCCGGTCTCCTGGGACGATGCGTTCCGCGACATAGCTGCCGAACTGCGGCGGCTCGATCCCAAATCGGTAGTGTTCTACACGTCTGGCCGGGCCTCGCTCGAAGCCTCGTTCATGTACCAGCTTTTTGCACGAATCTATGGGTCTTCGAACCTGCCCGATTCGTCCAACATGTGTCATGAATCGACCTCGGTCGGCTTGCCGGAATCGATCGGCTCGCCGGTCGGGACCGTGCAGCTCGAAGACTTTGCGAAATGCGACATGATGTTCTTCTTCGGGCACAACACCGGGGTGACGGCGCCGCGCCTGCTGCATCCGCTGCAGGAGGCACGTCAACGCAACGTGCCCGTCTTCACCTTCAATCCCTTGCCCGAGCGGGGACTGAAACGCTTCAAGAACCCGCAAAACCCTGTCGACATGCTGTCGCCCGGGCCTGGCACCAAAATGTCCAGCGACTTCTTCCAGGTTCGTTCCGGCGGCGACATTGCTGCGATAACGGGCATCGCCAAAGCGTTGCAGGCGCTCGACGATGCCGCCCGCGAAAGCGGCAGGACGCGTGTCCTCGACACGGCTTTCATCGCCGAGCACACGCATGGCTTCGCCGAGTTCGAAGCCTTCCTGCGCAAAACCCAGTGGAGCGATATCGTCGCGCGATCCGGCATTGCGCAGACCGACCTGGAACATGTCGCCGAGGTCTACAGCCATGCCAACGCGGTGATCGGCAATTACGGCATGGGCCTGACCCAGCATCGGCACGGCACCGAGAACGTCCAGATGCTGTGCAACCTTTTGATGCTGCGCGGCAATATCGGAAAAGCCGGCGCCGGCATTTCGCCGCTGCGCGGGCATTCCAATGTCCAGGGGCAGCGCACCGTCGGCATATCGGAAAAACCCGAGCTCGTCCCGCTCGACAAGTTCGCCGAATTCTATGCCTTTGAACCGCCGCGCGAGAAAGGTCGCGATACGGTCGAAACCTGCGAAGGCGTCATCGACGGATCGGTCAAGGGCTTCGTCGGACTGGGCGGCAATTTCGTGCGGGCCGTTCCGGAAACCGGCCTGGTCGAAAAGGCCTGGCGTGGGCTCGACCTGCATGTCGAGATCGCGACCAAACTCAACCGCAGCCACCTGATCGCCGGGCGGACAACCTATTTGCTGCCTTGCCTGTCACGGCTGGAAAGAGATCATCAGGCAAGCGGCGACCAAAGGGTGTCGGTAGAGGATTCCACCGCCTGTATCCACGGCTCGTTCGGATCGCGACCTCCGGCTTCGCCGCATCTGCTTTCCGAGCCCAGGATCGTTGCCGAGCTTGCCAAGGCGACAGTGCCGGGCAGAAGTTCGATCCCATGGGACGAGTGGGTTGGGGATTATTCCCGCATCCGCGACGAAATCGAGCGCTGCTACCCCCAACATTTCCGCGACTTCAACGAGCGTTTCCTGACGCCCGGCGGCTTCCATCGCGACATCAAGGCGAGCAAGCGGGTGTGGGAGACGCCGAACAAGAAGGCCAACTTCAAGCTGCCAAGTGGCCTTGAAACCGATCCCGACATCGATGTCGCCGGCCGTGATGTGCTGACACTGATCACGGTGCGCTCCAACGACCAGTTCAACACGACCGTCTACGGCTACAACGACCGGCTGCGCGGCATAAGCGGCACACGCATGGTGCTGTTGATGAACGAGAAGGATATCCAGCGCCTCGGTTTGAGCGCCGGACAGGAAGTCGATCTCGAAGCCAATGCGCAGGACGGTGTGGAGCGCCGCGTGCACGGGCTGCGCGTTACACCTTACTCGGTGCCGGAGGGAAATTGCGCCGGTTACTACCCCGAGCTCAACCCGCTGGTTCCTTTGTGGCACAGAGCCGAGAAGGCTCATGTTCCGGCGGTCAAATCGGTACCGGTGCGGATATTGCCATAGGCGTTCGTCGTTCGCGGCAGGCACGCACCACGCCGATGTGCCCTGGCGCGACTTTCAAATCGCGACCTCAGCCGGCTCGCGCGAGTTCATCCACGGCATTCAGGATCGCACTCTGGCTCGCCGGCTTCTGCACGATCCTGCAAGCGCGGAACCCGGCCGGAATTTCGCGTTCACCAAAGCCTGAGAGGAAGGCGAACGGAACACCACGCGTCCGCAACGCTTCCGCAATCGGATAGCTGGTTTCGTCGTTCAACTGGATATCCAGTAACGCCGCGTCGACGCCGCCTTCGCCAACGAGCCGGAGTGCCGCCGTCACCGACGAAACAGGTCCAACCACCTGATGGCCGGCTTTGCGCAGGTAAGCCGCCGCATCGTCGGCGATCAGCCATTCATCCTCGACGATCAGCACACGCACCTTTCCGGTCACGACGAGCCCTCGCGGGTCAGAGGAAATGCGATTTCCGCCTCCAAACCATTTGAGCGGAAACTTGTTTCAACTTTTCCGCCCAGCCTATAGCCGATTTCTCCGCGCAGAAGGGTAAGGCCGAAGCCGCTGTCGGTTGGCTCCTTGATGCGGGGGCCGCCCTTCTCGCGCCAGACGAGCTTGAAGGTTCCGTCGGCCACCGACCATTTGACAACTATCCGCCCGGCAGGCCTCGACAGTGCGCCATACTTGGCGGCATTCGTCGCCAGTTCGTGGATGGCCATGCCGAAGGAAAGCCCTTGTGCCGGCTTGAGATTTACCCTCTTGCCATCGAGCTCAAACCGTTCGGGGCCGAAGGGATCGAGTTCCTGACGCAGCAGTTCCTCGACGGAGGCTTCCGTCCAGCTCTCGCGCGAGAGCAGACTATAGGCTCGTGACATGGCATGCAGGCGCCCGATCAAGGCTTCGGCGAACTCCTCTTTCGATGCCGAGTTTTCACGGGTCCGGTTGGTGATGCTGGCCACGACCGCCAGCATGTTCTTGACGCGATGGTTCAGCTCGGAGATGAGCACCTGCTGACGCTCTTCCGCCTGCGCCAGCGTCGTCACGTCGATCAGGGTCACGACGACGCCCTGGATGCTGCCGCTCTTGTCCCGGTACGGGTTGATGCGAACCAGGTAGAACCGGCCCTTGTCGTCGCGCGCAAGGTGATGGTTCAGGATCTCTCCCGTCTCGAGCACTGCCTCGATGTGAGGCCTCAGCTCGGGATAGTCGAGCTGGCTTGAAAGGTCGGTCAGCGGCCGTCCGACATCGGATGGGCGCAGATTGAAGAAGGCCGATGCAGCGGGGGTAAAGGTCCGCACCACAAGGTTGCGGTCGAGGAATATGGTTGCGATCTCTGTGCTTTCGAACAGGTTTCTGAGATCGCTGTTGGCGCGGTCGAGCTCCTCAATCTTGCTGGTCAGCTCTGCGTTGATGGTGCTGAGCTCTTCGTTGAGCGACTGCTTCTCCTCCTTCGAGGCCTCAAGCTCCTCATTAGTCGACTGCGCCTCTTCATTGGCGGAGAACGTCTTCGTCTTATAGCTGGAAAAGTCGTGACCGGAATGGCCGCGCAGAGTGGGGTCGATTTCATCGGCGGCCCGATCCACGTCAGCTTTGTGCTCGCCACCCCCCTCGGCCAGCCCGTTCAGCACATTGAAGCCGCGGCCAAACGCCTGAAGCTTTGCGCCGATCTCCTCGGCGGGCGCTGCGATATCGATCAGGCCGCTCGAAATCGCGCTTTGCGGCATGTCCGGGTTGCGCGCGCCGGAACCGTTGGAGGCTTGGGCAATCGTCAACCCGCCATGTTCCTTGATCGCCCGGGCGCCCAGCGTGCCGTCCGAATCGCCCCCCGACAGGATGATGCCTACGGCGTACTCCCCTTGGTCCTCGGCCAGTGCACGGAAGAAGATGTCGATCGGTTTGCGCTCGCGGTTAAGCGTGTTCGGCCGGCGTAGCGAAAGCGCGCCCTTACGGATGGTGAGGACGACGTTTTGCGGCATCACATAGACTTGGTCGGGTTGGACCGCCATGCCCTCCTCGGCGACGATGACCGGCATTCCGGTGTAACGTGCGATAACGTCATGCAGCAGGCTTTCGCGTTCTGGGCTCAGATTAGTGACGACGACGAACGCCATGCCGGTGCCGCCGGTCAGTCCTTTGAACAGGCCCTCCATCGCGGGAATGCCGCCGGCCGATGCGCCGACGCCGACAATGGGAAATCTTCCGTTCTGGAATACCATGCCACGCCTCGGTAACAGCCGCGGCTGCGAAACCGCCAAATCGGACCTCAGACTAATGCATGTCGCGCAAAAGTGTGCAGCGGTTTTGCGATAACGAGATGAATAAAAACAACAGCCTAAAGCGCGTCGCATGAGGCCGGCAAAACGCGACGTGCTTTAGGACCGGACCGAGCCTCAGGCCAGTAAATCGTCCTCGAACGGAACAAAGCACCGCCGGTGGGCATTAACATCCGGTTTTCGAGGCGGTTCCAATGGCAAAACGACCACCTGAGATAAAGCCGGCAAAACAAATCTCGTTACGTTCGCCGGATCTGGCCAAGGTCCCGGTATCCGAAGAAATCCCGCCTCGTCTGCTCGCGCGCGCGGAACGGTTGCAAGAGGCCTTGTCCCGTCATTTTGTACAAGTCCGCGCCGACAGCCGTGACTCCCGCAGAAAGAAGGAACAATGAGGTGCGCGACCTGCAAGGCTTGCATATCCTGATCGTCGAGGACGAATGGATGCTGGCGGGCGATCTTGCACGTTATTTCAGCAAGATGGGCGCCGTCGTGCTTGGCCCCGTGGCGACAGTCGAACAGGCGTCGAAGCATACCGATGAGGCGGAAGCCGCAATCCTGGACGTCAATCTCAACGGAAGACGGGTATTCCCGATCGCGGACGAACTGATGCGCCGCGGCGTGCCGTTCGTGTTTTTCAGCGGCGACGAAGACATCGTTATTCCTGAGCGCCTTCGGTATGCCAGCAGCCTCAGAAAATCCTCGGACGGCCAGGCTGTTTTCGATGCTCTCTTCCCCTCCGAGCCCAAAGCATCAAGCGGAAATCTGGCGACCGAGCCGTCAGACGACGTATTTTCCCTGCTGCCTAAGCTCAGGCTCGCAGCGCGTCTGCTGCTGGGAGACGTTGACGCTTCCGACCGGCTGGTCGAGCGGACGCTCGAGCAGGCGATCGGCGAGATCGACAGGAGACGATCCGGTTCCTCCACCGAGGACTGGCTTAACGGCATCATGCGAAACATCGTCAAGGCACGCGGAGCAAACCTGCTGCACTGACCATGCCCGCCGGCAACTAGCATCTCTGCACATGGATTATGACTCTTTGGCGGTTGGCTTTGGATAGGCCTTGGCCAATTTGAGGCGCGCCTGTTCGGTCGAGAACATCCAGTTGCGGCGGTGCTCCGCCTGGTGTGGCCTTCACCTACGCTCGGGGCATTCATGCCGAGCGGATATTGCAGGGCTTCTCCGGCATCCTGCAGGTCGATGGCTATGCCGGATACAACAGACTGATCGCACCTGACCGTGTCGGCTCGGACATCCGGCTTGCCTATTGTTGGGCACACGCTCGCCGCAAGCTGGTGGAGATAACCCGCAACGGAGCAGCACCTATCGCCGAAGAGGGCGTCAAGCGGATCAGCGAACTGGGTCGGATCGAGGCCGAACTGCGTGGCCTTGATCCGGAGGCTCGCCTCGCCGGACGACAGGAACGATCAACGCCACTGGTCACCGACATGCAGACCTGGCTCGTCCATCACCGGGCCCGTGTCGCGACCAAGTCTCCACTCGGCGAGGCCTTGGCGTACATCGCCAAATATTGGGATGGTTTGAAGCTCTTCCTGACCGACGGCCGCATCGAGATCGACAACAACAGCGTCGAGCGAACCATCCGGCCGATAGCCCTCAATCGCAAGAATGCACTCTTTGCGGGGCACGACGCTGGAGCCGAGAACTGGGCCACCATCGCATCGCTCATCGAGACCAGCAAACTCAACGCTGTCGATCCGCAGGCCTACCTGATCAATACGCTCACCGCCATCGTCAACGGTCACAAGCAGAGCCGGATCGATGAGCTGCTGCCTTGGGCTTACAAGGGGAAGTAATGTGGCCCCGAAGACTACAGTCGGCCCAAAGCGGACTTCGGAAGGTACGCAGATAGAGGATCGGCGAATGCCCCAAAGCCCGCACGCAGGGTGTGGACTCAGGGCGTTCCAGCGTCCTCAGTCTATGGCGAGAGAACTCGACAGTTCTCGGTACGCTTCGATCTGCTGCTGCAAGAGAGCAATCTTCTGCTCCGCCACCTGGATAGCGTCAGAGCCAGCGAGGAAGCGCCGTGGCAGTTCGTCCTGCTCAGCGAGCGTGATTAGAGCGCGTGCCAGCTTAGCGGGGTCACCGCCCTGCTTGCCGTTCTGGGACTTCCAGAAGGCAATCTGTGCCGTGCGTCGCTCGTGATAATCTTCGATCGCGATTTCCGCGTAACTGGTGGACTCCTCCGTCAGAAGCTCCGTGCGGAAAAAGCCTGGGTTGACGATCATCGTCTCGATGCCGAACGGACCGACTTCAGTCTGCAGCGCTTCCATCCAGCCATCGAGGCCAAACTTCGAAGCAGAGTAGGCTGTGCAGAATTCAAAGCCCATCAGACCTGCCGTCGAGGAGATCGAGACGATCTGGCCGGAGCGCTGCTTGCGCATGACCGGAAGGAACGCCCGCGTCACGATCATCGGACCGTCAAGGCTCGTGCTTAGCTGCAACTGCATCTGCTTGGGAGACAGTTCCTCGAAATACCCGGCGTAGAAGCTGGCCGCGTTGTTGACCAGCACGTCGATCCGTCCGAACCGCTCAAGGGTCGCCTGCGCGGCGGCGTCGGCGTCAGCGGCCCTGGTGACATCGAGTTTCACGACAAGAAGGTCGTCGGAAGCACCTAGAGCGTTCGCCACCTTGTCTGGATTACGGCCAGTCGCGACCACCTTGTGGCCGGCTGCCAGGGCCGCCTTGGCAATGTCCAGGCCGAGGCCACGTCCTGCCCCGGTGATGAACCACACTTTGTTACTCATCTCATGTGTCCTTTCATGTTGTCAGCCCTTCACCGATCTTGCGGCGGGCTGTAAGACAGTTGTTCACATCGCCTGCACGGTCGGGCGGACCAGGATCTCGTTGAGGGACGTCCGCTTCGGCCGGCTGAGAGCAAAGGCTATGATTTCGGCGATGTCCTGAGCCGGAATTGCAACGTTGTCGCGGTAGTCCTGAGCAGACTTTTTGCTTTCCTCGTGGGTGATGTGGTCGGATAATTCTGTCGCCACCGCACCAGGCTCGATGACTATCACGCGGATGTCTGGCTGGAGTTCGACGCGAAGCGCCTCGGACCAGCCGTTGATCCCCCATTTGGTTGCCGAATAGGCAGCGAACCCGGCTGGAGCTACGCGACCTGCCACAGAAGAGATGTTCACCAGATCTCCCTTCTTGGCGCGGAGTTGGTCAAGGAAAACCTCAGTCACAGTCATGGCACCCAGGAGATTGGTTTCGACCATCTGCCGATGCTCGGATCGCTTGTCCGATCCAAACGGCGCTGTGAGCATCACGCCTGCGTTATTGACTAGAACATCGGCGCCGCCGAACTCCTGGACGCGCGCGGCGGCTCCAGCGATGGAGTCCCGGTCGGTCACGTCAGCCTGGATCGCGATAGCGCCTTCGCCGAGTTCGTCTGCGAGTGCCGCGACACGCTCGAGGCGCCGCCCTAGAAGGGCTACGCGATATCCTTCTGAAAGAAGCTCACGTGCCAGCGCCTCACCGATTCCGGAGGATGCACCAGTGATTACAGCGACCCGATTGTTGTTATTCATGGTAGTCTCCTTCGTTGTGCTCTCTGGCTGGCCCTACCGATCCGGAAAGACCGGAGCGAGGACCACAGAGGTGGCAGCGCCTCGGACAAGAAGCGCCGCAGGTACCCGGCTAGACTTCAGCCCGTCGGTTCTTGTGGGTTGGTCACCTGACCGGTGACATGCCGGTTCCGCCCTTGGAACTCGTTCCAAGTTTTGCGCCGGTATCGATCATCGCGAGCATTGGTGGGCTCAGACGCGCGCCCTGGACCGTGATCCGGGCAAAGCCGTCATCGATCTCCTTGACATCGGCCGCACTCAACTGGACCTGCAGCGCGTCCATGTTCTGGTCCATCTGGTCCTCCGTTATCGGGCCGGGAATGGGCACGATCCACGGCTTGCGGGCGAGCAACCAGGCAAGGGCGACCTGGCCGGGCGCAGCCTGACGACGTGCGCCTACGCGCTGTAGCAGTTCGACCACCGGCCAGTTGGCGCGGCGGGCTTCAGGCGTGAAGCGCGGCAGGTTGGCCCGTAGGTCGGCAGGGCCATGCACGAACATGGGGGTGACTGTACCGGTCAGGTATCCCATGCCGAGCGGGCTCCATGGCACGAACCCGATGCCAAGCTCCTCGCAGGTCGCCAGAACCTCCACCTCCGGATCGCGGGTCCAGACAGAGTATTCATTCTGCACCGCCGTGACTGGCTGCACTTTGTGGGCGCGGCGGATGGTCGCTTCGCCTGCAGCGGACAGGCCGAAGTGGCGGACCTTGCCTTCACGGATCAATTCCTGCACCGCTCCGGCCACGTCTTCGACGGGCACGGTCGGATCGACACGGTGTTGGTATTGAAGATCAATGTAGTCCGTCTTCAAGCGGCGGAGCTGTTGCTCGGTCACCCGCTTGATATTGTCAGGGCGGCTGTTGACGCCTGTGACCCGGCCTTCGGGCGTGATGTCGAAGCCGAACTTGGTCGCGATGATCACCTGGTCGCGGATCGGCGAAAGCGCTTCGCCAACAATATCCTCGCCCAGGAAGGGTCCATAGACTTCAGCGACGTCGAAAAAGGTCACGCCCCGGTCATGCGCCGCCCGGATGATCCGCACCGCCTCCTGCCTGTTCGTGGGCGGGCTGTACATCCCGGCAAAGTTTTGGCAGCCCATCCCCATGGCAGAGACTTCCAGCGAGCCGAGCATGCGACGCTGAAGGTTCGATGACCTTGCACCTGTGGCTGCGGCACCCGATGTTGCCGTTTGAGCTCTCGACTCGGAAAGAGGCAGCAGCGACGCTGCGGCGATGCCTAGCCCAGCGGCGAACAATTTACGGCGGCTTGGCATCTCGGGAGCGCCTGTTTCGAAATCGTCTGCATAGTTCTTCATGGTGCTGCACCTCCACTGGGTTTGATCAACCTCCGAAACACATCAGCGTTTGCGGCTGTGTCTTCGTGAGTGAGCGCAGAATACGATGGCCGTTCCTTTCAAAAAATGGCATTCGAGTTGATGCGACATTAACCAGAGGTTCATAATGGACAAGGATCAGCTTGATGGGCTTGTGGCGTTTGCGCTTGTCGCCGAGAAGCGGAACTTCACGGCGGCGGCAGAAGCACTCAGGGTTTCGCCACCTGCGATAAGCAAGATGATCAGACACCTCGAAACTCGCCTGGGCGTCACCCTGCTTACAAGAACGACACGAGCTACGAGCTTGACCGAAGCCGGGGAGAAATTCCTGCAACAGGCGGGACCGGCGCTGGATGCGATCCTTTCCGCTATGAAGGACGCGGGAAGCGCAGCGGACAAGCCTGCCGGTCGTCTGCGCTTGAATGTCCCGCAGACCGTCTATCCGAACTTCCTTAGGCCGCTGATCGCGACCTTTATCGAAAAGTACCCGGATGTGACGGTTGAGATCTTCTTCGAGAACGCGGCCACCAACATATTCGAGCGCGGGTTTGATGCAGGAATACGGGTGTCAGACATCCTTGCCAAAGATGTCGTGGCGCTCAAACTCTTCGGTCCCGTCCGATGGGTTGTGGCTGCTGCACCGGCCTACCTTGACAAGCATGGGCACCCTGAACATCCAAAAGACCTGTTGGCCCATCCTTGCATCTGCGCGGGAGCTGGCAATCGTGTGTACGATCGGTGGGAGTTCGAGAGCGACGGCAAGGAATTTGAGGTTCAGGTAAAGGGGCCGCTGATCCTCAATGATGTTCTGCTGGCGATCGATGCGGCCGTCGACGGCTTAGGGGTCGTTTACAGCCCTGAAGAAGCGATCAGCGACAAGTTGACGAGCGGCAAGCTCGAAGTCGTTCTGGACCACTTCACCGGGACAAGCTCGGGTGTGTACCTCTACTACCCGCAGCGGTCTCAAGTTCACCCCAAACTGCGGGCCTTCATCGAACATCTCAAAGGCCTGGAGAAGAGGTAGCGCGAGCTTCCTATTGGACGCAGCTTTCGCTTCCCACAGAACCGCTGTCAACGCGAAGAATATTGACGGCCTTCGTCACCTTGGTGCTGCGGATCGCAATCCAACAACGTCCGCTGTTGGCGCATTGTTGCCATCTCCGTCACAGCGGCAGTCTTCGAAACGGCACAACGGCGTCGTGGTCAAGGTGCGAGGCAAACAGCGCTTACGATGCGCGTCGAGGAAGACGAACAGGTTTGCGGTGCGGTTGCGTTTGTACTCGCAGTCGTAGCGCTCCAGCCTTCCCGGCGCGGCCGGGATTGGCTGACGCACCTCGCCGATGAGTTGGGTCGGGCTTTCGTCGAAGCACACCACCGGCCGCTTCGGGTCCGGTGCCTCGGCATGGAGGTCGAGCACATCCTCCATGCGCGCGACATACTCCGCGTCAACCTTTGGAATGCACCACATGTCCTTGCGCCACGGCTTGAGATCGTTCTCGGCTAGGCGCCGGCGCACCGTCTCGCGCGACAGCTGTTCGTGCTCGGTCGGCTTGACGAACGCATCGGCCAGCAGATCCAGTGTCCAACGGGCCCGACCCGGTGGCGGACTGGAGCAGGCGGTGGCTACCAGCAGGGCTTCTTCCTTGCCCGTCAGCTTGCGTTGCGCGCCTGCGCGTGGCTCTTCGCTGAGCGCCGCCTCCAGGCCCATCTCCACGAAGCGGCGCTTGGTGCGGTAGACAATGGAGCCGCCGACCGCCACCGTTGTGGCAACGGTCTCGTCACTGCGGCCGGCATCGGCAGCAAGCAGGATCTGCGCCCGCTTGAGCTTGCGCGCCGGATGCTCCGCCTGCCAGCATGGCTGTGAGTCCGTCGTTCGGGTTGGTCGAGATCGACGCGATAGCGTACATTCATCCGGAAGGCCTCCTTCGGTTGCGGAGGTTCCGGAAGAATCAGAAAATGAATCAATTAGTTGGCGGACGGCCGCCGGACCGACCCTGCTTCACCTAAAAGCAGGGCCAGTACCTCGCCTTCATCTGGACCTACGGCCTGCTCAACGGTCGCGCGCCGGCCGAACGCGACATGCAGCGCTTCTTCGGCGTCACCGCACCTTCCGTCCATCAGATGGTGCTCGCCCTTGAGCGCGCTGGATTGATCCGCAGGCAACCCAGCCTCGCGCACAGCATTGAACTGCTCGTCAAACCCGATATCCTACCCAGGCTACAACCCATCGAACCCGTCATTGCTGTGATATCAGGAGCACCCACTGCCAATGACCGAACAGGAAATGATTATCAACGCGTTGGGTGTCGCTCCCAGTGTTGACGTCGCGCTGGAGGCACGCCGGCGTATCGACTTTCTCGGCACGTATCTGCGTGCATCGGGGCTCAGCACCTATGTGCTGGGGATCAGCGGCGGGGTGGATTCACTTGCCGCGGCCCTTCTGGCTCAACGGGCCGTTGAGGAACTGCGAACGGCTGGATACGACGCCAAATTCCTGGCCGTTCGGCTCCCGTATGGCAACCAGGCCGACGAGAGCGACGCCCAGCGGGCTTTGGACACCATAGGGGCGGACGAAGTGCATCGGGTCGACATCAAGCCGGCTGCCGACGCAATGCTAGATTCGATCAAGCGGGCTGGTGTCGAGTTCGGCGACGCAGGCCGCGAGGATTTCTTGCTTG
Organism: Mesorhizobium sp. LSJC280B00; assembly: GCF_000502835.1. Lineage (GTDB taxonomy): Bacteria > Pseudomonadota > Alphaproteobacteria > Rhizobiales > Rhizobiaceae > Mesorhizobium. The sequence goes on from NZ_AYVL01000006.1 coordinate 142,682, forward strand.
GCAACATCAAGGCGCGTCAGCGCATGATTGCCCAGTTCGCGCTCGCCGGCGCCAGCCGAGGACTGGTCATCGGCACCGACCATGCGGCCGAGGCACTGATGGGCTTCTTCACCAAGTTCGGCGACGGCGCCGCCGATATCCTTCCTCTTTCGGGGCTAAACAAACGCAGGGTGCGAGCCTTGGCCGCGCATCTGGGCGCTCCGCCCGAACTCGTCGACAAGATCCCGACCGCCGACCTGGAGAACCTTGTCCCGCTTCGTCCTGACGAAGATGCCCATGGCGTCACGTATGAACAGATCGACGATTTCCTCGAAGGCAAGGAAATCGACGAGGCCGCGCGGACGCGGATTCTTCATGTGCATTCCAGCACGGCACATAAGCGCGCGCTTCCGGTGACAGCGATTGCGCTAACACTCTCGCCATGACGGCATTGGCAATAGTTCCATGATACCGTTTCGTGGTCAGCACCTCGTGGAGATTGCTTCCGCCATGTTGGCAACCGCATCGATGAGCACTTTGACGGCATGAACAGCCGGACCCTCGATAACATTCCGCACTCGGGTTTGCTACCTTCGAGCGCCTGAGCAGGTTGGCCGATCCGACGTAGGCGGCGACGCCATCTGCAAGCACGATCCTCACGTGAAGGGGTTCTTGCGTGAGTCGCCGCCGCCATAGTCGATGATGCGCGTCGTCGCCTTTTCCAGGCGAAGTCTAGCCTCGGCGCACCCCGAGAGTTGGGAGGCATCCCTTATGACGAGGACGCGCTCGATCGCTTCCGTCGTCTCGAATAGTTCTGCGGCCAACGCGACATGCAGCGCTTCTTCAGCGTCACCGCGCCTTCCGTCCATCAGATGGTGCTCACCCTCGAGCGGGCCGGATTGATCCGCAGGCAACCGGGCCTCGGCGCAGCATTTGAACTGCTCGTCAAACCCGATATCCTACCCAGGCTACAACCCATCGAACCCGTCGAATCCTCTGTGCAGGGGTACTAGACGATGTTAGCCTTTCCGGCTGCGCTCGACGAACTTGTTGAAGCGGCTAGTCTTTCCGCCGCTGGTCTCATCCTGGTAGAGGAACGCCAGTTCGTTCTCATCGAAGATCCTGAAGAACTCGTCCCATTCGACGGGCTCGAACGTCTCTTCAGGCTCGCCGAAGTCGATGCGCAGTATGCCGCCCTCGCCCTTGGTGCGCACCACCGCCGGCCGCCCGTCGCGATCCTCGGCCCAACGGCGGATTTCGTCGTGATCGGTGGTCGTCTTCGATTCAGACATCGCAATCTCCCTTCGATTCCACCGCAGACCGCGAGACCCCGCGCTGCCGGTCTGCCTCCACACAACCAGCAGATGCATCGCTGCCCGGCATGTGCGCGCGGTTGGTCGAACATGGCTCCTAACACCAAGCAGCCTTCGATGTTCCCACGCCTGGTTGAACCTACCCCGGCGAGCCTCCTGAACTTTGTTGAAGCAAGGGAACAAACCTTTCGCCCGGAAGTTTGGGGCGGCAAAGCCATTCGTATGAGGAGTTGTCGTGAAACGTATACTGGTCACGGGAGGCTGCGGTTTTATCGGCCGCCACGTCGCCCAGGAACTCGTTGAACATGGCTATGGGGTTTCAATTCTCGATGCGCTGCTGGATCAGGTGCATGGCGGCGAGGCAATCAGCCTGCCGCCAGGCGCCAAGCTGATCAAAGGCGACGTTCGCGATCGCGACGCCGTCACAGAGGCGGTCGAAGATGTCGACGCGATCATTCACCTGGCGGCTGAAGTGGGCGTCGGCCAGTCCATGTACGAGATCGCCCGCTATGTCGGCGCCAACGACCTCGGCACCGCCACGTTGCTGGAAGTGCTGATCAAACGCCCGATCGAACGTATCGTCGTTGCTTCGTCGATGAGCGTCTATGGCGAGGGTCTCTATGCCACGCCGGACGGCCAGCGCATCGACAATGCAAGACGGCAGCCGGACGACATCCGCAGCGGCCAATGGAATCCCCTCTCGCCGGAAGGAGAAGTCCTGTTGCCGCTGCCGACCGACGAGCAGAAACCGGTCGACCTCGCCTCGATCTACGCGTTGACGAAATACGCCCAGGAACGAGCCGTGCTGATCTTCGGCGAAGCCTATGGCGTCGATGCGGTGGCGCTGCGCCTGTTCAATGTCTTCGGTGCCGGACAGGCACTCTCCAACCCGTATACCGGCGTGTTGGCGAACTTCGCCTCGCGCATCGCCAATGGCCAGCGGCCGCTGATTTTCGAAGACGGCGAACAGCAGCGCGACTTCGTTCATGTACGCGATGTCGCCCTCGCCTTCCGGCTGGCGCTGGAACAGCCGCAGGCGCGCAGCCACGTCATCAACATCGGAAGCGGCCGGGCCTACCCGGTCAGCGAGGTCGCCCGGCTGCTCGCCGAAGCGATGGGCGTGCCTGGCCGCCAGCCGGAAATCCTCGGCAAGGCACGCTCCGGCGATATCCGCAACTGCTTTGCCGACATCTCCAAGGCGCGCGAACTGCTCGGCTTCCAGCCGCAGCACCGGCTGGAGCATTCGCTCGGCGATTTCGTCGCCTGGGTGCGTAACACGGTCGCCATCGATCGCAGCGCCGAGATGAAGCGGGAACTCGAAGCGCGAGGGCTGGTATCATGAGACCGGATTCACGCAATTTTCGCGAAGCCCCCGTCGCCATTATCGGCGGCAGCGGCTTCATCGGCTCGAACCTCGCCGACAGCCTGTTGTCGGACGGCGAGCCGGTGCTGGTCATCGACAATCTGAGCCGTCCCGGCGTCGAACAGAACCTGGAATGGCTGACGCAAAAGCACGGCAACCGCCTCGCTGTCGAAATCGCCGATGTCCGTGACGCCGAGGCGCTCACGCCGTTGGTGGCAGGCTCGAGGGCGGTTTTCCACTTTGCCGCGCAGACCGCCGTCACCACGAGCCTGGTTCGGCCGGACGAGGATTTCGACATCAACCTGCGCGGGACGTTCAACGTCCTGGAAGCCGCTCGCCGCAGCGGCAAGCGCATCCCCGTCGTTTTCGCCAGCACCAACAAGGTCTATGGCCGCCTCGCCGACCTTGCTATGCGCGAAGAAGACGGCAGATACGCGCCTCGCGACGCGGGCGTCCGAGCGCACGGCGTCGACGAGACGCGCGGCCTCGATTTCTGCACGCCCTATGGCTGCTCCAAGGGCGCGGCGGACCAGTATGTCCTCGACTACGCCAAGTCATACGACCTGCCGACGGCGGTGCTGCGCATGAGCTGCATCTATGGACCGCGCCAGTTCGGGACGGAGGATCAGGGTTGGGTCGCCCATTTCCTGCTTAACGCGTTCTCCGACCGGCCGATCACCATCTACGGTGATGGCAAGCAGGTGCGCGACATCCTCCATGTTGCCGACGCGGTCGCGGCTTATCGCGCCGTGCTCGACCGCATCGAGGCGATCAAGGGCCAAGCATTCAATCTCGGCGGCGGACCGGAAAACGCCGTCAGCCTGCGCATGCTGCTGAAGGAGATTCGCGACATAACGAAACGGGACGTTCCGATTCGTTACGACCGCGAACGCACCGGCGACCAACCGTTCTTCGTCGCCGACACGCGCGCGATCGAGGCGGCGCTGGGGTGGAAAGCGCACGTCCCGTGGCAAAACGGCATCCGCGACCTCGCCGACTGGCTGCAGCGTCATCGCCTCGACCCGCATCCCGAACCGGCGAGGTACGTGGCATGAGGGTCGCTCTGGTCAATCCGTCCTGGACGTACCAGGACAGCATCTATTTCGGCTGCCGCCAGCCGCATCTGCCGCTCGAACTCGGCTATTCGAAAGCGCTGCTCGAAGCAGCCCGCCACGAGGTGCTGATGCTGGACGGGCAGATCCAGAAGCTCGACAACGCCGCGCTCGCCGATCGCGTCGCCGCATTCGAGCCTGACATGACCATCGTCAGCACCGCGCCGACCTACCTGTTCTGGCGCTGCGCACCGCCCGAGTTGCGCGTGCCGGCCGATTTCCTCAACCATCTTGCCGGGCGCGGCGGTCGCACCGTCGCCGTCGGGCCGCATGGCTCGGCGACGCCGACGCCGACTTTGCGCAAGCTTGGCGTCGACATCGTCGTGCGCGGCGAATGCGAGGAAGTGGTCGCGGAACTTGCCCGCCGCGACGACTGGAGTGCGGTGCCGTCCACCGCCCACTTCGAGGATGGAGAACTGGTCTCGAACGGCGGCGTGCATGCGAGCTCGTTCATCGATCACCCAGCGCTCGAATGGCCATCAGACTGGATTGCCGCCCATTCGCACCATCATCACCGCTTCGACGACGACCAGGTCGGCTTTGGAGCGGAGGTCGAGGCGTCGCGCGGCTGCCCGTATAATTGCAGTTTCTGCGCCAAGATCGATTTCCGCGATGCCTATCGCCGCCGGAACCACGAAGCAGTGATCGCCGAGATCGACCGGCTGATCGCACAGGGCGTCGGCTACATCTATTTCATCGACGAGATCTTCCTGCCGCAAAAGGCATTGCTGGAGGCGCTGGTCGATCGTGATGTGAAGTTCGGCGTGCAGACCCGTATCGACCTCTGGAAGCCGGAATTGCTGAAGCTGCTCGGTGCCGCCGGCTGCGTCTCGATCGAGGCGGGCCTCGAAAGCCTGACGGTGGAAGGCCGCGCCATGCTGGCAAAACGCTGCCGTTTGGGCACCGAGGAGCTGGCCGCGTTGCTGGTCGACGCAAGGCGCCACGTGCCGTTCGTGCAGGCCAATCTGATCGGCGTGGTCGAGGACGATCCCGCGCTCGTCGATTATTGGCGGAAGCACCTGATCGACAACGGCGTTTGGGCCAACGAACCGGTGCCGCTCTATCCTTATCCGAGTTCGCCGAGCTACCGCGAACTTTGGGGCGAGCCGGACGATCTCGCCTGGGAGCGCGCGCATGAACATTATCTCGCATCCTTCCGAACGTTCAGCGACATCCAGGAGAAGCGGCCGCGTCCGCTGGCCGAATTGGAGGCCACATGTTGCGGACACTGAGCCCGCGGCCGCGGCGTATCCTGATGACTGTCGATGCGGTTGGCGGCGTCTGGCGCTATGCGCTCGATCTGGCCAGGCAACTGGTCGCCGGCGGCGACAGCGTCGTGCTTGCCGGGCTTGGTCCGGAACCGTCCAGGCAGCAGGCCGAGGAGGCCCAGTCATTCGCAACGCTGACATGGCTCAACACGCCGCCCGACTGGATGACCCGCAACGAGCACGACCTCGACACATTGCAGCAGGAGCTGCACCCGCTCATACGTGACTACGCCGTCGAAATCGTCCATCTCAACGCGCCGACGCAGGCCGCGGGGCTCGACGTGCCCTGCCCCGTCGTGGCGGTGTCGCATTCCTGCGTGGTGACATGGTTCCACGCCGTCAAGGGACAGGCGGCGGACGGCGAATGGGCTTGGCAGAAGGACCGCAACCGGCGCGGTCTCGACAAAGCAGGAATGGTCGTTGCGCCCAGCCGCAGCCATGCCGACATGCTCGAAACCTGCTACGGGCCGATCGCGCGCCTGAGCGTCGTCGGCAACGGGGCGCGGCCCGGCGCGAAGAGCGAAAGACGGGAATCGGTCGTTTTCGCCGCCGCGCGCTGGTGGGACGAAGGAAAGAATGCGGCGGTGCTGGACCAGGCCGCCTCCCTGACGCAATGGCCGGTCTTCGTCGCCGGCTCGCAGCAAGGGCCGGACGGCCAGCATGTTGGCTTCAGTGGCGCCGTTCCCCTCGGGCCGGTGCCACATGAGGAAGTGCGCTCGCTGATGGCTCGGGCCGGTATCTTCGTATCGCCGTCGCTCTACGAACCGTTCGGCCTGGCCACGCTGGAAGCCGCAATGTCGGCAACGCCCTTGGTGCTCGCCGATATCGCGACCTACCGGGAACTGTGGGACGGCGCGGCCCTGTTCTACGACGTGCGCGATCCGGGCGATCTCGCCAGCTGCATCAATGGCCTTTGCAATGACGCGCAGCGCCGGCGAGAACTCGGTGAGGCGGCGGCGCGCCGAAGCCGCAGATTTTCACTGGCAAGGCAGGCGACCGCCATGCGCGGCGTCTACGACAAGGCGGCCCTGGCCACCATGGCGGATAATTGATTATGCGATTTTTATTCTACACCCATTCGATCGTTTCCGACTGGAACCACGGCAACGCACATTTCCTGCGCGGCATCATGCGCGAGCTGGTCGCGCGCGGGCACCAGGCGATCGCGCTGGAACCCGCCGACGGCTGGAGCCGGTCGAACCTGGTAGCCGAGAAAGGGTCCTTCGCGATCGAGCGATTCCGGAAGGATTTCCCCGAGTTGATGCCGGTGACCTACGATGCCGCTTTCGACCACGAAGCCTGGATATCCGATGCCGATGTGGTGATCGTGCATGAGTGGACCGAGCCGGACCTTGTTGCGCGGCTGGGCAAGGCGAAAGCAACTGGCGGCCGTTTCACGCTGCTGTTCCACGACACGCACCATCGCGCCATCTCGGCCACGCAAGCGATTTCTGCCTTGCAGCTTGAACATTACGACGGCGTGCTCGCCTTCGGCGAGGCGCTGCGGGAAAGCTATCTTCGCGCCGGATGGGGCAAGCGGGTCTTTACCTGGCACGAGGCAGCCGATGACCATCTGTTCGAGCCCCATCCTGAAATCGAGCGCTGCGCCGACCTGATCTGGATCGGCAATTGGGGCGACGACGAGCGCAGCGCCGAAATCAGGGAATTCCTGGTCGAGCCGGTGCGTGAGCTCGGATTGAGCGGCACTGTCCACGGCGTTCGCTATCCACGGCAAGCGCTCGCCGACCTTGCGGCCGCCGGCCTGCGCTACGAAGGTTGGATCGCCAACGCCGACGTGCCGAAGGCGTTTGCAGCAAACCGCATCACAGTGCACATCCCCAGGCGTCCATACCGCGAAAGCCTGCCCGGCATCCCGACCATCCGCATGTTCGAGGCGCTCGCCTGCGGCATCCCGCTCGTTTCGGCGCCGTGGTCCGATGTCGAACGCCTGTTCAGGCCCGGCGTAGATTTTCTGTTTGCAAACAACGGTTCCGAGATGCGGCGTCATCTTCGCGCCGTGCTGCACGACGCGGATCTCGCCGCTTCTCTGGCGACATCGGGCCTCGAGACCATCCGCTTGCGGCACACATGCCGGCACCGGGCGGATCAATTGTTCGGCGTGCTCGCCGAATGCGGGCGCCGCCAAGCCGCGGACACGATTCTTGCAACGGAGGCCGCCGAATGAAGATTGCATTTTACGGGTCAAGCCTGCTGTCGTCCTACTGGAACGGCGCGGCCACCTATTACCGCGGGCTGCTCAAGGCTCTGGCCAGGCTCGGCTATGACATCACCTTCTATGAGCCCGATGTCTACGATCGCCAGAAGAACCGCGACATCGAGGCGCCGGACTGGTGTGCCGTCGTCGTCTATGAGGCGACCCCACAGGCGCTGATGCAGGTGGCGGCGCGGGCGGCGGAGGCAGATATCGTCGTCAAGGCGAGCGGCGTCGGTTTCGCCGACGACGCGCTGTTGCGGGCGGTGCTCGATCACGCCCGTGCCGGTGCGCTCACCGTATTCTGGGATGTCGATGCGCCGGCGACGCTTGGCCAGTTGCGCGACGAGCCCGACCATCCGCTGCATCGCGCGCTGCAGGAAATCGACCTCGTGCTGACCTATGGCGGCGGCGACCCGGTGGTCTGGGCCTATCGGGCAATGGGGGCGGCCGAATGCGTGCCGATCTACAATGCGCTCGATCCGGAAACGCATCATCCGGTCGGCAAGGACATGCGCTTTGCCTGCGATCTCGCCTTTCTCGGCAACCGGCTGCCGGACCGCGAGGCGCGCGTCGAAGCCTTCTTCCTCGACCCGGCCGGCCGCTCCGCCGATCAGCGCTTCCTGCTCGGCGGATCGGGCTGGGGCGACAAGCAGATGCCCGCCAATGTCCGATGGCTCGGCCATGTCGGCACGCGCGACCACAATGCATTGAACGTCACGGCCAAGGCGGTGCTGAACATCAGCCGCGACAGCATGGCGGCCAATGGCTTTTCACCTGCGACGCGCGTTTTTGAGGCGGCGGGCGCCGGCGCATGCCTCATCACCGACGCCTGGCTCGGCGTGGACCTGTTCCTGAAACCCGGCGAGGAAATCCTGGTCGCGCGCGATGGCGAGGACGTCGCCGAGATCATGCAAAGCCTTAGTGCCGAACGGGCTAAGGCGATCGGGACATCGGCGCTTCGGCGCGTGCTTGGCGAACATACCTACACGACACGTGCCGTTTTAGCCGACGCCATCTTCAGGCGCCATTTCGAGCGTCCGACCGTGGAGGCGGCCGAATGACAAAGCCGCTCGACATCGTCTTTCTTGGCCTGTCGCTCTCCTCATCCTGGGGAAACGGCCACGCCACCACCTTTCGGGGGCTGCTTAAAGGTCTCCACGAACTCGGCCACCGCGTCACTTTTCTCGAACGCGACGTGCCGTGGTACGCAAGTCACCGGGATCTGCGCGATCCCGATTTCTGCGCCTTGCGCTACTATGAAACGATCGATGATCTTCGCCGCAATTTTGCGCGCTGTCTGCGCGATGCCGATATCGTGGTCGTCGGCTCCTTCGTTCCCGAAGGCCCTGAAATCATCGACGTCGTGGCATCGCTGTGCACGGGTCAGTTCTGCTTCTACGACATCGACACGCCGATCACGCTGGCAAAGCTTTCGACCGATGATTGCGAGTACATTGCCAGGCGGCAGGTCCCGTATTTCGACGTCTACTTCTCCTTCACCGGCGGGCCGACGCTTGCCCGTCTGACGGCGGAATTCGGCGCGAGGCGGGCCGAGCCGCTCTACTGCTCCGTCGACCCGGAACGGCATCACGGAACCGGTGATCCAATCCGCTGGGATCTCGGCTATCTCGGCACCTACAGCCCCGACCGCCAGGCGACGCTAGAGGCCCTGCTGTTCGAACCGGCGCGTCGCATGCCGGAGCGCCGCTTCGTCGTGGCAGGCTCGCAATATCCGCGCGAAATCGCCTGGCCGGACAATGTGGATCGCATCGAACACCTGCCGCCGGCAGATCACGCCGCCTTTTACAGCCGCCAACGCTACACGTTGAACGTCACGCGCAGTTCCATGATCGCGGCCGGATGGTCGCCCAGCGTGCGCCTCTTCGAGGCAGCCGCCTGCGGCACGGCGATCATCAGCGATAGCTGGGCCGGACTGGACAGCCTGTTTCCAGAGCGGACGATCCACACGGCGCGCAGGACCGAGGACGTAATCGGTATCCTGTCTGGGGAATCCGACGGCGCCCGGCTTGCCATGGCCAGGCAGGCGCGCGTGCTCATCCTCGCAGCTCACACAAGCATCGCAAGAGCCCGCGAATTCGTTTCGCTGCTGGCGCAGGCCAAATCGCCACGTTCTGTTCTCGATCTGGACGTCGAGAGCGCAGCATGACCCGCAGACGGGAGAAGATAGAGATGCAGCTATCAAGAAAGGCGCAACGGACCAAGACCGTGCTTGTCGCCGGCGGCGCAGGTTTCCTCGGTTCGCATCTTTGCGAGACAATGCTCCAGGCCGGCTGGCGCGTGATCTGCGTCGACAATTTCCTTACCGGCCGCATGGAGAACATAGCATCGATCGCCGATCGTCCGGATTTTCGGCTGATCAAGCAAGACATTTGCCGACCGTTGGAGCTTGGCGAACCGGTTGACCGCATCTTCAACATGGCGTGCGCGGCCTCGCCGCCGCGTTACCAGGCCGACCCGGTCCATACGACGCGGACTTGCGTCATCGGAACGCTCAATCTGCTGGAGCTCGCCGCCCGCAATGGCGCCCGGTTCCTGCAGGCGTCCACCAGCGAAATTTATGGCGATCCCGAACAGCATCCGCAGAAGGAAGACTATGTCGGCCACGTGAACTGCATCGGCCCCCGCGCCTGCTATGACGAAGGCAAGCGCACCGCCGAAACCTTGTGCTTCGATTATTTGAGAATGGGAAAAACCGATATCCGTGTAGCGCGCATCTTCAACACCTATGGTCCCAGGATGGATCCTGCGGATGGACGGATCGTTTCCAATCTGATCATGCAGGCACTCGAGAGACGGCCGCTGACGATATTCGGCGACGGGCTGCAGACCAGGTCGTTCTGCTACGTTTCCGATCTGGTCGACGGCTTGATCCGGTTGATGGAGGTCGATCCCAATCCGAGCCAGCCCGTCAATCTGGGCAATCCGGGGGAGTTCACCATCCTGCAACTGGCGAGCCTGGTGAGAGGCATGACCGCAACCAAATCGGGCTTGAAATTCCTGCCGCTGCCGCAAGACGATCCTCGTCGTCGGCAACCCGACATTTCCCGCGCAAGGAAGCTTCTCGGCTGGTCGCCAAAAGTGCCGCTCAGGCAGGGTTTGGTGCGCACAATCGGCTATTTTGCCGAGCTTGAGACGGCGCAGATGATCGACGGAAGACGTCGAATTGCCGCCACCGTGCGTTCTGCATCAGGCCGGCTGCAAAATCTGCCGGCCTGAAGGCGGGGAGCGTCTGGCCGCTGCTTGGTCACGACGGAAAGCGCCGTCGTCTCGGATTTGGTCACTTTTTCTCGTCGCGGGAACAACCCGTCCAGCTTCTGGTTCTGCCAAGGTACCGGCATGGAGACGATTGTGCATCCGAAGCGATCCGCCAAAGACATCGAACAAATGGCCGCAAAGGAGACGGCTGCCTTCCTGCGGCGCGCCTCCATCACCTATCTGGAATGTTGTGTGAGCCTGATGATGACGCATCTTCAGCGCGAGGAGGTAGCGGCCATCCTCGAAAAGGAAGCGGATATGCTTCGCCGGCTGGACTGATCCCGCTCGAGCGGCGGCAGGTCGCCTTGGCTTTCCAGGAAACGAAGCAGCGCGGCAGCGTAACGTCTTGCCGCGGCCGCCAGCCGGATCTGTTCCCGATCATCGCCCGATCGCTCAGCCATGCTCCACAAGCCAAGCTGGAAGGCGAGATAGCAGGGCTCGTAGTAGTGGACCAGATTGGCATCGACGGGACGAGACGTAGTCGCCTCGACAGCTTTGCACAGTGCCGCAGTCGCTGCGTCGGAGAGGCTGTACTCGACACGGGCGCCGGCAATGTCCCAGGCGATGTCCTGGCAGCCGATCAGATCGTGCGATCGGCAATGGTCGAGGGCGTCCGTCTTGACCAGCCTTCCACCGCGCGAAAGGATGAACTCCCACGGATGAAGCCGCCCGTCGATCTCGACCCGCTGCATGGTCTTGGGCGGAGCCTGTTTCGAGAACCAGGTCTGCAGCTCCGCCGCGCGGCTTTCGCCCAGCGCCTCACTTGTATTCCGCACGGCCATGTCGGCAAGCGCCTCCAGCGAGGCGCCCTGTTCGGAGGCGGGCAGATTGGCTGCGCGCCAGGACAGATAGCGCGCGAGATGAGCGACCATTTTTTCTTTCGAATGCCTTGCCCGGTCCAGCGTTGTACCGTCGATCCAGCGTTCAACGAGGAAGCCATGGCACAGCCCGGCGATGTCCGGGCCAAAGCCTGCGTCATTCAGCCTCCTGGCAGTCTCGGCCTTGTGCATTCCGATTTCACCGAGGCCGACGAATTTGACCGACCATTTTTCCCGGCCCGCAGAAGCAAGAAACTTTCGCCGCTCGAAGCCGCGGTGGACGGGGGGCCAATGATCCAGCGAGCCATAGTGCAAGCGACGCCACTCTCCGCCAGATATTTCGGTCAAGCTGACCGCTGTGCGGCCGATCGTCCTGGCCACCCAATCCCGCAACGTCGGGACAGCGGATCCAGCGGGGAAAGTCCGTTCGAAATCCGCGGTGTGTTTTTGGCAAACCGTCCATGCCTCCCGACTGTTCGTCGATGCCTCGGGGCCCGGGCCAGCCGAATGGCTTGGGAACAGATGGATGCGCCTGGGATCGATGCCCAGCCTTTGCAGCCATGCGACGACTGCGTGAAACGAGCTGCCGGACAGGCCGGGGCCCTCATCGACGACAGCGAAATGGGCCGATGGCCTTGTCCTCCAGCCGCCGATCAGTTCCGGATCGGCGGCAAGCCGCCTGCGAAACGGATGACCGGTCGGACGGACGCTGACGGGCGCCGGCGCGCCGATGGCTGCCGCCACCATCGCTGCCAATCCCAGGCCGATGCTGCGGATGCCGATTACGCATGTGTTCGCATCGAGACCCGACTGCCGTGCGGCGACGAAATAGCTCTCCGGATAGAGCGCGTAATGGGCGTAGCCCTCGGCCGTGCCGATGAGGATTTCGCCATCGCAATCGAGTTCGGCCAGCATTCGCGGCACTTCGGCATCGACCGGGCCGTCGATGGCGAATCCGGCCGCCCACGATCTGCCCACGTCCCGGGCCAAGCCGACCAGGAGATTTGCGCCCGCGATCCGCTGTCGGGAATTCCTGTCCATGCCGTTGGCCTCGAATTCAGCATCGGCAAGGCCCTGGACCAATTCCGAGATCTTGATGAACAGGCCGACCAGGGCTGCGTGCCGTCCGATCCCGCTTGGCATATCCGCAATGTGCCCGGCCGCTTCGCAGGCCGAGCCGCGAACATGTCGCGCGCTCTCAATTCGCTTGTGGTCGCCATAGACGATCATTGTCCCGTCCCGGTTGGCCTCACTGCACAACTCGGCGAGCGCTACTTTGATCCACCATCGGTTGCACGATTTTTGCAGCCGGCAAGGAACAATCAGCGAGGCAGGTGGTTTGGCACGAAGAACTTACCTTCAACAGCATAGGCAGCGGTTTCGTGGGATCGAAGAAAGTTCGGATCGGAATAGTCGGCGTCGGCAACTGCGCCTCCTCCCTTGTTCAGGGCATCACCTATTACCGTGACGCAAGAAGCAATGAGCCCATCCCCGGGCTGATGCATGCCGATCTTGGCGGCTACCATGTCAAGGACATCGAGGTGGTCTGCGCTTTCGATGTCGCCAAGGGCAAAGTCGGACGCGATGTGGCAGACGCGATCTACAGCGCGCCGAACAATACTTTCCGCTTTGCCGATGTGGCGGCTACCGGCGTTCGCGTCGAACGCGGGCCGACACTGGACGGCATCGGCAAATATCTGCGCGACGAGATCCAGGAGGCCGACGAACCCGTCGCCAACATCAGCAAGATCCTCGCCGAAAGCGGCGCCGAAATCCTGGTGTCCTATCTGCCTGTCGGTTCGGAGGAGGCAACGCGCTTTTATGCCGAGTGCGCGCTCGAGGCCGGCTGTGCCTTCGTCAACTGCATACCGGTCTTCATCGCCTCGCGGCCGGAGTGGCGCCGGCGCTTCGAGCAGCACGGCCTGCCGCTGATCGGCGACGACATCAAGAGCCAGGTCGGTGCGACGATCGTCCACCGGCTGCTCGCCAACCTGTTCCGCGAGCGCGGCGTGCGCATCGATCGCACCTACCAGCTCAATTTCGGCGGCAACACCGACTTCCTCAATATGCTGGAACGCGAGCGGCTGGAATCGAAGAAGATCTCAAAGACGCAATCCGTCACCAGCCAGATCGACGTTCCCCTGGAGCCCGGCAACATTCACGTCGGGCCGAGCGACCATGTCCCGTGGCTGACCGATCGCAAGTGGGCCTATATCCGGGTCGAAGGCACGACCTTCGGCGGTGTGCCGCTGAATGCCGAGCTCAAGCTGGAAGTGTGGGATTCGCCCAATTCGGCCGGCGTCGTCATCGATGCGGTGCGTTGCGCCAAGCTGGCGCTCGACCGCGGTATCGCGGGCGCGCTGACCGGTCCCTGCAGCTATTTCATGAAATCGCCGCCCGAGCAGTTCACCGACGCGGAAGCCCGCCAGCGCACGCTCTCTTTCATCGCCGGCAAGGACGAGCCGATGCTCGATGCCGCGGAATGACGACGACGTTCTTTCTGGTGCGCCACGCCGCGCACGACAATGTCGGCTGTTATCTTGCCGGACGGATGGCCGGCGTTTGCCTCGGCGAAGCCGGCAAGGCACAGGCCTCGCATCTGGCAGACCGCATGGCACGCGAGGCGATAGCGGCAATCTTCTGCAGCCCGCGCGAACGCACGCAGGAGACCGCCAATCCGATCGCGCTCGCCTGCAATGCCGGTGAAATCGTGATCCGCGAGGAACTCGATGAGATCGACTTCGGCACCTGGTCGGGAAAGACCTTCGAAGAGCTGAACCAGGATGCCGACTGGCGGGTGTGGAACGACCAGCGTCAGCAGGCGAGAACACCGAGCGGCGAGACCATGCTGGACGTGCAGCAACGCGTCGTCTCATTGATCGAGCAGGTCCGCGGCACCTACCAGAACCAGGGCGTCGCACTGGTCAGCCATGCCGACGTCATCAAGGCCGCCGTGTGCAAGGTGCTCGGCCTGTCGCTGGGAAACTGCTTTCGCTTCGATATCGACCCAGCGTCGATCACCACGGTTGTTTGGGGGGACTGGGGGTCGAACCTGATCAGACTCAACGAAGCTGCCTGACGAGGAATTGCCGGATGCGCATGGTCATTTTCGGTCTTACCGTGACATCGTCGTGGGGCAATGGGCACGCCACGCTGTGGCGCGGATTGATCCGGGCGATGGCCGGGCTGGGCTGGTCTATCACCTTCTTCGAACGCAACACTCCCTATTATGCCGGGACGCGCGACCTCGACCAGTTGGATGGCGGCAACCTCGTCCTTTATCAGGATTGGGAGGACATCCAGCGCGTTGCCGAGCAGGCGATGAATGAGGCCGATGTGGTCATCGTCACCTCCTATTGCCCCGATGCCGTGAGCGCGTCGCGCCTTGCCCACCAGGCCTGTCGCGGGCTGAAGGTGTTCTACGATCTGGATACGCCGGTGACGCTGGCGCGGATCGAACAAGGTGATCCTCCGGCCTATTTCGGGCCGGAAGGGCTTCGCGATTTCGATCTCGTGCTGAGCTACACGGGAGGAACCGCGATCGACGCATTGAGGTCGATGCTGGGTGCGCGTCGCGTCATGCCGCTCTACGGCCATGTCGATCCAGAGCGACACCGGCCCGCCCCGCCCAGGCCGGAGTTTGCCGGCGACCTTTCCTATCTTGGAACCTATGCGGCAGACCGCCAGGCCGGGGTCGAGAGGCTGCTGGTCAGTCCGGCTGCGCGCCTGCCGGAGCGCCGCTTCATCATTGGCGGCGCACAATATCCGCAGGAATTCCCGTGGAGCGACAATATTTTCTTCGTCCGGCATCTGCCGCCGGCCGACCACCCCGCCTTCTTTTCATCATCACGGCTGACCCTGAACGTGACCCGCGAGGCGATGGCCGAAAGGGGCTGGTGTCCTTCCGGCCGGCTGTTCGAAGCCGCCGCTTGCGGTGCCGCGATGGTGAGCGACACATGGCCGGGACTGGAGGCCTTTTTCCGGCCCGGCGAAGAGATCGTCGTGGCGAACAGCACCGACGACGTGGTCGCCGCGCTCGACCTGTCCGACGCCGAGCTTGACGCTATCCGCAGCCGAGCGCGCGAGCGGGTGCTGGACGAACACACCTCGGCGCGGCGCGCGAAGGAATTCGACCGCATCCTGTCTGATGCACTGCACGGCTCCACGCATGGCGAGCCGTTGAAGGAGGCAGTTTGATGTTGGGCATCGTGCCCGCAGCCGGACGGGGAAGCCGCATCCAGCCGCTCGGCTTTTCGAAGGAGCTTCTGCCGGTCGGCAGCCGCATCGACGGCAACACCGAGCGGCCTTGCGCGGTCAGCGAATACCTGGTGCGCCGCATGGTGCGCGGGGGGGCCGACAAGATCTGCTTCGTCATCGGCTCGGGTAAGTCGGATATCCTCGAATATTATTCTGCCGGCTATGCCGACGCGACTGCGCTGTTTGTGGTGCAGCCCTCTCCGGTCGGCCTTTGCGACGCCATCTTCCGTGCCGCACCGCTCGTCACAGCCGATGAGACCGTTCTGGTCGGGTTGCCCGATACGATCTGGTTTCCCGAAGACGGCTTCCTGGCCCTCCCGGACGACGGCCTGTCCTTCCTGCTGTTTCCGGTGGACCAGCCGGAGTTCTTCGACGCCGTCGTTGTCGACCAGGACGACCGGGTGAAGCAAATCCAGGTCAAGCAGCAGAATGCCCAATCGAACTGGATCTGGGGTGCGTTCAAGATGCCCGGCCGCACCCTTCACCAGCTCGCCGCGCTGTGGCGGGAACGGGACCGGTGCGACGAATATATCGGCACGCTGGTCAATGCCTATCTCGCCGCCGGAGGCGATGCCTATGGCATCAAGGCTGGCACCGCCTATGTCGACGTCGGCACCTTCAACGGCTACCGCACCGCACTTCGCCTGCTTGAAAGCGCCGCCGGTACCAAGGACGACCAAGTCGCCATTACGCTGCCCGGCCACCAGCACGTCCCTGTCCTCGCAGGCGAAGGAGGCTAGCCATGCTGCATTCCGATGCCGAAATCCGCCGCCGTATCGATGCGCTCGGCCCATGGTTCCACAATATGGAACTGGCCGGCATCGAAACCGCTCCCGACCATTTCCTTGGCAACTATCCGCTGATCAAATGGCGCAAATTCGCCGACGCGATTCCCGCCGATCTTTCCGGCAAGGCGGTGCTCGACATAGGCTGCAATGCGGGTTTCTATTCGATCGAGATGAAACGCCGCGGCGCCGGCCGCGTGCTTGGCATCGATTTCGATGAGGCTTACCTGGCGCAGGCGCGCTTTGCCGCTGAGGTAGCAGACTGCGACATCGAATTCCGGCAGCTCTCGGTCTACGACGTTGGCGCCCTGCATGAGCGGTTCGACATCGTGCTGTTCATGGGCGTGCTCTACCATTTGCGCCATCCCTTGCTCGCACTCGATCTGATCCGGGAGCACGTCGCCCGGGACCTGATGATCTTCCAGTCGATGCAGCGCGGCAGCACCAACGTGCCGGCGCTCGAGCAGAATTATCATTTCTGGACCCACGACCTGTTCGACCGGCCGGATTTCCCAAAGCTGCATTTCATCGAGCATCGTTACGCCGACGACCCGACCAACTGGTGGATTCCCAATCGCGCCTGCACCGAAGCCATGCTGCGCAGCGCCGGCTTCGAGATCGTCCTGCAACCGGAGCAGGAGGTCTATTTCTGCCGCACCGCCGACGTGCCGGCCGGTGGCGGCGTCGTCTACCCGTCGAAAGGACAAATAAATGATTGAAGCCGCGATGATCTGGAACGAGCCCAACAACAAATCCCACTGGGATCCCGAGCTCGACCCCGACTGGAGCCGCTTCGCCAACATGGCAACCCTGGTCGCCGACGCGATCGCGTCGGAGAATCCGGCCTTGACCAAGGTCCTTGGCGGCATCTCGCCGATCGATGCCGGTTTCATGACACGGATGAAGGAGTTCGACGTGCTCGATCATGTCGATGCTGTCGCCGTGCACGGTTTCCCGCTCGACTGGAACCTCTGGCAGATCCACGAATGGCCGCAGAAGATCGGCGAGATTTCGGCTGTCACCGATCTTCCGGTATGGGTCAGTGAGGTCGGCGTGTCGACCTTCGGCGCCGAGGAGGTGCAGGTCTGGGGCCTGCGCCGGACCGCGGAACTGCTGATCGGCAACGCACCGCGCATCCAATGGTATAGCCTCTACGACCTGCCGCGCGAGTGGGAAGCGACGACGCGCCATCGCGAGGCGGAAGGCTCGTCTTACTACCGCCATTTCTACATGGGCCTGCTCCGCCAGGACGGCACGCCAAAGCCCGCGCTCGAGGAGTTCCTGCACCACACGCCGGCAATGGGACTGGTGCAGTGGTTCCATTTCGAAGATCACCGGCTGGACGACGCCGTTGCCTGGATGAAACGGCTCGGCGTCACCAATCTGCGCACCGGGCTTTCCTGGGCCGACAGCTTCAGGCCGAACGCACTTGACTGGTTCGACCGGCAGATGGAGGCTTTGGCCGACTTCGACGTGACGGTTACTTTCTGCTTCACGCCGGAACACCGCGGAATGATGCCGCACCACAGCAGTCCGCCGCTGGTGCCGGAGGAATTCGCCGACTTCTGCGCGGCAATGACGCGCCGATATGCCGGCAGCATCGCTGCCCCTTCGGTCGGCAGGCTGCGCGCCTCCGCAGCGTGAGGAGCTTCGGCTCTCCAGTCATGACGCTCACCGTCCTCAACGTCGCCTATCCCCTCGCCCCGGTCGGGCCGGATGCGGTCGGTGGTGCCGAGCAGGTGCTGTCGGTGCTCGACCAGGCGCTCGTACAGGCCGGACACCGCTCGATCGTGATCGGCTGCCAGGGCTCGAGCGCTGCGGGTGTCCTCATCGAGACGCCGGCCGAACCGGGCGTGCTCGATGAAGCGGCGAAGCGCCGGGCGCAGCGTGTTCATTGCGCCGCAATTGCTACCGCACGCGCTCGCTGGCCAATCGACGTGGTCCATTTGCACGGTATCGATTTCGATGCCTATCTGCCGGGCGACGGGCCGACATTGGTGACCCTGCATTTGCCGCTCGACTGGTATCCGGCCGACGCTCTCAATCCGGCGCGGGAGGATCTGTGGCTGCATGCGGTATCGGCGGCTCAGCAAAGAACCGCGCCGCCGGGAGCCAGGCTGATCGGGCCGATTCCCAACGGAGTGGACGTCGACGCGCTGAGCGAACCGCAGGCCAAACACGACTTTGCGCTCGTGCTCGGCCGCGTCTGCCCGGAAAAGGGCATCCATCTGGCGCTGGACGCAGCCAAGAAGGCCAGCGTGCCGCTGGTCATCGGTGGCAAGGTCTACCCCTATGAAACGCACACAGCGTATTTTCGCGACGAGGTCGAACCCCGGCTGGACGACCGGCGCCGCTTCCTTGGTCCGCTCGGCTTTGTCGCCAAGCGGCGCCTGCTGAATACAGCCCGCTGCCTAGTCATCCCGAGCCTTGCCGCGGAAACCAGTTCGCTCGTCGCCATGGAGGCGCTCGCCTGCGGCACCCCCGTGGTGGCCTTCCCGAATGGCGCACTGCCGGATGTGGTCGAGCACGGCAAGACCGGGTATCTGGTCGGGGATGTCGACGAGATGGCCGAAGCCATCGCTGCCGCACCCAGCCTGGACCCCGAGACCTGCCGGGCCGAGGCGCGGCGGCGCTTTTCACTCGACCGCATGGTTTCCTCCTACATGGACGCCTATCGGGCGCTGGCACGGCTCGGCACAGACAGCGGGCAGCTCGCGACGGCAAAGTGAGCGCGACATGCTCCGCAGTGAGATCATAGACGATCCGGCGGACCTCGAAGCCCTCGAGCCGCACTGGTGGGAACTTTGGTCGCGCAGTCCCTCGGCGACGCCGTTCCAGTCTCCCGCATGGTTGCTGCCATGGTGGCGGACATTTGCTCCCGGCGAGCTAGCGACGGTCGCCATCTGGCGTGGCGACGATCTGGTCGGCCTGGCGCCACTCTATCTGGAACGCCACGACGCCGGCGCGCGATTGCTTCCGCTCGGCATTTCGTTGAGCGACTATCTGGATGTCCTTTGTCTTCCCGAGATCGCCGAACCGGTCGGCGCAGTCATCGGTGGCGCCGTTCTTTCCGTCGGCTGGTCACAGTGGATCTTGCAGGACCTGCCTCCCGGCGGCGCCGGCCTTGCCATCAGGCATGCCGCGCTCGAATCGTGCCAAGCCGTCGGTCACGCCGCTTGCCCGGTGCTCGCCCTCGCCGGCGACCAGACGCTTCAAGGCTGCGTTCCGGCGCGGCGGAGGCGCCAATTGCGCCGCGCCCACAGGGCCGCGTCGAGACGCGGCAGTGTCTCCATCGAACCCGCTTTGTCCGATCCGCAGACATTCCTCGACCACCTGATCCGCCTTCACCGCGCGCGCTGGGCCGGACACGGCGACGGCGTTCTGTCCGATTCCCGCGTGGAAGCATTCCACCGTCAGGCGCTGCCGCAGCTGGTCGCACAGGTGCTTGCCCGATGCTGGCTTATCACGATCGGTAACGCGATCGTGGGCGCCTATTACGGGTTCCATCATCGGGGCCGCGCTTGCGCTTACCTCGGTGGCTTCGATCCGGCCTATGCCGAGGAAAGTCCCGGCGCGCTGCTCATCGGCCAAGCGATAAGGCAGGCGATCTGCGAAGGCGCGGAAGAGTTCGATTTTCTGCGCGGACAAGAGGCCTACAAGTACAGCTGGGGCGCCGTAGACCGGTGGACGATGCGCAAGATCTGGACGCGGAGCAAAGGGCGATGAGCGCGACCCAGCCGGAATCTCGGCGGTCGACATCAGCAAGGCGGGTGCTGGAGGATTGCATGGCAGACGGTGCCGGCGTCGAAGCCGTCATCGCAAGGCTGGCTCTCCGTTTCGAGACAGGAATCGATGCTGCAGAATTGGCGAAGATTGCGCAAAACACGCACTCGGCTGACCCGCGAAACACGGCAAAACTGCAACGGATTGCCGACCTGCTGCGGCGCAGGCCCGAGATATTCGCCACGCTGCGCAAAACAGGTGGTGCCGTTCGGCACGAGCGTGGCGAGGACGAGACCGACGATGCGGTCGTCAAGCGGCTGGCGGCCGGGTTTGACGCGGCGGCGGCGATCTCCCCGGCGGCGAGCGTCCAGCTGTCATCGCTGGGCAATGAGGAAAAGCTCTCTGCCGCTACGGCTGAGATCGTTGCATGGCTGGAGAGGCGAGGCTTTACCGGCACTGACCGCGACATACTGGATATCGGCTGTGGTATCGGTCGGTTCGAACAGGCGCTCTCCGCTCTGTCGCGCCGGATCGTCGGCAGCGATATATCCCCAGCGATGATCTCGATCGCCCGCCGGCGATGCGCCGGGCTCGGCAATGTAGAATTCCGCCCTACGCGCGGTTTCGATCTTGCCGATTTTTGCGATGCCAGCTTCGACCGCGTGCTGGCCGTCGACAGCTTTCCCTATCTGGTGCTGGCCGGCCTTGCGGAGCGACATTTCGTGGAAATCGCGCGCGTGCTGAAGAGGCCGGGCATGGCCGCGCTTTTGAATTATTCATATCGCGGATCGCCGGCGCTGGATCGCGCCGATGTCCATAACTTCGCCAACGCAAATGGCATGCAAGTCCTCGTCGACGGCGAAAAGCCTTTCCGGCACTGGGACGGCGATGCCTTCCTGCTTACGATTTCCATCGGAACATTGCGGCCCAACGCTGGTTCGGATGCCGAACGGGAAAAGCCGCTATTCGACAGTATGAAGGAGAACAAGATGGCGTCCGGCAGCAAGAAGCACATCGGTCGCGGCAGTCACGGCAAAGGCGCTGGCGCTGGCGCGATGACCGATCTTCCCAAGGACAAGATCGGAGAGAACGCCGTTCTGTCCAACAGAGACAAGAAGCAGCACACCAAGGAGCGTGGGCTCGACGGCAATCGGGTCAAGTCCGAGCAGTACCAGGATCATTCAGCGGATCGGCGGCCTGAAGACTGATCGTTGCGGCAGCATGCGAGCTTGCAGCCGGTGAGCAATTGAAAGGCGGCGAGAGCCCAACCGCTGACGAAGCTGTGCAAGGACCGATGCCGGTCGCATGGACGCCCTGCAAATTCTTGCAAACTCGCACTGTTGCCACCAGAGTGAAGTGAAGGGACCAACATTTGCCAAGAGAACGCGATGTCTCGCTCAAGGGAAGATTCCGTCAGCACGCGTGCCGATCTGACGATAGACCGGGAAATCGCTTCCTTGCTTGCGGCCATCGAACAGGAAAGGGTTCCTGACAGGCTGACCAAACTTGCGATCGAGTTGCAGCATGCGCTTATCGAAAGGCGCTTGCGCGAAACCAGTAACTAACGTGACGTGTATTAGCGGCGCCTCTCGGCTTCGAAGTCCAGTTGTCCTTCGGACAGATAGCTGCGCCTTTCCATCAGGGTTTGCGAGGAACTTTCGCCAAGGTATTCCAGCACGCCGGCGCGTGCCCTGTTGAGCCGGCTCTTCACGGTTCCCACCGCGCAACCGCATATTTCGGCCGTTTCCTCATAGCTGATGCCCAGAACGCCTATCAACATCAGAACCTCGCGCTGGTGCTCAGGAAGGCTTTGGATGGCCTGGTGGACTTCCTTGCCCTGTACGGACCATTCCTGCGTCGCTTCCGAGATCGGCCGCAGCGAAGCGCAGTCGAGCAGGCCGGGCGCTTCCCTCACCGCGGCCCTGACACGCGTGTAGTAGGTGTTGCGCATGATCGTGAAGAGCCATGACTTCATGCGCGTTCCAGCTTCGAACTTGTCAATGTTGGCCAAGCCCTTGGTCAGCGTCTCCTGGACCAGGTCGTCGGCATCATCGGGAGTGCGGCAGAAGGTGCGGGCGAAAGCCCTCAAAGCGGGTATGAGGTCGACGATGGAAACTTCTTCGGTTTCGCGAGTCGCCAAGGCGTAGGCTGTAGGTGGCAATGGTCCAGCTCCCGTCCAGAATGAGTTCGTGAGCGCAGACCAGTTAAATGCATTGGGCGAAAGATCGTTCCGGCTGGCGAAAATCACCCGGATCGGGAACCGGAGCGGCTTGGCTGGGCAACCCAGCCGGCGGTGATATTTTTGACGGAACAACCACCGGTATCGCGGAGTTGGAATCCAGGCCGTCCGAAAATCCGGGGCGCCGCCATTGGCGTGTCGAAACGCGATTTTCGCAGCGAGCCTGGGCCGCCACCTCAAGGACAGTCCGCCACCTCAAAACAGGAGGAACCCATGACAGGAAACAAGCACGCCAAAGGCAAAACGCCGGCCGATAGCGACCTTGCCAACGATCCCGGCATCGGCAGTTCCAAGGGCACGATCAAGGAGGGCGACCGGCTCGATCAGGGCGACAACACGTTCGAAGGCGATGTCGAGAACGACACCACGCCTCAAGGCGGTATCAATCCCCGGCAAAAGATGCGGACCAACAAATGACGCCAGCATCGGCCGGCGCACGATCGAACAACCCGCTGCAACCCGTGCAGCAATCCCGCGTTAAAGAGCATGGGCCTCGCGTCCGCCCAGCGTTGATGCGACAGGCTCTTTCGCGGAGACACAGATGACAAAAAAATCGTTTGGCCGCCCCGTTCCAATTCTCGTCGGCCTTGGTTTCCCTCGCCATGTCGAAAATATCTGGCAGGCCTATGACGTCTTGAACGAATGGCCGAGTCGCGGCCCGGCGCACAAGGCGGCGTTCGACGCCTGTCGCGCCGGGCTGGCTGACGAGGTCGATGCCGAGACCGTGCGCGCGGCGTTCGAAGCATTCGCCCGCAAGGCGGGCATTCTGGCGCACGATGTCGCCGCCGAAATACCAGCAGGCACCAATCCCACTGCGGTTCGCGACGTCGGCTAAAATGCCCAGCAGGCCATGTGACCTGCTGAGGCTAATTTATATCAAGGGTGGTTAAATCGGGAGGACCGCCATGCTGGAGATAAAGTTCGATGCTCCGGTTTGCATCTACTTCGGCAAGCCGGGACGATCGCGAATGGTCAGCTCCGTTTTCGAGGCTTCTTACTGCCTCAAAAGCGAGAAATGGCCTGCCCGCAATGCCCCGTTGTCGCTGATGGCGGGAGATGCATTGGATGGCGCCCAGATCGGCCAGATTACGGCAGCGGAAGCCCGCGAAGCATTTATCGACGCGGCTTTGGAAGCGAAGATTCTTGTCGAAGGCGAGCCGCATGACACACATGCCCGGACGGCCTTCATGCCGGACGGCGGGTGAACCGGCAGGCTGCTTCCCCGCAGAGCCGTTTATCACGAATGGCTGGCTTCCTCGGCCTTTTTCTCCCGCTGCTGCCTGAGGACCTCGTCGGTTCCGACCAGCTTCTTCGATCCGCCGGGGATCGCGGTGGAAACAACAGCCGGCGGGTCGCTTGCGGGGAAAGAATCCTCCAGACCCGCCTGCAGCTGGTCTTCCAGCGTCTGCGGCTCTTCCGAGCGGCCAGGGGTCCTTCGGGTGTCTACATTCTCCAGCGGCTGTGTCATGTCCGGTGAAGACCTGACTTCTCGAATCCAGCCATAGAGCTGTTCGATGGCAAATTCCTTCATTGTGTCGAAATCGGCCTTTTCGTCACGCGATGCCTCGATTTGGTCAACCATGGTCTTCTCGAACCGTTCGAGGCTCTCGCTTCCACACGCTCGGCAGAGACGCACCAGCGCCTCGCGCAGTATGAGCGGCGCAAAGTGCGCTGTCGCCTCGAGCCTGAGCTGCTGCAAACGCTCCGGGGTAGCGGCTTGGAACTTCGACATGCTCGACCTCTTCGCCTAGTGGAGCATGTCAACGAAAATTGTCGGCGGATGTTCCATCGGCGGCCGCTGCATCGCTCGATCCTCAGCGGTGCGCTCCACCACCGACTGCCATGCGGATACCGAGACAGACGACGAAGCAGCTGTGCCGGATGACCGTCCGGCCGCCCGCTATGTAGAACCCATGCGGCCACTTCGGCCCGGGTTCGCCAGATGCCTTGGTGCCATCGTTGGACCTGCCGGCATTTCGCATCATCTTGAGTGCTTCGTCCCTGGTCAGGCCGCACCTGCGGGCAAAACAATCGATCTCATAGGCCAACTCGGCCGACAGGTCGTGTTTGGCATGCATTTTTCGCTGGTGTTTGCGTGCGCCCATTCAGGCTCGGTCCCGGATCAGCCGGTTCCCAGCGCCTGGCCAATCCGTTTCCGCAAGTTTTCTCACGCGCCGTCTGGCCGGCCCACCCTGTCCTTGAGTTCGTTCAGGAATGCGAGCAGCGCGTCCTCAGGATCGTCGGCCGCTTCGGTCAGCATATCGATGCCCCAGCGGCCGAGGACAGCCTCCTGGACGATGCTCGGCTGGGACATGAAGATGAAGGATTTCGGGCGATTCTTCTCATAGCCGGAGCGGCGCCAGGTCTGCCAAAGCCGGTGCAGCAGCAGACGGATGTTCATGTCGGACATGCTGTAGCCGATGAACAGGATGGTGCGCCCGAGCGCGTCAGCGCGAAACTTCACGTCGAGCGGCGAATCGAACGAAAGCCGCTCAAAATAATCGGTCTCCGCCAGAACCAGCGATTTGTCGTCGTCGAAATCGCCGTGGAATTTTATGATCTGCGTCACCTCGCCGGTGGCCTTTGGCAAGTCCTTTGCATTGGCGACTTTGACAAAGGGCCGGCTATGGATCTCGAAGGCAACCTCGAGATTGCGATCATAATTGGTGGTGTAGATGATCGGAAAATCGAGCGATACGATGAGCTTGTGGATTGCCGACCGCTGCACTTCTTCGCGCGATACGCTCCATTCGCGATCCATCCAGCTGCGCAAAGGGCCGAGGCTCCCCTGCTTCAGCCGGTAGTATTCGGCAAGGGCCTGATAGCTGGCCTCCGGTGCGCCGATCATGTCCTCGTGAAGGCCGAGTTCGCTTTGCATGTGCTCGATGAGCTTTTGCCAGGACGGCAAGCCGACGCTCATCGACACCCCGGCTCCAACGAACAAGATAGCTCGTCGCTCTTTCACCGATTGAGCCAGTTGCTCGACTGCAGACAGCATTCGACACAACTGCGATAGGCGCCGCTCCGTTCCAGCCGAGCCCGGACCGCCGCCGGAATAGATTTACTTCCGACGTGAGTGCGAACACTCGGATCGGCTGTTCCGAGCGCCCGGCCGCCGACTTTGGCCAACCGAACCCGACATTTATTTCGTTGCATTTGGCACTTCTGCGCCGCTCACGCGTTGGAGAGTGTTCAACAAACACGGCGCAGCTGCAGCTAATGGAGCTCTGCGCCAACGTCGGCAAACTCGACAGCCAATGAGGCAAGCGCGACTGGTGGCGGCGAAAAATAGGGTGCCTGGCAAAAGGGGAAAGAGGCCATTGGCTGCGATGCTGGGATGGACGCTGCTGGCAAGCTTCGCGCTGACTACCGCGGCGGTTGCTCAGTCAACGTCAAGCTTTGCGATAAATCCGCCTGCCGCAGCTGCTCCGCCCGACGACGGCCAATGGGCGATGCCGGCAAAGAACTACGCCTCGACTCGCTACAGCGAACTTGCGGAGATCACCGAAGACAACGTCAAAAACCTGCAGGTGGCCTTCACCTTCTCGACCGGCGTCAACAAGGGTCAGGAGGCTGCGCCCCTGGTGGTCGGCAACACGATGTACATCGTGACACCGTTTCCCAACATTCTCTACGCGCTTGACCTTACCAAGCCCGGCGCGCCGATGAAGTGGAAGTTCGAGCCCAATCCCGAGCCTGCGGCGCAGGGCGTTGCCTGTTGCGACGTGGTCAACCGCGGTGCAGCCTTCTTCGAAGGGCGCATCTATTTCAACACGCTCGATGGCCACACGATCGCCGTCGATGCGGCCACCGGCAAACCGGTCTGGAACACCCACATCGGCAACATCAACATCGGCGAGACCATCACCATGGCGCCGCTGGTGGTGAAGGGCAAAGTGCTGGTCGGCAATTCCGGCGGCGAAATGGGCGTACGCGGCTGGATCAAGGCGCTCGACGCCGGCGACGGGCACGTCGTCTGGACGGCCTACAATACCGGACCGGACGCCGAGGTGCTGATCGGCCCCGATTTCAAGCCGCATTACGACATGGACAAGGGCAAGGATCTCGGCGTGACGTCGTGGCCGCCCGACGCCTGGAAGATCGGCGGCGGCAATGTGTGGGGCTGGATCTCCTATGACCCGGACCTAAACCTGATCTTCCATGGCACCGGAAATCCCGGTCCGTGGAATCCGGATCTGCGGCCCGGCGACAACAAATGGACCGCCGGAATCTTTGCCCGCGATCCCGACACCGGCGCAGCCAAATGGTTCTATCAATGGACCCCGCACGATCTGCACGACTACGACGGCATCAACGAACAGGTGCTGCTCGACATGACCTGGCAGGGCAAGCCCCGCAAGGTGCTGGTCCGACCGGAACGCAACGGCTACGTCTATCTGTTGGATCGCACCACAGGCGAGGTCCTGTCGGCAGTCCCCTTCGGGCCAGTCAATTCCAGCACGGGCGTCGACCTCAAGACCGGCCGGCTGATTGTAAATCCGGACAAGAAGACCGGCACCGGCAAGGTCGTGCGCGACATCTGCCCGACCGCATCGGGCCTCAAGGACTGGCAGCCTTCGGCATTCTCGCCCAAGACCGGTCTGCTCTACATCCCGCACAACAATCTCTGCATGGACGAAGAGGGCGTCGACGTGAATTACATCGCCGGCACGCCCTATGTCGGCATGAACGTGCGCATGATCCCCGGGCCGGGCGGCAATCGCGGTGCTTTCACCGCCTGGGATGTCGCCGCCGCCAAGCCGGCGTGGAGCCTGAAGGAGAACTTTCCGGTGTGGAGCGGCGCCGTCGCCACCGCCGGCAACGTCGTGTTCTATGGCACTATGGAAGGCTGGTTCAAGGCGGTCAGCGCCAGGACCGGCGAACTGCTTTGGCAGTTCAAGACGTCGTCCGGCATCATCGGCCAGCCGATCACCTATCGCGGCCCGGACGGGCACCAATATGTCGCGATTCTTTCGGGCGTCGGCGGCTGGGCCGGCGCGATCGTATCCGGCGATCTCGATCCGCGCGACGCCACCGCCGCGCTCGGCTTCGTCAACGTCATGAAGGATCTGAAGGATGTAACCACGCCGGGAGGTACGCTGTATGTGTTCCGGCTCCCTTGAGACGACCGGTCGAGTTGCGCGCGCACGGAGAAAATCTTCCCGGCGGTTTGGCGCCGCGGTCGGCGCACTGGCACTCTCGCTCGTCGCCGCCGTTGCCGATGCGCGCGAATTGAGGATCTGCGCCGATCCCAACAACATGCCGTTCTCCAATGCCGCCAGGCGGGGCTTTGAAAACAAGATCGCCGAACTCATCGCCCGGGAGCTTGGTGCGACTGTTTCCTACACGTGGTGGGCACAGCGGCGCGGCTTCGTCCGCAACACGTTGAAAGCCGGCTTGTGCGATCTTGTGCCCGGCACGCCCGCCAATCTCGAGATGCTGCGCACGACCGCGCCCTACTACCGGTCTTCTTATGTGTTCGTGACACGCCAAGATGTGCCCGAAATCACGTCCTTCAACGATCCTCGCCTGCGCGATCTGCACATCGGCGTCCAGCTGATAGGCGATGATGGCGCCAACTCGCCCCCCGTCCAGGCGCTTGGCCGTCGTGGCATCGTCGGCCATCTCATCGGTTTCCCCGTCTATGGCGACTATTCGGCGCCGAACCCGCCAGCACGCATCATTGAGGCGGTCGCGAATGGCGACATCGATATGGCCGTCGTCTGGGGACCGTTGGCCGGCTACTTCGGTGCCAGGCAAAAAATGCCGTTGCGGATTACGCCGGTTGCGCCGCGCATCGACGGTCCGCTGCTGCCGATGATCTACGACATCTCGATGGGTGTGCGCCACGACGACGATGCGCTGCGCAGCGAGGTAGACGCAGCGCTCGCCAAGCACCGCGCCGAGATCGATGCAATCCTGGCGGAATATGGCGTGCCTCGCCTCGACGTCGCCGGGGCGGCAGTGCGATGAACCGCTGCCTTCCATGCTTGCTGTCGGCGATGCTCGTCCTTGCCGCTTGCCAGCGTGAGGAACGCGAAACGCGTCCACAGTCGGCGCTCGGCTCGGGCGATCAACCGGCAGCCGTGACGGCCCTCGAGCCGGGCGGCCAACGGCCGACCTCGTCCGACAACAAGGCCGGCGTGTTCGAGGCCAACGCCTTCCACCTCAGCGAGGGCAAGCGTCTGTTCAACTGGTTCAACTGTTCCGGCTGCCATGCCAATGGCGGCGGCGGCATGGGCCCGGCCCTCATGGACCAGAAGTGGCTCTATGGCAGCTCGATCGAAAGCATCCACGCCACGATCAGGGACGGCCGGCCAAACGGCATGCCGAGCTTCCGCGACACGATCCCGGATGACCAGATATGGGAGCTTGCTGCCTTCGTCCGGGCACTGAGCGGCAACGCACCGTCCTCCGCCGCGCCGGGCCGCGACGACGACATGATGCCCCATCCATCCGAGAATCGCCTGCCGGACGCCGCGACGCTGGGGAAGTCGCCGTGAGCCGCGGTGTCTGGACGATGTGCTGGTGCACGGCCTGCATCCTGCTCCTCGCAGGATGCAGCGGCTGGCAATCCGCGCTCGACCCAAAGGGCCCGGCCGCGAACGAGCTCGCATGGCTGATCTGGTTCTTCACAGCACTCTGCACGGTGGTCTGGCTTCTGGTGATGGCCGTGCTGATCGTGCCATTGGCCCGGCGCCCGGCGCCGGTCGGCGATCCGCTTGTCCTCGACGCTGCCGCCGAGCGCAGCAAGATGCGAATTGTCGTCGCCGCACTCGCCGCTACCGCCCTGATCCTGGTCGGCCTTACGCTGCTGAGCTACTTCGCTAACCGGACGCTCGCTGCTATCGGCTCGGATGCGGCGCTGACGATCCGGGTGACCGGGCATCAATGGTGGTGGGAGGTGCGCTACGAAAACGACCAGCCGAACCGCATCCTGACGACCGCCAATGAAATCCACATCCCGGCGGGCGAGCCGGTGCGGCTTGTGGTGACCTCGACCGACGTTATCCATTCCTTCTGGGTGCCGAACCTCTCGGGCAAGCTGGACGTCATTCCAGGCCACGAGAACGTTCTCGATCTGAAGGCGGACAAGCCCGGCGTCTATCGCGGGCAATGCGCCGAGTTCTGTGGCGCACAGCATGCCAATATGAGCACCTTCATCATCGCCGAACCTCGGCCCGTCTTCGATGCCTGGCTGAACGATCAGCTGCGGCCGGCGGCCGCCCCCGTGTCGGCCGAGGCCAAAACCGGCCACGACCTGTTCCTCAAACGGCCATGCGTGATGTGCCACAAGATCGGCGGCACCATCGCCGGCGGCACGGTCGCCCCAAACCTCACCCATATCGCAAGCCGGCAAACGCTCGCTGCCGGCACGCTGACAATGAGCCGCGGCAATCTCGCAGCCTGGATAGCCAATCCGCAGGGGATCAAGCCAGGCGCCCACATGCCCGTGGTGCGACTGGACGGGGACGAACTGAATGCGATCGTCGCCTATCTCGAGGGCCTGAAATGAGCAGCGCCCGTGAGCGTCGGCTCGCCGGCGAGGGAGCAGCGGCCGGCAAAGGAGACCTGGCCCCCGAGCGCGACGGTCCTCGCGATACCAGCCTCGACGACTCCAGCCTTGACCGCTGGCTGGCGCGGACATGGCAGACGGCGCCGGGCATCATCGGTGCGCTCTCGAGCGTCGACCACAAGATTGTCGCGCGGCGCTACCTGATCACCGCTTTCGCCTTCCTATGCCTCGGTGGCCTCAGCGCCGTTGCCATGCGCATCCAACTGTCGGGGCCGGAGCGCGGGCTGATCGGGCCCGACCGCTACAACCAGCTGTTCACCATGCATGGCGTGACGATGATGTTCCTGTTTGCGGTGCCGATCGTTCAGGCGACCGGCATCTACCTCGTGCCGCTGATGGTCGGCACCCGCAACATCGCCTTTCCGCGCCTCAATGCATTCAGCTTCTGGATTTATCTCTCCGGTGGCCTCTTCGCCTGGGTGTCGTTTGCTCTCGACATGGCGCCCGACGTCGGCTGGTTCTCCTACGTGCCGCTGTCCGGTCCTGAATTCGGGCCAGGCAAGCGTTCCGACGTGTGGGCGCAGATGATCACCTATACCGAAGTGTCATCGTTGGCGGTCGCGGTTGCCACCATCGTCACCGTGCTGAAGCAGCGTGCGCCGGGCATGTCGCTGGACAAGATTCCGCTCTATGTCTGGGCGATGCTGGTCACCTCCTTCGTCATCGTGTTCGCCATGCCGGCGGTCATGATCACGTCGACGTTCCTGATCCTCGACCGCCTGGTCGGCACCCATATCTTCAATCCCGCCGAGGGCGGCGACGTATTGCTGTTCCAGCACCTGTTCTGGTTCTTCGGCCACCCCGAAGTCTACATCATATTCCTGCCGGCTACCGGCATGGTGTCCTCGATCATCACCGCTTTCGCCCGGCGTCCGGTATTCGGCTATCTGGGCATGGTACTGGCCTTGATCGCGGTCGGCTTTCTGTCGTTCGGCCTGTGGGTTCACCACATGTTCGCAACCGGTCTGCCCAAGCTCGGCGCGAGCTTCTTCACCGCCTCGAGCATGCTGATCGCCATCCCGAACGGGCTGCAGATCTTCTGCTGGCTGGCGACATTGTGGGACGGACGCCCGATAATCAGAACGCCGCTGCTGTTCGTGTTCGGCTTCTTCTTCACGTTCGTCGCGGGCGGCCTGACTGGGGTGATGCTGGCGTCGGTGCCATTGGACCTGCAAGTGCACGACACCTATTTCGTGGTCGCGCATTTCCATTACGTGCTGATCGGCGGGTCGGTGTTCCCGCTGCTCGGCGCGACCTATTTCTGGTTCCCCAAGATCACCGGCCGGATGATGAGCGAACGTCTCGGACGCTGGCACTTCTGGCTTGCCTTCCTAGGCTTCAATGCGGCGTTCTTTCCGATGCACATTGTCGGCCTGTGGGGCATGCCGCGGCGGGTCTACACCTATCCGGTGGAACTCGGCTGGGGCAACATCAACCTGTTCATCACAGCCGGCGCGGTCATCCTGTTCCTAAGCTTCGTTCTGTTCACTATAAACCTGGTGTACAGCGCCTCGAGGGGCGCCCCGGCCGGGGACAATCCCTGGAATGCCGGCACGCTGGAATGGGCGACGAGCTCTCCACCGCCGAGCTATAATTTCGCTCGGATCCCGGTGGTTACCCACGCCGAGCCGCTCTGGGCCGAACGTGACACGCTGCCTGTCGCGACCGGGCTTCGCGTCGACGCGCGCGAACTTGTCATTTCGACCGTGGCAGAGGCGCATCCAGATGTGCGCGAGAAGTCGGCGACGCCGTCGATCTGGCCATTGTTCGCCGCGCTCGCCGTCGGCGCCACCTTTCTCTATTCGATCTTCAGCCCGTGGGCGGTGGTCTGGGGAGCCGGGCCGATCGCCATCACTTTGATCGGTTGGTTCTGGCCGAAAGGCGATCCGGAGGATGAGGAATGAAACAGCGTCCTGTCGCCGATCTTTCCAAACTCCCGACCTTCGGGATCGGACCGCGCAGCCCGACCTGGTGGGGCACTCTCGCCTTCATGGCGCTGGAAGGCACCGGCTTCGCGCTCGCCGCAGGCACCTATCTTTACCTCGCCTATCTGTCGCCCAAATGGCCATTGGGCGTGCCGCCGCCCAACCATTGGCCGGGCACCATCGTCACGCTGTTGCTGCTCGCCAGCGTGGTGCCCAATCACATACTGAACCGCTACGCCGAAGCCTGTGCCATGGTGCCCGTGCGCATCGGCCTGATCGTCATGTCGCTGCTCGGCATCGCACCGCTTGTCGTGCGGTGGTTCGAATTTCCGGCCCTCAACATTTATTGGGATACCAATGCGTACGGCTCGATGCTGTGGGTCCTGCTCGGCCTTCACACAACGCACCTGATTACCGACGTCGGCGACACGATGGTGCTGACGGTCCTGATGTTCACGCGCCATGGCTATAGCGGCCGGCGTTTCGGGGACGTTGGCGACAACGTCTTCTACTGGGATTTCGTGGTCGCGACCTGGATCCCGATCTACCTGTTGATCTACTGGATGCCGAGGCTTGACTGAGATGCGTGCGCTTCGCTTGGGCACATCATGGGGCGGGCTGTTGTCCGGGCCTTTGGCCTGGGCGATGTCGACGCAGCTGAATTATGCGTTCGTGGAGTGGCAGTGCGCCCACGATATTCCCGTCATACCGGTCATTGCGCTGGTGCTGACAGTGCTGGCCTTGCTCGGCGGCGTGCTTTCGTGGCGGGCGCGACAGCAAGGTGGCGCCGCCTTTAAACCGGATCGTACGCGCGGCACCGAGCATTTCGTCGCCAATATCGGCATTCTCAGCGCGGTGCTGTTTGCGCTGGTAATCGTCATGCAAGGCGCGGCTTCGCTCATTGTTGACGGCTGCCTACGATGAGCTTCGACGCGCTCTTCTCGACCTCGATCTGCTACGGTGCCGGCGCCCCGCAGGCCGGCTGGACGCTGGCGTTGCCGATCACGCTGCCGCTAACCATGGTCGCACTGCTTTACGCGGCAGGCGCCTTTCGGCTGTGGCGGCGGAGTGCCCGCAGCCGCCCGTTGCGGTTGCGGCAAGCCCTGCTGTTTGCGACCGGCTGGGCCATTTTGGCGGCAGCACTGGTCAGTCCGCTCCATGCATTGGGTGAGCGCGTTTTCACCGCCCACATGATCGAGCACGAGCTGTTGATGGCGGTGGCGGCACCCCTGCTGGTCGCCTCCCGTCCGGCGGCGGCGATGATGTGGGCATTGCCGACCAAGCTGCGGCTGGCATTTGGCGCAGCCGGGCAGGCGAAGGTGCTTCGAACCGTTTGGGCCGCCGTCAGCCGCCCTCTAGCCGCGACCTTCCTGCACGGCGTCGCGATTTGGGCGTGGCACGTTCCGGCGCTGTTCGAGGCGGCGCTTGCACAGGGTGTCCTGCATTATGCGCAACATGCCAGCTTCTTTGGTACGGGGCTGCTGTTCTGGTGGGTGCTGCTGCCGCGTTCAGGCCGCGAACAAGCCTACGGCAGCGCAGTCATGCACCTCTTTTTCACCTCGCTGCACACCGGCCTGCTCGGGGTGCTGCTGCTGGTCTCGCCAAGGCTGTGGTACCCGGTAAACGCAGCCGGCGCGGAATTGTGGAGCCTTAGCCCGCTCGAGGACCAGCAGCTCGCCGGCTTGGTGATGTGGGTTCCGGCCGGCCTGATTTATGGCGGAGCCGCGTTGCTGCTGGCCGGTCTGTGGATTCGCTCAAGTGGACAGAGAAGATGGGAGGCGTCGCATGCGCTCCAGGCTGTCTAAGCTGGTCATTGGTGCCGGGACGGCAATTGCCGTGCTGGCCGCAGCTTGGGCGGCGCTGACGTTGTGGCCGGAGCGGCTCGTCAGGGTCGCGCATAAGACGGACAATGCCCCTGGCAGCATCGGCGTGCGCGCAACATCGCGCTTCACTCCGTCCGGACCCATCCTCGGCGCCGCGGCAATTGTCGTGCTTGTTGCAGCCCTGGCCGGGATCGCGTTGTACTTCGAGCAAAGCCGTCGAGTGGAGCAGAAGGCCGACAATGCAACCGGCGGTGTTGGCGCCCGCGCCATACCAATCATCATGGCCAATGGCTGTGCCGGATGCCACACGATCACCGGCGTGCCCGGCGCGCAGGGACTGGTCGGTCCACGCCTCGACGCCAGCTTGGCCACCCGGGTCTATATCGGCGGCGTATTGTCCAACAACCCGCGAAACATGGTCCGTTGGATACGCGCCGCAAGAGAGATCAATCCGCACACGGCAATGCCTTCGACCAGAATTTCCGAGCAGGAGGCGCGGGATATCGCGGCCTATCTCTATTCGCTGAAATGAAAGTCATCGCTCATCCCGGCAGCTGCACGCGGCCTGTCTTCACCAGTCGATCGCAGGCCGAGTGATCATCAGCCAGAAAATCCCGAGTACCGCGGCGAAGGCGGGGAAGCCGAAGGCGAACCACAGCCAGAAGAGCCGATGATAGCGCGGCGGCAACGGCGCGCCTGCAGCGGCGGCTTGCGATGCCAGCTTGCGCATCTGCATTTGCATCCAGACGACCGGGAGCCAGAACATTCCGGTGAAGATATAGAGCGCGATCGAAAGTACGATCCAGCCCTCCGACAGCGAGTAGCCTGCCTGCCAGGCGAGCGCGGCTCCGGTCAAAGGCTGCGCGACCACGGCCGTCGCGGTGAAAAGGAAGTCGGCGACGACGACGATACGCGCCACGGCCGCAACCGTCGCGGCATTGCCGGTCCTGTGGGCGAGCAGCATGAAGAAAGCGATACCGGCGCCGGTACCAAGCAGCACGGATGCGCCGATGACATGCAGAAATTTCAGCAGGAAATAGAGCATCAACGCTCCTCCAGCACTGCCAAGGCCACAAAGTGCAGCACCAGGATCGGCAACACCTTGAGGAACGGCCCAAGCGGGTCGTTCCACAGATCGGGGCTCAGGAGGCTTCCGACGACCAGGTAGAAGAGCGAGAGCGCGATGCCGCCATAGAGGCCTTTTCGCGTCGCTGGCCGCCAGGCTAGGAGCGCGCCGACGGCGATGTCGGCAAGAGCACCGGCTATCACGGTCGGCGCCGACAAGATGCCAGCCCCCGTGCTTTGCATCAGCTCGATGCCACCGTTATAGCCGGTGGTCAGCGACACAATACCCGTCACGATCCAGAAGAAGGGCAGGACGACGAAGATCGCAGGCTTGATGAAATACAGCCGGGCAAACCATTTTTCCTGCACCGTTGCCGGATTGAGCGCGAGGAGGCCCGCCAGGGTTTGCGGGCGTATGCCGGTCGCGGCGGTCCAGTCCGAGGGATCTCCAACCGCTCCTCGGGCGATCTCTCTGGCCGCGTTGGTGCGCATCGGTGGACGCCAGCCGAACATCGCGGCAAGGTCGCCGAGGCGGTAGAGAAGCCTTGCAACAGCCGCCGGCAAGACAAACCTGGCTGCAGGAGCCCAGCCGAGCCATCGGCGATAGCTGCCGACGACCTCGTCCATGCTCAGCTGTTCGGGACCGACAAGTTCCAACACGACGCGAGACGGACTGTCGGGATCGAGAAGGAAGACGACTGTTGAGACCACATCGTCGAGTAGTACCACCTGGAGCCGGCCGGTGCCGGGCATGGACGGTAGCACCGGCAGCGAGGCGAGACCCCTAAACAATGCGCTGGCCCCAAACACCGGCCGGCCGAGCACCACGGACGGGCGCAGGATCACCCAATCCAGATCAAGCGCCATAAGCGCTTGGTCGCCGGCCAGTTTCGTCGCCGAGAATGCCGAAGGCTGCGCCCGATCGACGCCTATCGCCGAGAAGTGGATTACCCGGGCAACCCCTGCCCGCGCACAGGCGAGGAAGAGTGCTGCCGCCGCATCGCGATGGACTTCGCGCGTCTTTTCGCGAGGGCTGTCCTGCAGGACGCCGGCACAATTCACGACGGCGTCGACACCCCTGAGATGCGGTAGCCAGTCTTCGGGCTGCAGCGCCGCCGCCATGTCCAGCACCAGCAATTGATAATTGCCGGCCCGGTTTGCGCCGGGGCTGCGGACCAATCCGATCACCTCATGCCTTTCGGAAAGAAGGCGTGCCACGACGGAGGCACCGATCAGGCCGGTGGCGCCGGTAACCAGGACTTTCACTGGACCCCATTCTCCGACGGCGGGAAAGTATCGTTCATTCCGGTTTATCGCCCTCGATACTCCCCTTCATACCGGAAAGTTCTTCCGTCGTGCATAACAACCGCGGCCGCGCCGGGTCGGAGATGTCGAGCTTGTCCCAGGGAATGCGGTACACGCTGTCGCGACTGCGCAATCGAAAGACGTCGAGGACCGCAATGCCGATAGCCGAAGCGGACAGACGCTCGAAGGCCGCGTAGATGCCGACATGGTACTCGGTGACCACCAGGTCGTCGCCATCCGGTTCGGCGCGTATCTCCTCGATACGGCCGATGCTTTTGCCGTGCGAAAGCACATTCCTGCCAGCCAATTGCTCAAGATTGACGGTGGCCATCATCCAGCTCCCGGAATACGCCCAATGACATGATCGCGCAGCCAGTCCTGCCAGTCGAAAATCGCCGTTTCGCGGACGTCGATATCGAACTCGATGTCGACGCCGATGTCGCGCACCTTGTTCCAGGCGATGCGGTGCGGCTCGGCATGGCGCTTGCCGCCGAGCCTTGCCGCAACCCGCGCCATCCAGCGCCCGGGTCGCTCGCCAAGCCGACGCCCCAGCGTGATCGAGCCGAGCTCGACCGCAACGATTTTAGGCGGCTCGCCTGGCCTGAGCTCGGCCACCAGCCCGTCGACCTTGCCGATCTTGACCTGCTCGCGGTCGACTACTTGCTTGTCCAGGATGTCGCGCAGCAACTTCATCACGTGCCTCCGAATATCTGCAAAGGAATGGTCACGATCGCGAGCACGAAACCGAGCGCGATGATGAAGATGACCGCGGCATTCGCTATCATGCCATTGCGGTGCTCGCCGACATAACGCTCGTCATTCAGCAGGAAGAGGAACGGCACCACGGTCAGCGGCAGGCTGGCGGCCGTCAGCGCCATGGAAAAGATGGTGAGCTTCAGCGGATCGAGGCCCAGTGCGATCGGAATGGCGGCGAGAACCAACAAGATCGTATAGACGGTGCTGAAACCCGGGTCGTCGCGCGGTTTCAGGTTCTCGCCCCAAGTCCAGCCGAAACCCTGCGCCACAAGGTAGGCTTGCTGCAGGCCGATTTCGAGCGCGGCACCGAAGCAGGCAATGCCTAGTGAAGCAACGAACAGGACAAATCCCCAGAAACCGAAGATCGGAATCAGCATCAGTGGCAGTTGGTGGTAGTCATCGACCTGCTCTATGCCGTGCGCGGCCAGCACGAGCGCCGCCACAATCAGCACACCGATAGCGATTGTGCCGCCAAAACTCATGCCCAGGCCGGCAATGGCCCGATTGGCTCCGAGATAGCTCTTGTCCCACTCGTCCTCGATCGCTCCCGACGAATAGAACATGAACAGATAGGGCGAGATCGACGCACCAAGAATGCTGACCGCCATGAACCAGTAGTTGGCCGCGTCGTGATCCGGCAGTGTGGGCACGGCCCCGGCCGCGACCTGCTCCCAATCGGGCTTCAGCATGACTGCGCCAACCACGAAGCACAGCGTGACCAGCCCGAGGATCGCGACGCCTTTTTCGATGAATCCGAACGTGCCTTTCCAAAGGAACAGCCATGCCAGAAAAGCGACCGGCAGCGCCCACCACTGAAAGCCGATGCCGGTGGCGAGCTCGAGCGCAATGGCAACACCGCCGATTTCGGCTGCCATGACCAGGAAGTTGACCAGCAAGGTCGCAAGCAACGGCCACAGAAAGGCGTTGAAGCCAAACCGTTCCCGGATCCCGTCGGCGATGGTGTGATGGCTAACTGCGGCGAAGCGTCCGGCCATTTCGACCAGGAAGATGATGCAGAACGTGCCCAGGACGACGGCCCATATCAGCTGAAACCTGAACGCCGCGCCGGCCTGAGCGGCGGTCGCCACTGATCCGACCTCAAGAAAGCCGCCAACGCTGGTGACGACGCCGAGCGATATTTCGAGCAGCTTCTTCATGATTTCGGCGCGAAATATTTCGCGTAGGACGTGCTCAGATCGGCGGCGGCGGCCCGCAGATCCTGCTGCGCGTGTTCCACTTCCGAGCGGTTGCCGTTCTGCACGGCCGTCGCCGCGCGAATTACCGCTGCCGAAAGCCGTCCAACCGCCATCGTCAGACCGGCTTGCCCGCTGGGCTCAGGCGACTTGGCGGACTGGATTTGCGCACCGGCATCGGCGAGCGCCTTGCCGGCCGATTGCAAAGTGCGCGACGTGTATTCCGACGGGGCTCCCCCAGCGATCCAGCTCTCCAGGACCAGCGATGCAGTCTGTGTGGCGGAAGCCGCGGTTTTCGACTGCTGCTCGACCTGGTCGGAAGGCGAGCATGCCGTCAATACAAATATTATCAGCAGCAAGCACGGGCGGTCTGGTCGAAGACCGACGGCTGTAACGGCATTTACAATACGTGCTTGTAGCGTTGCTGCCACACGATTGTTCTCCCCGCACCAAGCGACTTCGGCGCGAAGTTTGATCTAGAGCGCTGGGTGATCAGGTCAACTGAACCGCGATGAACGGCGCTGGCACCGCGGAACAAACCAGCGATCGCCGGATTAGGGGCTGAGGAGGCAAAGGCCATGGATAGGGAAGAGCGTATCAGGCAGCGAGCCCATGAGATCTGGGAGCGCGAAGGCCGTCCGCAAGGACGCGAGCGCGAGCACTGGGATCAGGCCGTGCAGGAGATCGAAGCTGAGGGTTCCGAGGCCGAACGCGGCCCGGTCGTGCCCGATCCAACGGTCGAGGCCGGCTCCGATCCGGAGGCACGCGGCAGCAAGCGGCGGCGAGGGACATGAGGCCGATGCCTCGTTTCGTCGCCTGGATCGTGGTCGTACTGGTCGTGCTGTTCGCCGCCTGGCTGATGATCGGGCGCGACAGAACCGGCGGCGGAGGTCAGCCCACGCCGCACGCAATTGATCAAAATGGATAGGAGCCGACATGACGGGAACCGATACTCATCCTGAACAAGACCCGGCGGAAGGATCGCGATCGGTAGTGGAAAATCAGCTCCGCAAGGAGCAAGGCGGCGAGGGTCAAGATCGCAAAGCCGAGCCAGCTTCCGACAAATCCGGCAGCAAGACCAAGACGCCTTCGGAAGCGCGCAAGAAAGGCTCAGGCTTGGATTGAGCCGGCCGAAAGCGGGCTCACACTGCCGTTTGCCTCGAAATAATGGGGATAGCGCTCCCGGACGATTTCGAGCACCTCGAAGATGCGGCGAAGATGCGTTCGCATCGCCTCTTCCGCGGCAAGGGCGTCGGCCTGCTCGAGCGCATCGACAATCCGCCGATGCTGGCCGAGGACCACCGACATGCTGTCGAGGCGCGGAAAAGACAGGAAGCGGAAGCGGTCCATGTGCAGCTTCGCCGCGCTGATGTCGGCCCAGATTCCGGGAAACCCGGCATGACTGGCGATATGCTGGTGGAACAGCTCGTCCGACTTGAAGAAGCGCCTGTCGTCCGCGATGGAGGCGAACGTCTCCTGGACGGCCAGTTCGCCTTTTAGCACGGCAAGCAGGTCAGCACGGCGCGGGCTCTCGACCGCGCGCTTGATCAGGCCGACTTCGAGCGCTTCGCGCAGAAACTGCGATTTCTCGAGATCGGCAATCCGCAGCGGTGCCACCATGCTGCCGCGCTGCGGATAAATGTCGATCAAGCCAAGACCGGCCAGCCGGGCGAGCGCCTCCCTGACCGGCGTGCGGCTCACGCCGAGGGCTTCCGACATCGCCTTTTCAGAAATCAGCTCGTGCGGCTTCAGGCGGAAGGTCAGGATCTGGTCGAGCAAAACCTCGAACGTCCTAGCCGCAACCGAAGCGCCAGGGGCGGTTTCGCCGAGCCGCCCCTCGGTGATGGTCCGCATTCCCAAAAGCCCTGCCATCGGCGACCCCTTATAGGCTCTGCAGCTTCAAGCCGTTCATGAAATGCCTGCGCAAGCAGCAGCGCCGACGTTATTCCTTGCGCGGAGAACCGCCGATGCGCGCCAGCAGGCCGCCATCGACGCGTACGACCTCGCCGGTGACGAAGGAGGCATCGTCGGACAGCAGGAAGGCGACGACTGCGGCAATCTCTTGCGGCCGGGCGGTACGGCCGAGCGGATGCATATTGTCGAGGATGCGCAGGATCTCGTCGGGCTTATCGTTGAGTTTCACCGCATCCCGCAGCATCGGCGTGTCGACCGCACCCGGAGCGACGGCATTGACGCGCACGCCGAGCGGCGCATAGTCGACGGCCATCGATTTGACCAGGCCGATCAGGCCGTGCTTGGCCGTGCTGTAGGCCAGAACCCCTTCCTGGCTGGCCAGACCCTGCACCGAGCTCATATGGACGATGGCGCCGCGGCTTTGCCGCAGCAGCGGCATCGCCGCGCGGGAGAGCAGGTAGGCAGCCTTGAGGTTGACGTTCATCACCTCGTCCCAAAGCGCCTCGTCCGTGGTCTCCACCGTTCCGTAACGCTGGATGCCGGCATTGTGGGAGAGCATGTCGAGCCCGCCGAACGCGGACCGGGCAAGCTCGACGGCGCGGCCACAGGCCTCAGTGTCGGCGGTCGAGCCAAGCACGGTGTGCACGGTCACGCCGCGCGCCGAAAGCTGCGCCGCTACCTCATCCAACTGATCGCCCGCCCGGTCGAACAGGATCAGGTCGACGCCTTGCTCGGCCAGTCTTTCGGCGACAGCACGGCCAATGCCCATGGCCGCCCCGGTGACCAGTGCGCGTTTTTTGAACTCAGCCATTTATCCTCCCTCGAACAGTTGCGCAGCGACTGCCATGGTAGTCGACGGGCGCCACTTGACGTGCTCTTTCCACCGAGCCGGCCCAAGCGTGTTCGGCATCATGTCGATCCTTGCATGAAAGCCAGCGTTTCCGCGCGCGTCGGTGCGCCAAGACGTCCGCCAAAGCGCAGGCATTTCAGGGCGGCGGCGGCGCTGGCCACTGCTATCGCCCGCTCTTCGTCCCAACCTTCGGCCAGGCCGAGAGCGAAGGTGCCGTGGAACACGTCGCCTGCCGCCAGAGTGTCGACGGCTTCGACCCGCGGCGACGGCAGATGACGGACGTCATTGCTGCCCGAGTAGCGGAACACGGTGCCGTTCGCCCCATCGGTGACCGCCACGAAGGCGCCGGTCCGTTCGCCGAGAATGGCGACGGCAGAACCGGCGGATATCTCCGGACCGCAAAGGATGCGTGCCGCCGGCAGCGAAGCAACGACATGCGAGGCGAGCGGCAGCAGCCGGTCGAGCACCGGTCGCGACGCGACATCGGCGTCAAGGATCGCCGGGATGCCGCACTCGCGAGCCTTCGCCAGCGCCAGGGCCGCGGCTCCGGGCCAGCGGACATCAACCAGCACGGCGTCGAAGCGGGAAAAATCCGCGGGCGGAAGACGGTCAGGATCGGCTTGCGTGACTGCATCGTAGAAGGGCACAATCATACGCTCGCCGGCGGCATCGACCAGGATCGTGGCAATGGCCGAGCGGCCACCTTCAACCCTGCGCACCAGCGAACAGTCGACCCGCTCCGCCTCCATCTGGCCGATGACATCGCGGCCGACAGCATCGTCGCCGACGCTTGCCCATAGCCAGACCTGCCCGCCCTGGCGGCTGGCCGACGCGGCCGCGCTTGCTGCCATGCCGGCCGCGATCTGCACGGCCTCGCTTGGCAGGAACTTGCCGGCGCCGGAGGGCAGGACATCGAGGCGCAAGATCGTGTCGTAGGTGAGCGCGCCGACGCAGAGCAGGCGGGGCGCCGTCATTGCAGCCGGTAGCCGCGCTGATGGGCAATCGCCGTCATCACGCCTCTCAATTCGGCAAGGCCGCGAAGACGGCCGATCACGGGGTAGCCGGGATGGGTGTGCCGCGCGGCGTCATCGATCAGCTCGTGGCCATGATCCGGGCGAAACGGCAGCAGCGCCGCCGGTTCCCCGGCGTCGCGGCGGCGTTGCTGCTCGTCGAGCAAGATCGAAACCACCGAGACCATGTCGACATCGCCGCTCAGATGCTCGGATTCCATGAACGAGCCGTCCGGGTCCTTGCTGACGTTGCGCAGATGCACGAAGTTGATCTTGTGCGCAAAGCGCCTGGCGATGGCGGGCACGTCATTGGCCGGGTTGGCGCCCAGCGACCCCGTGCACAAGGTGAGGCCGCTATGGGCCGATGGCACGGCGTCCAGGATAAGGGCGATGTCGTCGGCGTTCTTGACGATCCGGCACAGGCCGACGAGATCGCGCGGCGGATCGTCCGGGTGGATCGCCAACGTGACGCCCGCCTCTTCGGCCGCCGGCAGCACGTTTTCGAGAAACCGGACGACGTTCTCGCGCAGCCGGTCGTGCGACAGGCCCGACTGCTCGGCCACCACTTCGCGCAATTCCGCTATGTCATAGCGCTTGAAGGCGCCCGGCAGGCCGGCCATGATGTTGGCAAGCAGACGCTCTTTTGACGCATCCGGCGTCGCCTCGAACCATTCGCTCGCCCGCTGGAGAACATCGGACGCATAGTCGCGCTCAGATCCCTTGCGCTGCAGCATGTAGCAATCGAACGCGGCAAGCTCGTGCATGTTCATCCGGAGCGCCCGTCCGCCGCCCGGCAGCGGCGCAGCCAGGTCGGTCCGGGTCCAGTCGAGGATCAGCATGAAGTTGTAGCAGACCGTGCGCACACCGCAGGCGCCGAGATTGCGTAAGGTCTGCCTGAAATTGTCGTAGAGC
Organism: Mesorhizobium sp. LSJC280B00; assembly: GCF_000502835.1. Lineage (GTDB taxonomy): Bacteria > Pseudomonadota > Alphaproteobacteria > Rhizobiales > Rhizobiaceae > Mesorhizobium. The sequence goes on from NZ_AYVL01000006.1 coordinate 185,359, forward strand.
CGGTCGAGATCGCCGCGGCCGAGCTTGATGTCCTCGTGCACGGGCACACTCTCGACGACGCTCCATTTGAGGCCCATCGCCGGATCCGCCTCGATAAGCCCCTGGCGCTGCCTGATGGCGTCGATCGGCCAGACTTCGCCGTAAGGGATGTCGTGCAATGCCGTCACGATGCCGGTTGCGCCGGCCTGCCTTGCGTGGGCAAGCGTTGCCGCGTCACTCGGACCAAACCATCGCCACGTCTGCTTCATTCGACCTCCAGCTACGGAATTTTCGATGAGACTACAAGTATTGGATGCTACCATGGCAGTCAATTGCCGCAGTCCAGTGCCTGTGTCCGCGTTCGGGTGGCCGCCCTATGAGAGATTACAACGATACGTGGCGTTCAGATTGAACGGCTATCCAAGGTCCGAGTTTCGGCTGGCCCAAATCGCGCCGCGTTCGAACATCGTGCGCATTTGCGGCACGGCGAACTCGTCGGCGGTGTGCCCGAGCGCGCTGTAGAAGACGCGGCCCCTGCCGTAGCGGCGCTTCCAGACAACCGGCATGACGACGCCGGCGATGAAATCGAGATGCTCGCCGGTGAAAGTAGTCGTCGCCAGCACCTCGTTGGTCGGATCGACATGCATGTAATACTGCTCTGAACGGTAGGCGAAGCCGTCGATGCCCTGCATGACCGGATCGCCTGGCCTGGTGATGTCGACGTGATAGTCGATGATGTTGCCGGGATGGGCGACCCACTGGCCGCCGGTCATGAACTGGTATTCCGGCTCGTTGCGGAAGCTGTCGCACATAGTGCCGTGAAAGCCCGCAAGGCCGGTGCCGGCCCCGACGGCGCTGGTCAGGTTTTGCAGCTCCGGCTTTTCGATTGTCGACATGGTGATCACCGGGACAATGAGATCGAGCTTGTCCAGCTGCGGATCGGCAAGTGCCGAAGTCCCCTGCTCCAGCTGCACGTCGAAGCCGTTGCCGGCCAGCATCTCCTTGACGATTTCGGCGCTTCGGGCCGGGGTGTGACCTTCCCAGCCGCCCCAGAAAATCAGTGCCGTCTTGCTCATCGCATTATTCCCTATTCCAGAATTCCGAAAGGCAGGTCGGCGCGCATCGGCGCCGGCCGGGCGCAGCGATATCTGAGATCGATACCCTGCCCTATCTCTGCTGAAGAGATGATCGATTCCATGATTTCCAGGACATGGAGGGAAAGATCGAGACTGGCGCGGTGTTGCCTGCCCGAGACGACCGCCTGCGCCATGTCGGCAAGGCCGAGGCCCCGGTAATTGCCGTCGCCATACGAATGGATCTGATCGGCCACCGTCCAGTCGCCCTTGCGCTGGCTGGTCCTGATGTCGCCCTGAAACTGGTTGGGATCGGAGACGATCATCGAGCCCTTGGTTCCGTAAAGTTCGATGTGATTGTGTTCATGCTTCCAGACGTCGAAGCTGGTGGTGATCGAGACCGCGGCGCCATTCTCGAATGCGAGCAGGCCGGAAATATGGGTCGGCACCTCGACCCGGATGGTTTCGCCCTGGCGCGGTCCAGAACCGATGGTGCGGGTGGCGTAGGAAGACTTCGCCTGCCCGGTCACGGATTTTACCGGACCCAGGAGATTGACCAGGCAGGTCAGATAGTACGGTCCCATGTCGAGCATTGGCCCACCGCCGGGCTGATAGTAGAAATCCGGATTGGGATGCCAGAGCTCGTGGCCGGGCACCTGCATGAAGGCAGAGCCGGCGACAATGGTCCCAGCCGTATCCTCATCGACCAGCCGCCGCGCCGTCTGGTGGGAGCCGCCAAGAAAGGTGTCGGGTGCGCAGCCGACGCGCACGCCCTGTTCGCGCGCCGCCGCGACCAGCCGCTCGGCGTCGCTGAGCGTCGTTGCCAGCGGCTTCTCGGAATAGACGTGCTTGCCTTGCCCGACAGCCTGCAGGCCGACCGGCACATGATGCTGCGGCGTCGTCAGATTGAGCACGATCTCGACGCGCGGATCGGCCAACAGCGCGTCGACCGGCATGGCAGCCAGGCCGTAGGCCGCTGCCTTGGCCTCGGCTGCCGCCCGGTTGATGTCGGCGACGCCGACAATGTCGAGCACCGGGAATTGTGGCGATGCCTTCAGATAGGCATCCGAAATGTTGCCGCAGCCGATAATGCCGACACCGATCCTCCGCATGGGCTTCTCCTCAAAAGGCGGCATTGATGAAACAGCAGAACTCGTTTGTCACCCCCCTTTCGGCCAGACGACGTTATCCCGTGACAAGGATATACCTCGAGAGCCTCAGAACCGCCGCCCGATCACAATCGCGCGCCTATGCGCGAGCCGCTTGCTTTCGAGGTCGAACGGCCGGTACTCAGCAACATTGCTTCATGTAGCTTGCTCGACATTTTTGATGCCGGCTTTAGAAGGACGCAAATGATCCGCCCACAAGGAACCATCGCACCGATCCTGACGCCGTTCGAAAACGACGGCCGGATCGCCCGCGATCTCTGGATATCCCACGCCAAATGGGTGCTGGATCAGGGAGCGCATTTCCTGTCGCCGTTCGGCACCACGGGCGAGGCCTTGTCCGTCTCGTTGCGCGAGCGAATGCAAGCGCTGGAGTGGCTGGTCGAGGCCGGCATTTCGCCAAGCCATCTGATGCCCGGCACCGGTGTCACAGCACTTGCCGAGACCGTCGAGCTGACGGCGCATGCCGTCGGGCTCGGCTGTGCCGGGGTGATGGTGCTGCCGTCGTTCTTCTATACGGCCGCCGGCGACAACGGACAGGCCCGCTACTATGGCGAGCTGATCGAACGGGTGGCGAACCCGGCGATGAGGATGATCCTCTACCACATCCCGCAGAATTCCGGCGTACCGGTGAGCCCGGCGCTGACCGCCCGCTTGAGCCAAGCGTTTCCGGATGTCGTGGTGGCTTACAAGGACAGCGCCGGCGATTGGAACAACACCGCGGCAGTCATTGCGGCAGCCCCAAGGGTCGCGGTGTTCCCGAGCTCGGAAGCACAGCTGACGAAAGGCCTCGCCAACGGTGCTGCGGGATGCATCTCGGCGACGGTCAATCTGAATGCCGCAGCGATCCGGGCCCTCTACGACGCAGCACTGGCGGGAGAGGACATTACTGACGCGGATGCCGCCATCAAGGCGTTCCGCAAAATCATCCAGGACGCCGGCCTCATCTCCGCGATGAAGGCAGTGCTGGCGGTACGGTCCGGCGACAGACGCTGGCTGAACCTGCGCGCGCCGCATGAGAACGCGACGCAAGCCACCGGCGAAGCTTTGCTCGCCGCTCTCGGCCCGCTAGCCGACCATATCGGCCGGAGCTGACTATCGGGCCGCGTTCAGGGCGGCAGCAGCGCGTATCAGCGCCTTGAACGCATTCTCATCTATATCTTCGCCCTCACGGATATCGATGGCGCGCCTGGTGTTGCCTTCGAGACTGGAGTTGAACAGGCCTGAAGGATCCGGCAGGGAGGCGCCCTTTGCGAAGGTCACCTTCACGACGTTCTTGTAGGTCTCGCCGGTGCAGATTATTCCGGCGTGCGACCACACCGGAACGCCTCGCCACTTCCACTCCTCGACCACTTCCGGGTCAGCCTGCTTGACGAGAGCGCGGATATGGGAAAGCGTCTTGCCTCGCCAATCGCCCAGCTCACTGATCCTCGCATCTATCAGCTGAGAGGGAGAGCTTTCTGCATTTCCTTCCATAGAGCCACTCTTCATCATCATTGTCGCTTTCCCTAGGGTTGTTGCCGCTCGCCCGTCACATGAATACCGCTAGTCGGCACCGGGTTTGCGGGAATGACTCGCATTCCACTCACATTCGCTCGCCAGGCAACTGGCTGGCTTGCTTTACCCAGTCGGTGAGTTGAGCTTCGTCGAGCTGGTCGTCCTCGCGGATGTCGAGGTAGCGCACGTCCTTGTGCTTGGACTCGCCTGGAGGGACAGGATGCAGCGACGTGCCGCGGAAGAAAGCCAGCTTGATGTACTTTGTGAAGCAATGGAAGTTGAGGAACCAGCCTTGACCCTCTACGCCATAGAAGGGCGAGTTCCATTTGACGGCCTTGCGCAGGTTGGGAACGTTGCGCTCGATGAGTGCGTCGAGGCGGCGGCCGACGTCGCGTTTCCAGCCCGGCATGGCCGCGATGTAGGCCTGCACAGGAGCGTCACCATCACCCTTCGGGATCTGCGGGTTGCCGCCTGCGAGGAGGACCGGCTTGGCGGCTGCAGGCTTGGCGGCGGGCTTCTTCGCGACCGCCGCTGACTTGATGGACGTCTTGTTGGCCATGCGTTCACTCCAATGCGCCGGTGCCCCCTGCGTTGCGCCACTTGGGCGCGTAAGGCAGCACGAACATGTACAGACCGGTAAGCAGGAGCAAGCCGAGTGGAAACAGCGGCAAGAGGTATACCCAGTAGGCGGGTTCCTTGCCTGCTCCCAGCCTGATGAAGATGGCGGCGACGACCGCCGCAAAGATAATCGACAGCCAGCGGTGGATCTGCCGAACCCATTTGTTCCAATCCATTGAGACCTCCTCTGAAGACGAACCGAAGCGGATCGGGCGGCCCGTTTGGCGACTCCCGCCGGGCAGCCACGCCACTGAACGCATGCTTTACCAGCGCGCCAGTTGGGTGATTTGAACGAGATTGCCGCAGTTGTCGTTCAGCTGGGCGATGGTCGAGCCGGTTACTTCGGTCGGCGGCATCGTGAACTCGGCGCCGCGCGCTTTTATGCGCTCGTAGTCGCCCTTGACGTTATCGGTGAAGAACATGACCGCGGGCTGGCCCTGCTGGAAAATGGCTTGCTGGTAGGTCTTTGCAGCCGGGTTGTCATTGAGCGCGAGTTGCAGCTCGGCACCGTCCGGCTCGTCGGGTGATCCAACGGTCAGCCAGCGAAACGGCCCATTGCTGAAATCGGCCTTCTTGGTAAAGCCGAGCGTTTCGGTGTAAAAGCCCAGTGCCTTTTCCTGGTCGTCCACGTATACTTTGGCCAACTTGATCTTCATTGGCTTGCCTCCATTATCGCCTCGTGATGTCGCTCTGTAACAGAGCCCTTGCTTGGATAGCCCAGCGGATCTCAGTCCGTCCGCGCCAGAACCTGCTCCAGATCGTCAAAGAACCTCGGCCAGCCGACTTTGGCACCCCGGAAGTAAGGCTGCTGATCCGGCCGGAAGCCCGACTGTTCCATGCGCAAGCGGGCTCCGGTGCTCGTGGGGGTGAGGGTCCAGGAGACGACACTCTTGAGATCCTTGGTATCCCACGTGTAAGTCAGTGTTCTGTTCGGCTCGACCGTCTGCACCTGACACTCGACAGAGCCCCAGTCTGCGTGAAGATTGAAGCGGTGGTTCGCGACAGGTTTGAAGTCATTTTTCATGAGCCACTCCTCGATCAAGTGTGGTTGCGTGAGCGCGCGCCAGATCTTCTCGGGCGGATAAGCGATTTCCCGTTCAACAATGACGGAGAGTGTTTCGGTCGACGTTCGGTTCACTGGTCCATCCTTTTGAGCAGGTCTTCGAGGTCGTCGAACCGGCTCTGCCAGAACCCGGTCATCTGGCTTGTCCAGTCAATCAGGGGGGCAAGCGCAGCAAGCTGCGCGCTATAATGGGTCTGTCGCCCTGCATGGCGGTCGCGCACGAGCCCGGCCTGCCTCAAAACGCCGAGATGTTTTGACACGGCCGGTTGCGAGATCCCGGCCTGAGCCGTCAGAGCCCCGACCGTCTGCTCTCCTTCGCGACACAGCCGCTCAAAAATAGCGCGCCGAGTCGGATCGGCAAGCGTTCTGAAGAGTACATCGTGAGCCTTTGGCATTGGGATCGATAACCCTTCGGCTATTGATCGATGTATAACCACCGGGATATGTGTGAGTCAAGCGGGAAGCGGCACAATTCTCGTTGCAGGAGCGATCACCTGCTTCGCTCACACAGCGGTCTGCTTCAAGAAGTGGAACGAGCGCCGCGACGGTCGCTGACCTGGGGGCAGCCTGGTGTGCCAAAGTACTCTGCGCTGGAATCGTCAAGTGTGATGCGCTATATGACTATCTACATGGTCAGGAGCGTGACATGGACGCGGTCAATCTGGCGGACGCCAAGGCACATCTGAGTGAGCTCGTCGACCGGGTTGAAGCTGGAGACTCGATCGACATAACCCGGCGTGGCAAGCCGGTCGCCAGGCTCACGGCCGTGGCCCGCCCTCGCAAACGGATCGACGCCGTCCTGCTCCAATCCCTGACCGCAACCATGCCTCTGCAGGCTCAGGCTGCCACCGATCTGGTGCGATCGATGCGAGATGGCGATCGCTATTGACGTCCTATCTCGATACTTCGCTGATCATCGCGGCGCTATCCAACGAAGCCATGACCGCGCGCGTTCAGGGCTGGGCTAGCGGAGCAGGACCCTGCGCAACTTGTGATCAGCGACTGGACCATCACCGAGATGTCCTGCGCCATGGCGATCAAGCTTCGGACCGGACAAATCGACCTGGAGCAACGCGCGGCAGCGCTCGCGATGTTCAATAAGCTTGTCGCTGAGAGCTTCACCGTGCTGCCGGTGACGGGCGGGCATTTTCGGGTCGCCGCGAAATTCGCCGATCAGCATATGCTCGGGCTTCGTGCTGGCGACGCCCTGCACCTCGCGACGGCATCGGAGCATGGCGCCACGGTGTGGACCCTCGACCAGCGGCTCGCCGAGGCAGGACCGATTCTCGGCGTGCCGACGCAGTTGCTGGCATGATCGAGGCCCTCTCCTCCAAAATGAATAAACCGATTGGCTGCAATTCTTGACCTTGACGACTTGTGGATATACATTTCTTCCAGCGTATATCTAAGAGAGGAAGTGGCATGCAGGTCGCCAAATGGGGAAACAGTCTTGCGGTCCGCCTTCCCGCCGCTGTGGTCGAAGCGCTTGAACTCAGGGAAGGCGATGAGATCGAAATCCATGTCGCTGACGCCCGCCAGCTTGGCGTCGCGCGGAAGCCCGGGCGTGAGGAGTTGCTGAAGCGTCTCCGCGCCTTCCGCGGTCGGCTTCCCGCTGACTTCAAATTCGATCGGGACGAGGCAAATGCCCGTTAGTTTTTTCGATACCAATGTCCTTCTTCATATCGCGTCAGGCGACACGGCGAAGGCGGATCGGGCCGAGGCGGTCATCGCCGATGGCGGGGCGATCAGCGTGCAGGTTCTCAATGAACTCACCAATGTCGCGCGTCGGAAGATGCAAATGTCATGGGACGAAACGCATGCGCTGCTGACCACGCTGCGCGGCCTGTTGACGGTTCATCCGCTCACGCTCGAGACCCACGAAACAGGATTGAGGCTCGCCGAGCGGTACGGCCTTTCCACCTATGACGCGATGATCGCCTCCGCGGCGGTTCACGCTGGCTGCGATACACTTTGGTCGGAGGACATGCAGCACGCAATGGCGCTCGACGAAGGCTTGCGCATCGTTAATCCCTTTCGCGTTGCGAGCTGATCACGCTCATTGAAGGGGGCTGGCCGGGAGCGAACTGGCGGCTTTCGATGTTGCCGAGCGGCGCGTCGGGCACGGAGAGCGATGCTGTCAACCACAAGCGTCTGCGCGGGCGAGGAGAAAGGCCGCTTCGCGCACGTTGCGGGTGAGCTTGGCCGCAGCCTCGAATTCGGCGCGGGCCTCGGCCAGCCGGCCGGCCCGAAACAGAAAATCGCCCCTCGCCGCCGGCAATGGCGCATAATTGCGCAAGGCGGCGGCGTCGGCAATCTCGTCTACCAGCCGCAGGCCCGCTTCGGGCCCGAAGGCCATGCTGTGGGCGACCGCTCGATTGAGATCGACCACCGGCGAGGGCATCACTGCACGCAGCCGGTCGTAGAGCGCTGCGATACGGGGCCAGTCGGTATCGGCCGGACTGCGCGCCCGCGCGTGACAGGCTGCAAGCGCGGCCTGCAACACATAGGGGCCATCGCCCCCGAGGGCTTCGGCACGGGCCAGCGCGTCAAGGCCTCGGCGGATCAGCAGCTGGTCCCAGCGCGCGCGGTTTTGCTCGGTCAGGGTCAAGAGGGCGCCGTCCGGCCCGATGCGTGCCGGCAGGCGCGATGCCTGGATTTCCATCAGAGCCAGCAGGCCGAACACCTCGGCATCCTCGGCCATCAACCCCGCCAGCATGCGGCCGAGCCGTTGTGCCTCCAGGCACAGGCTCGGGCGGACAAGGTCGTCGCCTGCCGTGGCAGCATAGCCTTCATTGAAGATGAGATAGATGACCTCCAGCACCGAGGACAGACGCGCCGCACGCTCGGCGCCGCGCGGCACCTCGAAGCTGAGCCCGGCCTTTCCGATCGTCCTCTTTGCGCGGACGATGCGCTGGGCGATCGTCACCTCGCTCGACAGGAAAGCACGGGCGATCTCGTCCGTCGTCAGGCCGCCGATGACACGCAGCGTGAGGGCCGCGCGGGCGTCGGCCGAAAGTATGGGGTGGCAGGCTGTGAAGATGAGGCCCAGCAGCTCGTCGCCAAGATCGTCGTTCATGGCCATTTCGTTTCCCTCGGCCGTACCATCGCAGTCGCCGTCCAGCTCCCGCGCGATCTCCTCATGCTTGCGCTCGCGCATCTTGTCGCGACGGATCGCGTCGATGGCGCGGCGTTTGGCGACCGTCATCAGCCAAGCGCCGGGATTAGCCGGAACGCCGGTCCTGGACCATTCGGATAGGGCTATGACGAGGGCGTCCTGCACCAGTTCCTCTGCAAGATCGACATTGCGCACGAGGCGGGCCAGGCCCGCGATGAGCCGGGCACGTTCAATGCGAAAAATCGCCTCGATCGCCTGCTGCGTCTCGCCTGCCGTCATGCTGCCTTATCGGCCAAAGCCATAACGAAGGCAAAGCAGGTTGCGGCCGACAGGTTCAGTTGCCGCTGAGCTTCTCGCGCGTCCGGTCATGGATTTCCGTGACCTCCGGCGTCAGATTCCCATTGCCAATCAGCCATCTCGTACAGCGGCCGGATTTCAATCTCGCTCGGTCCGGGCATGGGATTGGGGCAGCGCTTCACCCAGGCGACAGCCTCGTCCATGTCCTTGACTTCCCAGAGCCAAAAGCCGGCGACCAGTTCGCGGGTCTCGGCGAAAGGCCCGTCGATGACCGTCCGGCGGGGACCATCGAACGCAACGCGCTTGCCCTGCGAGGAGGGCTTGAGGCCATCGGCGTCGAGCAAGATGCCGGCATTGCGCAGCTCGTCGTTGAACCTGCCCATCGCCTCCATCGCCTCCTTCGCCTCGGGCGTGGGGACAAAGCCCTTTTCGCTGTCCTCGGTAGCCTTCACGAGCACCATCACACGCATCGTCTGTCTCCTTGTTGAGCCGGACTCACCGGCCGGCATCGAAACGACGAACGGAGTTTAGGAAATCGACATTGTCCTGCAAATTTTTTTCGAGGTTGAGGAGAAAGCCGCCGATCGCGGCTCCCCTGGTCAGGAATCGCGATGGCGCGATATCGAGATTGGGCGCAACGGTGGTCGCCGATTGTAAGTAATTGAGTGGCCCGCCTAAACCATTTCGGGACGTTTTGAAGCCTCGCGGATCGCCTTGTGTACGCTGCGCTGCAAATCCATGAAGGCCGGGGTTTCCATGACCTCTTCCCGGCGCGGGCGCTCGATGTCGACATTGAAGGTCTGCATGATGCGTCCCGGGCCGATCCCCATCACGACGATGCGGTCCGACAGGTAGACGGCTTCTTCCACATCATGGGTGACGAAGAGCACGGTGAGCCTGTGCTCCTCCCAGATCTGCGTCAGGAGTTCCTGCATCTGATGCCTGGTCAAGGCATCGAGCGCGCCAAAGGGCTCGTCCATCAGAAGCATTTTGGGTCGATAGGAAAGGGCACGCGCTATGGCCACCCGTTGCTTCATGCCGCCAGAAAGCTCAGACGGATAGCGATTGGCGCTGTGCGGGAGCTTGACCAGATCGAGATGCTCGCGTGCTATCCTGCGGCAGGTCGCGCGATCATGACCCGCGGCCTTGAGCGCGAACTCGATGTTCTGCTGCGCCGTCAGCCAGGGAAGCAGGGTGTAGGACTGGAAGACGACGCCGCGGTCGAGGCCCGGCTGCAGGATCGGCGCGCCATCGATGGCAAGATCTCCCGCGTCGAAATCCTGCAGTCCGGCAACGATCGACAGCAGCGTGCTCTTGCCGCAACCCGACGTGCCCACCAGCGAGACGAACTCGTTGTCGGCAAGATCGAGATTGATATCGCGCAGCACTTCCGTGCGCCGCGCGCCCGTGCCGAAGCTCTTGTGGAGACCTTTGATCCCCAATTTGGGCAAACTCATCGGCCCGGCCTCATTGCACGTGGCCCTCCTGCCGGAACAGCACTTTTCCCAGTGCCTTCATGACCTGGTCGGTAATGAGGCCAAGCACGCCCAGTAGCAGGATGTAGCCGATGATGGTGTTTGTCTGGAAATAGCGTTGGGACACGGTGATGCGGTAGCCGAGGCCTGATGTCGCCGCGACAAGTTCCGCCAACACCAGCCAGGTCCATGCCCAGCCGAGACTGATGCGTAACGTATCCCAGATGCCTGGCAAGGCGCTGGGAACCACAATGCGCGTCAGGATCCTGCGATCCGGCAGGCCGAGTGTCCTGCCAAGGCCAATGAAATCAGCGGGAACCCGCTTCACATTGTCCATGATCATCAGCACCTGCTGAAAGAAGGTGCCGATGAAGATGATCAGGAACTTCTGGGCATCGCCGGTCCCCGACCACAGGATGGAGAGGGGCACGAAAGCGACCACCGGCATGTAGCGGATAAAATCCACAAGCGGCTCGATCGCCGCTTCCCAGGTCCTGAAGCTGCCGATCAGCACGCCAATCGGAATCGCCAATGCCGAGGCGATGAGGAAGCCAATGGAAATACGGTATATCGAGGCTCTGACATCCAGCCACAGCGTGCCGTCACCCGAGAGCTTGCCGAGCTGGGTCACCACGCTCCCCGGCGAGGGCAGGAAAATCGGCTTTACCAGCCCCAGCCCCGTTGCCGCCCACCAGGCGAGACCGAGGCCGGCAAAAACCGCCACTGCTATCATCAGGAAGCGCGAGCGTGCGATGGGCGCGCCGATCCCGGAGGATCGGCGACGGCGCATCGGCTGTTTGATCACCGGCCCCGGCGCTGCGTGAGACGGGCTTGGCTTGGTCGCACGCTGCTCGGACATTTGCGTCACCACCGCGAGCCGGCCCTCGTCATTTCGCGGCCTTGACGAATGACGGGTCGATCATCTGCTCCGGCGTCACGTCCGCCTGAAGCAGCCCGGCGTTCTTGGCGGCTGCCTCGACATCGGCGAATGTCTTGGTGGAAAATTCGCCCGTCAGCGCATCCTTGTTTTCGGCGAGAGTATAGTAACGCACGCCATCAAAGGCGGTGTTGAGGTCTTCGACGCTCGAACCGACTGCCTTGGAGATGATCGCCCGGCCGTCGGGCGTGTCGGCATTGTAAGCCTTCAGGGCCGCATCCCAGGTTTTGATCATGGCAAGCACCTGGCCGGGACGCGACTTGATCACCTCATCGCGCACCACGAACACGTCGCTGATCAGGCCGGGATCTTCGCCTGCGGTGAAGAGCAGCTTGACGTCCTTGTTCTGTGCCCTGGCCGCGGTGAGATAGGGCTCATAGGTCACCGCCACCGGGACCTGGCCGGCGATCAACGCACTGCCGGCATCCGCCGCCGGCATTGGAACCGGCTGGACATCGGCGATGGACATGCCATTCTTGGCGAGCGCGTATTTGAGCAGGATGTCGCTCGTCGTGCCTTCCTCAAAAGCGACCTGTTTGCCCTTGAGGTCGGCGACGGAGGCGATGTCCTTGCCGGCGATCATGGCGTCCGCCGTCATGCTGACGTCGAGCAGAAGCACGATCTTCACCGGCAGGCCGGCCGCTACCATGCCCATAGCCGTGTGGGTCGCGATGTTGGCGGCATCGAGCTGGCCGCTCGCCAGGGCGGCGTTGATGTCCTTGTCCTCGGCGAAGTTCACGATCTGTACGTCGGACAGCCCGCTTGCCTTGAACAGACCCTTGGCTTCGGCGACGTGCCACTGGCCGTAGCCAAGCCATGGCTCGATGCCGATCTTGAATGTTCCTGCCTCAGGCGTCGCCGGAATTGTCGTGTCGGCCGCGTAGACCGCCGGGGCAAACCCGACGGCAGCAGCCATAACGAGTGCCCGAAATTGTCCTGCTAGGTTACGCATCATCTTGTTCCCCTTGATGATCAGGCCGCTTTTTTGAACCAAACATCCGGCCTGGTGAGAATGCGGGCTTCTGCCCTTGCGGCACCGTGCCTCGGCATCTTAGCTGTTCGTTCAACGAAAGTGCGACGACACTTCAACGTCAGCAACAGCGGATGTCAAGGCTAAATACATACATGCATATACAAGTTAGCCCCCTCCTTCCGACTCTGATTCGCTTCACTGCGATCAGGTTTTTTTGGATGGAGAATATCGACTGCCAAGCGAGTAGCGGCTGCCAACGTAAGTCAGCTTGCTGATCGTGGCAACGACGGCGCCCGTCCATGTCCGGCGATGCAGAAACAGGCAGCAGCTGCCGACGTCGATGCCCAGATACCGCGCCGTCTCGGCATCGGCAGGGGTCGCCGAGATGATGTGCTCGACCTCCGTCACCGGGGTTTTCTGCATGAGATAGTCGTAGGTCGCTGTCCTGGAAAAATCCTGCTTGTCATAGTCGGGTATCAGGCCCGGGTTGACGAAGCGCTCTTCCAGTTGCACAGGCAGGTCGTTCTCGAAGTTAACGACGATGGAATGATAGACCGACACGCGCTTTGCAAACTCGAACGAAAGCGCGAGCTCCTTTGTCGGCATGATCTTTTCGAGGACGATAACCTCGGAGCGATGCCTGTTTCCCCGCGCGACAATTTCCGCCGCGATGTTGTTGATCTCGATCAGTGCGGATTGCGGTCGAGGTGGCGCGATGAATGTGCCGACGCCCTGGAGCCGGATCAGAAAACCCGCAGAGGTCAACTCCCGCAAGGCACGATGGACCGTCATCCGAGACACGCCGAGTGTCGCCACGAATTCATTTTCGGAAGGCAGCTTGCGGTCCTTGCTCCATCGCCCCGTTCCGATGTTCGTCAGGATGTAGTCCTTGACCTTCTCGTAAAGAGGGCTGGCGGTGTCGGGCAAAGTTATCATTTCAAAAATCCTTTCCGGCAAGGTTCGGAAATCACACGCGCCCGGCACACCGCATCCGGACGATCGTTTTCAAGCCGTCACCCTGCCCCGCCAACAGCCGCTCATAGGCTGCGGGAACATCATCCAGGCCGATCTCGCGGTCGATCAGTTCGACCATGGGCTCGGTCAATTCGCCGAGCATCCGAATGGCGTCGGGAAGCTCATCGGCAAAGGCGTGGCATCCCAGCAATGCTATTTCGCGTTCAACCAGGATGTTGGGATCGATATCGAGGCGGCCATGGAATATGCCGACCATCGCAACGGTGCCGCCGGCATCGAGAACGCCGAGCAACTGGCCGAGTGCTGCGACGCTGCCGGTTGCTTCGACGGCAGCGAGCAAGGGGGCATCCGCGGTGGCGGCGGCAATGGCGTCCCGGTTCAAATCGACGATGCTGGCGCCGGTCACACGCGCCACGCGGGCGCAGCGGCCAGGGTTGCGATCGGCGACGAGCACGGTACCTGCGAATGTCCGGGAAAGCAGCAGTGCGGCAAGCCCGCCGATAGTCCCGCAGCCGACGACAAGAACGGAGCCGGCCGTTTTCGGCAGACGCCGCACTGCGTGCAACGCTACAGCCAGCGGCTCGGCCATCGCCGCGACCCGTTCGTCAAGCGCGGCATCGACGACGTGCAGCAGGCGTGCGGGCAGGACCGCCTGTTCGGCAAATCCGCCGTCGCATATCTCGCCGACAAAGCCCAGCGACGTGCAAAGATGCCGCCTGCCTGCATGGCATTGCGCGCATTCTCCACACCAGAAACGGGAATCGGCGACCACGCGGTCGCCAACAGCGACGGTGTCCACGCCCTCGCCGATGGCGATCACCGTGCCTGTCAGCTCATGGCCAGCCGTCGAAGGCGATCGGCTTATCCATTGGCCCGTGCGGAAGTTGTGGAGATCGGAACCGCAAATGCCTGCGGCATCGACCCTCAGCTTCACCCAGCCCGGCTCGGGAGCGCCTGGCGCGGCGATATCCTCGACGCGCAAGTCGCCGGGTCCATGGAGTCGCGCCGCCCTCATCGTCATCGTTTCCGCTCAGCCGGCGAGATAGCGATCGCGGATCTCCGAAACCGCGTTCTCATGCGAGCTGAATCCTTCGTAGCGGGCGAGCCTGCGGGCATGCAGGGCGAGTTCCGGATAGGCCGCCGAGGTCACATAGCCGACCGACGATCTCTTGACGAAATCCGTCACGGAAAGCGGTCCAAAGGTTCGCGCCCACCGGCTGGTCGGCAGCACCGCATTGGGTCCCAGGACGAAGTTGGCGAGGGTCACCGGCGTATGCGGACCCATGAGGATCTCGGCAGCTTCCGTGATACGTCCGAGATGCGCAAATGGCTCCGTTGACAGAATCTCGAGGTGCTCCGGCGCATAGTCGTTGATGAAGCGGTAGCTGTCCTCCAGCGACTCGGTCAGCACGATGCCGCCGCGCTTCCCAGTCAGCACCGCGCGTGAGAACTCCACACGCTGTTCGCTCATCCGGGACCAGTGTTCCGGTATCGCAATCAACGCGGCTTCGGCGACCTTGCGGCTGTGCGTCACCAGGTAGGCCGAGGAATCCGGCCCGTGCTCGGCCTCGATCAACAGGTCAAGAGCAGCCAGGCCGCCGTCGACGCTGTGATCGGCAAAAATGATCGCTTCGGAAGGACCGGCGGGCAGACCTGTGTTGATGATCGGGGACAACACGCTCTTTGCCGCCACCACCCACGGGCTCCCCGGCCCGACGATCTTGACGGCAGGCTTCACGGTCTCGGTTCCATAGGCGACGGCGGCGACCGCATGGGCGCCGCCGCACTTGTACACGGTCTCCACGCCGGCGAGGCGGGCAGCAACCAGCGTCGCGGCGTCGACGGAACCATCCGAAGTCGCAGGCGTCACGATCGCGATCTGGGGAACCCCGGCAATCACCGCCGGAACCGAGGTCATCATCGTCACCGAGGGAAAGGCGCCTTTGCCGCGCGGAACATAAAGCGCAACGGAAGCAATCGGTGTGTATCGGTCGCCCGCATAGGCGCCCGGCCGAACTTCCTTGAGCCACATCGTTTCCGGGCGCTGCTCCTCGTGGAAATGCATTATGTTCTCGATGCCGAACCGGATACTCTCCACGACATCCTTCTCGACCTTGTCGAATGCCGCGTCGAACTCCGCTTCCGAAACTTTCAGTCCACCGTCGGCAACATCGGCTTTGTCGAGTTCGCGTGCAAACCGGAGCAATGCCGCGTCACCTTCATCCTTGACGGCCTGGATGATTGGACGGACCTTTTCGATGAAGGAAGACAGATCTCCTTCGGCGCGTTTCAGTAAACTGGCCCGCTGATCGACACTGAGGGATGACAGGCGGTGGAAGCTGACGTCAGACATGGCGGCTCCTTTTCTTAGAACGCAATTACGATTAGCGCTTGTCGATCACTTCTGGGACACGTCTCCGGCCCCTGAAGCCTTCAAATCGATGCGAGAAAGCCTCCATCCACGGGAATGGACTGGCCGGTTATGTAGGCTGCCGCATCCGAAGCGAGGAACACCGCGATTCCGTGCAGGTCCGAGAGATCACCAAAACGGCGCTGCGGAATCTTGGCGAGCATCGATTGCTGCCATGCCTCGTTGCTGTAGAACACGTCTGTCATCGCTGTCCTGAAATAGCCAGGCGCAATGGCGTTGACCCGGATCCCGAGATCGGCCCACTCCGCTGCAAGCGCCCGCGTCATGCCGAGGAGGCCTGATTTCGACGAGCCGTACGGCACCGCCGTGGGAACCCCAACCTCGGAGGTCAGCGAGCAGAGATTGATAATGACGCCGGGCCGTCCGGCGTCTCTCATCTGCCGCGCGGCGGCTTGGGCGCAGAAGAAGGCGCCTTTGAGATTCGTATCGACAATCCTGTCCCACAAGACCTCGTCGACATCGAGTGAAGGCCGGACCTCTTCCGTACCTGCATTGTTGACGAGAATATCGAGACCTCCGAGCAGGCTGCCGGCCTCGGCTGTCGCCGCCAGGCAGCGGTCGACATCGGTGACGTCCAGGGCGATGGCGTGCGCGACCCCGCCGGCGGTGCGGATGGCGGCCATCGTCTTCTCGAGCGAGGCCACGCTGCGCGCCGTGACCGCGACGTCGGCGCCGGCCGCGCTGAGCGCCTCGGCGATGCTGCGCCCGATGCCACGGCTTGCGCCGGTTACAAGCGCCTTCCTGCCTGACAGATCGAAGAGAGATGCGTTGCGCATGTCATCCTCCTTGGTAATGTCGCGCTTGGACCGATCGCGTCGAGACTATCCGAATGCAGCTTATCTATACAAGCATGTACATCATGGCTGTAGTGCGCCATGCGGAACTTTGCTTGTCAGAGCGGCAGCGCATTGGCCGACATCGGACCGGACTACGCGGTTCGCCCCAGCCCATCTGGAGTTCATCGGGAGGGATAGATGAAGCGCGCAGTAGACCACGACGCGATGAGCGTGGTTGGCTATACCACCCCCTGGAGTGCCAAAGCAGGCCAGCGGATCAAGCTCAGCCTGTCATGCGATCGGCCGATAAAGGCCACACGAATTTGCCGGCTCGACAAGCCGGCTCCGGAATTTCTCGCCTGGCCCATCGAAACGGTAGGTGAAGCACGGCGTCGGCATTTCGACCAAGGGTCGTTCCTGTTCGTGCGAGCCGGCGAACTGGCCAAAGTACAAGCCGTCCACGGCATACGTTTTGAGCTGTTCCTCACGCGCAACGAAGGTGCGCGCACGATCCTGGAGGCAGGCGCCCTCGGGCTGCGCCTCCGCGACGGCGCATTTGTCGTGGAAATCGGCGGCGAAACCCTTGTCGAGAAGAAGGCGCCAACTGGTGTGTGGCTCACTGTCGAGTTGGACCTGCGGCAGGAGCAGTTGCGCCTGCGCATCAAATCCCATGACCGTCTCGCGCCTTACGAACTCCACGAAGGTTTTGCCAGCCCTGAGCGGACCCTCCAGGCGCACGACATCCATTTCGGCGCAAGTGCCACCAACCACGAACCTACTCTCAACGCGAAATTTGCTGCGATCCGGCTCGACACCCCACAGGGGACCATTGCCTGGGATTTCCCGACGCTGTTACCAACGCAGCCGATCCTGTCGTCGGGCGGAGCAGATCCGTTGCTCCTCGACGTGATCAATCAGCCAGCCTTCTGCGTGACTTCGGCACGCTGGGACGGATCGAGCTTCGAGCCTCGCTTGGTGCCGTCGCACTACGACGCTATCCATTGCCACGACGACGACATCGGCCCGCTTGGGTGGCCGGTCTCGCACCGCGCGACGATCCCCGAAAACGCACACCCAGGCGTCTACGCGTTCCAGGTCGAATGGGAGGGTGGCTACGAACGCGTGGTGTTCTTCGTCACCTCTTCACAGGTTTCGTCGCCGCTGTTGTATCTCGTGCCGACGGCCACCTATCTCGCTTATGCGGACGAATATCTCCCGGATCATCTTTATGAATGGAAAGGCGACGACCGGGGACATCGCTTCGCGATCTCCAACAATCTGAAATCCCTTTACGACTACCATTCCGACCTTAGCGGTGTTTCCATCTGCTCCTACAAAAAGCCGAAAGTGACGCTCAGGGACGATTACGATTATCCGCTCTGCGGCTGCCCACACAATTTGCCGGTCGATCTGCACTTCCTCCGATTCTGCCACGACAATGGAATCGTGTTTGACGTCATGACCGATCACGATTTGCACGAATGCGGCATAGACGGTTTGCGTCGACATCAAGCCGTCGTCACCGGCAGTCATCCCGAATATATGTCGATCGAGATGGAGCAGGCGCTGCGGCAGTTTGTGGCCGAAGGCGGCAGCATCGCCTATCTCGGCGGAAACGGCTTTGCTGCCACTGTGGCTTTCAAGGACGATCTGATGGAGTTGCGGCGCTCGCCGCTGGAGGCCGGCCGAACCTGGGACGGCCCGGTCGCCGAACAGGCGCTGTCGATCACCAACGAACCAGGCGGCTATCTCCGTTGCCGCGGCCGAGGCGAATTCACGCTGATCGGTGGCGCGATCTCACTGATGGGTTTCGATGGCGCACGCCCCTTCACGCGCACTGAGGAAAGCCATGAAGCAGGATGCGCATGGCTGTTCGAAGGCGTTGAAAATGCGACCTTCGGCACCGACGGCATCGTGCTGGGCGGTGCCGCGGGCTACGAAGTGGATGCGACGGATCCAGCCCTCGGCACTTCCGCTGACACCGTCGTGATCGCGCGGGCGACGGGATTTCCCGACAGCTTCTTCCAGGATCCGACGCGCTGGTATGAGGGCGGGGATAGGCAACGCATCGCCCGCCGCTGCGCCGAAATGACCCTGCGAAAGCTCGCAGCAGGCGGCTTGATCTTTTCCGCAAGCTCGGTTGCCTGGTGCGGCGCGCTGCCAGCCGCAGGCGCCATGAACGATGTCGGCAGGATCACGCTCAATCTGCTTACCCGCCTCGGTGCCACGAAAGGAGAACCCGGCCGAGAAAAATGGATAAGCTGATTGGCGCCGTTACGGAAAGACCCGTATCCGGTTTTGGGAATCAAATCAGTCGGCGTGCACCGGCTTCGTCTCACATGTCTCTCGCCACCTGGCGGACGGCAGTTGCCTCAGCCGCAACCTTCAGGTGCGCTGCTTTGACAAACGGCGCTGAACCAGAATTTGGCGCGGCATCAACGACACCCTCGCCGACCAGGCAAGGAAGCTAGGTATCCCTTCTTCGGCGGCGCGCAAGCGTTGTCGGACTATCCCGCAACGAATTGTCGGAACTGACCGATCTGGCCCGTCCTTGGGTCTCACCAGCGCAAGGAAGAAGCGATGAGAGACCTGATCTTGAAGATGTCCATATCGATCGACGGCTTCGTGAGTGACCTGGATGGCCGAAACACATGGATGTTCGGCGCCGATCAAGAGGCGAAGGCCTGGGGCGTAGAGTTCATATGGAACTCGAGCCTGCACATCATGGGCAGCCGCAGCTTCCGTGACATGGCCGCCTGGTGGCCGATCTCCTGCGACCAGTTCGCGGCGCCGATGAACCAGATCCCCAAGGCCGTCTTCTCACGACGGGGACCGGAGATCCTGAGGGAGGTGAGCAAGTCGGCGGCGCTCGATGAGGCTCGCGCCGTCAACGCGGGAACCGGACAGCCGGCGAAGTTGCAGCCCGGTGGTGAAAGTTGGGCGGAGGCCTATGTGGCGAGCGGTGACTTGGCGGAGGAAGTCGCGAAGTTGAAAGCCCAAGAGGGCAAGCCGATCATCGCCCACGGCGGAGTGAGCTTCGCCCGCAGTCTCGTCGCCCAAGGACTGGTCGACCAGCTCGCCCTGACGGTGGCCCCCGTGGCGCTGGGCAAAGGCCTGCCGCTGTTCTCCGAACTGGTCGCGCCGATGTCTCTCAAGCTGGTGAGCTCGAAAGCCTTCCCGGGGGGCGCGGTGGCGCAGATTTACCGGCCAACGTGAACACGTCAGAGAATGTGTGCAACCAACGAACCGACGAAGTGAGGGCGAGGTATAAATGAATGCGATCCCTTCGGATCGTCGTCGATCGATAGGAGCCTGTGCATGGCGAAGCTTGTATTCGGAATGATGCAGTCGCTCGACGGCTATGTCGCTGGCGCCGAGGGCGGGCCCGGGCTGCCGATGCCCGGAGAGGCGCTCCATCGCCACTTCAACGCCCATGTGCGCGGGATCGCCGGCAGCCTCTACGGCCGGCGCATGTACGAGGTAATGCGCTATTGGGACGAGGATCAGTCGGGACAGGACCAGGTCGGGCGCGACTTTGCGGCGGCCTGGCGGGCGCAGCCGAAATGGGTCGTCTCTCGCACCCTGAAGTCGGTCGGGCCGAACGCCACGCTGGTGGACGACGATCTCAAAGGGTTCGTTAGGGCGCTTAAAGCCGAACACGAGGGCGAGATCGAAGTCGCCGGACCGGAGCTTGCGGGTAGTCTGACCGAGCTTGGCCTTATCGATGAGTACCGGCTCTACTTCCGTCCCATCGTGCTTGGTCGCGGCAAGCCATTCTTCGCCGGCCCGCGGCCGCCGCTGCGTCTCGTGGCCAGCGACCGGGTTGGCGAGGACGCGATCAGAGTGACGTACGTTCCCGCCTGATCACAACCCACCCGACACCCTAACGTCCGTCGGACCGAATTTGAGCTCATTCCCACTCGATGGTGCCTGGCGGTTTGCTCGTCACGTCATAGACGACGCGGTTGATGCCGCGCACCTCGTTGATGATGCCGGTGGCGGCTGCGCCCAGGAATGCCATGTCGTGACGGTAGATATCCGCGGTGCCGCCATCTACCGATGGTGATGCGCGTACATACCGATAAGGGCAGCGGTCACGAGCCGCGCTGTCCCCACGGGCATTGCTCTACCTGCGCCCTTCAAGGAAAAGGAGCATTGTGACGGGGCTTAGCTATAGACGCTGTAGCATTGATCTAATGCGATTTATCGCAGCATCGACACCTTGCCTAGGCAGACTTTCAACCTTGTAAAATGAAAGGAACGTAAGCGAGGCTTGAGGAGCACAGGTATTCAGAATAGCTGTCTTGAGAACACGCCGCACTGGCCGCCTGAGGATCAGCCAATCGACCCACCAAGGTGAGCCCAAAGTTGTTATTGCAACCACCTTCCTTAACTGGCGAAGTCGCGGTTGTATGGCACCAAGATCGGCTGCGTGATGGTATGCAATACCAGGCACCCATACCCTGTCGAATCAGCCCTTCAATATAGCTGGAGGTCCGAACCACCACGTGGGAAAAATCAAGACGATAGTCTCGGCCCAGAGAAGATCCTCAATCTCTTTAGCTACCTCTGTAGTCTCGAATCCGGAATAGTAGCTCGCGCGCTCCGCCGGTGTAAGAGCCGGGAAGAAGCCAGATCGATACAGATCAACATGTCGGCACTGGTGCTTCGCATCCATCAGGGTGTCGATAGCTGCGTTCGAAAGCGTTTGGCAAAGGCTTGGATTGAGTGGATGAGCCGTGACAATCAAGCATCGCATACCAATATTTTGAATCCTCCCCAATTTGGTTGCGCTGCGCGTCATCATTCGTGCGGCGCGGTGCTCGGGCAAAGCTTCTCATACCAATCATGGATTTCGAAATAGCTGTACGCGCCACAGTCTTCAAAGAGCAATTGTTTTTCAACGCCGAGAATGGCCCTTCTACAGCGGTACGCTCGAGACAGCGCCATCGGCGACCTGCCAGGCGTCAGTCGCGCGATATGGACAGCCCCGCGAGAAGCGGCGCGTACGCGGCGAGCCTGCGGGATACGAACTCCGTGAAGAGCCGTACGCGCTTCGTCTTGCGTGTCTCCCCCTGTGTGAGAAGCCAGAGCGTTCCGTACATGTGCAGGTCGGTGCCCGGCACCCTCACCAGTAGGGGGTCGGCATCGCCGACGAAGCAGGGCAGTGTCGTGATCCCGAGCCCTTGCCGTACAGCAACGATCTGCGCCTCGGCGTCCGTGGTCCTGAAGGGAACCCCCGTGGTGCGAACCTCACCCTCGCTGGCCCATTCCGGAATTCCATGAATGCTTATGACGATCCACCGGATGGGATCAGGCGCGCCCGCACGCCACGCGGCTAGTCGATCACAGGACATATAGACGCCGCCGAACACCTCCGGTCCCTTCAGGCCATGAAGATTGAGCGGCAGGGTTTTGCGGTCGTAGACGACGCGGATCGCGACGTCGGCCTCTCGGTTGGTCAGATTTGCCAGCTCGCCGGACGACAAGATTTCCATCTCGATGTCCGGATGCAGACGCGCGAAATCGGCGAAGTCCGGCATGAGCAGGTGTGTCGCGAGGGGCGGTGCCAGCGTCACCCGCAGAAGCCCGCGCACGCTCTGGTCGCGCCCGAAGACGCGCGTCTCCAGCAGGTGCGACGACACTTCCATCTGGTCCGCGAACTCGAGGACCTCCTCGCCCGCAGCCGTCAGGCGGTAGCCCGAAGGCAGCTTTTCGAACATCTGCACCCCGAGGCGTTCCTCGAGCTGGGCGACGCGTCGCAGCACGGTCGAGTGGTTCACACCGAGGCGCTCGGCAGCGGCCCGCACCGAGCCTCCGCGCGCGACGGCAAGAAAGTAGCGAACGTCATCCCAGTCGATCATGGTGCAATCCGGCACCGCGCGGTGCGCCTTCCAAAGCCCGTATCTAACACATCGAACAGCAGTACGGGCGGTCATCATAGCCTATGTCGACGAGCGCGGCTCAATTCCGAACGGCGGACGCCGATCGTCGCGGCTGGCGTCAGTCGTCCAGCCGGATCGATTTCGCACCACCGATGTGCGCGCTTCCGCACTCAACAACTGACGCCGGCGGACCCATTTCGAGGTTCTCGGAGGCAGATGCCGTCCCGACACCACGAAAGGAGAAGTCATGGGAAAGCTTGAGGGTAAGGTTGCAGTCATCACGGGTGGATCGAGCGGCATGGCGCTGGCGAGCGCCAAGCGGTTCGTTGAAGAAGGCGCCTATGTTTTCATCACGGGCCGGAGACAGGAGGCGCTGGACGAGGCCGTCAAGCTGATCGGCCGGAACGTGACCGGCGTGCGCGGCGACGCGGCCAATCTCGACGACCTCGACCGCCTGTTCGATACAGTCAAGCGGGAAAAGGGCAGGATCGACGTCCTGTACGCGAGCGCCGGCACGGGCGAAGCCGTCCCACTGGGCGAGATTACCGAGCAGCACTTCGATGCGGCCTTCGGCCTGAATACGCGCGGCACGCTGTTTACGGTTCAGAAGGCGTTGCCGCTGTTCAACGATGGCGGATCGATCTTCATGACCGGGTCAGTTGCTTCGGTGAAAGGTTTTCCTGGTTACAGCGTGTATGCGGCGAGCAAGGCGGCGCTGCACGCATTCGCACGCGGGTGGCTCAACGAACTCAAGGGCAGGAATATCCGGGTGAACGTGCTGCACCCGGGGCCGATCGCCACACCGATGCAGGACCAAGTTCTGACCGAGGAGGCGAAGCAGATGTTCGAATCCCTGATCCCGCGGGGAAAGATGGGGCGTCCTGAGGAAATTGCGACGGCCGCGCTGTTTCTTGCTTCCGACGATTCGAGCTTCGTGAATGGGGTGGAGTTGTCCGTCGATGGCGGCTTCTCGGCCATCTGAAATCGCGCCGGATCGCGGGAAGCGGCTGACCGGCGGGAACTAGCGTGTCCATGGTGGAACGACCACGCAAAGGTCGCCACACAGCGGAACGAATAACCCAGCGCCGTTGAAGGCCGGGGAATCAATACCAACACGGATCGGAGAAGCATTATGAGCTACGCAATTGTAGGATTCGGTAAGATAGGCCAGGCCCTCGCCCACGCCTTCGCCCGTAAAAACATCGACGTGGCCGTCGCGAGCCGCCGGCCGCCCGAGGCGTTGGCGCCGCAGGCTCGGGCGATTGGACCCACGGTCGTCGCCAAGTCGCTGCGGGATGCACTCGAGGCCGACACAATCATCTTGGCGGTCCCGTTCGGGGAGCATCGCGAGGTTGCGAAGGCTCTGCCGAGCTGGGAAGGCAAGATAGTCATCGACGCGATGAACGCGTTTCCAGTCCCTGAAGAGCTGGACGGTCTCCCGTCCTCCGCCTTCGTCGCGAAGGCGTTCACCGGCGCCAAGCTCGTCAAAGGGTTCAATCATCTGGTTGCGGCCACCCTGGCTGCCGATCCGATCGTCCAGGGCGGGCACCGTGTCGTCTTTCTGTCGAGCGACGACGAGGACGCGACCGCTCCCGTGGCGGCCTTGGCCAAACAACTTGGGTTCGCACCCGTCAAGCTGGGAAAGCTCAACGAGGGTGGCGCGCTGGTGCAGGCACGCGGCCGCACTTGGGGCCAGCTCATCTTCCAGGATTTGTTCAAGAAGGAGCAGTAATCGATGTACGACCATGTGACTTGGCCCAAGCGATATGATCCGAAAACGTCGGCCATCTACGCACTCAACGACATTGACGTGAAGGCGCCGCCTGAAGCGGTCTGGAAGCTGCTCGTCGAAGCCGAGAATTGGTCGAGCTACTTTCCCGCCGAGGATCAGGTCAAGATTCTGACGGGGGAGCCGGAACTGGCGCTCGGAACGCGATACAGCCGTGTGACGGTTGGATTTCCGATGAGTCTGGTCGTGACGGAATGCGAGCCCCTTCGCAGGCTCGCATGGGCGACGACAGTTGATGGCGACGAGACCGGCTCAAGCGCATACCATGGCTGGGTCATCACGCCTACGGACCATGGCTGCCATGTGCTGACTGAGGAAACGCAGCAGGGCCCCTTCTTCCTCGATGAGCTCGGGCGCAAACATCCCGGCGCACTCTACCGGTATCACCAAGACTGGGTCGAAAGCCTCGCCCACGCAGCGGAGGCGGAAACAGCGAAGACGACAGTGGATTGATTGCGCTTCCTATTTAATTTTTTGGAGATGAATGAGATGAATATCGAACTCCAAGGCCGCAAGGCCATTGTTACCGGATCCACCGCCGGTATCGGCCGCGCGACGGCGGAGGGGTTGGCGCGTGCCGGTGCATCGGTCGTCGTCAACGGCCGTGGAAACGCTCGGGTCGATGAGGCGGTGCGGCAGATGCGGCAGGCCTTCCCCGGCAGCGACATCTCGGGTATCGCCGCTGATCTTGCGACAGCGGAGGGGGCAAAGGCCTTGATCGCGCATGCGCCAGACGCCGATATCCTTGTGAACAACGTCGGTACAGCACACATCCGGAGCTACAACGGCGTCGAGGATATCGCAAATATCCCCGATGAGGACTGGCTTGACCTCTTCCAGTTGAACGTAATGAGTGGCGTGCGCGCGAGCCGTCATTACCTGCCGCGGATGGTGGCGAAAGGCTGGGGCCGCGTCGTGTTCATAAGTAGCGAATCCGCAGTCAACATCCCTAAGGAAATGCTCGACTATGGCATGACCAAGACCGCTCAACTCGCGGTCTCACGCGGGCTTGCCGAGGCGGTCGCGGGCACGGGCGTCACCGTCAACGCCGTCCTGCCGGGACCTACCCGCTCTGAGATCCTGGGCAACTTCATGGCGAAACAGGCTGACGCAAATGGAATCACGCAGCACGAAGCCGAGCAGGGCTTCCTGCAGGCGATGCGTCCGACGAGCCTCATCCACCGCTTCGCGACCACCGATGAGGTGGCCAACATGATCATCTACACATGCTCGGAGCAGGCTTCGGCGACCACCGGCGCGGCTTTGCGGGTGGATGGTGGCGTGGTCCGCTTCGTCGCGTAGCAGGACGACCAAATTGTTCCGTTCGCCAACTCGGGTCCGCTGTCGGCCAAGCTGCTGAAGCATGGCACGCTTAAGTCTACAGGGATCTGGCGCACGGCATGCGCACGGTCCACGCATTGCGGGAGCACTCTGAAACTATGCGAGGCACGAGAACGTATTCAGCTACGGCGCCGTCCCCGCTGTGCTCGGCGGCCGTGCGCTCGTCTCGTTGGTCCCGCCCCGGGGCTTAGACCATGATACAAATCCACGGAACATAATGTCTATTGTCCGAGGAATTGGATCGGCGCTCCAACCCCAATCCAAAGCATGTGCTGTGGACGGCGCGGTGTATCGATCCCTTTGAGCCTCTCTACACATAATCGAAGGTCTATCGCCGACCTGCAAAACGGCTGCTTGTTCTTGCAGAATCGCCCGCGAACTATCGCCTCCTATCGTTGACCAACAATTTCCGAATATATCCGACAGTACTCCAACCTCATTCCCACTCGATTGTTTTAAGTGATCGTAACGCATTGAATTCCCTGCACAAATTCTTTCTGCACGCAATGAAGAACCGTCTCCCCGATCCGTCAGAAATTTGCGCTCTTGAATTCAAAGGAGAATTTCGGCGATTCAAAATCTGCTCGGTTTCAGCGACTATCGGCATCGATTGGTCGATTTTCGACATTCTTTAGCTGTGCCTTCACGATCCCGTCGGCAAAAAGACCGTCACGGCTCGCAAGAGCCTGAACGACACGCAGTTCCTCTCATGCCTTGATCCGTCCCGGACTTACGCCTTGGCGGCGTTCTGTGCAGCCTCGAATACATCGCGTGCGGACGTCGTACCCGCTACGTGCTCCGTAAGCACGTGCACCAACGTTTTCGAGTGTCGTGCAAACGCTGTACCCCGCCATCAAAGCCTCTAGCTCGCTAATGGCGGCTTCCAAGCCAGAAGGGACATCAATCTGACCGGCCAAAGACGCCCCGCTCCACCGAGCGGGGGCGTCTCCCCTGTTAATCCCTGTCAGCTTGCCGGATTGCGTGCCATGACGATCCACGCCGCGCCGTCGATCATCACCGACCGCTCGCCGGGGAGGCCCGCGAAGGCGGCACGAACCGCGGCCGAGGCGCGGGCGCGGATGTCGTCGGGCTGATCAGCGAGAGCGCGCGACAGCGGGCCGACCTCGAGTGTCATCTCCACCGCGTCGTCGATCGCCGCGTCCCGCGTCCCCCCCTCGCCGAACGGGATGGAGGCATCGAATGGCGCGATAGCGACATCGGTGAAGCCAGCCGCCGTTAAAATACGCGCCACCCGCCCCTGGTCGCCAAACGAGAACGGGCCGGGCGCTTCGGGATCGGGCGGCGCCGTCGGCGGGACGATGCCCTTGATCGCGCCCATCGGCAAGCGCACCCAATCGTTCTCGGCCATGCCGCGCCAGCAGACGAAAGCGACCCGCGCGCCCGGCTTGAGCGCACGGCGCATATGAGCGAACGCCGCCGTAGGATCGTCAAAGAACATCACTCCGAAGCGCGAGAACAGGATGTCGAACGCGCCCTCGGGCAACGCGGTGCTGCTGGCGTCGGCCACCTGGAACAGGGCCGGCGTATCCTGCGGCGCTAGCGCGCGCGCTCTGCCGATCAGCGGTTCGGATATGTCCACGCCTAGCACATGGCCCCCCGCGCCGACGCGGGCGGCCAGATCCAGACTAGACGCCCCCGCGCCGCAGCCGACGTCCAGCACGCGTTCGCCCGTGGCGGGCGCGGCGGCTTCGATCGCGGCCTGGCCGAACACCGCCATCATGGCATCGAGCCGGGCCTGGTAAGCGACCCAGCGCTCCCCGCTTTGGCCATTCCAGTCGGCTACCTGATAAACATTTTTCTCTGCCATGCCATATCCTTGTTCTGATTCTTTCTTTGCTAGGCTCTCCCCTCAGGGGAGAGGGGGCCCGCGTTCCGTGGCACCGGCCCGCAACCTTCAGAATATGATAGCCCGCGGCAACCGGAGAAGGGAATCTGTGCTCTCAAACCAGCATCGACTGCTGGGAGAAGATGCCCGCCATCGCGCCGTGCGATGATGCCGTGGTGACCGAGGCCATGAGGGGGTTGGCGAGGTCGCCGGCGGCGTAGATGCCGGGAATGCTGGTTTCGCGGCGCTCGTCGACCTTGAGGACGATGCCGAGGGACGTATCGACCGTGGCGAGGCCCAGTGATTCATGCAGGCTTGCGGACGGCTTGTTGCGCGGATGGGCGAACAGGATGTCGACCGCGACATTGCGGCCGGTATCGAGATTGACGGTGGCGATATGGCCCCCGTGATGGGCGATCTCGGTGATCCGGCCATCGACGACAGGTATGTTGCGGCGCGCCAGATCGGCCCGGATATCGGGTGGAATGTCGTGACCATCGGCGAAGAGCGTCAACGTGTCGGTCCAATCGTGGTACAGCCTGACATAAGTATGCGACTGCGGGCCGGACCAGACGAGGCCCCAATGCTGGCCGGCGACTTCAAAGCCGTCGCAATAGGGGCAGGGTACGATGGACGTGCCCCAGCTTTCGGCAAAGCCCGGAACATCAGGCATCTGGTCGGCGACGCCATAGCTCAGGATCAGGCGCCGCGCCCCAAGGCTTTCGCCATCGCCAATGAGGACGGAGAAATCGTCGATGGCGCCGGAGACGCTGTCGGCCCGGGCACTGACCAGCCTGATCGTGGGATAACGCGCCAGCTGCTGCCGCGCCTCGGCCAGGATGTCCAGCGGTGGCTTGTGATCGTGACCGAGCAGGCCATGCGAGTGGCCGGCGAAGCGATTGCGCGGCAGGCCGGTATCGAGAACGGTGACCTTGCGGCGGGCACGGCCGAGCTGCAGGGCGCCGGCGAGACCGGCAAAGCTGCCGCCGATGATGATGACGTCATCCATGGTGATAAGCTCCGTGTTGTGGATGGAGGGGGTTGGGCCGGGCCTGGCGCGAAATATCGTCCAGCGATACGCGCTCGAGACGGGCAGCGAGCAGGGCTTCGGCATCGACGAGAAAGTCGCCCATCACTGTGTTGACCGGCCGGACAATGCCGCATTCGATATCGCCGGGCGGCCCGGGGAAACTTGATTTGGAGGACAGGTTGAAACCTATCCATTGGCTTGCACATTTCAGATACTACATGGTATCGTAATGCAAGAATTAGGATACTGTCAAGTACTGGAATTGTCGTGACCGAAAACAGCCAGGGCCGGCGCGGCCGGCCCGCCAACGAGGCGCTTGGCCAAACGATAGTCGACGCCGCGTGCGAACTCTTTGTGGAATTGGGTTTTCAAGCGACGACATTAGACAAGGTCGCCCAGCGGGCGAAGATATCCAAGCTCAGCATCTATCGGCACTTCGAGAACAAGGAGGCGCTGTTCAGCGCGGCCATCGCGGCCCGCTGCCATCAGTTTGCACCACAGGCCCTTTTTGAAGGCGTCGACGGTTCGGCCGAAGATCAGCTCATGGCGGTGGGATCATCCCTGCTTCGCACGCTGTTGAGCTCGGACGTCCGCAGTGTCGAAGCCATGATCATGGCCGACAAGACGAATCAAAAGTCGTTAAGCAAGCTCCAATACGAAGCCGGCCCCGCCCATGTCATCGCCCAAATCGAGGCCCTGTTGCGTCAGTTGCACGCGAAGGCGGTTCTGAACGTGCCCGATCCTCTCCGGTCCGCCCGCTTGTTTGCCGCGCTTTTCAAAGGATCCGATCTCCTGATTATCGCACACTTCGATCAGGCGAGAGCAGAGGACGACAACGAAATCGAATCCTATTGCCGGTCGGCCGTCGCCATGTTCATCGCCGCGCACGGTGGCAACGACCACGCGGGCGGATAAGCATTTGATTGCTCCGGGCAGCTTGGCCGGGACCGTCGTCCAGGCGCTTCGTCATATTGGGCCGGCGCGCGCGGCCGAGCTTGCACAGATCGCGGCACCTCATCTTTCTCCCAACGATAAAAAGACGCTCGCATCTACCGCGGTCCAAGCTCCCGCCTGGATGCGGTCGACGCTTCTCTCCATCGCAGATCCGGCAGCAGTCGGGACAACATTTGATAGGTGATGCGACGGTGCCATCCGACGATATGCGATCGGGTCCGGAACATCGATCGGTACCGCAGCCAAAGCTGAAACTATGTATGTCGATAACTAAAGTACCGTCAGCGCGGAAATGTCATGCTACGGGTAATTTTCGTTATATATTTCAAAGCGTTGACACACAGAAAAGTACCGTCAAACCCTAAAAAGGAATGACGGTACTTTTTAGAATGCTCTGTCGGATACAAAAGCACCGTCAAAAGTACCGTCAGAGTGATCTGCTACAAGCTGCGAGCCGCGCCAGGCGCTCCGATAAACTTAACGATTTCAATGGCTTGATAGGTTTGTCAATTCCATTGATAATGTGCCCTGGCTAGCAGTCTGCCCTGCCCGCAAATCATTGTATTTTCTGCGAAATTCTACGCTAGAGCCGCCTATCATCGCCGTTTCCCTCACTCCCACTCGATCGTTTTGAGCCATGGTAACGCGTTGACGCGGCAGCACAAACTTTTCTGCACGCCCTAAAGAACCGACTCTGCGATTCGTCAGAAATCTGCGCTCTTGATTTCAAAAGGGAATTTCGGCGATTCGGGATCGGCTCGGTTTCGGCGACTATCGACAACAATCGGTCGATTTTCGACAGCCGCGCCGCAACAAGCCGCGACCCACTGGGGACCAAAAAAAGGACCGTCAAACACGGCCGAACGGTCCGCACGGTAGCGCCCGGCATTCGCTCGTCGCCGTGGCGTGCCTCACTTGCCGTATGACGCAAGGAACACCCGTACGCCGGCCGCGGCGTGCCGTCGAAGCTTCGCCGGTTTCGGAATCGACTCGTCACCCAACAGCATGGCCCTGTTCAATGGCTCGCCCATAATCAACCAATTGAACTGGGAAGCGGCGACGGCCGGATCATCGATCGCAAGCAGGCCGCGATCAGCCAAGCGCTCGAACAACACTGCCATCGCCGCAATTGCGCGCCCGGGTCCGCCATCGAAGAGCGCCTTTGCCAGTTCTGGGAAGCGGCCGACCTCGCCGATCACCAGACGGCGCAGCTGCATGACGCGCGGCGTGAGTACAGTGGTAAGCTGTCGGTACGCATAGCGCTGAAGATAATCGGCAATATCTTCGCCCTCGGCGAGTTCGGGCATTTTACTGTGGACCCTATCGCTGGCTCGATTGGTCACGCTGCTCACGATCTCCACGAACAGCATCTCCTTGTTCGGAAAATTCTTGTAGACGGTCTGTTTCGACACCGCCGCAAGCGCCGCGATCTCGTCCATATTGGTGGCCAGATAGCCCTTTTGCAGAAACACTTCTGTCGCCGCCTCGAGGATGGCCCGCCGCTTTTTCGCCGACCGGCCGTGCGGTTCGAGTTCTTCTGAAACACCTGCTGAACGCGTCGTGGTCATGCTCCTGGCGTGTCCGCTGCCGATTGATTCATGGTACTGGACCGTCTAGTTTGATTTGGACCGAGATGCAATGGGGAGAGATCGACAATGCACATCCAGTTCGCGGAGCTTCCGGTGTTCGACCAGGAACGCGCCAAGGCGTTCTACATCGATCACCTGAACTGCCGCGTCGTCGCCGATCAGCCAATGGGCAATGATGGGTGGCGATGGATCGAACTCGGATTTCCAGGTGCCGAAACCACCCTCCACTTCCTAAGGCGCAAGGACGAAACACCATCTGAGGGGCCCGTCCTCGTGCTGGTTGACAACGAAATCGAAGTCACCGTTCAGAGACTCAAATCGCGAGGCGCCGAGATCATAGCAGAACCGCGCCCCGCGCCATGGCAACCGGGGCGCACGATCGCGGAATTTCGGGACAGCGAGGGCAATCGCATGATGATCACCAGCAGATGACGCACTCACCTATCATGACCGCAACTTGCTCTTGCGGTGGCGTCGAACTCAAAGCCTTTGGCAGGCCGATCGTGAGCAGTGCCTGCTACTGCGACGACTGCCGGAAGGGAGCTGATCAGATCGAAGCTTTGCCAGGTGCTGGCGCCATACGCGATCCCGATGGCGGCACCGCATACATCCTCTATCGAAAGGACCGCATCGAGTGCTCCAAGGGGGCCGAATTGCTGAGGGGTTACAAGCTTAAGGAAACTTCAGCCACGAATAGGGTCATCGCCATGTGCTGCAATTCAGCGATGTTAATGAACTTCGATAGAGGTCCGCATTGGGTCTCGGCATACAGAGCGCGGTTTCACGGAGAACTCCCGCCACTGCAGCTGCGGATTTGCACTAAGTTCAAGTCGGACAGCGATGTCATTCCTGACGACGTGCCGAGCCACCGGGGTTATCCTCTAGGGTTCGTCGTTAAACTTTTGGCATCGCGCGTGGCGATGTTGCTAGGTCGATAAACCGGCCGCCAGCCTGCGCGATAAGACATTCAGATAGGTGCGCAAATCGGATACAGCCTTGCCGCTCAGGGTTCAGGCCTGAACGAATTTCTGTAGGCGATCCGCCACGATCAGCCCTGCCCGGCTGTTCAAGTGCACGCCGTCGGTGTGAAATAGCCAGCCATTTACGCGGGCGACATCATCCGGACGCTGCCGCAGCACCAGTACGCGAAAAGCATCGCGATAGAATGGAAGAAAGTTGAACGCCGTGTAGGCCCGGCCAGGCGAGGCGCGAACCGCCTCGGTGAGCGCCTCATGGAGCGGGACATAGCCGCAGCGTTCCTCGTGCGCGATGGCCGCCACGATCGCAGAATATTCCTTGATCCGCCGGTTGAGCTCGCTCTGGAACGGGTCGTCCGAATCCGGCGCTTCTCCTATCGGAGGGAGCGAGCAAAGGCCGATGTCCGCCGCCGTCTCGCGCTTCAGCCTGCGTGCTATCTCGGCCAGATTCTCGTGGAACCAATCGGGCGAAGGCGTGCGGGGCAGACGCTTCCAAAACGTAAAGAACCGCCGCACTTTGCGTGACACGAGCGTGAGAACATCATTCCCGCCGACCCAGACGATGACCTTGTCGGGACGACAGGCGAGCACATCCGGCAACCGCTGCAGCGCGTTGTAGGCCAAGTCGCCGCCGACGCCAAAATTCCGGAACTCAAATTGCCCGTTGCCCGGCCGCCGGCGGAGCTCCGCCATCCAATCGAATGCCTGGCCCTTGCCCGCCGTGCTGCTCGACCCGAGGCACGCCACGATTTTTCGTTGAGGACGCACCATCGTAACTCCGCCAGGCCAGAAGTGAGAAATCGTCGCCTTATGCTCTTCCCAAAACGGCTGGCCCAGTCATGAGTTTCAGGTCGGATTCCGCGGCGTTTTCCAACATCCATGGACAGGCATAATAATCTTCGATGCGATCGATGACGCGACCGGCGACATGGACACGAACCGGCCACGCGACCTGCCACCGGTCGCCTCGCTGGAAGAGCACGATCAGGACAGGCTCTCCGTCGATCGCCCCCAACACCATGGTCCACGTCTCCGGGTTTCGCTCGTATTCGACGAAATAGGGAGAACTTCTGAGCAGGCCGTCGAAGCAGTCGGCGACCCGCAACCGAGCATCGGCGCTGGTGAGGCTCCGCACGCCATCCCAGTCATGGCGGTTGAAGAGGTCAACATAGCGCTGCAAGAGCCGCGCGGTGTCGGGATCAAGCGGACGGTTCGGTTCACCGGCAGGTTCAGGGGGCAAGTCGGCGAGCTTCGCCCGTCCGCGGGAGAGCGCGGATTTGACGCCCCCAACCGTCGAGTCCACGAGTTCTGCGGTCTCTTCCAGCGAATAGTCGAACACGTCCTTCAGGAGGATGCAGGCGCGCTCCTTGGGCGGCAAGCGGCCAACCAGCCGTTCGATGGCGCGGCGTGCATCGGTCGCTGCCGGCTCTGCAGAGACAACGCCGATGTCGTCCGAATAGGCGTGCTCCGCGCGCTCGCGCACATCGCGTCGCCTCAGAAAGTCGATGCAGCGATTGTGAGCGATGCGAAACAGCCAGGGCTTCAGCCGGCGGGCATCGTCGAGGGTCTCAATCTTCGTGTAGGCCTCGAACAGCGTCTCCTGCACGAGATCCTCACCGTCGAGGCGTGAGCCCGTCATGCGGGCGCAGTAGCGATGCAGTTGGGCGCGGACGCCTGACACCGTCTCGAGGAAGGCGCGATATCGCGCATCGAACAGGCCGGTCGGTCGCTCGGGCATGTCCTTCAGCTGCCACATCTTGGTTTCAATTTGCCAGTCATGCGACCTCCTGACCTTCAGCGCGTGTTGCCGCGGTTGCGGCCAGACCAAGCTTGGGGCGAACCCATTGTGCCGACCGCGCGATCGCGTCGTCGGCTTCGGGCGCGCGCCCAGCCATCATCTGGAACGAGTGCAGCATCCCCGGAAATACGTCCAGGCGCGCCTCGACGCCGGCGGCCTTTGCGCGATCGGCAAGCGCTCGGCTGTCGTCGAGCAGGGTTTCGTCTCCACCCACTTGCAGATAGATCGGCGGCAGGCCCTTCAGATCGGCAAAGATCGGGCTGGCGAGTGGATGCCGGGGATCGGTCCCTGCAAGGACTTGCGATACCAGCATATCCACGACCGCCCTCTGGAAGAAGGCGTCCTTCTCGCGGTTGCTTTCGTAGGAGTGCCCGCTCGCCGACAGATCATACCAGCCAGAGATGCTGAGAATCGCGGCCGGCAGCGGCCGCCCCGCATCGCGGAGTTTCATCGCCGCCGCAACGATCAGGCCAGCACCAGCGGAATCGCCTGCAGCTATGGTGTGCTTCGGCGCGACACCCTGCTCGGCGAGCCATTCGAACGCGGTCACGGCCTGCTCGATTTGGCGCGGAAACTTGCTCTGGAAAACGTAGTCGTACGTAGCGAGCAGAGCGTAACAGCCGATCGCCTTAGCAAGGTGTCCGACCATCTTGCGATGGGTCCAGATCGATCCGCCGACATAGCCACCGCCGTGCAGGTAAAGCATGACCCGGTCTTTGGCCGCCGTTTTTGGCTGAACCCACAGCGCGGTCTTGTCGCCGAGGTTGGTCTCGACGTAATCGACGCCGCCCGGTTCTGCCGTCAAAACGGACCACTCGGATGCTTCCTGTGGCGATTCTCGACCGCTGCGCCAGGCCTCCGCAAGCGTTTCGTAGTGTATCTTGTTCGCCAGGCTCTGCTTGCTGTTCATGTCACGCTCCAATTCGTCCAGGAGGGCGATGTCAAGGATGACCGTGCCCATGAACAGCTAAGACGGATGAACCCAGCGAAAGGATACGTGGCCGGCAGATGCAACGCCTCGCCGGTGGCAGTTGCCGCGGACCCCGGGTGTCAAACCCAGCAAGGCTAGGCTGCTCCACCCTTCTCTGTGGGACGTTCGTTCCAGACATTCGCCGATCGGCCAGATGCTTCGTCTATGCCGTCGCCGGGTGGCCGGGGGCTGGGACTATTGACTATTATCGCCGAGCCAACATCGCCTTAAACATGCTGCTCTATCCTCTTCTACTCCGCAGTACTCCTCGTCACTCCCACTCGATGGTGCCTGGCGGCTTGCTCGTCACGTCGTAGACCACGCGGTTGATGCCGCGTACCTCGTTGATGATGCGGGTGGCGGCTGCTCCCAGGAATGCCATGTCGTAATGGTAGAAGTCTGCCGTCATGCCGTCGACCGAGGTGACGGCGCGCAGCGCGCAGACGAACTCGTAGGTGCGGCCGTCGCCCATCACGCCGACGGTCTGCACCGGCAGCAGCACGGCGAAGGCCTGCCAGATGGCGTCGTAGAGACCGGCCTTGCGGATCTCGTCGAGATAGATGGCGTCGGCCTCGCGCAGGATCTCCAGCTTTTCGCGGGTGATGCCGCCCGGACAGCGGATGGCGAGACCGGGACCGGGGAACGGATGCCGGCCAATGAAGCTGTCGGGCAGGCCGAGCTCCTTGCCGAGCGCCCTCACCTCGTCCTTGAACAATTCGCGCAGCGGCTCGACCAGCTGCATGTTCATGCGTTCGGGCAAGCCACCGACATTGTGATGCGACTTGATGGTCACCGACGGGCCGCCGCTGAAAGAGACGCTTTCGATGACGTCGGGATAGAGGGTGCCTTGTGCCAGGAAATCGGCGCCGCCGAGCTTCTCGGCCTCCTCCTCGAACACTTCGATGAACAGCCGCCCGATGGTCTTGCGCTTCTTCTCGGGGTCCGACTCGCCCTCGAGCGCGCCGATGAAACGGTCCGAAGCGTCGACCAGGATCAGCGGCAGATTGTAATGCTGGCGAAACATCTCCACCACGCCTGATGCCTCGTCCTTGCGCATCAGACCGTGGTCGACAAGGATGCAGGTGAGCTGGTCGCCGACCGCCTCATGGATCAGCAAGGCCGCGACCGAGGAATCGACGCCGCCCGACAGCGCGCAGATCACCTTGCCCTTGCCGACCTGTTTGCGGATCGTCTCGACCGCGTGCTCGCGGTAGGCGCGCATCGTCCAGTCGCCTTCG